>CAWEJA010000003.1:0-515639 GCA_963809295.1 Terriglobia bacterium | reverse complement strand
TTGTAGTCCCGACTAGGAATTTGTTTCCCTCATTCACACCGCAACGCCACCATCGGATCGACCGCGGTTGCCCGGCGGGCTGGGATGTAGCACGCGAGCAATGCCACAGCTGACAGCAGAATCACGACGATCGCGTATGTCACTGGGTCGGCAGCGCTGACGCCCATCAACAACTTGCCCATCGCGCGCGTGAGGACCAAGGCAACGATCACACCCACCCCCACGCCTGCAATCACCAGCCGCAACCCGTGCCGCGAAACCAGCTTAATAATGTCGTCGCGCTCCGCCCCGAGCGCGATACGAATTCCGATTCCTGGGTCCGCCGCGTCACCGAAAACGAAACCACCCCATAGACACCCACAACTGCAAGAACCAGGCCAAGGATCCCCATGGTCCCGGCCAGCGCCGCGGCAAGCCGAAAAATGAACATTCCGGCAAGTCCATGCACGGTCTGGTCCATGGTGTGGATATCAATCGCGGGCAGATCGGGAGCCAGCTTGTTAATCTCGTGCTGCACGTTCTGAATGAGCTGCTCCGGCGGAATCGAAGATCGAAGCTGAAGCGCCGCAAACGCAGAAGGATTCTGCGCGAAGGGAACATAAAAATACGGAGACGAATCCGGCGACAGAAAGAAGTACTGCCCATCGTGCGCAACCCCAACCACTTCGATGAACGGACCGCTAGCGCCTTTCAGGCTGAAGCGTTTGCCGACGGGTCCTGGTTGGGCCAAAAGCGATTTGCCATGGCCTCGTTCACAATCGCGACCGAGAGCGCCTTCTCATTGTCGGAATCTCTGAAATCGCGGCCACGCAGCAGGGGGACACGCATGGTGCGCAGGTATCCAGGATCAATGCTGTTGGAAGAGACCTTAGGGGGCTGTTGGTCAGGAACAACGGCATGGCCTTCAAGATAGAGAGGATCCGAATGGCCGGGAAACGACATCGGCACGGAGAATGCGACGCTGGCGGATTGGACGCCGGGCATCGCACCCACGCGCTCTACCAATTCCCGATAGAGATCTAGTGCTGCGCGCCTCGCTGTAACCAATTTGACGCGGGTCAAGCATGACGTTGAGGACATGATCGGGATCGAAACCCAGATACATACGCTCAGCGTGCCCGAGACTGCGGACGAACAATCCAGCAACGACCAGCAGCATAGGGAACACGCGACTTGCACGACGATCAGCACGCTGCGGACGCGATGTTTCTCCGAGCCCGCTGGAAGCGCCCCGTGCGCCTTCGTGCAATGTGGTGAATATGTCAGTTCGGCCGGCGCGAAAGGCAGGCCAGAGGCCGGCAATCACTCCGGTGAGAACCGCGGCTCCGAGCGTATAGGCAAAAACTCTCCAGTCGAAGCTGCAATCCATGCTGTAACCCAGGTTGGAGGAGGTCGTAACGATCGAATGAAGGAAGAAGCCACTGGCCGCGATGGCCCCCTTTCCCAGGATCACGCCAGCGGCCCCGCCCAGCACAGCGAGCAGAAGGCTCTCCGTGAGGGCCTGCCGTATCAGCCGGGCACGCCCTGCGCCCAGGGCGGCGCGAATACCCATTTCATGCTGGCGCGCGGTCGCGCGGGCGAGAAGAATATTGGCCACGTTGATGCAAGCCAAGACCAGGACCATTCCTGCCAGCCCGAGAAACAAAGCTGCGATTATGGGAACAAAGCTGGAGACGAACGGTGCCGGCCGGGACATCCACTCGGGGATCAACCGAATCCTGAACTTGTCGTCCGTGGAAGGATATTCCGCTGCCAGTCGCTTGGCGATCACGTCAACCGACGCTTGCGCATAGTGTCGGCTGATGCCCGGTTTCAGCCTGCCGAGCACGAACAATTCGCGATGGCCGCGATTGGACCAAAAGTCAGTTGAGTTTTCGCTTTGCGACAGGAAACTGAGCGGCAGATAGCCATCCATTTGGAAGGCGAAGAAGGTGCCATGAAATTCCTCTTGCGCGACGCCGATAACCGTGGCTGGTTTGCCGTTGACCAGGACCTGCCGGCCGACAACTCCCCGGTCCTCACCGAACGTTCTTCGCCAATAGGAGTAACCCAGGACTACCTGAAGTTGGTCCCCTGCCTTCTCGCCCTCGGCCGGCAGGAATAGTCGGCCGAGCAAGGGCTTCACTCCGAGCGTGGAGAAATAATTGCCACTCACCGCGCTGTAGGCGAATTCACTGGGGGTGCCATTGGTACTCAGTCCTGCAATTCCCGTGGCGTACGCGAACACGCCGGAGAACACGTCTGCCTGCTTGCGCACATCGATGAGGTCGAGAAATGAGAATTTGGAGCCATCCTCGCGTGGCGCGGCCAGAACGGTGATCTGTTCCGGCGCGGGTACAGGCAGGGGACGGAAAAGCCATCCGTTCAGGACGCTGAAGATGCCGGTGTTGACGCCAATCCCCAGCGCCAGCGTGAGAACTACGACCACTGTGATGGCAGGCGTTTTTATTAATTGTCGAATTGCGTAACGTACGTCTTGAAGGCATCCATTCATCTGGTGTTCTCCTTCACTCGTACCGCAATGCCACCATGGGATCGACCTTCATCGCCCAGCGTGCGGGTATGTAGGCCGCCAGAGCTGCTACCAAAGCCAGCAGCGAACGTGAGCAAAGCGAATGTCACAATATCGATCCGCACCACTCCGAAGAGCACGCTCGAAAGCGCGCGGGTCAACAGCAATGCGAGTACCAGGCCGATGCCCAGCCCAATGGCGGCCATTTTCATCGCCCCGCCGACGACTAGCCTGAGCACGTCGAAGCGTCGCGCTCCCAGTGCCACGCGCACTCCGATTTCATGGGTGCGTTGGGTAACGGAGTAAGCCATGACGGCGAAGATCCCGGCCGCCGCCAAGGTGAGCGCGCAGACACCGAAGATCAGCATCATGCGAGCAGACAACTGGACGCCGCTCAGGCCGTCGGAAACCACCTGCTCCAGGCTGCGAATGTCATATGCGGGCTGGTCCGCGTCCACGGCGCGCAATTGCGCGTTGACGGGCCCGGCAAGCGTCAGGGGGTCTCCCGACGTTCGCACCACGAATGCGGAAGAAGACTCCGGGTGTTGCGCGAGTGGCACGTACGCAGTCGGAGCCGGGTCATAATCCAGGGGAATTGGCTGCACGTCCCCCACGACTCCTACAATCGTGCGGAAAGGCTGAGCAGCTTCGGGCCGTCCCAATTGGATATGTTTTCCCAATGGGTTCTGGTCAGGCCAGTTTTGACGGGCCATCGTTTCGCTGATGACCGCGACCGGAGGAGCGTTGGGTCCATCCTGATCGGAAATCAGCCTGCCTTGCCGCAGGGGAACACGCAATGCTGGGAAGAATCCTGGAGTGACGACTTGCGAAATGGCTGACGGCATGTCTCCAGAAGAGACCGGGGCTTTACCCTCCGCGGTGAACTCGGTCCAGTTCCACGACCATCCCGACGGCAAGCTGGTCACCCACGCCGCAGATTCGACACCCGGCAGAGCCTGAATATTCCGCAGGACCTGTTCGTAATATCCGCGGATGCGGTCTTTGTCGTGATACTTCGCTTCCGGCAGCACGACATGGAACGTAAGGACGTGGGTCCGATCGAAGCCCATGCTATTGGTCAACAGAGTGCGGAATCCCTTCACCATCAAGCCTGCGCCTACCAGCAGAACCAGAGAAAGGGCAATCTCGGAGATGACCAGCAAAGTACGATAGCGTAGCCGGCTGGCACTGGGACTGCCGCCGCGCGTGCCCTCTTTCAGAGTTTCATTCACGTCAGGACGCGAGAAGTGCCACGCGGGCGCCAGCCCTGCAACGATGCCGGTAAGAACCGCAACCAGAAGTGTGAACAGGAACACTCGGGAATCAATCTGCAAGTGCTTTAGGCCCGCGATGTGTTCGACGATAAATGGGGGAAGGCTACGGCGCATAAGGTTGATCCCCAAGGCGGACAAGAGGAGTGCGCCCGCGCTCCCGAGCAGTGCGAGCAAGACGCTCTCCACCAGCAGCTGCCGTCCGACCTGCCAGCGGCTGGCCCCGAGTGCGGCACGCAGCGCGATCTCCCTTTGACGCCCAGAAGCGCGGGCCAGCTGTAAGTTGGCAACATTGGCACAGGCCAGCAAGAGAACAAAGACGGCTGCGCCCATCAGCATCAGAATGAACTGTCGCGAACCGACAGTGAGATCTTCGACCGTATTTCTGACGCTGACCCCGTGTCCGGCATTGCTCTTGGGATACTGTTTGCCCAGACTCGCGGCAATCGTCTCAAGGTTCGCCTGTGCCTGATGATATGGAAACGCCATCTTTCAGCCGTCCGAAGACTGTCAAATAGTGAGTCTCGCGGTCTTCTCTTGCAGTGCCATTCAGATCGAGCGGAGTCCAAACCTTTGATCCAGTTGGGAAATCAAGATCGGCAGATGCAATACCAATTACCGTGAAACTTCCGACCATTTAAGAGCAGTTGCCGACCTACGATTCCAGAATCCGCACCCAGATGCTGCTGCCAGAATCCATAGCTGATAACCACCACTGGCGCAACCCCACTCTGGAAATCTGCACCCCCAATGTAACGGCCCAGTTGCGGAGACAATCCCAGCAACGAGAAGAAGTTTGCTGTTACCTGCGAACCTTCCACATGCTCCGCCACGCTGCCGCCAGTCAAATTCGCGTCCCAGCCGCGGACGGCCGCAAGCTGGTCGAATTGCGTGCTCTGCTCACTCCAGTCACGGAAGTTTGCGGGAGCCGGACTCAGATGGTTGTCATCCTGCTTGGGCGCCGTTTCCCAGACCGTGACGATGCGATCGAGATTCGGGAATGGAAACGGCTTCAGCAGCATGGCATTGACCGTACTGAAAGTGGTGGTATTGGCGCCGATACCCAGGGCAAGAGTAATCACCGCAACTGCAGTGAAACCGGGGCGCTTCCGCAACATGCGAAGTCCGTGGCGAACATCTTGTAGCAGTCCAGTCATTGTTCGTTCCTCATTCGTACCGCAGCGCCACCATGGGATCGACTTTGGCCGCACGCCGCGCCGGGATGTAGCAAGCCAGCAGCGCCACAACAACGAGCACCAAGGCGACCACCGCAAATGTCAAGGGATCGGTCGCGCTCAACCCGAACAACAGCGATTGCAGGGTTCGAGTCAGGACCATTGCTCCCGCAAGTCCGACCGCCACACCAATCAGCGCAGTCACGATTCCCTGCCCAAGTACCAAGCGCAGGATATTGCCCGGAGATGCCCCCAACGCCGTTCGGACTCCAAACTCTCCGGTTCGCTGGGTGACCGCATAGGCCATTACGCCGTAGAGTCCCGCGATGGCCAGCAACAGGGCCGTGCCCGCAAACACGCCCACCAGAGTCAGGTTGAAGCGCCGAGCTTTTAGAGAATTCGACAATACCTGGGTAAACGTACTGAAAGTCGGCGGGACGCTGGGATCGAGTCCGTGCACAATTTGCCGGGCAGATGAGATCACGGAGGCCGGGTCGGTCTCGCTGCGCACGACCGCCGTGAAATGGTGGGTGGCCTGCGGGCGCTGGCGATAGTTCACATAGATGGTCGGGCCGGGAGGCGTTTCCACGCTGTCGTCACGCACATCGCCGACCACGCCGATGATGGTAAGCGGGCGCAGATCACCGTCCATGTTCCCGAATTCGACGCTATGTCCTAACGGATCCTGTCCCGGCCATTTTTCGCGGGCCAGCGACTGGCTGACGACGGCCACGTGCGGCGCATCGATGGTGTCCCGGTCGTCAAACAGACGTCCGCGAAGCAATGGGATTCCAAGGGTGCGAAAATAACCTTCACTCGCCGGGCTATAGTTTGCGTATCCGGTGCGCGTAGCATTGTGGAACCAGGTCTCCAGTTCCTCCATGGCGTGAGGCGGCTGCTCACCCGGCGCCAACAAAACGTAGGTTCCATTCGACAGCATCTCGGTCAAAGGCAGGTGTCCGGTGCCCCCAACATCCAGCACTCCAGGTATGGCGCGCATTTGCGCAAGCAACTGGTTGAGGAACGGATGCGGCGCGTCTTTTCAGCGTCTTTCTCAGCAAAAGAGAGCGCAAGATCCACAGTTACGATGTGCTCAGTATGAAAGCCCGGGTCGGTAGCGAGAACCCGCAGCAGACTGCGCCCCAATAAGCCCGCACCAGTAAGCAACACCAATGTGATCGCCAGTTGCCCGGCGATGATGGCGCGGCCCAGACGATGGCTGCGCGGCGCGCCGCTCTGCGACCGGCCACGCTCTGCCAACGCCGGTTGCGCGTTTCCCGATGTAGCCCGCAGGGCACTGAAGACTCCCAATCCGGCCGCCATCGCCGTAGATATTCCCAGGGCAAAGAGCAATACCGGCAGGCTGATTGAAACTTTTTCCACTAGCGGCAGTTCAGGCGGAGCCAGCCGCACCAGCGTAACCACTCCCCAGCGTGCCGCCAGGACGCCAGCGGCACCTCCGGCCAGAGAGAGCAGCAAAGCTTCCGTGAGGAACTGCTGCACCAAGCGGCCTCGCGTCGCGCCAATTGCGGCGCGAATCGCCAACTCCCTTTGCCGTGCGGTGGCTTGTGCCAGCAGCAGGTTCGCCACGTTGGCGCAGGCAATCAGCAAGAGGAAGGTTACGGCACCCAGCAGGATCATTAACGCGGGACGCACATTGCTGGTCATGGCATCCTGCAGACGAGCCACAGCAACGTCGGTCATGTCCACATCTTGGCCGTACTGCTGTTTGATCTGGCGGGCAATCGACGCCAGCTCGGCCCCCATCTGCCCCGGAGCAATCTGGTCACGCAGGCGTCCCAACACATGCCAGTTGTGGGCACTGCGGCTCGGCAGCCGCTGCCGGAGTTCTCGCGGCATCCAGATAGTGGAATCGTCGGGGAAACGAAAGCCGGTTGGCAGCACGCCAATGACCGACACCGCCTGATTCTCGATGGTCAACTTGACCGCCGAAAGATCCGCAGTACTTCCAAGATATTGTTGCCAATATCCGTAGCTCACGAGGGCGGTGGGCGCTGCGCCGAAATGCTGCTCATCCGCCGCAAAGCTCCGCCCCAGCGCGGGCCGTACCCGCATGAGTGGGAAGAAGTCCCGGGAAACTGTCGCCACCATGGTCCGCGTCGGCTCGGAACCGCCGGAAACCGATTCAGGCCACGCTCCATATTCGGCCAGCGCCTGCAGAGAACGGCTTTGCGAACGGATGTCCTCAAAATTCGGGTCGGTAAAATTCATCCGCCGGCCCTGCGCATTCACCTCCCAAAGGCGAACGATCTGGTCGGGATTTTCATAAGGCAGCGGCCGCAGCAGCACTTCGTACACCACGCTGAAAATTGCCGTGGTCGCACTGATCCCCAGCGCCAGCGTAAAGAATGCGACCAATGTGAAACCCGGGTTCTTCCGCAACATGCGGAGCGAAAAACGCAGATCCTGTAGCAGCATCTCCATAGTTCCCTTCACTCGTAGCGCAGGGCCACCATGGGATCGACCCTCGCAGCCCGCCGCGCCGGTACGTAGCTCGCAAGTAGTGCCACGCCGGCAAGCAACACTGCAACGCTGCCGAGTACTGCCGGGTTCGTGGGCTTCACCTCGTAGAGCAATATCCCCAGCAGCCGCGTAAGGCCGAGGGATCCCACAATCCCGAAACCAATGCCCGCCAGTACCCACCTCATACTTCCACTCACAATCAATTTCAGAACGTCCAGGGGGCGCGCGCCCAGAGCGATGCGGATACCCATCTCATGGGTACGCTGCGCTACCGAGTAACTCACTACCCCGATGATGCCTACGGCAGCCAAGATCAAAGCCAGCATGGCGAAGGTACCCAAAAGAATTGTCGGGAAGCGCCTCGGCCCAACCGAGTCCTGCACAATGTCGTCCATGGTCTCGACCTCGGACACCGGCCGGTCGGGCAGGACTTCCGCCAGGGCCTTCCTGATGACAGCCGCGAACGTAGCGGGGTGCGAGGTTGTTCGCACCACGATGTTCATTACAGGCCAGGCGGCCTGAGTATAGGGCCGGAAAAATTGGGGACGAATCTGTTCGTCCAGACCCCAGTGATGGACGTCTCCAACTATCCCGACTACCGTGAGTCGCGGGCCGTCAGGACCACCGAGTCTGATCACCTTGCCGACCGGATCTTCGTTTTCCCACCAGCGGTGTGCCATGGCCTCATTAATAACGATGACCCCAGGCGAGGTGACTGTGTCCTGGTGAGTGAATTCCCGCCCCTTCAGCACCGGAACGCCCAGAGTGTGAAAGTAGCTCGGGCAGGCCGGACTGTAGTCGGCACTTGGCATGTTCGCGCGATCGGCAGCAGGCCTCCCTTCGATCTGGAAGCCTCGGCCGGCATTCCCTTCCAACGGCAGCATGGCAACCGCCCCCACCGAGACCACACCCGGAATCGTACTCACGCGTTGATCCAAGTCTTGGCAAAAGCGCGGGATTCCTGGAGGGCCGTTATAGAGATCTTCCTGCGGCAGCGACATTTGCATGGTGAGTACGTTCTTCGGATTGAAGCCGGGATCGACACCGAGCAGTCGCGACATGCTCTTGATCATTAAGGCTGCTCCGCAAAGCACGACCAGTGATAGTGCGACCTCAGACGCCACCAGCGCGTAACGCAGACGGCTGCGGCTCGTAGTGGAACCGCGGCCGCCTTCTTTCAGGGACCTGGTGACATCCCCACGCAGCGCGCTCAGCGCCGGAGCCACACCGAACAAGATTCCCGTCAAGCAGGAGACCAGCAACGCAAATCCAAAGACGCGTCCATCCAGGGAGATGGCATCAAGCGGGCGGAGAGGAAGGTGTATCGCTTGAGCTGGAAGAATGACCGGCAGCAGTCTCGTGCTCCAAATTGCAAGAATGAGACTGCACACGCCACCGACCAGAGCCAGCAACACGCTCTCCGTCAGCAACTGCCGCGCAATGCGAGGACCGCCCGCACCGAGCGCACGCCGGATGGCAAGCTCTTTCTGTCGCGCTGCACCGCGTGCAATCTGCAAGTTGGCAACATTGACGCACGCGATGAGCAGCACGAATCCCACGGCCGCAAACAGAGCCAGCATGGTTGTGCGCAGGCCTTCGAGCCCATAGCTGCTCATGGGCATCACAGTGGCGCCCATTCCAGGATCTTCCGTCGAATATTCTTGTGCGAGCCGGCTTCCGATGCCTTCCATCTCCGCCTGCGCCTCGCGCGACCGTCACGCCTGCCTTGAGCCGAGCAAAGGCGATAAAGCTGTTCGAGTCTCGTCCTTTGTCACCCTCGGTGTAGCCTACCGGTACCCAGAGTTGGCGCGGGCCACTCCAAAATTGCCAGTGAAACTCCGGCGGCATCACCCCCACTACAGCAAAATCTTCGCCGTCAATCTTGATCGTCTTGCCAACGAGCGCGCGATCGGCGCGGTACCGGCGTTTCCAGAGTCCGTAGCTCAGGACCACTTCGTGATCTTTGCCGCGAGTCTCTTCTTCAGGCAGGAAGGTGCGCCCCAGAAAGGGCCGCACACCGAGTACCGGGAAGAAACTTGCGGAAACTCGCAGCCCCGATACTTGCTCCGGTTCGTGGCTCTCTCCGATGGCGGAGAGGTTGTAGCCCCGCCCAGCGGAATCAAAGATGGCCATGCCTTCGAAGACATGGTTCTGCCTAGCAAAATCCCAATAATTCGGCGCAGAACCTGTGTTTTCGTTACCCGGCCCTTTGCCGAAAGTTTGCCACACCAGCATCAGCCGATCCGGCTCCGGAAATGGCAGGGACTTGAGAATGGTCGCGTTCATCACGCTGAAAATCACCGTGTTGGCGGCGATGCCCAGGGCAAGGGTCAGCACGGCAACCGCAGTAAAGCCGGGGCTCTTGCGCAGTTGCTGCAGAGCATAGCGAACGTCTTGAAGCAAGCCGGTCATGCTGGTCTCATCCTTGAGTTACTCGTATCGCAACGCCACTATGGGATCGACCTTGGTCGCGCGCCGTGCCGGGACGTAGCTGGCCGCGACCGCCACACCGCCCAGCACCAGCACCACTGCGGCAAATGTCGCCGGATCGTTGGGCCGGGTGCCATACAGCAGGCCTGCCATCAAGCGGCTCAAAGCCAAGGCTCCTGCCAATCCCACGGCGACTCCGGCCAGCGCCTGGATTATTCCCTGAAAAACCACCAGCCTCAGCACGTCTCGCCCCTGCGCACCTAGTGCCATTCGGACGCCGATCTCGTGGGTCCGCCGCGAGACCGAATAGCTCATCACACCGTAGATGCCCACACCAGCCAGGACCAGCGCTACAGTGGCAAACGCTCCCAACAGAACCAGGTAAAACCGGGATTCACCGGTGGCTTCAGCGACCACCTGATCCATGGTCTGGATCTCAGAGATGGGAATATTCTTGTCGAGCGAGTGAATTGCTGCGCGGATATCTGGTGCCAAGGTTGCGGGGTGGTTCGTCCGCACTATCAGGGTCAAATAGGCAAACGGCGGCGCTGGAGTCTCGAGATACTCGCGGCGCTGCAGATAAGGCAGAAATACTTCCTCCTCGGGCGGACTGACCCAGCTGCTGCGTGCGGTATTCTTCGCTACACCCACTACGGTGAGCCACGAAGGATTTTTCGCTGGATCGCCGAGTGTGATTCGTTTTCCGATCGGGTCTTCGCCGGGCCAGTAGCGGCGAGCGAGATAGTCGTTGATCACCACCACTCCGGGCGCGCGTAAATTGTCGGCATCGGTTACGTCACGGCCTCGCAGGATCGGGATGCGCATGGTCTGAAAGTAGCTGGGGAAAACCACCCGGTAGGTGGCAATAAGGCCTTTCCCCGGAGGTTCCGGTGGGCGGCCCTGGATGTGAAACGGGAAGCCCCATTCGTCGCCCGCGAGTGGCAGATGATTGATACCACTGACGGATTGAACCCCAGGCACAGCACTCACTTTTCGGAGCACTTCCTGGTAGAAATTGGCGGTATGGCCGGCAGCCGCTTGCTCCGTTCCAGAGACGCCAACCACCATCGACAGCACACCGCGTGGATCAAACCCTGGATCCACGTGCTGCAGTGCGAGGAAGCTGCGCACCATCAGCCCCGCCCCGGCCAGAAGCACCACTGCCAGGGCAAATTCGGAGCCCACAAGAAGACCGCGTAGTCGGTTGCGGCGTAGTCCCTCGCCAGATCCGCGTTCTCCCTCCTTGAGGGCATCGCTGAGGTTGACTGCAGTCGCTCTCCAAGCCGGGGCCATCCCGAAAGCAAGACCGGTAAATAAAGAGATGGCGAGTGCAAACAGCAGCACGTGGCCATCCACACCGACGGTTTCCACTCTCGGTATGGCGGCCGGGCTAAGGGCAAGGAGAACGCGAACACCCGACACTGCAAGCAGCAAACCGGCGCCCCACCCAACAACGCCAGCGCCAGGCTTTCAGTCAGAAACTGGCGGAACATATCCCAGCGCCCGGCCCCAAGAGCGGAGCGGAGCGCGATCTCCTCGCGACGCGCAGCCGCACGGGCCAGCAGCATGTGGCTGACGTTGGCGCAAGCAATCAGCAGCACGAAGCCCACGGCTCCGAGAAGCACGAGTAGAGCAGGACGAATGTTCCCCACAACTTTCTCGCGCAGCGAAAGAACCTTCATGTCCTGATTGGTGCCGGGAAATTCGCGCTCCAAGCGGCCGGTAATGCCCGCAATTTCGGCCTCGGCCTGCTCCAGAGTGACACCAGGTTTCAGCCGGGCAAATACGCGAAGCGAAGCACCGCTGCGGTCGGTGAGCCGCGAACCGAAAGCCAACGGCGCCCAAAGCTCAGCCTTCGTTGCCCAAAAGGGGGCGAACTTGAAATCACGGGGCATCACCCCAATCACGGTGTAGGTTTCACCGCTAAGCGCCACGGACCGTCCAATCATGTCGGGGTTACCGGCAAAATGGCTCTGCCAGAGGGCGTAGCTCAGCACCACTTCGTGTTCTTTGCCGGTGTCTTGTTCTTCAGGCAGGAACACGCGTCCCAATAAGGGTTGGACTCCCAGCATTGGAAAAATGTCTGGGGTCACGTGCAACGCCCACAATTTCTCGGGATGGTCTGTGCCGGTCAGGTTTGGCGTCCAGTACTCCGCCGCCCCCATTTGCGTGAAGGCCTGGCTCTGACTCCGCCAGTCGATGAAATTTGCCGGCGCCACGGGATTGCGGCCCTTGTTGAGAATGACAACCAGTCGGCTGTCATCCTTATAAGGAAGCGGTCGCAGCAAGACGGCATTGACCACGCTGAAAATGGCCGTGTTCGCCCCAATCCCCAAGGCCAGTGTGATGACCGCCACCGCGGTAAACCCAGGGCTCTTTCGTAGCCCGCGGATTGTGTAGCGAAGGTTCTGCAGCAAAGTTTCCATAGTTCTCACTCGTAGCGCAGCGCCTCCATCGGATCGACCCCGGCCGCACGGCGTGCCGGGATGTATGCCGCAAGCAGCGCAATCGCAATCATAGCCACCGCGCCGGAGGCAATCGGGACCACGCCCTTTGTCTGCAGATCCGGAATCAGGCTCGCCGCGAAGGTTTCGCTCCAGAACGCGATGGGGCACTCCTACCGCACCCCCACGCAGACCATGCCCAGCGCATCCCCCAGTACCATCCGGGTCGCGTCGCGCCGAGTCGCGCCCAGTGCCATGCGAATGCCGATCTCGTTGATGCGTCGCGCCACCGTGTACGCCAGCAGTCCGTAAAGTCCGATGGCCGCGAGCAGCGCTCCCAGCACGCCGAACCACACGGACAGCGTGGCGATAAATCGCTCCGGAACGATGGACGCATCCACCTGATCGGTGAGCGTCGTGACACTCTTTACGGAGACTGTCTTCAGCACTTCGCGCACCGTGCGGCGGACTTCGGGCGCCACCGCCTCCGGCGCAACACTGGTCCGCAGCGCAAATCGTGAATCGACCGAGGTGCTCCTGGAAACGTATTGAAGTAGATCGTGCGTGACGTAGCTTCGCGCATTTCCACGTACTTCGCGTCGCCTGCCACTCCCACAATCTCGTACGGTTGATCGTCACCTTCGAAGCTGACGTGCTTCCCGATGGGATCGCGTCGCCGAAGTAGTAGTGCGCCATCGGCGATTCACAATCGCCACCCGCGGACGCCCCTCGTCCTCGAAGTTGAAGTCCCGGCCCGCCAGCAACGGCGTCGCGAGTGTCGCGAAGTACTTCGGCGCCACCCAGCTCTCCATGACGTAGCGGCTTTCTCCAGGCTTTGGGCTGATAGCCTTCCACGATCACGTCGCGATTCGCGCCGGCGCCCGAAATCGGAGACAGGGCGCAGATCGTCGCCGAGCGCACACCCGGAATCGCCTCCAGGCGCGCCAGCAGTTCGCGATAGGCGAGCGACAAGCGTTCGTCGTCATACCCGCTGCGCGCCGGATCGAGCGTCACCAGCAGAACATGGTCGCGCTCGAAGCCCAGCCTCGAGGTGCGAGAGATACTGCATGCGAACAAACACCGGCGGCGCTCAACAGCACCACCGAAAAAGCCACCTGCGCCGCTACCAGGCTCTTTCCCAACGCCGCCGGAACCGCGTCTCACCGGCTCCCTCCCGCATGGCCGTCGCGAGAATGCCGGGGCTCCCATGGCGCGCAGCGCCGGAACCAGTCCGAACAGCAGTACGGTCAGCAGTGACTGCGGCGCCGTGAAAAGCAGCACGGTCCATCCGGTCCGGACATGGAACTCGAGACGTGGTCGCGGCCGTCCTTCCGCGATTCGATGATTCGCGCCAGCACTCCCGTGCCGAAATACGCCAGCATAGACGCCCAAGCAGGCTGCCGACCGCCGACAGCAGCAACGATTCAGTCAACGTACCTGCCGCACCAGGCGAAGCTGCCCGGCACCCAGCGCGACGCGCACCGCCATCTCCTGCTCCCGCGTCGCGCCGCGTGCCAGCAGCATACTGGCCACGTTGGTGCACGCGATCAGCAGCAGCAGGCCCACCACGGCCATGCAGCAGCAGCAGAGGCTGGCCCAACTCCTCGCGCAATGGCGAGAGCCCCGCGCCCGCTGGTCCATCTCCATCTTCATCTTGCGGGTGAACTGGTTGTTGGTCCCTGGCTGTTCGCATCGAGCGTCGACTCGTACAATACCTCTCATCTCCGCGCGCGCCTGCTTCGATCGTACGCCGGGCTTCAACCGTCCCACCAACTGCAGCGAGTTTCCGGCCACCTGCGTTCGGATGCACCAATGTCGGCGCCACCGCCGCGGGCAGCCAGACGTCCTGGCCGGTTCTCCACCTGCCATCCGAAAAACGTGCGCGGCGTCACTCCGACAATGATCACCGGCACGTCTTCCACCATGAGCTGCTTGCCCAGGATGCCGGGTCGAGTGGAACCTGCCGTTCCAGTACGCCCAGCTCACTACCGCGGCACGCGGAGATCTCCTGCGGGCCCGGGCAACCTTCCGATTACGGGCTTTCACCCCAGCACGCGGAAGAAGTTCCCGTCACATACCGCCCTGTACGCGTCTCCGGTTCCCGGCCTTCGCCGCGCACGTTGAAGGAGGCCCCTTCGCCGCGGGCATAAGGACCGCGCCGATCAGTGCCGCAGAACACGTGATTATGGTCGCGAAAGTACTCGTACGCTTCCCAAGGAAAGCCGTTCAAATGCGGCTCGCCCGGATAGATCCGTTGCAATTCCACCAACTGCTGCGGTTCCCGCACCGGCAGCATGCGCAGCATCAGCGCATCGACCAGGCTGAAGATCGCCGTGTTCGCGCCGATTCCCAATGCCAGCGTCAGCACGGCGACCGTCAGTGAACCCAGGATTTTTCCGGAGTTGCCGCAGAGCATACCGGACGTCCTGGATCAGCCCGTTCATGCATGCACGTCCGCCATCAGCTTTTTCAATTCTTCCTCCGCCACAACTTTGCCGTCGAACAAGTGCACTTCGCGTTCGGCGTGCTTGGCAAAGCGCGGATCGTGCGTCACCATGCAAATCGTCGCGCCCTCACGATGCAGGTTCTGCAGCAATTCCATGACAGCCTCGCCGTTGCGGGAATCCAGATTTCCTGTCGGCTCATCAGCCAGCAGAATGGAAGGCTTTCCGCCCAGAGCGCGAGCCACCGCCACACGCTGCTGTTGGCCGCCTGAGAGCTGCGAGGGATAGTGCCGCACGCGGTGCGCCATGCCGACGCGCTCCAGCGCCTCCATCACACGCTTCTTGCGCTCGACCGCGGGCATCTTCTGCCTGTAGGTCAGCGGCAGCTCGACGTTTTCGTAGACCGTGAGATCGCCAATCAGATTGAAGCTCTGGAAAATGAACCCTATTTCCTGATTGCGAATGCGGGATCGCTCCGCAAAGCCCAGGTTCTCCACCGGCTGGCTGTTCAGTTGATAGCGTCCGCCGGTCGGCGTATCGAGCAGGCCGATGATCGACAGCAGCGTCGACTTGCCGCATCCCGAAGGACCCGACATGGCTACGTACTCGCCCTTGCGGATCGCCAGGTGCACTCCGGAGAGCGCGTGGGTTTCAACTTCGTCGGTGTAAAACACTTTCGTGAGATCTTCAATCTGGATGAGTGCTTGTCCTGCTTCAGTCATGGCTTCTGCCTCGGTTGTCTTAGTCGAGCTTGTCCTAGTCAAGTCTGATTCGGTCGGTATTGTCGGAGCGCGACATGTCGGAAAGAATCACCGTGTCACCCTCATGCAGTCCTTCAATAATCTGGATCGAATTTACTGACGCGCGGCCAACCTTTACGGGGACGCGAACTGCGCCTTTGCCCGCAGCATCCAGCTTGAACAGGCTGATGGTGCCGTTTTCCTGCCCGAAGGCGGGGCGGCCGACGTAGAGCACGTTCTCCAGGCGCTCCAGATCGATGGTTCCGTCGACGCTCAGGTCAGGACGCGCCCCCTTGGGAAGTTCGCTGGTGAGCTGCACGTCAACTGTGACCGTCCCATTCTGCACTGCTGGATCGACTCGCATCACGGTTCCCGAAACCGTGCCATTGTGCGTGTCAACCACCGATGGCTGACCAATCTGAATGTCCCTCGCCTGGGTTTCGGCAATTTTCAGTTCCGCAATCAGATGGTTTGGCTGAACCACCTTTGCCAGCATTGCCCCGGGCAAAACGTGTTGTCCTACCTGCAACGGCAGATCGACCAGAACGCCGTCAATCCCGGCACGGACCTTGAGCGCGTCCAGCTGTTTCTGTTTCAGTTGCGCCAACCCACGCACCTGGTCCACTTTGGCCTGCTGTTCGGCCATCTGCGATTCGATTGCCTTCTGGTTGATGTCCAGTCGTTCATCTTCAATGTTGTTTCGCGTAGTAAGTTCGTCGGCCTTGCCCTTCGATGCCTTGTAGGCAAGACCTGAAATCACGCCCAGGTCGTAGAGCGCTTTGTCAGTGTCCGACTGCAGCTTGGCCTGACTGTAGTCCGCGGTTACGGTGGCGGCGCCGGCCTTCTGGTTCATTAGATCGCTTTGAAGCTTGACTCGCAGACTCTGATATTCGGCCTCAGCGGCCTTTAATTGAAGTCTGGCGTCGAGCGCGGCCTGCTCGACTTGCGGATTGCTCATCTCGAGCAGAATGCTGTCAGCTTTCACCTGGGAGCCCGGCAACATGCGAATTCGGACGACAGTGGCTTCCGTCTCTGCGGGTATTTGACGGGTGAACTCCTGGCTGGGAATCAGCGATCCGAGTCCCCGGACCTGGCGCAGCATGGGGCCGCGTTTGACGGTGTCCGTCCAGACCGTGCTTCGTTCTACTTCCTGCGCCGCCGGTTTCAGACGAGAAACACCGATGGTGACGATCCCGAGAAGCACAACGCCGATCACCAGTCCGACAATCTGCCGGCGTCTCTTCTGGCGCTTGATATCTGGGCGTGCGATGTCCATCATTACATCTATTCGCAACTGTCGATCCACTCGCGATGCGGCGGTAAGTGTATGGGAGAACAGTGAGATATGAGGGCATCGACCTCGGCGGAGGGCGTCCGTCTGTCCGCAATCGAACTTCGGTGTCCATTTGCGAACACTTCCTGAGCGGCGAACATATCTGTGCCCATCCGTGCATGTTTCTGGAAAGACTTCTGAAGAGCACACCCTCGATACCGTCAGCCAAGCTCTCCTTGAGATCCTAGGAGAGTTTGCACCACGGCATGACCTTCGAGGTGCGCACGGATGGTGATCCGGGACGTGTCGTCGGCGCAATACCATCCGCAGTCCAGTTGGTGGATAAGGATCTGCCGTTAATTGATGTACGCACACAGACCGAGCAGATCAACGCGACCATTGCGCCGCAGCGAACTTTCGCGGCAGTGACGACCGGCTTTGGCATCCTCGCGCTCATCCTGGCCGGCATCGGCATCTACGGCATCATGGCCTACACCGTCGTGCGTCGCGTCAACGAGATCGGGATCCGCGTGGCCTTGGGCCCGCGAGCCCGTCGGGTGCTTCTGATGGTTCTTCGCGAGAGCTCATGGTTAGCCGTGATTGGTATCGGCGGTGGACTTGGCGCGGCGCTGCTGGTGACGCAATTTCTTCGCTCACAACTCTTCGGGCTCAAACCGACGGACCCACCCACGCTTACAGGCGCGGCATTCCCCTTGTTTGCCATCGCGATGTTGGCGGGTTGGGGGCCGGCGCGTCGAGCTTCACGTATCCAACCGATGCAAGCTCTGCGTCATGAATGATCCTACTCACAGCGCAACGCCGTCATAGGATCGACAGCCAAGGCGCGCAGCGCGGGAACCAGGCAAGCCAGCCCGGCAACCACAATCACCAACAGCGAGACGCCAAACACCGTCAAGGAATCGTGAACCCCGTTTTGCACCCAGCGTGTGATCATCCTTCCCAGCCCGAGGCTGAGCGCCACCCCTGAGGCCAGGCCCAGACCCACGCTGGCGCCCGCGGAAAGCGCTACGATGCGCAGCACGTCGGCTCGCTGCGCGCCCAGCGCCATACGGATCCCGAACTCGCCGGTCCGCTGCACCACGCTGTAGGAAACAACGCTATACAGCCCCACCCCGGCCAGCACCAGCGCCAGCCCCGAGAAGGCACCAAACAGAATGGAGACCAGGCGCGAATTCGCCCATTCGGGTTCGCGTCTGATCCACCCCTCGAGATCTTGCACATCAGATTCTATTTGCTGATCGGAATTGACCGCGGCGATCTCCTTGCGGATGCTGTGCAGCATGGCGAGCGGTTCGCCCTGAGTCCGGACCAGAATTTGCGTTCCCATAAACATGTTGACGCTGTAGGGGAGATAGGCGGCCGGCAATATGGGCTTGTCCAGCCCGTCATCGAGCGCGTCGGCGACGACGCCAATGATCTGGAGCCAGCCGTCACTCCCGGTCGCGCTCAGCCGGTACGGCGGTTGGCCGGTCAATCGAGGCATACGCACCGAATGGCTTAGGACATCCTCGCCGGGAAAGTAACGGCGGACGAAGGTCTGATTAACCAGCGCCAGGGTAGCGCCACGCGAAATTTCACTCTGCTCCCAGAGGCGTCCTTCAACCAGCGGAATATGGAGGATGGTGAAATACTCCGGGCTCACAAAGTTTGCCCGTAGCTCCTGTTGTTCGGCCGCAGTCTTACCCAGTATCTCGAACGGCTGGTTCCACCCGTTGTCCGGAGGCGTAGCGTTGCTGGAAATGCCCGCTGAAACTACTCCTGGCATGGTGGCGACCCGCTCGCGAAGTTGAGTGAAATAGGCGGATCGTTCTTCCCAGCCGTTGAGGGTATTTTCGTGGATGGGGATGCCGACGGACATCACATGGTGAGGATCGTAACCCAGCGGCCTCTGCATCATGCGGGAAAATCCCTGGATGGCCGCTCCGGCGGCGGTCAGCAGCAATAACGTGAGAGCAATCTGCCCGGCAATCAGCCCGGTGTGCATACGCTTGCCTCGGACACTGCCCGCCACTTTATGTGTTCCCGCCTGAATAACATGATTAATCTCGCGCCTCGCTGATTCGAGCGCCGGGAAGATTCCGAACAGCACCCCCGACACGACTGCCAGTCCCACGCTGAAAAGCAGGACCGGCAGATTGACGTGGAAATCGGCCTCGTGCGGAAAGGAATATTCGGGAAGGCGCGCAACGATAAATCCCAGCGCCCGGTAGGCCAGCACCACGCCCAAACCCGCGCCTATAAGGGAGAGCAGCAGAGACTCCGTCAGCAGCTGCCTTACAATCCGGAAACGGCTTGCTCCCACCGCTGAACGCACTGCCAGTTCGTGCTGGCGCGCGGAGCCCCGTGCCAGAAGCAGAATCGAAACATTGCCGCAGCCTATCGCCAGCAGTAAGGCTACAGCCCCGAAAAGCAGATAAAGTGTGCCACGAAGGTCTTGCACATAGTACTCCCCCATTCTTCGCAGAATGATTCGGAACTGCTGGGGGTAGGTATTCGGTCTTTCCTTGTCGAATTGCTGGATCAGAGGACGAAGCTCGGCTTCAGCGGCCTCGGTACTGACGCCGGTCCTTAACTTCAGGTTCATGTTGTAGGGAAGGTCCTGGGCCTGCGACATCTTGAGCGGCAGATAAACGTCGCCATCCATCCAGGTAAAGCGGGGTGGCAGGACGCCCAGGATGGTGTAGTCCTTGTGGACGAGCTGAATATTCTTGCCCACGATGGTTGGATCGCCGTTGAAGTGCCGTCGCCAGAAGTTGTAGCTCAACACCGCCACTGGTTGAGGATCCTGCCCGTCAGGCGCGTCCGAGGGCAGGAAGTAGCGGCCGAGAATTGCCGGCATACCAAAATATTGGAACGCATTTCCAGTAAAGTAAACGGCATACAGGTCTTCGGGAACATCGTTCCCGGTGATGACCAGGTTCCACCGGTTCATGGCGATCACGTCTTCAACGGCCTGTACCTGGCGTAGTTGGCGAACCTGAGGCCCAGTAAAGCCCGGCCCACCCTCGTGGCCAGCCTTATCGATGGTATTGATCTGGCAGACTCGGTCGAACCCGGCATAGGGCCAGGCGTTGAGGACCGCGCTGTAGATTACGCTGAAGACCGAAACCGTGGCGCCAATCCCTAGCGCCAGGGACAGGATCGCGGTCAGGGAGAAGCCTGGAGTCCTCGCCATCTGCCGAAAAGCAAAGCGCAAGTCTTGCAACAGACTCTGCATAGAAAGCCTCGCTAAGGAAAGACCAAGCTAGCCCGTAGCAAGGCAATCGGGAGACCACCGTCCGGGTTCGTTAAGTCGCTCATTCTGCTCGGAAGGTTGTTGTCAGGTTCCGTGCCGGACTGTCCGGTTTCCCAAGCGGCTGTTCGGAAGTGGACAAGTTCGCATCGCAAGATCGCGGTTTCACAATTGGCGGGCCCGGAAAGGACGTTCTTACCGGATGGTTTCGATCTTGGAGAGTTCCTCATTCGCGGTTGCAGCTCTTTGCCGGACAATGCGCCAAATCAACACCTCGGCTTCCAGTACGGTGCGATCGGCCAGATCCAGCCCAAGCGAGGCGTTCCAGACCTGCTGGTCTTCAGGGTCGGGCATGAGGAAATCATTCGAATTGTGTGGATGTAGAGAACTCAATTCAGTTCACCCTATACACTCCCAGGCTGTCAGCCAGGATACTTTCCGGTGATGTAGCCTTCCAGCTCCTGAATCGTCTGTGCCTGACCCGAGATGATCGCTTTTACCAGATCACCAATCGACACCACTCCAATTGCGGAGCCGCCCTCGACAACAGGAAGGTGGCGAAAATGATGCTTGGTCATGATGGCCATACACTCGTCCACTGTATTCTTTCGAGTCACGAATACCACCGGGCTGGTCATGATCTCGTGCACCTGGGTTTCTTTAGACGACCGGCCCTTGAGAATCACCTTCCGCGCATAGTCGCGTTCGGACAGGATGCCAACCAGGCGATTGTCCGATATGACCAGCAATGCCCCTACGCCCTGCTCCGCCATCTTCTCAACCGCTTCATAAACAGACCGGTCGGGGGTTACGGATACAACTCGATTCTCAGTCTTGCTCTTTAGCACCAATTCAACCGTGTCAGTAAGTTTCATGAGGCACATTGCCCCAGGAAAGCTGCCTTTCGCAGCCTGATCCTGTCCGGCAACCCTCCTTACTACTGGTTTTGGAGTGCCCTAAGACAAAACTCCGGCTCGAGCCTGTAGTGCCATCCTTATTCTACGCTTCACCATGCTACGCTTCACCACTTCTCTAGTCAGCCAAAACCCTGGTCCAATAGCTGTCCCACTGCCGAGGTTCACATCGACCCTCGAGTTCAGTTCAGCCCGAAAGAGATTCGGTTGGTATTTTCGATCGGGAATGTTCCACCCTGGAAGAGGCTCTGGGTCCTGAGCTTCTGAATGAAATCTCCGAAGTGGCCGGCGCTCAGGCTTACCTCCTCGAACAATTTCAACGATCTCCCAGCGATCGCACAACACATCGGGCTGGAGCTTCGCAACCAGTATGTCCTCGCCTACAGCCCGAACAATTCGAAAGACGATAGCAAGTGGCGAAAGATCAACGTCAAGTTGACGCTCCTTCTCCGAGGACTGCCGCAACTCCGGGTGCACGCAAAAACTGGCTATTACGCGCATTCGCAATAACCACATGAAGGCAGCTTGTCTCCTCCAAACGGACGTGTAGAAGAGCTACGGCAGTGTCACCACTGCCACTGAGAGTCCATTGAGTGTGAGTTTCTCACTGTTCAACTTTGTCGAAGCCGGCGGATCAAATGCTGTAGTCTGGTCCACGTAGTCCTCCTGGCCGCCATTTGCGCCGGGGATGGTGATGTCAAATGGACGGTCACGCTTGTTGACCAGCAGAATACGCCGCTTGCCGTCAGGTTTGACCACCGCCAGTGAATAAAGATAGGGATTCACAGCGGAATCAAATGGCTCCGTCTCCACCAGCTTGTCGCCCGGCCCAAAGTTCTCGCGTAAGAGCTTCAACACCCAAAGACGCGCGTTCGGCTTGCCCGTGTTCCAATCCACCATCGAAACCGAGGGGAATTGGGTTGGGTAGCCAACCAGCTGCGACTCGCCGGCCACATCCACACCCATACTCGTCAGTTCACCGAAGATGTAGGCATACATGGCGCATGTGAGGTTCCAGTACGAGTTCGGAATCGGCTGGGTCACATGACCTGGCTTGTCCTGCGTCAAGTCGTCCGCGGAAATAGCTCCTAGTTCGTCAACTGTGGTTTTCGTCTCCGGGGAAAGCCTCTTCCTGATGCTCTCGATATAACGCACGGTATTCAGGAAGCCGTCCGCCTGGGAGAAGAAGGTGTACTGCTGGATGCCTGGGTCCTGATCGGCGGTTGGAACGGCATAGAAATGATAGGAAATGAAATCCAACGGGATGCCGCGCTTGTGGTTCTTGTGATTAAGAAAGTATTCGAACTGCTCCGGATGCTGCGAAGGCGCGGCAAGGGCCAGCCCTACGAATCTGGTTTGTGGCGCCACCTTTCGGATCGACTCGACTACCGAGTCATAAATCTTGGTGTAAAGCTCCGGCGACATTTTGTGCTCGAACTCAATTTCGTTCAGCACTTCCCAATGAGAGATCTTGTAGTGATAGCCAGAATCGTGACGCTTGCCGGCTTCGTCGGTAAATCCGCCCTGCGTGTACCACGCGAAGAGTCGGCCGTAGTAGTCGCCTATTTCTTTCATGCTGGGATCGCGGAGTTCGGTACCCTGGGTGTAATCCCAAACCGGTTGATCGGGATCGGCAGGATAGGTTACCGGCTTGTCGGTCTTGAACATCCACGCTGGAATGGTGCTGAAGTTCAAAATCACCGAATGGCCTTTCGTGGCCTCAAGAAAATCGATGGTCATGGGATCAATCAGGGAGAAGTCCCATGACGTCTTGCCGTCCGCCGGCGGCTCGAGTTCCGCAATGCCGAGCCTGGGATAGGGCAACCAGGGCACATAGCGGACATAGTCGGCGCCCAGATCATTCAGCGATTTGAAGACGTTGTCGTGGATCGGCGTCCCGCGCCGCAGGGGAGGATTCACCACGACCTGGAGGGTCGCGGTGGTCTTGGAAACGCCGATTACTTTGTCCCAGTGGACTGTGGCCTTGGTCGCCTGGTCTATTGTGGTTGTATCGTTGCTCTGGGCAAGAGAGTTCAAGACTGCCAGGGTGCAGAAAAGCGTTGCCAACAAGAATGATCGCCGGTAGGGTCGGTTCATGAGAATCCTCCGTTTGGAAGCCCGCAGCATTGTGCTCGTATCTTCAATAAACTTCAATAGGCAAATAAACTTACTATTGACATATACGCTTGGCGCGAACTACAGTTCAGCCCTTCGAAGCGGGCAGACTCCTTACCGGTCAGCGTTCCCAAAAATATGAACCCCAAGACAAACATCGAGCTGAAAGTTGGCCTGTTCGGAATTGGCCTGGATGCGTATTGGCCGCAGTTCCCCGGCCTGGAAGATCGGCTCAAAGGATACTCCCAGAAGGTCTCCCAACAACTCGAAAAGGCTGGCGCCCAGGTGGTGAATCTGGGCCTCATCGATACTCCGGAAAAGGCGCTGGCCGCGGGCCACCAGTTCCGTCAGGCTGATGTCGACCTCATTTTTCTGCACGTAACGACCTACGCCCTCTCCTCGACCGTGCTGCCCGTGGTCCGCCGTGCCAAGGTTCCCGTAATCATCCTCAATCTGGCTCCATCCGCGGCCATCGACTACGACTGGTTCAACGGCCTGGGCGACCGCACGAAGATGACGGGCGAATGGCTGGCCTACTGCCAGTCTTGTCCGGTGCCGGAAATCGCGAACGTCTTCAACCGCTGCAGAATTCCTTTTTTTCAGGTTACCGGCATGCTCGAAAATGATCCGGTCGCCTGGAAGGAAATCTCGGAATGGGTCGAAGCCGCGCGGGTGGCTCACACCATGGAGCACAATCGCCTGGGCGTAATGGGCCACTACTACGGCGGAATGCTCGACATCTATTCCGACCTCACCCAGCAATGCGCCTATTTCGGCGGGCATATCGAAGTTGTGGAAGTCGATGAACTGGCGGCCCTGCGGCGGCGAGTGCAGGATGCCGAAATAAACAAACGCGTGGCGGACTTCCGCGAGACCTTCGACGTCCAGCCTGATTGTGCGCCTGCGGAACTGGACCGTGCCGCCCGCACTTCGGTGGCGTTGGACCGGCTGGTCGAGATCCACCGACTGGGTTCTCTCGCGTACTACTACCAGGGGACGGGTAACGCGGAAAATGAAGATGCCATCAGTTCGATCATCCTGGGCACTAGCCTCTTGACGGCGCGCGGCGTGCCTGTGGCCGGCGAGTACGAAATCAAGAATGCTCAGGCCATGAAGATCATGGACAGCTTCGGCGCGGGCGGGTCTTTCACCGAATATTACGCCGCTGATTTCGACGATGACGTCCTGTTGATGGGACACGATGGGCCGGGCCACATTGCGATTGCGGAAGGCAAGACCAAGGTTCGTCCGCTTCACGTCTACCACGGCAAAGTAGGCCGGGGACTGTCGGTGGAAATGTCGGTGAAGCATGGTCCCGTGACGCTGCTGTCGGTGATTCAAACGGTCGATGGAAAGCTGAAACTGCTGACGGCGGAAGGCCAGAGCGTGTCCGGCCCGGTGCTTGAGATTGGGAACACGAACAGCCGCTACCGCTTTTCCATGGGCGCCCGAAATTTCATGAACGAGTGGAACACGCATGGTCCGGCGCACCACTGCGCTGTGGGTGTGGGGCACATTGCAGGCAAACTGAAGAAGCTCGGGGCCTTGATCGGCATGGAATGCATCTGCGTATGCTGAGCCCACTTTTTAAACACCCTAAGAACGGAACCAACCGCAAAGGCGACGGACAAGAGTGTCCGCCCCATACCACCAATCCTTCTATTCTGCCGTCGAGCGAATTACCTGGACTGGGCCGAGTAGTCCCGAGCTGAGCAGTTTCGAAGTGGCTTTGTAGGGATGGATAACGGTGAATGTGTACTTTGTCGCATTGGGTTGCTGATCGCCGATCAATCGGTTTACCCACGCGTTGATCACCTTGACCGTCACTTCATTCGCGCCTGGTTTCAGTGCGGCCGTCGCGTCCACCCGGTAGGGCGTGTGCCAGACGGTTCCCAGCGGCTTGCCGTTCACCGTCACTTCAGCCAGGTTCTTCACGTCGCCCAGGTCGATCCAGAGGTGTGATCCTCGCTTGAACCAATCCCTAGGCGCATCGATCGTTTTGCTGTACGTGCCTGCCCCGGAGAAATACTTCACACCGCTATCCGCGTTCTCGCTCCACGAAGTCAGCTTGTCCAGAGTGATTGTTTCAGGTGCGCCCCTGCCAGGCTGGAAGGCCACCTTCCACGAACCCTCGACTGTGACCACTTTCGTTTCGACTGACTTGGGTAGAGTGTATGAAGTGTTTTTTGCTGCCTTGCGGAATATCACGAACACTGCGCCCCACGGATCAAGATGGAGTGGAACCGTCGTGTGTCCGCCGACAATGGTATAGGACGCAGCTTCTGACGTTCCTGTTTCCGCATGCCACACTTCAGCCGCCTTGCCCGTCACCCGGAAAGTTGCGTCAATCTGCTCTTCGCGGTCGTTGCGGTTGTCGACGAAGTAGAGGTCGCCATCCGCCAGTTTGCGGTGCACAAAGATGACGTGCGTGTCGCTCTGCGGTTTGGTGTAGTCGAAATCCGGAGCCAGCTTCATCGCGGTGAAGGCTGCCGCCAAAGTTTGGCCCGCGTACACTTTTCCCTTGCCAACGTTATGTTCACCGGTTCCGTTGCCCCACAACTCGTCGGCAATGTTGTGAAACTCCTTGTCGTCATCGGACAAACTCGGCGTGTTTACCGGCTTCCCGCCCACAACCACTGCGCCATCTTTCACCAGATCACGAATTCTGCGCAACACCGGCAGCGACATGTGCATGCTGTACTTGTCGAGCGCCAGCACACGATAGCTCATCCCACTGTTAGTCGTGATGCTGCCGTCCTTGACCGCCAGCTCGTGGATCAGTGCGTCAGCGTTCACGTAGTCGTAGCCGTAGCCATCTGGCACATCCGGACCCTGGCTGCCAAAAATCGCGGTCAGGTTCGAGTCCTCACCGTAGTAATAAAGGACGTCGGCGCCGAAGTGCCCCTGCTGCAGCATGAAGGAGCTGCGTGCCAGATAATTCACCCAGGGTGCGGCGTTTTCCGCCCAGGTTTCATTGCGAGTGAACCACTGCCCGAAGGGCCCAAGTCCCAAGCCAGGGGCCTTGCCGATTAGCGGTTGATGCACTGAGCAGTGAATCACGAAACGGTTGATCCCCTCCGCCATCTCCTTGTCGGCGGTCGGCTTCAAGTTCCAGGCGACCACGCCCAGGGAGCCGCCATCGCCGTCAGCGACTCCGCTGCCGCAACGTTCTGTCCGTAGATGTGCGCCACCGACGCCGATTCCCGGTCGTCCGCGTTGTAACCGTACTGCTCTTTATTTACGCCCGGCACCTGCGTCCACATCGCGCTCATGGGAATTTCGTTGAGCTTCTTTACCTCCATACCGTCAGCGATGAACGCGCGCCCCGACTCGTGCGACTCGCCGTAGTGACCGATGCCCCGCTCTTTCAGGGAGGCCTCTACCTGTCCGTAGTGCTCGTCCGCGGTCAGGTCAGCGATGGTCTTGCGGAAATCCCACAGAAAGCGGTCGCTGGCCTCGGCGCTCTCCACCACGTGGCCGGTGAGAACCGGCAGCCATGGGTGAGGATCATAACCGCGTCGTTTGGTGAACTCCGCGATCATGTTGTCGGTCCAGTTCTGTGACCCTGCTTCCCAGCTGTCGGTGACTACGAATTTCACGCCCCTGGCGCCCATCATGTCGCCGCCCACAGCGCTCTTATAGTTGTCCAGATACTGATCCATGTAGTTCTTCACGTAGGTGCGATTCAGCTTGTCGACTTCCAGTCCGGTGGCTTCGTTGGAGGCAGGATGGTTGGTAATGCCAAGCAGCGAATAACCCATGCGCAGGATCACCCAGCGGCCGGCTGGAGGCGTCCAGGCAAGCGTCCCATCGGGATGCATCTGGGCGGTCAAATCGACTACATCTGACTTCTTGATCGCGTCCGCTGCCGCCACCGCCGGCGTAGCAAACCCGTACAGGTCCGGAGTAGGCGTAAAGGCCGCCTTCTCCTGATAGCGGTTCACGCGCGCCCCGGCGTGCAAAACCAGTTCCGCAATATGCTCAACTTGCGGTCCGGTGGACGGCTTGGCAGGGCCAAACATCGATGTGTCCAGATCACCAACGTCAAAAAAAGGATTCGGGCGCGGAGTCATGCGCTCAAACGTAACCCGGAAGAATCTCGCCGTCGCTGGAGCAAACGCAGTCGTGGTTCCCACGGCGCCATTTTCTATGTGGGTGAGCTTGCGGAATTGCTGCCCGTCGTCGCTGACTTCCAAGTCGTGGCCGCTTTCTCCGTAGCCAAAAAATATCGCCATCGGATCTACCGGACCGCCCATCGCCAAGGTAACGGCCTGAATGCTCTGCGGTTTCTCAAACTCGTAGAGAATCCATGCCTTTCCACCGACCTCGGCGGCGGACGCAAGATCAGTAGTCTTCACGAAGTCGCCATCGGTCAACACGGTGGCATCAACCGTTCCACCGCTGGTGGTGATCGTGGGGTGGAGATCCGGCAGGGCTACGTCACTATCTGGCAATCGATAGGCGACAACAGCGCTGTCTCTATAGAAATCTCCTGGCGGCGGTGGCGGCGTGTCCCCGGCGACCTGCAGACCGGGCACGACTGGTATGTTCTGGAAGGGTCCCGTAGTGGCGGGCGGCTTGGCCAGCATACCGTTAAAGGGCTTGCCACCCTCGACGGCAGTCTCGCTCCAGACATACTTCTTCATTCCCTGCGCTGGCGGAACCCACGGCCCGCCGGTCTCGCTCCAACCCGGCGAGGCGGCGATGGCTTCTTCCAGACCAAGCTGGTCGGCAAGCTTGGTCGCGTACGAAAATGTTTCTTTCCACTCCGGCGTCATGTACGCCAGGCGGTGGTCGACGACCTGTGGCGTTCCCAGAGAAGCGTCAAAGTTCTGGAATCCGCCCAACCCCACCCGATGCATCCACTCCAGATCCAACTTGATGCCTTCTTTGGTGATGTTGCCATTCATCCAGTGCCACCAGACACGCGGCCTGGCGCCGTTCGGTGGATTCCTGAAGCCGCTGGTGAGCGGATCGTCGTTGCCAGCTTGAGCCTCAGCCCGTGAAGTCATCACCGGGAGAGACGTCATCATCAGGAAAATTGCGATCAGTTCGATTGGCATCCACGCGGACCGGCGTTCGCTCATGCGACGATTCCTCCACGCTAACTCTGTTGAACCTACCTTTGCTGACTATGGGAACATCGGAATCCGGGCCTGGGTCGGAACGGATTCACTTGGTAATTTTCCGTTGCTGAGTCGGCATCCAACAGATCTGGGTTTGTCCATTGGCGAGTCTGTATCGGCAGAGATCCTACTCGCTCCAAACCGCTGAACTCTAGTATTCGGCGGCGGCTGTTGTCAATAGTAAGTTTATTTTCCTATTGAATTTAACCGGGAATCCCAGCACAATGCTGCGTGCTTCTTGACGGAGGATTCGCGTGAATCAATATCGGCCATCCCTGTTGCTGGCTATATTTCTTGTTTGATTGCAGGATCCAGTTCTCTAGCCCAGAATTCCTCAGCCCAGGAACAGTCCGCGTAAGTCGCGGCCCACTGGGACGCCTTGAAGACAACAGCGACTCTGCAGGTGGTGGTCAACCCGCCGTTGCGCCGCCGGTCGTTATCCTGCTCGCCGAATCGCCAGTAAGCGATCGACGTTCTCACCAGTCACGGGCGTCCAGGGGACGAGATACTCGGTCTTCTTCCCGTCGTCCCACGATAGCTGTCCGGGATATTGATTCCATATATCGGACATTGGTTTGTAGGAGGGTCCAATCAAAACTTTCAATGCCAGGTCTATCGAACCCTGTGCCTGGGCATTGGCATCTTGAAGAGTGGTGGACATCTCGCCGCGTTTGACCGCCTCCAGGGCATCGGTGAGCCCATCAATGCCGCCCACGGGATGAGTTGCGAAGTCGATTCCACGTGCTTTCATTGCCTCGATTGCGCCCAGAGCCATCTCATCGTTGTGGGAAATTACTCCGTTGATTGTGTTGCCATGCGATGTCAGCCAGTTCTCCATCAGCGACTGTGCTTCAGCCCGTGACCAGTTGGCAGATTTTGTTTCCAGAACTTTTATGTTTGGCGACTGGGCCAGCACCTTGTTGATCCCCTGCCGCCGCTCGACCTGCGCCGATTGGCCGATCAACCCCTCCAAGACGACGACATTCCCTTTGCCGCCCAGCCTGTCAATCACACCGTGGGCCACATATTCGCCGCTGATCACGGATTCTGATCCGATATATGAAACATAGAGGGAACGGTCTGCCAACAACGTGTTCGAGCCGATCATTGGAATGCCGGCGGCTTTGGCTTGCGCGGCCGGGCCGACGCCGGCTTGAATGTCCACGGGAATAAATATGATCGCGTCATAGCGCTGGGTGATGATGGTGTCGAACTGATTCGCCTGGGTCAGCGCATCCATGCGGCCATCAAAGACGGTAAAGGTTGCGAGGCCGTTCTTGACCGCCGGGTGCGCTTGCGCGCCTCGAACCCACAACTGCATGAATTCAGAGGTCATGCCCTGAAGTGGGACTGCGATGCGATGAACGGACTTACCGCTCTTAGTGCGGCATCCGGTCGCAAAGCCGAGCCCGGTGACTGCCAGCCCGCCTTTCAGTATCTGCCGCCGCGTCAGCAAGGAACTGGTCACCGCCGGTTTAGGTGCTCTTGTAGTGGCCAACTCCTCAAGCCGCATCGGCATGCCTCGCTTTGTCAATAAGAACGGCTGCGACGATCATGAGTCCTTTGATGACCTGCTGGTAGTAGGAAGAGATACCGAGAAG
The DNA here is from genome assembly GCA_963809295.1 of Terriglobia bacterium. Taxonomy (GTDB): domain Bacteria; phylum Acidobacteriota; class Terriglobia; order Terriglobales; family Acidobacteriaceae; genus JAIQFF01. The sequence continues at coordinate 485,857 of CAWEJA010000003.1, read as the reverse complement.
GTCGAGTCCGTTGTTAAGCAAACCAATGATGAGAACGCCTACCACGGTGAGCGGGATGCCGCCGATACCGCCGGTGAGACTGGTGCCGCCGATCACCACGGCTGCAATCGCATCCAACTCGTACGCGACACCTGCCTGCGGAAGGGCAGCGGTTGTGCGTGCGGTGAGCGTTACCCCAGCCAGCGCGCTTAGGAGGCCCATCAACGCGTAAACCGAGAAAATAATTCTCCGCACGTTGATACCGCAGGTGTGCGCGCTGCGCATGTTGCCGCCAACCGCATAAACATGCCGGCCATAGACGGTGTATGCGAGCACGACCCACGCCGCCAATGCAGTCGCTCCAAAGAGCACTACCGACACTGGTATTCCAAGGAATGTTCCCTGGCCAAGAAACTTGAAACCGAAACTCAAATTAGAAATGGGCATTCCTTGGCTGTAGATAAGCGTGAGCCCACGCACCGCGCTCAGCATGCCGAGCGTGACGACGAAGGCAGGCAACCGAACCCATGCAATGAAAATGCCACTGCAAGCCCCGGCGACTACGCCTACCGCCAATGCAGCCAGGATGGCGAGGATAGGAGAGTGGGGCTTGCTCCCCACGACCAGGCTGGCGCCGACCATGCCAGTGAGCGCAAGGACGGAACCGATGGAAAGATCGATTCCGCCGGTCAAAATCACGAACGTCATCCCGACGGCGAGTATGCCGTTGATCGAAACCTGGCGCAGGACGTTCGTCAGATTGCCGCTAGTGAGAAAGTTGTCGCTCAAAACGCTCAGCGCGAGCACGATGAGCCCCAGGGCTATCACGATTCCATAGCGTGCGAATAGTTGCCCGAGCGATCCGAGCGTCCTTGATCTCGCGCCGGCCCGACTCATTTGCTTGGTAGAAGTGCTCATCATCGCGGGTAAAGAATTGTAGTCTCGCTCAACCAACCTACGCTACGAGGCCCAATGCAGCATGTGCTCGGGCGTGATCTTCGTAACCGGTGATTCTGCAACTTGCCGGCCGTGGCGAAAGACGACGACACGATTACAACTGGCGAGAATCTCCTGGACCTCCGAGGAGATCATAAGCACAGCATTCCCCTGAGCGGCAAACTCCGCCAGAAAAGCATGAATCTCACGCTTTGCACCCTCATCGATGCCACGGGTTGGCTCATCACAGATCAGAACCCGGGGCGAGGTCGTCAATGAACGGGCAAACAGCACCTTCTGCTGATTGCCCCCGCTTAGCTGCCGGACTGGTTGATCCCGGGTACGGACTTTGATATGAAAGCGTTCGATCATTCGCTGGGCGAGGGATTTCTCTTTACGTTCATTGATGAAACTCCAGCGGGAAAGACTCGACAACGACGTCAGCGAGATATTCTTACGTACGCTTTGACTCAGGAATAGCCCCGAGGCGTTGCGGTCTTCGGTGATCATCGCGATGCGAAACTTCAATGCGTCGCCTGGCGAATTGATTTCAACCTCTGCGCCGTCCATCACCAACCGGCCTCGGTTACGACGGGAGATTCCATATAGCGAACTCGCAAATTCGCTCCGTCCTGCGCCCATGAGTCCGTACAATCCGACAATTTCTCCAGACTTTAAAGAAAGATTGATGTCCTCAAACTCGCCAGCACGGCTGTACCCTTGCACTTCGAGCAGCGTCGTCTTTTCAGCCTCAGTGGCCGCGCATGGTTGGTCAATAAGGCTTCCCCCTACGATCAGGCGTATCAGCTCGTCGCGATCAATGTCCTTCATGAAGCCAGTCCGGACAAAGTCGCCATCGCGAAATACGGTGTATTCGTCGGCAATTGAGAACAGTTCTGACAACCTATGCGAAACGTAAATGATGCCGACGCCTGCGGATTTTAGCTGCCGGATCGCGTCAAACAAGACCGCGGTTTCTTTCTCTCCGATCGCAGATGTCGGCTCATCCATGATGAGAACCGAGCTGCGCTGGTCAATTGCCTTGGCGATCTCGACTAACTGGATCTGTCCCAGCGACAGCCTGCGCATCTTGGCGCGCGGATCGACAGCGAAATTGAGGCGCTCCAGAAGCTCCGCAGCCTTGCGCCGCATCACCGTCTGGTTGACGAACCATCCGGCACGTCGGGATTCACGCCCAAGGAAGATGTTCTCGGCAACTGTCATGTCGGGAACGGGGCTAAGCTCCTGCGTAATGATCGCTATGCCAGCGGCTAAGGCGGATGCCGGAGAGGCGAATCGGGTTTCGCTCCCGTTGAGCCAGACACGCCCGCTATCGGACGCCTCCAGCCCCATCAGGATGTTCAGGAACGTCGATTTGCCGGCACCGTTACCACCGCACAGGGCATGAACGGTGCCTGCACGAAGCTCAATGCAGCCGTCATGCAGCGCCAGCACCCCGCCGTACGACTTTTGTATCCCCTCAGCCTTGAGGAGAAGGTTCGAATCGGACATCACTTCGTGCCTAGCAACATTCATCTTCTTCGGTCAACACTCCAAGATGTGACAGACCATAAAACCCACACATCGCAAAGTGCGCGAAGTGTGGGGCACCCGCTCTTATCGAGGGCAACCAGCCGGGTCCTCACTTCACGATCGATGCCCGGTTATGCGCGTGCGCGACGAATCCCGGACGACGAGCGTCGCTGGCAGGCGTACCTTCGATACGCTGGTGGCGCCACGATGCACGATCCGATCAAAGAGAACCTCCACGGCTCGATGACCGATCTCATAGGTCGGCTGCACGACCGAGGTGATGCGCGGTTGAAAGAAGTCTTCCGCAATCAGTTCGTCAAATGTAACGAAGGCGATGCTGTCGGGAGTCGTGAAGCCCAGCGAGTACAAGCTCTTCAGCGCGCACAGACCCGTAACTCCGTTGGTGGCGAACAGTGCTGTCGGCTTGTACTTCTGACGCAGCAGCCCACGCTGGCAGACGGCTTGGATGTCCTCCATCTCAAAGCTCGCGGACCAGATGAGCGAAGGGTGCACGGGCAGTCCGGCGTCTTTGAGTGCGCGACGGTAGCCGCGCAGGCGCTCCTGCTCATTTCTCAGCGTCAGAGGGCCCGTAATGATTGCGATGCGGCGATGCCCGAGTGAGAGCAGATGCTGGACTCCGAGTTTCGCCGCGCCGCTGTCGTCCACGCACACGGAATCTGTATTCAAGCCTTCCGGGAGACGGTCCACGCAGACAACCGGCGGACCCGAGGCGATCGCCGCGTCATTCTCGGCTGACCACTTGTAGCCCCCGGTTGTGACCAGCAGGATGCCGTCTACACGCTGCCGGAGCAGGGCCATCATGGCTATCTCGGTATCGTGACTTCGCTGCGAGTCCAGCACGATCAGGAAATATCCGCGTTCCCGGGCGGCGTATTCGGCTCCGCGCACGATCTTGGGGAAGAAGGGGATGGTGAGGTCGGGAACCACAATGCCCAGAGTGTGGGTACGATTGGTTCGCAGGCTTCGGGCGATGAGGTTGGGCTGATATTTCAGAACGTGGATTGCGTCCAATACTTTGCGGCGCGCATCTTCACTGACCCGTGTCGAACCGCTGATCACATTGGAAACCGTTCCAGCGGAAACCCCGGCAAGCTTCGCGAGTTCTCTTTGCGTCACCACTGGATCAACTCTAGCGTCTGCCTGAAGTCGGCGAAGGCCGGGCCGGAAAACGAAACAGAAGAATTTGACAGCCTCATCTTAAACTCATAGATTGAATCCGCAATTGAGACGTCTCATTTGAGCGCTGCTGTCGGGAATCTGGGCCCTGAAACAGCGATCCATACCTTTATCCAGGAGCAGTAACCCTTTCAGGCGACGGCCTGAAGTTTGTGAAAGAGAGTAAGGATATAACAGGTAGGGAAAGGGCGTCAGCATGACTATGCGCCAGCGACGTTGGCTCTGGACGAGCGGGATCACTTCTCTCCTCGCCATGGGGCTCACGGGAAAAGCGGCGGCAGCCGAAAACAGAGCGGCCGAACCCGTTTCCAAGAGAACCGTTGTCGCTGGTGAGCAGTCTGGAGGCTCCGTAAGTTCGCAGCCCGATAAGCGAATCAAGCGGGATTTTGATTTTTATGAGCCTGAGCCGCTCGACTTTGATGACCATCAGGGATACGTGCAGATCTTCGATGGTGTGAGCCTCAAGGGCTGGGACGGTGATCCGAATACCTGGCACGTGGAAGACGGAGCGATTGTCGGCGAATCTACCAAGGAAAAGCCGGTCGCGAACAGCTATATTTCCTTCCACGGGTTCGAGGCCAAGGATTTCGATTTGAAGTTTGAAATCAGGGTAGAAAACGGTGGCGGGAGCGGCATCCAATATCGAAGCCAGGTTGGTTTACCGTGGCGCAGACAGCCCCCGCCGGGCCAGACGATCCCGGAGTTGAAGTGGATGATGACCGGCCCGCAGGCCGATTTCTGGTTCCCGGTGACACCCAGGCAATCGGAGTGGACCGGGCAGTTTTACTCGGAGAACACGCCCCTTGGCATCCTCGCTTGGCGGGGCCAGGTGGTTGAATCAGCCCCGGGAAGCCATCCAAAGTTGTTAGGCAACATCGGGAATCGCGACGCACTCGGGGGCTACGTTAAGGTCAACGACTGGAACCAGTACCTGATCATGGCGAGGGGCGGCACATTCATCCACGTGATCAACGGACAGTTGATGGCAGTCTACGTGGATGACAGTCCGGATTCGTCCAACAACAAGCCTGGGTTGGTAGGAATCGAAATCGAGGGTACGCCTACCAAGGTTTCGGTGCGTAATATCTGGATCAAGAAGCTGAATTAGCCAACGGACGATTCGGCTGAATTCGCGTTCGATTACTAGTTCAGCGTAACCGGCGTGCCCACGGTTTGCTTTAGGAGAAGACATTATGGAACGCGGTCACAAGACCTCAAAGCTCACCAAATTGAATCGGCGTGCCTTCGGCAGTGCGGCCGCGGTCTCTGCGCTTGTCGCGTTTGCGGGCGGCGCTTCACCTATTGGAGCCGAGAGCCCTGACGGCAGCGCTTGCGGATCCCAGTATCGGACGGGGAACGGCGCCTGGACCTATGACGTTGTGCCGCAGTGGGGAAAGCTCCCGCCAGGAAAACAGTTCGGCGGAACCCACGGCGCGATCTCCAGCGACAAGGCCGGCAATGTATATGTAAGCACCCAGAGTGAAACTGGCGTTCTCGTGTACGAACCTGGCGGACGTTTCGTAAGGACCATTGCCATGGAATATCCCGAGGTCCACTCACTGCACTGGAGCGTTGAAGGTGGCGAGGAATTCTTTTACGCCACCGTGCAGAAGGGAACTCCGGCGGAGAACTGGCTGGTCCTGAAGATGAAGACGGACGGCACGGTCGTACAGAAAATCACCGCGCCTGGCGAAGCGGGATTCAAACAGGCAAATGAGTGGAGAGTGACAGCCGTTGTGCCCGGACCTGACGGTTCGATCTATATCGCGAACGGCTACGGTGACTCCCGCATCTTCCGGTTCGATAAACACGGAAACTACCAATCCAGCTTTTCAGGGAAGGGCTCCGAAGACGGGAAGTGCGATTGCAGTCATGGATTAGCCGTGGACCAGCGCTACGATCAGCCGCTGCTGCTAGTCTGCGATCGGGAAAATTTTCGCCTCAGCCACTTTGACTTTGACGGCAGGTTCGTTGGCCACGTCACGCAGCATTTGCGGCGTCCGTGCCAGGTTAGCTTTCATGGGGACTACGCCGTCGTCTCGGAGTTACAGGGTAGGGTTACGATCCTGGACAAGAACAATGTGCCGGTCGCGTTTATCGGCGACAACCCGCAGCAGAGCCAGTGGGCGAATTACCAGCTCAGCCCCGACAATATTTCCACAAGCGTTTTCAGTGCAGCGCATGGGTGCTATATAGACCACGAGGCGAATATTTACGTGTCTGATTGGAATCACGTCGGTAGGATTACCAAGTTGACGCGAGTGGCGGTTTAGTCGGAGTGAGTTCGAGGCAGACTACGTCATACTGATTCAGGAGAACACTTGAAGCCTGGGCTAAACAAAACGGTCATCTTCCGCGGTCTGTACTCGTTGATTCTTCTCTCTGCTTGCGTGGGTGTGCTTGCGATCGCAATGTCCACGCAAACGCCCGTTTCAGCGGCTCAAACTGCGGACTCGAGCGCTGCTGCTGACACGTACCCCGAATTTCCTCCCGGTGAGGGGCGAGAGGCCGTGCTGCGGCTGTGCGTGAAGTGCCATTCTCCGAACATCATTCTGGCCTCCGGACAGGACCGGAAAGGATGGGAGAACACCATTACCAAGATGGCGCGGCAGGGGGCCGAGGGCTCGGATGAAGATTTCACCGATATCGCCGACTATCTCACGGCAAATTTCCCTCCTTCTGCGGTGAAGAAAATTTTCGTAAACATGGCTACCGACAAGCAACTTTCGGATGTTCTGGGAATCAGCCTGGACGATGCGAAGGCGATCGTCGCATACCGCGATAAGGTCAAGGGATTCAAGTCTCTCGAAGATATGAAGGCGGTTCCCAACGTGGATGCGAAGAAGATCGATGCCAAGAAAGATCAACTTGTCTTCGGAGCCGGAGTCACGAAACCTTAGGCCAGGTGAGCGATTCCGGAATCACATCCGTAATTTGACTGCTGATCCAGTACTCAGCGTCTAGCCGTCCGCGGGACGCGATCCACTTGTACGCAGGGGCATCCAGTAGCCGGTTGCGATCCACCATCTCTCGCCTGGTTTCAGGAAAGGGCGACACACCGAACTCCATCCCGCGGGTTACGGTCTTGCCGTCCCACGGGGAAGCCTGGCGGCTGCAGTTTTCCTCCCAGATTCCCAGCCAGGGGAAATCCGCGCGCTTCCAGACGTAGCCGAAGGCTAGCCTGAATTGTGGCGAGAAAGCGACGAAGTACGCCTGGTCGCGCTGCGGGTCAGCGAGATGGGCGGTATAGCCGCTGGCGGGAGCGGTCTTGTGCATCTGACGCAGGTCCGACTGCCCACCATCCCGGCGAGGAGCGATTGGCCATGAGAACTCTTTCCCCGGCGTCAGGTAAGCGTTGAAGCCTGGATCCGCTTGCGAGACGACCGAACGGGTCATAGAGGCGTGGAACCGCGTCGTCGCGGGATCGAGAAAGGGCGGGCTCAGCGTGACGTGCTGCGTCCAGGCGAGGGGACGGTCCATCGCGCTGAGATTCTTCACGACTTCGCGAATCCTGACGTACTGCCCGTGCAGTTGAATGGACCGCTCGAACTTGAGTTGAGCCATGGGAAGCGTCAGGCGCTGAAGCAGTTGGCCGGAAGATTCCGTGACGTCGTAGCGATCCACCGAGGCTTCGCCGTGAACCGTGAAGCCCGCGACAGCTTCTTCGGGCGAGGGTCCTCCAAACAAGTCGAGGCACAAGTTGTGGCCCATGATGCCTGCCAGGAGCTTGGCATCGGCGCCGGTTCCGAAGTTGCTATGTTGGCCGAGTGAGAACTCGGAGGGCTCGAGCGACGTCCAGGGCGGGACCCACAGGGGACTGACGCCTGCGCGCTTATCGAAGACCTCAGCGATGTGGCCGCCCTCCTCGAGGACCGTTACACGCAAGAAGTCGTTTTCGAGATGGACGGCCCGACGGCCCTTAAAGACGGCGTTGGTCAAGATCGCGATTCCTGGAAAATCGGCCGCAGCTAGGGAAGCTTCTTCAACCAGATGTTGCGGTGCAGGATTTTGACATTGCCGGGGCCCTCGATTTCAACTGCGATCAGTCCTTTGGCCCGGCTGAATTCGGGATCCGTATCAACCAATACAGACAGGATGCGCCCGTTGATGATGTTGATCAGAGTGTTGCCGTCCGCGATGACCTCTACCTGATTCCATTCGCCGGGTTTGATCACGGACTTGAGTTCATCCGAGGTGCCGAGGGTGGCGAGCAGAGTCGGTTTCTTACCCGGTTCGGTGGCAACCACCTGGCCGCGCCAGGCGATGATTCCACGCGGCGAACTTTGCTCGTAGAGCTGGCAGGTATATTTGTTGTCGTAGTCGAAGTCCGCCTGGTAGCCGCCAAGATTCCACTGGGCGTGCTTGCGATCGAGATCCTGGTGTTCCTTCCACTGTTGTTGTTCCTCGGGAGTAGAGTTCGCGGGCGGCGGACCAATGTTCGGCTTAACGAGATAGCTGCGATATTGCAGGCCACCGTTGGCGCCGGTTCCTTCGAGTTTCATCTCCAGTTTCAGTTCGAAGTTTGCGGGCTCGCCTCCTCGCCAGATGATGTTTGTAGTGCCGGAAGGATGCTCTGGGGTTGAAACTCCCACCAGCGCGCCGTCTTCGACGTGCCAGATGTCGCGGTCGCCATCCCAGTCTTTGAGGGTTTTGCCGTCGAAGATCTGCGTCCAGCCGTCATGATCGTCGAAGTTGATTGGCTCGGGCTGCACAAAGCCGTGGAACGCCCGGCGATGGGGCTTCGCGGCCGGTTGCTGCGCGATGGCTCGCGAAGAAAACAGGGAGAGTAAAAGCGCCGCAGCCACAGCAACTGAGAGCAAAGAACCTGTCCGCACGGGCCAGTTCTGACCACGAAGTCCAAACGGCATATCTCCTCCTTGAAGTGCGCCGCGGCTGATTTTCAGGCGGCCGGTACAGCTTCCCATTTCTTGGTTTTTGCTGATTTCAGTACGGCGTCAGTTACGTAGTCCGTGGCCAATCCGTCGCGGAACGTCGGGGCCGCGGCGCGATTGCCATCCAGGGCGACCAGGAAATCGGCGACCTGATGAATGAAGGTGTGTTCATATCCGATCTGAAGTCCCGGAACCCACCAGTTCTTCATGTAGGGATGGTCGCCGTCCGTGATGTGGACGTTCCTCCAGCCGCGGACTTGCCCCTGATCGTTATGGTCGAAGTAATTGAGCCGGTGCAGGTCGTGCAGGTCCCAGGCAGCGGAGGCGCGCTCACCGTTGATCTCCAGGGTGAAGAGCGCTTTATGGCCACGAGCGTAGCGGGTAGCTTCGAACAGAGCCAGCGATCCGTTTTGAAAGCGGCATAGAAAGGCGCTGGCATCGTCAATCTTCACCGGCTCGACCTGGCCGGTGAGGTTGTGCTTCCGCTGCTTGACGAACGTCTCGGTCATGGCGGAGACCTCAGTGATGGGGCCGTTGAGCCACAGAGCCATATCAATGTTGTGGGCCAACAGGTCTCCGGTGACACCGCTTCCCGCCACCGCGCTGTCCAATCGCCACAGACCCTCGCCGCCCTGCGGCAGATCCTGCGAGATGGTCCAATCCTGCAAGAACTGGGAACGATAGTGAAAGATGCGGCCGAAGCGATCTTCGTCGAGAAGCTTTTTCAGCAGCACCACGGCGGGAACGCGCCGGTAGTTGTACCAGACCATGTTCGGGACTTTCGCTTTCTCTACTGCGTCTACCATGGCTTTGGCTTCTTCCGCGGTTCGGCCCAGGGGCTTTTCGCAGAGGACCATCTTGCCGGCCTTGGCCGCGGCAATCGCGATCTCGGCGTGAGTGTCATTAGGACTGGCGATATCAATGAGGTCAATATCGTTACGCGCCACCAGAGCGCGCCAGTCGGTCTCTACCGATTGATAGCCCCAGTTTTCGGCAAATCCCTTTACCCGGTCCGCGTTGCGCGCACAGACTGCTTTCAACACCGGACGGTAGGCCACATCGAAAAAACGGGGAGCCTGCAGGTACGCATTCGAATGGGTGCGCCCCATGAATCCGTAGCCGACGATCCCGACATTCAAGTCTTTCTTCTTCGACACAGCTGTAGCCTCCGCGTGTTAGTCCCACCCGTGCGCATCGCGCACGCGAATCAGAGTCGCCAGAATCTTCACCCATGTCTCGGGCGAGGTCATCATGGCGTTGGGGAACATACAGCCGTCCCAGCAGATATGTTTGTAGGCCCGAGTCGGAGTTCCATCGTCGTTGCGCATCCACAGGCCGGCAATTTTGACGATATCCATCTTGCCGTTGGGATCGTCGGGCGGGCAGTGGCGTCCGGTCTTATCGTGCGAGCCCGAGCCTTTTACCGTGCCGTCGTTTTGCGCAACGTGGAAGTCTATCGTCCAAGGACGCAATACCTGGGCGACTTGACGAAGCGCTTCGACCAGAACGCCGCGATCCGACCAGTCATAGTCTGCGGGCAAAACTCTACTCTCGGGAGAGTTGTAGCCCAGCGTATAGAGCATGGTGTGCGCCATGTCGGCCTGAAAACCAAGCGTCTTGGGGCGTCCGACCTGTTCCAGAAGCTCCACCATGTGCTTCCATCCATGCATTCCGCCCCAGCAGATTTCGCCTTCGGCGGCCAGCCGCTCGCCGTATCCCTCGGCAACGGTGCACGCCTCGCGAAATGTGTCTGCAATGCGCTTAGTGTTTGCGGCTGGATTTTCGGCCCAGGATGCGGGGCCCACTGCGGAGTCAACGCGTACAACTCCGTACTTACGAACGCCGAGGTCTCGAAGTTTCTTGCCGATGGCACAGGCTTTACGAACTTGGGTGAGAAAGGCGCTGCGTTCTTCCTCGGATCCCATGGCGGACCCTCCGCCGAGCGGCGGCCACACCGGCGCGACCAGCGAGCCGGCTACGAGGTGGTGCGCAGCCAGTTTTTCCGCGAGTAGCTTGAGATCGTCGTCCGTTGAATCGATGTCTGTGTGAGGCAGCGACAGGAACAGGTCCACACCGTCGAACTTTGTTCCGTCCACCTCAGCTGCGGCGGTGAGGCTCAGCATGTTGTCGAGGTCAATGAAGGGCTCGGAGTCAGGGCCTTTCCCGACAATGCCCGGCCACATCGCGTTGTGAAGGGCTGGAGACTTATGTTTAGAGGTGCTCATAGCGGATGCACTCTTCAGCGGCCTTTGTGCAACGGTTCGGCGTCCGGATTGCCGGGACCAAAGTGTTTCAGCATCACTAGCGGGTCGGTGCTGCTCGGGTTTTCGATGCGCACACCTTCCTTCGCTGCGGCGGCGGTCACGAACAGTTCATCCTCTGTCAGTTGACCGAAGCGGATCATGGACGGCGTGGAAACCGGAGTTCCGCCGAGCTTGCCGTATCCCTGAGTAAGAATCAGCCCGTAGGCGGCTGCATCTTTAATGGTCACGGTGCGGCCGGGCAGGACGGTGAGTTCCTTCGCGGAGTAGTATCCGCCGCCGTAGGTGATCCATAGTTCGCGGTATCCCGCTTCTTCGGTTTCCTTGATCGGACGAACCGGCACAGGGTGCCGCTTATTGCTCTTGGCGAACTCCGGGTTCACGTTGGCGTCCCAGTCCAGCATGCTGATCAGATAGTCGAGGTCATGGTGGTACTCGGGAAGCACATCCTTGGTGAGGAGGCTCCAATCCACGATGCGTCCCTCGACCTCCGACTGGAACATCGCGAAGACATCGCTGTTGACCTGAGGCTCATACGTAACCAGGGACCCGGGAGCGTGCAGGATACCTGGGTCTACCTGCCATCCGCTGCCCGGCTCGAGGCGATAGGCGCGCGCGTGGAAGATGATTCCGTTGTCCCCGCGATTCCAGTTCTCAAGGCAGCGGTGGATATCTTCTTTTGTGGTTCCGGGCTCGAGGCCCATGTAGGTGTGGGGGAAGTTATTGCTGAGCTGATTGTATTGTGGAGGAAAGTAATAAGCTTCCGGCTTGCCCTTGTGTCCAACCAGTTTGGCGAATTTGTCGCTCTGGTGCATGTGATGCGGAATCGGGCCCAGGTTGTCGAAGAACTTGCAGAGCAGATTCCAGCCCTTTTCACGCTCCATTACGTCGGAACCGAGCAATAGATCGCCAGCGCTTTCAACCGCATCCTTGAGCAGAAATCTGCTTCCCGCGGCAGGGTGAACATAGCTGAGGCCTTCGTCAGGCGTGGTCTCTGGGCCGTTCGAGGCTTTTGTCGTCGAGGAGAACCAGCGCTCGTTGATCCCGCCCCTGTGTGCGCCAAAGGCGTAGAGGTCATCGGGATGAAGTTTTAACCTGCGTCCGGGAATCATGAAGGAACGTGGCACCCAGGAGGGCTCCAACCGGAGCACACCCTTGCCTGCGTTGACAGCTTCCTGAACAGCCGCTCGATTCAGCATTCCCATAGTCTCCTAGCCGCTCTCTTTGGCGGTGTGGCTAAACGTTAGCCTGCGACGATTCGGTCCCTAGTGCTCTAAGCCGATCCCAAAGGAATAGAGAACGTTATCGTGATCCGTAAAAAACGCGTGACTGTCGCCTACGGAAACACCGGACAGATCCGCGTAGTTAGGGATCTCATCCTTGCTGGAATAGAGTTCCGCCCCGGTCGCGGCATTCAGGACAAACAGCTTTGCATGAGTTGAGGGGTTGCCGCCGGAAAGAGCGATCACAACGCCATTGGCGATCCGTGGCGGCGCTGGATTCACCATGTCCTCCGACACCCATACGGGGTTGAGAGCGAACTTGCCATCGGTTTCGGCGATTTTGAATGCCACGACCCCACCGTGCGTAGTGGGACCATTCAGCTTGACGGCGCTGTCATTCAGAGTGATGCCGGTAGAGATAGAGGCGAATACCCAGAATGTGCCTTCCTTATCCTGCCAAGCCGCGAACCCATCCCAGCCGTGCTTTTCGCCAGCCTTGGCGACGGGAGGCGTTTCGAAGAGCGGGGTGTGATGATCCGCGCCACCCAGCGACGCGGCGTCCAGAAGGGCTAGACTCCCATCTTTTCCGGGGGCCACCACCAACTGCTTTTCCTTGTACGTGAAAGTCGCTGGAGAAACGCTCTCGTAGCTGGCCATTCCGCCGGCGGGAGTGTACCAGTCCGCAACTTTCATGTCTTTCGCGACCGAGACGACGCTGCCGGCATAGACGCCGGAATTTGAATCCGAGGTTCCGGCGCCGGTGACGACAATCGAGTTGCCGTCGGGTGTGATTGCCGGACCGGAGAGCGCGAGAGGACGGACCTGCTGGGATGGATAACTCGCGACATTGTAGTCAGCTGAAGCCAGGTTGATCGCCCACAGACCGTTGGGCACGCCGCCACAGCCGCGGCCGGTTGCGGTGTAGATCATTTTGTCTTTGTCTTCGAAGTTTAAGCCGAACGCGTTTGTGTCTGCAGCCGGAAGAAACTTCACGGGAGGCGCGAAATCAGCGCCGGTGGTCATCACCTGCTCGTGGAGCATGCCGTCCGAGGTCAGCACGTAGATGCCCTTCAACCCGAAGTAGCCTCCTCCAGGCGCAACGCCCAGCCGGCGTTCATTGGGCGCCGCCGCGGGTGCCTCAGCTGGCCTCGGAGCACCTGGAACGCGCCGCCGCCGGGCATTGAAATTGATTACTATCGGCGGCTCCATCACTATCGGCAGGCTGGAGACTGCGCATCCCGGCACGGGCTTGGAGGATGATTTGAACTCCTTCGTCCAGACCATCGCACCCAGCTCCGAGTCCACGGCGTAGAGAGTGTCCGCGGAACTCCAATACACGATGTCTTTGAAGCCCTGAGCATTGATCAGGCGGCCTGCCAGTAGCGGTTCGCTGAAGGACCGCGCCGCCTTCGACGGTTGCCCGAGCTTGATCTTCCAGAGAAGCTTGAAGTTCGCGCCGGTGTTCTCCGGGGTGAGGTCTATTTCGCCCTTTTGCCAACCAGTCTGTCCCGCGTCGGCACCCGTCAATCTCCAGTCGCCGCTCTGGTCCTGAGCAACTGCCACAGCGGCAAAAAGAAAGGCACCAGCACAGCACGCCCAGATCGCCCGCCCTAAGATTTTTTTCTTCACGTCCACAATCCCCAATCCGTTTCCGCTAAACCGAACACCAGACGAACGCATACTGAATCTATTTCAGTCCGAAGCAATAGATCGTTCCGTCGAATGTGCCGAACATGACCTTGTCTCCGGCGACGGATGGGCCCGCCTGGTGAAGGAACGACGTGACCTGATCTCCACTCGAGTAGAGTTCCTTGCCGGTCATCGCATCCAGCGCATACAGCTTCGCGGGAACGGAGTGTTTGAGCCGTTCCTCCGCGCTGAAGAGTCCGCCCACCGCATCATTCGCCTGCATGGTGTATTCGCCGGCCGCCAGTACGAACACTACGCCGTTGACAATAATGGGAGGCTCGGAAGTGACCATGTCTCGCGATTGCCAGGCTGGAACGAGTTCCGTCCTGCCGTCCTTTTCCTCCAGCTTGAAGGCAACGATCCCGCCGTTGGAAGTTGCCCCGTAGGACTTTGGAAACTTCACCGCGGTCTCACCGCCGGTGGGACCCAGCACCCAACGCGTACCCTTTTTGTCTTCCCAACTGGCAAGACTTCCCCAGGTTCCTTCCTTCTGGAAGTTCACGTTCTTGTTCGAGATGACTTCGCTGCGGAATAACGGCGTCAGGTGATCGGCGCCGCCCAAAGACTTGCTGTCGAGGACGAAGTAGCGGCCTTCCTTACCGGACGCAACGATAAGGTCCCGCCCTTTGTAGGGAAAGACCACGGGTGTGACGTTCATGTCCAGGTCTCGCCGCGTGAGCCAGATGTGATTGCTGGGCGAGTAATAGTCCTTGAGGGTCAACTGGTCATTCGAAAATGTGAACGCCTCGACGCTCGTGGAGAGCTTTCCGGCGGCGGCGTCGTAGGGACCATCGCCGGACTCAAAGTAGATCGTTCCATCCGAGCCTACCGCGGGTCCGGCCGTGCCCCACAAGCCCGCCTGGGGCGGGGTGGACACGGTAACCTTCCGGTTCTCGAGGTTGACCGCGTAGAGTGCATTGGGCACGCCTCCACAACCCTGACCGGTGACCGTGTAAAGCACGTTCCTGACCAGGTTCAGTCCGTAAGGCTTGCCGTAGGGCAGGGGAAGGACCTGAATTGGCGGGTCAGTATCGCTGCCGGTGGAGAGATCCATGATGTGCAGGTAGCCATCGCTGGTGAGCACATATAAGCGCCTGACAGGCGCGGCCATCGGCGATACCACCGGAGTGGCGCTCAGTGCGTTGGTGCAGATAAAGCCGGCGCCTTCGCCTGGCTCCTGCGGCTTCTCGGATGACCACTTCAGCTTGGTCTGCCAGATTACTTTTCCCGTTTCCGCATCCAAGGCGAAAACGTCGTTCGACGCTCCCGCGAGAATGGCGACGGTTCGGGCGCCGTCCGCAGTCTTTACGCCGGAAACGATCAATGGTTCCCGGAACGACTGCATGCCCATCGTTTTGCTCTCAACTCTTGTTTTCCAGAGCAGTTGCAGCTTGCGCACGGTTTTCGTGGTGATCTTCGACCCGCCGCGCTGCCAGGCGTCACGCACCGGGTCCGCGCTGCTGGTGATCCACTCGGCAGTAGATTGGCCGTACGCCGGGCTTAGCGTCACCAGCGCACATCCCACAAGACAAATTGCCCGCAAGACCCTCAAGCCGTGCGTGCTGCTCAAACCGCTGTGGAAAGACATGAAGCTGACACCCTCTGGTAGAAGACTGCGCTCTTTGAAATCCGGGAAGTGCCTCCCGCTTGCTGACCGACTCAAACGAGAGTGGCGCTCACCTGGCACCGCCCGGTGACAGGAAATGTGCTACTCAGAATCGGGGAAATGAGACGTCTCATTCGCGAGCAGAATACTAGTCGCCGCGTTCGACATCTGTCAATGAAATGCGGCCCGGATTTTGAGCGGTTTATGTTCCTTGGGAGTGATACTCGGAAGCGCGGTATGATCACCCAAGAAATCTGCTCGCTCAGACAGCAGGAAGAGACTTGCTTCTATGAACCGTGTTTGCCCGTTTCGTTTCTGCTGCCTGCTCTTTTTGATGGCGATCGCCACCGGCTGTTCCCCAAATTCCAGTAAAACTGCGCCGCCGGAGCAAGTGCTAGAGGCAGCCGCTCCCGCGTACCAGGTTGATCCGCTCACGGCCGGATCTATCTCGGGAATGATTCGCTATATCGGCAAAAGACCCTTGCCGAAGAAAATTGACATGAGCGGAGATCCCGCGTGCGTCGAAGCGCACCACGGAAACGCGCTGGATGAGTCTTTGGTTGTGTCGTCCATAGGCGGGTTGGCTAACGCCTTCGTATATGCGAAATCCGGGCTGGAGGGAAAAACCTTTGCGATGCCCTCAACGCCGGTTTCGATTGATCAGAATGGGTGCTGGTTCAGGCCGCGCGTTCTTGGTATTCAGACGAACCAGGCCCTGCGGATTACGAACTCCGACCTGGTCACGCACAGTATTCACCCCATGGCGCAGATCAACCGGGAGTGGAACCATAGTCAGGGAGCGGGAGAGCCGCCGCTTGCCCGAAAGTTCGCCAGGCCGGAGGTCATGATCCACGTGAAGTGCAATATTCATAATTGGATGCAGGCTTACATCGGTGTCGTGGATAGTCCTTATTTCGCCGTGTCTGGGGAAGACGGCAGCTACCGCATCGGAAACCTGCCGCCCGGCACCTACACCGTCGCGATATGGCAAGAAAAACTCGGAACGCAGGAGCAACAGGTAACGGTGGCTCCGCATTCGAACACGCAGGCGAACGTTACGTTCAAGGGGACGAATTGATGCGCAAGAGATTTTTCATATTGCTGGCATTTGGTGTTTGTCTGGCTCTGGCAGGCTGCAACTCCGCGAAACCGCCGGCCAGCCCTACTCCGGAGACCGCTGCCGAATCTTCGGCTCCTCGGATTTACGTGACCAACGAAGTGTCGGGGGATCTCAGCGTGATTGACTCCGGCACCCGCAAGGTCATCGCTACGGTTCCGCTGGGTAAACGCCCGCGCGGGATTCACGCCAGCCCCGACCAAAAGACTTTGTACGTTGCGTTGAGCGGTTCGCCGATCGCTGGCCCTGATGTGGACGAAAGCACGCTGCCGCCGCCCGACAAGAACGCAGACGGTATCGGAGTTTTCAATGTGGCGCAGAACAAGGTGGTTCGCGTTCTTCCCGGAGGGTCAGATCCGGAGAACTTTGATGTCAGCAAAGACGGCAAACAGCTTTTTATCTCGAATGAAGACACGTCGGCGGTGAGCATCGTTGACATCGCCTCGGGGACGGTGCTGAAGACAATCAAGATAGGCGGTCAGCCCGAAGGAGTTCGGGTCGCCCCGGATGGAAAGCGGGTGTTTATTACGTCTGAAGAGGATGGCACCATCGCCGTGGTCGATCTCGCGGCGGGCCACATTACCTCCACCTTCAAGGTTGGGCATCGTCCGCGCTCGATCGCATTCATGCCTGACGGTTCTCGTGCCTACGTCAACGCTGAAAATGACGGGACGGTCGTTCTGGTGGACGCCGTGAAATTCAAGACGTTGAAGACGATCCCTCTCGGTAAACCCGGCGTGATCAAACCGATGGCTGTGTTGCTTTCACCCGACGCGACCCGGCTGTACGTCAGCACGGGCCGCGGGCAGCAGGTTTTCACGGTTGACACGGCGACTCAGACCGTTCTCGGTTCGGTGACCGTGGGTAAGCGTCCGTGGGGCATCGCTCTCTCGCCGGATGCGAAGACTCTTTACTCGGCTAACGGGCCGTCGAACAACATTTCGGTGGTGAATCTCGTCGACAACACAGTGGCCGCAACCATTCCGGCGGGGACAGGGCCGTGGGGCGTAATCGTTTTGCCGCGATAGCCTCTCGCGAGGACGAAATGGAGAATTGAGACGTCTCAAAAAGATGCGCCCGCGGAAGTCCGATCGGTATATAGTTCCTGACGGCGTTGAGATCATCTTCGGACCCCCAAGGGGCTACTGAACATGCGAGGTTGAATATGGAGGGCACGCCCGGAAGTCGCCGCGTCGCGAGCTGGACCATCGTTCCACTTGCCATCCTTACATGCACCATCGGCGTAATCGTCCACGTCGGACGGTCAGTCCACGCCGCTCAAACCGCCCCACCTTCTGCGCGGACTATCAAATTGGCCAACGCGCACCCGGGAAGCCTGTACGCCCTAACCTTGGGGGTGAAGGACCTCACGCAACTACGGGGCACCGACTCCGTCAAAGTCACGGTGAACGACGCGCAGGGAGAAGTCGCGTCCAAGTGGTTGCACCCCGCAGACCTCGATTTCTATCTGACGCTGCAGCCCCGGGCCGCGGGACCGGTGACGGTCAACCTGACCTCACCTTCCGGAGCGCAGACTCCGGAGATTAGCGCGACCCTCAGCAAGATTCTCCAGGGTACAGCCGCCCTGCCACGCGGTGCAGCTGACTTTAAGCGGGGCCTCATCGCTGCGGCGCCCAACGGTTCATGGCAAAACGCCCAGCCGTTCGAACTCGGCCAGACCATATTCGGCAGCGATGACGAGCGCCCCTACGCTCCATCGAAGAGTGAAGATGGATACGCAGCGATGGTTAAAGGTTTCCAGTGGTTCCGGTTCACCTTCCACGAGGCGCAACCGCGGCTGGTTTACTTCGTGTTGAATGTGACGGATCGTGACGTGCCGCTCGACGTCGACATCTTCCGGGCGGGCAAGGACGCCGACGGACAGCCGGATGTGGTTCCATTCAACGACGGACAGTTTGTTTATCAGGTCGAGGCGACCCAGAATTATCCGGGCCTCTACAAGTTCCGCACCCGCATTCTTCAGCCCGGGCAGGAATATTACGTGCGGGTGGCGGCGGATCACCCGGCTTATCAGTTGCACACGTATCAATATCCCGTGCCGCCGAATAAAGATCCGCACGATGCGGTGCGCGCCGGCATGGACTTCCTGGTCAACATGGGCGACTCCTGGCTCTCGAATACACCCCGGCGGGGAGCGATCGCCTTGCGCACTAGCATGCAGCACTCCGAAACCCAACTCTGCATCGCCTGCCATCCGTCACAGTTCACAACACGAGGCTATTTGAAAGCAGTGGAGAAGGGATACGCTCCGACGCAGCGTGCAAGCCTCGAGTTCCTAACCGATCGCATTTACAACAACACCCGACCTTTATACGGAGAACCCAACACCAACTGGGTGCGCATCATCTACACCGCCCGTACCGTATCAAGCCGTCTGCCCCTCATCGCTCATGCTTTTGAGCAGAACGTCACTCACGACAAACCGCGAAAGAACTTCGATCTGCCGTACGCGGAGTTTTTAAAGATCCACTACAAGGGCGTGACTGTCATGCCGGGCGACGAAGCCGACGGCTGCGAACCTGATGTGAGCCCATTCGAGATTGCGCAACAGAGCTGGCACACCTTCGACCTCGCGTACAACGAGACCCACAACCAGGAGTGGCTCGCCGAGCGCGATCATGTGGAGCAACTGGCGTTGCCCTACGAACCGAAGAATATGATCGATCTGAATTGGAAGATCATGTTTCTTTCGGAAGTGAACCGCGAAAAATATGCCGCGCAGATTAACACGCTGATTGACAAGCTTTACGAGTATGAGACGCCCGAAGGTGGATGGCCGTATCCGTTCGACAAGACAGCCAAGACGGCAGACTTTATCTCATACAACGCGGTATTGGCCTTAGCTGAAGCCGGGCACAGACCCGAAACCGACGAACACCTCGACCGGGCGGTGAAAGCACTACTGGCGGCGCAACGGCCGGAGGGCAGTTGGGAAGGCGATCCGGTCTACCAGGGCTTCAACACGCCATTTAGGGCAACGCAGTTTGCCGTGATGGCTCTGTCAACCTTGTACCCCGGCACCACCAAGGCAAAAAACTGGGATGCCGCGTACCCCCCTCCTCCCACGACTCTAGCCAAGAATGACCTGCCACTGCTTCTGCAACAGCTCGACCAGTTCTGGGATCTGGCGCCGGAGGCGGTGTTGGCTCAGATTCGCAACGTGCTGGCGGAGAGCGATCAACCGTTAGCCCGCGAAGCCGCGGCGCGCGCGCTGGGACACATGGCTGATCCGGGCGCTATGCAGGTGCTTATCAAGGGCCTCGGCGATCCCACCAAGATGGTGCAGACCAGTTCGGCGTATGCGCTCCGCATGGTGCTCTCGCGCCGGCAAGAGGCAGCGCCGGCAGGACGCAAACTGCTGGCTGCGGCGCTGGCTTCGCCCAACGCGCGCACCCGTTGGGGAGCGGCCCGACTCTTCAATCAGCATTTCCGGGATTTGACGAGCGATCCGGAACTTCTGGCCGCCCTGGAGCGGGATCTCAACGATCCGGTACCCTACGTTCGTTTCGAGGCCGCTGGAGGAGTATGGCGCTGGTACTACTGGCAGGTGGACCAGCAATCGATGCGCCGCGGAACGCTGGAAGCGCTCGCCACTCGATTGAACACAGAGACCGATCCGATGGTCCGCCGCGGATTACAGGAGAGCGTGTACAACCTGCTGGATGAAAATACCGGGTACCTCTCCGCCTGGGTGCGGGCGAGTTCCAAGGACGAAGACAAAGACCGCATCAACGCTGGCTATGAAGCGGTGGTGCGCGACCAGGCGCAAGTACTGGCCAAAGTGCTGCGCGAGGGGACGCCTCTCGGCCGTGAGGGAATCCTAAACGCGTTGTGGGATTTCCATATTCGTCACTACGCGCTGCCGGAGCTGAAGGCAGATACAGTCTCGATCGGCCTGCCGGCGGTTCTGACCAAGTACGTGACCGGCGTGCCCGACCTGCACCGCCCAGGCTACGAGTATTCGCCGTATCGCGAGACGGTTGATTTCAAGTACGACGTGCGTAACGGCTTCTTTCAAACGCGCATCGGCAACGACAGCGATCTGATTCACTTCTTCAAGAGTTCCGGGCCGGAGTTGGAAGACGCTCTGCTGGCGTGCCTCAAAGATGCTAATGACTCGATGAAGATCGAGGTGCTGAAGGCTGGAAGCACGCTGAGTGAAGCAGGCGACGCGCGTTTCACCCTCGCTGCCCTGAATCTGTCGGAAGACTCGAACACCGAGGTACGGCAAACCGTCCGCTACGTGTACGAAGGCGGCCAGCGTGGAATCCTGAATCTCGACACGCCGGCAGCGCCCGATCCGAAGTTGGTGAGCAAGGTAGTGGAGATCCTGCAACACGGAAGCCCTGACAGCCAGGCCGTGGTGCTTCCCCTGCTCGCCGCGTTGCCGGAAAACTCGGTGTGGGAAAAGCAAACGGAGGTGCAGGGCGCTTTGCGGTCACTGCTCGAAGCAAAGCCGCGGCCGGCAAACTACGCACAGGTGCTGGACGCCGCTTCTTCGTTCAAGACCCTGATGCGCGAACCGAGTCTTCAGGGACAGGTACTGGCGGGGCTGCATTCCTTCAACGCCGATGTGCAGCGTGCTGCTGTACAGGTTTCGTTCGAACACTTTCTCGGAGACCCCCAAACCGAGCCGGCTGTGAAAACCGCGTTTGCAGATCTGAACGCTTCAGTTCTCGGCATCCTTTTGGAGGAGGCCGGCAATCCGCAATTCTTGAAGAGGCGTCTGGGAGTTGCAGGAGGGGCAGTCTCGCAGGACCAGGACTACCTGAACCGCCGCGGCGCTAGTTTGAAAATCAAGGAACCGCTGGACTATCCGCTGGTGGTGGACACGGTAATGGCCGCCCTGTTGAACCCCGACGCCAACATCAGCGCTGCAGCGCTGGATACGCTGCGTAAAGTGAAGGGCGTGGAGCAGAAGCCCGATTTCCGCACTGCGATGGAGAAGCTAAAGACGTCCAGCAATCCGCGTCTCAAGCTCATCTCGAGCAGCGTGCTGCAGGGAAAGGACCTGAGCGAAGCGTTGAAGGACGTGCAACCTGGCTCGGTGCTCGACTTCCGCTACTTTGTCAGCAGGATCGAACCCATCCTGGCCAAACCCGGCGCGGATGGTAAAGCCTGCGTGTTCTGCCATGCCAGCCACGTGATCTTCAAGCTGGAACCGCCCAATGCCGAGGGCGTCTTCTCGGATCAGGACAGCAAAGAAAATTACCGCTACGCGATGCGCGTGGTGGACATCACCAACCCGGACAAGAGTCTGATGCTGATCAAACCCACCCGGCCGACCGACAGCGCCGGCAACGTAGGTGACTACCTGGCGACGCACAACGGCGGCCAGCGCTGGCATGGAAACGAATCCAGCGACCAATACCGGACCATTCTCGAGTGGATCCGCGGTGGCCGCCTGGAGGACGCGAGTCTACAGAAATAGAAAGCGTTGAGCCGCATCAATCCTGGTGTTCGGGATGAGTGCATCCTGGAAAGGCAGCGAGGTAAGTGTTGCCGAGGTATTCCATATCCTGGTGGATTGCCGTCGCGGATGTGTAATAGCCATCGACCGTCATCTGTTTGAGCAACACGAAAAATTGTTCCAGGTCAGTCTGCGGATTCCCTTCGTTGACCGCAGATTTCCGCAGGGCTTCGGCCAATGACGAGCGAGCTGCCTCCTCGCGTATCAGCCGGAGCCCGTTTTGCCATTGCTTCTTGACGGAATCATCGCTGGTCGCCACCATGAGGTCGGCGAAGAGGTTGGTTTTGGCCGCGTGCGCTCCCGGAGAGTGGCTGTCGGCGGGGATGATCATTTCCATGAGCCGATCAAGAAGGAGGCTCTCGTCTTCGCTAAAGAATTGCAATTTGTATTGGGCCTGGTCTGGCTTCGTTGTGCCAGCGTCCGTATGGCACGCCGCCGCGGCCTGGAGCACATTCACCTTGGGTGATAGCGCGGTCAGCGCGACCAATTTGAGCAACTCTCTTCGTTCCATAGTCCTCCTCGGACTTTAAAAACAGCGTCGTCCGTGCGACTCACATCCTCATCTCGTCGAGTCGTCTTACCAAGTCTTCAGAGCTCTCCTTTTCTTCGTTGATCCTTTATATAGTCCGCAGCGCGCATAGACAGCGCCATGATCGTAAGCGTCGGATTTTTCTCACTGGAGGTAGTGAAGCAACTCCCGTCCGTGACGAAAAGGTTTTTTACGTCTCGTGCCTGGCAATAGCTGTTGAGCACCGACGTGCGGGGATCTTTGCCCATGCGAACCGTCCCCACTTCATGGCTTGCGAAACCGGACGGGGCTTTACCGAGACTCGGGAACACCTTGCCTTTCAGGTGGGAGAACATTTCAAGCATGCTCTGGTTGGCCGCCTGCCACAGAGCGCGATCGTTGTCGCTGAAGCGAAAATGCACAACCGGAATCGGAATACCATTAGCATCGAGGCGGCCGGGATCAACGGTCACGCAATTCTGTTGATGTGACGTTACCTTGGCAAAGCTTCCCATCTGCAGGTATCCGGGCTGCATTTTTCGAACCTGCTGCTTAAAGGAAGCGCCATACCCGGGTACCCTATGGGCGTTTTGCGGGAACATGTAACTCTGATAATTGACTTGCATGCCCCAACCCCCAGCAACATGGCTCTTGCCGGAGAGGTGGTTGTAGCGAGGGATGTAAACATGATCGGTGGCGCCATCCTGGTTAAAAGGCTTCTTCCCCTGGAGTTCATCCAGATACATACTCACCGAATTTCCCAGGTGACCGTGCAGATAGCGGCCGACCACGCCACTGGAATTGGCAAGCCCCCTGGGGTGCCGGGAAGAGCGTGAATTGAGTAAGAGTCTCGCAGACTCCACAGTCGAGCAGCAGACAACAATAATGCCGGCCTTCACCTGTTGTTCAGTGCGAGTTTCAGTGTCAACGAACGAGACTGCTTGCGCCAGGCCCTTGTTGTCAACCAGGATCTCGCGCGCGAGGGCGTTCTCGCGAAGCGTGAAATTGCCCGTAGCCCGGGCTTTCGGCAACATGCAATCGGGTGTGGAGAAGATAGACGCGACATCACACCCGTCCATGCAATGGCCACAATAGTGGCAAGACGAACGTTTGTCGTACGGCCGGGTGAGGACCGCCTTGCGCACGGCAATGAGCGGGATGCCCATGGCCGTGGTGGCCCGCTTCAGAATGTGCTCGCTGCAACGCCACGGGATGGGCGGCAGATAATTCTTCCCGGCAGGCAGGATCTCCAGATGGTCGTCGTTGCCGCAAACCCCAATGATCTGTTCGATGCGATCGTAATAAGGTTCGAGTTCCTCGTAGGTCAGCGGCCAGTCTTCCTCCATGCCCTGCGTTGACCACTCTTTGAAATCCCGAGCGGCGTAGCGCAGCGTGACGGCGTTCCAGTGCATGGTCCTGCCGCCCAGGATCCGCACCCGGTCCACTCCGACATCATCTGAATCGGCATAAGCGATGGATTTGGAAATGTCGCCCTGATAGAAGGTCGCCTGCTTCTCGCCTCGCAATCCGCGGTAAGGCAATTCGTAGGGCCACTTGTGGGACGGCAACTCCGATGGATTGACCTTGCGCCCGGCTTCCAGCATGACTACTTTGGCGCCGCCTTCGCAGAGCTCCTTCGCCATAACCCCGCCGGCGGCGCCGGAACCGACGATGCAGACGTCAAAGATCTCACCCTGGCTCAATTGTTCCCTTCTTACTGCTAAGACGTGAGATTGTTTCAAAACTCAACTGGCGGCGATGACCTTCAATGACGCTCGTTCAATGACGGTCTTTCAATGCGGGTCCTGGGTCAAATTCTCAAAAAGGAAGAGCCCGGACTTGCCCGCCACCACAATATCGAGGTCTCCGTCGCCATCTATATCAACCACAGGGATCTGCATGCCACCGCCGGTACGGCTACTGTAGTCAATGACATGCCGAATCCACTGGAGCCGTCCGTTACTTTGCATTGGTTCGTACCAGTAAATCCCCAGCGGTTCGTTCGCCCCAGGATCGTGCTCGTGCGCATAGTAGCGTTTACCCGTCACGAGATCCATTTTCCCGGCGCCGTTTAAGTCTACGAGGGTCATGGCGTGCGCTTGTGACCAGGCATCATCAATGACATGCTTGGCCCACGTGCGGCTCCCGTCCGGACTTTTCTTCTGCTCGTACCAAACAATTCCATAGCTGTGCGCCATGCTAGTGACGAGGTCGGGCAGTCCGTCCCCGTTCACGTCCTCCACGTAAATGAATCCTGTCGCGCCCAAATCGAATTCCTGATGAAAAATCCACTGACCTTCCCGGGGATCCGCGGGCGCTTCGAACCAGCCCTTGGGCGTGATGATGTCGTTCCGTCCATCTTTATTAACATCGCCCAGGCCGATTCCGTGGCCGTAGCTGTGCGGGCTGACGATGTGACGCACCCATTTGGCGTCGCTGCCTTTGCCAACCAGCTCATACCAGGACATGGGAAAAGTTTCGTCGCCGAATTGCGGCAGGAGTTGTTTGGCCTGTCCCGTATTCAACAGGTCAACCAGGAAAACAAATTCGACCGGGGCGCCGGTTTGAATTATGGTCTTCCGCCAAGGTTTGTCCTGGGCGCCAGGATTTTCCCACCAGGTAAGCGGCTCCTCCCAGTAGGAACAACTGACAATGTCGGGATATCCGTCTCCATTAACATCGATGGCCACGTCGCTTAAGTCCTTAATATAGCCATCCGTGTAACCGAGGTCACGAAAGTGGTGTTTGATCCAGCGCGGCCCCTCACCTTTTTGAGCGGGGAGCGCTTGCTCGTACCAGTTCTCGCCGGACACGATGTCCAGCCTGCCATCCCGATTAATGTCGGCTACAGTCACGCTCTCGCTGCGCCCGAGGTCAATCGTCTGCTTACGGAAAGGAATTTCGTCCGACCCCGCGGCTTTCAACCCGGTGACATTCCACCAAAGGCAAGTCACGGCGACGAGGGCAAACCCGATTCCGCCCTTGGCGAGGACGAGGATTTTGCCTAAAGAAAAAGAAGAAGATGGCAAGGCTGGCCCTTTCCCGATCTGAGTTTCTACTTCCTGCTTGGGGACTTCCTCTTTCCGCTCACAGCCTTCCGCCGACGAACTATAGACTCTCGTTCGTTCTCTGTCTCCAGCTCTTTGGCCAACCGCTTGATGAACCTGATCCCGCGCTTCGCCAGTTCGTCGCCTGAGGGAGCAATGTCGCGCCAGATCGCGGCAGCAGCGGCCAGATCCGGTTCGGGCCGCGCAAACGATTCGATCGTCAGCCAGCCGTCATAGCCGATTTGGTTGAGCGTCGAGAGAATTCCCCGCCAGTCGTTATGCCCGGTTCCGGGAATTCCCCGATCATTCTCGGAGATGTGAACGTGGCCAAGGACCTTGGCGATGGTCCGTAAAGAGGCGGCGGGATGCTGCTCCTCAATGTTCGCATGGAAGGTATCAAAGTGGATGCGCACATTGGACGCGCCGACGTCTTTGATCAATTTCGCCGCGTCCGCTTGAGTATTCAGAAAATAGGTCTCGAACCGGTTGAGGGGTTCAATGCAAAGAGTGACTCGAAGATCCTGCGCATGGCGTGCAGCTTTAGTGAGACCGTCAACTGCCCATTCCCACTCTTGCGGAGTTCGCCGCGTTCCTGTCATCACGCCGAGGCCGGCGTAGAGCGGCCCGCAAATCACTTGCGCACCCAGCTCTGCCGTGCGATCTACACACTTCTTGAGAAACTCTACCCCCCGAGCGCGAACCTGCGCATCGCGGCTTACGAGGTTGGCCTCACGTGGCAACACGCTGCATGTCGTGCGCTCAAGACCTTCGGCGTCAAGCATCCGGTTGACCGCCGCTATGTTGGCCGGCTCGTCCGGAGAGAGAAAAAGCTCAACGCCGTCGAAGCCCCACCGTTTGATCTTGCCGAACAAAGGTGCGAGGCTTTCATCTACCCGCGTCGTCCAGGCCAGCGTGTTGACACCATATTTCATCTGTGTGGCTCCGGCGGGATCCGAGATAGCGATTCCCACACTTATCCCGGCACGATTGTGCATGATCCAAATTCCTATTTCACCTCGATCAATGTAAGGGAGCGGGGCTGCATGTCGATATCGATCACACTGGGGAGTTGTACGGTCCGCTCGCTTTGCTGACCATCGATATTCAGCGCTATCGTCTTCTTTCCCTGGCCTCTCAACTCCACGCGGGGAGACTCGCCAAGATCAGCACAGTTCGCCAGCACAACGCCGATCCGGCCATCGGCTGCCTGCCAGGTCGCAGACTGCACCAGAGGCTCCTTGCCCCATCCGAAGTCGCGCAATGTCACATTGCCCACTGTCCAGGGCCGCATCATGCGCCCGTAGACAAGGTAATCTCGTGCGATTCCGGCGCGAAAATGGTTCGTTCTCTTCGCCCAGTCGAGAATGGCTAGCTGATCCGGAATCGCCCGTGCCCATGCCTGGTCCCAGTCATATTCAATCAGCCCCTTATCGCGCAGAGTGAAGTTCAGCATGTATCCGCAGACGATGGCCCTGCCCACCGAAAGCCGCAAAGCTTCATCGTTCACGCGATTCCCAAAGAAGCCTTCATGGCCATTGCAGTACTCGTGGTACAGAAACGAGTACAGCGGGGTTGTCCTCATGCGTCCGTCCCAGATCTGAAAATCCTGCAGGTAGATCTCGGGTGGAGCTCCCTCGCATGCCATCGCCACCCCAGGGTTCACCGACCGCGCAATTTCGGCATCGGCCTTGAGCAGTTTCTTGAAGCCTTCCGTCATCCATGGCCCGGGCACAGGCGGATGACCGTGGTCGGTGGCATAGCACGCCACGGGGCCGGGTCCCTGATCCAACTGCTGGACGACACTGGGCCCCAGTTCCGACATCTTCCGTGTCATGTCCAGAATCATCTGGCGTCCCTTCTCGGTTCCAACGCACACCCAATAGTTCTTTCTCCACGGCCACACATCTTCCACGAAGGTCCCATCCGGTCTCCGAGCCACAGCGGCCTCCCCTCCGTGGGACCGGAAATACGGCATTCCGTCGTAGCCGGTATTCCCCTGCCACGTGACCCAGCAAAGGCTGTCTCCATAGAGGAATGGAGACCATCCTTTCTCTTTTGCCTTGGTCATGAACTCGCGCATGGCCGCTTCTCCGCCGAGCGGCGGAAAGGCATCGGGCTGAACCCATGGGCCGGGACGTTCCCAGTTGTAGACGAACGGCATGAGGGGGCTCTCAAGTTCCTGGGCGAGTTTTTCCAGATACGGCAAAGCATTTGTCGCGGGAGTGTACTCGGGATTCTCTTTTGGCGGACCGTCCCAGTCGGCCTGGCCACGCATCGGGAACGCAAAGCCCACAGCCGAATCGGTAATCCACTTTGGGCAGTCCTTTCGATCAACCAGCTTGCGTCCGCAGAACGCTTGCTTCTGTGCCCAATCCCGGTAAATCTCCGCGGCGGCATACCAGTCGCCGTGGAACGTGCCGATCACAACGTCGTAGGGCAGCTTCGTTTCGTCAGGCCCGCGTGTGCCGGGGTAATGCGCCAGCCCCAGTGTGACTCCGTCATCCTCCATCACTCGATCGATGAATTTCGGCAATCCAGTGGCGTCATTGCACGCCACATACAAGCCGCCCGCGGAGTTGTAATAGGCCATCAGCTGCGTCGAAGCCCATTGGCCGGGATAATTCGGATAGCGCCAGATGTCAGGCGTGTTCCGCTGTCTTCCCGCCCAGATATCTTCCAGCCACAATTCCGGCGTGATGCTCTCGGTTCCTCCCCACTGACGCTCGAGCGGAGTATGGCGTGTCCATCCTGGCCGCTGATACACCGCGGGCTCAATGGGACCCGCCAGCGACCCATCCAGCGACGACGACAGGATGTGGCTGGGGTCGCCCTCCCTGGGGCTGTCAAATGGCACTTCGATCACAGGAAACTGCACGTGCCCGATCCAGGATTTCGTCTGGTTTTTCAATTCCAGATTCCAGTAAGTGAGCGCCTCGTTCGCCGGACACTGGATGGTGACGATCCCATCGACGGGTAACTCCCCAATCTCTTTGTATTCGATGGTGACGGTTTGGCCTCTCTCATTCTCGTCTTTTCGCACCGTGATCTTCTTCGCCTCTGAAGACGCCACCAGCCTGAACTCCGCCCGATCATTCATGAACTCGACATTGAAAAGGGGCAAGCGAACGTGGTCTCGAATCAGCAAGTCGCGGTTGACCCCATACGTGGACTGAAACGACGCGATGGTTCCCCGTACCGAATCGATCAGCAATCGATATCCCGGGTTGACGATGATCAGCGGCGTTGGGGTGTTGGCCTCGCGAGAAACGCGAACGCTGGTGTTCTGCTTTGCCAGTGCGGGTGTCGAGTCCCCCGCAAGGATCGCCGCTCCGCTGAGAGGTATGCACGAAGTGGCGGCCGTGGAAGCGACCCCCGAGAGGAATCGCCGGCGCGATAGTCCTTTGGAGTCAGGCATGGTTCGACCTTCCTATTTGCGAACCGTTGATTCTGATTGTCAGTGCGCCAGGCTGTCAAGCTTAAGCAAAACACAGCAGACATGGACATTGTCTTCGCTTTCAGCTAACTTGTGGTGGCTTCACTTGCGGACTGAGCCCATGAGAGTCACCCGGCGGGAGAGCCTGAAGCTTTTCGGCAGCGGCCTGACGGCGACGGCCATGTCTTTACGCGATCGACCCAATGATTTGCCGGCCGAGAAAGCTCTGGATCGGGCGGGCCTCTTGCGACTGCTCGGCACAGTGCCGGAGGCGGCTCCGCCGCTCGCGGCCGAGCGCGTTGAGCATGTCGACCTGGGTGACGTCGTGCGTGAGAAAGTCACGTATGCGGTCGAGGCGGGCGAGCGCGTGCCTGCCTTCGTTTTCCTCCCGAAGGCGGGGCCCGCCCGCCATCCCGCGATACTTTGTCACCATCAGCACGGCGGCGAGTTCCAGGTCGGTAAGGATGGCCCAGCGGGACTTGGCGCGGATCCCAACCAGCACTATGCGATCGAGCTGGCTCGCCGCGGCTACGTCACCATTGTCTTCGACGCGCTCTGCTTCAACGAGCGC
This sequence comes from Terriglobia bacterium, assembly GCA_963809295.1. GTDB lineage: Bacteria > Acidobacteriota > Terriglobia > Terriglobales > Acidobacteriaceae > JAIQFF01. The sequence continues at coordinate 456,374 of CAWEJA010000003.1, read as the reverse complement.
CAGGACGCCACGCACAAGCTGCGGGACGATGATTACGAGCGCTACGAGGCGATGTACCGCATCACGGAAGGCAGAAGCCTTCAGGGCAAGTATGTCTGGGATGCGCGGCGCGCGCTGGATTATCTCGAGACTCGACCTGAGGTCGACGTTTCACGCCTGGGCATGGTCGGCCATTCGCTAGGCGGGCAAGAGACGCTATTTACCACCGCCACTGACACGCGGATTCGGGCCGCCGTCTCCAGCTGCGGCTTCGGCAGTCTACCTACCCTCAAGCGTGACCGGATCAATCACAACTACGCCCTGTTCGTGCCCGGACTCGCCAATAACGGCGGCTACGGGGCCGTACTTTCGCTTATAGCGCCGCGCCCGTTCCTCGTCGCCGCCCGCACCGACGATCCTATATTCCCGAAAGACGGAATCGAGGAGACAGTAGCGGCGGCACGCCCTGCCTACGCCGTTCATGGTGCTGCCGACCGGTTGGCCACATTCTACGAGCCGGGAATTCACACATTCTCTCCGACGATGCGCGCGGCCGCGTACGCCTGGCTCGATCGGTGGCTCGCGCCTGCCCAATGACGGGCACACCCATGCAGCCCTTTGTAACGGGGATGCGACAAAGAAGGCGGGCAGTCGATGAACTCAAGCGCAAAGGTGGCGCTGGTAACAGGCGCTGGAACCGGAATCGGCAAGCACGTTACCATCGCTCTATTGCGAGAGGGATATTCGGTGGTTCTCGCTGGGCGACGCCTGGATCCTTTGGAAGCCACAGTTCGCGAGACCAAGGAGCTTGCTTCCCAAACCTTGGTTGTAGCTGGCAGATGTGCGTGACCCCTCGTCCGTCCGGCTCTTGTTCACGCAGGCAAAACAGGTTTTTGGCCGGCTCGATCTGTTATTCAACAACGCAGGGACCGCCGCTCCTTCCACCCTGCTGGAAGATCTTACCTGCGAGGAATGGAAGTCAGTCGTCGACACCAACCTGACCGGCGCGTTCCTGTGTACACAGGAGGCATTCAGGCTCATGAAAAGTCAGGTGCCTCAGGGTGGGCGCATTATCAACAACGGATCTATTTCTTCGCACAGCCCCCGGCCAAACTCCGCACCCTACACGGCGTCAAAGCACGCCATCACGGGCCTTACCAAGTCGACCTCTCTGGACGGCAGGAAATACAACATCGCATGTGGCCAGATTGACGTCGGCAACGCTGCCACAGCGATGGCGAAAAAAATGGAATCTGGAGTTCCACAAGCCAACGGCTCAGTGGAGGTTGAACCAACGATCGACCCACAGCAAGTTGCACGTGCGGTCGTGTACATGGCGAGTTTGCCCCTCGACGCGAACGTCCTCTTCCTGACTGTAATGGCGACCAAGATGCCTTTTGTCGGACGGGGCTAGGCCAGTGGATCCGGCACAACAGGTCCCCGCTACTGGGCGAATTTGTTTGCTCATAACGTGGAAGCTATAATCCGGGTGCATTATGGCGTGCCCGACCATTCGCGAGGTTCGCGTTCGTGCCGTACGTGTTCCAATGGCGCCACCCCACAAAACGGCGAGTGGAACAATCTCCGAATCTCCGTTGGTTTTGACCGATATCGTCGCGGATGACGGCACAGTCGGGCACAGCATGATTTTCACGTACGCCGTCGCTGCCCTGAAACCCACCGCTGATCTGATCAAGAATCTGGAGTCATTCATAAAGGGTGAGCCTCTCGCGCCGGCCGAGATTGCGGACAAGTTGGCCAAGCGTTTTCGGCTTCTCGGTCTGCAAGGACTGGTTGCCATGGCGGTGGCTGCCATCGACATGGCACTGTGGGATGCTTTAGCGCGAAGCCACAATACCTCGCTCGTGCGATTGCTTGGCAGCACTGAAAAGCCGTTCCCCGCTTACGGAGCCGTGGGGTACGACGGTGTGAAAGGTTCGGCGGAGGTTGCTGAACACTGGGCAAAACGAGGCTTCAAAGGAGTGAAAGCGAAAATCGGCTATCCGACGGTAGATGAAGACCTTGAAGTAGTGCGGGCGATGCGCAAGGCTATCGGCAATGAAATGGCCATCATGGTGGACTATAACCAGTCGCTGACTGCACCCGAAGCAGTACGGCGGCTCCGAGTGCTTGATGAGGAAGGCCTCACTTGGGTGGAAGAGCCAGTTTTAGCACATGATTACCAAGGCCATGCTCTGGTAGCACGTGAGATTAAAACTCCGATCCAGTGTGGGGAGAACTGGTGGGGATCGCATGAGATGCGGCAGGCGGTCGAGGCGCGCGCTTCAGACTACATGATGCCGGATGTGATGAAGATTGGCGGCGTGACCGGATGGATGAGGGCCGCGGCGCTCGGGGAAGCTTACGGCATCCCGCTTTCGAATCATCTCTGGCCGGAAATCAGCGCACAACTGATGTGTGCAACGCCAACGGCGCATTTCCTCGAATACGCCGACTGGTGGAACCCAGTGCTTGCCGAACCACTTCAGATCAAGAGCGGAATGGCAAGTGTCGAAGGCGTTGTCGGAACAGGCGTGGCTTGGAACGAGGCAGCGGTTGAACGCTTCGCCGCTTAAGCTTGAGGAAGATTGCCAGGATCAACGGACAGGTTCCGAATAGACACCTCCTTATAATACGGTTCCGCAGCGAACCTTAGCCCACGAACTAAGAGCAAAATACTGTGAGAAGAAGCCGGGGTAGGAGTGCCAGCCGTTGCCAATCGTCAATTCGGATGGTTACGGGGTTCGTCGAACTATTTGAAAGGAAAGGGTTGCGGAGGCTCGCAACCATCCGAATTTGTTAGTGCTGTCTTTCAGTTTGGATCCGATTCGGTCTGCAGCTTGGAGCCTCTACACAGGTGGCCAGGTGTCTTGGATTACTTCTGCATTGCCGACATCCATGTAAGTCTTTGTCAAGAGGAAACACAGTTCTCCTGACGCGCGCGTCGGAGGAGCGCGCACAAACGTACCCGCCAGCATCCGCAGCTCGCACCTGTGCCTCTCGGCGGTGGTTCCTACCTTCGCAGAACCGGACATCCATTCGCTGTCTCGGGCCCCTGAGGGCCGTCACAGAAGATTGAGTCTGTGTTCTCTGCCAGTCCTGAAACAATTCGAAGAGAGCCTCGGGAGTGTGATCTCCCTCGCTCAGTCGGCAAAGGGCAGGACCTGGCAGCCTGCGCGCTGTGTGATCCCTTTTATTTTTTTTCCTGAGGTGGCGGTTTCTAAGCCGCCGCTCTCTGGTAATCTTCTGCAGGCACGAAGTTGCGTTTCCCCCGATCTACGGCAAGCAGATACGCGACCATCTTCCGCGCTACGGCCAGAGTGGCTCGATTGGCATTCCCTTTCTGCTTTTCTGTTTCATAGACCAGTGCCAGATCGTGGTCCTGTCGGGGCGCCAACTTCGCGGCCTCCACCAACACACGTTGGATGTGCTTGTTGCGCTGTTTGGAAAGCGGTGTGCGCATCACCTTGTCGGCTGAGCTCTTTTCCGCACCGCAGAGCCCGCAATAACTGATGGCTTGTCGGTTTGAGCGGAAACGCGAAACATCCCCGATCTCCAGTGCCCAGGTCAGCGCGGTGATGGGCCCGACTCCGGGAACGGTTCTGAGCCGTTTGATTCTTTCCGACAACAAAGGGTCCCGCTGCAGAGAACTGACCAGGGCATATTCCATTTTCTGCAGCCGTACGATGGTCTCCCGGCTGAGCCTCAGCAAAGGACGGATACTCTCATGCACGTCCTCGTTGGTCGAGAGCAACTCGCGGAAATAGCCCACTTTGTGCAGTCGCTGCTTGTTGTAGCTCACTCCGGTTTCCATCAGCAGGCCCGAGATTCGATTCTTCATCTGCACCATCTGCCGCACCAGCAGGTGCCGGTAGCGCAGGGTTCGGCGTCGATCGCGAATCTCGGTCGATGCCATGTGGCACTCTGGCAGGAAGTCGCAGCGCAGGCAGTCGGCGATTTTGCTAGCATCAATCTGATCATTCTTCTTCTTGGCGGCTGCGATGGCGCGCAGCATCAGCGGATGCGCTACCTTTACCTGCTGAGCGTGCGGCAGCAGATGATCGTAGATCCAGCCGGTGAAAATCGTTGCTTCCATCGCCACGGTCCATGGCTGAGGAAGAGTCTTCATCCAGCCGTCCAGTTCCCAGCGCGTCGCCCCAACTTTACCTTCCTGGTGGACCTGGCCGCTCGCATCCTTCACGCAATAGCTGATCGTCTTCTTGTGAACATCCAGCCCGATGTAATACATAATGTCCATTGAGGAGCCTCCGTGGTTGTTCTCTGAATCAACGTTCCCGTTGAGTTCAGCCTTTTGTACACCACGCGCTCCTCGCTGGACTTAGCATTCAAACAACTCACCCAGGACCGTGAGAATGCTTTTTCCGGGCCGAGCGTTAACCGTACGTGAGGTCGGTGCTCTGTCCGACTTCGATGATATAGCCGTCAGGATCGCGGATATAGCAGCGTATCTCGCCGTACTTGGGTATCGGCTCCGTGATGAACTCCGCTCCTCGACTTTTCCACAATTCATAGCACGCGTGAATATCCGCAACGCGGAAATTCATAAAGCTGTTGATGTGATTCGGGTCGGGGACGCTGAGCGTTACCGTCGGCTTATCCGGGGTCGGCCCGCCCCCAACGTTCAGAATCATCCAGATATTCGCAAGCTGAAGGTACGGAGGCGCGTTGCCGTCACCCATGGTCAGAATGCGAGCGCCGAAGACCTTTTCGTAGTACCGAGCCGATCGCTCGACGTCGGCGACGGTGAGAAAATGCGCGATGCTGATCCCCTCTCGCGGGGGCATCTCATAGCTCTTCTGTTCGATTTGTACGGTGCTCATTGACGGCTCCAATTCCGAGAATCAGTGCTCATCCGCTGATTCCGGTTCTTTCGTGTTCATACCTGCTACCGATTATGCCTGGCGAGAAAAGGCAAAACAATTGGACGAAGGTATTGCGCGATACTTTGGTATGGTTTGCGACAAGTTGTCCGATAAGGCCGCTATCCGTCAACTTGCCGGCTGAGAGCGAAAATGGAAATCGTATTTATGAAGCCCGAGGGCCATCGTCCCCGAGAGGCTGGCCGCCACGCACCTCAACGGCTGCCTTTTCCACTGGCAGAATAAGCTTTTCGACTAGTAACGCCACGAGAGTTCCGACGCTTTCTATCAGCCTTGACGTGGACTGTAGTGGGTTTGGATGAGCCGACGGCGGCAGCAAACGCAACAGGATTTAGGGCGTTGAGCACTGCAGAGGGATTCCTGGCGATCACGGTGAGCAAGGTGCGAGCTGGTGCTTCCGGGGTTCTCCGCCCTCCCTCCCAGTGCTTGATCGCATCAAGGCTGAAGCCAAACGTGTCAGAGAATCTGGCTTGCGTCATGCCAAGTCGATGGCGGATGGCCTTCACATCAACATCATGGGGCACATGTGCCTTGAATCCTTCTTGCTCTCCGGCAAGAAAAGCCTCAACATCGTTGAGGCCGTCCATCATCTGCTCGAATTGCGTTTTCATGCTATCTCCTGTAAGTCTCGAAAATGCTGTCGGCCCGTCCCTTTAGCGCGTTGCGCTCTGCCATCGACAGGTTTTCCTTCTCATTCTTTGGAAAAACTGTAACCAGAAAAACCGGGAATCTCTCGTTGCGCCAGATATACACAACCCGCGCCCCGCCGCTTTTTCCCATTCCCTTGCGTGCAACCCGGACCTTTCGAAATCCGCCCGTTCCACGAATTACGTCTCCACATTCCGGGTCTGCTGCAACCAGCGCGACGATGTCCGCACGCTCCTCCTCGCTAAAGAGCTTGTTGGCAACGGCGAGATAAGTAGGCGTCTCGACAACCGTCTGCACAGTTTTATTTGTACTCCATTGGACACCTTAAGGTCAAGGGAAGGTTGTGTGCCAATGGACACCAAAGGGTTAACTCTTGAAGAAAGGAGACTTATCCCTGGTTTAGAAATTGGGGAACGTTCCGTCTGTCCCCGGTTTTCTCCCCTTGCATTGAATGCCTCGCCATGCATGGTCAAGTATCACGTCAGAGAGTCGCTGCAGGAATTGGTAAGACAAGTTTCCGACTGGCAGGCGATGGCGGGTGGCTAGCTCTGATGTGGTTCACCCGTCTGCCCCGGTTTTCTCCGAAAACCGTAAAGAATGTGTTGGGACAAACAAGCGTGTCTGGGGCTCGATACAAAGGCGCGGGCGAGTTAGAGACCCGCCAGTTTGCTCAATCGATCTGAATCGACGGATTATGGAAGATCACACCGGTAAAACTTCCCGCTACTCCCTCCTTCTTATCCTCTGCCTTCCTTGTCACTTTCCCCGTCATGTAGTCGTGATAATAGCCATCATCCTCGCTGATCTCTGTGATAATGCACCTGCGATCACGCGGTTCATCCACCATTGCTACGTGATCTACCTCGACGATCTCTGGCAGCGCGCGAACGCATAGGGTGCCCCAATAGACCTGGCCCTCAACATGTTCGCAGCTGTTGAAAGGCCTGTCGCAGATTGTGCATTTTCCGCCCCTGATGATCTGTCCCACGCTGTTGTAGAGCGGAAATCCTGGAAAAATGACCCGCTCTACCTGTTGAAGACGAGTCAAGAATTCCTCTACACCTGTGCCGCCTTCTGAGGCCCTCAGTGCGATTGAAAGGTACTCTTGGGCATCGATGAGTCTGTTCCACGCGGTCTGATGGTTGCTCCTTTTCAGCTCAACCCACATTGTCAGAAAGGAGATCATCGCGTTCAGACCGCACTGCATGTGAAAGATTGTGTTTGCGGCGCGCTCGTCTCCTGCTCCTCTTGCTCCTGCCTTGAAGCCTCTGACCTGCTTCCTCAAAGCTACCAGTCCGTCGACCGTTTGAACCTGCAGGTCGGTATCTCCCACTAGAAATCCGAGTCTGTGTCCGCCTTTCATGGCGGTCGTGTATTCCTCGATCAGCTCTGGAAGGGTAGCCTCTTGACGATTCATGAGAGGATCAATCCGTGCGTTCGAAGGCGGTAAGGACCTTGGCAAGTGCGGGGAGTCCGGACACCGGTCCCTCATAGTGCACTTCCCTTGACTTTTTGCCTTTTTGCTCTGTCTGTACCACCGATAGTTTCACATTGGGATCGCTTCTGAGCCCTTTGAAAAGAGCCGTCGCGTAGTTGGCCATTATGTTTAGAGCAAGATTCACGGCCGTTGGATTTTGCGAGAGCATTGCACCCGACACGAATAGCGTGGGCCCGACCCAGTCCATAGCGCGCTCGTCCCGCAGCCTGGTTTCGGGTGTTATGGGCGAGAGAGTTTGCGAGGCGACTTTATTTTGCGAAAGGAGCTTTGTAACCGACTCCGTCGAAACGGAGTAAACGGGTTCCTCTTCGGTCGACCGCCAGTTCAGCGGAAGCAACAGAATCGTCTGGGCTGCGCGATCCACCATGCCGTCGTCCAGGGGCGGCAGATCTTTGAAAGTGGTTTTTCCTCCGTCCGAGGTCAATGGGTTCCTCCAAACCCTCAGCATACACTCATCGGCCGTCTGCCCACTCATCGCCCCGCGATGAGTGGAAACCTGGGGATAGGGGGGACGTTCCCCATGTTTCGCGCCCACTCGGACGTTAAAAACCACAGTCAACGCCTCAGAGGCAAAACAACAACAGATATAACGAGTCCGCTATTACGATGCTTGCTGTTGTTGTCCCAACGCTATCTGCTCATTAATTTTCTTCTGCCCCTCAGCGACCGTTGCAGCAACCGCTAGCTCTTTGGTGTCGAATTTTCCGATGACCCCAAAGCCAAATCTTGTTGTTGTTGAAACTACGTCGCTGTGGATATTGCTTCTGCCTCACCTGCCGAGTGCTTTTAAGTGAGTTGGTTGGTGATGTAAGACTCGTCCCAGCGTGCCGGCAAATGTAATACCTGCTACGCCCAGTTTTTCCAGTCGAATACGAACTCCTCAAGAACGTGCGCGCCGTAGGCAACTACGCACAGCCACAACATGGTCTGAAGATGAGACATCGCTTATCCTCCGGGTGCTGGAATCGACTTCTGGGGGAAAACCGGGTAAAAAAACCGGGGCGTTGGCAGCCAAACGGCTACCACTACATACACTCACCGAAGATGCAGTCGATCTGCCGAAGATGGTTCAAGTCGTGTGCCGCTTCCAAGCGGACGAACTCCTCGACCGTTTGCCGTCCGCGTACCTCGTGGACCCCATAGCACTCCACCCACCGTTCGCGCGGGAACGACTGCAACAGTCGCAGGTTGCTCTCGCGCAGCGTCCGAAAGACCCCTGCCGAAAGGCTCGCATCTTGCTGCGCGTAACCCAAGCGCTCCGCCCACACGGCCTGATCCCACCACGTTAAGGCCACGCCCGGATTGGCCAGCATGTTTCGCAATCGCCACCCCATCGCCAGCTCCGCGTCCGCCAAGTGCGCTACGATCTCGGCGATTGACCACTTTTCAGGTGCAGGGCGCCGGATCAACTCCTCGGGCGCGACATCGCGCAGACGCCGATCGAGTTGCGATGGGGAGGCTTGTTGGACACCGATGGGCTCCTCATCGCCAAGATAGCTTAGGACTCGAGTTCGGTATGCTTCGAAGGTCTCTGCCATTGGTCCTCCCGGTAGACTGCGTATGCGGCCGAACACGTCGTGGAGTAGACCGAGCCATCCTGGTTCGCAATCATACGGGTGTGATGACGTAACACAAACACCGCGACCTCACTGCGCTCCGCTACAACGCCGAGCTGTTTCAAAATGTTATCGTCCATGAACGACCCGTAGAAAAAGGTCGCCACCCTTCGGTCGCCCATCATGGCTCCTTAGATTTGGTCAAAGTCCTGGTGCTAGTCTCAAGCGGTCACGGCTTGCCGACAGTCATTTGCGCCACACGGTGGCATACTTCTTCCGGTACTTGGCGTCCTGCTCGGTAGCGATGAGTTGCTCTGCAATCGACCGAATGTATTCGTCTCCGTTGACGGTATCGTAAACGCGCCGGAGAACTACCAAGATGTCATACCGAATCAAAGTGCAATTCTTCTCGGCAGCACACTCGTTGAATCGACCTGCGAGGCCCTTCAACAGGGCCTTGCGCTGCGGCTCGCCGGCCACGCCCACTTTCCATAGAGACTGGAGGCAATGCCGCGCGGTAACGAACCGCTCATCCTTGGTTACTCTCAACAGCGCCGCCAGATCTCTGAGCATGCGTTGCTGCGGGTCGCTCTTGGCCAGATTGGAGAGCAGCTGCGCAGCAATCGCCCGTTGCCGGTTGTCGCCATCCACAAGCGTGCGCAGCAAGTCGTCCCACACCTCATACGCCCAGTCCACAGGGCTGTCGCTGGCTTTCAGCAGCACCTGAAATGCCTGATTTTGGCGATCCTGGCTCGGCGACCGTAGATCGTCCACTAGCTCTCGGTACGGAACAGGCTGGGTTTTCGGCATGAGCGTCCCCCTTCATCCCTTCTGAGCCAGCTGAATCAGGTTCCCGCAGATAGTGGTCGAGCACAGCGTTGACGAAGGCCGTGTAGTGTTTTCCGTCAGCGCCACGCTGACGACCAAGGTGAAGTTCGCCGAAGCGGTTTGCCCGGCCGATTGCACCGTCACTGTCGGCATATAGGTGCCTGCCGGGGTCGCGGCACTGGCCGTAAACGAGAGCGATCCGGAGGGGCTTGTATCCGATGCCTCATATTTCTCTTGCAGGCCGGTTGGCAGGCCGCTGACGGACACCAGCGCGGTCTCGCTGGTTGAGGTGATGTTGATGGGCACGATGACTTGCGTTCCGTCCTGTGGCACAACGACCGTGGAGACAGGCAGCGAAACCATAATCGGCCTCGGCACGATCATGGAGCCACCTCCGCAGCTGCATCCAGCCGCGGCCAAGGCGGATCCAACAAAAGCCACGCCCCAAGCCAGACCACTCGACCGAAATATGGAGTGCATGAAGGAGCCTGCCAGTACCTACACGTCAAGAAGCCCGTACGGCGCGAAGCACAAGATCGTGCTCAAAAGTAGTGAGGACAAGTTTTATCGTTCCTCCTCCTTTTGCCGCCTGAGGCTGCGAATACTCACCAGAAACTGGAGAGTAGAAATGGATCCTATAATCCCCCTCCGGCAGTTGGATAGAAATCGTGCCCGAGACCGGGCTTCCCGCGCCTGATTCCGTTACTTCTCGCCGGTCCGCCAGGTAAGCCACATAATCCTTACCGCGGATTGCCAAGCCCGCGCTTACAACATGTTCCGGAGTACTCAATATCCAATCCTGCGCTGGGCTCGCATGAATGAAATCGAAATCATGAATGAATCCCGAGAGATTTTTCATCCAACTGCGAATCTTCCGCTTGGACTCCTCGGTCCCAGCCTCCACATGCGCCTGGATCGAAAAATCAATGAAATTGTAGTGTGCCGCACACATCACGGCCATCCACGCCCGCTTGCGATCAATGGTCCAACCTGTATCATCCAAATAAAGGCTGGCAGCGTTATCTTCGTCAGAAATGCTCAGTTTCGGTTCCTTGGAAGCCATCAGGAAAAAATCACGGAACTCCGCCAGGTGTAACTCGTTGGACATGAAGTTTCCTAGCTGATACTTTCGACCCTTCAGAATGAGGTTGGGCAAAGGATGTACGTTAACAATTTCCAACATCGTCCCCGAATAACTCGCGTCAAATGCCTGACTGAACTCCGGCTTGTAGCTGAACGCATTCTGGCCGGCTAACAGGTGCGGACAGTTAAGATTTCTCATTTCCTCCCGCAGAACGTTCGCAATCGCATCTTGCCAGGCATCCACCTCGGCGAGCGTCGGCTCAACCGGAAAACCGCCCCCTGGCTCATTACAGACCTCGAAATAAATGTTGTCGTAGCGGCCAGTTTCTTGCACGATCTTGCGTGCGTATGTAACCTGTCGCTCAAAAAGCCTGCGATCTCGCTGAGAAAGATATTCCTGCCACTTTACGCTACCCACATTTTGAAGATTGTTGCCTTCCCGCAGCGGATTCAAGTCCCATACATCATCGCTGTACGTATTGCTGAATACCGTCAACTCGACCACAATGCCCAGCTTCGACGCCAGCGACAGGAATTTGTGCAATCGGTCAAAGTATTCGTGGTTCCACTGGTCGAGGTCATATTTCGACTCGCCGTCCCTGGCGCTGCCAGGGCCGGTACGCGGCCACGGGGCTACATAGTCCGGTGAATCAGGTTTGAGCGGAGAGCAAGGATTTCTCGCCGACTGCAACTCGCGATACAGCAGAAATGTTCGAGTAACGGTCTGTTTTGTAGCGGCGGCTTCGTATAGATAGCGCTCAAAATCGAAGCGCCGGTTGACGATCGATCCGTAATGCTCGCTGGCGGCCAGGAGCACTAACGGCCGCCCCCGAAACAAGAAATATTTGGGATTGTCGGGATGAATTGCCAGTGCCGTCTGACCTGGCAGTTTCTTCTCGGATAGATCTGGGTTGGAAGATGCATTCTCGAACAATCTTGGTAAGCCTCGCAGTTCCAGCGACGAAGCGAGTCCAAGGAAACCGATTCTCTCGATAAATTGCCTTCTTTTCATAACTCATTCAACCAGACCATCGCCACGACGAACGACCCCGGATCGGGGCCTTATTCTTCCTCCAATGGAACGTTGTATTCCGCGGCGGCCAGAAGTCCGCCATCGATTACGTGGGTGATTCCGGTGATTCCGGCCGAATCATCCGAGACCAAATACAGCGCGGCACGAGCTACATCAGCGGGATCGAGAATCTTGCCCAGCGGAACCCGCGCCAGCCGCTTCCGTATATTTTTTTCTCCTTGACTCACCATATCCCATGTGCTTGCGCAGCATGGGAGTATCTGTAATCCCGGGGCAAATGCAATTCACGCGGATCCCGGCACGGCCATAGTCGAGAGCAAGCGATTTGGTAAAAAGGGCAACCGCTCCCTTGGAGGCGATATAGGCCGGAGTGTTGAGTTGTCCTGTGAAACTGCCGATCGAACCGGTATTCAGAATTGCTCCTCCCCCGGTTCGCCGCATGTGTGGGATGGCATGCTTGCAACCAAAAAACATTGCTTTCAGGTTGACGGACATGAGATGGTCCCACTCGGCTTCGGTCGTCTCTTCAAGGGACTTCACCAGCACCACGCCAGCGTTGTTGAACAAAATGTCCAGACGGCCCCATCGGGCCACGGTGCGATCGACTACAGCTTTCACCTGGGCTTCGTCGCAGATATCAGCATGCTCGAAAACAACTTCACACCCTGGCTCTCCAGCTTGGGCGAGCGTTTCCGCGCCCCCCGCGGAGTCGATATCCACCGCCGTCACTCTTGCGCCTTCGCGAGCAAAGGTCAGCACGCTGGCGCGACCGATTCCGCTGGCCGCCCCCGACACAATCGCAACTTTCCCCGAGAGCATCACGCCAGCAAACCTCTACTCGACAGATATAGATAAAGATAAATATGGCCAGATCGTTTCCGCTTAGGTTTTCTTCTGTAGCACTATCACCCACTGCTCAAATGTCGGCGTAATCGGCGATGTCCAACTGCCCTCTGTATCCGGCGCGACCTCACCGATCGGATGTTCCTTTCCCGTCCGGGGATCGAAAAAGAGCGCCTGGTAGCTCAGCCCGGGTTCAAGGCGCTTTAAGGTCGGAGGCTCCCACATGGGTGGCACGAAGACAATCCTCAGTTTGCCTGGGATACCGGCCGCATATGGAAGCTGATAGTCCTGCTTACCCCAGTGCGGTTCAACCCACTCAGGATGTGGTTCCAGGCGCCACCACTCGAAGCGGGTTAAGAACTGCTTTGCCAGACCCAGCTGTCGCGAGCCAGGAAGTTGCGCAGCCACATCCCAGGAGGGCCCACCCCAGGAGCGACCATGCGGAGAAGGCCCGTAGGGCTGCTCCGGAGTGTTGACCTGCCAGATCCCATCCGCCCCGTAGGTATGGCCCGCCGCCCCACTCAGCAGGGAGGCCCAAAACACAAACCTGGATACCTCCTGGCGGTTCTCATCCAAAATACCCTCGTAGCACACCTCACCTACCAGGACAGGCATCCGTGGACTTCTCAAGAGCTCGCCGGTTACCTTATCGACTGTATTGGGATAACTCGTCCGGTCCCCGTGTCCGGTCTGGAGCATGTCGAAATCAAGCACCGCTGGATCTTCGACGCTGTCGCGCGCAGTATCCGAGGGATGAATCGTTATCAAGTGCCGGTGGGGATCAATATCCCGGACATAGCGCGCCACCTCGGTCCAACCGGTCTTCTGCGCCGCCGAGTCTGCAGACTTGTTTTGAGAGAGGTAGTAGGGCATGGTGCCTTCTCCCGCAAGGCACCACATGACCGGGTAGGCCCCCCATCGAGCTACCATGTTCCGCCAATGCTGCTTGATCTTCGGTAAGCCCATGAAGCCCAAGAAATACCCCCAGCAGCCCACAATGCAAGGCACCAAACCGCGATTCACCAACTCCTGGATTCGAAGGTCGGCCATATCGAAATACCTGGGGCTGATGCGCGCGTAATCCCCCTCCCACGGATAGCCCGCCTCGTTGGCTCCTCGTGGATCAAAGGCAGGCATGTCGGGATACAGACCGGCAATAATCTGAATCACCGTGAAGCCCTTGCTTACCCGGTCGGCGGCTAGCGTCTGAAAATCCTCCGGCCAACGCAAGCGGTGGCATAGTCCCATCCACCAAGTGTCGCCCAGCCAGAAGAAGGGTGTTCCGTCCTCGTGCTCAAAGTGGAGATGATCGGGTGCAACCCGGACCGGCCCATGTTTCAAAACGGAATTGTCCCCCGTATATTCGGAGACCATGATCTCGCCAGTCTGATCGTGGAGGTCGGAATCGGGAGCGTGGTTTGAAACCGTGCGAAAGGTGTACTTTCCTGTCTTCGCCGCGCTGAATCGCACCCGCCAGGTTTGGCCGCCCGCCCAGAAGGTGGGCATTCGATGCTCCTGCCCTTGGGGGTCGGTGAAAATCACGTCGAGTTCGACCTGGTTAAATGGATCGGCGTAGGCCTTGCCCGAAGTGAAGCCCCACTCCTGGACTAAGCGTTGCGTCGCATAATAGGTACGAGGCGCGCCCTTAGAGCTGCGGGTCGGAGCAGATGATGCTTCAGAACTTCCAGCCGTAGCCAGCGACGCGGTAGCGAGCGTAGCGATCCCGGCCTTTTCAATAAAGGATCTGCGTGTGACGGGGGCGATCTTACCGTCTTCCATCCGTAAAACCCTCCGTGATTTCGATTGGTGGATTAGCTCTGCATCTACCCCGCTGCTTCCGCCACTTGCGGATTTTCCGGTAATGTCTATAGCACACTTTCCCGCATTCCGCACGGCCGCGTGCCCAGCCCGGCCGGCTTGATGCGGTTTGCCGATAAGCAAATCTGGCAGAGTGCATCGCTCGTCACTTATCTGCCATCGGCCAACTCGCTTGGACCGGTCAATTGCCACGCCTCGATCAAAACAACAACTTGAACGTTGCTTGACCGGTTCTTGGATCGCACAAGCGGCGTGCCAGCTGCGTTGACAGGGAAATTGGATCGTCGTACTATCTGCGCTCCGTGCATAGCGGCATTCGGGGCCGGGGCTGAGTGTTCGGCAAAGGCAACAATGGCTGGAAAGAGCCTATGGCAGTCCCAACCAAGCAAGAGAGAGCCCGGAGAGAGTGGATCCCGCACATTGTGACGGCACCCTCGCGTGGTCCGGTCTGGTTCGATCAAGCTCGTGAAATGGTTCCGACAAGGACCTCTCGAAACCGATCCGAGGATCCTAACTGAACTTCAAAAAAACGTGGGCCTGACCTAAGAGTTAAGCCATCGTGAACGCAGCCGGCAACAACCAATTTCGGGTGGGTCTTTCCGCAGACTTCCTGGACGAGAGTGGCTTGCTCGTGTTCCCGGATATAGGTTTGTCTCTCCTCAGTGATATCCCAGGACTCTCGTATGAGTTTTTGAAAGAATACCGCCCGGAATATCTTCCTGAACAACTTCGCGATTTCGACGTAGTCATCTCTCTGAAGCCACGCGTAACCGCCAAGTCGCTGGAGGGAGTAGAGCGGCTGTGCGCGATCGGCCGCTGCGGAGTAGGCTATGACAACGTCGACCTCGCGGCTTGTACAAGCAAGGGCATCGCTGTTTTTATCACCCCCGCGGCGGTTGTGCGTCCGGTGGCGGAATCAATCGTGCTTTTCATCCTTGCCCTCTCACACAATCTGGTCATGAAAGATCGAATGTTACGACGGGGGAAGTGGACCGAAAGCACGCGGCAGCTGGGAACCGAGCCCAGAGACCGGGTGATTGGCACTATCGGGCTGGGCAATATTGCGAATGAAGCGATTCAGCTCTTACGTCCCTTCGGGCCCGCGCGATTTTTGGCCTTTGACCCTTATGTGAGCGAAGGCAGAGCGCAAGAACTCGGTGTGGAAATGACGGATCTGGATAACCTGCTGAGTCGGGCCGACTACATCCTGGTGAATTGTACCCTCACTGCGGAAACCCGCGGCCTCGTGGGCGAGCATCAGATAAGCCTCATGAAACCTACCGCGGTGATCATCAACACCGCCCGCGGGCCTATTATCGATCAGCAAGCTCTCATCCGCGCATTGCAAAGTGGGCGCATCCGTGGGGCAGCACTGGATGTTTTTGAAAGCGAGCCACTCGCAGCGGACTCGCCCCTGCTCCAGTTGGACAACGTAATTCTGACTTCTCATTCCATTGCCTGGACACAAGAATTGTTCCGCGATATGGGACGGATGGACTGCGAAGGAGCACTTGCCGTGCGGCAAGGCGAAAGCCCTCAACACATCGTCAATAAAGATGTACTGGAGCACCCGGCTTTCTTGAGAAAGCTTGCGTCCTGCCGATCCGCATTCGCTGGAAAACATCTATGAAACAGCTCCGGAAACGGCTGCGCGAGGGCGAAGTAATATTCGGCCAAATGGTACTCGAACTTTTCACCTCGGGTATCGGTCCGATGTTAGCCGCGTCGGGAATGGATTTCGTTCTCTATGACATGGAGCACGGAAGATGCGACATCACTCTCCTGGCAGAAATGGTGGCCTCCTGCCGGGGGAGCGACATTGTGCCCATGGCCCGCGTCCCGGATTTCAGCTTTCGCCCGTTATCGCGGGTCTTGGACGTCGGAGTACGTGGCGTGATGGTCCCAAGAGTAGAAACCAGAGCTCAGGCGGAAGAGATTGTCGCGCAGCTGAAATATGCGCCGCTCGGCTGGCGTGGCGTTGCGCTCGGTGTAGCACACGATCTCTACCAAGCGGGCGGAGCAGAGTTCTTTGCAAAGGCAAACGAAGAGACGATTGTAATTCTTCTTTTGGAAACGGTAAAAGCTTTCGAGAATCTCGATGAAATTGTGTCTGTTCCAGGAGTCGACGTTGCTTGGATGGGGCACTACGACCTGACGGTTTCGATGGGTATTCCAGCCCAGTTCGAAAATCCCCGATTTCTGGAGGCCATGGATCTCCTGGTTGCCTGCTGCCGACGCCACGGCGTGGCGCCCGGCTTTCTGCCCGCGACTCCCGAATCAGCCGCGCATTGGATTCGCCAAGGGTTCCGCATGATCAGTCTCGGAAGCGATATCGGAGTATTTTTAAACGGAGTAAGAACGTTTCGTCAGTCGGTTGTGGCCGGCGCTGATACGACCAAGGTTCGAAAAGGTGGCGGGGTATGAACTATTCGGTTAAGGCGTTCAACGCCGGTACGTTTTGGGTGCCCGGGCCAGAGGTCTATTGGATGGAACGCTGGGGCACACGTGAAGAGATGAACATCATCATCTACCTGGTGCGTGGCGGCGGGCACAATATCCTCATCAATACCGGCCCACCACAGGACCTTACAGTTATTAACAAGGCGTGGGTCGATTTCTTCGGTTTTCCAGAAGCCCAGATCGTCCGCACCGACGAGCAGTTGCCGCAAAATATCCTTCGCTCGCAAGGGCTTGCGCCAGAAGAGATTACGAAGGTTCTGGTGACACCGCTCCAGACCTATGCGACGGCAAATATCCACCTTTTTCAAAACGCCGAGATCTGTATTTCCCGCAAAGGCTGGATCGAGGATTTTCAGGCTCCGTACTATCATTTGCACGTACCGCGGCACCTTCGTATCCCTCCGGAAGTCAATCACTACCTGCAGAATGAGGGATGGGAAAAAGTGCGCCTGCTCCCCGACGAGGCAGACATTCTTCCCGGCCTGCGCGCATTCTGGGCAGGCGTCCACCATCGCTCCTCTCTTGCCGTGTCGATGGACACGTCCAAGGGACGGATCGTGATTACCGACTCATTTTTCAAATACGGCAACCTTGAACAGAACCGATATCTAGGTGTGATGGAAAGCATGATGGAGGCTGACGCGACATGGGCCCGCATTCGCAAAGAAGCAGCCATTGCTGCCTCAATCTATGACCCGGAGGTCTTCGTCCGCCATCCCGGTGGAGTTCTCGCTTAGACCGAAATAGTCACCATGGCATGGGGTACGGTGGTTTCTCTAATCCCGACGAAGCGCAGTCGGACGTTGAAATCCATCCGCAAATTCAGCCTGACGCGTATAGAAACCTACTGTGCAGGGTTCGACTCAATCTTCTGCTTAGTGACATCATCGGGCGTGAATATTGGCTGTGCTAAATGCTCGCTGGGTTTCTGCCGGAGGCGCTGAAATTCGGCTTCCGCCTTCTGGCTCTCCGCGGTGTTGCCGAGAGCCGCTTCTGTTCTCGCCAGCCGATACCAGGACACGGGGTTGTCATGATTCAAAGCGAGGGCTTTCTGAAGATGAGGAAGGGCAATCCCCGGCTGACCCTGCGACAACAGCACCGCTGCCAGACCCAGGTGGGCCTCCTCAAAGTCCGGATGAGATTTCAGGGCCAGCTCGAAGGCCTCCTGCGCTTCCTTCAGTTGGCCTGAGGTTCGATAGATGTCCCCGAGTTCGTAAGCCGCGTTGGCGTTGCTGGAATCGAGCTGCAGTTCTTTCTGGAAGTCTTTCGACGCTTCGCTGAGATCATCTGGGGAGGAAGCCTCCCGCGAACGCGCGAGCAACGTTCGACCCAGCCGATAGTGAATACCCGGCCGCGTGGGGTCGAGCGCGATCACCCGCAGATATTGATCGATCGCCTGGACGTATGATGCCTGGCTTTCGTAGGCCTCTGCGGCAGCCTGGTGGCGCCAGACGGAGTCGGGCGCAATCTGGACCAACTTCTGCATAGATAAGAAAGCAAAGTTTCCAAAGACCCTTCCGTTGTGATAGAGAATTTCCGGGTCATTCGGGTACAGTCGATTCAGTTCCAGCGCGACCTCCACCGCCTTGCTGTCCTCGCGTAGCCAGCTATAGGCCCTCTCCAGCTGCAGGCCGCACATCCGCTTGATCACAGGATCGGCCGAGCGATGAAAGCCTTTCTCTAACCCGGGCAGGGCCTCGTGGTACTGGCCGAGTTCAGACAATGACATGGCTAGCAGAGTATCCAGCTTCGGCAGACTGGGATTAAGTTTCAGCGCGTGTCGCAACGACGGAATAGCCTGGTCGAATTTCTTCTCCTGGAAGTAGATGAGCCCCAGATTCGCATGAATTTCGGCAACTTCGGGATCTAGATCCCGCAGCTTCTCGTAGGCCCGTTCAGCGTCACCATAACGTCCTTCTGCTAACGCTTTTTGCCCCTCCTGCGAATAGCGTTCGAGTTCGGCTTCCGTTGATCCCTGGGAATAACCGTACGGAGCGCACAGGCAAACCAGTGCGAGGATAATGCGTAAGACAGGCTGGCAGCACTGAAACATGGTGCGAGTGTACCTCAAAAAAGAAGAACGCCAGGTTGGAAGCCTGGCGTCTTCAAGGGGAAGCACAAAGTGTTATGTCAGAAGGTTATTTTTCCACTGAGTTGAAGAATGCGGGACGACGATGCCTGGGTAATCTGGCCGAAGTCCGAAGCACCCACAGTGCGGGAGATGGCAGCGTTGCCGCCCGACCCTGCGAGGGTCAAGCCGCCCACGTCGCCGCCGTATTGGTGATGGTTGAAAGTGTTGAACGTGTCGAGGTGTAAGGCGAACTTAACCCGTTCGCTGATGGAGAAGTACTTTCCCAGGCCCATATCCCAGTTGTTAATGCCCGGCTGGCGCAGGATGTTTCGGTTTGTGTTTCCATACACACCGAGCGCAGGTTGAGTGAAACAGGCCGGGTTCACGCGTTGGAACTTACCCGAGAGGCTGCCGTGGATATCACAGCCGGAAATATAGTTCGCGCGCTGGGGAACGGCATCCAGAACGTTGCCCACATCGTTCGCATAGACACTGAATGGAAACCCGGTCTGGAAAGTGGTGATGCCGGTTAGCTCCCAGCCCCCCAGCAGCAGGTCGGCTGCCCGGCCGATTCCGCCCAGCACCTTCTTGCCGCGCCCGATCGGCAGCTGGTAGACGTAGCTGGCCACGAACCGGTGATCGACGTCGAAGTCCGAAGGTCCGTAGTCCAGCTCGGGATGATGGTTGTCCATAGTGCCCTGGAAGCCTTCGCCGGTGGCGCCCACTCCAGCCGCCGCCGACTTATCGTCGATGCTCTTGGCCCAGGTAAAGACCCCGGTTACGGCCAGGTCGCCGGCGCGATGCTCAAACTTGACGTTCATCGCGTTGTAGTTGGCATAGCCGTGCCAGTCGCTGTTGATGTAGAACCCGGTGAAGTTCGGATACGGCAGCCGGCTCGCCTGGGTGCATGGGGCCTGGGTCAGGTTGACGTAGGTGCCGGTTGCATCCTGCGTTTGGCAGAACGCCAGGCTGGCGGCCGGAATGCCGAACGGCTGAGAGATATTGCGCCGGTCCAGGAGATGGAGTGAATGGGTGCCGATGTAGTTCACCTCCAGGGTCGTGTTCCTGGCCAGCTCGCGCTCGACCGAAAGGTTCCAGGACTGGACGTAAGGATTGATCGGATTCTCCGACTCGATCACCGCGAGGAACGAGAGCGTCGACGCAGGGAACGGCGCCAGGGTGTCGAAAACTGGGGAACAATTGATTGCTGAACTTGGGCAGAGACGAAACATGTCCCTGGGCTGAGATTGTTGCGGATGCTGTAAGGATAGATATCCGCCGAGTCGTCGATTTCGCGCCCTTCCGAGGAGTCGAAGAAGATTCCGTAGCCGCCGCGCACCACAGTCTTGTCGGTGAGCCGGTAGGTAAAGCCGAATCTTGGGGCGAACGGCTTTTTCGAACCTGGGTGGGGCACCGAGCCGCAATACCTCAGTATGGGCCCGCTGGTCGCATCCCCTCCCGGTGCGACGCCGTTTGTCGAAAGCTGCGGGTCGGCGAAGCACAGCCCGCCTCTCGCGTTTTTCGTATCGAGCCAGAAGAAGTGGTTCTTTTCCTCATAGGCGGCAGCGCGATAGTCCCAGCGCAGTCCGAGGTTGAGGGTCAGCTTCTGGGTTACCTTCCAGTCGTCCTGTACATAGGGCGCGTAGTAATTGAATATGTGGGTCTGTGGGTTGCCGGCGGTGTTTGTTGGGCTCAGCGGACCAGGCACAAACCCGCCGACGCCCTGGTAATATCCGAGCATCATGTCGGCAATGGCATTGCCGGTGCCGCACAGGCTTACCGGGGCTCCACCATTGACAGATACCGGGGCGTTGGGACAATTGGGACTGTTGTTCTGAATGAGCGTCGGACTGAAGCTCCAGTCACCATAGAAATCATCGTCCAGGTTGCGAATCAGCTTTAAGAGACGAATGTCGAAGCCCAGCCCGATGGTGTGTTTTCCGTGGATCCAGGTGAAAGAATCGGCAAATTCCACAGACGGCGAATCCGATCCGCTATAGGAATTCACCGAGCCACCGCCGCTGTTGTACCCCGTCAGACCCACATTGGGCCACGTCTGCTGGAGAGCCGAAAACTTGGTGAACACACCGGTTAGGCCGAGCGCAGTCACCTGGTCGGAAGGGATTGCGACACCACCCTGCGGAGCGTTCGCGTCCAGGTAGCCGAAGCGGAACGTGTTTACTTTCTTGGGCCCAAGGTTGACGGTGTAGGACACCGCCCAGTTCTTCTCGTCCTGGAAATACTGCTCAGTCCCATGAACAAAATCGGCGGAGTTGTATGGCCCGCTGTTCTGATAATGAGATTTGGTGAACCGGACAAAGACCGAACCGAACCTGCCGAGGGTCTGATCGCCACGATAGGTCTGCTGGTTGGTGGTCAACGGGAACCCAAAATTCTTGATGTAGTTGATGACTCCCTCGGGCTGGTTGGGCACTGTCGGAGTTGCCCAGAAATGGTTGGCAACGGCTACCTGTCCGATCCGGCTGGTAAAACGGCTTGGGTCAATGATGTTCCCCGGGAACGGTTGTCCGGTTGTCGGGTCGACCGGCATGCAGTTGTAGCCCGCACCGAGAAGGGCCGTGCAATCGGTCGTTCCATAGGCAGGTAAGGGACCACCCGGCAAACCAGCCACTCCGGCGGGATAAGTCTCCCCGAAAAATCACCCGTCAACGTCGCCGGGTTGGGCATCGTGTAGTTCGACCGGAAGCCGTTGATGATACGCCATCCCTCGTAGTTAGCCATGAAGAAGGTCTTGTTGCGGCCGTCATACACCTTGGGGATGTACACGGGGCCCGACGCCACGAATCCGAACTGATTCTGGCGCATCTCCGGGTTTGAGGTTGGGACTCCGGAGATGAAATCGGAATGCGTGGGGAATGGGCTGCGCGTCGAAGAAATCGTTGCGAAGGAATTCGAACCCCGACCCGTGGAATTGGTTCCCACCGCCTTTGCTGACGATGTTGATCTGGCTGGCACTGTATCCGTACTCGGCCGAGTAGGTGCCGCTCTCCACCTTGAATTCCTGGATCGCGTCCTGGGAGAGAATGACGGCGGGCGTAACCAGCGCCGTATCAGTGTTGATCAACCCGTCCAGGGTGTAGTTGTTGCCCTCGGGCCGGCCGCCGTTGATACTCACGGCATTGCCTCTGCCCTGGCGCATGGTGCCCTGCTCGCCGCCCACGGTAACCGCGCCCGCGCCCACCAGCAGCAACTGCATAAAGTTGCGCCCGTTCAACGGAAGCGCTTCCACCTGTTGCTGGCTCATCACTTGCGACAGCGCGGAGGTGTCGGTGTCAAGAGCCACTGCCTGACCGCTGACTTCGACTGTCGTCGATACCGCACCCGGCTTCAGGGCTGCGTTGACGCGGGCTTTCTGGTCCACAGTCAGGACAATGCCGGTTGTTACTGCCTTCTGGAACCCCGGGGCCTCAACCGAGACGATGTAAACGCCAGGGTTGAGAGAGGGCACGGTGAAATCGCCTGAGGACGTCGTCTCGGTTCGAGTTACAATTCCCGTGGCCTTGTTGGTGACTTCGACCTTGGCGTTGGCCACTACCGCGCCGGTATTGTCCGTGACCGTTCCGAGAATCGCGGCATTGCCGCCGCCCTGACCGAAGAGCAAACCGGCAGAGACGATGACAAACAGAAAAGCCAAAGCACCCTTCAATGTCGTCATGCTTATTCTCCTTCGCATTCACACGAGAAAATTACCTATGGTGCTCCTCGGTACCAAACACACGCCGCACACAACCGAGAACCCGTGAAACTCGAACCTCGTCAGGCGCGGACTCTAGTAAACGTTGGCTCATGTTGTCAAGAGAAAAAGGAATTATTCCCCTATTGGAAGCCATGGGTCTATTGCTCGATGAAATACCCGTCGAGGGTCTTCCGTGTCTACTCCTCCGCATCGCTTTGCATCAGCCCGCGGGAGACCCGCCACGTCCGCACTTTCCACACCTGGGCACAGAACCTGCTCCTGCATCCCACGTTCACTGACCCGCCGCAGGTAGCGAACTGGTTAAGGTTTTATTGACCACCTTCGCTCGCCAACTTCCACGGCTTAGGAGCGGTGGCGTCGGGAGGTGTGAGCATTCGAAGCTCTGCCTGATCGGTTCCAGTGAGTTTCATGTCACATTGAATGGGTTGACGGCCCTGCCGCAGTCGCCGCCAGAGTGCCCAGGAGAAAGTGGAGCTAAGACCCGTGTGTGTCGGCTGAGCCGGCGCTCGCTGCTGTGACGGACTCGGGTTTCGTTTTGTTTCGAGACCCGCGCATGCTCGCGAGGGAACCAAGACAGCACGGAGCAAAGCCGCTGAAACTATGAGGGCCTATCTTGGTATCCGAACGCAGCCCGCTTCTATAGGCGAAAAGCCCTGGTCCAAGTTATAGTCTTAGGAATTCATCGTGGTCCGTGAGGCGCAAGCGAAGTGACACGGTCAGCTCCCAAGCGGCTCTACTTGATTCCGGTGCTCTCGAAGGCGCTCGACATACTGGAGCTCCTGCAGAATGAAAAAGCCCCTCTTGCCCTGGAAGCCATCTATCAACGAACCAATATTTCGAAGACAACCGTTTATCGCATTCTGAAAACTTTCGTGCATCGCGGCTACCTGGCGCAGTCGCAGGACGGGCTCTATCGTCTGGTGGCCCGCCCCAAGGAAGCACGATTCGGTTTTGGAAGTCAGTCGGCGGAGATGCCGTTTTCCGAAGCCGTCACCGAGAGTCTGAAAGCAGCTTCCTCGGCCGCCGGAGTTGATCTGATTGTTCTCGACAATCGGTACGACGGCTCCACCGCCTTGCACAATGCGGATGAGTTCGCGCGCAACCGGGTGGATCTGGTGATTGAATTTCAAATCGATCAGCATGTCGCTCCCGTGCTCGCAGACAAGATCGCTGCCGCAGGTATCCCACTGATTGCGGTGGATATACCGCATCCCCACGCGACCTTTTTTGGGGTCAACAACTACCGCGTGGGCTTTGAGGGTGGTGAATGCCTAGCCCGATATGCGAAGAAGATGTGGGATGGCAAAGTACGCTGGGCTCTGGGACTGGACCTCGACGAGGCTGGCCCGCTGGTGCAGAGCCGTGTTACCGGAGCGTTTGAAGCCATTCGCTCACGACTCCCGGGAATTCCGGCTGAGTTTCTGGTCCGCATGGACGCGCGCGGATTGCGCGATAAAAGCTGCCAGTTGATGCTCGATTTCCTGAAATGCCACCCGAAAGATCGAGGAATTTTGATTGCTGCAGCAACTGACACCAGTGCGCTCGGGGCAGTGCAGGCCGTACGAGAGTTGCAGCGAGAGAAATACGTTGCGATCGTCGGACAGGATTGTATCCCCGAAGCTCTCCAGGAGATCTCCCGTTCTGACAGCCCGTTGATTGGCTCGGTTTCTCACGAGGCGCAAAGTTATGGTCCCCGCCTGATCCATTTGGGATTGTCTCTGCTGAGCGGCCACCGGGTTGCGCCTTATAACTATGTCGAACACAAAATGGTGACCGGTCCGTGGGCGACCCAAGGCGGCAAGACTGCATAGCTCGGTGCCTGCATTTTCCCCCTCCGACAAAGTTCTCTAATAGAAATTGTTGCCCTATTGCATCGGCGGAGTATTATAACTGCGATCTTCGAGGCGCGGGCAGGCCGGTTTGGGGCTGTCAGGCAGCTCCGCCACGAATTACTTTTCCGCTGAGAGCACCCCATGCAGCTCAAAACAAGTTTGCGCTATTTAGAAAACCGTTGGGGCGATAAGATCGCGCGCGGTCTTGACCAACCCGAACTGTTGCGCTACCGGTCCAATCAATTGGGCTCCGATCTGCCCATTACCTACTTTGGCGGTGGCAGCACCAGTTCGAAGATCCAGCAAGTTGATCCGCTGAGTGGGATGCGAGGAGAAGGTTTGTGAATCAAGCGCCTGGCAGCGTCCAGGATTTGAATTGGCCATGAGGCTGCGGCGTGCAGTTCAGGAAAGCCCGAACTGCGACGGCGTGGTGCTGGGTGGTCACGGCTTGTTCACCTGGGGAAATACGCAGCAGGAGTGCTATGCAGAACACGATCGGCATCATCGACCAGCTGGAGCATTGTCGTGGACCACGTCGATAAGAAGGGTTCGAAATTATTCAGAAGCCCGCAACATCGGGCCCCGGAAAACCGGCGCGATCTTGCACTTGATATTTTTTTCGTTCCTGCGCAGCGGAGTTCCGGGCATGCGGCGTGTGATCGGAAGTTTCAGTGATCTGCCGGAAGTGTTGCGCTTTGTGAATTCGAACCAGTAAAAGAAGTTCAAAGGCCGACTGGAAAGGCACTGGAATGACGGACAAACCGGAAGTAGCGGTACATCGCGCGCTCGACAATTTTAATATCGAGCTGCCCTCATGGGGTTTTGCCAACACTGGAACCCGTTTTGGAAAATTTATCCAGCTGGCGGCTGCGGTCACCGTCGAGGACAAGTTCAGTGATGCAGGGCAGGTGCATGCCTTGACGGGTGCGTGCCCCACTGTTGCGCTACATGTGCAGTGGGACATGCCGAACGGGTTGAAGGATGTTGCCCCGGTAAAACGTCTCGCCGAAAAATACGGGGTGCAGCCAGGTTCAATCAATCCCAACCTCTTTCAGGACCAGCACTACAAATACGGATCGTTCGGCAATCCCGATCCCGCCATCCGCGAAACCGCCCTGCAGCACACCCGCGATAGCATCGAGATCGCAACCCATTTGGAAAGCCGCGACATCTCCATGTGGTTCGCCGATGGTTCCAACTATCCCGGCACCGCCAACATCCGCCATCGCAAGCAATGGTTCGAAGAGAATCTGAAAGCCACGCACAACGCCATGTCGCCCGGACAGCGTCTGCTGGTCGAATACAAACCATTCGAGCCCGCCTTCTATCACACCGACATTGCCGATTGGGGGATGGCACTTCTACTAGCACGCACCGCGGGCCCGCAGGCAAAGGTTCTGGTCGACACCGGGCATCACTATTCCGCGCAGAACATCGAGCAGATCGTCGCCTGGCTCCTGGCCGAAGAGATGCTGGGTGGATTTCATTTCAACGACCGGCGCTACGCGGACGATGATCTAACTCTGGGATCGATCGACCCCTATCAGGTCTTCCGCATCTTTCACGAGATTCTTTATTTCGAGTGGGAGACCGGCAAGCAGCGCGGACATCGCCTACATGATCGATCAGAGTCACAACCTGAAAGGCAAGATCGAGGCCATGATCCAGACCGTCACCATGGCACAAATGCTCTTCTCCAAGGCGGCGATCGTCGAGTATCCGGAGTTGGCCAGGGCCCAAAAAGCGTGTGATCTGGTTCGAGCCGAGTCTTTGCTGCAGGACGCGTTCGCCACCGACGTTCGACCGGCGATTCAGCAATGGCGGGATTCGAAAGGTCTCCCCCAAGACCCTATGACGGCGTTCCGCCAGAGCGGCTATCTCGAACAGATTACAAAACAACGCGCCGCGCGGAATTCGCAGAACGTCTCTTCGTACGCGTAAGAGCGGGTACGCGTAAGAGCGGGCACGCGTAACATTGCCCCAGAATATCCTTTTTGCTGCAGAGACGTAGCTTGCTACGTCTCTCGCGTGGCCCCAGCTTTCAGGAGATCGCATGAAACGCATCTGTTTTATCTTGCAGGTAAAACCAGACCGCCTCGACGAGTACAAAGCACGTCACCGCACGGTCTGGCCCGAAATGCTGGCGGCTCTACGCGAGACCGGTTGGAACAACTATTCCTTGTTCCTGCGCCCTGACGGCCTTCTTGTCGGCTATCTCGAAACCGAAGATTTCGAACGCGCACGCGCGGGAATGGCGAAGCGCGATGTGAACGAGCGTTGGCAACGCGAAATGTCCGGCTTCTTCGTACAGCCGGATGGCGTCTTGCCGGATCGTGCCATGGACCCGCTGGAAGAAGTCTTCCATCTCTGACAGCTCTCACTTATGATCCTACTGGATGAAAACTCGAGTGGTTCCAATTTTTTCCATGTCCTGGCAATTCCGCCGAACAGTTCTGATTCTGGTGCTGTGTTTTTTTGCTGTTTCAGCGGTTCAGGCAGCGCCCCCATCGCGCTACGAAGCAACCCTGGAATCGCTTAATCAGCATCCACTGCCTCAGTGGTATGCCGACGCCAAGCTGGGAATCTTTATTCATTGGGGCCTGTACTCGGTTCCGGGCTGGGCCCCGCTGGTTCATCCCGAGCATGACTTCACCGCGCCCGACTACATCAAGAACAACCCATACGCCGAGTGGTACCTGAACGTAATGCGGATCGAGGGATCGCCGACCCAGGCCTACCATCGTGAATACTACGGGCCTGACTACGACTACTACAACTTCGCTGCGATCTTCAACAAGGAAATTCAAAAATGGAATCCCGACGCGTGGGCTAAGACATTTCGCGACGCCGGCGCAAAATATGTCGTTCTCACCACCAAGCACCATGATGGATTTACTCTCTGGCCTAGCGCGACTCCGAACCCCAAACTACCGGCGGACCGTCAACACGCCTCCCGCGACATCGTTGGCGACTTGACCGCAGCCGTCAACAAGGCGGGGTTGCGCATGGGTCTTTATTATTCGGGCGGCTATGACTGGACGTTCGTGCCTGGTCCGATTCGGTCGGCTGCTGATTACCAGTCAGTAAAGCCTCAAAGCGAGGCCTATGGCAAGTACGCCGACGCGCAATTTCGGGAACTCATCGAGCGCTACCGTCCCGCTGTACTTTGGAACGACATCGACTATCCCAAGTCGGGCCACCCGCTCGAACTTATGGCGGAGTATTACAACGCTGTTCCGGATGGGGTCATAGACGACCGGTTTGGAGTTAAGCATTCCGATTTCAAATCTCCGGAATACCAGGTGTTAGACAAGATCAGTCCGACCAAGTGGGAAGAGTGCCGTGGCCTGGGACGCTCGTTTGGATATAACCGCGCCGAAGGGGAAGCCGAAACCATCGCTCCGGATGAGCTTATCTACCTTTTGGTGGATATCGTGAGCAAGAACGGCAATCTTCTCCTTGACGTGGGCCCGGAAGCGGATGGCACGATTCCTCCCGTTCAGATGACGCGCCTGCAAGCGCTCGGAGCCTGGCTTGGGCAGAATGGCGAAGCCATCTACGGCACTCATCCCTGGCAAACCGCGGAAGGTCAGACCTCCGAAGGCATTCGTCTCCGGTTTACCCAAAACGATTCTGCCGTTTACGCCACGCTTCTTGGCAAACCGAAGACGGACACAATTACGCTTAAGTCGCTTTCACCCAAAGCGGGGACGCAGATCTACCTGCTGGGCGAGGCAAAGCCCCTGGTTTGGTCGCAGCAGGGCGCCGATACGAAAATCACTCTTCCTGCCGTGCTTCCTGGACAGTATGCGTATGTGCTGAAGATTGCGGGCTCGTTATCGCTGGCATCAGTTGATCCGGTGAGCCCGGAAACGAGGCGGAGGTAGTTTTCATTCGTCTTCCCCCTTTTAGCGAATTCTCCCGCAACGCTTTGGCGAGGAAGAAAGCCCTGATGCATGCTTACTATGTCACCGTCAAAAGAATGCGGAATGGGTACAGCAGCGACTGCTGGAACGGAAGACTATCCGGGGTGAACCAACGGTCGACATTTCGCTCAGTGGCAGCGGCGTTTCTTCACTCCGGTAGCTTTACTCAAGTAGCTCACTCGAACAGCCAACTCTGGTCTCGTCTATTCGAATTCTACTCGGTTCTGGGTGGCTGCCAAGAGCGTGGTACATTACCCAAACCCGTGTACGCCGATCCTCAAGAAGATGCCGTCGAGCCACGCGGCTTGCTGAAGGAAAATATTGCAGCCCGCCTGCGCGAGGAAATTGTAAGACAGTTTGAACGGCCCAAGGTTCATCGAGTCGGTTCATCGAGTCAAGAAAAAGCCGAACCGACCTAGCGATCACAAGGAAAAAACATCACATGCCTCTCCTTCCATCCGCATCCACCTGCAGATTTTCTGCAGGCGCCTTAGTGTTCGCCGTCTTCGCTTTCCTCCCCAGCCTGATGAATTCGCAAGCTCCGGCCTCGCCGACAGCTCCAACTGCTACAGAAGATCCAGCGGTGATCGACCAGGCATGGCAAAAGGCCAGCGCGAAGTACGATGCCCCGCGCTCCGCCTTGCTCAAGGAAGTTGATAACGCCGGCCACCAGGGCCCATTCCGTCCCGATTGGGAATCGCTACAGAAGTATGAAGTCCCCGAGTGGTATAAGAATGCGAAGTTCGGCATCTTCATTCACTGGGGCGTCTATTCCGTCCCGGCATTCGGCAGCGAGTGGTATCCCCGCGATATGTATCGCGAGGGCTCCGAAGAATACAAGCATCACATCGCCACCTACGGTGCGCAGGACAAGTTCGGCTACAAAGATCTTGTTCCCATGTTCAAGGCTGAACGTTTTGACCCGGCGGCATGGGCAAAACTGTTCAAGGAGGCGGGCGCGAAATACGTAGTTCCAGTCGCCGAGCATCACGACGGCTTCGCCATGTATGACAGCGGCCTCAGCGACTGGACTGCAGCCAAGATGGGTCCGCACCGCGACGTAATTGGCGACCTGGCAAAGGCAGTGCGGGCAGAGGGCCTTCACTTTGGAACATCGTCACACCGGGTCGAGCATAATTTTTTTCTCGGCGTCGGCCGTGCCATTCCCTCCGACATCAACGATCCCCAATATGCCGCTTTCTATGGCCCCGCGCACAACTGGCTAGAAAATAAACGCGGCACCCCGCTCTCCAACGATTTCACTTATGTTTCGCAAGCGTGGGCTAACGACTGGCTCGCCCGCGCATCAGAGATTGTCGAGAAATACCATCCCGACATCATGTACTTCGACTGGTGGATCGGCCAGCCTTACGTCCGCCCGAACCTGACCCGCTTCGCCGCCTTCTACTACAACACCTCGCTCAAGTATGGCGACCACGTCGGCGTGATTAGTTACAAGGACTACGCTCTCCAGGAACATTCCGCGGTTCTCGATCTGGAACGCGGCCAACTCGACGATATCCGCCCGCTGTACTGGCAGACCGACACGTCGATCAGCAACAAGTCCTGGGGCAACATCAAGAACGATACCTTCAAGTCGGCCCAGTTTGTAATTCACCAGCTCATTGATATCGTCAGCAAGAATGGCAATCTGCTACTGAACATCGGCCCGCGCTCCGACGGCACCATCCCGGAGGAAGTTCAGCAAGTGCTGCGCGATGTCGGCGCCTGGCTGGCGGTAAACGGCGATGCCATTTTCGGTACGCGTCGCTGGAAAATTTATGGAGAGGGTCCAACCAAGGTCGCAGCCGGCTCGTTCCATGACACCGACACCGCCACCTACACCGCCGAGGACTTCCGCTTCACCACCAAGGGCAACGACCTGTATGCGATTGAACTTGATTGGCCTACCAGCGGAGAGACAGTCATCCAGTCCCTGGGAACCGCGGTCGGTGCACAGAAGATCGCCTCGGTGGCCCTCCTCGGGTCTGACGCCAAGCTCCAGTTCCGGCAACAGTCCGATGGTTTGCACATCCAACTTCCGGCGCACGCCGTCGGCAAGTATGCCTACGCTTTCCGCGTGGTTTTCGGAAATGCGGCACAGTAAAGTAAAGAGATCGAGGCTAAGTACTTTCAAAAGAGATGGCTCCTCAGGTAGGACTCGAACCTACAACCCTCCGGTTAACAGCCGGATGCTCTGCCATTGAGCTACTGAGGAGTGTCGTGGCGCGCATGAGGCCATGCGTCGCCTGTGTTGATCCTTCCTATACTAGCATCCGGATGCACCCGCTGAAAACTTCCGGATTGGGTTTTTGATAACCTTGTGTGCCTGATGGCGTCTGCTAAATAGCGTCTGCCAGAATAGCGTTTGCAGACAACTTTCGAGGTGATCTATGGCAGGAGGGTTTCGTTTGCTCTGGATATTTGCGGGTTTGGCTGTGACGGTGCTAGTGGCGGTGGCTTGGGCGGGGGATGGATCTTCCGCCAGCACGACACCGGCGGCGGGACCGCCCAAGGTCAAGGTGGATGTGGTCGAGGAGACCCTTCACGGTCACAAGATTGCCGATCCTTACCGCTGGCTGGAGGACGCCAGCAGCGCGGATTCGCAGGAATATGTGCGCCAGGAACTGGCTTACACGCGCAGCATTCTCGATCCCCTGCCGGGACGCGAGCAGATCCATCAGCGGCTGTCGCAGCTTCTTTCCATCGGCACAATCGGCACGCCACAGATCGGCGGGCCCTACTATTTTTATACCCGGCGCGAAGGCACGCAGAACCAACCCCAGCTGCTGGTGCGTGAAGGTCTGCATGGCAAAGACCGTGTCCTAGTCGATCCTAACCAACTGTCGGCGGATGGCACGGTTGCCCTGGACTGGTGGTTCCCCTCGGACGATGGCAAGTACGTCGCATACGGGACGTCGGCCAGTGGCTCCGAAAACAGCACCCTGCACGTGATTGAGACTGCCACCGGCAACTTGCTGCCGGACACAATCGAACAGACACGCATCGCCCAGGTCTCCTGGAAAAAAGACAATTCCGGTTTCTATTACGGACGCAATCCCAGGAAAGGTGAAGTGCCCGAGGGCGATGATGTCTACTATCTGCACATTTTTTATCACGCCCTTGGTTCTGAGCCAAAGAACGACCCTTTGATCTGGGGCGAAGGCCGCAAGAAAGAAGAAATCCTCGTCTCCCAGCTGCCCGACGACAACGACAACTGGCTGCTTCTGACCGCTTATGAAGGTTCCGCCGGCAAGAACGAACTTTTCCTGCGGGACTTGAAATCAGGCACGCCGCCAGTCGAACTCACAAGCGGCAAAGATTTTCACTACAACGGCGAGATTTTCCACGGAAAGATCTACATCACCACCAATGAAGATGCGCCGCACTTCCACCTGTTCGTGGTGGACGCGGCCAATCCCGCCCGCGCCAACTGGAAGGAAATCATTCCGGCGTCAGACGCCATTCTGCAAGGCACCGCTATTGTCGACGGAAAACTCCTGGCCCAGTACGAGAAGAACGCCAGCTCGCAGCTCAAGCTTTTCGATCTCGAAGGCAAGGCCCTGGGCGACATCGAACTTCCCGGCATTGGCTCCATCGAGGGCCTCGGCGGACGTTGGGACCGCAAGGAAACTTTCTTCGGATTCCAGTCATTCACGGTTCCGCCGTCCGTCTACCAGGTCGAGCTGGCCTCCCGCAAAACTGCACTATGGGACAAGGTATCCACTCCGGGCATCGACCCGTCGCAATATGAAGTCCGCCAGGTTTGGTACACATCGAAAGACGGCACCAGGGTTCCGATGTTTGTCTTTCACAAGAAGGGGTTGAAACTCAACGGCAAGAATCCCACTCTGCTCACCGGCTACGGCGGATTTAACGTGAGCCTCACTCCAACGTTTTCCGGCGGCCGCTATCTCTGGCTGGAGCATGGCGGCGTCTACGCCGTGGCCAACCTGCGCGGCGGCTCCGAGTTCGGCGAGGAGTGGCACCGCGCCGGCATGCTGGATAAAAAACAAAACGTGTTCGACGACTTCATCTCCGCCGCCGAGTTCCTGATCTCCGACAAGATCACCGACAAAGACCACCTCGCCATCCAGGGCGGCTCCAACGGCGGCTTGCTGATGGGCGCGATGATCACGCAGCGTCCCGACCTGTTCCGCGCGGTGGTTTGCCAGGTTCCGCTGCTCGACATGCTGCGTTACCAGAATTTTCTGATCGCGAAATTCTGGGTCCCGGAGTACGGCTCGTCCGAAGACGCGAAACAGTTCGACTGGCTCTACGCCTATTCGCCCTACCATCACGTAAAACCCGGTGCGGAGTATCCCTCAATCATGTTCATGACGGCCGACAGCGACAGCCGCGTCGATCCCATGCATGCCAAGAAAATGGCTGCGCTGATGCAAGCCGAAGCCGCCAACGGCAAGAGCAAAGACCGCCCCATCCTGCTGCGCATTGAACCCAAAGCAGGTCACGGTCAGGGCAAACCGATTTCGAAGCTGATTGAGGAAGGAACGGATATCTATTCGTTTCTGTTCTGGCAGCTGGGAGTGAAACCGTAAACCTGGCTCTTGGCCGTCTGTCGTTTGTCGTTCTTCTTTTTGGAGGGCCCGCTTTCGTAGTGTTGACCTATTGTCTACTATCTCGATAGACTGACTTCCTATGTGCGGTCCTGTTCGTCAGGGGCCACCGGGACGGGTAGCCAAGGTGGTAAGGCATCGGCCTGCAAAGCCGATCATCGCGGGTTCGACTCCCGCCCCGTCCTCCAGTCTTTCACTTAGCCACTTCCCCCGCCGCCCCATTCCCAAATTCACAAGCCAGTCCCTCAGATGGTAGTCTTACCACGCAAAAATTAATCCGCAGCTGGCCCGCCGGGCGCGCACTTTCCGACCGGTAGTGGTTCGCGAATTCCATCCGAGGAAGTTCATGTCAGCACGGTCGATATTGAGCTCTCTATTTCTTACGCTTTGCGTGATTGCTGTCACAATGCCAAGCACTGGAGGAGCGCACCCTTTCCGATCAGAAGCCTCGCCCGCAGGCCAGCCCGTCAAGAACAGTGATGACCAGAAAACAAAATGCCGCATTCGGACGCAGATTCGCAGGAGGAGCCCCCGGATGACGAACTAGCGCCTGCGGCCGTCCAACTGGACGTTTCCAATCTTCCCCCGCTCCTGCAAGAGCTCTACCAGGCCACGCGAGAAACCAAGGAACAGCAGGTCCTCGCCCGGCTGGCTCACTCCAAAGAGCTGATCGATGGTGGCGCCGACCTGAAAGCAACCGATCCCAAGGGGCGGACCGCGCTGCACTGGGCCATCTTCGGATCCAGCTACCACGTCAAGCCAAACATACTGGTCGCGTATGAAGAAATTGCCGACGCCTTGATTCAACGTGGCGTGGACATCAACAAGCAGGACGTCTATCAGGACACCGCGCTCGACTATCTGCTCTACTCCCCGAGCTTTGAAATGCAAACGTTACTGGTGGAACAGGGCGCCACCAGCGGCTTTCTTGTCGCCTTCTACAATTTTTTTAGCCAAATGTCGGTTTGTCTTCCAACTCCTGCCGCGGCGGTTGCGTTGTCGCACAAGGCCGATCTGGCTCCCGGTGCGACCATGTCGATCCGGCTCGATGCCCCCGTTTACAGCGACCGCTCGCGCACCGGTGATCCACTGGAGGCCACTGTCACCTATCCCATGTGCAGGAGCGGAGAGCTGCTCGCCTGCAAGGACGGCGACCTGCTGGTCTCGCCCGGAACCAAGGTCAACGGCACGGTGCTGTTTGCGGCCAAAGCCCCCGACAAATATTCGCGGCCCCGCCTGGTGCTCGACTTCTCGAACATTATTCACAAGGACGGCCAGCGTTCTCCCCTCTACGCTCGCGTTCTCGATGTGGACAATGCCCGCGAGACCGTCCGCAACAACGAGATTCTTGGAATCATTCAGCCCCACGCTTCGAAGAAAGCTTCCCTCGTGATGACCGCCTTGAGCGCCGCCAATCCCATCGCGGGTTACACCGTCAAGGGCGTGCAGACCGTCTATGGCCTGTCGCTGCGCCGCGAGGTTGTCTTTCCCGCCGGCACTGACATTCAGGTGCAGGTGGTGCGCGCATCCATGCTCAAGCAGAAAGATTCCTGGTCGGGATGGCCACGCCTCCCGGTCGACGCCCAGCTCCAGCAACTGGTCGCCTCCGCACCTATGCGCACCCACACTCCCAACAAGACGCTTTCGGACGTGACCAATCTCATGTTCATCGGCTCGCAGAAAGAACTGGTCACAGCCTTTCAGGAAGCCCGATGGTTTGAGGCCGACGATCTGAACGCAGGTTCGGCTCTGAAGGCAGTGCAAGCCACAATGCGGCAGAGCGGCTACGCAGGCGCCCCGGTTTCCGCGCTGCTGATCAACGACCGCCCGCCCGACCTGGTATTCCAGAAATCCCTGAACACTTTTGCCAAGCGCCATCACGTGCGCATCTGGAAGCTCGCCAAGAAGTACAACGGACGGGAAGTCTGGGTGGGCGCGGCGACACACGACATCGCCACCACCAACAGTCGAGGCGGCACAAAGTGGTCCCACCGCATCGACCCGCACATCGATCGCGAGCGCGACTGGGTCGAAACCGACCTGCTCTTCGTAGGAACCGCCACGTCTTATGTCGACATAGACCGTCCTCACGCCCCTCGCACCGCGTCAAACGCCACCGGAGACGACATCGTCACCGACGGAAAGATGTCGGTGGTAGAGCTCGCGACGATGAAAGTGCCGACGGAGGAGACGTCCGCGCCGGAGCTGAAACAACGGCAGTGAGGACGCCTCCCAACCGGCGGGTGCCCCATCCTTGCGCGTTCTGTGCGCAAGGGTGGGTGATGGGGATCATCACTTCGCGCTGGGGTGAGATTCTCGGGTGGGGCAGGGCTGGTTCTTGGGTGGAGCAGGGCTTTAGCCCTGCAATAAGTGTCCCAAATGAGTAGGGCTTCAGCCCCTGAGGTGCTTATCTCGCTCCTTCCATCAGATCCAAACGGAGTCGATCAAAGAGCTCTCGCAAGCAAACAAAAGCCCCGAGCGCGTGCTCGGGGCTTCGCAACCGTGGTGTAACCTGTCCAGCTACATCCTCAGTATAGAACCGCTGCTAACAACAGATTCAGAAAGTGAGGGCCCGGTTAAGCCGCAACGACCGCGGCCGGCTTCGGCCCGAACTGCTCGGCCATTTTCTTTTTCATTTCCTGCATCGTGGGTTCAGCTTTGTGTGTCCCGACCATCCATCCGTAGCCGTCGGGGTCAACCAGCATGCCGCAACGATCGCCCCAAAACATGTCCGTGACCTGGCCTTGGAGGGTTGCTCCGAGACCCGCGGCCTTTGCGACGGTCTTGTCCACATTTTCCACGTAGATAAACAGGCTCGCCGGCGACGCCCCAACCGTCTTGGCGCTGCGCGCGCCACGCTCGGGGTTTTCCGGTCCCAGCATCAAAGTCGTGCCACGCAACGTTAGCTCGGCATGGATCGGCTTGCCATCCGGGCCATTCATCACGCCACGCTTGGCAAACCCAAAAGCCTTCTGATAAAACGCCATCGCCGCCTTCACGTCGGAGACGGTAAGCATGGTCGATACTGCTCCATAGTTTTTCTTGTTGAGAGGATCAATCTTCTTCGCCACGGTAGCTCCTTTCGCTAAACCGCGACATTCTAGCAGAGCCAATTCCGCCCGCATAGAGATGGCTGCCAGGGCCTGTTCCGTGCGCCCCGTGACCCATAACATAACACTGGAGCAGCCTGGGAGCAGCGCTCTATTCCGGAGGCGGGTGCCCCATCCTTGCGCGTTCTGTGCGCAAGGGTGGGTGAAGGAGATCATTCGTGCAGCGCGGGGACGAAGGGTGGGCAGCCGCCCGCCTAATGTGGTATAACTGTTATA
This sequence comes from Terriglobia bacterium, assembly GCA_963809295.1. Taxonomy (GTDB): domain Bacteria; phylum Acidobacteriota; class Terriglobia; order Terriglobales; family Acidobacteriaceae; genus JAIQFF01. Next base: position 420,277 of record CAWEJA010000003.1, on the reverse strand, counting down.
CCAATGCGGTTTGACTTTGATGAGGGAAAGAGCGAGCGGTTAAGGGCAAACCCAAAAATGAGGTGTCGGATTCGAAGAGGTACAAGAGGTCTTCTCGCACCCGTACTACCTTGACCAGCGCTCGGATTTGCCCGAACAGTACCGGGCGATCGGTTGGGTGGGAGAGCACTTGTACTCCGTCATTTTCGATGTGCGGGAGGACGAAGAAGGCGAGTACTACCACCTCGTGACTCTCTGGAAGGCAACCAGGCAGGAGCAGCAACTTTATGCAGAACACTCGTAGACGTCGGAAGCCAGTATCGGCAGAAACCATCGCCCGCCTTGCGGACGAAGGAAAGGATGTATCACGGTTCTTCACCAACAATAGGCGCATGGCGCGTCCGATACAAAGGGTGAATGTTGACTTGGCGCCAGGCATGCTGGAAGAACTGGACAAGGCCGCCAGGGAATTGAACATCAGTCGACAAGCAGTGATCAAAACCCTGATACGCCAGGCGCTCGACCATCAATATTTGGCACGCGGGAGCCGTGCTTCCGTTAAGCGGAGGTAGAACCCTTGCCCGGGATCCGCGCCACGCATCGAGTAGTGGGCGCATGCGCCATACAGTTCAGGACGGACAATCCGGGGAGGGCACGGCTTCAGCCGTGCCGCATATGAGCTAATAAAGACGCGGGGCTTTAGCCCCTGAGGGCACCCGCGATGTATGGGGCGCTCGGCGAAGAAGCACGACACTGGAGGGCAAATGCCTGACGATCTGGAAAAACGGTTTGATGAGGTGCTGGCGGACGTGACTACCGGCTCTAACGTTCATGACTTCGAGTTGAGGCGGACGGTTGCTGCGCTCGGGAAAGCCATCTTGCGTCTGGATAGGTCAAGCTCTCGTCTATGGATGATCAACCTTGCTCTTACGGTAGTGATTCTGGGCGTCACTTTCATCCAAGCCTGTCTCATGATGAGAGGCCATTGAGATGAAGAGTGGGATCTGCAAAATGTGCTGGCTCGAAAAGGACTTGGTTTCGAGCCATCTGATCCCCGCTTCTTTGTATGACTATCTTCGTCATGGAAACGCGACTCCTATCAGGGTCGGCGATGGAGTCATATTCCCGACCGACAGGGAAACACAAGACTATCTTCTGTGCCCAGACTGCGAAGACATTCTCAATAAGGGTGGCGAGTCGTGGGTGAATTCAAAGCTTTGTACGGCTGAAAGGAAATTTCCGCTCTACGACCTTGTGGCAAGCGGACCGGTCGCGGCGGAGGGTCCGGATGGCGCTCTCTATTTCGCTGCTCAAAATCCCCTTCTCGACGTTCACAAGCTGGTTCATTTCGGAATGGGGATCTTCTGGAAGGCGGCCATACATTCTTGGAAGGGAAATACGACGGAACCAATGATCGAATTGGGGCCGTACTGCGAGCCGGTGCGGACTTGGCTCAAAGGTGAATCGGACTTCCCGAAATGGATGTTTCTTTGGGTTACACTTTCGCCGCCGCACAGGGTTCAACTGACGCTTAATGTTCCCGTAAAGACCACGCGCACAGGTTGGAAGACATTTTATACACACATGCTTGGACTCATATTCATGTTAAATGTCGGTAAGGGAGTACCGTTTGAAACGAGGGAGTCATGTTTTAGAGACAACCCCGATCATCCGATTCTCATTTCAGAGAGCGTGACCGCAATACTGGAGAAAAGCCACATGGAGCAGTATTGGGAATCTCGTAAAACTCACGCGTATTTCAAGAGATATGGGGGCAGCCCTGGTAACAAAACTCCGGCCTGAAATTCACGTCACCACAAAGGTATTGGCGGGTGGTCCATGTCTGCCGCGGTCTGTGCCGGGTGCCCCATCCTTTTCGCGTATTTTGCGAAAAGGATGGGTGATGGGGATTATCAGTGCATTCGGGGGACGAGGGTCGCTTCAGAAGTCAACAAGAAATCCCAAGCGGGAGACGGCCGTGAAAATGCCACCCTTCAAGGGACGAAGGGTGGGGCAGCCGGCTCTCAAGGAGCCTTTTCCAATTCTGCCGAGACATTGATCGAGCCGCCTGTAACCTTAAGCTTGCGTTCCCAGCTCTTGTAGCCTGTTTTCTTGACGACAACCGAATGCTCTCCGGGAGTTACATCGATTAGGGATGGCGTATTCCCAACAAAACTCCCATCCACTTCAATATCGGCGTTGGCGGGAATTGACGAGACCGAAATCTTGCTTGCGGATGAGGCTCCCATCGATTTATCAGCAACTGTCAATGGTTGAGCCGCCTGACTCGCCGCGGCACTCTTTGCAGCCCTGGCTGGCCAATCCGCTGTAATCGCATCGCACGCATCTTTCACCGCGTTGCCCAGGGAGCGAGTGGAATGGCTCACTATGGAATCGCCATCTTTGTTGAATACCGCCATCTTGTTGTCGCGCTTTACCAGGCCTTTGCCACCTTCGTGATCGAGAAGGACGACATAGTCTGCTTTGTCTGGTTTGTTATTGATGATCACGTCTGGACAGCGCTCGCCAAATGTTTTGATGATTTCGGCCGTTTGCGGACGCGCGCCACCAGCGCTATGAGCGGCAAAGGCTCCGCTGGAACCGCCAGCGTTTCCAGACATCTCCCAGGATTGACTATCTGAGATGAAGACTCGAGCCCTCTGCCCGCTAGCCGTGGCTGTTTGCGCCGCTGAAGGAATCAGCAGCAGAAATATCGCAAGAGAATTGAGAAGAGGTCGCATTTGCCCTCCAAGGCAAGATCAGAGCGGAACGGTTGACCTGTTTCGTTACTCCGGTTGGTGCAATACCTCTGCCTACAACGTTAGGGGAAGGATTAGATACTACTTCGAAAAACAGACGTCGCACAATGGAGAGCATGGTTCAGGTATTACGAGAGTAAGGGCCAGCCATGCTGCGCCGGCACCGCCGCGTGGTCTTACCTCTTACCCCTGCTGTTTGATGGTGTTACGAAGAATCACGTGCATTAATGTACGTACAATATAGCAAGTGCAAAATGTTCCACGTGGAACACTTCTCACACTTACTTGGCTTCGTAGACAGTCTTGCCGCCGACCACCGTGCGCAGCACCTTGGTCCCAAGAATCTTCTCCGGCGCAACGGACGTGATATCCCGATCGAGGACGACGAGGTCAGCGAACATGCCGGTGCCAGCGTCCCCTTTTCCTTCTCGGCAAACTCGGCAAACGCCGAGCCCGTGGTGTAGGCGGCGATCGCCTGTTCCATGTTGAGCTTCTGCTCGGGATAGTATTCCTTCTTGCCATCTTCGCTCTTTCGGGTCACCGCCGCGTAGAGCCCGCGGAAGGGCGTGACCGGCTCCACTGGATAATCCGTCCCGAAGGCCAGGGTCACTCCCCTCCTTAGAAACTCCACCCACGCATAGGAGTGCGCCGCCCGCTTTGGACCCAGGCGCGCCTCGGCCCAGTTCATGTCGGTGAGCAGGTGATTCGGTTGCATGGAGGCGATCACCTTCAACTCCTTGAACTTCGCCACCTGCAAGGGATTCGTGACCTGCGCGTGCTCGATCCGTAAGCGAAGGTCGGGGCGTGCGCCGGCGGCGAAAGCATCGAGGGCCATCTGCACACCTTTATCCCCGATCGCGTGGAACCCGATCTGGAAGCCTGCGTCGACTCGCTCTTTGGTCATCTCGGTAAGCTTCGCCTGATCGAACTGCGGAAGGCCGAAATTGGCGGCGTTATCGGCGTAGGGATCGACCAGCGCGGCGGTGCGCGAGCCCAGCGATCCATCCATGAAGCCCTTGAGCATGCCGGTGTGAAGCATATTGTCCGACTGAGGATGGGACGCGCGATGGGCTTGCAGATTGCTCAACTGGTCATTGAAGGACATCCATTCGGAGACGCGCGCGGTCAGCTTTCCGCCGCGTTCGATTTCCTCAAGAATCTGGAAATCGTCCCAGCTCAGCTGTGCGTCTCCGGCGTCGGAATTGTCCTGCGCGGAAGTGACGCCCGACTGGGCCAGATCCTGCAGCGCGGTTTCAATAGCCTGGCGACGACGGTCATGCGTGGGCCGGGGGATGACGGCGGTCACCGCCTCCCGCGCGGTTTCGCGCAGGATGCCGGTGGCCTGCCCGTTGGAGTCGCGATCGATTTTTCCGCCTTGCGGATCCTTGCTGGCCACCGTGATGCTGGCCAACTGAAGAGCCTTGGTGTTGGCGACGGCAATGTGTCCGTCCACGCGTTGCAGAAAAACGGGATGGTCGGTGGTGACTTCATCAACGTCCCAGCGGCTGGGCAATGCCTTCACCGGCCACAATGATTCGTCCCAGCCGCCGCCAACGATCCATTCGCCCGGTCCGGCGGTCTGCACGCGCTCACGGATGCGGTCACGAAACTCGGTCAGCGATTTCACGCCGCCCAGTTCTACCGTAAGCCGCCGGAAACCTGCATTGGCCAAGTGCATGTGAGCGTCGTTGAATCCGGGCATGGCGAAGTGTCCGGCGAGATCGACGACCGTGGTCGCCGATCCCTTCAGCTTCAGGATTTCGTCGTCGCGGCCCACGGCGGCAACCCGGCCATCGCGGACGGCCAGCGCTTCGGCGCGCGGGTTGGCGTGAAACGAGGATGTATCCGCCACTCCGGTGTAAATGTTTCCATGAAGGAAAATGACATCCGCTTTCGGTTGCGAAGGCAAGGTCTGGGCCATGACTGTGGGCACCGCGGCCAGCAGAAAAACTGCGCTTGTCATTTTCATAGCGCTCCCGTCCATAGCTTCCCCGGCGATAGAGCTCTCCGGTTCATAAGGCTCTCCCGGCAAGGCCGAGCAGAGTCAGCAGAATGCGCTTGAGTCCAAGCTCGCGTCCGCTGCAATCGAACCATTCCTGCAAGGTGTGGGCTCCGCCGCCAGTACCGCCGCCGCCGATGGCGATAGCTTCGAGTCCGAGAGACAGCGGGATGTTGGCGTCGGTGGAAGCGCGCTGAATTTGGGCTGCGTTTCCCAGCTGCGTGTCCACCGCGCGGATCACTTGCATGATGTGGGCATTGGGATGGAGCTCGCCAGCCGGTCGATTGCCGATCGCCACCAGTTCGCAACTGAGTCCGAAGGGCCGGCGGCGAGAAGGGACACGGGCTTCAGTGGCTTGCGATTCCTCCTCAACCGCCTGATCCAGGGCATAGCGCAAGGCCCGCTCCAGGCGCTCTATTTCCGCCATCGAGGTGGAGCGGATGTCCACCCGCATGCTGGCGGATTCCGGAATAGAGTTAACCGAAGTGCCGCCACGAATCACCCCAACGTTGAAGGTCGTCTTGGGCGAAGCCGGAACCGGAGTTTGCGCAAAGGACTGAATGGCGCGCCCCAGCACGACGATGGGGTTGGGGGCACCGAAATCGCTCCAGGAATGCCCTCCCGGGCCGCGGACGATGACTTCAAAACGGCGGCTGCCCAGGGCTTCAGCGACAATCGTGTCCGAGCCCGCGCCATCGAGCACCAGGCTGTAGTGGATGGAATCCTTCCAGTGCGGCGTGGAAAAGATATGGCGCATACCGCGCAGATCGCCTTCACCCTCTTCCCCGACATTGCCGACAAACAGTAGTGGCAGCGCATGGCGCAGGCCCACTGCCTGCAACACGGCGGCGATGGCCAGTATCGCGGTGACGCCGGCTCCGTTGTCCGAAACGCCGGGTCCGTACAGGCGGCTGCCCTGCTGGCGCACGTTCAGCGGCGTGCCGGCGGGGAATACGGTATCCAGGTGGGCGCTCAAGGAAACGTAACCGTGCCCGTAGCCGCTGCGTGTACCGAAGACGTTACCGACTTCGTCGGTGAGGACCGGGTCCAGGCCGAGCTCTTTGAATTTTTCCGCCAGCCATGCTCCGCGAGCGCTCTCGCCGAACGGCGGCGCGGCAATGCGCGCCAGTTCCAGTTGCCACTGCGCAAACTGCGGCTCCTGGGCGCGAAACCAGGTGAAGGCGGAGCGAATTTCCGGCGATGCGCACAGGCTTGCGATTTCCTGCTGAACGCTGGGAAACATCTCCGACACCTCGGCACTCGGTCTGGGGGGCATGGGCTTCAACTTATGTCGTCAGTCGTCGGTCTTCAGTCGTCAGCGAGACTTGAAGCCTCGGAACCTTACGATGTTCGCTTAGTTCATATTCAGTTCAGTTGTCAGTTCTCTGTTGTCAGTGACGACTGTCTGACGACCAACGACTGATTTTTCATCTTACAATGCTGTGGCGGTGGATGGAGGTGGCTTTGTGACGCCTGGGAGCGATCTCAGTTGGCTTTTGTCCTGCCTACGCACTCGAGAATTTCTGGTTCAGTCAGGGTGTGATCGGAAGCTTTGGCGCGTTTGTAAATTCGCTCGACAACGTCATCGGTCGGGGGAACGCCGTGGCGTTCCAGCCAGAACAGCACATTGGACTTGCCGCTCATCGGCCCGATGTCAATAATTTGTTCGAGACCAAACAGCTGCGAGGGCACTCCGGAGTAGACCGCGTTTGCGAGTTCAGTATCTTTTTTCTTGTAAGCCTTGATAACGGCAGCGGCGTGAACTCCAGTAGCGGTGCGGAACGCGTCATGGCCTACCACAGGATAGTTTGCTGGAATTGGCACACCCGTGGCCTTTGACACTGCCTCGCAATATTCCTTCAGCCCGGTCAGGTCCTGTTCGGACCAGGGCGCGACCTCCATCAGTTTCAGATTGACCAGCATCTGGTCCATTTGGGTATTGCCGACCCGCTCACCGATCCCAAGCGCGCAGGCATGCACGCATTCCGCACCCGCCATCAGGGCGCCCATGGAGTTGGCGATGGCCAGGCCTCGGTCGCAGTGCCCGTGCCAGTCCACCCGTATCTGTTGGCCGGAGGGTTTGACCACTTCTTCAATGACAAACCGCACCAGGGCAAACGCTCCCATAGGTGTGGCGTGCCCAGCGGTATCGCAAACCACGATCGACCGCGCCCCGCAGTTGATTGCCGCGGAGTAGAGACGTTTGACCATTTCCGGATCACAGCGAGTGGTGTCCTCGGTGACGTACATGGACTCGAGGCCGAGCGACACTGTGTATTTGACGGCCTTCTCGGTGGTTTCGAGCAAGAAGTCGTCAGTCCAGCCCTCGGTGAAGCGGCGGATCGGGCTGGACCCAATGAAGGTTGCCGCCTGGATATTCAGTCCGGTGCGCTGCACAATTTCGGCGATTGGCCGAATGTCATTCTCATGGGTGCGAGCGGCGCAGTTGGCTCGAATCTTCATTTTGTGGTGGATGATTTCGTGAGCCAGGGCTTCGCAGTCCGCCAAAGCTCTCGGTCCCGCACCGGGCAGTCCGAGGTCAAGCGAGTTGATGCCCAGGGATTCCATGCAATGAAGGATTTGAATTTTTTCCTGGATGGAGGGATCGCGCACGGAAGGCGATTGCAGGCCGTCGCGCAAGGTCTCGTCGTTGAGCAGTACCTGGCCCCGGGGACGCAGTCTGGCAGCATCCGTTTGATTCCAGTCGTAAATGAGTTCTGAAGGTCTCACAGCGATTTTGGCCTTCGCCTCCGCGTGGGAGAGTTACTCGTTCTGCTACTTCTTCGGCGCGACCGTCAATCCGAACACCGAAGTTTGTCCCTGCCCTGCCACATTCAACCCACTGACCCCATCCGGGTTGGGCAAATAAAGGGTCTTACAGTGCTCGCAGCGATAAACTTCCGCATTCGGCCCCCAGGCCTTCTCGGCGTCACCACAGCCTTGCTCGACGACGTCCGTGGTATAAAACCAGCGCTTAAGATGCCCTCCGCAGAACTTGCCCTTGGCGTCCTTTTCGTTGCAGGAGCGCTGCCCTGGTTTCTTGAATTTGACTTTGTGATGTGGAAGCTGCGGGGGGGCGGTTGTGGTGGTGGCCAAAAGAAGTGTCCTCGTCGCTGCGGCAAAAGTGCCGCCGGATTCAGGCTTTATTTTACTCGAAGCAGTTTCGGCTGGGCTACATCTGGAGTCGGCACATTCGCCAGCGAATCGGAGATTTGCGCTCAGGATGACGAAGACTTGCGTTTCAGTGCTCCCGCGGCTGTTACTGCGCCTCGCAGCCGCTGCGTCCAGTTCCGGGCAAACTGCATGTCGAGCAGGCCTTCCATCTGGCGCGCAAACGCTTCTCCATATCCGTACCACCAGACTTTTTCCATTCCCGGCAGGCGGTCGGAATCCAGATACTTTGTTCGTACCATCTCCTCAAGGCCCAGACGTCCGTGCGAGCGGCCTATCCCGCTGGCTTTTGCGCCGCCGTGCGGCGCTTCGCTGATCCCGAAGCACGAGAGCACGTCGTTCACCATCACCGTCCCTGCCCGAATACGGCGGGCTATGGCCTCGCCGCGCGCGCGATTGCGAGTCCACACACTGGCCGCTAGTCCGTATTCCGACTGGTTCGCGAGGTGCATGGCTTCCTCATCGCTGTCGAACGGCATGATGGGCAGTACCGGGCCGAAGGTTTCTTCCCGCATGATGCGCATTGCGGGCGTAACGTCGGCAAGCAGGGTGGGCGCGTAGAAGTTCGGCCCCAGTGCCGGCAAGCGGTTCGCGCCCACCAGCACACGCGCCCCGCACGACCGGGCGTCTTCAACCTGCGATTCCACATTGAGCAGTTGGCGTTCGTTGATCATCGGCCCAACATCAGTTTCCGGATCCATGCCATTGCCCACCCGCAGTTGCCTGGTCTTGCGCACACAGGCGTCGAGAAAGGGCTGGTACAGGCGGCGATGAACGTAGCATCGCTCGACCGAAAGGCAGGCCTGACCTGCGTTCACGAAAGCGCCCCAGACGGCGCCGCTGGAGGCGATTTCTATATCGGCGTCGTCGAGCACGAGCACGGGATCTTTGCCGCCCAGCTCCAGCACCACCGGCAGCAGGCGAGCTGCCGCCTCTTGCGCGATCCGTTTCCCGGTGGCAACGCTTCCGGTGAACAGCAACTTGTCGATGGCGGAAGCAATCAGCGCCGCGCCAGTGACGCCATCGCCTGGGATCACCTGGAAAACTTCTTTCGGGACTCCCGCTGCATGGAGCAGGGCCGCCAACTCGACCGCACTGAGTGAAGTAAGTTCCGACGGCTTCAGGACTACCGCATTTCCGGCGACTAGTGCGGCAAGGCTGTCCGTGGCTGGAATCGAAAAAGGATAATTCCACGGCGAGATGATCCCGATCACACCGTAGGGCTCACGCAGGAGGCGTCCGGATTTGGTCTTCATGGCCAGATTGCCGTGTGGGACCGGCTCGTCCCGCAGAAACCGAAACGCATTTTCGATCAGGAAGCGGGCTGCGTCGAGCACAACCATCACTTCCGTAAGCAGGGCTTCGACGTACGGCTTGCCGGCTTCGCGGGTGACCAGTTGCGCAACATCGGACTTTTTCTGGTGCAGAAGGCGCTGGAACTCGCGCAGGATCGTAATCCGTTTGCGAAGGCCGAGCTCCGCCCATTGGGGCTGTGCAACATGAGCGCGTACAACCGCGGCTTGCACCTCCGGCGCTGATGTGCATTCGAATTCGTGCAGAGTCTCGCCGGTGGCGGGATTAACCGAAACTACGTTGCGGGCGGCGATCTGGAGATCAGTGGCCATCTATGACTAAAGCTTACGCGGGCGAGGGCGCCCGCGCCACACGTTCACGTGGCCACATGGCACATGAGCGGTTAGTACTCTACCCTTACCAAGCACAAGCCGCTTGCCGGGGCTGTAGCCCCTGCGGCTGAGCGGGAGCGGGCTGCGAGAATCTGCAACAAATCGGACGGCTTCAGTGAGCCTTTGCCGGCCAGCAGAAACGTTCCTACCAGATTGCGCACCATATGGTGCAGGAATCCACTGCCGCGGACGGTGTAGATAAGTTCCTCGGCCTCCCGTCGCCAGCTTGAACAGAAAATTTGCCGGACGTTTTGCCGGATATCCGAGACTTCGTCTTCCTGTCGGCGTTCAGGATCCACCGCGGCAAATGAGGTGAAATCGTGCTCGCCCACGATGCCGGCGGCTACCTCTTGCATCATAGCTTCGTCCAACGGGTAAGGATAGTGCCACACATACCTGGCCCGGAAGGGTGGGCAGATGGCGCCGCGAAACATGGTGTAGCGATACGTCTTGGCGCGGGCGGACTTTCGGGCATGAAATTCAGCGGGTACCTCAGTGGCTTCAAGTACGCGGATCGAGGAGGGGAGAACGTCGTTCAGCGCGATTACAAGGTTGTCCGGCGGAATGGGCGATTGGATAGCGAATGTGGCCACTTGGCCGAGGGCATGCACCCCGGCATCGGTGCGGCCGGAGCCCTGGGGCAAGACGCTTTCGCCGGTTACACGTCCAATGGCGGAGGCTAATGTGCCCTGGACCGTGGCCGCGTCGGGCTGGACCTGCCAGCCAGAGAATTCCGTGCCGTCATAGGCCAGGAGCAATTTGAGATTGCGCATGAGGATTGTTGGAGTCTTCCCGCTGGCGATCATCATCCAATCGGGTTGTAAATCTTTACAAAGTTTTACCTGACGAGCGGAGTGGCAACGCAAGCCGGGTTCCAGGTCTCAGATATACTATTTGCTCCACTTTGCAGCTTACTCAGGGCGCCGAACGCACAACAACCCGGGGCAAAGGAAGAATGGTCCCGGCGGGCACATAAATGAAACCTGGAGCTGTCATATTACGTACCATCGCTTGATTTCCGGTAGCCTTTGACGTCTTCATTATCAGATTGACCATTATCAGATTGAGCAGGGAGAGAATCGAATGTTTTTGTCTGCTTTGCAATGCGCTTTCCGGCGGACTCTTGCCGTCGTCCTCGCCGGCACTCTAACCGCCACGAGTTGGGCCCAGACCGCGGCCCAGCCGGCTGCGGCGGTGCCCGATGGCCCGCGCCCACAACGATTGGCCATTACGGATTACTCCAAGCCCCGCTCGCACTTTCCTAATCCGGTCGGACCCTATCTGCCACAGCATCTGCCGCCACCGGATCTGCTAAACACGCAGCGGATCGAACAGATGCTGCGCGACGGCAAGCTCTATTTGTCGATGAATGATGCCGTGACGCTGGCCCTGGAGAACAATCTGGACATCGCCATTTCGCGCTATAACCTTAACATCGCCGATACCGATGTGCTTCGGGCCAACGCGGGGGCCAACACCTTGGGCGTTAGCCTGGGCTTGCTGCAAGGAACACCGGGCGGCTCGCAAGGCGGATTGGGCGGCAACATTGGATCGGGACCGGGCGGCACCAGCGTAAGTGGTACTGCGGGCGCTGGCACCGGCGCCGCCGGTCTGGTCAGCAGCACCCTCGGTAGCGGTCCGACCATCACCAGTTTCGATCCGACCCTCACTGGAACGCTTCAGTTCGACCACTCCGACAGCCAGTCGGTGAACCTCTTCGGGGGAGCGCCCCTGGTCACCCAGAACACAACTACCGGCGACTTCGCTTACAACCAGGGGTTCCACTGGGGTACGAACCTCTCGCTGGGCTTCAATAACACACGAAGCACCACCAACAGTTTCTTCAGCACACTCAATCCGACTCTGAGTTCGAATTTCCAGTTCAAGCTTAGTCAGCACCTGCTGCAAGGATTTGGTCTGGCGCCGAACACCCGCTTCATTCGTATCGCGAAGAACAATCGCGAAAGTTCTGACGTGGCTTTCCGCTTGCAGGTGATTACCACGGTGGATCAGATCGAAAACCTGTATTGGGATCTGGTCTATGCCTACGAAAATGTGAGAGTACAGAACGAGTCACTGACCTTTGCGCAGAAGACTTTTTCCGACACCCAGAAACAGGTCGAGATCGGCACGCTGGCTCCCATCGAAACGGTGCGAGCGCAAAGCACTGTGGCAAGCGACCAGCAACAGCTCACCTTGGCGCAGACAAACTTACAGCTGCAGCAATTGCTGATGAAGAATGCCCTGAGCCGTACGCTGGTGGATCCCCGGCTGGCGGACGCGGAGGTGATCCCGACCTCCACCATGCAGCTGCCACAGCAGGAGCCGGTGGTTCCCACGCAGGATCTAGTCAACGACGCGCTCAGCCATCGCGCGGAACTGGCGGAAGCCCGCATTACGCTAAAGAACGAAGAGATCAGCAGAAAGGCGATCCGCAGCCTGTTGCTGCCGTCGTTGGACCTGTTCGCTTACTACGGCGGGTCGGGTGTGGGCGGTTCGGTCAATCCCAACGTCCCGATTTGTAGTCCCACCGTCACCGGGCTTTGCTTCGATCCATCCAACGCTCCGCCTGCTTTTCAGAATGGAGGACCGGTAAGCTATGGGAGCACGCTGAATCAGCTGTTCAATTCCACCGCCCCGGACAAGGGCGTTGGCTTGCAGCTGACCATTCCTATTCGCAACCGGGTCGGGCAAGCCACGCAGATCCGGTCAGAATTGGAATACCGCCAGGCGCAGATGCGACTGCAACAACTGGAGAACCAGGTTCGCATCGAAATACACTATGCGCAGTACGCGGTACAACAAAATCGGGCCAGCGTGTCCTCTGCCCAGGCCGCGGTGGAACTGGGCCGGCAATCGCTGGACGCGGAACAGAAGAAGTATGCGCTGGGGGCTTCTACCACCACGCTGGTGCTGCAGAATCGAAGCGCCCTGGCTCAGGCAGAGTCAACCCTGGTGTCGGCGATGGCCGCTTACGAGAAGGCACAAGTGGAACTGGATCGCGCGACCGGGCTCCTGTTGGACCATGCGGGAATTCTGGTTGCCGACGCTGAGCGCGGCGAAGTGACGCATATGCCCGCCATTCCGTTTGTTGCGCCGCGGCCGGACGTGCCGGGTTCGGTCATGCCGGCACAGACGGAGCAGCCAGCACAGACTCCGCCGCAGTAGCTGGGGTTGCGAGAAGGAAGGCTCGTCATTCGGGTACGTGTGCCGCGAAGGAGGCATCGGGGATCATTCGGCCCCTTGACGCCTCCTTGCAACCACTTGCAGTAGGGCCAGCGGTTCCGCACAAAGCGACAATCCAGCTGCGCCAAGGCAGCTCCCAAAGCCGCACTTCTGCCTTTTTTTACTGTCCAGTAAGACGGTATCCTGAGATCCATGCGTGATTTGATCCCTCGACCGGTTTTTTGGGCCATCGCTATAGTACTGCTGCTTTATTCCTCGGTCTCCGAGACTGCTGAGAGTGTCCGGTACAGACCGATTCCACGCGACTTGGTCGAGACCCGCCTGAGCAGATACACCGGCGACAACAAACAGCGTGAGGCGACTCTGAAGCAGATGTTCGCCGAAGCCGGGTGCGACGACCGTCATATCTCCGAACAGCCCGTGAAGGGATCGAAGCCGCCCAACATCATCTGCATCCTCCCGGGCAGTTCCGACAAGGTCATCATCGTCGGGGCGCACTTCGACTACGTGCGTGCAGGGGACGGAGTTGTCGACAACTGGAGTGGTGCGTCCCTGCTGCCTTCACTGTATGAAGCGATAAGAATTGAACCTCGGAAGCATACCTACATCTTCATTGGGTTTACTGACGAGGAATTGGGCGAAGTCGGATCTCGATTTTATGCCCGGCAAATGACCAAGGAACAAGTCGCTGCGACCGAGGCCATGGTCAACATGGACACCCTGGGCCTGGCACCTACCGAGGTCTGGGGGACGCACTCGGACAAGCGGCTGGCCGCTGTACTCGTTTACGTCGCGAGGCAATTGAACGCGCCTGTTACCGCTGTTAATTTCGAGCGGATCGGCAGCACTGACTCGGAGCAATTTGCAGAACGAAAAATCCCCAGTATCACGATTCACTCCCTGACCCAGGAAACCTTTAATGCCCGCATCCTTCACACTTCGAAAGACAAGCTGTCAGCAATACGGCTCGATGACTACTACGAGACGTACCGCCTCGTAGCGGCGTTCCTGGCCTTCTTGGACGAGGTGGCGAGCGTCACGCCACCCAACCGGTAGTACGGAAATCACAGTCGTACCGTCGCTATTACGTCAACCACACTCCGCGAACTGCAAGTTCCTTGGGCCTATTCTAGCGGTTGGTGTCCGGGACCAGTGAATCGAGAAGATGGAGGCATCCGTGCGGGCATTCCGCCACGACCGCCTCCCGGTTTATCCTTTCCGCGTGACGCTCTCCGTGGTTTTAATCACCTACAACGAAGAAACCAATCTGGCGCGCACGCTTGGAAGTGTGAGGCCGCTGGTAAGCGACGGGCAGGGCGAGATCATCGTCGTGGACTCGGGTTCAACCGACCGCACAGTGGAAATCGCAAAGTCATTTGGTGCAAAAGTCTTCATTGAGGCCTGGAGGGGCTATGCCGCGCAGAAGAATTCCGCGATTGAAAAGGCAACAGGCGACTGGATTCTGAGTCTGGATGCGGACGAAGAAGTGAGTCCGGAGTTTTGCAAATTGATTCCCCTTCTCACCAAACCCGAAGGCCTTACCGAAGCCGGGCTGGCGGCCCTTGCCGGCAGCGTGAGCGGGAACTCCCTGGGCACAGTGGAAAGGGCAATGGCCTACGAGGAAGCCGAAAAGGAGCCGCGAGGATCGACGATAGAAGCCTACTGGATTGCGCGCAAGAATCACTTCCTTGGTAGATGGATCAAACATGGGGGCTTCTGGCCGGACCCAAAGCTCCGATTGTTTCGCCGTGGTTGCGGCCGCTTTGAGGAGCGTGCCGTGCACGAGACCGTCAAGGTCACCGGCCAGACCGCCACAATGGAGCATGGCGCGCTCCTTCATCACTCCTACCCCACTCTGTCCGACTACATCGATCACATGAACCGCTATTCTTTGCTGGGCGCGGAGATGGTTGTGGCCGAAGGGCGCACCGGATTCAGCGTGATCAACATCGTGATCCGGCCCTGGTTCACGTTTTTCTACAACTACGCTTTGCGGCTGGGCTTTCTGGATGGCCGTGAAGGATTGCTGCTGCATCTTTACCACGCAGTTTATGTTTCATGGAAATACGCCAAGGCCTGGGAGATAGGGCGTTCGCGAAAATCCTAACCTGCTCTGGTCCCATCCGGGACTGGACTTTCCGGCATCGCCAGCACGGGACGCACACCGTCAGCGTAGCCGATATCGAACAGCATGCCTTCCGAGAGCACACCTCGCATCTTGCGCGGATCCAGGTTCAGCACGAACAGCGCTTGCTTGCCTTCGATTTCCCGCGGGTTGGTGCGTTCGGTCTTGAGGCCGGCGACGATCGTGCGTTGATGATCGCCGAAGCTGACCTGGAGCTGCACCAACTTGTCGGAGTCAGGCACGTCGGTCACGGACAGGATTGTCCCCACACGGATGTCGATCTGATTAAGTATGTCGATGGAAACTGCGGGTTTGATGGGAGCGGGCGTCATAACCCTAAAGATAACCACAGAGGACATGGAGGAACACAGAGAAATTCATAAATTTACTTCAGTGTAGTCACGTACTTCCTAGTTTTTTTCTTACGAATTCAACGATTTGAGGCGTGACATATTGTGGCAGAGAAACGCGAAACAAAGGCCGCCCCGCTACTGGTTTCATTGAGATATTGCGCCACGCTACCGCTTGCGTCTTGCCCTCATGCAAAATGATAGCGTCCGCCCGATCCATGAATTCCTGGGCGGATTTCTTGAAGTCCGCGGTGGCAGGATCGAGGACGGTGAGGTAGAGATCTGGACGCAGGAACTTGAGCACACTGTTTGATTCCAAAATTGCGTTTTGGCACTCGGCCAGCTTTTGACGAACTTCGGGCATGGCTTCCGCCAGACGTCCTTGCTCGGTCCGTACCCACCATGCGCGGGCCGCTCCTGCGGCCAGAAAACGCGACGTGTCAGACTTTCCCGAGCGGTCCTGCTCTTCAGATATCGCCCAGCTGTGGTTGTCCGCCGCGCAGTGGCATGGTTCCCCGTCGGCAGAACAGATCCCGTGGCCGTGCTGCGTGATTTTCAAAGCCGTCCAATTGTATTCCGGCAACGCGGCGATCAAGCCGGCGACCACGCTAGTCTTGCCTACGCTGCGGGAGTGCCCACCGATGACAATGATTGACATGGGTTTAGTCGGCCGTTGGTCCGTGGTCGTTGGTCGTTGGTCGTTGGCCAAATGCTCACGATCATTCATGTCTTGCCAAT
Source organism: Terriglobia bacterium (assembly GCA_963809295.1). GTDB lineage: Bacteria > Acidobacteriota > Terriglobia > Terriglobales > Acidobacteriaceae > JAIQFF01. Next base: position 404,285 of record CAWEJA010000003.1, on the reverse strand, counting down.
GACTGATGACCAAGGACCAACGGCCAAAACTACTTCTTTGACAGCCGCGCCAACGCCGCCAACTGCTTCAGGTATTCACGCACCGGCCGTGCCGGAGTTCCCCAAAACGCTATTCCCTTTCCGCGCAAGACCTTGTTGGGCAGTACACCGCCTTGCCCGCCGAGCATGACGCCTTCTTCGATACGGGCGTGCTCACCGATGCCGACCTGGCCGCCGAGGATCACATCTTTCTCGATAACGATGCTGCCGGAAAGGCCGGTTTGGGCGGCGATCACCACGTCTTCTCCGATTTGGCAATTGTGGCCGATGTGTACCAGGTTGTCGATCTTGGCGCCGCGCCCGATGCGCGTCACCTCTAACGCTCCGCGGTCGATAGTTGAGTTGGCGCCGATCTCGACATCATCGGCGATTTCGAGGCGGCCGGCCTGTGGGAATTTTTCGTAGTGCCCGGTTGCCCGGTCGCGGACATAACCGAAGCCGTCGCTGCCTAGCACCGCTCCCGCATGAACGATCACACGGTCGCCGAGCCGTGTGCCGGAGTAGACGGTGACGTTGGGATATAACTCACAATCGTGGCCGATGCTGGCGTTGGGGCCGATCACCGTACCTGGACCGATCCAGGTCCGATCACCGATTACGACCTGTTGGCCGACGACCGCTCGCTCCGCAACGATCACGTCCTTACCCAGCCGCGCCGAGGCGTGGACTACGGCGCTGGAGTGGATTCCGGGCTGCCGGTCTGGCAGGGGCCGAAGAAGTTTGGCAGCTCGAGCGAATGCCAGCTTGGGATGCTCGACAATCAACAGAGGCTTGGCAGCGGGCATTTCTGGCGAATTTTCCCACGATGACCGCAGCGGCGCGAGACTCCAGCGCCAGGCGTAGATGTTTTTCATCGTCGACAAAAACCAGGTCTGCCGCCGTCGCCTGGGAGATGCTCGCGATTCCGCTGACTTCCACCGCGCCATCTCCTACGAGTTGCGCTTGTACCGCTTCGGCGACCGAACTGAGCGAGCGCTTCATGGCATCTTTGTATACGTTTGGCGGAGGAAAGAAAAGCTCATCCGGGCCTGGCAGGGCCCCAAATTCATGAACCACGAAGGACACGAAGTTGCACGAAGGTACGATTCCTGATTGTTTCCTTCGTGCACCTTGGTGACCTTTGTGGTGAAATCAGGATCCTCTCCCAGGTCTAGAATGTGAGTATGGAGAAGAAGATCTTCTGGATCAGTTTCACTGTGCTTGGGCTGGTGGCAGATTTTATCCTGCCCCTGTGGTGGGCGCTAGTAGCAACGATTCCGATTGCTTACGCCAGCTGGTGGATTGCCTATCGCAGTGATTGGTTTTGAAATACAGTTCTCAGTTTTTAGTTCTCAGTTCTCAGCGTTGGGCACCTCGCTAAAAGCTAACGGCTAAGAGCCATAAGCTTCCTTTTCAGTACAGCCCCGGCTCTCCGGGCGGCCGCGTCTTCCAGCGGCGGTGGACCCATAAGCCACTGGTCAGGATAACGGCGCACATAATCTTCGATAATTTTGGTAAACAGCTGGGTATTGGAAATGATGTCTTCCTCGTCGTTTCCGGTGCGCACCAGTTTGACCGCCGGATCAAATCGCAAGCGGTATTTTCGCAACGTGGGGTCCCAGATGGTAAAGGTTGGGACTACGGCGGCGTCGGTACGCAATGCGATTCTGGCCAGTCCGCTGGCAGTGCACGCGGGAATGCCGAAGAAATCGACGAAAACGCCTTGCGGTGGGGTCATGTTGGTATCCATCAGAATGCCCACGACCTCGCCGGCTTTCATGGCAGCCAGAAGACCTCGCACGAAGTTGTCCTTGCTCACCGTGGCATTGCCGTGCATCGAGCGATAGCGCTGGATCAAGGCGGTCCAGATAGACGTTGTCCAGGTTGCGCATCACCACATGCATCCAGTGGCCATGCAGGGAATGTACAAAGGCGGAGAGCTCCCAGCCGCCAAAGTGAGCGGTGAGGAACAACACGCCCTTGCCGCGGGCGAAGGCGCGTTCGTAGTTTTCGAAGCCGTCGTAAACCACCACGCGGCTCACGTTATCCAGGGTGTATCTGGGAAATTGGCAGACTTCGGCTAGCTGGCGGCCCAAGCGAAGTAAATTCTCCGCGCAAAATCCGGGCATGTTCGTGACGGCTTTTTTCCGGAAGGGCCATGGCCAGATTGCGCATGCCGACGCGCCGCAGACGTACGTGCACACAGGTAGACCAGCCAGGCCAGAGAAATTGCAGTGGCTCGAGACAGAGGACGCGGCAGCAGACTCAGAGTTTTGATAAACGGCCACGCTAACGCGTACTCGAGTCGCTGACGCATCTTGGGGAAACTGGTGACGGTAGCAAGGGCGCGCAGGGGTTGTCAAACGTGAACGCCGCAACCTTGTGTAGGCGCGAGCGTCCCGCTCGTGCGGAAGCGGATGGACCAGAACGTGTCGCAGCTCCGGGACGGTCCAGCTCCAGCACGAGCGGGACGCTCGCGCCCACATTTTTGCCCTATCTACTTGCTGCCGCCGCCGTCTTGGCCCACTTGGCCAGCGTATTCAGGAACGGATACGCATTCTGGGGAGCGTCGATGGTGCCGGTCAGCGAAGTTTTGAAGGGCACCATGCGGTTGTAGAACTCGCGGGTGGCGTCCTTGTCCTGTCTGATGGCAGCGCCGCTCAACTCGAGTCCGGCGAACAGTCCCGCGAGCGCGGGAATAGCTGAGCACCTGCGCCTTCAGTTTCCAGTCCGTATCGGCGGCGGCGTGGCGGCCGACCGGGCCAGCGGCTACGCTGGCGTCGGCTCCCAGTTTGAACTCGCTGCTCAGCAGGTTCTTCATGCCATCCTGGTTCATGATGAGCATGACCAGATCGACTGCCTGCGCGCCGATCTGCAGACCGAAGCTGCCGCCCTTGATGGTGAAGAATGCGGGAGCGCTCCAGCCCTTGGGTGTGCGGCAACTGGCAACGCCGCGTCCGATAACGGGCGCCTACGATGAACCCGCCCTTGAGCATGGTGGGAACCACGGCGACGCATTCAGCCGATCCCAGAACCTCTTCCGGAATGCCCTGGTCGGGTGCTGACTCGATTTCTTCCAGAACGGTGCTGGCCGCTTTGATGCGATCTTCCGCCTTGTTCTCGTCTTTTCTCTTCATCGGCGGCAAAGGTGGGAATCGCGAGACAGGCAACTACACACAGAATCAGAAGTCTTTTCATTTCTTCCTGCACTTTCGGGAGTTATGGAATTTGTTGTTAACTCGAGTGCATCAATTCTATCGGATTTCGCGAGGAAGAGCGGGGTGAGGCGGTCAGAGGGCCAAAAAAATCGGGGTTAGCAGCGGTGACCCTAAATCTCCGCTTCCAACCCCGTCTCCCAGGTTCTGTGGTAGGTGAAGCGAGTATGCGGCTGGAACTGGCGAAGCGACAAGATTACCTAGGTCATTGTCCTAAAGTAACCGGCAACGAAGCCGCCAGAAACCGCCTACTTCGCGGTAACCAGCGAGTGCGTGATGGCGTGGACGGAAAGCGCGATCCGGTTCTGCACTCCGACTTTGCGCATCAACTTGGCCACGTGGGCCTTGACGGTGCGCTCTTCGATGCCGAGGGCGGAGCCAATTTCCTTGTTGGAGCGGCCCGCTACCAGCATTTCCAGCACTTCTTTTTCCCGGTCGGTGAAGGTAACGCGGCCGGCGGGGAAGATTCGTCCCGGAGCAGAGCTTACGCGCTCGATGAACATGGAAAGCACGCGGCGCGGAGCCCAGACCGAGCCCTGGTTCACCACCCGAATGGCTTGTACGAATTCGGCCGGCGATGCAGCTTCATCCACATAGCCTTTGGCGCCGGAAGCGATTGCTTTCAAGATGGTTTCCTCGTCCATGCCGGAACCTGTCACAATGATGCGCAGGTCAGGACGGCTGGCTTTCAGGCTGGCCATAAGATCGAACAGGTTCTGGCCATTGCGATTGCCCAGCAACACCAGGTCAATATTGGGCAGATTTCCGATGTCGGGAAGCGAGGCCGCGATCAGCTCGAAGTCAGTCTCCGAGTCAAACAGGGCGCGAAATCCCACGAAGCGCAGTGGATCGCTCTCCACCACGGCAAGACGGATGGCCGGTTTCTTTGCTGGTGAAGCCTTCATTGCGGTTGCAGCAGCAGCCTTCATTAGGGTTCCCTGTTTGATGTGAGAAGCTGACCTAGAATAACTACAATTGCCAGTGATTAGAACATTTGATAGTGCATTCAGCGATTACGCCAGTAACCTGGCAGGCATCCAAGACAGAGACGAGATCTTCTGACGAAGAAACGGGAGGAATCTGGTGAAAAAACAGCAGACTGCGGATCAAGCAGGTTCGCAGGACTGGTTCAGTGGAGCGGCGGTGTTGGCGCTCGTGGCGTGCCTTGCTGCGGGCGCCCAGACAACCTATCAACCCAAGTTCAAGGGTGATCCTGCGAAGCTCGGATTCTGAAGCTGCGGCGCTCGGGTTACATGCGCACCGTGTTGCGGGCGCAGAAGCAATATAAGAAAAAGAACGACAAATTTGCCGCATCACTGGCCGACCTGGTACACACCGGATCGTTTACCAAGCGAATGGTAAACCCGGACCGCGGCGACTACTCCGTCGGCTTCAAGCCAGAACAAAGATGGATTCGACCTGACCATGACCCCCAAGCAACTGGATGCGGAGCACCGGTCGTTTTACGCCGCCGAAGATGGCGTGATTCACGGCGACGATCAGGGACCGGCGAATGAAAAGTCCCCGGTGGTGAAGTGAGGCAGTTCGCACTGGACCAGTTGCTGGTTCTCAGTACCGGGCGCAGATCGACGCCTGTTCATTCCCCTTGCCGAATCTCCGCCGCCTTACCGTTGCGGTAGGTAACCGTCAGCGGGTTGCCGCCGTTGGGATAGTGCGCGATCTTCACCGCGGAATCGCTGGATCGATCGAGAACGCCCATCCCTACTGCGAAATCCACCTGAAGTTCGTTCATGCCGGGCTTGACCTGGTGTTGATCGATGGCTTCCCAGACATCCGGAGGCCAGTGCTTGTACAGTTCGTGCGGATCCTCGATGAAGAAGTAATAGTCAGAGTAGATGCTGTAGCTGTTGCCCATTGGTCGATCCAATGGAAAGAGCGAAGGGCTTGCCCTCCTGCTCGAAGACGGCCATGACCTGCTGCAGATGCGCGGAGTGCGGCGTGGTGTCGGCACGACGTCTTTGATGTGGAGCTTCTGCAGGGGAAGCAGCAGACCGGCTTCGTGCGAAAAATCGGTGCGGCCGCGGGCCATGTCATAGGGGTAGTAAGTGTGGTGGTAGCCTTCCCTGACCCAGACCGGTTGCTTGGTCAGTTGCTTCGCCGACTTCAAGTCCGAGGGATAAAGCTTCTTCGGAACAACGTAGTTGTCGGGATCGAGCGCCGGTGCCTTCTTGCTCGGCCTTGCGCAGCGTCTTCAGCTCTTTCCGAATAGCGCTGGTAGACGATGTAGCCGGCACGAATGGCGGTGACTGCAATCACAACCGCCAACCCTAACTGGATTTTTCGCTTTGTTTCCGGATTCATGGTTTTGATGTCACGGCTCTCTTGCTCTAAACACTGAACTCACCAGCAAGTGTAAGATATTAACTTGCACCGGATTGCTTTATGGGTGCCTGATTTCGAGGAGAAGCCATGGCGACTGTCACCGAGGACGAGGTCCTGAGCGCGTTGAAGCAATGTTACGATCCCGAGATTCCGGTGAACATCGTGGATCTGGGGCTGATCTACGGGGTGCGTTTTGAGCCCGCCCCAGAGGAAAAGCAGGATGTCACCGTGGAAATGACGCTGACCGCTCAAGGTTGCCCCTCCCACGTCCAGATCGGAGAGCAGGTCAAGGCACGCGTCGAACAGATGCCAGGAGTGCGCAATGCCACCGTCAACGTGGTGTGGACTCCGCCCTGGACTCCGGAGCGGCTGAGCCCCGACGCCAGAAAGACCCTGGGCATCGAATAGTTCAGAGTCCAGTTCAGCGGCTAAGAAGCGACTCGTACCAGCTCTGCGACCCGTTCTCCGCGGCTTCCGCCAGCCGGTCTCCGACGCGGGACGCGACTTCAAGAAAATTATTTCCGCGCTCGATAAAATCAGGCAGCCGCCGGCGCACTTCGTCGAACTTTTCCGGATATTCCGAAGCCAGCGTGGCCAGCCCGACCCCAGCCAGAATAATACCGGCGGTCCACTTTTTCTTCAGAAACAGGACCGTGCCTACGCCGGCTGAACCGCCAATCAGCGCTACTTTCCAGTTTTGCATTCTGCCCTCCGCATGAAAGGATCGTACCGCGCGCAACCCTCGATTACTTTATACTCCCGAAGCTACCCTGGAGGATATTGGATGCTGAAACACCACCCCGGAGTATGGATTGCTGTCGTGTTCGTTTCATTGCTTGCGGCCCTGACGACCCAGGCGGGTGCTCAGGCCGCCCCCCGAGCCCGGGATCTGGGCGTTCCCTTTGACGGCAATCCAGGCCCTTTCAATGCCATTACTGACGTCAAGGGGGTGGAGGTTGGGCACACGACTTTAATTTCCGGCAGCGGCCCGCTGAAAGTCGGCGTCGGCCCCGTGCGCACCGGAGTGACCGCGATTTTCCCCCGGGGTAAGAATTCTCTGGACGCCGTGTTCGGAGGCTGGTTCAGCCTGAACGGCAATGGCGAGATGACCGGAACCACCTGGCTGGAAGAATCGGGCCTGCTGGATGGTCCGGTAATGATCACCAATACGCACAGCGTAGGCGTGGTGCGCGATGCGGTGATTGCCTGGCGGGTGAAGCGTGCCCCGGCAGATGAGGAAGGGTATTCCTGGTCGCTGCCGGTAGTGGCTGAAACCGCCGACGACGATTTGAATGACATGAACGGTTTTCATGTAAAGCCCGAACACGTTTTCCACGCTCTGGACACGGCCCAGGGCGGCCCCGTGGAAGAAGGCAGCGTGGGCGGCGGCACGGGGATGATCTGCAACGAGTTCAAGGGCGGAATCGGAACCTCGTCACGTTTGCTGGATGCCAAGTTCGGCGGCTACACGGTAGGAGTGCTGGTGCAGTGTAACTACGGGCGCAGAAGCGAGCTGCGCATCGCCGGAGTGCCGGTAGGCCGGGAGATTTCAGATCATTTGGTGCGCGATGAAGACATTGGATCGATCATCGTAGTCGTGGCTACGGACGCACCCCTGATTCCGACCCAGTTGAAGCGCGTCGCCCGGCGAGTGTCGCTGGGGCTGGGCAGGGACGGAAGTTTCGCTTCGGACGGCTCTGGGGACATTTTTATTGCGTTCTCAACGGCCAACGCCGGTGTGAAGGGAGCGAAGGGCCTGCACCAGCTGACTATGCTTCCAAACCAGCGGCTGAATCCCATTTTTCTCGCTACAGTTCAGGCCACGGAAGAAGCGGTGGTCAATGCCATGGTCGCGGCGAAGACGATGAAGGGGATTAACGATTACGAGGTCATCGGCCTGCCTCATGATCGCCTGCGCGAAGTACTGAAGAAGTACAACCGGCTGGTGAAGTAGGTGTAGTGTGGTGCGGGCGCCCTCGCCCGCGTCGAGCCGTAGGCAATCCTGAACGCCTGCGGAGCTGCGCTCCGCCTGGACGGGTCAGAGACCCGTCCCTACACATTCCCCTTAGTCCCACACATCCGTGCTCAGTAGATCGTGTAGCCGGGTGCTGGGGTTCTCAGGTCGGGCTTCGATGCCATCAGCAGGAGGGCGCCGATCTCCTTGAACGCGCGCAGATCGTCCAGGTTGTGGAAGGACTTCGTCTGATAGTCATCGGGCGTGGGCGTGTCGTCCGGAATGCGCCGGGATTCGACATTCTGGAAGGCGTGCTTCTGCAAGAGCTCGACGTATTCCGCCTCGGAACGCACGTGCACCGGCACATTCAGCTTGTCCACCCATTGCAGCGAGTAGGGATTGTCTTTGTAAAGATTGATCAGAATAAACAGGCGTCCGTGTGGCGCCATAACGCGAAAGAGTTCAGCCAGTGACCGGTCCTGGTCAGGGTAGTAATAAAACGATTCGACTGACAAGACCTTGTCAAAGAAATTCTCTTCCCACGGAATCTGCAGCGCCGATCCCCAGACATACAAGATATTTTCGAAGTCTCTCGAGGCGGCACGCGCCTGCCGGATCATCTCGTCGGAAACATCGAGACCGACCACCTGTCCGAACCCTTCAGGTCCATCTCCCACCAAGCGTGACAGCAGCCGCGTGGCCCAGCCGGATCCGCATCCAAGATCGAGGACGCGCTCGCCCGGGCGAAGGCCCATAAGGCGTAGGGTCTTCTCGGTGATGTCGAGGTGATGGTTCTCCATCTTCTCGCCTTCCCCGGCCTGCGCCCAGCGGTTGAATTCGTTCTGGAGCTTCTCGTCGGGAGTCGTTGGTTTATCTGGCATGGATTGCGCAACGCCAAAAGTCCCGAGGGACGGGGTGGCTATGTCTATGCTACATTTGCCATCCTCATGGCGCCAACCCCTCAGACGGAGCCTGACCCAGAGCCACTTTACTGTCCCCGGTGTGCTCAGGAAGTTACCGATCCACTCACCTGCGGCGACTGTTCCGCCGTCATTTGCCGTCGCTGCGGAACTCCTCTGGAATCTCCTGACGAACTGGGGATGGGATAACAAATGAGCCTGCCGTCGATTTTCCCGCCGTCTGACGCGCGGTCCGAATCTCAACCCAGCCTGGTTCGGGGGCTCTCCCTTTTGGACTCCGTGCTGCTACTGGTCAGCGGCATCATCGGCTCTTCCATTTTCCTTACCGCCAAAGACATCGCCGGCCCGCTACCCCATCCCGCCCTGTTTCTGCTGGTTTGGGTCTTGGGCGCCGTGATTTCGCTGTTTGCCTGCGCCGCCTTCGCTGAACTCGGCTCCATGTTTCCCTACTCCGGCGGACAGTACGTGTATTTGCGTGAGGCCTACGGCGACCTGGTCGCGTTCCTCTATGGATGGATGCTCTTTGCGGTCGCCAATGGCGGTACCATTGCTGCTCTCTCGGTGGCCTCTGCCGCCTATATGGGGCAGATCTTTCCCGTGATCTCGCAGGAGCACGTGATGTTTTCTGTGCTCGGCATCACCTTCACCCGTGCTCACATGGTGGGCCTGCTGCTGATCGCCATTCTCACTCTAGTCAACATTTTCGGCCTTCGCTGGGGAGCTCTACTGCAGAATGTCTCCACCTGGACGAAGTTCGTAGCCATGACGGCTTTTGTGATTCTGGGGTTCGCCATCGGAAAGGGCCATTGGACGAACTTCAGCGGACATGGCGTCGGACTGCACCTCGGTCTGGGCCCGGGACAATTTGTCTCCGCCCTCGGAGTGGGACTCATTGCCGTGTTCTGGGCTTACGACGGATGGGTTTACATCACATGGGTTGCAGGCGAAGTCAAGGATCCACGCCGCAATGTGCCTCTGGCCATGGTGTTGGGTGTGCTTGCGGTGGGCCTGATCTACATGGCGATGAACATGACATACGTTTATGCCATGCCCCTTTCTGAAATCGCGAAACATGAAACCATCGCCCACGCAGCCGCTGCGGCGCTTTTCTCGCCCCGCGCCGCTATCTGGCTCTCGGCCATGATTGCTATCTCCTGCTTCAGCGCCGCCGCCACGTGTACCCTTTCCGGCGCGCGCGTCTGCCTGGCTATGGCGCAGGACGGCGTCTTTTTTCGGCGCATGGCGCAAATCCATCCCAAATGGCGCACACCGGTCTTCAGCCTGATCGGCCTGGGACTCTGGGCGTCGATGCTCACCCTCAGTGGCCGCTACGACCAGCTGTATACCTATGTGATCTACGGGATGGTCCTCTCTTACACTCTGACCGTGCTCGGGCTGTTCATCCTGCGCTGGAAGCGCCCGGACATCCCACGTCCGTACCGGTGTACTGGATATCCCTGGTTGCCCGGGATCTACGTGCTGATCGGCGCCGCCTGGACACTGAACACCATCATTACTCGTCCCACCGAGGCCTTCTGGGGAACCGTGATCGTGCTGATCGGTGTGCCAGGGTACTTGTACTGGAAGCGCACCAACCGGAGAGCAATCACGTAAACAGGGTACCTCTGTATCCCTGTGTCCTCCGTGGTCAGGCCAGCGGATTTCGGACTTGCTACGGAAGACGAAGGGACACGGAGAATGCCCCAATCAGAACCCGTCCGAGGCCAACCTGGAATCCTCAGCTCGCTCTCTTCAGGCCTTCCCACCGCCGAAGCTGAGGATCCCAACCAGCCCAAGCGCGTGATGGGCTTTCGTGACCTCGTTCTGTTCTACGTGGTCACCGGCATTAGCCTGCGCTGGATTGCAACGGCCGCGGCTGCCGGCCCCAGTTCGATCGTCATCTGGATTGGAGCGTGGCTGGTCTTTTACATCCCGCTGGCGTTCTCCGTCGTAGAACTGTCGTCGCGCTATCCCGACGAGGGTGGGCTTTACGTCTGGAGCAAGAAAGCGTTTGGAGATTTCTCCGGGTTCATGTCGGCCTGGGCTTACTGGACCAGCAACCTTCCGTATTTTCCCGCCGTGCTTTATTTCGCCGCCAGCAATGTCATTTATATGCGGCAGAGCGCCTGGGGGCATCTCTCGAATGACGCAACCTTTTACATCATTTTCTCGCTGCTGACGCTGACCCTCGCCACGGCGGTAAACGTCGTCGGCCTGGACGTTGGCAAATGGCTGCACAACGTGGGTGCTCTCGCCATGTGGGTTCCGGCGGTGATCGTGATCGTGATGGGTGGAATCGCATGGCACCGTTTTGGCTCGGCAAACGCTTTTACTCTCCGCACGATGACGCCGAGCATTCACTTCAAAGACATTGTCTTCTGGTCGTTGCTAGTGTTCGCCTTCGGCGGATGCGAAACCGGCTCGTTCCTGGGCGGGGAGATCAAGAATCCGCGTCGCACGATTCCCTGGGCGGTGTTTGCCGCGGGCGTCACCGTGGCCTTCTGCTACATCGTTGGAACCGTGGGCGTGCTGGTGGCGTTGCCTTCGACAGAAGTCAGCAACCTGCAAGGCCTGGTGCAGGCGATCGCGAAGACAGTAGAGCGCGTTGGATACTTCTGGACGCTGCCGTTGGCGGCTTTCCTGATTGCCTTGAGCAACGTGGGCGCGGCCGCCGCCTATCTGGCCGCAGTGGCCCGGTTGCCATTCGTTGCCGGCATCGACCATTTTCTTCCGCCGGCGTTTGGCACGCTGCATCCGCGCTGGAAAACTCCCTGGGTCGCTCTGCTCACGCAATATTTTGTTGGGATACTGTTCATCTTTCTCGGACAAGCCGGAACCAATGTCAAAGGTGCCTACGATGTGCTGGCCAGCATGACTGTGATTGTCTACTTTATCCCTTACCTGTACGTGTTTGCCTCCATGATCAAATTGCAGCGCAAGCCCGCGGGGCCAGAGGTGATTCGCGTCCCGGGCGGGAAGCCGGTTGCGGTACTGATCTCCGTGATCGGGTTGCTTACGACGACGGCCACTATTCTGCTGTCCGTGGTGCCGCCGGCGGATGATCCCAACAAGCCGCTGGCGGTGCTAAAAATTGTGGGAGGCACGGCGGTTCTGATGGCCGCGGGCGGATGGATTTATTGGGCGGGAAAGAAAAGGGCATCAAAGACAAGCCATGTGGGACCTGGTCTCTGACCCGGTCGAAGACCCGTCCCCACATGGCCGCTATTAGACCGGCACCGCCGTTTTTCTCTCCGGATTGAAGAACGGCATCTTCACGATCTTTGCCGTTACTGTCTGCCGGATAGCTTCGATGGTAATTTCCATCTGCAGCTTGGTGCCGAGCTGTGAATGCGGAGTCTCCACGCTGGCCAGGGCAATCATCTTCTTCAGCACGGGCGACCAAGTCGTGGTCGTCGCCTTGCCCACCTGCTTGTCGCCCAGATAGACGGGGACCGGCACGCGCGAAGCCTGGCTGGGTGCGGCAGGCGTGAGGCCGAATTTCTCGTAACGCTCTTCGATTTCGGGCCAATCGATTTCGAGGCCTACCAGCTGGCGCGGCACGCCTTGCTTTTGCTGCTGGACCAGAGCAGCTTTCCCGATGAAATTTTCTTTCTCCAGATGGACCATCTTGCCGAAGCCCAGCTCGTAGGGCGAATATTTCTGCGACGCAATCAGCGCCTTCTTGCTGCTGGTGTAATCCACTTCGATCAGCAGCAGTCCGGCTTCGACCCGGGCCACATCCAGCGCCAGCATTCCGGCGGCGTGAATGTCGAACTGCTTGCCCTTGTCCATGATCACGTCCCAGACTTTGACCGCGTCGTTCCAGGGAACCCAGATTTCGTAGCCCAGGTCGCCGGTGTAGCCGGTGCGCGAGATATCCACGAAGACGTTGCCGATCTTGCCGCGGGTCATGCGGAAATATTTCAGATTGGCGATATCGGCTTCGGCAACCGACTTGAGCAGCTTGCCTGAGGTTGGTCCCTGCAGCGCGAGCGCGGCGAGTTGTTCCGAAATGTCCTCGACTCGAACGTCCATGTTCAAGCCGTTCTGGCGGAACCAGCGCAGGCTGGGATCGGCGGCGGTCCAGCGATACTTGTTTTCTTCCAGGCGGGTGATGGTGCCGTCGTCGATCACCTTGCCCTGCTCGTCGCACCAGCAGCAGTAAATCACCTGGCCCACTCTCACCTTGGTGATGTCGCGGGTGATCACGCGGTTCACCAGCTTGGTCGCGTCCTTGCCGGTGATCAGATACTTGTAGAGCGGCGAGATGTCGATCAGCGCAGCCGCGTTGCGGATGGCGTTGTACTCGTGCTCGTGGTGCACTTCGTACACGCTGACCGCGTAATAGCCCGACCATTCACGGTAATTCAGGCTCTGGCAGAGGGGAAAAGTTCGTTCGTGAAATGCGGTTCCGACTGGCAATGTGGTTTCCTCGATGCAGCAAGGATTATAAGCAGCGCGATTGACGCGGAGCAATGCAGGGCTTCGTCTGACTCCGTAGTCATGACCGCTTCACGTGTGGGGCGGACACTCTTGTCCGCCGACTTTGATTTTGAAGCTATCTGTAAGGCGCTCGCCACCAGCCTCATCGCGCTTCAACACTGGAGTTCTCTGCTCAAATCAACGTCAAAATCGGCGGACAAGAGTGTCCGCCCCACATTTCTATCGTCGAGGTCCGATCTTTGCAGACAAGACTCGAACTTCCCGGTAGAATGACGTTTCGTTCAGGATCATTCAACCATGACATCACCCTGGAGCGTCATTCTTACCTGGACCGTCCTTCCCAGCGGGCTCTAGTCCGAGTCGTCGAGTTCTCTTTCCCGGCAATCGAGATGTAACTGTTAGAATCCTGCAATCTTTGCATCACAGATGCGGCCCATTTCACGGGCTGAGAGTTGAAAGCTGGCATGCCGTCTAACTCAAAATACGACGCTATCATCATTGGCGGAGGGCACAACGGCCTTACCACCGCTGCTTATCTGGCGCGCGCGGGCAAGAAAGTTCTGGTGCTCGAGCGTCGCCACGTGCTGGGCGGCGCCGCCGTCACCGAAGAAGTTTTCCCCGGCTTCAAGTTTTCGGTGTGCTCTTACGTGGTTTCGCTCCTGCGGCCGGAGATCATTCGCGATCTCGATCTGCCCCGCCATGGCCTGGAAATTCTGCCGCTCGACGGCACCTTCACTCCCATGCCCAGCGGCGATTATCTGTGGCGGGTCAACGATCACGGCAAGACGCATCGCGAAATTGCGCGGCACTCGAAACTTGATGCCGAGGCCTACGACGAATTTGGCAAAGCCATGCAGGCGATGTGCCGCTTCGTGAAACCGATCCTGAGCATGGTGCCGCCTGATCCAGCGACTCTCAATCCGAAAGAACTGATGAAGCTGCTGTTCATCGGCCGCCGCTTTCAGGGCATGACCAGCGAGGATAAATACAACCAGGTGCAGTTGATGACCATGAGCGCCATCGACTTCCTGGATCAGTGGTTTGAGACCGATGTGCTCAAGGCCACCATGTCAGCCTCGGGCATTATCGGAACGTTCCTGGGCGTGCGATCGCCGGGAACCGCCTACGTGCTACTGCATCACTACATGGGAGAGATTGACGGGGCGTTCCGTTCCTGGGGATTTGCCCGCGGCGGCACCGGCGCTATCTCGAATGCGATTGCCGATGCGGCGCGGGAAGCCGGCGCTGAAATTCGCGTGCAGGCCCCGATAGCAAAGATCATCGTGAAGAACGGCAAAGCCAAAGGGGTCGCCCTCGCGGACGGCGACGAGATTTATGCTGATATCATCTCGTCGAGCGTTGATCCCCGGCTTACTTTCACGAAGTTTCTCGAGGAGGGCACGCTGCCCGGAGCATTTCTGGAAGACGTGAACCGCTACAAGTACCGCGGCTCTTCCGGCAAAGTGAATCTGGCGCTCGACGCCCTGCCCAACTTCAAGGCAATACCCGGCCCGGGTGCTCATCTGCGCGGCGCGATCTCGATTTCTCCCAGCGTCGAGTACATGGAGCGAGCTTACGACGACGCCAAGTACGGCAACTTCTCGCGGCGTCCCTACATTGACATGGTGATTCCCACGCTGACCGATCCTTCGGTCGCGCCGCCGGGAAAACACATCATGTCGTGCTTCGTGCAGTACGCGCCTTACAAGCTGCGCCCGGGCCTCAACTGGGACGATCAGAAAGAGGCCTTCGGCGACAACGTGATCAACACCATCGCCGAGTACGCGCCCAACATTAAGGACATCATCCTGCACCGGCAGGTGGTCACGCCGCTCGATCTGGAACGCGAGTTCGGGTTGAGCGAAGGCAACATCTTTCAGGGCGAGCTTGTCGCTGGAGCAGCTTTTCTTTCTGCGACCGGTGCCGGGCTGGGCGCAATTCCGCACTCCGATCAAGAACCTCTACATGTGCGGATCAGCGACGCATCCGGGCGGCGGCATCATGGGCGGGCCGGGACGACTGGCGGCGCTGGAAATCCTCAAAGACTTCAAGGGAGCGGCCTAGAATCATGGCGGAAAAAACCACCACCGCTGCGAACCGCGACGTCGTCATCATCGGCGGCGGGCATAACGGGCTGGTCACCGCCTTCTACCTGGCCAAGGCGGGATACAAGCCGCTGGTGCTGGAACGTCGGGCGCAACCTGGCGGCGCCGCGATCACCGAAGAATTTCATCCCGGCTTCCGCTGTTCGACACTGGCGCACTCGGCGGGGCCGTTGCGTCCGGACGTTGTCCGCGACATGCAACTGCAAAAACACGGGCTGAAGATGATCACGCCGGAGGTTGGGGTGACGGCCCTCTCGCCCGACGGCCAGGCGCTCATTCTCTACAACGACGCGGAGAAATGCGCGCAGGAAATCGCCAATTTTTCGCAGAAGGACGCGGCAAAGTATCCCCAGTTCCAGGCATCGCTGGGCAGGATGGGCAGAGTGATCGGCAAGGCGCTGGCCCTGGCGCCACCGAACATTGACAACCCGAGTTCCGGCGATCTGTGGGGCATGCTCAACACCGGCCGCGCCGTCCGCAAACTCGGGCGGCAGAGATATGTACCGGCTGCTGCGCTGGGGGCCGATGGCGGTCGCCGACCTGGTGGCGGAGTATTTCGAGACTGAACTGCTGCGCGCCACCATTGCCGCCCGTGGCATCTTCGGAACATTTCTCGGACCGTGGTCGGCGGGCAGCAGCCTGGTGCTTCTGATTCGTGCCGCAGCGGATGAGCATCCCGGCGGCACTGCGTGGTTCGCCGCCGGCGGAATGGGCGCCGTCACCCAGGCCATGGCCGCCGCCGCGCAGCAGGCCGGAGCCGAAATACGAAGCGGCGCGGAAGTGATTGAAGTTCGCGTGAAGGACGGCGCCGCCACCGGCGTCGTGCTCTCGACCGGCGAGGAGATCAGCGCCAAAGCCATTGTCTCGAACGCCGATCCCAAACGCACGCTGCTGAAGCTGGTGGATCCGGCACACCTGTCGCCGGATTTCGTGATGAAGCTGCAGCACTATCGCATGCCGGGCACGGTGGCCAAGGTGAACCTCGCGCTTTCGGGACTGCCCAAATTTACGGCGCTTGAAGGCGAAAACCATGATCGTGCCCTGAGCGGGCGCATTCATATTGGCCCGGAGATTGACTATCTCGAGCGCGCCTTCGACGAATCCAAGTACGGCAATTTCTCCAAGCAGCCTTATCTGGAAGTCGCGATTCCCTCGCTTACCGATCCCTCGCTCGCGCCTGAGGGCAAGCATGTGATGTCGATCTACATGCAATATGCGCCCTACAAATTAAAGGGCAGCGACTGGGAAAAGCAGCGCGTCCCGCTCGGCGACACCGTGGTCAAGACGCTGGCCCAATATGCACCCAATTTGCCGGAGCTGATCCTGACTCACCAGATCATCACGCCGCAGGATCTGGAAGAAACCTACGGCCTCACCGGAGGACACATCTTCCACGGAGAGCTGGCGCTGGACCAGTTCTTCACCATGCGTCCGCTGCTGGATTGGGCGCGTTACCGCACGCCGATTCAGAATCTGTATCTGTGCGGCTCCGGCACTCATCCGGGCGCGGGGCTGACCGGTGGCTCGGGGGCCAATGCGGCGCGCGAAATCCTGAAACACTTGAAGAAGTAGGGGGCAAATCAGGATCAATTGCAGATTTCAGATTGGAGATTTCAGATTGAAATGCTCAAGCCACAACTTGGGATAAATCTGAAATCTAAAATCAGCAATCTGAAATCCCCATCTCTCCTCCGTGGTGACTTTGGTGCCACCCCTTTTGGGAAAACGATTGTGCGGGAGGCCTAGGTTAAGCTTTACTAAGCTAACCCTGTGTTCACAGCGTTCCGCAGGTTAGATCAGCGGGAGTGACAAAGTAAGTGGCAGAAGATCCGAAGTGGGAGCTGGCTATCCTGGCGACCGTGCAGGGCTTCTATGAGAAGCTCCTGCAGGAGTACGTGGGCGGTGAAGTCCCGGTTCCAGCAGGCCTGGAAGCAATTTCCCTGCAGGAGGGCGACGGCGAAGTCCATGCGACGCTGGACAGGATGCGTCGCTGGCTGCGTCTGCTCGATCAGGCCATCACTCCGGCCATGCTGCGGCGGGCGTTTACGGCCGAGACCGATCCGGAAATCGCGGAAGCGGTGCTCCGCTATTTCACCCGTCAGAAAGATATCAGCGACGTAAACCGCGACAAGACCGACCTGGTCGCCACATTTCTATACCGTCATCCGCGCGTTCCTGGACAGTGGGAGCGCCGCGGCTACGGGCTCGACGGCTCGCTTCCGCTTTCACCCTTTGAGATTGCCATGATCGAAATTCTCGCCGACACCGAAGTGCCCTCGCTGCCCGAGGAACACGTACAACTGCTGCGGCGTTTCGATCCCCTGCAGCAGGAAGCACTCGCTTTCAAGGACCTGAATGCGCTGCTGGACTCGGAAATCATTACCCGAGTCCGCGATCTGAAACAGTCTCTGGACGCATCCTTCTATCACCCGGGAGTGCTGGCCACACTCGCTCCCTACAATGCCGCCTTCGGCAAGCACTTCGACGACTTGTTTCATGCCGCGGCATCCGAAATAAAAGAATTCGCTTCCGCCCTGCAGGAACAGGGCGGCAGCATTCTGGGCAACGTAGATGGCGTGGACGTCACGGTTGAGCATGTCGCGGGCCTCGAGGAAAGCGACTTGCTGAAAACCGACTACAGCGTCGCGCTGGAGAAGTTTCGCCGCGTGTCCAAGCTTAAACAGGCTCTGGAGAGGCGCCCACCCATTCGCCGGATGTCGTTTCAGATGAAGGTTCCCGCAGCCAAGCCAGTTCCCCCGCGTCCAACGCGGCCGGCGTTCGATCTGCAGGCCATGAGCTCGGCGGTTACGCCGCAACAGATTTCCACGGAAGAAACCAAGCTGCGCCAGGTTGAGGAATCCATCCGGGTATTCGTACGCGTCGCAGACCCGAAATTCCGCCAGGTGGTGCCCATGCGGTTCTTCAATCTCACACTCACCCCGGCGGAGGCGGACGCATGCAGCGCCGATTACCTCGAGGAAAAGAGTCTGCGCGGCAGCGTTGCCCGAATGTTGCTGCGGATCGTGGCCGTGGTCGCTCGCATCAGTACGGAGCTGGAAGAACTCAAGCGAGCCGAGAACTCACCGTCCTTGTGGAAGCTGCATGCGGATTCGCTCCTGGCCTTGCTGGAAGTCGCTCGTGTTTTGTCCGGACATGCCGGAGAGGTGGCCGGACAGGCCAGTGGTCAAGGCAACCGCGCCAGTGAAGAAACCATCAAAACTTCCCTGCAGAGGCTTCGCCAGCGGTCCGATGCGAGTAAAGCTGCCTTGTCTGAATCGGGAAGCCGAGCAGCCAGAGTCTGACGTTCTCATCTCGCGTTTCCTGCCCTTGTGTTAGAAATGTAGCCACAGTATCTTCCTCTGTGCTCCTTTCAGCATCCTAGGTTTGTTTTTTTGGCGGTTTGTCTATGCGATCAATGGGAAACCATTTCGCGCAAGCGCTGGCGTTGGTGCTTGTTGTCGCCGTCTTCTCTTGTCCAGGCTTGGGCTATTCGGTCCTGACCCACGAGCAAGTTGTGGACCTGATGTGGAAGGACCAGATTCAGCCGTTTCTGCTGAAGCGCTTCCCCGGCGCAACGGAAGACGACCTGCTCAAGGCGCATGCTTATGCCTACGGCGGCTGCGTTGGTGCAGGACATGGGCTACTACCCGTTTGGCAGCAAGTTCTTCAGCGACCTGGTGCATTACGTCCGCAGCGGCGACTTTGTGGAGGCGCTGCTTCGCGATTCCGCGGACGTAAATGAATATGCTTTCGCACTGGGAGCGCTGTCCCACTACGCTTCCGACAACAGCGGCCATCCGACCATCAACCAGGTCGTCGCCCTGGAATTTCCCAAATTACGGAAGAAATACGGCGACGACGTCACTTACGCCGACGATCCCAAGGCCCACATCCGGACGGAATTCGGTTTCGACATGGTGCAGGTGGCCAAGAACCGCTACACCTCCGACCGCTATCACGACATGATTGGCTTCGAAGTCTCCAAACCGCTCTTGGAGCGGGCTTTCCAGGAAACCTACGGTGTGAAGCTCGAGGACGTATTCGGCAGCGTGGACCTGGCGATCGGCAGCTACCGCCGCAGCGTGAGCAAGATAATTCCCGAAATGACCCGAGTGGCCTTGCTCTCGCGCAAGGACGTAATCGTGAGAGATACGCCGAATTTCAACAAGAAGAAATTCCTTTACTACCTGTCGCGCAGCAACTACGAGCACGAGTGGGGAACGGTGTATCGCAAACCGGGGTTGGGATCCAGAATTCTCGCCTTCTTTCTGAAGATTGATACCGAAAGTTGGTCCGTTCAAGGCAGTCAACTTTAAAATTCCCACCAGACAAACTGAGGACATGTACATCAAGAGCGTGGATGCGACGGTGGAGAACTACTGCACGTCCTGGTGCACATGGCCAACGACGGACAATCTTGATCTGCCCAATCGCGACTGCGACACCGGCCGCGACCACTCGCCTGGGAGAATATGTCGCTGACCGACAAGACCTACGCCCAGCTACTCGACGAGCTCCCAGCAAAGACCAATCGAGCCGCTCGACGCCTGCCCTGCGCGCAGAACCTGCTCAACTTCTACTCCTGACCCGAATGCTCCCATCGCCACCCGGAAGAACGATGAAGAGCCTGGCAGAAACTGCAGGAGAGTTGGATACTCAAGAAACTGCCTCGCAACCAGCGCTGTGTCCGCCAGTCCCGAATCAGTAAACCGCTCCGGAGTTCCGGCTTGCACATTCGGCCGCCTCCTGTAAATACTCCCTTATTGGCTCGCCAACTCGTGAGGCGGCGCGCATGAGCATTGCCGACGACAAGTTCTACCACGCCCGCATCACCCAGCGCATGGATTTTGCGTCAGACCTGTGGATGATCCGCGTCCAGGCCGGCGGCGAATTCAAGTTCACGCCCGGCCAGTACGCCACCCTGGGCGTGGAGGGCTCCGGAGAAGCGCTCCGAGCGTCCTTACTCCATCGTGTCTTCGCCGTATGAAAGCGAAATCGAGTTCTTCTTCGAACTGGTTCCGCAAGGCGAACTGACTCCCGACCTTTACAAGCTGCAGGTCGGGCGACGAAATGCTCATGCGCAAAGTTCCCAAGGGACGTTTCACGCTCGACACCAAGAGCGGACGCACCAATCACCTGCTGGTCTCGACCGTCACTGGAGTCGCTCCGTTTGTCAGCTACGTCCGCACCCTCTACAAAGACTGGAAAGAAGGCAAGTTTGCGGGCGAGCACAAACTATTTCTGCTGAATGGCGCCAGCCGCTCGTGGGAATTCGGCTATCTCGACGAACTGCGACAAGTTCGCCGAGGAAGTTCCCTGGCTGACATACGTCCCCACCGTCAGCCGCCCCTGGGACGATCCCAAATGGACCGGCGAAATCGGCCGGGTCGACGATCTGATCCGCAAGTACACCGACATGTGGGGGCTGAACGGCAGCGAACGCCGTCGGCTACCTGTGCGGCCATCCCGAGATGATCGAGCACGGCAAGGGAATGCTGCAACGGATCGGCTTTACCAGGGAAGTCCTGAAGGAAGAAATTTACTGGATTCCGGCGAAAGAAACTGCGACGCCTGTAGCCGTCACGCGGTCTTCAGCTCTCCGCGGGAGCGAAGAAAACCAGCACGACCAGTTCTTCAGTAATGTCGTGGAAGCGATGTTCCACTTCCGCCGCCACAAAAATCACGCTGCCCTGCACTGATCGCATCGTTCCTCCGAACCCACCCGCATCCGGCCCGTGCCGCGGACCACGTAGTACATCTCATCTTCCTTGTGAGGCTTCTGCGGATCGGTGCTTCCTGCCGGCCAACGTGTAAACGCCAGCGCTCATCGACGGAATTCGCAGAAATTCCAGATACGACTTCCCCGACCGTTCGCGCTGCTGCTCCAGCTCGTCGATCTGAAAAAAGTTCTTCTGTTTACTCATGACTCATCCATCCTGTCATCCTGAGCGCAGTCAGTGCATTCGCTTGCGAACGACACTGCGGAGTCGAAGAATCCCTACCTCGGCTATACTCACGGTTTCGGTGCGCTCTCGAGTCGATGGAGCCGGCAAATCCCTCCTCGATACTTGTGGTCCTGTAAGGTCTTTCGACTACCTTCGCCTTCGCGAGAAGCAGCCACTCGCTCAGGATGACAGGAAATCACTGAAACGCCCCGGCAAAGAAAATCTCCGTATATTGCTGCACCAGACTTTCTTCCTGCAGGGCTCCTTCCGGCCGGTACCACTGGTAAATCCAGTTAATCATGCCGAGCAAAGCAAAAGCTGCGGCTCGCGGGCTGACGCTGCCTTTCGACTGCCGCGCGCCTCTGCACTTCGGCGATCAGACTTTCCACGAAGTGCACATACTCTTTCTTTGCGCGCGTTGATCCGCCGCCGCATCGGCGGGCGGCAAAGGATGGTTTTCGTGCAGCATCACGGTAATTTCACGGTCGCGCACGCTCATCACCACTTCAATGTGCCGGCGGATCAGCATGCGCAGGCGCTCCTCCGGGATCGGCGATCCTCTCGCACCGCATCAATCACCCGCTCCTGGGTGATGTCCATGGCGTGATTCATCAGATTGAACAGGATTTCGTCCTTGCTCTGGAAATGATGGTACAGGCCTCCCTTGCTGAGTTTGAGGGCGGCGGCCACGTCGTTCATGGAGGTGGCGTCGTAACCCTGCTGCTGGAAAAGGCGGGCGGCGGTACGCAGAATCTCCTGCCGGGAATCGACGGTGGTCTCGCGAGTCATGGCGGAAAAGAATATACAGGCTCAAACCAGATTGCCAATCGGCGGCGATGATGGTCCCAGGTGTGAGATTGGAAACGAGAAACGATTCCGCTCGCGATGCCTTGCTGCCGCGGGTTCCAAAGATGAACCTTTCTCTGTCATAATCTTTCTCCCATGGATCTAAAACACCGCAGTCACGGCATCACCGACGGACGCGATCGGCCCCAGCCCGCGCCATGTTCAAGGCAATCGGATTCACCGACAGCGATCTGGCCAAGCCCATCATCGGCGTCGCCAACACCTGGATCGAAACCATGCCCTGCAACTTTCACCTGCGGCGCCTGTCCGCCAAGGTGAAGGAAGGCATTCGCGCCGCCGGCGGCACTCCCATGGAATTCAACACCATCGCCATCAGCGACGGCGAGACCATGGGCACGGAGGGCATGCGGGCATCGCTGGTGAGCCGCGAACTGATCGCCGACTCCATCGAACTGGTCTGCCGCGGGCAAATGTTCGACGCCGTCGTCTGCGTCGTGGGTTGCGACAAAACCATTCCCGCCGGCGCCATGGCGCTGGCACGCCTGAATATTCCCGGGCTTGGTGCTTTACGGCGGCACCATCGCGCCCGGCAACTTCCGCGGCAAAGATGTGACCATTCAGGATGTATTCGAAGCGGTCGGCGCCAATGCAGCCGGGAAGATGACGCGACGCCGAATCTGCACGAACTGGAAAATGTAGCCTGTCCCGCCGCCGGCGCCTGCGGCGGCCAGTACACCGCCAACACGATGTCCACGGTGATGGAGATGATCGGACTTTCTCCCATGGGCTTCAACAGCGTTCCTGCCATGGATCCGACAGAAGGATCAGATTGCGTACGACTGCGGCGAAGTGGTGATGAATCTGCTTGCGCAAAGGCGTTACCCCCAGGGACATTTTGACCCGGCCCGCCTTTGAGAATGCCATTGCAAGCGTGGCCGCCACCGGCGGCTCGACCAACGCGGTTCTGCACTTGCTGGCCATTGCCCGTGAAGCCGGCGTTCCGCTGCACATTGATGATTTCCAGAAAGTCAGTGAGCGCACGCCCCTGCTGGCCGATCTGAAACCTTCAGGCCGCTTCGTGGCCGACGGACATGCACCGCGCCGGCGGCGTCCGTCTTCTGCTAAGCCGCCTGCTGCAGGCCGGACATATCCACGAGAGCGGCAGTTACCGTCACCGGGCTGACGATGTCCGCCGAAGGCAAGAATGCGGTTGAAACTCCCGGCCAGGAAGTGATTGCGCCGCTGGACAAGCCGCTGAAGAAGACCGGCGGCCTGGTCATTCTGCACGGCAATCTCGCACCTGAGGGATGTGTTGCCAAGATCAGCGGCCACGAACGCCTGAGCCATCGCGGGCCGGCGCGCGTCTTCGAATCCGAGGAAGATGCCATGACGGCGGTCACCGAAAAGCGCATCAAGGCCGGCGACGTAGTCGTCATCCGCTACGAAGGGCCCAAGGGCGGTCCCGGGATGCGCGAGATGTTAAGCGTGACCGCGGCGATTGTGGGTGAAGGCCTGGGCGGGTCGGTAGCCCTGCTAACCGACGGCCGCTTCAGCGGCGCCACCCGCGGCCTGATGATGGGACACGTTTCGCCCGAAGCCGCATTGGGCGGGCCCATCGCTGCAGTACACGAAGGCGACACCATTCACATTGATATCAACCAGCGGGTGCTGGAGGTTGAAGTCAGCGACGCTGCCTTGCGCCAGCGTATGGCGCAGTGGAAGCCTCCGCAGCCGAGATATCCTGGTGGTGTGTTCGCGAAGTATGCATCGTCTGGTGTCGTCGGCTTCGGAAGGGCGCGATAACGCGGCCGCGCTAGCTAGATACAAACCAGCCATCATCAGCGGATGGGTTGCTTTCGCTTATTCGCTTAACCGCACGAAGCGCACAGCCACGCGGCGGTTGTAGGCGCGACCGGCGGCGTTGGTATTCGGCCGAACCGGAGCCGCCGATCCCGAGCCCATCGCGGTGAGCTGTTCGCTGGAAACGCTAAATTCACTAATCAACGTATTTCGGACCGCAACGGCGCGGCGGCTGGAAAGCTCCATGTTGTAGGCTTCAGGGCCAGTATCGTCAGTGTGCCCCTCGAGAATTGCGCTGGCCCGGGGATCTTTCGAAAGCGCGTCAGCGATTTGCTGCAGAGCGGAACGGTACTGCCTGGAAATGGCGGCGCTGTCCTGGTCGAAGAAAATAGTCTTTGAATCTTGCGTCCCGGCTGCTCCTCCGGCGACTGGCTCCACGGGAAATGTCCGAACGGTGACGTCGTCGAACTTATCCGAACCGGACTCTCGGGGGGCCGACGAGTCCGCCTTGGACGATCGGATCTGCCCATCCCCAGGCGAGGCCGTGGATCCTCTGTTTTCAAAATACCCTGACGTCGATTCGCTTTGCTTTTCCGTGCCATTGGCCTGCGCCGGATTCTGCCACTGCGATTTTTGGACGATCACGAATGTCAGAATGGCAGTGATCGCAACCAAGACCATAGCCTTTGGCCAAAATCCACCACTTTCTGAGGACTTTTTCGCCTCAGAACGACCGCTACGTACCGCAGGAGAAGCCGGGACAATATTGGGCGTCGCAGCGGCCTTCTCGGCGTGCGGCGTGACCGGTCCTCTATCCAGTTTCTGCCCGGCGGTCGCTTTCTCCGTCTTCAGCTGGGACTTATTTCCCACGTTCGCCGAACTGTCACGCGAAATCGTCGCTGCCTTTGTGCTGGCATTTGGTGTCGAAGGTCCCGCTTTCAACACCCGGCTTGACCCTTCCGCATTTTGGCCAGCAATTGGCGCAATTGTGCTGATCGCAGCGGCCGGAGCCAAAGCGGTCGCGGCCGGTGTGGAAACAGCGGCGGCAGTCGCTTCGACTGAGGCAACCGACTTTGCCGCCAACAGGACCTTCTGTTCCTCGAGTGTCTGGCTGATTCGTGTGATCGCTTCGACCAGAGCAGGCGGAATATTCTGGCCAGCGGCGCCGCCGTTTCCATTGACGGAGAGGGCGACTGCGGGATTGACTTCTGCTCCCGGCGAGATGCCGTGATCGGCCGCGGCCAGATTTGAAGGTTGCGCTTCCCCCACTGGCTGAATCGTACTATCGCCGCTACGACGTGAAGCTACAAGCGACGGTCCGGCGCGATAAATATCCGCCAGCACGCTAGGCATGTCCAGGTCTCGAGCTGCTTCCTCGAGGACGGTTTCGTCGATCAATCTTGCGTTTGCAGCAAATGCCAGCAGCATGGCATTGAAGCAGAGTGTGTTTATCTTGCGGGGAACTCCGTTACCGTGTTCCCAGATATTGCGCGCCGCGCTCGGGCTGAACAGTTCAGTGCCCCTGTATCCTGCGGTTCTGAGGCGATGATTGATGTAGGCACGGGACTCGTTGAACGTCAGCGGGCTCAACCGGCTGATCGTGGAAATCCGCTGGCGCAACTGCTCCTGTTCCGGTGCTGCCAGTTTCTTCACTAACTCCGGTTGTCCGGCCAGAACGATTTGCATCAGCTTGGCTCGAGCAGTTTCGAAATTCGAGAGCTGCCGCAAGGTTTCCAACACCGCAAAATCGAGGTTCTGGGCCTCATCTACGACTACTATTACCCGCTTGTGTTCTTCCGCCGACCGACCCAGCACATGGTTAATCTGTTCGGACAACTTGCGCACCGACGTGTCTTCAGACACTTCTCCCAATTCAAGAAGCAGCGATTGCAGCAGTTCGTGCGGTGCAAGTTGCGGTTGAAAGAGGAATGCGGTATGGGCCGTCTCGCGGAATCTTTCCAGGAAGCTGAACAGTAGAGTGGTCTTGCCCATTCCGGGCTGTGCCACCAGCACCTGGAAACCGAACTCATAGTCGATCCCATTGATCAGCGAAGCAAGCGCTTCCCTGTGAGTCTCGCTATGGAAGAGGAATCGCGGGTCGGGAGTACCCCCAAAAGGGTTCTCGCGCAACCCAAAATGTACAAACAATTGATTCTGTACCGACTTTTCGGGAGCGTGGCTATGCACCGGGCACCTGTCCAGGCTATCTGTAGCAAATCGACCGCCATCGCTGGAAAGGCACTACTGTAGCCGATTTCGGACGATACGGGCATGAAAAAAAGTGTCAAACAGGAGGAAAGTGAAAGCAGTTGCAGCAAAAGACCCAAAGACGCCGTTTTTCCAGGCAGGCGCAGACCGCCGATTGCCGGTCGGATGGAGACGTCCCGAAAAGGCCGTCCGGCTGGGGTTTCCGGGCAGGCGTGCCTAATGATGAAATCTTTTGCGGTCTTGATTCAGCTGCCCTACTTCAGAATGGGCGAGCAACAGGGCTCGCGAACCGGCTCCGGCTCCATGAGTTCCACTCGCGTGAAGTTTGGATCATAAAGGTTTAACTGCCACTTCCCGTCGCGGCCAATCTGCGGTTTCTCGGGCTTCATCCCCCGTTTCAAGACGGCTTGGTAGCCGGCTTTCACAGATGGAACGCCCAGAGCGAAGTGGTGCATCACCCCGAGTTCCTTGGGTGACGGGTTCTGCACGTTTAGCATGTACTCGAGCCAGTCGGTGCCCTCGGGCACACGCATGTCTACCCAGTCGGTCTCCTTGTCGGTCATGCCACCGTGCCAGGTCTCATGAAAGCCGAGAATGTCCTTGTAAAAGCTGTCGGCCTTGGCCCGGTCCTGAACCACCACGCCCAGGTGAATGATGCGCTGCGAGATGCGGGTCTCAGGCAGAAACTTGCCGAAATTGCGGCTGTGCAGCGAACCGGGCATGAACTGCACGAACTCTACGTCGTGACCATCCGGGTCGAAAACGTCGAAGCCACGATTTCCGTCCAGCATGGGTTCCAGTTTTTCCGGCACTTTGACGCCACGACTGGCAAGGTAGGCGCGCATCTGTTCAACATCGGAGGTCTCAAAGGAAATATGGGACAGGCGATCCTGTTTGGGATCGTTCAGTTCAGGAAAAACTTCGATGTACTGATGGTCGTTGACCTTGAAATAAGTCAACAGCAACTTGCCCGGCGGATCATCGACCGTAAAAGGCTCCTGAAACCCCAGGACACCCCCGTAGAACTTGCGGGCGGCAGCTAGATTGTCAGTTCTCAAACCGATGTGAGCCACACCAACGATGGCCGGTCGGGTTACAGGTTGCGGCTTCTCTTGCTGGCGAGCCTCCGGCCCGGAATCAGTTCGGGCAGTAGACCTGGAATTGCTGCAGCCAATGCTTGAGGCCACCAGAACCGTGACCAGGACGAATCCAAAGACTCTTTTCATGGCGATCCTTGTCCAATTGTTCCTTGGCATTTCTGGGACAGCATAGCAGGAACGGAGATCCGCCGGGTCCTGCAGCCTGAGGGGAAACCACTGAGTGAGCGTGATCACAAACTGCGGTGACAGAGGGCACAGCGTTTGTTGGAGACGGGTGTGAAATTGAGCCCAGAGGATATCGAGGAGATGTCTTATGAATGTATTGGAAGCAACAAGTCACACCGGTATTTCGCTGAAGAACATCCTTTTTGCCACGGATTTTTCTGAAGCTTCCTCAGCGGCTCTGCCTTATGCCGCGGCAATCAGCCGCCGGTATGAGAGCCAATTGCATGTGGCCCACGTGATGTCGCCTGCCAGCTATTTGGCTACGTCGGGGCCTATGGACCCGATCACCCTTGAGTCTATGTATGAGGCAGCTTCCGCTGACGTCCATCAAAGGATGGAAGCTCTCGCTTCCCATCTCAAAGCTGTCCCTCACCGGACTTACGTTCGCCTCGGGGACGTCTGGGAGAGTCTCTCCGACATTACCCGGACACACGACATCGACTTGCTGGTTCTGGGAACGCACGGGCGCACGGGCGTGGAGAAACTGGTACTTGGATCCAAGGCGGAGGAGATTTTTCGTCAGGCACCTTGTCCGGTTCTTACTGTCGGTTCGAAGGTATCGGGCAGAGCCAAGTTGCCCGCGATTGAAGGTGAGGGAAAGGACATCACTCCGGTCGAGATTACGCTCCGGCACATCGTGTACGCCACCGACTTCAGCCCGGAAGCCATCGGCGCCGCCCGGTTTGCGACCTCCCTGGCACAGGAATTCCAGGCCAAGCTAACTCTGCTTCACGTGATCGAGAAACCCGATTTTGAGCGCCGGGAGGAATCAATAAACCTGGCTCTGCAAAAACTGGAGAAGATAGTAGCGAAGGAAGCCAGCCTGTGGTACTCGCCTCGGGCGGTAGTCCAATTTGGTCCGCCAGCTGAATGCATACTGCAGGAAGCCCTGGACTTCAAAGCAGACCTTATCGTGCTCGGGGTACAGCGTGCGGCCGGCCACATAAGCGCCGCAACCCATTTCCCATGGGCTACCACGCACAGAGTGGTTGCCCAAGCCCATTGCCCGGTACTCACGATCCCAATCGCGGCGGCCCTGCAGACGAAGAAATAGGAGCGCGATGGAATTCGCGAATTCGGAGAAATAGCTGCCATGAAAAAACTCGAAGTTCTGAATCGGGACAAGGCCAGGAACGAAGGACGGACACAGGTCGAACTCGCGGCTGAAATTCGACGGCGTGCTTATGAGCTCTACGAGCAGCGCGGCAGAGCCAACGGCCACGCCCTGGAAGACTGGGCGCAAGCGGAAGCCGAGGTCCTCGAACCAGAGCGGAGACCGACTGCCGCTTAGGACAGGTGCCTTTCGGGAAGACGAGTTGACCATGCGGCCGGAGTGTGACGAAGATCACTTGCCTGAGTGACGGTCCTCACCGTGGGCCCAGGTGAACTTCTGCGAACCTGTTTCATAATCGAGGTGGTTTATGGTACAAGACAAGCGTGACGTGCTAGAGTTTCTCAAGTTCGAGCTTAAGTTTCTTGAGGATGGAGGGTATGGCCGCTCTCCTCACACTCCGCGGCGCGAACCTCAGATGTTCGAGGATTCACCCAGCTGTCTGAACTTTAGCGATCCGGATAAGCCACATCCCTGCAGTGAGTGCTGGATGATGGACTTCGTTCCAGAAGGACAAAAGAGCCGGAACGCGCCTTGCCGATTCATTCCGCTTACGGAAAAGGGCGAAACTCTCGATGATTTCTACCGGCGTGGCAACCAGCTCCAGATGGAAGAAGCTCTCGGCAACTGGTTGCGAGCCGAGATCAGCCGGATCGAACATGAGCAAGCGCCGACCTCTGAACCAAATCGGGAAACAAAAAATTAAAGGGTTTTCCAGGTTTGCCGAGATATTGTAAGAAGAATGCTTTTGGGGTCGCGAGCGTCGGGGCAATGGGTAACGGGGACGGAAATGTGGTCAATTTTGTACAGTTCTGGGGATGTCGCGTAACGTATCGTTCGCGACAGTTGGAGACCCGTCGAGGTGCTCCATCTCGGCTGCTGTCAGCACTTTGCAAGAGTCGTGGCGATTCGATAGTTAGCGTGATGGATTGAGGGCAAGACCAAAACCACCGGTATTTGCGGCGCACCCACGTTCGACGAAGGGAGAAAGATGAAGCCAACTAACTCGTCCCGGCGGGTTCTATTTGTTCTCGCACTTGCAAGTGCTGCAACTATGACCGTCGCGAGAAGTTCGGCGCAGGACAATAGCAAGCCGGCCGCCGCAGAACCTTCGTCCAGTGCGCAACCCGCAGCCAAGCCCGACGGCGATTACGTCGGCGCAGAGGTTTGCGTTACCTGCCACGCCGACCAGGAAAAGAGCTTCGTTCACACCATTATGGGCAACGCCATGGCGCATGCCAGGACTCCCTTGGAGAAGCTGGGCTGTGAAGGTTGTCACGGACCTGGCAAGGCTCACGTGGAAGCAGGGGGCGGCAAGGACACGATTCCTGTCCGCTTCACCAAGGATTCCAATACGCCGGTTGAGGAGCGGAATGCGGCTTGCCTGTCCTGCCACACCAAGGGCAATCAAATGTTCTGGAGGGGCAGCCCACACGAGTCACGGGCGATGGCCTGCGTGGACTGCCATCAGGTTCACTACGGCAGCACCGCCGAGCGATATGCCGCGCTAGCTTCTACAGACTCACGCTACGGCGCACCCCTGACCGAACACGTAGGCACCAAGAAGCCACAACCGGAATTATGCCTGCAATGCCACCAGATGCGGCGGGCCCAGTTACAGCGCTCTTCGCACATGCCCTATCGCGAGGGCAAGGTCACGTGTACCAGTTGTCACAACCCGCATGGAAGCCCGAATCCGAGCCAACTGCTTCAAAGCACGATCAACGAGAACTGCCTCACTTGCCATACCGAACGTCGCGGCCCATTTCTGTGGGAGCACCCACCGGTCATGGAGAACTGCGCCAACTGCCACGAGCCGCACGGCAGCAGCAACCCGCAACTACTAAAGGTCCGGATGCCACGGGTTTGCGACTCTTGCCACGATGCGAGCCGCCACCCCACACAGCCTCAGCCGCTCGGTTCCATCAAGAACTTCAACCGGGGGTGCACCAATTGCCACTCTGCGATCCACGGATCGAATCACCCCTCGGGTAATTTCTTTTTGCGTTAGCAAGGAGGGAGCAATGAAAACCGCTAGAACGAAGTTCCTGTCCCTGGTGCTCACACTCCTGTTAGCGCCGGTTGCTTTATTCAGCCAGGACCAACCCCCTCCCGTGGCCGGGGTGGTCGAATTGGGCAGCCGCTGGAGCTGGGGTGACGTGTATGGCCGTCCTGATCTACCATTTGATCCTTCACTGAAAACGTCGAAATACAACGAATACCGCGATCTGCGCGACGGATTTTTTATTCCCAAAGTCCGCTTGAGTATGGATGACATTGCCGGTTCGAAATACTTCCTGGACGTGCAATCAAATAATGCGATCTATCGCGACCAAAGCTACCTGGCGACCTTCGGCGCGTGGAACCGGTTCAAGGTGCAGTTCCGCTACGACGAGATTCCTCACACCTACACCAATACCGCTCGCACCCTTTACACCCAAACCGGACCGGGAGTGCTCACCATCCCGCTGCTCACCCGGAACACCCTGCAGGCTCTGGCTGCGTCTACTTCGCTCCCGAGCACAATCCAGACGCAGTTGGTGCCGAGCATGAACTTCATCGTTCCTGCCATCGAACGGCGCGCCGGGACGGTCCTGTTCGCATACAACATCAGTTCGTACTGGGACCTGCTGGCTTCTTACTCGCGCGAACATGAGTCCGGATCGCGCCCGATTGGCTTGATCTTCAACTCCAGCCCCAGTGCTTCCCTGACTGGCGGCTACGGGGCCGAAGTGCCGGAGCCAATTGACTACTTCAATAACACGGTGAAGGTCAGAGCTGAATACGCCCGGAAACGATTGGTAATACAGATAGGGTATACAGGGTCGTTTTTTCAAAACGACAAAGGTGCATTGTTCTTCGACAATCCGTTCCGCACCACCGATTGCGTCGCGCCCGTTGGTTGTACCGCCGCGACGCAAGGGCCCGCCAGAGGCGAGGTAGATCTCTACCCGGACAATCATGCCCACTACATCAACTTCGCCGGTTCATTCCTGTTGATGAAGCATCTCCGCCTCTTGGCCAGTATCAACTATGGCTGGCTCCGCCAGAACGATCCTTTTGTACCTTACACGACCAACTCCATATTGCTGGCCGGTACCGGTCCCCTGCCGGCTTCGAATCTGCACGGACAAAAGCAGACGCTGGCGATGAACTACAAATTGATCCAGGGCATAGGCAAAAAGTTCGCCATCAAAGCTGGTTACCGGCAATACGATTACAACAACGACTCTTACGTGCTAAATTTCACCCCCGTGCAAGGTGATATTGCGGCCGCGGATCCAACCAGCCCAGAGGAGAACACCCCGTTTGGATACAACCGGAAGAACATCGAGGTGACCGGTAACTGGTACTACGCCAAGAAGAGTTCGGTGAAAGTGGGGTATGAAGGCGAGATCATGGACCGTTCGCATCGCGACGTCGAGCATTCGACCGAAAATGGATTCGTGGCGGCGATCGACTCGGCGCCCCGAAAAGACCTGTCGTTCCGCGTGTCCTATCGCCATTCAGCTCGCAATCCGGAACAGTACCTGGATGACCAAACGGAAGAAATTAATGGAGGGATTACTGCCGACCAGGTCTTCAGCCGGCGTTTTGATGAGTCCACCAGAACCCGCAACCGCGGGGATGCCCAGATCCAGTACAGCCCCACCGACCGGCTGAGCTTCTCTGGGTTCGGCGGCACGCTGCAGGACAATTTTAACCACCAAGGCGGGGTCAACAGCGCAACGCCGCTGAACTTCATTGCGGGCACGACCTATCCCTACTACCTGTATGGGGTTCTGAAAGATCTCTCGTATAACGCCGGCTTCGATAGCGATTTCACCCTGACCAATGCGGTGACGCTGTTTGCCGAATACTCCTATGAGCGCTACTACAAAGCCATGACCTCACGGTACCGGGTGCCGGGCGCGGCTGCTCCAACACCATTAGACTGCGGTACGGCCGGACGTGGTTGCGACAGCGCCAACAACGATTGGGGAAGCACTTCACGCGAATTCGTCCACATTCTTGCCGGCGGGGTCGATGTCCACTTCAATAAGAAAGCAGATCTCAACACCTACTACACGCTGTCCGCGGCGAAAGGTAATGTAGACAGCCGGCCCTTTGGCGACCCCACCCTCCTCACCGGCCCCGACAAATTCTTGCTGACTGGGACCAACGCAGCCGTGGATTACCCGGAGACGGTCAGCCGGAATCATCAGGTTGTGGCGATCTTCCGGTACAAGGTGACTAAGAACGTGACCTCCAAGGTCGAATATCGCTATCAGCAATTTGATTCCAAGGACTATCAGACCAGCGCCATGACGCCATACATGGGATGCGTGAGTCCGCTACCGCCCGGAGCGCCGGTACCGGGATGCACGAGTCCGCTACTGGGTACGCCCAGTCCGTTTTATCCATACTTTCTTGTGGGCGATACCAGCGCTGCCAGATATTTGTTCCTGGGGGCCGACCAGCCGTCTTACAGGGCTCATTATCTCGCGGCGACCATCGAGTACCATTTCTAGGGCTCTCGACCGCCTTGTACTAGTCTTCTGCCGTATGAACATTTGGCCTGACGGTTCAAACCTGAGTTATTGGAAAGCTGGGCACATTGAGGAGGAAGATCAAGATGGGAAGCGCAAGAATCAATCTGTCTCGAGCTGTGATGTTTGCCATGCTGGCAGTTGGCGTGGCTCTTTGGAGCACCTCCGCCGCCGCTGACGATGCCGCCGCTACCTTCAAGGCAAAGTGTGCTATGTGTCACGGCGCCGACGGAAAGGGCGACACGCCGGTCGGAAAGAAGATGGGGATACGGGATCTGACCTCACCCGATGTGCAAAAGATGAGCGACGATGACTTGATCACCATCACCACCAAAGGCAAGAATAAAATGCCTGCCTATGAGAACAAACTGAGCGCCGCACAGATCAAGGACATCGTCACCTATATCCGTCAGCTTGCCAAAGGCAAGTGAGACGGGCTGCGATGACACGCGCAGCAACCATCGTTGGGTTCCCGGTCTTGGCCCTTTTGCTTACCGCCCGCGCGGCTGCTGCACAGAAGCCGAGGAATGAAGACTGCCTCGTCTGCCATGGTGACGCCAACCTCACTCATGACGTCAATGGCAAGCCTGTGAGTCTCTACGTCGATCCGGACAAGTTCAAGAACTCGATGCACGGGGGCATGTTTTCCTGTGTGAATTGCCACACCGACGTCAAGACTTCTCCCCACGAGACTTTGCCCGCCAAGGTCTCCTGCGCGACTTGCCATAGCGATCAGCAAGCAGCCTTCGAGCACAGCCTGCACGCCAGGTCCAGCCAGGGCAACGCACGACCCGCAGCCACGTGCATCGATTGCCACGGTGGTCCCCACGAGTTGGTGCCGTCGAGTGATCCCAAATCACGGACCAATCACGCTAATATTCCCGCCACCTGTGGCACCTGCCATAGCCTGAAATTTGTGATGGAAGCTACCGGCCGTACTAACCAACCCTTTGTTTCCTACCAGGAGAGCGTGCACGGCCAAGCCGTCGCCAAAGGTGTGGAGAAGGCAGCAGTCTGTACCGATTGCCACGGCGCGCACGACATTATGACCGCGGCTGACCCCAAGTCGACGATATTCAAATTCAACGTTCCTCATACTTGCGGCAAGTGCCATGGACCGGTCGAACGAGAGTTTGAGCAGAGCATTCACGGGCAAGCCATTGCGCGCGGAGATTGGCAGGCCCCGATTTGCACTGATTGCCACGGCATTCATTCCATCAAGTCGCATAAGGACCCCGCTTCACAGGTGTCGACGCAGAATCTGGCGTGCGCGCATTGCCACGAGGGCGTGCAACTCACGCAGGAATTCGGTTTTGAGGGAAACCGGGTTACCACATATCTGGCGAGCTACCACGGTTTGGCCTCGCGGCGGGGCTCGAGTGTTGTGGCCAATTGCGCCAGTTGCCATGGCGTGCACAACATTTTGCCCTCCAGCGATCCGCGCTCCAGCGTTCACCCGGCCAACCTGGTCAAGACCTGCGGCCAGTGTCATCGCGGCGTGACCGAACACTTTGTCGCCGCGAAAGTGCACGTCAACGCGCCGCTATCGGGCGACACGGGTAGCATTGTGGTCCGCTGGGTGCGGCGGTTTTATGTATCGCTCATCGTGATCGTGATCGCTGGCATGGTTGCACACAACTTTATTATCTGGAGGTTCAAGGCCATCGCCAGCCGCAGAAGACATGGCGAGCGCACCGTCACCCGGATGAACCGGGGACAGCGCATCCAGCACGGCGTCCTGTTCGCGAGTTTCACCGTACTGGTTTTCACCGGCTTTGCCCTGAAGTTTCCTGACTCCTGGTTCAAGTATCTGGTGCTGGGAATGAACGAAAACCTGCGCAGCATCGCTCACCGCATCGCGGGCGTCGTGCTGATCGCGGCTGCCTTCTATCATCTGGTATATCTTGCGTTCTACCACGACGGCCGCCGGCTGCTGCGGGACATTTGGCCTTCAATCGGCGATGCCGCCGAATTCTGGAATAATCTCCGTTATCATCTCGGGCTGACCCCGCGTCGGCCTCCGTTTGGGCGTTTTTCCTACGCGGAAAAGGTGGAATACTGGGCGCTGTTATGGGGCACTTTTATCATGGCGGTGACGGGTGTGATGCTCTGGGCCGCGATCACGGTAGGAAATCTGCGCCCGCGCTGGTGGCTGGATGTGGCCACGGCGATCCATTTCTACGAGGCCATCCTGGCCACCTTGGCCATTATTGTGTGGCACTTCTATCAGGTTTTTTTTGACCCCGACGCTTACCCCATGAACTGGGCGTGGTGGGATGGGCAATTGCCCCTCGAGCGTTACAAGGCTGAACATCCCTTGGATTTGCAATCAGTACTGGAAGCCGGGCACGCTCCGGCAGCTAAACTGGAGACGCAAGAGCCGGTGCCGAAGGAAACAGAAGACACCGACACCAGGACCAAAACCACGGAGTCCGAACATGAGTCTTGAATATGACGCAGGCATCGGCGACGAACAGCCAATTTCGCGGCACTGCGCGGCTGGATGGAGATACGTCAATACAATGGGGCGGTTACCCGATGAAAATATAAGACACGGGAGGAGGAAATCATGAAAGGTGAAAAAGAGAACGCACTGCTTGCTCTGCTGACCGCAATCGTAATTGTTGTGGTGGCAGTCATCTGGAGCACTCCGCTGGCGGCACAGGATGGCCCAACCTTGTTCAAGACAAAGTGCGCCATGTGCCACGGTGCCGATGGCAAGGGCGAGACGCCTATGGGCAAGAAGCTGAACATCCGCGATTTGGGTTCCCCGGAAGTACAGAAGCAGACCGACGCGGAACTGACCACCATCATCTCGAAGGGCAAGGGTAAGATGCCAGCCTTCGAAGGCAAGCTGACTGCTGAGCAGATTGGGCAGGTTCTGGCCCACATCCGGGAACTTGGCAAGAAGAAGTAGATCGGCACGAACAGGATGCGAGGACGAACATGGAGAACGCAGTAGTTCCTGAGCAGGGACCCACACGGCGGCGTCTGGTGGAACTATTCCTGGGCAGCGGCCTGTTCGCGTCTCTTGTTTCGTTCGTATACCCGGTGCTCCGCTATCTGGTCCCGCCGCCGGTGGCAGACCTCGGTGGCGACGAAGTAATCGCAGCCAAGGTGGGAGACCTGAAACTGAATAGTGCGAAGATCTTCCGCTTCGGCAACCGTCCCGGGCTCCTGCTCCGCGTCGGCGAAGGCGAGTACCGGGCCTTTTCCGCCACCTGTACGCATTTGAGTTGCACCGTCCAGTACCGCACCGATCTTCACGAAATTTGGTGCGCCTGCCATAACGGCATGTACGACCTCAACGGACGCAATGTCTCGGGCCCTCCACCGCGCCCGCTGGAGAATTATCAGGTCCACGTGCGTGGTGAGGACCTTATTGTCAGTCGGAAACGGGAGGCCTGAACTTGCTCGCCAGTGTCCGCAAGTGGCTGGATGCGCGCTTTGACTGGGTTGCACTGACAGCACCCTTGCGCAAGAAAACTGTTCCAGTCCACAAACTCTCGCACTGGTACTTCCTGGGCGGCATCACATTGTTCTTGTTTGGCATCCAGGTCTGCACTGGCATTCTCCTGCTTCTCTATTACCGCCCCAGCTCGAACGAAGCTTTCGAGAGCGTGCAGTACATCATGACTCGGGTGCAGTTCGGATGGCTGGTGCGCTCCATCCACTCCTGGGCAGCGAACCTGATGATCTTCACTGCCTTCTGCCACATGTTCAGCGTGTTGTTCCTCCGCGCCTACCGCAAGCCGCGGGAACTTACCTGGGTCAGCGGGATGATCCTGCTGTTCCTCGCCATGGGCTTTGGCTTCAGCGGATATCTGCTGCCTTGGAACACGCTGGCGTTCTTTGCTACCAAGGTTGGCACGGACATTGCCG
The DNA here is from genome assembly GCA_963809295.1 of Terriglobia bacterium. Classification (GTDB taxonomy): domain Bacteria; phylum Acidobacteriota; class Terriglobia; order Terriglobales; family Acidobacteriaceae; genus JAIQFF01. The sequence goes on along the minus strand of CAWEJA010000003.1, from coordinate 367,680 downwards.
GCCAGGTGCCGTTCATCGGCAAATCGTTAATGATTTTCCTGCGTGGCGGGGAAGAAGTCACCGGCGCCACGCTGACTCGCTTTTTCGGATTCCACGTGGCGGTCCTGCCTGGGATCACTACGTTGCTGATCCTTCTCCACCTGGCACTGATTCAGCGACTCGGCATGAGTGTTCCCCCCGGCGCGGAAGCCCAGCGGACGGCCCACCCCGAGCAGTCGCGGGAGATGCACTTCTTCCCAAACTTTCTCCTGCGTGAACTGATGGCTTGGTACATTGCGTTGGGCGTGCTGGGCGCGTTGGCCGCTCTTTCACCTTGGGGTCTCGGTACAAAGGCTGATCCCTTTTCCTCGGCTCCGGCTGGAATCAGGCCGGAGTGGTACTTCATGTTCATGTTTCAGACGCTGAAACTGATTCCGGCCAAGATCGGGCGACTGGACGGGGAAGTAATCGGCATTCTGTTTTTCGGTGCGGCGGGAGCGATCTGGACGCTGCTTCCCTTCCTGGAGCGCAATGGCAAGGGCCGCAGCCAGCGTTGGATTCTGGGAGCGGGTATTTTCGCTTTGGCGTATATGGCATCGATGACTGTCTATGGATACCTCGCGAAATAAGTACGCGATGAGACTGCTTTGTCCTCTGCTGGCAACACTGTCGCTTGGCGCCATAGCTAGCGCGCAAGCCTCGAACAGTTGCCTGGATTGTCACTCCGCGCTCGATCCGCCTTATAAGGTTACCGAGGAGCAGTTTTCCCAGGATATTCACGCTCAGAAAGGTCTGACCTGCGCCAGTTGCCATGGTGGTGATCCGAGCAAGGATGATCAGGACGCCATGAGCAAGAAAGCGGGCTTCCGTGGCAAGATCGCGCGGAAGGACGTCCCGGCACTGTGTGGGCGGTGCCATTCCGACAGTGCTTACATGCGCCAATACAACCCGTCACTGCGCACCGATCAGTTTGCCCAGTACCTGACCAGCGTGCACGGCAAGCTGCGCGCGAAAGGTGATGATAAAGTCGCCGTCTGCACCGATTGCCACGGTGTTCACGATTTGCGGCCAGCGAGCGATACGCGTTCGAAAGTCCACCCTTTGAACGTTGCTCAGACCTGCGCCCGCTGCCATGCGGATGCGCCTTACATGAAGGGATACTCCATCCCGACCGACCAGTTCGCCGGCTACAGCACGAGTGTCCACCATGAAGCGTTGACGGTGCGCGGAGACCTGAGTGCCCCCACCTGCACCACCTGTCACGGCAACCATGGCGCAGCGCCGCCGGGCGTCAGCACGGTGCAGAATGTGTGTTCAACCTGTCACGTCTTCCAGGCACAATTGTTTGAATCCAGCCCACACAAAGCGGCCTTCGACGCGGCTTCGCTTCCCGGATGCGTTACCTGCCACAGCAACCACCGGATCAGCCATCCAACGGACGCGATGCTGGGCACCGGGCCGCAGTCAGTCTGCACGAACTGTCATACTGACGGCGATGCCGGGTACCAGACCGCTACTCAGATCGCACAACAGCTGGGTCGTCTGGACACCTCGGTAAAGCAGGCCGCCGAAATTCTGGATCGTGCTGAGTCGGCCGGAATGGAAGTCAGCGATGCGCAGTTGGAACAGGACCAGGCGCGGGACTCGCTCACCAAGTCACGTGTTGCCATCCACAGCTTCAATGTGCCACGGGTGCAGCAGGACGTTGACGCAGGCCTGCACATCACCGCGAAGACCCACCAGGAAGGTGCGGGGGCACTGAAGGAACGGGACTATCGACGCAAGGGCCTGGCTTGGTCGCTGCTCGCAATCGTGGCGGTGGTGATTGGGCTGCGTCTTCATGTTCGCCAAATCGAAAGGCGGCCGAGCTGAGGCTGGCTAAGCGATTTATCCTGCAAGAAAATACACTCTAGATTCTGGTAGAAAGCAACCATGGCGCCTGAAAATCAACCGTTTCCCCCCAAAGAACATTGGCACAAGCTGCGCCTGCTTTTGCGGAATCCTGTCAGTCTGGCGGGCGTGGCGCTGGCGCTGGTCAGTCTGGGCAATATTTTCCTGTTCTCTTTGGTCGGGTTGATTGCGGCACGGCCCAGCCCGTACATCGGCATCCTTGCTTATATGGTGGCGCCGGCCTTCCTGATTGGCGGACTCTTGCTCATCGGTACAGGCGTCTGGCGGGAGAGGCGGAAGAAGGCCGGCGAAGTTTCTTTGTATCCCCGTATTGATCTCAACGATCCCGGTCAGCGCAGTGCTGTGATTTCTTTCGGGGCGTTTTTAGTGGTGTTTGTCATGCTCAGCGGGGCGGGCAGCTACAAAGCCTACGAGTTCACGGATTCTGTACAGTTCTGCGGGCAAACCTGCCACTCGGTGATGAAGCCGGAATTCACTGCGTACCAGCTCTCCCCACACGCGCGGGTGGGATGTGTGGAGTGCCATGTGGGATCAGGGGCGACCTGGTACGTGAAATCGAAGCTCTCAGGAACGCGGCAATTATTTGCCGTCATGTTCAATACTTTCCCGCGGCCCATTCCCACCCCGGTGCACAATCTGCGTCCGGCGCAGGAAACCTGCGAAGAGTGCCACTGGCCGAACAAGTTCTATGGAGCGCAACTCAAGGTTTTCACCCACTACGGCAGCGACGAAACAAATACGCCGCGCCAGATCCGAATGCTGATCAAGACTGGCGGAGGCGATCCCGCCACGGGCGCGCCGTCGGGGCATCCATTGGCACATGAACATCACCAACGAGATTGACTATGTCGCAGCGGATGAAAAGCGGCAAATCATTCCTTACATCCACGTTAAAGATCCGCAAGGCCGCGTGACCGAGTATTACGCACAGGATTCCACCTTGAGTAAGGAGCAGGTCGCGAAGGCCAGCAGGCATCGCATGGACTGCGTAGATTGCCATAACCGTCCAACCCATATTTATGTCCCGCCCGATCAAGCTGTGGACCAGGCACTAATAGCGCACAAATTGGACGCATCCCTGCCCTACATCAAGCAGCAGGCGGTCGCGGCTCTGACCGGCAAGTACGACACGACCGAAACGGCGGTACAGGCGATTGCCCACGACATTGAAGGATTTTACGAAAGCAAATACCCCGAGGTTGCAAAGAACAAGCAGCTTGAAATCCGCAACGCGATTGAAGAGGTCCAGCAAGTTTTCCGTCGAACCACTTTTCCGGAGATGAAGTTGAACTGGCAGACGCACCCCAACAATCTCGGGCATTTCTATTTCAATGGCTGTTTCCGTTGCCATGACGGCCAGCACGTGAGTCCGGAAGGGAAAGTGGTCAGCAAGGATTGCAATATTTGTCACACGTTAATGGGACAAGAAGAGGGCGGAGTCAGCATGGCGGCGGCGCCCAAACTAAGCTTCCAACATCCAGTGGATCTCGGTGATCTGACCCAGGTGAATTGCAGTGATTGCCACAGCGGAGGGACGGGACCGTAAACGCGCTGGGATATCAAACCTAAGATTGCAACATCCGCTCGAGCGAGGCGATCTTGTGAGTAGTGCCAATGCAACTCCGGGACAGAAAGGTACGACTTTGGAGAAACTAGAACGAGCTAACACGAGAACCGGCCTCGATGCAATGTTTCAGCCTGAATCCGTGGCCGTGATCGGTGCTACCGAGCGTCCCGGCACGGTTGGGCGAACGGTACTCGAGAACTTGCTGCATCCCTCATTTCAGGGGAAGGTGTATGCCGTTAATTCGCGTCATTCCGAAATTTGTGGGCTGAAGGCATACCCGAGTATCGGCGAAGTTCCTGAAAACGTGGACTTGGCTGTTGTAGCCACTCCCGCGCCCACGGTTCCGGGCATCGTCGGCGAGTGTGTTGATGCCCGGGTGAAATCGGCAGTTGTGATCTCCGCGGGATTCAAGGAGAGAGGGCCGCAAGGCGTCGAACTGGAACATCAGATTCAGGAACAGCTGCGTCGTGGCGCCATGCGCCTGATCGGTCCTAATTGCCTGGGGATCATGAATCCCACCATCGGCCTGGATGCCACCTTCGCCAAGCGTGCGCCGCGGCCGGGCAATGTGGCCTTCCTGAGCCAGAGTGGAGCGCTGCTGACTGCCATCCTGGACTGGAGTCAACTGGAACAAGTGGGATTCAGCGCGATCGTCTCGATCGGCTCCATGCTGGATGTGGGTTGGGGAGATTTGATTTACCACTTTGGCGATGATCCGCACACCAGCAGCATTCTCCTTTATATGGAGTCTGTCGGCGACGCCAGGTCGTTTCTCTCCGCGGCACGCGAAGTGGCGCTGCGAAAGCCGGTCATCGTCATCAAAGCCGGCCGCTCGGAAGCTGCGTCGCGGGCTGCCGCCTCACACACTGGCGCATTGACGGGAAGCGATGAAGTTCTCGATGCCGCGTTCTGGCGCTGCGGCGTCCTGCGAGTCGGCGCGATCGCAGACTTGTTTTACATGGCGGAGGTTCTCAGCAAGCAACCGCGCCCAAAGGGGCCGCGGCTTACGATTCTGACCAATGCCGGCGGACCCGCCGTTCTGGCCACTGACGCACTCGTCGCGAATGGCGGACAATTGGCAGTTCTATCTGAAAAGACCCTGCAGGAGCTGGATGGGTTTCTGCCTCAGCACTGGAGCCACAACAATCCGATCGACATTCTCGGTGACGCGGATTCCGAACGCTACGCTAAAGCTCTTGAAATCGCTTCCAATGATCCCAATAGCGACGGTCTCCTGGTCATCCTGGCCCCGCAAGGCATGACCGATCCAGCCGCGGTGGCGGAACGTTTGAAGCCTTACGCCAAGTCATCGGGTAAGCCCGTGCTCACCAGTTGGATGGGAGGCGTCAGCATTGCCGCGGGAGTAGGGATACTGAATGCCGCCGACATCCCCACGTTTCCTTTCCCCGACACGGCGGCCCGGGCCTTCACCTACATGTGGCTCTACACCTATAACCTGCGTGGGCTCTACGAGACCCCGACGCTTGCGGAAGGGCAGGAGCTCGACCCACGCTCTCGAAGCCAGGCGAAAAATATTATCGACACGGCCCGCAGCCAGGGCCGAGTGTTGCTGAACGAATTCGAATCCAAACAGATTCTGTCGCACTACGGCATCCCCACGGTTGAGACCCAAATCGCTCGTACCGAAGATGCAGCGGTGACGTGCGCAGGCAATCTTGGGTACCCCGTTGTGCTAAAGATTTTTTCCGAGACCATCACGCATAAGACCGATGTGGGTGGCGTCAAGCTGAACCTGGAAGATGAAGCATCCGTCCGCTCCGCGTTTCAGGCGATCCAGTCCTCGGTGGAAAAAATTGCGGGCCCCGATCACTTCTCCGGAGTAACTGTTCAACCCATGGTGCGTCTCGAAGGCTACGAGTTGATCCTCGGTAGCAGCATTGACTCGCAGTTTGGTCCTGTAATCCTGTTTGGTTCCGGGGGTCCGCTGGTCGAGGTCTATCGAGACCATGCTCTGGCACTGCCACCACTGAACACCACTCTCGCACTGCGGATGATGGAGCAGACCCGAGTTTTTGCCGCATTTAGCGGTGTACGGGGACGACAACCGATTGACGTGCCGGCCCTGGCCGGCCTGCTCGTTCGCTTCAGCCAGCTGGTGGTCGAGCAGCCGTGGATATCGGAAATCGACATCAATCCACTGCTGGCTTCGCCCAAGCGACTGCTGGCGCTTGATGCCCGCGTCGTGCTCCACCAACCGGGGACCGATCCTGGTCAACTCCCCAGACCAGCGGTTCGGCCATACCCTTCGCAATACATCTCTTCATGGGTGATGAAGAATGGCACCGAAGTCACTCTGCGGCCGATTCGCCCTGAAGATGAACCATTGATGGTGAAGTTTCACGAAACGCTATCCGACCGCAGCGTCTATTTACGCTATTTTTACTCCCTCAGTCTGAGTTCACGGGTGGCGCATGATCGCCTGGTACGCATTTGCTTCGTGGATTATGACCGCGAGATGGCAATCGTCGCGGATTGCCGGGACCCGAACACGGGGCACCATATCTTCGGAGTCGGGAGGCTGATCAAATCGCATGCCCAGAACGAAGGGGAAGTCGCTGTGTTGGTATCCGATGCATACCAGGACCAGGGCCTTGGAACAGAACTGTTCCGTCGAGTCATCCAGATCGCGCAGGATGAGAAACTGAGCCGAGTCGAAGCCGAAATCTTGCCGGATAACTTCGCCATGAAGAAGATTGCCAAGAAACTCGGCTTCCGATCACGGACGCCGGATGACCCAACCTCGATTCGAGCTGTCCTCGAATTCTGAAATCGCGGATGATGGATGTGACGACGATCACGTTTTGACGTGGCTACCCTCATAGGTTTCCCCGGTGAAGAGAACTACAGATGGTGAAGAGAACGACAGATAAGATTGAAAGGAAAAACTCATGTCGCTAAGCGACATATCCCGATTCTTCATTTTCAGCGTTACGCTCACTGCCTTCGTACTGCTAGGGCTCGCAGGTAGTCAGCGCGTCTCGGCACAGCAAGACACTCCGCCAACGCAGACTCAAGATCAAAGCACGATCCTTCCCCTGGACGGAGCCAGGATTTTCCGGAACTATTGTGCCTCCTGCCATGGCGTAAATGGCAACGGAGACGGCCCGGTCGCGTCCGCCTTAAAGACCAGACCTCCACGGCTCACCACTCTTGCCAAACGAAATCACGGTACGTTTCCCACTGCCCGGGTGCGCAGCATCATCGCCGGCGATGAGGTTCCCACCGCCCACGGTCGACGTGAAATGCCGGTCTGGGGCCCAATCTTCCACCAAATTGAAAATGATAAAGACTTGGGATACGTCCGGCTTCAGAATGTGACGAAATATCTGAACAGTCTCCAGCAAAAATAGAGTTGGGGCCAGAGTACTATGAGTCCCACATCCTCAGCCTTCGCCCAAGACGGTTCCACTCCCTCAGCCACTTTGGCAGGCCTGACCGCGCAAGAGGCTGAAGTACGCCTATCCACATACGGCCCTAACGATCCCGCTTCTAAACGTCGCAGTGCGCTTGCATTTGAATTGTTGCACTTGTTCCTGAATCCCCTGGTCATCATCCTTCTCGTGGCTAGCGTGATTTCCGCTCTTCTGGGACAGAAAATTGAGGCGGAGATCATCTCTGTCATTGTCGTATTCAGCGTCGCCATCGATTTCGTTCAAACCTATCGTTCTCAGCGCGCGATTCAGAGGTTGCAAGAACATGTGAGTTTGACCGCAACGGTCATGCGTGACGGCCGGTGGCAGGAGATAAAGCGGCGCGAAGTAGTGCCGGGCGACATCGTTCATTTGTCCGCCGGCGACCTGGTTCCCGCCGACGGACAGCTCCTCGAGGCTCGCGACCTTTACGTGCAGCAGGCAGCACTTACTGGTGAATCGATGCCTGCGGAAAAAGACGTGCGGGCCGCCGAAAAAGGGATCGAGGGAACCCCGCAAGCGCCCGGCCTGGTGTTTCTTGGCACGTCGGTGGTGAGCGGAACGGGCGTGGCTCGTGTGACCGCCACCGGCCCGCACACCGCATTCGGAGCCATCGCGGAGAGATTAGCCGACCGGCCGGAAGAAACGCAGTTTCAGCTCGGCCTGCGGCATTTTGGCTCGCTTATCACGCGCACCGTTTTCTTTCTCGTGCTGTTCATTCTGGTGGTGCGTATTGCAATGCACAAGGACGCCTTCGAGTCCTTCGTTTTCGCGGTCGCCCTGGCCGTCGGCCTGACGCCAGAATTTCTCCCCATGATCACCTCCGTAACCCTCGGACGCGGCGCCCTTCGCATGGCAAGGAACCACGTCATCGTCAAGCATCTGCCTGCCATTCAGAATTTCGGCACCATTGATGTGCTCTGCAGCGACAAAACCGGCACCCTGACCACCGGAGAAATGACCCTGGATTCCTCCGTGGATTACCTGGGCCACCCCTGCGATCGTCCCCTGGCTCTGGCTTACGTCAACAGCAAGTTCGAAACCGGCATCCGCAGTCCGCTCGAAGTTGCCATTCTGAGAAGTGCAAGACAGGATGCGGATACCTACTTGAAGTGTGATGAAGTTCCCTTCGATTTCGAACGGCGGCGTCTCTCGATTGTCGTTAAGGAGATGAATGCGAACAACGGCACTGCGGGGATGCTGATTGTCAAGGGTGCTCCGGAAGGAATCCTTGAGCTCTCCACCGCCTACGAGAGTGAGGGAGCCATCGCACCGCTCGACCCGGACAAGAGAAATCGCTGCCGGCAGACTTTCAACGATCTGAGCAGCCATGGATTTCGGCTGCTGGCCGTGGCTTATCGTGCCGTGGACACTCGTGACAGATTTTCAGCGGCAGACGAACACTCACTTGTGCTGGCCGGTTACCTCGCCTTTGCAGACCCGCCGAGCTCGGACGCGGCGGCTTCGGTCGCGGCGATGAAGCGCGATGGCGTGGAGATGAAGATCCTGACCGGCGACAACGAACTGGTGGCACGTCACGTTTGCGAGCAGGTTGGCATCGAGAATCCTGCGGTCATGCTGGGTGACGAGCTCGACTCCACCAGCGACACAGCGCTCGAACATCGTGCGGAAGAAACCACCGTCTTCGCGCGCGTGACGCCAATGCAGAAACACCGGATCATTCACGCTCTCAAACGCCGCGGACATGTTGTGGGCTATATGGGAGATGGAATCAATGATGCTCCGTCCTTGCATGCCGCCGACGTGGGCATCTCCGTAGCCTCAGCCGTAGACGTGGCTCGCGACGCGGCGGACATCATTCTGCTCAGGCCAGGTTTGAACATTCTCCATAAGGGCATTCTTGAAGGCCGCCGGGCGTCCGCCAACGTCCTCAAGTATCTCTTCATGGGCACGAGTTCTAATTTTGGCAACATGTTCAGCATGGCTGCCGCGTCAGTGTTCCTGCCATTTCTTCCCATGCTTCCGACGCAAATCCTGCTGAACAATTTTCTCTACGACGCCTCACAGCTCACGCTCCCTTCCGACAATGTTGATGGGGAATACGTTCGCCAACCGCGGCGGTGGGATATGAAAATGGTTCGGAATTTCATGCTCTTGATTGGGCCGATCAGCTCGATGTATGACTTTCTGACGTTTTACGTCCTCTTGCATTTTTTCCACGCCAGCCAGCCGGAGTTTCACACCGGTTGGTTTGTCGAGTCTCTGGCCACGCAGACGCTTGTGATCTTTGTGATTCGCACTACAGGAAATCCGTTGAAGAGCCGGCCCAGCCTGCCGCTTGCGATCACAACCATATTGATTGTGGTTACCGCAATCGTCCTGCCCTACTCGCCACTTGCCAGACTGCTCGGATTCGTCACGCTGCCGGCGCCATTCTTTGCGTTTCTGGCCATCTCAACTCTGACTTACCTTGTGCTGGTCGAATTTGGCAAACGCATGTTGCGCCTCGGATGAAGATTTTCTACGCCATCACCATGGCTTCCAGCGCTGGCTTATTCCTGATCAGGACGCTGGGACCTTTGGTGGAGATCAACATCTTGGTTCTCAACTCGGTCAGAGCCCGGGTAACGGTTTCGCGGGTTACTCCAACGACCTGGGCGATCTCTTCATGAGTCAGGCTCAGGTTGAAGCGGACTCCTTTGGGCGTCTCCTGGCCGTGGACAGCAGACTCGAGCAGGAAGCAAGCCATTTTTTCGGTAGCCGAGGGGGTCAGTCCCAAGTAGCGAATCTGATGGCAAGCTCCACGGTAGTAGTTGCTTAGTTGCTGCATGGCGCTGTTCGAGGCGTCGCCGTGTTCACGTAACAGTTTCATGAAGTCATCACGCCGGATGAAATCTACCTGGCAGGGCTGAAGAGTCTCGGCCGTGACTTCGTGGGCATCTCCTGAAATGGCGGAGTGCAGCCCCAACAATTCACCCGCTTCAACCACCCGCACGATCACGGTTCTTCCCAGAGGGCGACGCCATAGTCAGTTTCACGCGCCCTTTGCACAGCATGTACACTCCACGCGGCACCTGCCCTTCGACAAACAAGACGGCTCCCGCTCGGATACAAGCTCGTAAATTTCATTTTCTGGAAGTCCGCCAAGGATTCCCGTGGTCATCTGGCAAAAGAATCCCTCTTTTCGCATTGGGCAAGTCGTGCAGTCATCTGCGATTTCCATCCCGTAAGGCGCGTGCGTTTTCATTTCGAGCTCCTATCTTTTCTTAGAACTGTTCGCCCTGTCCGCCACCGTCGTCCAGCATTTGCCGGAGGAAACTCGAGGCCCCCTTCAAGACAACACCCTCATTCCGCATTCGCAGAAGGAGATCCCGCCCCTTTGACATCAACGAAACTGACTGCAGCCTAAGTCGACATTTACCGTCTCCGCGCCCGCGTGTCTGCTGACGTAAGCCAGGCCTTTCGCAATTCCTCAACCCAAGGCCCCCTGACGCTGCCTTCGAGCTTTAGAAGGACTTCATCGGACGCATTCTGTGTGGTGATCCTGAGCACACAACGGTAAGAGCAAGACTGGTGCCAAGAGCAGGCTGTTACTGTCCGCTAAGTGTAAAGTATTGTATGAAAATGAGATAGGAGTTGAATATTAGGAGGGCAAGTCGACAGAAAAGAGATGAGACATCGTCGCCTGACGAGACGAAATATCGTCAGTGGCGACATTGCGTCAGTCTCCGCAGGGTTGAACAACACGATTTAGCTCAAAGGATGCTTATCGGTGCCAGGATCAAATCTCCCTGCCCGTCCCTAGGCCGCCTTGGGCTTGATCTCGATCGTTTTCGCCCTGGCGGCCTTCGGCATCGTCAACCGCAGGACTCCGTTCTTCAAAGTTGCCGTTGCCTTTCTCGGCATCGACACTCGCAGGCAGATCCACAACTCGCAGGATCTGGTCCGAGCACAATTCCGAGTAAACGTCTTGCCCTTCTTCTCCTCTTTCTTCTCGGTTTCCCGCTTGCCGGTAATGGTCAAGCGGCGCGGCTCGATGCTGATTTCAATCTCCTTCTCGTTGAAGCCAGGCACTTCAGCCCTGACCTCAAGGTTCTCCACCGACTCGGCGATCTGACATGAACCGGATGGAGTAAATCCATCTCTGCCTTGAACCAGTCATCGAGGTCGTGTCCGAGCCTGTGTCCATTTCCCTCGAAGATCTCGTATGCCCTTTGCGTAATCGCCTGGGATATCTTGTTGATCCGATCCACCAGACTCTCGATAGGAGTAATTGCGACCGGCTTTTCCTCAACGTCCGTTGGACAGATTTTTCGGCCATGATAATTTCCTCTCTTTCCCTGAGAGTAATCAGCGCTGGCTCCGGCGGTTCGGCGACCCAGGCCCGTTCCTGCGTCTGGCTTAGCGAGCAGGAAACCAATGGAAACCAGCGCTGCAAACACAGATTCGCAGAAAAGCACCGAAAGAGCGCAGTGATAGAGGTCACGGATGGTCGTGATTTCTGGACACTCGAAAACCGGCCAGGCAGGGATCAGAACTGCTTGCGGGAAATCTTCAGTTTCTGCATGCGCGAGTTTAAGGTTGTGCGATTCATTCCCAGGCGCTCGGCGGCGCCACCTGGTCCACCGATCTTGCCTTTGGCTTCGCGCAGCACACGGATGATGTGTTCCCGCTCGACATCTTCAAGGGCCGAAGAAGTAGACGGCTGGACATTCTCTGCCGGGGCAGGCTCGAATGCTGGGACACTTCAAGAGAGGGCCGCGGGAGAGAATGACCGCGCGCTCGATGACATGCTCCAGTTCGCGAATATTGCCCGGCCAGGAATACTGGCACAACGACTGCATCCCCTCCGGTGACACGGTGTCGATGTTTTTCTTCATCCGCCGGGAGAACTTCGTCAGGAAATATTGAACCAGAAGCGGGATATCCTCGCGCCGCTCGCGTAGCGGCGGCACCGTGATCGGGAAAACACTCAGACGGTAGAACAGGTCACTGCGGAACTGTCCCGAGGCCACCAGTTTCCCCAGGTCGCGATTGGTGGCGGCGACGATGCGAACGTCGGTCTTAATCGTTCGGGTGCTGCCCAAACGTTCAAACTCTTTTTCCTGCAACGCCCGCAACAGTTTCGGCTGCAATTCGAGTGGAATGTCTCCAACTTCGTCGAGAAAAATCGTACCCCGATGGCTAATTCCAGCCGCCCCACCCGCTGCGCGATGGCGCCCGTGAATGCGCCTTTTTCGTGGCCGAAAAGCTCGCTTTCAAGCAAACCGGCCGGGATGGAAGCGCAATTGACGCGAACAAAAGTATGGTCGCGGCGCGGGCTCAGATTGTGAACCGCCCGGGCCAGCAATTCCTTTCCCGTACCTGTTTCCCCAAGAATCAAAACCGTGGAATCAGTAGGCGCTACGGTCTCGACCTGTTTCAGAACCCGCCTGATGGGTTTGCTGTGGCCGATGATTTCCTCGAAATTGAACTCGGTTTTCAGCTCATCTTCAAGATATTGCTTCTGTTCGGTCAGCTGGTCCTTGAGTTCGGAAATGTGCCGGAACGCCATGGCATTGCCCAGGGCGATGGCAACCTGGCCCGCGATCTGCGTGAGTATGTTCACGTCGTCATCGGTAAAGTTTCCCGGCCGCCGGCTAAACACATTCAGCGTTCCCATCACGCCTTCCCGGCCGATCAACGGAATCCAGCAGCCGGACTTCAACGATTGATGGGCAAATTGGGGCGGCATCTCGAAAGGCCACTTTTCGCCAGGCTGTCCTTTGAGCAGCAGGGGCTTCCGAGTGGTATAGGCCCAGCCTGCCGGTGAGTTGCCGAGAGACACCAAAGGTTCTTCCCCTGGGCGGCTATTGCAGCTCGGTTCCCTCAGCGCCGGCCGAAGGGTCAAGCACATGCATACGCAGCCGTCTGGTTTGCGCGTCATAGAGCGCGAGGGTGGCATAGTCGAACGGCCTGACCTGACGGACACACGAGGCAATGGCGGAGAGCAACTGGCGGACGTCAAGATTTGAAACCAGGGCATTCGTCACCTCCAGCAGAAAGGCTTCCCGGGCACGCTTTCCTTCCGTGATGTCGCGTGTGACCTTGGTAAAACCCAGAAGGTTGCCGGCCTCATCATGCAATGCTGTGATCACCACATCGGCCCAGAAGCGCGAACCGTCCTTGCGTAGTCGCCAACCTTCCTCTTCCCAGCGGCCTTCCGCAGCGGCCACTGTCAGCTCCTCGTTCGGCTTGCCGCGGTCTATGTCCTCGGAAGTGTAGAAACATGAAAAATGCTGCCCGACGATTTCGTCGGAAGTGTATCCCTTGATTTTTTGCGCACCCTCGTTCCAGCTCACGATTCTTCCGGTAGGATCCAGCATGAAAATTGCGTAGTCCTTGACCTCTTCCACCAGCAACCGGAAGCGCTCCTGGCTTAGCCGCAAGGCTTCTTCAGCCCGCTTGCGTTCGGTCACGTCACGAATCGCCGCCGTGACCAGAATTCCTCCCCGATCTTCCAGAGGGCTCAGGCTAATTTCGACGGGAAACATACTGCCATCCTTGCGTCGTCCATAGCAGCTCGAGACCGATGCCCATGGGGCGCGGATGAGGTGTGGAGTGATACGCATCCCGGTGCTGCGCATGTTTTTGTCGGAAATTTTCGGGAATCAGTATCTCGACTGGCTGATTGAGCAGCTCTTCCCTGCCATAGCCGAACATACTTTCCGTTTGCGTGTTGACCAGTTGCATCCGCCCGGCCCGATCCACTATGACCATGGCATCGGGCGCTGCTTCCAACAGACGGCGGAACTTTTCGTCTCCGTGGCTCAGGCCCTCATTATAGTTGGTTCCTGGCTGCCCCATCAGGTGGGAAACTTAGCATTGTGCTCGCTTTAGGGCAAGGCCACCTCGGATACGATGTCACTCCGGGAGACACGCATTGAGCCTCGACACCACGCAGCAGCAGACCGGACGGGGAATCCCTTTCCCCAATCGCAGCCTGAGGGCCACGCCCATCCCGAGGTAATACTCAAGCACATGAGTTTGGGAGCATCCATTACAAAGCCAAAAATGCCTTACGCAGCAGCAAGTGTTCTCAGCCTTCTGACTGTCCGGCTGATTGTTGTGAAATCGAAACAACCGTCCCCGGCGATAGTCAAAAGGCTCTTCGCAATCCGGATTGGAACACCTGCAGATCATGGTCTCCCTACTGCAGAAGCTTCTTCTATGCGCTGTTTTTCCGGGTCAGGCTGTCCGGGTCAAAACGCCCTTGAGTTCGCTCCAGCTCCAGCTTCTGAATCGTATTCATGAGCCACTCGCCCAGTGCCGCTTCCAGTTCCTCTGAAGTACCATGCTGATACAGCGACTGGATCGTCTGGTCATGTTCATTCAGCGGAATGTGACGACAGGGGACCGGGTCCTTACGAGACTCCGCTGGCACCAACTGCATCAGGACGCATTCCGAACAAGGTCGCTTGTGTTCTCGGCTCCCATAGTTCAGGCACGTAGGAGAATCCTCAAAGATGAATTGCGGGCGCCAAGAGGACGACTTCCGGTAGCCTCCACTCTTGAGGAACTCCAGCTCAAGCCTTAAAACATCCAGGAGGTTGCGCTTTTTGCTCGTCATGTCCAAACTCCGTTTTATTTTGTTCCTATATTGGTTCGATTGCTGTGATCTGGGTCACTGGGCAGGGTAACGACGCTCACGTGCAGGGCGCTGAAATGAAATCCGGCTTCAATTCATCGCAGAGAGCTGTTTCATCGGTCGGCTAGGGAATGATTACGGCCGCACCGTCGATGACATCGCTCTTTACCGCGCTCAGAGCCTCGTTGGCCTGATCGAGGGGAAAGACTGTCACCTTGGGCCGAAGACCAATTTCGGCGGCGATCTGAAGAAAATCCCTGGCGTCAGCGCGAGTCATGTTGGCTACGCTGCGAAGCTGCCGTTCTCCCCAAAGCAGGTGGTCATAGTCGAACTGGGGAATCCGGTCCAGGTGAATCGCGTTAATCGCAACCACTCCACCTTTTCGCAAACTGCTTAGAGCGCCAACAACAACATCCCCGCTCGGCGCAAAGGTCACGGCACGGTCTAACTGGACGGGCGGCTTTTCCCTCTCATCCCCCACCCAGGCTGCACCGAGCGATTCCGCCAGCCGACGATGGGAGGCGCCCCGGGTTGAGACATAGACTTCGCACTTCCAGGCGCGCAGGACGGCGATGGCGAGATGCGCCGAAGCTCCGAAACCGAACAGCCCCACGCGCTCGCCGCGTTGCACTCCGGCTACCCGAAGACTGCGAAAACCAATGATGCCGGCACACAAGAGAGGGGCGGCATGCAAGTCATCCAGCGCGTCGGGAAGAGGAAATACAAAGTCAGCCCGAGCGAGCGCAAACTCGGCATATCCGCCGTCCACGGAGTAGCCAGTGAAGGTGGCCGAATCGCAGAGGTTCTCAAGACTGTGTTGGCAGTACCAGCACTTCCCGTCAACGCCGCCAATCCAGGAAACTCCGACGCGTGTGCCCAAAGGAAGCTCCGGCGTCGCACCCTCGACGATCTCACCCACGATCTGATGACCGGGAACCAGTCTTTCCTTGAGGGATGGGAGTTCCCCTTCCGCGATATGCAGGTCGGTCCGGCAGACGCCACAGGCACGCACTCGCAGAAGCACCTGCCCAGGCCCAGCTGAAGGTTGTGGAACACTCTCAATGCTGAGAGGATGCCGGGAAACATCTTGGGGCGAGTTCAGGATGGCGGCCTTCATTCGCGTTCCTCGCGCTGGGTCACGCAAATGAGTATTCTAGATCGCCTCACCGGACCCTCTACGCTTTCTTTGACTTGTCTGTCTTCGCCTGCGTAAGATTCGCACCGATAATCTCGCAACCTATCGTGAACGATCAGCCAAAAAGCTGTCTGACTCGGTCAATGTCAGACGTATGAAACGGGGCTCAAATCATGAAAAGACGAACCTTTCTCAGATCTTTGGCCGCGGCTGCAATCGTGGGCGCCGCTGGGGCTCTGCCCGCTTTCGCCGCGCTTCCCAAAATGAAGATCACGCGGGTGCGAGCCTACCTGCCACCCAATCCAAACCCGCTGTTCAACCAGAGCGACGTAGTGGTCACCATCGAAACCGACGCCGGAATCACCGGCATCGGCGAAGGCGGATCGAAAGACATGCTGGCGCAGTCCGCGGGCAGACTGATCGGCCGTGATCCCCAGCACATCGAACAACTGTGGCAGGACATGAACCGGGCGTTTTTCTATCCCGCGGGCCGCGAAAAGACCGACGCCATCGGCGCACTTGATTTAGCTCTGTGGGACATAAAGGGAAAAGTCCAGGGCCTGCCCGTGCATCAATTGCTAGGCGGGATGGTCCGCAACTATTGTGAGTGTTACAACACCGCCGGCATCATTCCGGGCATCACCGATGGCATGAGCATCAAGGAACGCGCCCATGCCACTATCGAGGCCGGCTATCGCGCCTTCCGATTCGGCGCCATGGACCTTCCTCCCAACACCACTTACAACACCAGGGAGCGCATCACCCATCTTCGCGACGAGTGCACGCAGGCGCGCGACGGCGTCGGCAAAGACGGCGATTGGGTTATCGACTTCCACCAGCGCTTCGACCTCGCCGACGCCATCCGCGGCTGCAACGAGATCGAGGACCTCGCTCCGTTCTTCGTCGAAGACCCGGTTCGCACCGAAGCCTTCCTGCAAGACCTTCCGATCCTGCGCAAAAAGGTTAACGTCCCATTGGCGGCCGGCGAGGAGTGGGGCAACCGCTGGGACTTCAACAAACTCGTGGAAGATCACGATATCGATTTTGTCCGCGCCACCCTGCCAAATGTCGGCGGCATTACCGAAATGATGAAGATTGCCGCGATTTGCGAAACCCATTTTGTAGGCATCGCTCCGCACTTCACCGGACCCATCGCGACGGCGGCCCTCGTCAACAGCCTAGGCACCTTCTCGCAGCCGGTCCTCATGGAATACAACTACCAGGGTCGCACCTTACCCCACGTGCCCGTATGCCTGGACTTCAAGAACGGAAAGCTATATCCCAACGACCGGCCGGGCCTGGGTGTTGAGCTCGATTTCAAGCAGCTAACCCAGATCGCCGAGATCACGGAGCCGGTCACGGCGCGCGCCCAAACCTACTTCAGGCCGGATGGTTCGATCACGAACTGGTAGAATCGCCCCCCACGATGCTAACAAGGGTGGGTGATGGGAATCATCGGTGCACCCGGGACGAGAGTCGCCCCAGGAGTCAGCCAGAAATCCCAAGGTGGAAACCACAGTGAAATTCCACCCTTCAAAAAACAAAGGGTGGGACACCCGGCAGGGAGTGTAGATTGAAATCTTGGACAGCATTTCACGGGGTGCACGCTTGAAGCTCCTGGTCATCGGTTCCGGCATGATGGGCTCGGCCGCCGCCTTCGACATGGCGCGCCAATCGCAAGTTGAGTCAGTCACCCTCGCTGATAGCGACCTCAAGCGCGCTCGCGAAGTAGCCGCCCGCGTAAACAGGATTACCGGCCATAAGAAAATCCGTGCTCTTGCGCTCGACGCCAGCAGTAAGAACGCCGCCGCCAAGCTTATGCGCGGCCATGACGCTGCCCTCTCCGCCGTCCCCTATTTTCTGAATCTCGGTCTCGCTAAAGCCGCCATAGAAGCGCGCTGCCACTTTGCCGACCTCGGCGGAAACAACACCGTCGTCCGCCAGGAACTCGCGCTCGGCGGCGAAGCTGAGAAGCGCAATGTCGCCCTTGCTCCCGATTGCGGCCTTTCTCCGGGCATGGCTTCCATTCTCGGCGGAGAACTCGTCCGCCGCCTCGGGGGCCGCGCCGACGCCCTCAGACTCTACGTCGGCGGCCTCCCCGAAAAACCCATGCCGCCGTTCCACTACCAGTTGGTTTTCTCGGTGGAAGGCCTCATCAACGAGTACGTGGAACCAGCTCGTATTCTCCGCAAGGGCAAGCTGGTCACAATTGAACCGCTCACTGAACCCGAGGAATTTCACATGCCGGGCTTCGCGCCCCTCATTGCCTTCCACACCTCCGGCGGCACATCGACTCTACCCGAGAGTTTCGCAGGAAGGGTCGGCGAGTGTTTCGAGAAAACGCTCCGCTATCCGGGCCATTACGATCTGCTCTGCGAATTGAAGGCGCTCGGACTTTTCTCCAGCGACAAGATGCGCATCAACGGAACCGAGATCACGCCCCGAGCCGTGATGTCAAAAATCTTCGAGGGTAAATTTGCCGGAAAGGGCCCGGATGTCTGCATCATGCGCCTGGAGGCGCACGAATCAGTGCGTTCGCCGGGTGTGCGCGGCTTGTTAGGTGGACGTCTCAAGGGCCGCGTTGCGACCTTCACCCTGGTCGATCATTACGATCCTAAGACCGACATGAGCGCCATGATGCGGACCACCGCATTCCCTGCCTCGATCGTCGTACAAATGATCGCTTCCGGCGCCCTCGCCAAGCGCGGTGGCGTGCTGCAGGAACGAGACGTCCCCGCTGACCTGTTTCTGGACGAGATGTCCAAACGTGGAATCCACATCCAGTACAGCCTGGAATAACTGCGCTCAATACGATTCTCACATCGCCGAGCAGTCCTCTGCGAAAAGGGTGGGCGATTGGATCATCAGTGCACTCGGGATGAGAGTCGCCTCAGGAGTCAGCCAGACATCCCAAGCGGGAGGCGACCGTGAAATCCCCACCCTTCAAGAAACGAAGGGTGGCGCACCCGGCCACTCCGATCATTTGACGAATTCCCCTTGTCCTCCTCCAGCCCACGGATCATATGTCAGGCAGAACTGGACTCTGTCGGAAATGGGGGGATGATCGTAGAACAGGAAAACATTCATGGGGTTCGGATCGGGGTCCGATAGATCCACTTCGCCCAATACCTGGAAGGCTTGCGCCGCTATCTGACCGGAATCCGGCGTCAGCCCATGCGTCACTTCCAGCCCGTACTGATCCGCCTGATGCTCCAAATACCGGCTGAAAGCGGAGGCGATCGGATTAATCACAAATAAGAAAACTGAGAGGAGCAGCATTAGCGTCGGCAACGACGCCCAGTCCTCCAGACCGCGAATCTGCCAGTTCGCGCCCCAGCGCGCCAACAACCACCCGATACAGCGGTAGCCAAGATAGAAAGCAAGCAGCAAAAGAACCGCGAAGAAAGTCAGCCCCTTCGGAATATGCTGCAGAACATAGTGTCCCATCTCATGACCGGCAGCAAACACGATCTGCGGAGTGCTCATCTTCGCGATGGTTGTATCCCACACCACGATGCGCTTTGAAGCGCCAATGCCTGTCACATACGCGTTGAGCCCAGTCGTCTTTTCGCCCGCCCCCATCCAGAACATCCGCTCGGGCGGAATGTCTTGACCCGCGCGCTTCACCAACCGTTCGAGACTCGCCGTAAGCGCCGGATCCTTTTGCTGCAGGGGCTCAAACTTATGAAACATCGGATCGATGACCAGCGGTTGCAGAAAGAACAAAAACACGCCGAGCGGCAAGGTGATCAGCCAAAAATAAAACCACCAGCGGCGAGCACTCCTGCGGATGACAAGATAAAGAAGCCAAATAAAGATAGTCCCAATTACCAGCGAGATCAGTTCTCCCTTGACCCAATCCCAACTCCACGAACCCCATCCCTGCACTGAAAGCCCGTACTTCCTTTCGATCCATTCGCTATAGATATCCAATGGCGAGGTCAAAATCGCGATGGTCAGTAACAGCAATGGAGAGAACACTAGACTCTGAAGAAAGGTCTTCGACGAGAGGCGTTCACTCCAGTCACGATATTTCGGTGCCAGTCTCCAGCGCAGCACAAGCCACAAGACCACGATTCCATAAACAAAACCGATTAGAGCCAGCCGGAAACGAATGCGGTTCAGATCGTGCGCCTTCTTGTGGAGATCAGGGGGAAGCGAGTACGCCGTGATGATCCGGCTCGTGCCCAACTGCGCCGTCTCGCTGGGCGCGGGGGTTGTGGTCGCGCTCGAGGATGGCGATTGCTGCTGCGCGCTCGAAGCAGCAGAGGGTGGTTGATTCTGGGCAGCAATTAACGGAACTGTGAAGAACGCGATTACTGTAACCGCGAGCGCAACCCGGGATGTTTTCATAATTAGCTTTCGGCGCAAGGGCCTTCTCCACTGGAACAAGAGATATCGCACAGCGACAATTTGTGGAGAGAATTCTACGCCTATGTCGTGGTTCAGGGGCACCCAAGCTGAAACCCATGCCCCCGGAACGACCGTGAAAATCCCCACCTTTGAGGCGTTCGTTCGAAGCATCCTGCTTTATACATCCTCCTTTTTACTCGTGGACGATTGATTTCAACCTGTGGAGTCGGCTTTCGGATAATCGACAGGCATTGGCACTGCCCTGGGGTGATGATTGGGCCATGTCATTGCCGTCCTGCTCGGGTGTCCAGTACCCACACATAGTCACCAGCAGGTCTTTCAAAACAAAAGGGAATTTGTGGTGCCGGGAGGGGGGAGTTCTGCATGAGGAGTCTCCATCGCCTTGCCGGCGGTCGCGTTGCCGGAACGTGGCTTCCTTTTCTTCCTGGCCGGAGACATGTTCTGAAGCCTCAGTCCACGCGTTCTTACTTCTTCTTTGTTCCCGGTTTTTGCCCTGTTAGCCGCAGATTCACCACCTTCTGCAACAGGTCAAACCAGAACGGAGAGCCCTGCGATACAGCCAGTGCCGAAATCAGGATTCCAAACAACTTCACCAGCCACCCCCACTCCTGGGGACGCATCCTCGGATCCACATTCTTGTCGGCCTGCTCCTGGGCCGACGTACTATTCTCTGGCTGAGAATCCTTTGCCTTTGCGGACCTGAGCGTAGGCCAGCACTTTAAAGCACCGTTTGCCTCCGTCCAGCACCACCCAAGGGGCAGGCCTGTGTCGGCCAGTTGGGACTGTACTGTCTTGAGTCTCGCGAAAATTTCATCGTCGCTTTGGGCCGTCTTGTCTGCTGTCTTGCTGACAGCTTGTTTCGTCTCGGTATTTTTCGCATCCTCGAGGCTTCCACTCTGGCCTGTTGCGCTCGTTTGTGAACCTGTCCCTGCGGCCTTCCCGATCCCAGGTTCTTTCTCCTTCTGATCTGCCGGTCCCACGCCCATTCCGGGCTGACTCGACTGTTTCCCAGTGCCCTCTACGTACTTCGTCGCCGCCGCCACCACTGACTGTCGCAAAGCGTCATCGTTCCAGAAAATTCGGCCTAACATGAAGGAATCGACGTTCAACACAGCACAGACCGCGAATGCAATTGCCCAAAGCCATGCATGCGCCTTGCGTTTGTACCAACCCGATACACGTTCCATTGCATCATCGAACCATTTTTCGATGGATGCTCGCCGTTTGTCGAAGTCCAGAACTGCAGCTGGCGCGAGCTTGTCGACAATATCCTTTGCGGTGCCCGTCAGAATATTGTTCCCATGTAGGTCGAGCAGCACTCGCGCAAGGGTGTCCGAAGGAATGTAGGAGGGCTTCTGCGCATTCTTATTGAGAACCCAGGGCGGAGTCCACATCCCTTTGAGAAGCGGATGCTCGTAAATCTTCTGTGCCAGGGTGGTATCCTGCAAAAGCTTCCCGAGCGCTTGCTCCAGGGTCGCCGCTCGCCAGTGTCGGGCGTTTGCCAGCAATTCCTGTAGAGCAGAACACAACGCACTTACGAGCAGATAGACGAAAATCAGACTGATGGCCAGGTCGAGAACGGTATTGGTCACGATTCACCTCACTGAACATTGCCCTTCGTACCCGCAGGCCCTACAACGAAGCTCCATTAATTGAGAGCGCAGTTCTGTCCGCCAGAGTCATCGGAGCAGTTTTGTGGCCCTAGCACTGTTATGCGCCACGATCGCGCATGTCATTGAATACATTGGTCGAAGGAATAGCTGCTCTTATCAAAGACTGGCAGGTTGGATGGGTGAACTATCCGATTCGCTTAGGACTGGCTATCCGTTCGGATAGTAATTCTGCGGACAATTACAGGATCTGGCCTTGAGGTTTGTAGAAGGTCCGTGGTGCCGGGAGGGGGAGTCGAACCCCCAAGGACCGAAGTCCGGCGGATTTTGAGTCCGCTGCGTCTGCCAGTTCCGCCATCCCGGCTTGGGTTATAAACGGCGGAAATCAAGCTTAATTGATGATTTGGGCCTTGGCAACCTACGCCCGTGTGTAGATCAACCTAGTGTGCCAGTCCCAGATAATTTCCGTAGCCAACGATGACAGTTGAGCCCACCAGCAGAGCCAGGGCCAGGGCCAGCATGCGGCCGGCCGCGACGCCGGCGCCCTTCCATTCCTTTAACCCGATGCCCCACAGGCTGCTGAAGATGATGATGCTGGCCATGTGCAGGGTCCAGCTGGAGAATTTGTAGCGACCCATCTGGGTCTCGCCCATGGTGTAGAAGAAGAACTGGAAGTACCAGGTGGTGCCGGCCAGCGCACACAGCAAGTAGTTTGCCAGCATTGGAACTCGCGCACCGCCGCCTTCTTTGTTCGACGCTGGAATCCGTGACGCCGGAGCATCCGCTACTGCCGCGGAGGTTCGTGCCCGCAAGTCTGCTCTGGCGGGCGTCATGTGCTCAACCACCTCCCGACTGGGGGCGTCGAGCGCGGTCTCAATGATGATTTCGTCTTGACCGTGACCATTCCCATCAGGCTCGCGTGAAATTGAAGTGAAGTACTGGTAGCCGGTTTTGTTCCGGATGTTGAGAATCAGGCACCAGATGAAGTTGGTGGTGAAACCGCCGATCAGGACTACGACCAGCACTGGCAGCCCCTGCCACAGATCGGGAGTGCCGTGCTTCATGGTGAGCGCCTTGATGGGGTCTCCGGCGGCCAGCCCGTAGGCGAAACAGGCGCTCATCACGCCTGAAAGCGTGGCCACTCCCACGCCCTTCTTTAAATCAAATTCCTTGATGGTTTCTTTCTGCTGCTCGGGCGACATGTTGCGCTCTTTAAAAATGCCGGCCACGCCTGCCGCCGCGATGCCGAGCAGGCAAACGAAAATACCCAGAAGAATGACTCTTCCTGAGCTCGTCCCTACGACCTGGGTCATGAATTC
The DNA here is from genome assembly GCA_963809295.1 of Terriglobia bacterium. Lineage (GTDB taxonomy): Bacteria > Acidobacteriota > Terriglobia > Terriglobales > Acidobacteriaceae > JAIQFF01. Next base: position 344,766 of record CAWEJA010000003.1, on the reverse strand, counting down.
GCCGCGAAAGATGGGCGGGATCAGGGTTCCGAAAGCGGCACAGAGGCCGAGAACTACCGCCATCCCCAACGACAGTCCCAGGTAACGCATGGTCAGGCCGAAGGTGAGGCCGCCAACTCCCCAGAGCAGGCCGAAGAAAAACGTCCAGAAAAGAACTGTGCCGGGAGTCTCGTGCAGAACCGCCAGCAGGTCTCTAGTCATCAGCAGGCCGAAAAACCAGGGGGCGATGATCCAGCTGAAGAAGCCGCCGGTGAGCCAGAATGTTTCCCAGGCCCATCGCTTCACGCCACGGTACGGGACGTAGAAGCTGCCGGAAGCCAGACCACCCAGCCAGTGATAAAGCACACCGATTGCCGGATTTGGATTCATATCACCCTCGGGATCTGAGTTTCCCTCGTATCAATTCTCTAACACTTTCAGGTCAAGCTTGGAAAATACCTTCAGCATCCCTTTGCGACCATCTTGCCGGGGAACGCCGCCAATACGCCTCCCGGGCCATGCCGTAGAGCCCCAATTCTTACTCGGTGAGTGATCTGGGATTGTGCATTATGGGGAGTGCCGGACCTACGCGAATTCCTTTCGCTACAAAGGGTTGAACTGTAGTCTCCCGCCTCGGCCTCTGTCAATAGTAAGCTTATTTGCCTATTGAATTTTAGGTTCGATTGGATTGCCGGGACAAAAGCGACGAAGCCTGGGCGACACTTTATCTTCTGTCTTCCGGACAACTTCTGGGTAGGAGCACGAGCGGGACGCTCGCGCCCACATCAGCCGCAGGTCGGTCTCCCGCTAGGAAAACCTGAGTCTCCACGTTATATTCTTTGAGTACTCGGCACCTTCCATTGACGAGGCAGCGTGAATTGACCAGATCTGCTCCGAAGCGGCTTTATCTGATCCCGGTGCTATCGAAGGCGCTCGACATACTTGAATTGCTGCAGAATGAGCACGGCCCGCTCAGCCTGGAAGCCATCTACCAGCAGACCAATATTTCCAAGACCACCGTATATCGAATCCTGAAAACTTTCGTCCATCGCGGCTACCTGGCCCAGTCGCAGGACGGGCTCTACCGGCTGATGACCCGGCCCAGAAAAGCGCGGTTTGGTTTCGGCGGCGAGTCGACGGAGATGCCTTTTTCCGAAGCCGTCACCGACAGCCTCGGAGCGGCAGCCGCCGCGGCCGGCGTGGACTTGATGGTGCTCGATAATCGCTACGATGGCCCCACCGCCGTGCGTAATGCCGATGAGTTTGTCGCCAGCCGGGTGGATCTGGTGATTGAGTTTCAGATTGACCAGCGGGTCGCGCCCGTGATCGCGGACAAAATCGATGAAGCGCGAATTCCGCTGATCGCGGTCGATATTCCCCATCCTCATGCAGTTTTTTTTGGGGTGAATAATTACCGTGTGGGGTTTGAAGCGGGTGAATTTCTGGCGCAACACGCGAAAACACAATGGAATGGCAAGGTGTCGTGGGCTCTGGGACTCGACATCGAGGAGGCAGGGCCGCTGGTGCAGAGCCGCGTGACCGGGGCGTTTGAAGGAATTCGCGCCACCTTTCCACAGATTCCCGGCGAGCGTCTTATGCGGCTGGACGGACGAGGCATGCGGGAAAAGAGTTATCGGCTGGTGCTCGATTTCCTGCGCCGGCATCCCAAGGATCGCGGAATTCTGATCGCAGCGGCGACCGACACCAGTGCGCTGGGAGCGGTGCAGGCGGTGAGAGAGGCCAAGCGCGAGAAATATGTCGCGATTGTCGGTCAGGACTGCATCCCGGAAGCTCTTGAAGAGATGGGGGAGGAGGACAGCCCGCTGATCGGCTCCGTTTCCCACGAGGCTCAGACTTACGGCCCTCGGCTTATTCATCTCGGTCTGGCGATCCTGGGCGGGCAGCGAGTGGCCCCCTATAACTACGTCGAACACAAGCTGGTGACCGCCTCGCAGGCGCGACAGACCGCCCAAGTCTGAGCTTTAAACGCCCGTTTCATATTTTCCAATAGAAACTGTTGCCCTATTGCATCACTGGAGTATTATGTTTGCTGCCCGGCGACCAGCGGGGCGCAGCTGGAGGTGTGCCTTTCTGCCGACAGCGCTGACCGCAATCGGATACTCTTTTACTCTCTGGACTGAAAGACTCTCATGAAACTCAAGACAAAGTTGCGCTATTTGGAAGACCGCTGGGACGAAAAAGTGGCACGCGGTCTGGACGAGCCGGAGTTGCTGCGCTACCGGTCGAATCTTTTGGGCTCTGACCTTCGCATCACCAACTTCGGAGGGGGCAATACCAGCTCGAAGATCCTGCAAACCGATCCTCTCAGCGGGAAAAAAGAGGAGGTTTTGTGGATCAAGGGTAGTGGCGGCGATTTGGGGAGCATCAAGCTGGCAGGACTGGCGGCGCTCTACTCGGAAAAACTGCACGGGCTGGAAAATCTCTATCGTGGCGCCGAGTATGAAGACGAAATGGTGGAGATGTATCCGCTGTGCGCGTTTGGCAAGAGTACGGTAGCAGCTTCGATTGACACGCCGCTGCATGGATTCCTGCCTTACCCGCACATCGACCACTTGCATCCGGACTGGGGGATCGCGCTGGCCGCATCGGCAAACGGCCGCGAAAAGATGGAGGAGTTCAATCGTCTGTTTGAGCACCAGCTCATTTGGTTGCCGTGGCAACGACCAGGCTTCGAGTTGGCCATGATGCTGCGCCGCGCGGTGCAGGAAAGTCCGAATTGCGACGGCGTGGTGCTGGGCGGTCACGGACTCTTTACATGGGGCGATACGCAGCAGGAGTGTTACGAAAACACAGTTTCTATCATCGATCAACTTGGACAATTCGTTGTCGATCACGTCGAAAAGAAAGGTGACGGGCTTTTCGGCGGCGCGCGGTACGAGGCGATGCAAAATCGCCGTGATCTCGCGCTCGACATTTTCCCCTTTCTACGCGGCCGGGTTTCGGGCGCCCGGCGTTTGATTGGCAACTTCAGTGACCTTCCAGAAGTTCTGCGCTTCGTAAATTCGATTGAAGCGGAAAAGCTCGCTCATCTGGGGACAAGCTGTCCCGATCACTTTATTCGCACGAAAGTTCGGCCGCTCTTTGTGCCCTGGCAGCCGGGCGCGAGTGCGCAGGGACTCCGGGAACAGATCGATTCTGCGCTGCAGAACTACCGCAAGGAATACGCGGAGTATTACAACTCGTTTGCCCGGCCCGATTCACCGGCCATGCGGGATGCGAATCCCACCGTGGTGCTAATTCCTGGGATCGGGATGTTCAGCTTCGGCAAGAGCAAAACGGAAGCTCGCCTGACGGGTGAGTTCTATACCAACGCAATTCACGTGATGGAAGGCGCGACTTCGCTGGGGACGGGAAAAACCCCTGCCGTATTGCCTCAGGCCGGCCCGGCGGCGCCGACCAGTGCGTTCACGCTCCATTCAAATTACGTGGCTCTGCCCCCATCCGAGGCGTTCCGGATCGAATACTGGGCGTTGGAGGAAGCCAAGATCCGGCGGCAGCCTCCGGAAAAGGAACTGAGCCGGCAGGTGGTCCTGATCGTTGGAGGCGGCAGCGGAATTGGCCGCGAAGCCGCGTTGCTCGCGGCCGAACGCGGGGCGCACGTGGTCGTCGCGGACCGCGATAGCGAAGCTGCGAAAAAAGTGGCCGAGGAAGCCAAAGCGATCGCGGGCAAAGAAGGCAGCCTCGCCGTATCGGTGGACATCCGCCGCCGCGACGTCATCCGGCAGAGCTTGCGCGACCTGGTCGCCGCTTACGGCGGACTGGATGTGCTGATCAACACGGCGGCGTTGTTCCCGTCCTCCGCGGATGGAAACATCACCGACGAACAGTGGGGTGTGACTCTGGATGTAAACGTCACCGCCAACTACCTTTTGGCCGACGAGGCAGCACATATCCTACGCGACCAGAATCTTGACGCCTCCATCGTGCTTACCAGTTCCGCCAACGCCGTGGTCGCCAAGCGGGGCAGCGAAGCCTACGACGTCAGCAAGGCGGCGCTCAGCCATCTGGTACGCGAACTAGCAATTTCGCTGGCACCCAAAATTAGAGTGAACGGAATCAGCCCAGCAACGGTCATCAAGGGATCGACTATGTTTCCCCGCGACCGGGTGATGGCATCGCTCAAGAAATATCAGATTCCCTACGAAGACACGGCGAGCGATGAGCAGCTGCGGACTTTGTTAGCCGAGTTTTACGCTAAACGCACGCTTACTCATCGCCCGATCGATCCCAAAGATTGTGCCGAAGCAATTCTCTTCCTGGCCGGGCCGAAGTCCCCTTGTACCAGCGGCCATATCGTTCCTGTGGATGGTGGGCTGACCGAGGCTTTCCTGCGATGAATGCTGTTCCGCGGAATCAGAATGCCGGGACCGGCGACGGCAATCAAGCCGCAGAGGATATTTCGGAATCACAGAACGGACAAAGACAGGCTCTTGCAGCCGTGGATTTGGGCGCGGAAAGTTGTCGCGTTTCCCTGCTGCAGTGGGTTAGCGGCCAGCCGGAGATCAGCCTAGTCCACCGTTTCCCAAATTCTGCCACAAACGACGGAACCGGCCTTCGTTGGGACATCGGCGCCATCTGCAAGGGTGTTGAAGCGGGGCTGCGTGCGTGTGCACAACTCGCGCCCGAAGGAATTGCCGCCGTCGGTGTCGACGGCTGGGCCGTGGACTACGTACGCTTGGCACCAGACGGCAAACCAATTGGTAACCCTTTTTGCTATCGCGATGAGCGCGCGATAGCAGGGATGACGCGAGTGCATTCGCGAATCCCTCCGGGGCGCCTTTATGAACTTACCGGAGTTCAGGTTATTTCCCTGAACACCCTGTACCAGTTAGCGGCAGACCGAGACTCGGAACAGAGCTTCCCGTGGATTAACGTGCCGGAGTTTCTGATGCAGTGGCTCGGTGGCAGACGAGTATCGGAGTACACCAATGCCACGTGTACTCAGCTGCTCGGCGTGCAGGACCAGGCCTGGTGTCCGGAAATCTTTGCAGCCGCTGGCCTGGAGGTAGCTGCCGCCCCTCCGCTAGTGAGCCCGGGGACTGACATTGGACGTCTGCAAGGTGGGTTGGCTTCGCAGCCGGCATTCCGCGAAACGAAATTGATTGTGCCCGCGTGCCACGATACGGCGTCCGCGATTGCGGGCATTCCCGGGCAGGGAGAGGACTGGGGCTTCATCAGCTCAGGAACCTGGTCGCTGGTGGGCTGCGTTCTTGATTCTCCCTGCGTCTCCGACGATGCACGAAGTGCGAATTTCAGCAATGAGGGTGGTGTCGGCGGCAAGATTTATTTCTTGAAGAACGTGAATGGCATGTGGCTGCTGCGGCAATGTATCGAGCAGTGGCGGTTGCAGGGCCAGGGTTGGACAGTGGAGCAGTTGGTCGCGGCGTGTGAAAACCTTTCCGCTCCTGAGTATTTGTTCGATGTGGATGAGCCTGATCTGCTGTTGCCGGGCGACATGCCTGCGCGGATCAATGCGCAACTGAAGCGCGCCGGTCAGGCCCCAATCCCGGAAGGACCTGGAATGGCCGCGGAAATGGCGAACCTGATTTTTCACAGCCTCGCCGACCGTTACGCGGCAGTCCTGCAAAATGCGACAAGTATCACTGGACGATCTCTAACCCGAATTTATGTCGTGGGCGGCGGAAGCAGAAATGCGTTGTTGAACCGGCTTACCGCGAGGGCTACAGGGCTTGAGGTGCTGACGGGATCAACCGAAAGCACGACAGTCGGTAATTTCGCGATCCAGCTTGCCGCGCTTGACGGAGACTATGCCGATGGCGTTGGCGCATCCTCCAGCGCGGTGGCGAAATGGGCCGGCATCCTGGCATCCCTGCCCATCGGCGCACCTTTGTCCCCGCAACCGACTCGAGCCTAACGCTGCACCGTGAAGCTGTAAGATCCCGCCCCGGCTTCATAGATGGCATTGTGATCGTCCTTCAGCACCAGTGATACTCCCGCGCTCTGCCGAACATCTTTTCCACCTTCCAGGATTCGGGTTGTGACGTCGCTCGGGAAAGAGAGCAAGGCTGTGGTATTCGGCGGAACCGCCACGTCCCAGCTAATTGTGTCGCCATTAACTTTCCAGCCCGACGTGATCGGTCCATAGGAAGAATCGTACGTCGCCTTGGCCTCGCCGAGTGTGGCATCGAATTGCGGATGCAGAACGATGCGATGGAATCCCGGGTCTTCAGTAGATTCGTCGATGCCGGCCGCGTAACGGTAGAGCCACTCCGCCACCGCGCCGTAGGCGTAGTGATTGTAGGAATTCATGGACGGGTCGCCCATCATCTGATCGCCATTCCAGCGTTCCCACATCGTGGTTGCGCCGTGCTCGATCATGTATCCCCAGGATGGATAGGTGCTCTGCAGCAGCAACCGGTAAGCCACATCGCTGTGGCCGCTATTGCTCAGCTCGATCATCAGATAAGGAGTGCCCAGGAAGCCGGTGGTCAAATGCCAGTCGTGCGCCTTGATGTCTTCGACCAGCTTTTCCGCAGCGACGGCGCGCAGTGGTTGCGACAGCAGATTCATGTGCAGTGCCAGCACGTAACTGGTCTGGCTGCCGGTTCCGACCGTGCCATCGGGCTTCACGTACTCCTGGTTGAAAGCCGACCGGACCTTCTCGAAAACCTCTCTGTACTTCTGCTCATCCGTCGGGCGGTCGAGCACCTGTGCGATGCGCATCATCAACGAGGCGTCGTAGGCCCAGTAGGCGGTGGCAATCAGATCTTTCGAAGTTGTGCTGCCGATAGCTAACCAATCGCCGTAGTCGTTGCCGCGTTCCTTCAGCCACAGGTAATTCGGATTTGCGCCGGCGATGTGCTCCATCCACTTTTCCATCGCGGCCCAGTTTTCTTCCAGGATTCGCGTATCCCGAAATTGCAGGTAAGCGGACCAGGGAATGATTACGCCGGCATCGGCCCAGCCCGCAACACTGTCACCGGTAGGGCCCACCAGCGGCGAGACGTCCGTGAAAGCGCCTGTGGAACTCTGCGCGTCACGAATGTCAGTGGTGAATTTATGCGAGAAGGCAGCCAGGTTGGCGTTGAAGGACGCGGTGCGCCAGAAAACTTCGGCATCGCCCATCCAGCCCAGGCGTTCGTCACGTTGTGGGCAATCGGTGGGCACACTCAGAAAGTTGCCACGCTGGCCCCACAGAATGTTGCTCCACAGCTGGTTCACGGTTTCATTCGCGGTCTTGAACTGAATGGTGAAGGGCGCACCGGTGTAGAAGACGACGCCCTCGACCGCGTCACGGGTCGGCGTTCCGGGGTAGCCCGTAAGTTCCACGTAACGGAAACCGTGGAAGGTGAAGTGAGGCTCGTAAGATTCCGTTCCCTTCCCGCGAAGAATGTAGTTGTCGGTAGCTTCCGCCGTGCGCAGATTCTCCGTATAAAGTTCGCCGTTTGGTTTGAGGACTTCTCCAAAACGGATTTGAACCTTGGTTCCAGCCTTGCCCGCAACGTGCAGCCGCGCCCAACCGACCATGTTCTGTCCGAGATCGAAGACATAGACTCCAGGTTTTGGATTCGTTACCGTCTTGGGCTTAAGCGTTTCGTTAACCCGGATGGGCTGAAAATCCTGTGCAACCAGCGGAGCCGGAGGCTCGGCCGCGGCTACGACCGTACCCCAGCGCGCGTCGGAAAATGAGGCCTGATCCCAACCGTTCTGTTCCAGCCGGGCGTCGTAGTTTTCACCGTTGTAGATTTCAGAGGCGAGGATGGGAGACTGCGTCGCCTTCCATGATTCATCGCTCACCACGGAATCGCGGGAGCCGTCGGTATATTCCAACTCGAGCTGCACCAGCAGCCGGACCGGCGGCGGCCCAAAGTTGTATCGCGTCTGCAGCCAGCCCAAGCCGTCGGCATACCACCCACCGCCTAAAATCGCGCCAATAGCGTTTGCGCCTTGTTGCACTTGCGAGGTGACATCGTAGACCTGGTAGACAATCCGTTTGCGATAGTCCGTCCAGCCCGGAGCGAGAATGTCGTTTCCGACGCGCTGACCATTCAAGTACAGCTGATAGGTTCCCAAAGCAGTCGAATAGATTCGCGCGCTGCGAACTGTCTTGGCCAGGCTGAAATTTCGCCGCAACAGATTCACCGGCTGCGCCGGCCACGGAGTGCCCAGCGGCGCCTGGCCGATTTCTGCCACCACCACCGCGCCGGGCCACGTCGAATCGTCAAAAGCCTGCGCTACCCATGCGTTGCCCGGTTTGCTCTGGCCCTGCCTTCCAGTCGGGTCCGGAAACGAATCGTTCTATTTTGCCATCCGCCATCTCGACTCGGAGCAGAGCGATGAAACCAGCCTGGGGAGGGCGTTCATGATCCTCTTGCACGATCGCTTCGGCGGCCAGCGAGTTGGCACCGGAATTCAGGAGCTTGCCTACCGGGATAACCCGGAAATAGCCCCAGGGATCGCGCGCCCGCCCGAAGTTCCCCATCGGCGACTCGACCAGCACCTGCTTGCCGTTGACCCACGCGGCCACATTGTCCTTGGCGGTGATGAAAAGTGTGGCGGCTTTGGGTTTTCCCTTTAGATCAAAGTGAAAACGAAAATCATGCTTCCCCGGCGTAGCATTGGTCAGAGCGTTATCGTTCGGCTAGCCCATATCCACTTTGGCGCGGACTCGTAGTCTCCGCGCTCCAGTGGCATGTCGCGGGTAATCCACTTGGCTTTCCAGTCCTGAGGAGAGAGCAGGCCCATCTCCCACCAGCTCACCTGGCTGTAGGGCGACGATTGACCCTGCGAGTCCCAGACCCGCACCTGCCAGTAGTAGCGGCGGCGAGACTCGACTGCGGGGCCGCCGTAGAGAACATTTACGGATTGATCAGAATCAACCTTTCCGCTGTCCCAGACATCGGCGTGATCCTGAGCCAGCGCCTCGGCCGAACCGGCCACACGGATTTCATACGCCGTCTGCCGGGCCCCGCGTCTGGAATCCTGAAGTTGCCACGAAAGACGAGGGTGAGTGATGTCGATTCCAAGCGGCTCCTGCATACTCTCGCATTGCAGGTGGCTAGGTGCGCTGCCATCGAAAGCCAGCGCATTGTGGGAAAGCGGTCCAGCCATCAGAAACAAGAGTGCAAGCGAGAATGCCACCCATGCTTTGGGCATTTGTGGAGGCCTCCTATCAAAGTTCCCTATTGTACTTATTTGTCTTTTGAATTGACAGGAGGATTTCCGGGAAGTGTGGGCACGAGCGCCCGCTCGTGCGGGCCATTCATCATGGCGTCAGGAATCCTCGGAATGCAGGAACTGGTGATGCACGAGCGGGACGCTCGCGCCCACACTTTACAGAATTCTTTCGTGTGAATAGCCGGCCGTGCTGAGGGCTGAGAGCAATTCGGCAATTTGCTCAGGTCCTCTGGTTTCCATCGTGATATCGATGGCTGTCTCTCCCAGATTGACCCCGTAGTAGGTGCGGTCGTAAGAGGTTTCGACGATATTGGCGCGGTGGTCCGCCAGAATTCCCGTGAGCCGGTGCAGCGCGCCGGGATAGTCGGGAAGATGGACTCGCAATCGGACGAGGCGGCCGTCTTTGACCAAGCCGCGCTCGATGATGCGGGATAGCAGGGTCACGTCAATGTTGCCGCCACAAACCAGTACTGCGACCTTCTTGCCCGACATCTCTATCTTGCGATTGACCATCGCAGCGATGGCAGCAGCTCCCGCGCCTTCGGCCATGGTTTTTTCGCGCTCCAGCAGAAGAAGGATCGCATTGGCAATTTCTTCTTCGTCCACGGTGACGATCTGGTCCACATATTTCTGAACCAGGGGCAGAGTGCGGTCGCCAGCTCGACGCACGGCAATGCCGTCCGCGATTGTGGCTGCGGCGGGGATGGTTACCGGCTTACCCTCAGCCACTGCCGCCTTCATCGAGGGAAGCCGGGAAGTCTGCACCCCCACGACTTGGACTTTCGGGTTTGTCTCTTTAATCGCGCAGGCAATGCCGCCGATCAAGCCGCCGCCGCCAATGGGGACGACGACAGCTTCGATTTCCGGATGCTGTTGAAGCATTTCGAGGCCAAGGGTTCCCTGCCCCGCAATGACCGCATCGTCGTCAAACGGGTGGATGAAAGTCAGATGTTGTTGATTCCCCCGACGGATGGCTTCCTCGCAAGCCTCGTCGTAGTTGGCGCCATGCAGAACAACTTCGGCTCCATAGGCTTTGGTCGCGGACACCTTTATTAAGGGAGTGGTGAGCGGCATGCAGATCTGAGCCCGGATGCCGCGCTTGCCGGCATGATAAGCCAGCCCCTGAGCGTGGTTCCCGGCCGAGGCCGCAATCACTCCCTGATCACGTTCTTCCTTGGTCAGAGTCAACAGCTTGTTCAGTGCGCCTCGTTCTTTAAACGCGCCGGTTCTCTGCAGGTTGTCGAGTTTCAGGTAGATGGAATTACCGGTCAACTGGGAAAAAGTCGCGGAGATGGTGCAAGGCGAAAGGTAGATGGACTGGCGAATCCGTTCCAGAGCGGCTTTGACGTCAGCGAGATTGATCATTGAATTGGTTGCTGCATTCTACTAGGTGCCGGGGGAATACCACTCACAACGAACGTCAAACCTCCGCTGGCGCGCCGGTGGCAACCGGCAATTTCGCTTCTTTCCAGGCAGTAAGTCCTCCGGTAACGTTGATCACGTTTTTGAAACCGGCCCGTTGCAGAAGACTGCAAGCGATCATGCTGCGATAGCCGCTCTGGCAGTTCACCGCCAGAGGAACATTAAGATCAACCTCAGGAGGAGAAACCCGAAAGCGATCGAGAGGCCACCAGGCCGCCCCTGCCACGTGACCGGCCATCCACTCGGGTTCGCGGCGGACGTCGAGCACGTGTACCTTCTTTTCCGCGAGGCGCTGGTGCAAATCCCGCACCGCAATCTCAGATAGTTGTTCCAGATCGAACCCGGCCTGCTTCCATCCTGCAACTCCGCCTTGCAGGTACCCTCTTTCTGTTTCAATTCCGACGCGGGCCAGGCGGAGGCGGGCTTCCGCAAGTTGTTCCGTCGAATCGGCGATTAAAACCGGACGTGATGACAGACCGAGAATCGTCCCCGCCCAAGTGGCAAATTGTCCGGAGAGCGCAATATTGATCGAGCCGGGCACATGGCCCGCCGCGAACTGTTCCGTCGGACGGATGTCCAGTGCGATTACGCCCTCCTCGAGCAAACCCTTAAGCTCCGCGGGGGCAATTGCTTTTAGCTCCGGCAAGTCTGAGAGCGCGGGAGCCCCTCCACGATTGATTTCGGCATCCTGCAGAAAGTAATCGGGACGCGCGGGCAAATTGCTGGTCAGCTGTTTTATGAACTCTTCGCGGCTCTTGATTTGCAAGGCATAGTTGGTGAGTCGCTCGATGCCGATGGTCGAGGATCGCTCGGCTCGCATGTTGCGGCCGCAGAGCGAACCGGCGCCGTGGGCGGGATACACCAGGACTTCGTCCGGCAGTTTCAAGAGTTTGTCTTGCAGACTGTCATAAAGCATGCCCGCCAGCTGCTCCGGCGAGTGAGTTCGGGAAAGATCGGGACGGCCTACGTCTCCGAGAAAAAGAGTGTCACCGGTCAGGACGGCCCACGGCTTGGCTGGCTTCTCGTCATCAGTGACAACCAAGCAAATGCTCTCCAGTGTGTGCCCCGGGGTTTCCAAAATCTTGATCCGAGCCTTGCCGAATCGCAATTCGAAGCCATCCCGTACAGGCACGTGCGGAAAGGTTGCGCCCGCGCTGGCTCCGAAGTAAATTTGCGCTCCGGTGCGGGCGGCAAGCTCCTTGTGCCCGGAGACAAAGTCGGCGTGCAGGTGAGTTTCAAAGATATGGCGGATGGTCAGGCCGTGATCTTCAGCAGCTTTGAGGTAAAGGTCCACATCCCGCTGCGGATCGACGACTACTGCCTCGGCTTCCGATCCGAGCATGTAAGAAGCGTGGGCTAGACAGCCCAGGAAAAACTGTTCGAAATACATAAGCGAGCACCCTTCACCGTGCGGTGTGGACTGACAGCGAGGCCAGCCTCCGTCTACAATACGACACGGACACTACTTCATAAAGATCAGGAGAGCGAAATGCAACGCAAAGCAAGCGCAGTTTGGAAGGGCGGGCTTAAAGACGGCAAAGGCGTGGTCTCCGCTTCCAGCGGGGTACTGAACAACACCCCATATTCATTTGTTACGCGTTTTGAGAACACGCCCGGAACCAACCCCGAGGAACTGATTGCGGCGGCGCACGCGGCCTGCTTCTCCATGGCGCTTTCCGGACAACTGGGTGCGGCCAATCTGACCGCCTCGAGCATCGAGACGTCGGCCACACTTACCCTGGAAAAGCTCGACTCAGGCTGGGCCATCACCACCGTGCATCTGGACGTCGCAGGACGAGTGCCTGGAGCCGACAACGCAGCATTCCAGAAAGCCGCGGAAAATGCCAAGAGCGGTTGCCCCGTTTCCAAGCTGCTGAAGGCGAACATTACGATGAGCGCCAAATTGGAGGGCTAGAAATCCAGTTGTCAGTATTCAGTTGTCAGTCTTCAGTAGGACTGGCTGAAGACTGACGACTGACGACCGACGACTGGTCTTTCAGTATTTGCCTGATCTCACGATTGATGCGGGCGGCTTCGCGCGAGGCCGCCTCAATCATCCGTGCCCATTTCTTGCGATTTCCATCAATTTCTGCCTCTCCCAACAGATAGGAGGCTTGCAGAATCGTCTCCAGCGAATTGCTGAGATCGTGAGCCAACATTCTGAGGTTGGCGACTACGTGGGCGGGCAGCTTAGTTGAGTTTTCCATCGTGGTAACGGGTTTGACAGGCTGCGAACCCTCTGTAGAATATTACTAGTAGTCCTTTCCTGGCAGGCGGCCCCAACAAAAATTGCCGCTCCCAGTCTCTTTTTGCCATCGTGGCGGAATTGGCAGACGCGCATGGTTCAGGTCCATGTACCCGCAAGGGTGTGGGGGTTCGAGTCCCTTCGATGGCACCACGTTTTTGCATCTCCTGAATAACCCGTTTCTGGCAAACCTATTGAATCGAGCTCGCAGCGGAATGGTTGCTTTCTAAAGTGCGTCTGCAAGGAACGTCGGCCGGAGCGTGGATTCCAGCCACCCCGGCCAACGTCCCTAGTCTGAGTTCAACTCGATAACTCGTGCTTCGCCAGGTACCGAATGGTTCGTAGCGCGTCTTCAAGTTCCAGCAGTTCCCGTGGGCCAGCGGCCCTGCCGGACACGACTTCGCAGTAACGATCCTCAACGGCCTTCTGCGCTGCCTCCAGTTTCGGCCGAAGACGCGTCGGATCTAACTCAAACACCGCGTCCTGAAACGTTTGCTTCCACTTACTCTGAGTAGGAATGTTCGCAACTACCTGCATGAGACTTCTCCTTAGATTTGAAATTGGGGCTGCGGGAGAAAGATGCAAGAGTCTGTGGAGCTAAGCTCCGCTGACTCCCCAGGCTAAGTCAGAGTGCTGGTCAGTCTCAGCAGAGGAGAACACAGGTGGAGAGAGCCACAAGCGCAAAAGGCTTCGTGGCCGGGGCAAAGCCGGGCGAATCTCTGTTCATGGCCGAGGCGACCGGCGCCGGGTAAGGCATTCGTTGGTGCTGGTGACGGTCGAGACTCTCAGCGGACTCTTTCAACATCTCGCCGCCCTGCAGGTACACCGCGTCGGACTCCCGGAAGCCGTCGATGCAGACAACCAGGGAGACCGCCGCAAAGGCAGTGAGAACCAAGACGAGTGTCCGCAGGAACTTTATTTCCATAGTCCGCAAATCATGGTCCGCAAAATCGGTACCGGGAGATCGAACAGCCTAAGTCTACCAAAAGAACAGACCGCGCGGGACCGGGCGAAAAATTTTTGATTGCCCGACGGCTGCATGTGGCGAACGGTCAGCCGGACGAACCCGGCTGTTGGCCGGAGTTTCCGGGCGACCGACTCTAGCGCGGTATTCGCCCGCGGCAACCGCTATGGCTCGGGCAAAATAGGCAGAGTGGCGGGACTTACCACCGACGAATCGTCTCGCAGTTTGAGGTAAATCTGAGTACCGTCAGGACGCGGTACACCCAATGTGGGGTCAGCAAATCCCTCTGGAACCGGAACCGAGTGCTTGAAATCCGGGTCGGAGGCGACGGCGCTGATCAGAAAAAGATTGGTCCCGTGGAGGATGCATTGTTTGTCAGGACTCTCCGGACAACGCAGTTCCTTCAGGGCCGGAAGGCGCACCAGGCTGACCAATGGTTGCCAGTCGCCTCTTGCATTGCCATCCACCGCACGAAAACGGAGCGGGCCAAAGGCGGAGGGGCCAAAACTCTTGAGCGGATCGAGGGTTGCCATGACGGTATGAGCGTCCTGCGCAATCAGGCTGCCATCGTCCAGACTTAGAGAAACACCGTACGACGCGTCCGTCGTGGCCACCTCGACCTTTTGGGCGCGAGAGAAGGTGTCAGGAATGTCTGTCTTCAAGAAAAACGAAAGCTTCCCGTCCTGAGGCAGCTGGTCCTGGTTGCCAAGCTGAATCGCGGAGGGCAACGGCCCCGGTTGGACGCTCTTGTTGAGCAGTGTGACTCGCGGACGAGGCAGATCGATGGTTGCGTCAAGGTTCAACACCCGGCCGTCTTTGAGATTCGCGCGAGCCACGACCTTGTCGCCAGCGTGCAGTGGGGACAGGTCTTTGGCATCGGTGGAAAGTCGCAGTTCATCTTTGGTGTCCACGCGAGCGAATCCCGACGGAGCGAAGCGGATGCCGTTCAACTCCACTGTTGCCACCTGGTCTAACCGGGTTCCGACTAACGTCGCCTGTGTGTCACCGGCATTGAGCGCAAACTTGTCCAGATGCGCGGCTTCGGCAAAGCTGTGCAGTTCGACTTCATCCGATTTACCGGCGCCATGCTGCTTTACCAGCATCGTGATCTTTCCCGGGTTTTCTTCTTTCAGCGGCACCTTGACTTCCAGTTCATTCGCTGCTGGCGAACTCCAGGTTGCCTTGATCGGCCTGCCCTGCTCATTCTTCAGGGTGATGGTATCCACACAGGCTGCCGCATCCGATTTGAAGTGAAGAGTGTTTTCACGGCCCACGATCAGCGCGCTTTCGTCAGCAGATGCGATGGTCCAGTTTGCAGGGTGAGAGCTCTGCAAACGAAAAGCTGGGCCTTCAAAGGAATCGAATCCCCAGGCGCCATGGACGGTTCCTATAACTTCACGCTCCAGCTTGTCGGGCGCGACCGCGTGGTTTTCGACGGCAAAACCTCCACGGGCAGCGTCCGCCGTGGCCGGAAGATCGCTCGTATGGCCTGACTTGTCGGGAACGTGCAATACCAGATCATGGGCATAGTCGGTCGAGAAAACCACGGGCGCGCCCTCAGCTGCCAGCAACAGCGACGGTTTCTCCAGACAGAGAACCTGATTTGCGTCCACCGCACGAAGCGGGGGCAGTTGTGCCGCTTCCACCGCGGGTAGACTCAGCACCATCACCGACATCGGCTTGCGAAACGAGGGCGGATTGTTGAGTTTCAGATTTAGCTCGTCAAGGTGAGGCAGCGCCAACGCCGGTATGTAGCGGTACTCCGGAGTATGGAAGCTTTCCATCATCTTCGCCAGATCCACAACCGCGCCCACGTAAGGGCTGTAAGCTCCGCCACCCGCCAATCGGGTAGTACTAAGCTGCCCCACGAGGTCCGGTCCGCTGCCGGAGGTGAGCGCCGACACCATCGACTGACTGTGCCCGTCATCAAGAACCAGTTGATCGGTGTTTTGTGTCAGGCACGATTCCTGCTGCTGCCGCGGTTTGTAGAAACAATCATTGTCGAGCTTGATGTTGAGGCTGCGGGCCAGCAGAACTGAACGATCGTGCAGGGCGCTGGCGTCGCTGTTGGACATCTCCCTGACCGCGCTCAAATATTTGTCGAGACGGGAACGGTCCAGGCTAGCCTGGTTCAAGTCTTGCGAGGCACGGACGAATGCCCCTGGCTTGCCTCGGACAGCGGTGCGCAACGTGGTGAAGTCGCCTCCGGTTTGCGGGGCCAGGAAGATCAGCGCCTGCTGGGCCCCTTGCGGAACCGTGATCACGATCCCTTCCTCGCGCACGTGCTTGTTCCAGGTTTCTGTTCTTGTAAACCAGTCGTCGGGTGGGGGATTGGTCGACCCTCGGAGAAATACCGAAATCATGAGGAAACGCACCGACTGCCCATCCGGCAAGTCGGGATGAATCCAGAGACGGTCGCCCACTTTCAGGTTCGGAACCTTGGATATGGGCAGCGTCTTGCCCGCGCGGGTCACCCTCACTTCTATTTTGGGTCCAGCCAGGTCAAATGCTGCCGTATCGGCCCACAGCAAACTCCCGGATAAGAGAACCAAAGCCAGTTGCAAAAGACCAACTCGCCAAGACATGTCCTTATTGTAAGAGGTTCGGGGTGGGGAATGGGGAACCGGAAGTGCAGAAACAATTGCAGAAAAGGTTCGACGCAGTGCCAGAATTTGTGCCGGTGAGCGTGGAGCGTGCTAACCTTATGGGCCGAGAAGTAAACGTATTCTCGCTGGACAGGAAACATGATGAATCAGAAAACAGTTATTCTTCACCTCTTCCTGCTGGTACTCTTTGTTTCCGCCGCCATGGGGCACGAAGCTGCCCCGGCAAAGCACAAGCACCAGGTTAGCAAAGAGGCGTTTGGGAAAACCGGGGACGGGAGGCCGGTCGCTCTGTATACCTTAACCAATTCCAACGGCATGGAAGTACGCGCCATGACCTACGGTGGAATCATCGTGTCCATACGTGTCCCGGACAAGAACGGCAAGATAGCGGACGTTGTCCTTGGCTACGACACTGTGGACGGGTATCTGGTGAATCCTTCTTATTTCGGGGCGGTCGTGGGCCGCTATGCGAATCGCATTGCCAATGGCGCCTTCACTCTCGACGGCGCGAAATACACGCTGGCCAAGAATGATGGGCCAAATTCGCTGCATGGCGGCCTGGTCGGATTCAACAAGCGGCTATGGGAGGCCAAGGAATTCAAGAACGCAAAAGGAGTCGGCGTTTCGCTCAGCTACCTTAGTAAGGATGGCGAAGAAGGCTATCCCGGCAACCTCAAGGTCAAGGTCACGTATACGCTGACGGATGAAAACCAGTTGATTGTTGATTATCAGGCCACCACCGACAAGGCTACGCCACTAAATATTTCGCAGCACAGCTATTTCAATCTGGCAGGAGAAGGCAGTGGCGATATTCTGGGGCACCAACTGATGCTCAACGCCGACCGCTTCACGCCAGTAGACAAGACGCTGATCCCCACCGGTGAGCTTCGCCCCGTACAGGGCGGGCCGTTCGACTTCACCAAGTCCACCGCGATTGGCGCTCGGATCACCAGTGATGACGAGCAGATGGTGTTTGGGCGCGGATACGATCACAATTTCGTGCTCAACCGGAAGAACGATAGCTTGACACTGGCAGCTCGAGCACATGAGCCCGCCAGCGGACGGGTGCTGGAAGTTTATACAACCGAGCCTGCGGTGCAGTTTTATTCAGGTAATTTCCTGGACGGAAGCCTCGTAGGAAAACAGGGTCATGCTTACAAGCTACGCAACGGATTCTGTCTGGAAACGCAGCATTATCCGGATTCTCCGAACCATCCCGATTTCCCTTCGACCATAGTGCGGCCGGACAAGAGTTTCCAATCGCAAACGATTTTTAAATTTTCCACGGAATGACATTGTCTGCCCGCTAGCAAAAAGGGCTTCTGGCGCCGCGTGGGTGAAGTAAGCGTTCGATCAGCCCGCAGCGGTGCCGTCTCCTTGTGTCCCGTCCTTCCCGTATAATCTTCAGATTCCTTATGGTTGCCGGACTTGAACAGATTATCGCCGCCACGCGCCGCAGAGTCGCTGATACGAAGCGCTCGGCGAACCTGCGCGAACTGGAGCGGCGGGCACAAGAGCATGCCCCGCGCGGCTTTCGGCGTGCTCTGGTCGACCGGGGCCCTACTGGAGCGGCAGTCATTGCGGAACTCAAGAAGGCTTCACCATCCCGTGGACTGATTCGCGCTAACTTTGATCCCGTGCATCTGGCGCAAGAGTTGGAGGCGGCCGGAGCGGCCGCGTTGTCGGTGCTCACGGACGTAGAATTCTTTCAGGGATCGCTGGAAAACCTGAGCTCAACCTCTTCGAGCACGAAACTGCCCTGCCTGCGCAAAGACTTCATCGTGGACGAGTTCCAATTGCTGGAAGCGCGGGCCCACTCCGGCGATGCGATCCTGCTGATTGTGGCGGTACTGTCGCAACAAGAATTGATTGGCTTGACGACGAAGGCACGCGCCGTGGGGCTGGATGTGCTCTGCGAGGCCCACGACGAAGAAGAACTTCGCCGGGCGATCGATGCTGGCTGCGATCTGATCGGAGTAAACAATCGCAATTTGCGAACTTTCAAAGTGGATCCGCAAACTACTCTCCGGCTGGCGGAGTTGATTCCAACGAATGTGGTTGGCGTGGCCGAGAGTGGGATCGAGAAGGGCGCGGATGTGGCCCGTCTGCGCGCTGCCGGATATAAGGCATTTCTGATCGGCGAGTCTCTAATGAAGGCCGAGTCACCGGGTGAAGCACTGCGATCTCTGTTGGCCGAGGCGGAACGGGAGCCATCTCCACTCGCCGTGAAGAGCTAGCACCTCTTTCTGAGAACTCCCAACTAAGAACCGAGAACTGGGTTTCATGACCTGGATCAAGATTTGCGGAATCACGAATCTGGAAGACGGCCTCACTGCCATCGACGCAGGCGCGGACGCGTTGGGGTTTGTGTTCTACGAAAAGAGTCCTCGGAACATCGAGGCGGAAGCCGCGCACGAGATCGTCTCGAGGCTACCCGAACGAGTGGAAAAGGTCGGTGTGTTTGTGGACGGTTCTGGGTTCCATCCGGTCGATGTTGTTCGCAAGGTTGGGTTGACTGCAATACAGAACTGCCTGGGTTTTCTTTCATCTGTTGCCCAGGCGCCGCAGATGGTGGTCGCATTCGCAGGTTTTCCGCGGCCTCCCAAATTGTTTTTATCGTTCCCAGCGGAATGGTTCTTCGGAGGCGCAGAGAAGATCAAAGGGCTCGCCGCGTCTTTCTCACACTTGCGTCGAGATATTTCGGGGCGGCCTGCGATCCCTGAGGGCTGGTTTGACACATTTTTTTTGGATTCGAGCACCTTAGAGCAGCCCGGTGGCACAGGCAGCACTTTTGACTGGGAGAAGGCTGTGCCGGTTGCAGAAGGCATGCAGGATCGCGGGTTCAAGCTCGTCGTCGCTGGCGGGCTCAATCCCGGCAACGTCACCGAAGCGATCCGTATACTGAAGCCCTGGGGAGTGGACGTTTCTTCTGGCGTTGAGGCTAGGCCGGGAAAGAAGGACCCGCACAAAGTCCGCGCCTTCGTACAGGCGGTTCGGCAGGCAGAAACGAAGAACTGAGAATGGCAACCGCGAAAATCCAACTTCCGCGCGTACCAGGAGGCTCAAGGTCTTCCGGCCGTTTTGGTGTCTACGGCGGACGCTACGTTCCCGAGACGCTCATGGCTGCGCTGGAGGAACTGGAGCAGCACTACGAGAAGGCCAAGCGCGATCGCAGTTTCCAGCGGCGGCTGGACGAATTGCTGCGTACCTATGCCGGCCGACCCACTGCTCTGTTTTTCGCGCAGCGGCTTACGAAAAAACTCGGCGGCGCCAAAATTTATCTCAAGCGGGAAGACCTGCTTCACACCGGCGCGCACAAAATCAACAACTGCCTGGGACAGGCGCTCCTGGTCGAGCGCATGGGCAAGCATCGCGTCATCGCCGAAACCGGCGCCGGGCAGCATGGCGTAGCGACGGCCACGGTGTGCGCTCTTTTGGGCTTTGAATGCGTCGTGTACATGGGAACCGAAGACATGCGGCGGCAGGAACTGAACGTCTTCCGCATGCGGCTGCTGGGCGCTGAGGTACGCGGCGTGGACTCTGGCTCACGCACCCTGAAAGACGCCATCAACGAGGCGATGCGCGACTGGGTAACCAACGTACGCACCACGCACTACCTTCTGGGCAGCGTGCTCGGCGCTCATCCTTATCCCACCATGGTGCGCGACTTTCACAAAGTGATTGGAAGGGAGGCCCGCGCGCAAATTCTTCGGGCCGAGGGCAAACTGCCGAAAGCAATCATCGCCTGCGTCGGAGGGGGATCGAATTCCATCGGTATCTTTCACGAATTCATTAAGGACAAGAAGGTGCAATTGATCGGGGTTGAGGCTGGCGGGAGAGGCTCGCGGTTAGGCGAACATGCGGCGCGTTTTAGCGGCGGCTCGCCCGGCGTACTGCAAGGCACGTACTCATATGTCCTGCAGGATGATTCTGGGCAGATTTCGCTAACACACTCAATCTCAGCCGGCCTTGATTACCCATCGATTGGCCCCGAGCACGCGTGGCTCAAAGATACGCACCGCGCGGAATACGTCTCAGCGTCGGATGCGGAAGCGCTCGCCGCCTGCACGATGCTGGCACGGACGGAAGGCATCATTCCCGCGTTAGAGTCGGCCCACGCCGTGGCTGAGGTGATCAAGCGCGCGCCTAAGATGAAGAAGTCGGACCTTGTGATCGTCAATATTTCAGGACGCGGCGACAAGGATATTGGCATTCTGCGCGAAAACCTGAAGTTGGATTGAGGAACACCACAGTTGTGTAATTGAGTAGTCGGGAAATTGAGTAATTGGTTTTTTCATTTTCCTCACCAATGCCTTTATGCTTCCAAAATCGTCCGTCTCTCGTTGCCTATCTCACTTGTGGCGACCCCGACCTCGCCACTTCGCGCGACATCGCCCTTGCGTCCATTGAAGCGGGCGCGGATGTTATCGAACTTGGCGTTCCTTTCAGCGATCCGGTGGCGGATGGGCCCGTAATCCAGCGCGCCAGCGAACGGGCACTGCGCCACGGAACTACACTGCAGCAGGTGTTGGGGCTGGCAAAGGAAATCCGACGTCGTTCCCAGGCGGGGCTCATCATCTTTACTTATCTGAACCCGATTATGCGGATGGGCTTCGCAAGATTTAGTGCCGCAGGCGCAGATGCGGGCATCGATGGCGCATTGATCACCGACTTGCCAGTGGAAGAATCTCAGGGCTATCTGTCGGAGATGCAACAACGGGGCCTGGCGACGGTTTTCCTGGCAGCTCCTACCAGCACAGACCAGCGATTGAAGCAGATTGCCCAGGCCTCCAGCGGATTTGTGTACGCGGTTTCGCGAACCGGGGTGACCGGTACTTGCCAGCAGTTGCCCGAGGATGCGGCTGCGCTGGTACGGCGTTTGCGCAAGTATACTAAGCTGCCGGTCGCGGTCGGCTTTGGCATTTCCACCGCGGAGCAGTTCAGCGCCGTGGGAAAATTTGCCGAGGCGGCGGTGGTGGGCAGCGCGATTGTCCAGACCATTGAGCGCAATCCGGGCAAAGAAGCGGAGAGTGTGGCACAATTTGTAAGGTCGTTGGTCGTTGGCCGTTAGTCGTTGGTCAACACAACCAGCCCTTGGCCTTCCTGGCCTTTCAGCAACGCAATCTGTACTAGAGGCGAGGGATAAACGACCAAAGACCGACGACCAACGACTGTCTCATGGACATTTCCGACTGGCGTAAGCAAATTGACGACCTGGATCGCAAGCTGGTGGAGCTGTTGAGCCAGCGGGCGCACGCAGCACATGAGATCGGTAAACTCAAGCGCGGTGCGGGCATGCCAATTTACGAGCCCGACCGTGAGCGCAACGTATTGAGCAATGTGCGCAGCGTCAATGCCGGTCCTTTGCCGGACCGCGACTTGCAGCGCATTTATGAGCGGATCATGGACGTCATGCGTCAGATCCAGCAGGAGGAAATTGCGCCGGATGCGGTAACAGAAGGCGGAAGCGACACTGAGTTGGACAACGACGTGAATGATTGAGGATAGTCGTCAGTCGTCGGTCTTCAGTCGTCCGGCTCTCTGCGGGTTTGCTGACGACTGAAGACCGACGACTGACGACTATTGACTAACTATGATTGTTGCCATGCAAGATACAGCGACGGATGAGCAGATCCAGCAGGTGGTGGAACACCTGATTCGGATGGGCTTTTCCGTACATCGCACCACCGGGGAGCGGCAGACGGTGCTGGCCGCGGTCGGCGCGCGGGTTGATTTCGATACTCGCAATCTGGAAGTCCTTTCCGGGGTGGAGCACGTCCACCGCATAAGTGCGCCGTACAAGCTGGCGGGGAGAAGCTTTCGCCCGCAAGGTACGATCATCGAGCTTGCCCACGGAGTGCAGATTGGCGGCGACCAGGTGGTGGTAATGGCCGGGCCCTGCTCCGTGGAGTCGCGCGCACAACTGTTCACCGTGGCCGAACAGGTGGCCAAGGCAGGCGCCCGCGTGCTGCGAGGGGGCGCCTTCAAACCTCGCAGTTCACCCTATTCATTTCAGGGAATGGGCGAAGAAGGGCTCAAGCTGTTGCGTGAGGCCGGCGACCATTTCAAACTACTGGTGATCAGCGAGGTCATGGAAATATCGCAGATCGCGCTCATGCTGCCTTACATTGACATCTTCCAGGTCGGCGCACGCAACATGCAAAACTTCAATCTTTTGCGTGAACTCGGTAAGGTCAAGAAGCCTGTCCTGCTCAAGCGTGGCATCGCGGCCACGCTGGAAGAGCTGCTGCTCTCCGCCGAATACATCATGGCGGGCGGCAACTACGAAGTGATTCTCTGTGAGCGTGGCATCCGCACCTTCGAAACCTATACCCGCAACACACTGGATGTTTCGGCCATTCCGATCATCAAGAAGCTCTCGCACCTGCCCATGACTTCCGATCCGTCGCATGGCACGGGGCTGCGCGACAAGGTTCCGCCCATGGCCCGGGCTTCGCTGGCGGCCGGCGCAGACGCATTGCTGATCGAAGTGCACCACGATCCCGACAAGGCGTTTTCAGACGGTGCGCAATCGCTCTTCCCCGATCAGTTCGCGAAATTAATGGATGAGTTGCGCATGATCGCGCCAGCGGTGGGACGCAGAGTGGCGTAGCTTTCTTCACCACGGAGGCACAGAGCCACGGAGAAGAGCTATTCATTTTGTTTTTTCGTGAGGCCTTTCGACGGGTACCTCCTTTGTTGTGGATTCGATGACTAAAAGATCAGGTGGCTCGATTTTCCTCCGTGCCTCCGTGTCTCCGCGGTAGAACAAATGCCGATTCGCCAAATTACCATCATCGGAACGGGTCTCATTGGCGGCTCTTTCGGGCTGGCATTGAAGAAACGCGGCTTCAAGGGACGGATTGTTGGCTGCGACCGCGCGCCGGTTTTGAAGCGGGCGCGAGAGCTTGGCGCGATTGACGAATCTCACGCGGATCCGGCCACTGCGGTGCGCGGCAGCCAGGTAGTCTTGCTCGCGGTGCCTGTGGGCGCGATCATTGAGTTGATCGGGCAACTGGGACCCACGCTTCCCCCTAAAACTCTGCTGGCGGACGTGGGCAGCACGAAGGCAGAGGTTCTGGCCCGCGCGGCGGCGACCTTCGGCAAGCAGGTTGGCCGCCGGTTCTTGGCTGGGCACCCGATGGCGGGCAAGGAGCAAGCGGGGGTAGAAGCTTCTGACCCCGATCTTTTCCTGGGTGCGGTATGGTTTGTAACCCCCGCTCCCAACCAGGACGTTTTCGAAGGGTTGAGTGGAGAATTTCTGCGTTGGGTGGAGAAGATAGGCGCGGGTGTGGCCAGCATGAACGCGGACGCGCATGACCAACTTTGCAGCTGGATCAGCCACTTGCCGCAGTTCATCTCGACAGCCCTGGCCGCCACCCTGGTGGATGAATATGGCGAAGACGCTCCACTACTCGAGACGGGCGGCCGCGCCTTGCGCGAGATGACGCGCATTTCTGGCAGTCCTTACTCGATGTGGCGTGACGTCGCTCTTACCAACAAGAAAAATATCCGTCATGCGCTGCTGAAGCTGGAACAGCGGCTGGCCCATATCCGGGAGAATCTCGACACGAAGGAATTGGCGCTGGAGTTCGAGCGCGCGCATCATTTGCGAAAGAGTCATTCACAAAGAAAAGAACCCCGGAAGGGCGGAGGCACGGAAAAGATCAAAACTTGATTTTTTCCTCCGTGTCTCTGTGCCTCCGTGGTGGGTTCCCGGTGAATTTCGTTTAGAATCCTTATCGGATGAACAAAGTCATAGCCAGCGCTGACGAAGCCATCAAAGACGTCTTCGACGGCGCCACCATAATGATTGGTGGATTCGGACTGTGCGGAATCCCCGAAAATCTGGTTCGCGCCCTGGTCCGCAAAGGGGTGAAGAACCTTACTACGATCAGTAACAACGCTGGCGTGGACGGCCTGGGCAACGGCCTGCTGCTGGCCGCAGGGCAGATCCGCAGACATATCGGAACCTACGTCGGCGAAAACAAGCTCCTCGAACAAATGGTTTTGCAGCGCAAAGTGGACCTGGACCTGGTACCGCAGGGGACCTTTTCCGAGCGTATTCGAGCTGGCGGCGCTGGCATCCCGGCGTTCTACACGCCAACCGGCGTGGGCACCATCGTCGCCGAGAACAAAGAAACGCGCGAGTTCGACGGCCGCCAGTATGTGATGGAACGCGCTCTCAAAGCGGATTTCGCGTTTGTGAAGGCGTGGAAGGGCGACAAGTGGGGCAATCTGGTATATCGCAAAACGGCCCGGAATTTTAATCCCATGATGGCAACCGCGGCCAAGGTGACGATTGCAGAAGTTGAGCACCTGGTCGAAGTGGGAGAACTGGACGCCGACCTGATACACACACCCAGCATTTATGTGCAGCGGATCTTTCAAGGCGAGCTGTATGAGAAAAAGATTGAGAAAAGAACGGTGAGAAAAGGCTAGAACTGTCCTTGGTCGTTGGCCATTAGTCGTTGGCCAAAAGCCCAGTGACTCATAGCTTGAGACTAATGGCCAAAAGCCAACGACCAAGGACCAACGACCGGCTTTATGAAAGATCTCGACAAACGCGAGCGTATCGTGCGGCGGATAGCCGCCGAATTGCGTGACGGTTTCTACGTGAACCTTGGCATCGGCATGCCTACGCTGGTGGCCAATTGCGTACCCGCCGGCATGGACGTAATTCTGCAGTCGGAGAACGGAATGCTCGGCATCGGCCCCTATCCCATCGAGGGCGAAGAGGACTGCGATCTGATCAATGCGGGCAAGGAAACCATCAGCGAGATCAAGGGCACGGCTTATTTTTCCAGTGCCGAATCTTTTGCCATGATCCGCGGCGGCCACGTCGATCTGAGCGTGCTCGGTGCCATGGAGGTCGATGAGCAAGGCAGCCTGGCCAACTGGATGATTCCCGGAAAAATGGTGAAAGGCATGGGCGGCGCTATGGACCTGGTGGCCGGAGCGCGCCGTGTGGTCGTGGCTATGGAGCACACGACGAAAGATTCCCAGCCTAAGATCCTGAAAAAATGCACGCTACCGCTCACCGGCGTGAGAGTGGTGAATATGATCGTCACCGAGATTGCCGTGATTCAGGTGACGCCCACCGGACTAGTACTGGAAGAGGTCGCTCCCGGGGTCACTGCGGACGACGTTCAGCGCGTGACCGAACCCACGCTGATCCTCAGCCCGCGGATGAAGGTTATGGAAGCCTGAGGTTGGCCGTTGGCCGTGGGTCCTAGGATGGTTGGCCAACGACCAAGGGCCAACGACCAACGACCACGCTCCCTAGTTCGCGCCGCTCTTCATCCGAGCGGCCTCGAACTCATCGCCCTTCTCCCATCCCACGAGCATAGGCGTGCTGGCGGCTTGCCATCCCAGCGCGAAGCCAAAGCGAGCCATGACGGCGTCGCCGGTAAAATCCGAGTCTGGATGGTATTCGTCGCTGGGCTGGTGGTAGTGCTTCTCAGTATATTCACTCGCCTTCTGCATGCCCCACTCCGCGTCGTGCCCCTTGTACCTCAGACCTTCATTGATCGAAAACGCGGGAATTCCAACACGAGCCAGACTGAAATGATCGGAGCGATAGTAGTGTCCAGCTTCGGGGTGCGCGTCCGGACGAATCGCCAGGCGGAATTCCGCGGCCAGCGCTTGCACTGTTGGATAGAAAGTTGTGCGCTCCGAGCCTGATACCTCCACTTCTTCGGGAGAACCGAGCGGAGGGATGTCGTCGTAGTTCAGGTCCAGCGTGATCTTTCCCGCCGGTATCGGAGGATGCTTGCCCAGGTATTCGGAGCCCAGCAGGCCTTGTTCTTCAGCGGTAACGGACGCGAACAGAATCGACCGCCGCGGCTGTTGCGCCGCTCCGGAGAAGGCATGTGCCAGTTCGAGCAGAATGCCGCATCCAGTGGCGTTGTCGTCAGCGCCGTTGTAAATGTTGTCGCCCGGCATATCGGGACGAATACCCAGGTGATCGTAGTGCGCGGTGTACATCACCGCTTCAGTCTTCAACTTTGCGTCGGAGCCGGGCAGCATGGCGATTACATTGTTCGATTCAAACGGCCGGACTTTGCTGACCATGTGTGCGTGCAGCTTCACGGGAAGTTCCACTGGATGAAAGTCGCGGGAGCGGGCATCGGCCATCATCTTGTCCAACTCCATACCCGCCATGGCAGCCAGTTCTTTGGCTGCATCCAGATGGATCCAGGATGCCACTTTCAACTTGGGCGAACCATCAAGCTTCAGGTAAGACTTTTCTCCGGAATTGGAGTTGCGCACCACTTCCCAGGGATAACTGGCCATGTCAGTCTTATGGATCAGAAGCGCGCCCACCGCGCCTTTGCGTGCGGCCGTCTCGAACTTGTAGACCCATCGTCCGTAGTAGGTCAGCGCCTTGCCTTTGAAGAAATTGGGGTCGTCAGACGTGGGCTCATTCACCAGCATCAGCAGGACTTTGCCCTTCACATCAACGCCCTTGTAGTCGTCCCACTTGTACTCGGGGGCCTCCACGCCGTAACCCACGAAGACAATGTCCGCATTCACCGCCGAATCTGGCTGCTGAGTCTCATCGTAGGCAACGTATTCGGAGAGCGGCTTCAAGTCCCTGGCGGAGCCGCTGGCCGGCACGAGAGAAAACGTTGTTTCCGGAGCGGGTGTGACGCCGACCATGGGAACCTTCTGCATATAAGTGCCGTTGTCGCCGGCAGGCTTCAGGCCGTAGATTGCGAATTGCGTGGCAATGTACTCTGCGGCAATGTCGCCGCCGCGCTGTCCAGTTCCGCGGCCTTCGAGCAGATCGTGGGACAAGAAGCGCACGTGGGCGCGGATGCGCTCGGCGTCGATTTTCTGAAAAGCAGCAACCGCCGCTGGTGGGAAATGAACTGAAGCCGCAGCCGCCACCGGCCGCCGGGACGATTGGGCCCAGACTCCGAACACCAGCAAAATTACAGACAAGACGACCAGGGTCTTGCGCATGCTCCGAGGCTCCTCGTGCAACGAGTTGTGAACTGAGAACTTTGTATTGTAACTGTAAGGCGGGCGTCGGACCTCGGGCGTCGGGCGTCAGACGAGAGTCGGGTAAGGAGCAGAGGTCTGCCGTCCGAGGTCCGACGCCCGATTTCTGCCCGCGACCGCGGGCTAGTTTTTCGACCCTCAACCGGCGCGAAAGTCGGCGACTTGCTCATTCGGGTGGAATAGCGGCTTGAGGCCGTCGCCCGAGAGGGCGGCGGCGCGGTGATTCAATTCTTCCATTTCCTTGCGTATCCAGCCCACACTGGAAATCTCGACTTCGCCGTCCTGCGCGATCCAGAAGATCGTGGGCACGTTGGTAAGGCCGTAGGCGTTGGAGACCGGGTAGGTACTGGTGTCATCCAGCAGCACGGGAAAAGTCAGCCCATACTGTTTGATGAATTTCGCCGTGTCTTTCTTTTCGTTTTGCGAAATGCCGACGATTGTAATTCGCTTATTTCCGTGCGCCTCATAAAGCCGCTGCAGATACGGGAAAGCATACTGGCAGGTAGGACAGGAGATTTTGAAAAATGCAGCCACGACCGGCCCCTGGGCCAGGGCCTCGCTCAGCGAAAACGGTTTTCCATCCATGGTTGGCAGGGTGAAGTCTGGAGCTGTAGTTCCCGGGTTTAAGGCCGCCATCGTGCGTTCTCCCGCGCGTTTACCGAAGATATGTTACGAGCGCCATAACTTAGATGACCTGTGCCTGCCGGAGGATTTTTCGCGCCAATCCGGTCAATGGCAACCGTGCGACGCTTTCCTTCCGCACCCATCGGCCAGCAGTCCCGCTCTGTACGGGACCGTGGGTCACGCGCACGGCGTAGTCCGTCGCCGTAATGGAGTGCCGCAGAGTGAGACCGGAGCGATCCGCGGAACTGTCTGCTGGTATCTCCGGCAGTTCCCACATCCCCGGCATGAGAGACGAATGTTTCGGCCGCTGCACAAGGAAAATCGAGCTCTCTTGGCTATCCAGCGCATAGCAGATCTTCTTTTTCTTTTGCCGGATTGTTCTTGCCGGCCGATCAAGATTTCCGCGTGTCGCACACAGGTCGAGCACAGGGCAAATGGAACACCGGGGTTGGCGGGGCAGGCATACGGTCGCGCCCAGTTCCATCATGGCCTGGTTGAAATCTCCGGGACGCGTGCGGCTTAGCAAGTCTTCGGCGGCTGGCCAGAGGTTTTTCTCCTCAATACTCGTTCCAAGAACGCGCCCGAGCACGCGCTCGACATTCCCGTCGACCACGGCCGCTGGCACGTTGAACGCGATGCTGGCGACGGCCGCGGCGGTGTACCGGCCGACGCCGGGAAGAACACGCAGTTCTTTGACGGTGCTTGGAAATTCTCCATGATGCTTCTTCACGACGGTTTTCGCCGCGGCATGCAGCAGGCGGGCACGGCGATAGTAACCCAAGCCGCTCCAGGCCGCCAGCACGGAAGACTCCCGCGCCGCAGCTAATCTCTGTACCGTCGGAAAGCGCTGAAGGAAGCGGCGATAGTGCTCTAGGACCGCACCGACGCGGGTTTGCTGCAGCATGACTTCCGACAGCCAAACGCGGTATGGATCGCGATCCTTGCGCCAAGGCAGGTCCCGTGCGTTGTGGCCGTACCACTTCAGCAGGCGCTGACGCCAGCGGCGTCGGGCATTCCCATCGAGTTGCCGAGTGCCTTCTGAATTCATTACGGACTTTCTGACCCGGAACAGCCGACTACTTCTTTTGCGGACCGAGCACAGAATGGGCGATCGCGATCCAGCCAGCTTTCTGCTTTTGCCAGACCGTCATCATGCGGACAGGGTCTGCGGGCAAAGGCTGGCCGGCGAAGGTGCCCCGCATGGTGATGGAGTAGGTTACGACCAGGGTGTCCGTATTCAGCTCAGTCTGAAGGTCGCCGAGAGTAAAGTCGTCCAGTTGCAACTGCTGCAGATGTGCGAGCGCGGCAGCCCGATCGAACCGGCCTTCTTCCGGTGTGAACGAAACGTAGTTACCCGCGAGGTGCCCTTCCAGCGCGTTCCAGTGTTTAGCCTTCGCTTCCTTCCAGAAACTGCGCTCCAGGCCTTCACCGCCGGTCGCATCCTTAAAATCACTGACCTGGCGCTCGCGCCACATGGTGCAACCGGTGAGCACAATCGCGGAAAGCATCAAGACCACCAGGCGATGTTTCATGTGGGGATTCTACAGGAGACGAGCGATGCGCTCGGGCATAGTCGTGAGTTTTATGGTGCGAGGGTAGGACGCTCTTGGGACAGGAGGCGAATCTGCACTGAGTGAGGTCGCAGAGACGGGCAAGACGGAAACTTTCTAGCTCCCCGCACACATATAGGCGATCACATCATTCCCTGTGCCTCGCACGACGATGCTGCTACCGGACACCGCTACCGCGTTGGCGGCGTTGATCGCAGTGGTTTTGTCGCTGGCCGTGCATTGATAACTGTCCACGGTCTTGAACGAGGGGCTGAAACCTTTGACGGTGGCCTCCCCGTGAGCCAAGGGTACACTCCCAAAAATGATCTGACCACCGGTGACGGCGCTGGCGGAGCAAGCAGCGGTCGTGCCACAAGCTTGCAGCCTGGGATGGTTGCTCAAGGTGAGGTTCGCTACCGGAGTTGTGGAGGCAACCGCGAACGGTGGCGTACCCGACGGAACCGTTGAGGCAACCTGCGAATCCGTGGTAAGCGGGACTCTGAAGCTTTTGAGATTTGTGGTGAGCCGTTCGAGCCAGTTCTTCCCGTCTCCGGCATTTCCGATATAACTTGAAATCGACTTGGGAGCTCCCAGACTGATTCCCACGTTCGCCGGGCTGCCATCGGCCTGGTCATATCCCAAGAACGCATCGTCGGCGTCGTTGACCGGGCGGTTGTTTGCCGTCGCAATTGTCTTCTGGAAGTTGGAATCAGAGAGTGTGATGATGTGTCCCGGTCCGGTGCCCAAAGTGGAAAAATTCAAACGCCCTTTGAGATTCGTCCGGAGTCCGCCGTCCGCGTTGGGTTTGACCGCCAGTAAGAATGCCCCCTGCTCGTAAAACACCGATGGGGCCATGGCGCTGTAACAGCTCACCCAGAGCGGGGTCCACCCGCCAAGCGAGTCGCAATCGGCGGCTATCAGAGCAGGCGCGGCGGTTCCTTGTACCGCAACTACATTCGAAGTTACAACGTCCATCCAGGCGCGCGCTCCGTTCAGAACGCTACTAGAGTCCTGATTCGCTCCCAACACCAGGCTTCCTGGCCAGAAGGACAGAAGCGGAAAGTACGTGGGCGTTGCCACGTTGTAGGACTGCAGCGTTGCTTGCTTGTCAGTGAAGGTGCAAACGCCGATGGCGCAGACCGAGCTGCGAGGCACGTTTGTCGCCACCGCGTAGCTTCCCGATCCGAAGGGCGCCTGCTCGCGCAGGCCGGGCGCGGGACTTACGCGCAGCAAATCGAGCGTACTGGCTCCGGCAATATCCGGCGTGGTTACCGTGATGTTTCCCGAGCCGTTGCTCTGGGCCCGACCGGCGTACAGCGGGTTCGAGGGCCCGAATTTAGCGTGCCGGGCGACCACGTAGTAGTGGTACTCCTGCTTCCCGGTAGTGGCAAAATACGGAACCCATCCGACCGGCGCCTCGCCTCCGTGGATCCTCACCGAACCGCCTTGCGCAATCACACCCGCCTGTCCGATCTTACCCAGGGGGTTCGCGCAGGTTCCCACTTCCTGGTACACATTCTCCAGTTCGAACCCGCCATAGCCGCCGCGCCGCGTACCGGCGCGCACGCCATATTGCGCGTACCCCTGGATTACGCTATCGGAAATTCGCAACGTGTTTCCGCTTTGCCAATCAACCCCATTGCCACCGCACTGCATGGAGATGTTCAGATGCTTCAGCCATCCGACTGCCGCCGAGTTTGCAAAAGGTCCGGGCGCGTAGACCGCCGGATTGCAGGCAGTGGCATCGCACCGCAAGCTACTGCCGCCCACGCTCGTATCCAGTCCGTCGAGTAAAAACGCCTCATCGTCGTCGACCTGGACGTAGGTACCAAAGGTTCCGCCTGCCAGCGCTAGCCGCGTGGAGACGTTGAGCAGTCTGGTTTTTTGCGCGTTCACTTCAATGAACGGCTTCTGACCATTCTTGATCGTCGGACGCCCGCGCGGACTGATCACTGTGATGTCCTGAAATGCCGTCGAACTCTTGGGATCTCCGACGAAGATACAAATGTCGTCCATCCAGCATTCCACGATGGATCCCGAGAAATCCACTGTGATGTTGGACGCGCGGATGGAAACCCTCGCGAACGCCTTGTATTCTCCCGGCGGGACAATCACGGTTCCGGACTGCGAATTGCCGGTAGGATTGGTCGGAACAAAGCGCGCCGCGATCAGCGCCTCTTGGAGTCCACTGGACGCGCTGGAAATTGTGTGTCCCGCTGAATGTGGATTCGCGGTTGTGAACTGCAGAGTGCCTGGACGCCCATCGCCGGCGCAGGTGCCGCCCGTAACCTTGACGGGTTCCGCATTTCCGGACGCGTTGGTTCCAGAGCCACCGATCAAGACCCAATACTCCGGTTCGTGTCCTATGACGCCGGGAGGGCAGGACGGCAGATTGACGATTTTGTCTCCCGGACGAGCCAGGTCCTCGGAAGGGTTGGCCGACCAGTTGTGCTCAGTAGCGTACTTGGCCGATCTGGCGACCGAATTTTGAGCTGTTGCTTGGATTTGACTTGCGAGTATGAGGATGAGGGCCAGCAACGAGAAACTTGCCAAAAACCTGGGCATCGCGATCACCATTCGGAAAAAGGAAGGAATTGATTAGGAAGAAAGTATATGCAATCGATGGCAGGCAAGCCTACAGGGTTCGGCGGTAGTCACAACCAGGCGCTTACCCAGTCGATTCAATCATTGGCGGCCTCATCATTGGCGAACGGTTCGCGAGGACTCGCCGACCTGCGCCGAAGTCTACGGCTCGTGCGTCAGTACAACTGCGGCCACCTCATCGGACCCGATCATTCCTTCGAATTTCCGCAGGTCCGCCAGTCGTTCCGGACCGACATGCAGATCCCGCACAATATACTCGCGCGAGTACCGCAACTTCGTACCGGCAACTTCGCTCTTGCTCTCGTAACTCGCAAAGCCCATATCAATCTTTACCGGGTCCGGTACGTCATCGACTTTGTAACCGGGAGGTATTTCGATCTCGAAGACGTCGGTTTCCCGTGATGCGCTGTGCATTTCGATCGCATAGTGTCGCGGCTTCTGATCCAACACAAAGGTCTTTTCTCCGAGGATGCGAGGCCGTGCCAAAGTCAGCGGGCCGCGTACCTGGACATAGTTCGGGACGATGAAGTCATAGGTAAGTACCAGATCTTTATCGCGAGCATCGAGCTGCTGGATATCCAGCGACTGCAAGATGAATCCCTGAAGGGAGTTACCCAGCACTTTTTCCACGCGCTGCAAACGTTCCTGCTGATTCGCTTCCTTGAGAGCGTACCGCTCATAAAGCGCATGATCTCCGCTCCGCTTCTCGACCACTTCACCGCTGAGCGACCCGTCGGGATTCAACTTGAATACCCCTTTCCGCACCAGAGTGTTGTTTTCCGGCGGCTGCAGGGCGGTATGAATCAGCTCTCCGCCCGCATCTGTCACCAGCAATGCATAGGTGTCCTGGAGCTCGGAGCGCAAGTCACCAAGCGGAGTGTATTCGTCGGTCGGATCAAAAAACAGGTAGCGCTTCCCGGCCTTGCTGCGGAGAACGCTGTGGTAGAAATCCGCGTTGACCGCGGCCGGCAACTCGATCGCCAGAATTAC
The DNA here is from genome assembly GCA_963809295.1 of Terriglobia bacterium. GTDB lineage: Bacteria > Acidobacteriota > Terriglobia > Terriglobales > Acidobacteriaceae > JAIQFF01. The sequence goes on along the minus strand of CAWEJA010000003.1, from coordinate 311,616 downwards.
ATGATTAAATATTGCAGAATGATTAGTTGGACTGACAATCCCACGATTCGTATTAATCAGAACATATTCCGAACGGATGCCAACCTGCTGCAGCAAACTACTGAGCAGCGTGGCCTTGTCTTTGCAATCACCATAGCGTGCATGGAAAATATCGCCTGCGGGATGGGGCTGATATCCACCGATGCCAATCTCGATCGCGACATAACGAACATCGGTCTGCAGAAAAGATGCGAGGGTCCGCACCTTGCCATCGAAATCGGTCTTTCCAGCCGTCAGGTCGCCCGCTTTCTGCGAAATCTCAGGTGTAGGGCTGCGTCTACTGGCTGTCAGTCCCGTGTACCAGCGCCCCAGCGCTTCCCACGATTCCACGTTGGCAGCGCTGTTTCCCAGGGCAGATCCCGGACCAAAATAAGAAACTTCCATCTGCCCGGATATCGAAAGGAACGCTGGCATCCTGGGTTCGCGTTTGATCGGGGGCACATCACGCACTGTCCACTGCAATCCACCTTCCGATGATGGTTCGGGTTGAACCGGAGACGCTGAGGCCCAGGAATCCTTGTATTCCCATCCGGAGGGCATTTGCAGAATCAGGCGCGCCTCACGCACCGGATTCTCTTCCTGAAAAAACCAGTTGAGTTCTCTGATCCACACCTTTCGGCGTACTTCATACTCAAAGGCGATCAGCGAGCCTGGGTCGGCGGCAGGCGCTTGCGCAGTGCGCAGGCGAACGTCGTCGTAGAGAACGTATGAGTATGGGGTCCTTTCGGCAAAGTCCTTTTCTTTGAGCTCATATTCCCGCCCAGACTTGTCAATGCTCCAAGCATGGACTGATAGCACTTTGCCCTGGTGTCCGATCCAGACGGTCAATTCGCCTTCTTTCCGCCCTTCCTTGCGGACAATTTTCACCACTCTCCGGTAGCGCTCAAGAATGTCGTCGCCGCCCGGGATCGTGTATTTCACTTCGTCGAGAAGAACGACTGCATTGATTTCCGGATCGAGCGTTCCCAGGGATTTTCCCGCGGCCTGGTGGACCCAGTCCGGCACGGCTGCGTGCGCTCCTGGGGTAAACGCGAGGACGGTAGATGCGAGAGCAGCAAAGGCCAGAACCAGCCTTCTAATTTCCTGCTGCATGGATCGCCACCTTCAGAACCACCTCTTGATCGTCTCCAGCTTTTACCTTGTCGTAAAAGCCTTTCACCTCTGGGTACATGGTCGGGGGAAACGCCATGCCGGCCATCACCAAATCCCGCCTCACAGAAATTCCGTTCACGCCTTCCGGCTTTTGCTCAGTCTTGTATAGAGCGTATTCAAGCTTCTGCATATCGTTCGCGGGGAGATTCTCTACTTGCACATTAGCCGGCAACGTCATGTGTATTTCATCAATCTCCCGCGATGGATAGTAGAAATAAACCGCATTAACCCGCTGCGCGGCTGAAAATCGCGGCCGGCCACTGAACTGGAACGGGTGCAAAGGAATCAGTGCGCGTTTACCCGCGTTGATCATGATGGGACACTTGATCGAGAAGCTTGCAACCAGAGGTTCTTCAGTCTTGTCCCACTCGGGAGAGTCAGTCAGACTCACTTCACTGTCCCCGGGGAGCCAGGACTTTACCTCATCTTCCAGCAGCTTCTTCCGCCCTTCGTTATCGGTCCTGCCTCCCTGCTGCCTGCGGTCCATTGCCTCCAGTCCGTAGTACGCAACGCCCAAGGCGCCTTCCGCTCTTCCCTCGTCACTTACCTTGATCCGAGCAAACCGGGTGATCGTCGCCTGGGCGTAGCTGTTGAGCGGAGTGTCCTTGATTTCTGCGCCTTTGCCTTCGGCTTGCCGTAACCCCTGGAGGCTGGAATAGCGCCAGTCGGTAATGCCGTAGGGGCAAAACTTGGTACCGGGATCGAGGAAGACATCCTTGCCGCCTACTTGTGCAACGACAACCTCAGCGCTGAACTGGCTCATGCTCAGGAAGGTGGGCATGAATATTTCGTGATCACGGTCAGGCATCAACATCAGCGACGCGGGAATTCCCGCTTCCCTCAGCATGGCGACAAGCAGACGATTCAAGTCATCATGATCCCCACTGCGCTGCTGCAAAACATCTTCAACGCCGGCGTTGACCTTCATCCCCAGCACCTTCTGTTCCTGCTCGGGGCGGTTAGGAACGTAACTTTGATTCTCGAGTTGTGACACGAAAGCGTAGAGTTTCCGTGCCTTCTGTTCCGGTGTGTCGGTCGCGGCAACGGTCTGTGCAACTGCCTCGGGGATGCCTTTCTTCTTTCCCAGAAAATTCTCGGCGTCCTTGTTCCAAAACTTGCCCTGGGCTTTCCAGTAATCCTCCTGCTTCCCGCTGACCACATAGTAGAAGCTCACCCGCCACCTAAGAATCTCCAGCGGCGGCATGAACGGTTCTTCCACGAAAGCGGGCACATCGGCAAGGTCGAGATCCACCCAGTAACCAGCCACCCCGTGGGCAAACTGCCCGCCCGGCAAAGAATGCTGTTGAGGCTTGTATTGCGGAGGTAGAAAGGTGCTCCAGGAGACATTGTTGGCTATCTGTCCATGTGGCAGGGTGACGTACACGTTTCCGCTGCCTTGAAAGGGAATGAATTTGAAGCTGGCCTTCTTCTGGAAGAGATCGTCCTGCACCATCCATTCCGGCGGGACGAGTCGTTTGTCGTCGTAGCGCAGGTTGTACCGGAAATCTACGATGCTTCCGACCTGAACGTCGGGCAGGGTAAAGGCTTTCACATGAATCCGAACATTCCGTCCCCTTACCAGTACTTTGTCGAAGGGCTTACCGTCGAATGGGATCACGGTACCGTCTGGATGTATCGTCCGCCCGCTGACCTCACTGATCGAGAAGCCGCGACGGTTATAAGGCAGTTCTACATCCGCGTATTTCCGGCCCGCCTCATTCAATACTTTGATCCGTTTGTAAGTAGAGTGAAAATTGTTCAGGTCGTCGGCAACTTCCTGCCGCTGCAGGACTATGGCTGACGCGCCTGGCTGTCCCGGAACGTCCTTGATGGCTTGTTCCTCAGGAGTGATGGGAGGCCAGTCCGCGGCAGCATAGACAGGCACGAGGCATGTAAACAGCGAAATACAAAGAATAGACCGCCGTCCCGCACCAAGACATGACTTCATAAATACCCACCGATCGAGGGTGTCACACGGACCCCAATACTCGGCCGGGCAGCCAGGGGAAGCGGCCGGACGCGAATTCTACTTTGCTTTTTCTTCTTCTGGCAACACAAACTGGACCAGCTAGTTAACTTAATGAGTACCCGGGCAAGAGTAAACGGACCTTGGAGTGCTGTCCTGATGACTGAAGACCGACGACTGATGACTGTCCCCTGGGTTGTAACTTGCAATGCTCCCCCGTTGACCCTCGGCATTTCGGGGGAAATAATGGGTTGGAACCTGCCATCCGCAGGTAATCGGAGTATTTTCGCGCTTTGACAGCTACACTGTCAGCATGAACGACTTCAACCGCAAGGTGGAGAATGCCTCGGCACGCGTGAACAAATCCGTGGCCGAGGCCACTGAACGCATCGAGAAAGAGACAGCAGAATTCATCACCTATCTCAACAACGAAGTCGTGCCTGCGGTCCGGCAACATTCCACCAAGGCGTTGCGGGTGGCTGCCGAGAAGATGTCCAAGCTGGCCGACTACCTGGACGAGGCCAAGTCAACGCGCCGCTGATCCAGCGCCTGTCTGCCGGCTTTCTGACTGTAGTGCTCGCCGTGATTGTTCTGAGCGGGTGCGGCAGGAAGAAGCAGGCCAAGGTTATCCCACCGCCAGCCCCTCCGCTGACTGAACCTTCGGCGAAGGCTGTCCCGGCGCCCAAATCACCCACCTCGCAACGCCCTGAAGCCTCTCCGCATAGCGCAGCCAAGCCGCCGGAAAAGACTGGCGAAGCCGCCGCCACCACCGTTCCAGATGGAACAGGACCGCTGTCTGTTGAGACCGGAAAAGCCAGTTGGTATGGGGCGCCGTATCACAACCGCCGCAGCTCGAATGGCGAAGTCTATGACATGCATAGCCTGACGGCGGCTCACCGTACTCTCCCCCTGGGCTCGACCGTGCGGGTGACCAACCTTAAGACCGGTCATTCAACCGTAGTACGGATAACCGACCGCGGACCGTTCGTGGAAGGTCGAATTGTGGATCTCTCGCTGGCTGCGGCCAAGCAGGCCGACGTCTGGCAGGCAGGCGTGGCCCAGGTCCGACTGGAGGTACTGCGAACGCCGGTTCCGTTCGATCGCGGCGGGCGCTGGGCGGTGCAGATCGGCTCGTTCCAGGACGAGGATGGCGCGAACGCAATCGCCGACCGGCTAGCCCGGCGGTACAAGACCGCCAAAGTCTTGCGCTTCAGCAGCCCGGTAGGCGACTGGTGGGTACGCGTCCGGGTCTTGAAAGACGACCGCAAGCGGGCCGAAGAAGTCGCTCACGATACCCAGACGGTTGAAGGGAAAGTCTTTCTGGTGCGGTTGGATTGAAGCTGTCGTTGGTTATTGGTCGTTGGTCATTGGCCTTTCGTCGTTGGTCATTATTTCGTAGGCACCCGAGGCTATTTCGTAAGTGCAGGGCTGAAACACATCTTAGAAACTCTGTCATCCCGACCGGAGCGTCGCGCAGCGAGCGTAGTGGAGGGACCTGCTTTGTCGCGTACAGCCCCCATGGTCAACAGTCCATGGTCTATTGAGCTTTGACCAGCCATCCTACGGCCGACGACCATTGAGGCCTGGGAGATCTCCATGCGCCGTGCACTCATCTCCGTCCCGCCGCTTTGCTTATTGCTGGCTTCAGTCACATTCGCCCAGACTGGCACGCTCGGTCTGAATGCTCCACAGCTTTACGAAAAAGGTATGAATAGTTTGCTTGGCGTTGGCATGAGCCGCAACGACCTGAATGCAGTGGACTATTTTCGGCGTTCGGCGGAGCTAGGCTATCCGCAGGCGCAGGTTGTATTGGGATACTTTTATGAGACGGGATCGGTTGTCACGCAGGATTCGCAGCAAGCTGCTGAATGGTACAAGAAAGCTGCCAAGCAGGACGATCGTCTGGCCGACTGGCTGCTGGGACGACTCTACTACACCGGCGGAGTTCCCCGGGACCTCAACGCGGCCGAGTCGTGGCTGCAGAAATCCGCCAACCAGGGCGACCCGTTCGGACAGTACTTGCTGGGCCTGATTAGGCTGGAACGCAATGACTATCCCAAAGCCGCGGACTGGTTTCGCAAAGCCGCCATGCAGGGTCTGCCTCAGGCGCAGCAGCATTTGGGCGACCTTCTCAAACAAGGCCAGGGCGTAAACGAGGACAAGTTCGAGGCCTACGTCTGGCTGCTGGTGAGCTTCGATGCCGGCAATCAGGCCGTTGCCGCTGAATTGTCTGCGCTCGAAGGTGATTTGGGTAGCAACCGAGTAGACGAGGCAAAGAGCAAATCTCGCGACCTTGAACAGACCGTGACGCGTGCCGTGGTTTCCCGTGGATGCGAATGGGTTGGCGCTCGCGATCCGGTTCCGACCCCACCTCCGCCTGACGTGCAACGCTTCTGCCGATAGCTGGTGTGGGGCTACGGATTCTCCGCGGCCTGCTTGTAAGTCCCGAACTTTTTCGCCACCGGCTTCAGCGTGGGATAGAACTGCACAAAAGTGTGCTCGACGGCGGCGTGGTCTTCATGACACTGCCAGCAAGCCGCCTTTGGGTTAGCCTGAGCTGACTTCGAGCTCTCGTCGAAATTGAAATAGGCCCACTTGTCCGGAAAGCGGCTCTCATCTTTTACTTCGACGCCCATACCCATCCAGTCGCTTTGAAAATGTCCGGCTTTGTTGATCGAACCTTTGGTTTCCGAGCCGCGCTCCTCGACCACGAACATGGTCTTGTCTGGCCACTTCCCGCTCTTGACGAATTCAGCGTAGGCCCACTGCGGCACGAACACGTTGGTGAACATGACGTGGTCCGAACTCACCGGACTGTAGTTCATACCCAAGCCAGAGGAGAGATAGATCCACTCCCGGTAGTTCTCCGGCCGCAGAAGGTGGTTATCAGCGGTGTATTTCGGCTGGCCGGCCTCCGGAGCAGCAGCCTGCAGAACACCTAGACACATAACAATTGTTATGAACGCCAAAAGAAGTCGTTTCATTTTTTCTCCCCCAATCTAGTGATGGAGTGAGTGCGCGGCCGGGAATCTTTGTTCGATGTTCGATTAGACGATGGGAGAAGTCAAAAGACAGCGCATGCAGGCGCGAGCGTCCCGCTAGTGCGGGTCCGTGGGCACCTCCGCACGAGCGGGACACTCGCGCCTGCATTCATCAGGTTCCTAGCTTATCTCGGTCCGCTTACGCAGGAACGCCGGGACGTCGAGATCCTCTTTCTCGAAGTTGGCGATCATGGCGTCGCGCAGAGTATCAACGGCGATTGCCGGCGTGGGTGCGGCCACGTGCCGGACCGGCTCATGCTGCTCCATCACCATGGGCGGAGCCTCAGGCTCGAAGTCAGGCTCGGGGTCCCGCAGTTCTGACGAAACCACAAATGCCGTCCGCGTCTCGGCCTGACGGCGTCGCATATCGGAGTCCTTGAAGCCGGTGGCGATCACCGTGATCTTCACCGCATCCTTGGCCTTCTCGTCCAGCACCGCGCCAAAAATGATGTTGGCATCTTCGTGGGCGGCACCCTGGATGATGCTGCAGGCTTCCTGCACCTCCGCCAGTTTGAGTGACGTGGAACCCGTGATGTTGATGAGGATCCCGCGCGCGCCGTCAATCGCGCCCGCTTCCAGCAGCGGTGACGCGATGGCTTTCTGTGCGGCGTCGGTGGCTCGATGGGCTCCGCTGGCGGTGGCTGTGCCCATGACGGCATAACCCATGCCCGCCATGATCGCCTTTACGTCGGCGAAGTCGCGGTTGATGATGCCGGGAATGGTGATGATGTCCGAGATGCCCTGCACGCCTTGTCGCAGGATGTCATCGGCCACGCGGAATGACTCGAAGAAGCCGGCGTCCTGAGCGACTGCCAGCAGCTTTTCGTTGGGGATGACGATGGTGGTGTCGACCGAATCCATCAGCTCGGAGATGCCGCGCTCCGCCTGCTGCATGCGGCGTTTGCCTTCGAAGGCGAACGGCTTGGTGACCACGGCAACCGTGAGTGCTCCCATCTCACTGGCCAGCGAAGCGATGATGGGCGCAGCACCGGTTCCGGTTCCGCCGCCTAGACCGGCGGTGACGAATACCATGTCCGCGCCTTCGAGCGCTTCGATGATCTTGTCGGAATCCTCAAGCGCGGCCTTGCGTCCGACTTCGGGATTGGCGCCCGCGCCCAGACCGTTGGTGAGCTTCACCCCCAGTTGGATCTTCATCGGAGCGCGCGACATTCGCAGCGCCTGCAGGTCGGTGTTGGCGACCACGAATTCGATCCCCTCCATGCCGGAGTCGATCATGCGGTTGACTGCGTTGTTGCCGCCTCCACCCACGCCGATGACCTTGATTTTGGCGTCGTTGCGGGAATCTTCGTTAAAGCTGATGCGAATGTCGTTCTCTTTTTTCATGTCCGCCGCCTTCAGTTAAATTTGCTTGCCTGTCCTGTGCCTCTTGCTTACGTCTTTCGAAATCTCGACTGTAGCGCCGCCATCCCAGCGCTGCGCTTATGCACCCTTCCCGACCAACATTGCCTTCAACCTTGAACTCCATCTCTCGCCCTGAATGCCGCGAGCGATGCGGGCTCTATGTCCGTAGAACACCATCCCCAGAACAGTTGCATACTCGGGCGCCGCCAGCGTGGATGGCATCTTGGCCAGTGGCGCTGGCCATGCCAGTCGTATCGGCCGGTGGAGCACAGACTCGGCGACATCAATAATTCCGGGCAGACGGCATCCCCCTCCGGTAAGCACCATACCCGCCGCGCATAACTCGAACATTCCGGCATGGCGCAAGTTGTCGCGGAGCATTTCAAACAGTTCCCGGGCGCGTGGTTCCAGGATTTCCGCCACCATGCGCTGGGAGATCAGCCGCGAAGCACGGTCTCCAACGGAAGGAACCTCGACTTCATTTCCCTCCGGGATCAGGGTAACGATGGCATTACCGTAGAGCCGCTTGATTTTTTCCGCCTCGGCAACCGGAGTGCAGAGTCCCACCGAAAGATCGCTAGTGAAGTGATCGCCGCCAATGGGAATCACAGCGGTGTGGGCCACCGCACCTTCATGAAATACGATCAACCCGGTAGAGCCAGCGCCTAAATCGGCAAGGCAGACGCCCAATTCGCGCTCGTCCGAACGCAAGGCGGCATCGGCGCAGGCCAGGGGCTCGAATACGGTATCGTCCACATGCACGCCCGCGCGGTTGACCGCGGTGACCACGTTCTGCATGGCGCTCGAAGCCACCGTCACCATGTGTACGCGCACTTCCAGTCGCGCCGCCATCATCCCCAGCGGATCGTGCACACCGGTTTGATCGTCGAGAATGAACTCCTGCGGCAGCAGGTGCAGAACCTCGCGATCGGCGGGGAGCGGAATCGCGCGAGCCTTTTCGACCGCGGCGCGAAGTTCCTCGCGGCCGATTTCGCGCGCCCGGGCACCGAAGCTCAGCCCTCCATGGCTGTTGATACCGCGAGCGTGCGCGCCGGCGACTCCCAGCCAGGCATGCTCGATTGGCGCTCCCGCGGCATCTTCAGCCTGCTCCACTGCCTTCTGGATCGAGCTCACGGCTTTATCCAGATCCACGATGACGCCCTTACGCGAACCTCGCGATTCGGCCACGCCGTGGCCGCGGTAGCGCAAACCATTGTCGGTAATTTCCGCCGCTAGCGCGCAAGTCTTTGCGCTACCAACATCAATCGCGGTCAGAAGATGCTCGTGCTGATTCGCCATTCCTATTGTGTTTCCTCTCCCTTGGCTATCGCCGGGCTCGGTTTCGCCGGCGCCTTGGCGGCGGCTTGCGGATTCGCGCTCCCAGCCGAACCGGATGCCGTTGCTTTTTGCCCGCTCTTTGGCGCTGCTGATGCCGTCGTCTTTGGTTTCGTCTTGGTCTTCAATCTTGTCTGTCGGACGTGCGCTTTTCGATGGCCAGCCTTGGCAATTTTCCTGGTTGCGACTGGTTTGCTGGCGACTGGTCTTGCGGGAGAGGGCTTCAGCACTAACGGCGGCACCGTTTTTACCGTAAGAGTTGGAGACGGCCTGGGGCCGGTGGTCATGCGCGTTATCAGGGCGGCTGGCTTTACCCCGGCGGCCATCGCTTTCTTGGCCGCCGCCGGCGACATCGGCGGCTGCTTCGCCGTGCCTTGCAAATCCGGATTAACGATGATCTGCCGGTCGTAGCGAAGGTCCACCGATTCCAGTTTGTCGAATTGCTGCTGCCATTCCTGCACATGCGTGACGTACACCTTGTAGCGTTCCAGGTAGTTCGATGACCCGAGATGAACCAGCACTTCCCCGGCGCGATGGTTGGCCAGGACCTTGACGTCGTCGGGATCGGATAGATCGATTTCGCTGAGATCCTGCGAGTAGTGTGCGCCGCCGGAATCGAGCTGGCGGACCACGTCGTTGTAGATCTTCATGCGCGCGGCTCGGGTAGAGGGCGGCTCGCCCTGATTCATCCCCACAATCACGGGGAAGGAATACTTCTTCTTGCCCGGCAACTCCATCAGCGTGCCGACGTCGTCACTCAGCAGAATCCTGGAACCGACTCGCGCAAATGCCACCGGTGTACGTTCGTGAATTTCAACCTTGAGCCGGTTGGGGATGAATCGCATGACGCTGGCCGATTCGACCCAAGGAATCTGTTCCAGCTGCGCCTTCCGCTGCGCTAGGGGCACGAAGAAAATATTGCGGCCGATGTCGCCGCCCATAACTTCCATCACCTGCGAGCGGGCCACGTTCTGCAGGCCGCTGATTTCGATGTCGTCGCTGGACTCGACCCGGAAACGCCAGGAGCCGCTCTCCGTAGTGGTAGAGAGAAGCGACCGTGATTCCGCACAGAAAAACGACGCCGAGAGCAACGGCAGCCCAAGTCAGGCGAGTAACAGTTTTCTTTGGGAGTGAACCACGGCGGACCGGGACACGCTTCTGCACCCGCAGGAATGGTGGTTCCTGCTCCACATCCAAGTCGAGCAGGCGCGCGTCGTGCACTTCTTCGCGCCCAGGCTCGTCGGCCAGTGGATACAACTCTTCCTGCGAGATGGTGGGTCCGGATTTCCGCGCCATCAACTCAGGTCAATTGTCGTCGGGGAATCGCTGAGCAAAAATACTATAACTGCTTTTGGGCAACAGAGATAGAAAAAATTGGTGAGTTTTGCACAGGTGCCGACCCTATTCGGGCGTGACGGGTTGACCCCCAGTCGCAAACGGCTTCCCAGCTAGAACCTGCCGTCCTCGAATATTTGAGGAGGCTGAGGGAGATCGATAACAAAACTCTGGGGTGAGCAGTCGATGACCGCGTGAACCCGATGTTGCATCACTCGGGCACGAATGCCTCTCACTTGCACGCGGACCATATCAGCCTGATCGCGCGCCATGGTGCTCTGGACACGCACCAATCGGACCCGGTCGCGCACCAGTCTCTGCAAGTCGTCATTCTCACGATCCGGCGTCCTCAAATTTGAGTAGCTCGCAGCTAGTTCGGAAGAAGCCTGCTCGGCCATCGCGGTCGACCGGTCTGCGAGGCGCGCTGCCCAACCCCTGTGTTCCGTCACCAGTCCATTCGCGGCCGCCAGGGCAAGAACGCCAAGAACCGTCCAATAGATTACTTTTTCGGAAGCCATATTGCTGTTCCTTTGCCGATTTGACGGTCGAGGCCAAAAATTGTTATCAGCTTGTCACTGTTTTTGTGTTCTGGTGCTGGATTCTTGCGCAGGTCGGCTAGGCGGGGCCTTTGGCTTGCAGTCTTTCCAGGATCATAGGGCCAAGCTGCGACACGCTACCAGCGCCCAGGGTGAGGATCATGTCCCCCGGTTGGGCGGCGGCCACAACGGATGCGGCTCCATCGGAAAATGAGCCAGCATAATTAGCAGCAGGCTTCCCGGTTTCGCCGATCAGCCGAGCCAGCGATTCCCCCGTGACGCCCTCGATCGGCGTTTCGCTCGCGGCGTAAATATCGAGGACAACGAGTGAATCAGCGTCCTCGAAGGCGGTTGCGAACTCATCCATAAGATCGCGCGTGCGGGTATAGCGGTGGGGCTGAAATATTACGTGAATCTTTCGGAAGCCGCACTGGCGGGCGGCTGCTAGCGTAGCGCGAATCTCGGTCGGATGATGGCCATAGTCATCAATCACGCTGACTCCGGCGGCCTTGCCGCGCAACTGGAACCGCCGGTCCACGCCGCGGAAGTTTTCCAGTGCCGCGCGCATGTCGTCAACCTCAATATCAAGCCCAATCCCCACCGCAATCGCCGCTGTGGCGTTCAGGACGTTGTGCACTCCCGGCACATGCAGGCGAAATTCTCCGAGGTCACGCTCCCCGTAGTTGACGTGAAAATGGCTGGTGGGCTGCGGTTCCTGGGCATCGGATGCGGACTCTGTGGTGGATTCGAACCCAGCCTTCCCAAGCCTGATGTGAAAATCCGAGCCTCGCCGGGTTCCGTAGCTCACCGTCCGCCGCCGAATCTGCGAAAACAAGCGGCGCAATAGCGGATCGTCGTTGCACACCACGACCACGCCGTAAAAGGGGACCCGGTCCATGAACTCCAGAAAGGCTCGTTTCACGTCGCGCATGTTGCGGTAGCAATCCATGTGCTCACGGTCGATGTTGGTGACCACGGCGAGTACGGGCGACAGTTTCAGGAACGAGCGGTCGCTCTCATCGGCTTCGACCACCATGTACTCCGATTTGCCCACGCGGGCGTTCGAGCCCATGGCGTCCACGCGCCCGCCGACCACGACGGTGGGATCGAGGCCTCCCGCTGCCAGCACAGCAGCGACCATCGAAGTTGTCGTGGTCTTGCCATGCATGCCGGCAATAGCGATGCCGTACTTCAAGCGCATCAACTCCGCCAGCATCTCAGCGCGCGGGATCACCGGAATGTGCAGCCTATGCGCTTCTGCTACCTCGGCGTTGTTCTGGGAGTTATTCTGCACGATGGCAGAACTGGTAACTACGACTTCTGCGCCGGCGATGTTTTCCGCTGCATGCCCCTCGAAGATGGTGGCCCCCAGGCCAGCCAGCCGCTGGGTGATCGGGGAAGTTTTCAGGTCGGAGCCCGAAATCTTGTAGCCAAGATTGATCATCACCTCGGCAATGCCACTCATGCCGATGCCCCCGATGCCGACGAAATGAATCCGCTGGATTTTCGCAAACATGTCAGAAATTCTTTTTGCCACGGATCTACGCGGATTTACACGGATTGAAAACAAAGACTTGAAAAAGAAATCAGATCTGTGTTCATCCGTGCAAATCCGTGGCCGCTTCTTGCTCCGCACCCGCCAGCCGCGCCGCCATCGCCGCAATGTCACGAGCCGCGTCTGGATGCGCCAGTTTTCTTGCCGCCTGACTCATCCGCTGCAGCCTCCCAGGATCGCCCAGCAGCGCTGCAATCGTGTCCGCCAGCCACACTCGTTCCAGTTTAGTTTCTTCGACTACTACGGCAGCGCCTGCCCGCTCCAGCGCCTGGGCGTTGACCCTCTGATGATCGTCAGCGGCGCGTGGGAAAGGAACGAAAACCGCCGGCTTGCCCGCGGCTGTGATCTCTGCAACCGTGCTCGCGCCGGATCGGCACAGGATCAAATCAGCCCGCGCAAAGAAGGCGGGCATATCCGTGATGAAGGGAAAAACTTCGGCGGACGAACCTGCTTTCTGATATGCCGCCAGCGCGTCATTATAGCCGCGCTCTCCCGTCTGATGGATGATGTGGATGTTCGGCAACTGCTTCAGCAGTTCAGGCAAACACTGAATCATGGCCTGGTTAATGGCTTTCGCACCCTGGCTTCCGCCAAATACCAGCAAAGTGGGCTTATCGTTTGCGGTCGCCTTCCCCGCGATTTCGAAAAACGCTTCGCGAACCGGGACGCCCGTGACTACAGCGTGCGGAAAGTATTGTGCTGTTTCTTCAAAATGGACCGCGGCTCCCGAAACCATCCGGGCCACAACCCGATTGGCGAAGCCGGGCACAACGTTAGGCTCGAACGCCAGAGTTGGAATTCGTTTGAGTACCGCCGCCAGCATGGCCGGCCCGGAAGCGTATCCGCCCACTCCGATCACTACATCGGGACGAAACTCAGAGAGCATCCCGCGCGCATCCCACACAGCGCGGGGAAGGTCGAAAAGAGTTTTCAGCCGCGTCTTCAGACTCACCTGGTTCAGCGCTCCTACCTGCACCAGGCGCAGCGGGAATCCCGCCGCCGGAACCAGACGATTCTCGATGCCTCGCGCCGTGCCGATAAACAATATCTCTGCGTCGTACCGTTTCTGCAGTTCCTGAGCAATGGCGAGAGCAGGGATTACGTGCCCGCCTGTCCCGCCGCCCGCCAGAATTGCTCGCATCATTTGACTATAAACCGGAAGTTGCGGCAGAAGGCTGCGATGGGTTGACGTTCTAGGAGCGTCACACGACGCTTAGAATAACGATAGAACGCTTTCAGTCGGTTTGCTTGGTAATGTTCAGCAGCACTCCCACGCAAGCCAGCGTCACAAACAGCGACGACCCTCCGTAGGAGACGAACGGCAGCGGAATGCCCTTGGTCGGCATCATTCCCAGTACCACGCTGATGTTGATGAAAGCCTGCACCACCACCATGCAGGTGATGCCGACGGCCAGCAGACGGCCAAACATGTCCTGGGTGCGCAGCGCGGTTCGAACTCCACGCCAAAGAAAGATTCCGAAAAGCAGCAAGACTGCCAGCGAACCCAGCAGGCCCAACTCCTCCGCGGTCACGGCAAAGATGAAGTCGGTATGCGGCTCTGGCAGGTAGAACAGCTTCTGCTTGCCTTCCATGAAGCCCATCCCGGTGATGCCCCCGGTGCTCACCGCGATCAGCGACTGAATGATGTGAAATCCCTTGCCCTGCGGGTCTGAATACGGATTGAGAAACGCCGTGATCCGGCCCCACCGCCAGGCCACACGGGCCACCAGAAAATACAGCGGAAACACAGAGAGCGCGCAGGCGTATCCCAGATAGCGCAGTTCCAGGCCGGCCACAAACATGATGCAGGCGGTAATGGCGGCGCACGCGATGGCCGTTCCCAGATCCGGCTGAAGGACGATCAAGACCAGAAACATCAGCGTGGGAAGAACGGCTGGCAGCAGAGTGTTCCGCCAGTCATGCATCGAGTTGATGCGATTCTCCAGAAAATAGGCAAGGAACAGAATGACGGCTACCTTGGCCACTTCCGAAGGCTGCAGGGAAAACCCTCCAAAGTGAATCCAGCGATGAGTGTTGTGGGAGCGATCGAGGAAAAAGACTGAGATCAACAACAGAGTAGTTGCGCCCATCACGGAGAACACCACGCCCGGATGCTTGTAGCGGCGGTAGTCAACTTTCATCGCCACCACCATGGCGACGATGCCGGCGGCTGCCCATCCTACCTGGCGCAGCAGGAAAAAGTAGCCCGATCCGTAGCGCTCTTTGGCCATGACCGCGGAGGCGCTGAACACCATCACCAGTCCCACAAAAACCAGGATCAGGGTGACGGTAAACAGCCAGCCATCGACGCTGACGCGCTTTGCCATGGGAGGTTTATTTCACCACGGAGGCACGGAGGCGCGGCAGAAGAATGTCTGTGAATTTTCCGAAGGGGCTCTAACTACTTTGGTTCATGTAGGCGTGAGCGTCCTCGCTCGTGCGGGGGGTGGCAACGGCCGGGGGCGACCTTAGGATGAAGTAAACAGGGAGCACGAGCGACGCTCGCGACTACATTATTGGTTTCGGGCCTCTGCTGCCAGCGCTCTTACCACTTCCTTGAACACTCGCCCCCGGTGCTCATAGTTCTTGAACTGGTCGAAACTGGCGCAGGCGGGAGCCAGCAGCACAATATCCCCCGCCTCGGCTGTCGCCGCCGCACGCTTCAGCGCCGTCTCCAGCGTACCCGACTGATCAATCTCCGCAGCCGACTTGACCTGAGACTCGATTTTTTCCGCGGCGGCGCCGATAGTGTAGACGCGCTTCACACGCTGCCGCAACAGGTCATTAAGCAGCGTGTAGTCGCTGTCTTTGTCTTTGCCGCCAAGAATGAGATGAATATTCGCCGGGAAAGACTCCAGCGCCTTGATCGTGGCGTCGACGTTCGTCGCCTTCGAATCGTTGTAGTATTCGACGCCGCGAATCGTGGCCACGTATTCCAGGCGATGTTCCACCGCTTTGAAATTTTGCACTGCCTTGCGGATACGGTCAGTCTCACAACCCATGAGCGCGCCCACGCAGACGGCGGCCAGCGCTATTTTCCACGTTGTGGGCGCCCTTGAGCGGGATCTCTGAAACCAGCATGATCTCGCGCTGCCCTTTTTCACTTTCATTGCGAAACAGTACCCGGCCATCGCGAACGTACGCGCCTTGCTTGGCTTCTTCCTTGCGGCTGAACCAGAAGACTTGCGCGCGCGTGCGGCCTGCCAGTCCAACGCAAGTTGGATCATCGGCATTTAGCACGGCGAAATCGTCCGCCTGCTGGTTCTCGAAAATGCGCGCCTTGGCGTCAGTGTAAGCAGCGAAGGTGCGGTGGCGGTCGAGGTGGTCGGGTGTGATGTTGAGCACGACCGCAACTTTTGGACGGAATATCTCGATGGTCTCCAGCTGAAAGCTCGATACCTCCAGCACCACGATCGTGTCGGCTGTCGCCCGCTCAACCAGAGAAATTGCCGGGGTGCCGATATTGCCGCCGACCACGGTCGGGAATCCTCCCGCCGCGACAATTTCACCCGCCAGCGTGGTAGTGGTGGTCTTGCCGTTCGAACCGGTGATGGCAACGATGTTCTTGGGCAGAAACCGGGACGCCAGTTCGATCTCGCCGATCACGGATTCGCCCAGATGCGCGGGCCTGGACCAGCGGACGGCGAATCCACGGGAACGCCCGGGCTCACCACGATGAAATCCTGTCCCCGGAAAGTACGTTCGCCATGTCCGCCGGTCTCGACCGCAATGCCGTGATCGAGCAGCAGGGGAATTTCCTGTCCGAGCTGATCCTGCGGCTTCGCGTCCGAGACGGTGACGCGGCGCCCCGCGCGACTGCAAGAACAGGGCCGACGCCACCCCGGACTTGCCCAGGCCGACGACAAGCACGCGTTTGTTGTTTAGATCCATAGGCAGCTTCTGGCTTCTGGCTTCTAGCTCCTAGTTTCAAGCCTGATGCCTCGGCTAGTGAGCTAGAAGCCAGAAGCTAGTAGCTCTTCTGGCAAACTATCTTAGCTTTAGTGTGGTCAGCGCGAACAGGGCAAACACCAGTGATGCAATCCAGAAGCGCACGATGATTTTCGATTCCGACCAGCCCAGCAGTTCGAAGTGATGGTGAAGCGGCGCCATCTTGAAGATGCGTTTCTTGCGCAATTTGTACGACGTCACTTGCAGAATCACCGACACCGCTTCGATCACGAAGATTCCGCCGATGAAAGGCAGCAGCAGCTCCTGCTTGATCATGACGGCAACCGTGCCGATGGCGCCGCCCAGCGCGAGCGAGCCGACGTCTCCCATGAAGACTTCGGCGGGATGGGCGTTGTACCACAGGAAACCGATTGCCGATCCGACCATGGCGCCGCAGAAAATTGTCAGTTCGCCGGCCAGCGGCATGTGCTCCAACCCAAGATAGTCAGCGAAGGTCGCGTGGCCGCTGACGTAGGTCAGCACCGCCAGCGCGCCGGCGGCGATCACCGTGCATCCGATGGCCAGGCCATCCAGCCCGTCCGTAAGATTTACGGCGTTGCTCGATCCCACGATCACCAGCATCACAAAAGCGATAAATGGGAGAAACGCCAGAGGCCAGATCGCGGGATTGCTGATCAGGTTCTCGATCACCAGGTCAGGATGAAACTGCTTCAGGAAAGGCACCAGCAGTCGCGTGGAGTACATGCCCCGGGTTTGCATCGTGATCAGCGCCACCGCGATCAGGATGCTGGTAGCGACTTGCAAGCCCATCTTGGCCTTCGAGGTAAGGCCCAGATTCCGCCGGTTCACCACCTTGATGTAATCGTCGGCAAATCCGATCGCGGCGAAAGCACAGGTCGAAAACACCGCGATCCATACAAAGCGGTTACTCAAGTCGGCCCACAACAGGGTTGGAACCACGATCGAAATGGCAATCAGCAAGCCGCCCATGGTCGGCGTGCCAGCCTTCTTCTGATGGGCCTTGGGGCCTTCTTCGCGGATGAACTGTCCGATTTGAAATTCGCGCAGCCGGTTGATGACGAGAGGTCCGATGATCAGCGCGGTAAAAAGAGCGGTCAGGCTGGCAAAGGCTGTACGAAAAGTCAGGTACCGGAAAATACGGAATGGCGGAAAGTAGTGAAAAAGCTTCAGGTACAGCAGCCAATAGAGCAATCAGCCTCCATTCAGTCGTCAGTCGTCAGTCTTCAGTCGTCAGGATCTAGTTGTCAGCGGCCTTGCATTTGCTGACGACAGAAGACTGACGACCGACGACTGTCTCCAAAGCTCGTTCCAGCTTCACGCCGCGCGAGGCCTTCAGCAGCACCACATCGCCATCGCGGGTCTCTCGTGCCAGCCACTCGCCGGCTTCTTCCGGCGTGGCCACGAATTCCGCCTGCATTCCAGCCTGACGCGCGGCTTCGACCATCGGCTTAGCCAGGCCTCGCACGCCAACCAATACGTCGATTCCCTTCTCCGCCATGTGCTGGCCCGGACCGCGATGCAGTTCTTCACCTTCCGGGCCGAGTTCGAGCATCTCGCCCGCAACCACGATTCGCCGTTTCGCCGGCATAGTGGCCAGCGTGTCCACCATCGCGTCTCAGTGCGGTTGGATTGGAATTGTAACAATCGTTGATGATCGTGATGTTGCCCAGTTGGACGACCGCCCCTCGTTTGTCGGCCGGAGCGAGAGTTGCCAGCGCGCCGGCGGCCTCGGCCAGGCTCAAACCTCGTTCCAGCCCGACCGCAACCGCGGCCAGCGCGTTGTAAATGTTGTGCGTTCCAACCAGGCGCAGAGTTGCTCGTTCGCGGCGGTTTCCCGCAACCACAATCGAACAGCCGAGCCCTGGGATCCGCGCTGCTCAATATTCTCCGCGCGAACGTCCGCCGTCGAATGAAATCCATACAGGACAACCTTGCCGCGGAAGTCGCGGCCGAACTGGGAGACGTATTCGTCATCGGCATTGAGTATCGCGGTGCCGCCAGCAGGCAGCGACTCGATCAGCTCGTATTTCGCCCGGGCAATTTCCGCCACCGACTTGAAAAACTCCAGATGCACCGGCGCCACGTTAGTCACAACGCCAATTTCGGGTTGCGCGATCTTGGCCAGCGCGGCAATCTCCCCGCGATGCGACATGCCCATCTCGATCACCGCAGCTTCGTGCTCCGGTTCGATCTTCAGCAGCATCAGCGGCAGTCCAAAGTGATTGTTGAAATTGCCTTCCGACTTCAGCACCCGAAAGCGCGAAGACAGCACGTGCGCAATCGCTTCCTTGGTCGTGGTCTTGCCCGGTGGATCCGGTCACGCCTACCAGCGGCTTTCCCCACAATCGGCGAACCGCCGCACCCAGGGTCTGCAGAGCGACCAGAGTATCGTCCACCGCCAGCAGTCCGGCTTTGGCCGGATAGCGCGACATCTGGTCTTTGCGAACGACCGCAGCCACCGCGCCTTTTTCCAGCGCCTGCTGCGACGAAGTCGTGCCCGTCCATGCGTTCGCCCTTTACCGCGAAAAAAAGTTCCCCGGGCTGGATGGTGCGCGAATCGATGGAGTAAGCCTGCGCAATCGCCTTGGTGATCGAACTCGCCGGTGGCTGACAGGAACTCGGCGACGCGGGAAAGCGGAAGCTTCATGAACGCTTCCCGGCAGCTGCGTTGGAGGACTTGCAGTCGTAACCCGCCTCTCGCAAGACTTTGTGCGCGACTTCCGCATCGTCAAAGGGAATCGACCCTTCGCGGGTTACCTGCACTTTTTCGTGACCCTTGCCGGCGATGAGCACGATATCCCCCGGGTTCGCCTCCCCGACGGCCAGAGTGATGGCCGCTTTCCGGTCAGGCTCCGTCTTGTACTTCGCGCCCGAGCGTTGCAGACCCACCATGGCGTCATTGATGATAGCCAGTGGATCTTCGCTGCGCGGATTGTCGGAAGTCAACACCACGAAATCGCTGCCCCGTGCCGGCGGCTTCGCCCATCAGCGGTCGCTTGGCTGCGATCCCGGTCGCCGCCGCAGCCGAATACCGTGATCACCCGGCCCTTTCTGGCCCGCCTGTTGAACGAATTCCCGCGCCAGCGCAGTCAGATTTCTCAAAGCATCGTCAGTGTGAGCATAATCGACCACTACGGTGAACGGCTGCCCGCAATCCACGCGCTCGAACCTTCCCGGCACGCGCGCCAGTGCCGCCACGCCTTTCGCGATCGCTTCAGCAGGTGCAGTTACGCGCGTAGGCCGCGGCCGCCGCCGCCAGGGTGTTGTACACATTCACCTTCCCGATCAGCGGAGAAAAAAGCGGAATGGTTTCTTTGGGCGTGATCAGATCGAATCTGGTTCCCCGTGGTGTGATCTCAATTTTCGCGGCATGGAAATCGCCTTTGGTCAGGCCGTAAGTAAAAACTTCGGAGCTACGCTTCTTGCTGATCTTCGCCAGCCGCTGGCCATACTCGTCGTCGGCGTTGAGCACGGCTGCTCGGGGCGCCTCGGTCCCGCAGCCTTCAAACAATACCTGCTTGGAGGAAAAATACTCTTCCATTGTGCGGTGATAGTCGAGGTGGTCGCGCGTCAGGTTGGTGAAAGACCGCAACGTCGAATGGAATGCCATACACTCGCTGCTGCTCCAGCGCGTGCGACGAAACTTCCATCACAGCTTCGGTTGCGCCTTGGCCCAGCGCTTCGCCCAGAATGCGATTCAGCTCCAAGGCTTCGGGCGTAGTGTGCGGCGCCGGCAGAATCTTTCCCGCGACGTGGTACTCGATGGTCCCGATCAGGGCGCTCTTGCGGCCCGCCGCAGCCAGAATCGATTCCAGCAGGAAAGCAGTCGTGCTCTTGCCGTTGGTGCCGGTGATGCCGGTAACTGGCCAGACGCTCGGCCGGTTTCTTGTAGAAGTTGGCACTTAGTCGTGCCAGCGCGCGACGCCCGTGCGGCACCTGTGCCCAGGCGACGTCGGGGCGTGGTTTCTCGGTGGCGGAGTCGGTAACAATCGCAACCGCACCCGCGGCGATTGCCTGATCTATGAATTTGTTGCCGTCACTCGACTCACCCCGCATGGCGACAAACAAATCGCCTGGCTTGATCCGACGCGAATCATATTCCAACCCGCCAATCCCCGGGTTACCGCTCTGAACCAGTACTTCCGCCCCATACAGGAGTTCAAGAAAATTCATTTGATTGAATTCTAGTGCACTGCGCCCTGTAAACAAGTGTCATGAGCGGCGCAACCAATATCATTCTGAGTGGAGCTCAGGATGACACCCACTATCATATTGGCTGTTCAGCGTCCAAACTTCACTGTTACCGACGATCCCGACGCTACGTGAGAACCAGGTGACGGAAACTGTTCACGAGCCAGTCCGTTGCCCACAGCGTCCAGGTCCAGTCCATTTTCCTGGGCCATTTCGATCGCTGCTCTCACACTCTTGCCCAGAAACGACGGAACCAGAATTCCCCCCTGCTCGACTTCCAACACGACTGTGCCACTAGATGGCAGACGCGCCGGGAGCGGGGTATCCCCCGGTCTTGTCTCCCCGCCCCCGACTTGCCCGCGCGGCGAGCCTGTGGTTCCTTGTGCTCTGCTCCGTCTCAGAAGATGACATTTCGCGCTCGTGTAAAGCCGCTGGCACAATCACAGTGGCGGACACGCCGGGCGTAGGCTTCGCGGAAGTTGCAGGCGCCGGCGAATTCGAGTTGCCTGACCCAACTTCAGCTGATGCAACCTCGGGTGATCCCGCATCAGCAATATCCAAACTGTCGCCCAGGCGGTCTGGCGAGCCTTCCTCGATGTCCTGTTCCTTGACCCGCCGCTCTGCCAGCAGGACTTGGCGGCTGGGCGGCAGTTCCACATCGTGCGGCGTGTGCAGATATTCCAGCACCTGCTGCGCCACCCGCTGGAAAACTGGAGCGGAAACCTGTCCGCCCTGATGCAAACCGACCGGGGAGTCGAGAATCACCGCGACTGTGATCGAAGGATCATTGATAGGAGCGAATCCGGCGAATGATGCGACATACTTGGTTCGCGAATATGTCCTGGTGGAGGGATCGACTTTCTGCCCGGTTCCGGTTTTCCCCGCCGAACTGTAGCCTTCCAGAATCGCCTTCTTGCCCGTGCCGTGCAGCACCACTCCCTGCATCATCTGCTTCATCTCGGCTGCTGTCATCGTCGATATCACCCGGCGCTGCGCGCCCAGGGTGAAATGCGACCATCTGAGCAGTGCCCTGCGGCTCGGTGGTTCCCGTGATGATTCGCGGCGCAACCCAGATTCCATCATTGGCTATCGTGGATACCATGGCGGTGAGCTGCAGCGGGGTGACGCCAATCTCCTGCCCCATCGAGATCGCCCCGATGGAAACCTTCGACCAGCGATTCAGCGGCTTGGCCAGGCCTCGCGTCTCACCCGGCAATTCGATTCCCGTCTGCTGGCCGAAGCCAAAGGCCCGAATGTACCTGTAAAAGCGTTCTTCTCCCAGGCGCAGAGCGATCTTGATGGCCCCCACGTCGCTCGATTCGGCGAGAATACCCGCCACCGACAGCACACCGTGAGGTTTGCTGTCGCGAATCCGCATCCCGTTGATGACGATCGACCCCATCTGACAATCAAAGAGTTCGTCCGGACGGGTCAAGTTTCTCTTCCAGTGCCGCCGCAATCGTGACCAGCTTGAAGGTCGAGCCCGGCTCATAGACATCGCTCACCGCGTGATCCTTCAATTTCTGCGGCGTGATGTCGCGGGCAAGATTGGGATTGAACGTCGGCCGATTGGCCAGCGCCAGGATTTCTCCCGTTTTCGGATTTTCCACGACAATCGTCCCCGACTCGGCGTGAGTCTGCTGCATCGCCGTTTCCAGTTCGCGTTCCGCGATGTACTGGATCTTTTCGTCGATGGTCAGTACGACGTTCTCTCCCGGATCCGGCTGCTTCTCGACGCTGCCAAACCATTTGCGGCGGGCGTCCACCGAGACCAGCATGCGGCCGGGCTTGCCGCGCAGTTCGTCATCATTGGCGCGTTCGACCCCGCTCAAGCCTTCGTCGTCCATGCCTACGTAACCGAGGACCTGCGCCGCCAGATCGCGCTTGGGATAGAAGCGTTTCGATTCTTTCTGGAAATGAATGCCGCTCAGGTTCAGGGAGCGAATGCGATCGGCGGTCTCGGCATCGGCCTTGCGTGCCACCCAGCAGAAAGTGCGCGACGCCTGGCACTTGGCCAGCAATTCGCGAGGATCGGCCTTGGTAATGCGCGCAATCAGGGAGATCGTTCCCGCAAGGTCGGGCATTTCCGCGGGCACAGCGAACACCGAATCCACCGCAATCGACATCGCCAGTTCGCGTCCGGCGCGGTCGTAGATGACCCCGCGCTTCGCGGCAACTTCCGTGGTGCGTTGCTGCTGGTGTTGGGCTCTGGTTTCAAAATCGCCGTAGCGGAAAATTTGCAGGTAAACCAAGCGCAGGCAGATGGCGCCAGCCCAGAGCAACAGGATCGCTCCCAGCAGGTAAAGCCGTTTGTTCGCGTTGTTGCGGGCTGTGCTCGCCACCGTCATGCCCCTTAGACAAGCATGGCGGCCCACTGTACGGGGAGCCGCCAAGATAAGTTCGTGTTCGACGTAGCTGATTACCGGCGGTCAAATCACATTTATCTGTGCCGACGTCTCACCGCCGTCGTGCAGGCCGGAGGCCCGCGAATCTATCGCGCCGAAACCATCACCGGCGTTACGCTGTCACGGGGTGCGAATCCGGCAAGCGGTATCCATATGCATGACCTGGCCGGCTTGCGGAGATTGCAGTCCCAGTTTGCGCGCCAGCGTGTCAATGCGCTCGGGATCGCGCAGCGATGCTTCTTCCAGGCGCAGCGCCCGATTCACCTCTACCAGTCCGTCGCGCTGCACCCGCAGCGTCTCGATCTTGTAGCCGTACTCGATTGCCTTGAAATGCTGCCAGGCAAAGGTCATCACCAGCAAAAACAGGCTGGCCAAAGCGACTCCGAACTGCTTCATCTCGCGGCTCTTCTGCGGGTTTTCCACTTTCACCAGGCGCGAATTGTCGATCGGCCTGGAAAAGTAAATTTCCGGAGTTCCTGTCCAACTGGTTTTGCGCCGCATGACTGGAGTTACGCTCTGCGCCGCGGCCATTTATGCCACCCCAGCCAGACTGGAGTCGAGTTGCGCGACTTCCTGTTGCGCCACCGCGTACCAGTATGCAAGTTTCTCTTCCTGGGAGCGATCGTCCAGCAAGCGCAGTGAGCGGGTGTCGACGCGGGCTTCCGTCCGCTCCACCGTGGCAATCAATTCATCGATCAATGTTCCTGTGTACATCATTGGCCTCCTTCTACCTTCTATCTCTCTCCGGGACGGCATCGAGAGGAAGGTAGAGAATTGTGTTTCGCCCTTGTAATCAGAGAGGCGATGCCGTCCCGGAAACTTTTATCCCGGCCCATCCGTCAACGGCTGTACCGGGTCCCTGGCTGGTTTTCCAGGGTTAAACTTGTTTTGGTTAAACCTTTCAAACTCTTTCCGCCGCCCGCATCTTTGCGCTGCGTGCCCGCGGATTGCGATCAATCTCTTCTTCCCCGGCGGTCACTGGCTTTTTCGTCAGCAA
Source organism: Terriglobia bacterium (assembly GCA_963809295.1). Lineage (GTDB taxonomy): Bacteria > Acidobacteriota > Terriglobia > Terriglobales > Acidobacteriaceae > JAIQFF01. The sequence goes on along the minus strand of CAWEJA010000003.1, from coordinate 287,772 downwards.
CTTGTAGTGACCCTGCTTCGCTCCTTCGCGGAAGGCATCTTTCACGATGCGGTCTTCCAGCGAGTGGAAACTGATGATCACTATCCTTCCGCCCGGTTTCAGCACCCGCGGGGCCGCGCTCAGCAGCGCCCGCAGGTCGTCCAGTTCATGGTTTACGAAGATTCGGAGTGCCTGGAAAGTTCTGGTCGCCGGATGAATTCGCCTTTCTGCCTGATTCATTGGCCGGGCCGCGGCTGAGATCACGGCTGCGAGTTGCGCAGTCGTCAATATCGGCCGCGACCGGACAATGGCTCTGGCGATTCTCCGCGACCTCCTTTCCTCACCGAATTCGTAAATCAGGTTGGCGAGTGTGACCTCGTCCACCTCATTTACCACTTGTTCGGCGGTGGGCCCGGCTTGCGGATTCATTCGCATGTCGAGCGCTCCTTCCGCCTGAAAACTGAAGCCGCGCGATGGTGTGTCTAACTGCAGGCTGCTTACGCCGAGATCCGCCAGCAGTCCGTCGGCCGAGGCCGCTTCGAACCGCTCTCCTATCTCCGCGAAAGAACCATGCAGCAGACTCACCTCGGGCCAATCCTCCCCCCCGGAAGAAACTAGCCGCACGCGCGTCTTATCGAGCGCCGCAGGATCTTTATCGAGCCCAATCAAATGTCCCGGTGCGCCGAGGCGTTTTGCGATTTCTAAACTGTGCCCGCCCAGGCCCACCGTGGCGTCGATATAAGTCCCGCCACGCTTGATAGCTAAAAAGTCGATCGCTTCTTTTAAAAGAACCGGGACATGGCCACTCTTGCTTCCACCATGCCCACCCCGCTCGGGGGTGTTTGTTAAACCCTCGTCGTCCACTAGATGCCCAGATCGTCGAGCGTCTTCTCATCCTCAGGTGTGAACGGTTGCTCCTCGATCTCGGTGCGGTACGCCTCCAGGTTGCGAACCACGAGATGGGTAAGATTGCCGGTCACCGCCACTTCGCCTTTGAGCTGTGCCGCCTCCCGCAACAACTGCGGAATCAGCAGCCGGCCCTGACCGTCCATCTCGACCATTTGCCCGTAGTAGTTCACCCGGTCCAGAAACTTTTTCTTCGTAGGATTGAAGGTGGAGAGCCCGGCCAGCTTCTGCTCGATCCGTTCCCATTCCTCGAAGGGATACACTTGGCCAACCTTGCCATCCAGGCTGGTGATGTAGAATTTCTCGTTGTACTTCTCGTCGATCACCCGTTTGAACTCCGCGGGGACCTTGAGCCGTCCTTTTTCGTCCACGCGAGTTGGGTGATTGCCGCGAAACATATGCTTCTGCCCTTTACGGGCGGGAAACCTTTTGAGTACGAGTGCTGCCACAGCGAGGGAGGTAAAAGCGGTCAAAATGCCGGTCATTTCGGGTTCGTTCGGGCTGTTTTTCGGGGTGTCAGCTTACAAAATCCACTGGCGCCTCTCAAAGTTTCACTGCCGCCCACGACCACTACCGACTAGACCACTTTCTACCACATTTGTCCACATCCTACGCCTAAAGCGTTTGTTGTCAATGAGAAAGTTATAGGTCACTACAGGGAAGAATGACCTCTTTTCGAAAGCGCGATGGGTTGTGGCTAACTGACTTGATGACCACAATAAGTGGGGTTTAGGGTCTGTGGTTCTGCTGCCATTACCTGATTGACATTCAACTCTGGATCACGATTTACGATCTGTGCAATTCCTGTGGAAAAAATCAGCCGCGGTAATTCCGCCGGCGTAAGAAAAGCCCCGGAGCTGCGCCAAGGTTTAAGTCGTCAAGGCTGCTCTTCTACCAGATTATCTTTGGCGCCTACCTGGATATGCCGGGAACCGCCTGACCCGATCACCGGGTTTGATGCAAAGACGTCGGGCGTGAACTTGAGCCACGCCGACCGTGCCCGCAGAGCCGTCCGACAAATCATGATCGGGATCGGCAAAGTTGGGGTGGTTCAGCAGATTGAAGAACTCTCCTCTTAATTGCAGGCTGAATCGCTCCCCGAATTTGAAGTCCTTGATGACTGAGAAATCCAGATTGACGAATCCGGGACCGTAGACCACGTTGCGGCGCATATTGCCGAAAGTTCCAGGAGCAGGTGGCGTCAGGATCGTGCCTCCAGAGACGAAGCATCCGCCGAAAATACTGTCGTCGGGCCCATTGATGAGTTGGTCTGCTCCGGCCTGTCCACCCATGCGGAAGGCTTGGTCGTAGCACCGCTGAGCGGTCGGATTGGCCCCGCCGGTGGCGTGGAACAACTCGTTGACCGGGTCATACTCGACGGTGGTGAACTGGTCAGCGTCCAGAAATGGAATGGGAGTGTTCTTCGACCAATGAAGATTGCTGGGGTCTCCGGTGATGTTCCAGTGGTCGTTGAATTCACCGGTACCGCTGATGTCGTTAAAGCTGTCGTAGAAGAAGAGCGGCGTTCCCCCCTGTGCCGTGAAAATTCCGTTGACGTGCCATCCCTGCAGCATCTGCGCGAATCCATGTTTGGACGGCAGCTCGTAGGTCAGGGCAAAAGTGAAACGATTACGAATGTCCGAATCGGAATTCGAACGTTCGAACGCCGGATCGTAGCTGTTTTGAATATTGAACTGACGATTGCTGCCGGAAGTGTCGATGGCATGAGCCCAGGTATAGCCGGCCACAAAATACAGACCCCTTGGTTGGTGTTCTGCCGCAACGTAACCTGCAGCCCGTGATAGATGGAATCGGCTCCGTTGGCGAGCTGGTAGATGTTGCTCAAGGTCGGGAATGTAGCGAAGAAGGGACGACCGGTTTGTTCGTCAGGAAAGCCGTCCGTCAATCACTCCCTGATCGTGGCTGTAGATATTCTGGTTGATGTCGCGAATATTGTAGAGCCTCGTGCCTTTGTTTCCGACATAAGCGATGGTCAGTGCCGCGCTCTTCCACATAGCTTGCTGCACATTCGCATTCCAGTTCATCACATACGGAGTCGAGAGATTCTTTGCCAGACCGAACACCGGACACGGCGCGTCGCTGGTGCAAGAGAGATTGCCGACCGACAGATCGCCAAAAACTGGAGCACCGCTTTTCCAGTTGTCGCTCATCGCGTCAGGATCGGGCTCGAGCGTCGCGGTAGCGATTGTGCCGCCTCCCGGTCCTACCGGGGCGCCCGCCACGCCCGTGGGATTGAGCGAGATCCCGTTGGCATTGGTATTGTTCTGCCCGATGAAAACCGAGATGTGCGGGATTTCGTAAATCACGCCGCCGCCAACACGAAATACCGTGTTTCCATTGCCGCGCGGATCCCAGGCTATTCCCAGACGCGGACCGAAGTTGTTGTAATCGGTGTGGTAAGGCTCACTAAGTCCACGGCCGACTTGTACCAGGCCAACCGCTGGATCGAAATTGGAAAGGAGGTCGTGTTGCTCGTGAATGGGCAGGCTGACGTCGTAACGCAGTCCTGCATCGATGGTCAACTTCGGGGTTACGCGCCAGTTGTCCTGGATGAAGATTCCGAATGATTTCTGGTCGACAACGCGCCGGCTGTCCCCTACGAAGACAAAACTGCCACCGCTGCTGCGCACGTCACCAGTGGTAAAGCTTTCCAGATCGCTGAAGCGAATTTCGCCGGAACCGAACGTATTGCGCAAATTGTCCGTGCTACCGGTGCGGAATTCACCGCCGAATTTCAGATTGTGCTTGCCTATCACGTAGCTTGCGCTGTCAGTGAACTGCAGAGTCGAATTTGGAGTGGTATACAACGGCCAGGACTGATTCCCTCCTAGAGTGTGTTGTTCAAAGCCCCCTCCGATGCGAATTTCCGGCATCCCGAAATTCGTCGGATCTATTACTCCCGTATTCAGGCCGTAGGTTGTCCCGGGATTGCTGTTGTGATCTGCCTGCACCACCTGCTGCCAAAACCGGTTGTAGCCAACCCTGAATTGGTTGGTGAGCCGTGCGGTGGGCGTCCAGATCCAGCCGCCGCCTACGACTTGGGCCCTGGTCTTCGACTGGGATAGAAACAGCGCGTTCACGACAGTCGTATCTTCTTCGGTCTGGACGCTGTCGCCGAGAAAGTAGGTGGCGACCAGATTACTTTTCTCGGACAGGTGGTAATCCAGCTTCAGGATTCCGTTGTCCTCGCGATTGCGATTGTTCAGATCCAGGTTCAAACCGATGTCCGGTCCCGGATTGAAGGGAAGGTATTTGACGAGATTCTGGCTGACGGAGCTGCAATTTCCATCCGCAGCGCATTGGGCGAACGCATCCGCGATGCTGATATCGGGATCACCGACAGACGTCGTAACCGGGACGTCTATCAGCCCAGGATTTCCCACCACATCGCGCACGCCTTCATAATTGCCGAAGATAAAAAGTTTGTTTCTCACGATAGGTCCGCCGGCGGAAGCGCCAAACTGGTGAAAGTTGAGAGCGGCACACCGGATCTGGGCCAGGATTGAACCAGTTGCGTGCATCCAACGCGCTGTTCCGGTTGAAGTAGTACGCCGAACCGTGGAACGAGTTGGTACCCGACTTGATTCCAATGTTGATGATCGCTCCCGGCTTCCAGCCGTAGTCGGCCTCGGGGCTGGACTGCACGTTAAATTCCTGAATCGCATCAATCGGCAGGTGAGTCGCCGGGGTTCCTTCTACGCCTTCGGCGTTGATCACGGTAGTTCCGTAGTAGGCATCGTTGTCGTCGAGACCATCGACAATGTAGTTGTTGTCATTCGGTCGGTTGCCATTCGCGGTCACCGACAAAAAACCGCCTCCGGGAGTGCGTTGGATGCCGGGCTGCAAATCGGCGAGATTCTGAAAATCGCGGCCCAACAACGGAAGCTCGTTGATCGCCTTGTTGGAGAAAGTGCCCCCCAGTACGTCATTCGTCGTGGTCACGATGGGGGCTTCTTCGGAAACCGTCACGGTCTCGTTCACCGCGCCCGGGTCCAGCCTGAAGTCCACACGAATGTCTTTCGCCACTTCGAGCTGAAGCCCGGTGCGCTGCGCCTTCTTGAAGCTGGGAGCCTCCGCGACAACCGTGTACGGGCCAGGTTCAAGATTTGGAGCGTTGTAGTCTCCCACTCCGTTAGCGGTCAAAATTCGCGAAATTCCTGTGGCGGTGTTGGTGACCGTTACCTTCGCCCCGCCAACTACGGCTCCCGACGAATCGGTCACTGACCCCAAAATCCTGCCCTGATAAGTCTGCGCAGCCAGGAGACCACCCAGGACAAACAAGGCCAGAACGACAACCAGCGCGGATCGGAAAGACTTCATGCGATTTTCCTCAACTAGCTTTTCTTCGAGTCAATCTTCGCCGCAGCAGGTAAGAGCGGCGATGGATTTTTGGAGGTTAAGAATCGTAATAACACTAAGAACTAAATCACAGCCCGGATTCGAGCTTGCCCGCGTCGACTAGATGGGCCACCTGTTCCAGATTATGCGCAGTCGTGGAAGAAAGAAGTGAGTTTTGGCTCATCTGGTAAGCTCGTCCCAAATGCAAGCTAGGGGTCGAAGTTTGTCAAAGAAGAAAGCGGAAGTCAATTACCAAAATGAAACAAGCGTTTCTCTGGGACAGAACATCAGTAGACAGCGTTACCCTGCTGAGTGCTGCGAACAACGCCTTTCTCCACCGAAATCGAGTAGCTCTCTCCGCCGTCGCCGGTCCACGACTTCAAATCAAAATGCGCTCCAGTAGGCGCCCGGTACGCTGAAATGTTGCGAATCGTGAGCGGCACATCGGGTTTGCAGACCTCCGGCGGCGAAGTGACATGCAGGAAGTAGACGCCCTTCCCTGATCCGACCACCGTGGCCTTGCCGTCCGGTTCGACCAGGAGAGCGGATCTCTCGTCAATCGCAATGTCACGCGGATCGTTGGCCCAGCCATCCTGCACCAGGCGGGAAAGAAACCCCAGAGTCCGTCCCATGCGATCGCGTTTGGCGAAGTGACTGTCCGTAATCACACTTTCGAGATATGGCACCTTCAGGAAATCGCGGACCAGCGTCACCCGTTCATGGTATGGATTGGGCAACACGTCTGTGGACGCAAGATCATTGTCGTCATCTTTGTCTTTCAGACAGCCGTAACTGAATTCGCCCAGAACGGCAAGCCCGGCACTGGTTCCTCCGATGGGCCTGCTACTTGCGATATTGCCATTGATTGCATCCTGTACGGCGGTGCCGCGCCAGAAGTTGACATAGCGCGCCTGGTTGCCGCCTGCGATGAAGACAGCTTCTGCACGTCGAATAATTTCAGCGACAGCGGGATCGTTGGCGGCATTGGTGTCGGGAATAATCAGCGTCGCCACCGAATTCACCTTACAGATTCCGTTCACGTAAGAGTTGTATTCATCGTCGCCGCGCGCCCGCAGGATCAGAAAATCGCCACCATTCGCTTTCTTGCACAGCCAGCGAAAGGCAGCGTCGAGATCCTTGCCACCACCCATCATTGCGGTCCCAGCGCTCGGAGTTACCGCGCTATCCGTCTTCTGACCCAGGCGGATGTATTGATAGGAAGAAGCCAGCGCCGTGTTTGACCACAGCGTCACGGCCAGGAGATATACGAATGCGGGGGACGGAAGGGTTCTCGAAAACATGAGAGTGGCTAATCTATCGCGATTCGGTGTGTCAGGTCCACCGTATCATTGCGTGTATCGTCGGCTTTCCGTAAGGTTGATCTGAACCGGATGATGCACCACATTCAATTCGAGCAATGGGTGCCGGTTGCGGTTGAGCGTGTCTTCCTCTTCTTCGCCAATCCCGGCAATCTCCCGCGGATCATGCCTCCAGAGACCGGAACCGAATTGGTCCAACTGAACCTCGTACCACCTCCTGGCATTCCCGCAGCAGAGGCGACGATCACTGATCGCGACCCCCTGGCTGGCGTCGGCTCCGAAATTGTAACGTCGTTTCGCGTGCTTCCCTTCCTTCCCATTCGTGCGCAGTGGATTGCGCTGATCACTGAATTCGAATGGAATCATCATTTCGCCGATGTGCAAAAGAAGGGACCCTTCAAGAGCTTCCACCATCGCCACGAACTTCTTTCGGAAGCTCGGAACGGCGTGAATGGCACTGTCGTTCGCGACCTGATCGACTACGAAGTAAGCTTCGGCCTGCTGGGCGAATTGGCGCAGAAGTTTTTCATCAGCCATCAACTGCAGCGGACGTTTGCGCACCGGCAAAAGGCGTTGGAAAAATTGTTGGGATAATCAAGATCGGTGTGGGGACGGGTCTTCGACCTGTCCGGGCCGAGCAAGGCTCGGCAGGCCTTAGTACTGATGACGAGAAAAAATTAACCGCGACAACATGATCGCGAGAACCACTGCCGAGCTGCGCTCGTCCGCCACATGGTCGGTGATAGCTGCTTACCGGCTAGGCTCCACCACCACCGCCGTCCCATACGCCAGCACTTCCGTCACTCCCTGCATCACCTCGGTAGCATCGTAACGGGCGCCGACCACAGCGTTTCCGCCTAGTTCCGCCGAGTGCTGCAGCATCAGGTCGAAAGCTTCAGCACGGGTTTTCTCACACAGGTTAGTCAACAGTGTGATGTTGCCGCCGAGAATGGTTTGCAGGCTGGCGCCGATCGTTCCGAAAATCGAGCGTGACCTCACCACGATGCCGCGCACTACCCCCAGCGTGCGGACCACACGAAATCCGTCGAGTTCGAATTGTGTGGTCACCATGTTGTGAGCAACCATCCGTCCGTGCGCGCCGTAACCTGTGGCCATCGAGTTCACCCTTTCTCCAGGAAGTTAACGCAGTTAGCTTGCTGTTCGCAGTTACTATATCTATTCCAGTTGGGCCGTGATCACAAATCCCTGTTCGTCCGGGTCGTATCTGATATCAAGGACATTCGGCTTGCAGCATACCTGGCAGTCTTCGACGTAAGACTGACTGCGTCCCGCCGATTCGTCCACCGTCGTCTGGTTCCATTCGCCGCATCCAGCACACTGGAATCCCGTCTCCATCACAGGTTCATTTTCAATTTTCGAACGCCAGTTGCCAATTGGAAACCGGAGACCCCCTATAATGGCGACTCGCGATTACACCGACGGTCAAGCTCTGACGATCAACAATGGAGGCTCAATGTTTTCACGACGCCGCTTTTTGCAGGCTGGCACCGTTGCAGCCGGCACAGGCATGGCCGCACTCGCGCCTTTGCTCACCGCGGAAGAAACGTCTTCCTTGCCGCTTTCCATTGCCAGCCTGAAATCCATGAAGGATCAGGCGAGGCCCATCACGCCGGAGGAACGAAGTGCACGTCAGGAAAAAGCTCGGCAATTGATGCAAGCCAACCATATCGACGCTCTGCTGCTTATGGAAGGAACTTCGCTCGAATACTTTGCCGGAGTGCAGTGGTGGGGAGGTGAACGCCTGTTTGCCCTGGTGCTGCCCTTGAAGGGACGCGCACTCTGTATCTGTCCGGCATTCGAAGAGGGGCGAGCTCGTGAACAACTCGCTGCCTCCCCGGAAGGCAAGAATGCCGATGTGCGAACCTGGCAGGAGAATGACAATCCCTACCAGTTCCTGGCCCAGGGACTGAAAGACCATGGCATTTCCACAGGCACGCTGGGTATGGAGGAAACAGTGCGCTTCGTATTCAGCGACGGAATCGCCAAGGCCTCGCCACGACTGAAGATCGTCAGCGGAACGCCGGTGACCGCGGGTTGCCGCATAATCAAAAGCGAGCATGAACTTGAGCTGATGGGTCTGGCGAACAAAGTGACTTTGACGGCATATAGGGCGGCTTATCAGGCCGTGCGCGAAGGCATGACGCGGCCCGACCTGGAAAAATTAATCATGTCCGCCAACGAGCGACTGGGCTTTCCCGGCGAGGTAGACATCGACATCGGCGAAAATTCTTCATTCCCGCACGGCTCAATCGTCCCGCAAGTTATCCGCGAAGGTACGTTGGTGCTGATCGATGGCGGCGGCCCGGTCGAAGGTTACCAGTCCGACATCAGCCGCACCTTCGTCTTCGGCAAACCCTCCGACAAGATGAAGAAGATTTTTGACATTGTGCATCGCGCGCAAGCTGCTGCACTCAAGGCGGCACGGCCCGGCATAGAATGCCAGGCAGTTGATGCTGCCGCACGCAAGGTAACTAGCGACGCGGGCTATGGCCCGGATTACAAGTTCTTCACCCACCGGGTTGGCCACGGAATCGGTATGGATGGACACGAGTGGCCATACTTGGTGCGAGGTAACACGACCCTTCTCGCCCGCGGCATGACATTCAGCGACGAGCCCGGTATCTACATTCGTGGTGAATTCGGCGTGCGCCTGGAAGATGATATGCACATCACGGAGAACGGCGCGGAGTTATTCACACCGCAAAGCCCATCGCTGGAAGATCCATTCGGAAGTAGCTAGGCGGAAACTGAGAACTGGCAACTGACCACTGACAACTGATTTTTCTACGCCTCTGGCACAGGCGGACATCCGTTGAAACTGAGCAGATACGTATTCCCCACATAACCCAGATATTTGATCCCAATCTGGCTGGTGAAGAAGCCATCCGCAGTCATCTCGCGAAGAAGAGCAAAGAAGTCCACCCCTGGGAGCAGGCTGGGGTCCTTTTCGGCATTCTTGCGATAAGCAATCAGGTCGAGAATTTCCTTCTGCTGTTCCGGCGCACATTCGAGATATGGCTTGCCATAGCGGTCACCGCACTCACCATCCAGCCACATCACGCCGCCACCAAGTTTCAACTGATATTCGGGGTTCTCACTAGTGAGCAGGTCGATGAATTCCGGTGCCCCCGCCTCCATCGCCCCGCCGCACTCGCTGTCGGCTGGAATGACGGCTTGGCACAGGGCCTGGAGCGTTTTGTAATCTTTGGCCGAGAAAAACTTCGGCGTGTAAGCACCCGCCGGAGCCGCGGCTTTCTCCGCTGCCACCATGTGGTGCGCGTATTCCGCTGCGTGCGCAGGAATCACGCTCAGCACGGAAGTAGCCATCGCTCCCATGGTCAGCGATTTCAGAATGTCACGGCGCGACACTGATTTGATCGACATGTTCCCTTCCCTCACAAGCTTCCACTCTTCGCCTGCTCCAGCAGATACTCCGAGGCCCGCCACGATAGCGCCATGATGGTAAGGGTCGGATTCTTGTCCGGATTGGTCACGAAGGCAGCCGCGTCGGTGACGAACACATTCTTCACATCATGGGCCTGGCAGTTCTTGTTCAAAGCGGATGTCTTTGGATTGTTCCCCATACGCACCGTGCCGAGTTCGTGAATGATGACGCCACCGTCCGCGATCCCGTAGGGGCGGCGCCCGTCCGGCTTCGCTTTGCTGTGGAAGGTCCCACCTGCCGTCTCTACGATCGAACGAAATGTTTCCTGCATGTCCTTCGCCATCCTGATTTCGTTGTCGCTCCATTGCCAGTGGAAGCGCAGCACAGGAATGCCCCATTGATCCACCATGTTGGGGTCGATATCGCAATAGCTGTTTTCGTTGGGGATCATCTCGCCGCGGCCGGCGAAATCGATGAATGTGCCATACATGTTTCGACATCGCTGCTTGAGTGAAGTGCCGTAGCCTTCGTATGTAGCGCACACTCCATCGAATTCACCCACTCCTGGCAAGCCGCGCCCGCCACCAAACTCGATGTGGTACCCGCGGAGAAAGTCATTCTTTCGGTCAAACTTCCACCACGGCATGTACAGGTGCATGCCGCCGGTGCCATCGTGATTGTGCGCCGGCATTTTCTCCAATTGCGGGAAATATCCACTCGCGGAACTGCCGACCGAGTCAGTCAGATAGCGCCCTACCACGCCGGAAGAATTGCCCAGACCGTCGGGGAACAATGTGGACCGTGAGTTCAACAGCAAACGGGCCGACTCGCAGGCACTGGCTGCAACCATGAACGCTTTGGCGTGGACTCGCTTTTCGGAGCGCGTAACTTTGTCGATATAAGACACGGCTTCGGCCTTGCCGTCTTTTCCCACGACGATTTCCCGCGCCATCGCTCCCGTGATCAACGTAAACCGGCCCGTAGCTTGCGCCGGCGGAAGCATTACCTGGCTGGAACTGAAATTGGACGCAGTAAGGCACCCGCGGCCACACTGCCCGCAGTAGTGGCAGGCGGCACGCCCGTTCAGCGGCTTGGTCAGAATCGCCAGCCGTGAGGGCACGCAGAGAATGTTCAATTTGTCGCAGGCCTTCTTGATGATGGTCTCGGTACAACGTGGAGGAGGCGGCGGCAGAAAAACTCCGTCGGGCGCGCTGGAAATATTTTCCTTGCTCCCGAAAACCCCGATGTAGGACTCCACCTTGTCGTAGTAAGGCGCAACTTCCTCGTAAGTGATCGGCCAGTCGTCGCCCATGCCGTCAGTAGACCGCGAGCGGAAATCCACGGGCGCAAAGCGCAGAGCGATCCGTCCCCAATGATTGGTCCGGCCTCCAACAATGCGAGATCGGAACCAATGGAATTGTGATCCCGGCGCGGAGGTGTAGGGTTCGCCTTCAATCTCCCATGCTCCGTTGGGCGCCATGAACTCGTCGCCCACCCCATTCTTGAGTTTGCCGCCAATGCCGCCGCCACGATGAGGAAGCTGATAGGGCCAGACGTGCTCTTTGTAGTCTTTCTCAGGATTCAGAGCTGGGCCTGCCTCGAGCATCACTACATTCAGCTCGCCTTCAGTAAGCACTTTCGCCGCAGTTCCGCCCGCGGCACCCGATCCAATGATGCAGACGTCATAGACTTTCGGTGAACGAACGACTTGCGGCATCAAGTTCTCCCCTGGGGAATTTCGCGCCACCTTTAGGATTCGCGTTTAAAACTGCACCTTCGCCAGATACTCGTAGCTCGTTTTAATACTTTCAAACGGCGCCTTAGGATGGTCGTGCTCCACGAAATAGTGCTTGATCCCGGCTTTGTCCGATTGTTTGAAGATGAGCTTCCAGTCGACGACTCCGCTGCCTACTTCGGTCATCTCCGGAAGGGAGTCGCCAAAGTTTTGTCCGCCCGAAGCGTCCACCTTCGGAATCTTGGTCAGATCCTTTACGTGAACCAGGGGGAAACGGCCGGGATACTTCTTGAAGTACTTGAGCGGATCCTGTCCGCCCACGTTGATCCAGCACAGATCCATTTCCATCTTCACCAGCTTGGGATCGCATTCTTCCAGCAGAATGTCATAGGGAAGCTTTCCGTTCACCGGCGCAAATTCAAACCAGTGATTGTGATAAGCGAATTGGATTCCCGCCTTCTGGCTGGCTTCCCCAGCGCGATTAAAGGCTTCTGCCGCACGCTTCCACCCGTCAGGCCCCTTACGAACATCGTCATCGATGTACGGGTTGACCAGGTATTCGTGACCAACTACATGGGCAGCATCGAGCACACCCGGCCATTTTTCGCCTAAACTCTTGTACTCCACATGTGCAGACGGACCAGTAAGCCCATGGCGGCCCAGCATCGCCCGTATTTCCTGCGGAGTATGGTTCTCATATCCGGCAAACTCGACCTCGCGGTAGCCGATCTCCGCCACCTTGGCCAGCTTGCCCTCAAAGTCATCCTTCATTACATCTCGAACGGTGTAGAGCTGCACTCCTACTTTTTCTATCTTGTGCGTAGCAGCCCAGGCCAACTGGCGAGCTAATACAGTTGCGGCAGTCAGCGTGCCCAAAAAATCTCGTCGGTTCATAGTTAGAGTTCTCCTCGCTTCATCTGATCGACAGCGTAATCGCAAGCCCGCGCCGTGAGAGCCATGTAAGTCAGCGATGGGTTTACGCAGGACGACGACGCCATGCATGCGCCATCGGTAACAAAAAGATTTTTGGCATCGTGCGCCTGATTGTGAGCGTTAAGCACTGACGTCTTCGGGTCGCGCCCCATGCGCGCCGTGCCCATTTCATGAATGGTAAGCCCGGGAGCGTTGTCTTCGACAAAGGGTTCAATGTCTTTCGCACCCGCAGCGGAAAGCATCTCCGCAGCCGTAATCGACATATCCTTCAACAAGGCCCGTTCATTCTCGCGCCACATGCAGTTGATCATGAGCGTGGGAATGCCCCACGCATCAACTTTTTCCTTGTCGAGAGCGATAAAGTTCTCGTGGTTGGGCAGGCACTCTCCGAACCCGTAGAACCTCATGTTCCATGGACCGGGACGGCTCAGCGCGTGCTTGAAGTTGGCCCCGAACCCGCGCATTTCCACCCCTCGCTCCCACTTGGGACGACTGGCGCCGCCCTGGAAACCATATCCTCGCAGGAATAACGGATGTTTTTGTTTCACATTACGGAAGCGTGGAACGTAGGTTCCGTTGGGCCGGTTTCCTAGCTGGACGTGATCTTCGTTCCCCGGAATACGGCCGCTGGCGCCTCCACCCATGCAATGGTCCATCAGGTTGTGCCCGAGTTCTCCGCTGGAATTCGCCAGCCCATCCGGAAACTCCGGAGTTGCCGAGTTAAGCAGAATGCGTGCCGACTCCAGCGCCGAGGCGCACAGGAACACAATCCGGCTCTTGAACTCGATCGTCTGACGAGTTTGCCCCTCGATAATCCGCACTCCGCTGACCTTCCGGGTCTTGGAATCGAACATGAGGCTGTGCACTACGCTGTGCGGACGCACCGTCACCTTGCCGGTGGTAAGCGCCGCCGGCAAAGTGGAATTCAGACTGCTGAAGTAAGAGCGCGTGATGCACCCGCGTGCACAAGGCCCGCAATAGTGACAGGGCGCGCGCCCGTTATGACGCTGGGTCAGAATGGCGGTTCGACCGATAGTCAGCAGGCGCTCGCCAGGAAAGTATTTGGCGACTGCATCCTTCACCACTAGCTCCGCACAGTTAAGTTCCATCGGCGGCAGAAATTTTCCGTCCGGAAGCTGCGACAGTCCTTCAGCCCGGCCAGACACGCCGATAAAATCTTCCACATGGTCATACCAGGGAGCGATTTCCTGGTAACGAATCGGCCAATCCACCCCGACTCCCTCACGCAGGTTTGCCTCAAAATCAAGATCGCTCCAGCGATAGGATTGCCGCCCCCAAATAATCGACCGGCCCCCCACCTGACGCCCGCGAATCCACAGGAACGGCTTGCCCGACTCCGTAGTGTAGGGATTCTTCTTGTCATCGACGAAGAACTTGCTGTTCCACTCGTCCATCCCGTTGCAGGTTTCCTGGACCTGTTGGTTTTCTTCCACCCGCTTGCGGTCGCTCATGCCGCGGTAGCGCATCTCCCATTCGGGCACGTGTTCTGCGTAGTCCGTATCCGGATCAATGGGTCTTCCCGCTTCTAGTACAAGCGTCTGCAGTCCTTTCTCTCCCAATTCCTTCGCCGCCCAGCCTCCCGTGATCCCCGAGCCCACAACGATTGCGTCATAACCCTTGGTCGCCATAACTTATTTCGCGGCCTCCTCTTCCAGAAGGACGCAACTGGCATGCCGCGACGGAATAATCTCCCCGTGCAATTCCTGTTCGAACCCAATTTGGGATGTGTAATACCCCACCAGCGTGAGCTGCTTCATCATGAAAAAGAAATTCTTTTCCGGCGGACGGCTGCGCCGGCTTCGCACCTTCGACTCCGAGCGGGCGGCAGCTACTTCATCGTCCAACGCCTGCAGAACCTCGACCTGCTGTTTCTCGCTGCACTGAACGAAATCTTTGGCGTACAGGTCCCGGGTGCGGGCGTCGACATCCGCCAGGCCGCCCAGAAATATCGATTTCTCCTCTTCGTCGTACCATTCGGTGACGATCAGATCGACGAACTCGTTCACTCGCGCGGCCTTGGCACCTGGAGTATCGGTCTGCGGAATGATGATTTCCGCCATGGTTGTGACCGTGTCGTTCTGGTGAGGGTTGAGAGTCTTCAGTACGGACTGTTCAGGCATGTGATCGTGTACCGCCTGAAACAAGGAAAACGCCTCTCGCGACAGCAGGGGCAGGGTCGCAGCTGAGGCTAGGAGCCGTAGGGCCTGGCGTCTATGCATGCTTACTCCCGAAAAAAGGTCAGCCTTGGCAGCTTACGCCGTAGCAGAAAGCAAGGTCAACGCTTAACGCGCCTCCAGACCCATGTGGGGACAGCCGCCCCAGCTGTCCAGCCGAGCGTAGCTCGGCAGCTTTCTTGGCCGTCGTTTCGGTACGCCATTGCATCGAATCCCGCCCACAAACTCACTGCCGAGCCTTGCTCGGCCACGACAGCCGAGGGCGGCTGTCCCCACGTGGTCACGCCGTCCCCAACAGTTCGCTTCTCACGTTCTTCAGCACGTACAGGGCGCGCTCCACTCCTACCTCACCAGAAAGAATCGGGTCTTCGTTCTCGACGCTGAAGATGCCCTGGTATCCCACTTCCATATAGGCGCGCACGATTTCTTTCCACGTGCCCGCGCTATGTCCGTAGCCCACGGCGCGGAACGTTTCCGAGGCCTGAGACAATTCGTTCTTTTCGAACGCGAAGTTCAGCACGCCATATCTGTCCACATTGTTCTTGTAAAAGGTTGTGTCTTTCATGTGCGCGTGGAAAATTGCGTTCTGCTTGCCCAGCATGTGGATCACTTCCACCGCGTCGCACTGCTGCCAGAAAAGATGGCTTAGGTCGCAATTAGCTCCGATCTCCTCACCCACGGCATCGCGCAGTTTCAGCAATGTCATGGGGTTGTAAACCACAAAATTCGGATGCATCTCCAAGGCAATTTTGTGGATTCCGTGTTCGCGGGCAAACTTGGCCGCCTCCTTCCAGTACGGGATGACCTTCTCCTTCCATTGCCAGTCCAGCATCTTGCCGTATTCCGGAGGCCAGCGGTAGGTGACCCAGTTGGGCATTGTGTCGGTCGGGCTGCCGCCCGGACAGCCGGAGAAGCCCACAATCACGCTTACGCCCAGCCGTTCCGCGAGCAGCACCGTTCGACGGAAAGTTTCCGCGTCGCGCGCCGCAGTAGTCGGATCAGGGGAAACTGGATTGCCATGGCAACTGAGCGTGGCAACTTGAATGCCGTGATCTTCAAATTTCTTTTTCCAGGCGCGTGCCTTGCCGGCGTCCTCGAGCAGATCTTTCACCGGACAATGGGCCGAGTTGGGATAACCGCCGGTTCCAATTTCCACTGCCTCCACACCCAAACTGACAAACTTGTCGATCATCGCGTCCGTGGAAAGATCGGGAAATGCCGGGTCGAAAACGCCGATCGGAATCCTGCGCATGGCACTTGGCGGCATGGTTTTCTCTCCTGACTGCAAAGGACTGTTTCCGGCCCATGCCGAAGCGGTTAGTGGCGCCGCTGCGGCTGCCGCGAGCAGACCGGTGGTGGTCAGAAACTCTCTTCGACTTGGGGAGTTGGGCGCGGACTTGGTAACGTCAGACTTCTGATCCTCGGCCTTTCGAGTCATGTCATTTCCCTCGACAGATGCGTTTGTACTTCATCAAAAATGGCTCTTGGTGCGCCTGCATTATACCCATCCGGCAGACCGCGAAGCAGAAACATATGTTTGCCGAGCGGAAGTCTATTCCGAAATCTCCGTAGAGACGTAGCTTGCTACGTCTAGGTTTATACGGCCGCCGGCAAGACGTAGCAGAGCTACGTCTCTACGACTAACCAGTTTCGCCAGCCGGCTGCGGTTGACAAGAACGCTGCTTTCCAACATGCTTTTGTGCCCGATGAAAACGCGGCGGAAAGTCACGCGTCGAGTCCCGGTCATCAGCCCCTCGGCTCGCCTCGGCCTCTTGAGCCCGAAACGGCAAGCCATCATTCGTCCCACTTTCGAGCGGCCACGCGAGTTTGTCCTCTTGAGTGTGCGCGCTCTGGCGCAGCGCCTCGGCACCGACCCCGCCACCATGATCCGCATCGTGCGCGGAATGCAGTTTGCTTCTTACCGAGAGTTCCAGCACTACGTTCACGAGTTGTCCATCGCCCACGCCACCTCGCTGGACACCATGCAAACGGCTCCGGCTGCCAAGTCCGCTATCTCAGCCCAGGCACGGGCCTCGCTCGATCAGGACATCAAGAACATGACCCGACTCGCGCAGAGCCTGGATCCGCAGCGGATCGCGGCGTTGGTGCGGCGTCTTTACTCCGCCCGGCGTGTGGTGCTGTTGGGTGGCGACCTGGCCGCAAACCTGGTGAAATTTCTGGAGCACTTGCTCATCATTCTGGGGCTTCCGGTCACCAGTGCCACGTCACCCGCCGAGGTCGTGCACAAAGTCCGTCTGCTGGGGAAACAGGATCTGGTGATCGCCGTCAGCTATGGCCGTGGTCTGCGGCAGACCGTGGAAGGCCTGCGCCAGGCGCGCTCCAACGGCGCGCACTGCGTAGGAATCACCAACACGCTGGTTTCTCCCATCGGACAGTTCGCTCATGAGTCGTTTCTTACATCCATCGAGACCCCGTCTTTTGGGTCGTCCTATGTGGCTCCCATGGCCCTGTTCAACGTGATCGTGGTCGCCTGCGCCAATCACCGCCGCTCCCGCACCCTCACCTTGATGAAGCAGCTTGAGCAGGAGCAACGCCACGGCTTCCGCTGGTACGAATCGTGATGGCTCGAAACTTGAGACCCCAGGTCCTGATCGCCCAAATCGCGAAGACACGCCTTCGAAGCAGGTTGCTGCCCGCTTCCCTGCTGATTCTGCTGACGCTTGCCACCACTGTTTCGGGATTTTCCCTCGACGCGCCTTCCCCGCCCACCTACAACGTCCGGATGGAAGACACGTGGATCCCGATGAAGGACGGTGTGCGACTTGCAGCGAAGCTGTACATGCCGGATCGGGCCAAGGCGGGCGAGAAATTCCCCGCTGTGCTCGAGTATCACCCTTATCGCAAAGACGATGGGACAGCCGCGCGCGACTACCCTCTTTATTCTTATTTTGCCCGCCGTGGTTACGTGTGCGCCCGCGTGGACATCCGCGGTTTTGGCAGCAGTGAAGGCGTACCCACGGATCGTGAATATTCCGAGCGAGAACAACTCGATGGTTTGCAGATCATCTCCTGGCTCGCGAATCAGCCCTGGTCCAGCGGCAACGTGGGCATGATGGGGATCTCCTGGAGCGGCTTCAACTCGCTGCAGATGGCCATGCGGCATCCGCCGGAACTCAAAGCAATCATAGCGGTGGATGCGACAGCCGAACTCTTCCACGACGACGTGCACTACATGGACGGCATGGCGCACATCGACGAGTTCGAGTTGAACATGGATATGGCGCCCGGCATGACCGGCGCTCCCGACTACACTCTCGACGAAAAGGTTCTTGGCCCGCGTTTCGACGCCCCACCCTGGTCGCTGCTCTATCTGAAGCACCAGCATGATGGCCCGTTCTGGCGCACCCCGGTACGTCCATACAGCGATATCAAGATTCCCTGCTTCATCATCGGCGGCCTGCTCGATGGCTATCGCGACAGCGTCACCGACATGCTCGAACAAACCAAGGCGCCGCTAAAGGCGATCATGGGCCCGTGGAACCACACCTTCCCTCACGACGCCGTTCCCGGCCCCAAGATCGAGTGGCGCGATCAGGCTGTCCGCTGGTGGGACTACTGGCTCAAAGGACGGGACGCCGGCGTACTTCAGGATCCGAAGCTGATCATCTACATGCAGCACTGGCATCCACCAGATCCAACTCTGGAGAATGTTCCCGGAGGGTGGCGCCGAGAAGATAGCTGGCCGCCACGCGATGTGCGTGAGACCGTCTTTTTTCCTCAGCCGAATCACACCCTGGCCGAAACAGCGTCGGAACCGGATGTTCACCAACTCAAATACATTCCTTCTGTCGGAGTAGAAGCAGGGTTCTGGTGGGGCGAACTGCTGAGCGATCCCCGCCCTGTGGACGCGTTCAGCCTGGTATACGATTCCGCGCCGCTCAAGGAAAAGCTTGCGATCTTGGGCAGGCCGCGGGCTCTACTGCAAGCCTCGGCGACCGCGCCTCTGGCTGACTGGTTCGCGCGCCTCTCCGACGTAGCTCCCGACGGAACCGCCACCCAGATTACCGGCGCCGGTTTAAACGGTGCACAACGAGACTCTATGGCCGAACCCCACGACCTCGAACCAGGCAAGGTCTATTCCCTCGAAGTCATTATGCACCTGACCTCATGGGTCTTCCCCAAGGGCCATCGTATCCGCTTGGCCATTTCAAACGCCTTGTGGCCAATGATGTTGCCCACACCATATTCCATGACCACGTCCCTCCGTCTGGGAGGAGCCAACAGCACGCGACTGGTGCTACCGGTCGTTCCCGTCAAAGGCGCGGCCGCTCCCGCTTTCGCGTCGCCGCAACCTTCCGAGGAACGCAAAGACATCAAGAGCGACGGCTTTCCCTGGCCGGGCGAGTGGACGCTCGAGCGCGACGAAGCTAATCACAAAGCCACTGTGCACTGGCGAGGTAAAGCTGAAGCCACTTATCCGTGGGGAAAAGAGACGGATTACGAAAACTTAACCTACAAGGTTGACGACGCCCATCCTGAGCTAAGCGACGTGGGCGGCGAAGCCGAGAGTATTTTCGTACTAAAGGGCCGCGAACTGAGGTGGCGCGGCCACCTCTCCGTAACCACCGACCAGAAGAATTTCTATTACAAGTACACCCGGGAGTTGCTGAAAGACGGCCAAATCCTAAAGCAGAAAACCTGGAAAGAAGTAATCCCCAGAGACCATCAGTAGAAAGCCTGCACCATAACAATTTGTCATCCTGAGCGCAGTCTCGAGCCGCGCTTGCGCGGCGAGAGCAAGTCGAAGGATCTCAGTCGCGACCAACTGATCAGTTCACTGCTTGTAAACCTTCCCATCCTTCATCACAAACTGCACATGCTCCAGCACGCTGATGTCCTGCAACGGATCACCCGCAACCGCGATCACGTCGGCAAATCTTCCCGGCTTAATATCGCCGACAACATCAGAGTGTCCCAGCAGGTCGGCGGCAGAAGTAGTGGCTGACTGGATTGCCTGCATCGGCGTCATCCCATACCTCACCATGAAGGCAAATTGCCTGACGCTCCGGTCATAGGAACACACGCCGGCATCGGTCCCAAACGATAGCTTCACGCCAGCCTTCACCGCTTTGCGGAAATTCTGCCGGTGAAGCTCTCCCAGCTCTGCATCATGCTGCAGGAAATCTTTGGGCAGCCTTCCCAGTCTCCCGTCCTCCTGGATGCATTCTTCATCGTAGATATCCATGTCGAGATAAGTGCCGCGCTGCTTGGCTAGAGCGATGCCTTCGTCATCGATCATGGTCGCATGTTCGATGGAGGCTACACCCGCCCGGATAGCGTTCTTGATGCCCTCGGGAGAATGCGCATGCGACTCCACTCGCAGTCCAAATCGGCCGGCCTCATCGACCGCAGCTTGTAACTCTTCCATCGTAAATTCTTGGGATTTCGGATTGCTGCCATGAGTCAGCACGGCTCCGCTGGAGAGGATTTTTATGTGGTCCGCGCCATCGTGCACCAGTTGCCTGATCCTCTGCCGCACTTCCCATGGGCTGTTGGCCTCTCCGTAGCGAAGGTCCCAAGGCAGCGTGATGTCCGGCGCAAACCCGGTCATGGCGCCGGCTCCGCCCGTGATCGTTATGTAAGCCCCGGCCACGTACATGCGTGGGCCTTCAATGTAGCCGTGGGCGATCGCGTCTCGCATGGCAACGTCGTTTAACGCGCGGTAAGCCCCCACGTCGCGCACCGTGGTGAAGCCTTCCCTCAAGAAGGTACTGGCGTTAGGCACGGACTCAAACGCAACCTGCGCTGCGGTCTTCTTCAGTTGAAAGAAGGGATCTTTATCAAGATCGAAGACATCTGCCAGGTGGGTATGGCAATCGATCAGCCCGGGCAACACGGTCATCTGCGAAAGATCGATAATCTTCGCGTCCGCCGGAATAGGAAGCCCCTTGCCAACCGCTTCGATCTTGTTGTCGCGGATGAGAATGACTTGGTCGGTGAGGACCGCACCGGCCTGCGGATCTACCAGCCGCCCAGCCTTGATTGCGGTTACCTGGGCAGCGACGAACCCATGGAACGCACACAAGCCCACCACAACCGCTAGAACTTTTTTCACAGAATCACCTCGTTCGCGTTTTGTCGTCTGATTGGAAGGAAACGCAGAAACTGTAGATTGGAAATTTCGCCGGACTGGCGTTCGTCGCTTCCTCCGAGTCCTCTAGCGTTCTCCGTGATTAAACGGCTTTCTCAATCCGCCGCCACAGCCGACGCATCCAATCCGCTCTTCAAATCCGCCGCCAGCAGGCGATGAAACAGATGTTCGCCAGCCTCGCGCCGCACTGACAGCCTCCCAGCGCCATAAGCCCGTGACTTCAGCCCGCGCTGCACGGCCTCGCAGATGCCCAAGTCTTCATCCTGAACCCGCGCGCCGACAGCCACGCTCTGCTCGTTGTACTCCCGGCGAGCCTCGCTTATATCTCCGAAATAGAACTCGAAGATCACGCGGCAATGATCCACGTCGAGTGGCAAAACCAGATTCGTGTCCATGTAGCCTTCGTAGCAATTGATCATCAGGTTGGGATATTGCCAGAAGTACCACGCCCGGTCACCTTGGCGAGTTGTTGCGGTGGCAGCGTCTTCCTTCCCAGCCACCATCGGACTCGACTGCAAGCAGTAACGGTCTTCGTTCTCGATGGTGTATTCCTTGTAATCCAGCACCGAATTCAAGCCTTTGTGCAGGTGCGGAACGTGATATCCGCCGTCGAGATAGTTGTCCACAAACACTTTCCAGTTGCAGTGGATGTCATAAGTGCGGCTATCGAAGTAGTGCAGCTTGCTGACCCCGAGCGGCGCGACGCGCTTAACCAGCCCGCCGAGAAACTGCTGCAACGGCGCCGCCTGCGGATCCAGATTCACAAAAACAAATTTCTCCCAAATTTCCGCTTTTACCGGCACCAACCCGTTCTGATGGCGCTCAAAGTTTTTCACGCCGTCGAATTCCGGCATGCCCTTCAGTGAACCGTCCAACCCATAGTTCCAGCCGTGATAAGGACAATGCAGAATGGAAGCCTGCCCGCAAGGCTCCGTCACCACCGCAGCGGCGTGATGCCGGCACACATTGTAGAAACCGCGCAGCACGCCATCATTGCCACGTACCACCACAATCGGTTCCCCGGCAATGCTGGCAGTCACGAACTGCCCCGGCTTTTCCACCTGGTCCACACGTCCTACCATCTGCCAGGTCTTGCTGAATACGGTCTGAGCCTCGAGTTCCGCAATCCGCGCATCCACGTACCAGGGCCCGGGGATAGTCGAAGCCTCCGGCAACGCTGCTTTATCGTCGTAGCTCGCAAGTATTTCCTGGACTGACATTTTTCCGTTCATGCCCCGATTGCCCTCTTCAGCACATCCAGAAATTGGGTGATGCGCGCGTCCTTCTTCTCCTGCGGATCACCCTGGCGCCTGAATAGCCCAGGATCCAGTTCCTCCGTCAGCAGCGCGTCCTGGAAACGTTCCATGGTCCAATCGAGAATCGACACAATCATGTCCTGATCAAGCTCCCGCAGAAGTTCCCCACGTTGCAATCCGTAGCGCACAAAAGCGACTGTGCCATACGGGTCTTCCGCGACGAGAAAACGGTTGATCTCTCGCTTCAGGGTAAGGTCGGTGCCATAGTTGCCCAGCAGCGAGACCCGGTACGGAATCCAGTCTTCGTGCACCAGATGTTCGGTGCGCACCAGCCAGTAGCGCAGCACTTCGAAGAATCCTTGCCCCTGAACTTCTGCCGGGGCATCGAGATAACGCGGAAACGAACGTACCGCCTTCTTGTAGACCTCGAAAAATAACCCGTCCTTGCTGCCGAAGTGCTGGAAAATCGATCCCTTGGCTATGCCAAGCGCCGCTGCCATGTCTCCCACCCGAGCGGCGTGGTAGCCTTGTTCGGCAAAATGCCGCATGGCGGCGTCGATTATCCTGGTCCGCTTGCCTTCCGATCGCGGCCGGGGCGGCATGCTGCGATAGCGCGGCGGAGAGACAAGACTGCTTCCTATTCCACTCATTATTGACCTCAAGTCATAAGAACTCTACAGAAACGTTGTCCGAATTTCAATTCTATTTATTAGAGAGATGCGCTAATGTAGGTGTCCTTTAGTCGAATATTAGTGATCACGGGTCATAAAGTGCTCGAGCCTTCGAAAGTCCACCCTTCAAGAATCTATGATGCGGTCATAGTCGGCGCTGGTCACAATGGTCTGACGGCAGCCGCGTATCTGGCCCGTGCCGGACTTTCCACACTCGTGCTCGAGCGGCGGGACATCGTCGGTGGCTGCTGCGTCACCGAAGAAATCGCCCCCGGTTGCCGCGTCTCCACTACCTCTTATATCGCCAGCATGTTGCGCCCGGAAGTCATTTCCGATTTGCGGCTCCGAGACCATGGATTGCGTATGGTTCCCTGTGATCCTGCCATCCAGGTTCCCTTTCCCGACGGCCACGTGGTCCCCTGGTGGGCCGATCGCGAACGCGCCAAGGCAGAATTCAAAAAGATCTCGGTGAAGGATGCCGAAACCTTCGTCCAGGTCGACGACCAACTCAAAAAGCTGGCGCGCTATCTGCAACCTTTCTTCATGGAACCGCCGCCTGAGATTGACACCAGAAGCGTGAGCGGCTGGACCGACCTCTTTCGTGTGGGAAGAAAATTCCGTAACATTTCGAGCCAAGAAGTCTCGCAACTGATTTCCTTCCTGACCGGAAGTCTCGGGGAATTTCTCGATCACAACTACGAGTCCGAAAAGATGAAGACGATGTTCCTTGCCAACAATGTGTACGGCAAACATGGCGGACCGTATCAGCCGGGCACAGCCATTGGTCTGCTTTTTCATCTGCTAAGCGGCGGCGAGCACGAACTGCAAGGCTTCTATGGCCACGTGAGGGGGGGCATGGGCGCCATTACCCAGGCCCTGGCGGCAGCCGGACAAAAACTGGGAGTTGAAATCCGCACGTCGTCCCCTGTCGCGCACGTTGACGTCCGCGATGGCCGCGCACGCGGCGTCGTGCTCGAAGACGGGACCGAGATTCGCGCACGCATCGTGCTCTCTAACGCCGACCCGAAACGCACCTTCCTGAAAATGGTAGAGGCGTCAGAATTGCCGAACGATTTTCTGCATTCCATCCGCGGCATCAAAATGGAAGGCCCGTGTGCCAAGGTCAATCTCGTCCTCGATGAGGAACCACGCTTCACCGGAACTTCCCCGGACGCCACTCCCCTCGAGCGCACCTTCTACACGCTGGTTCCTTCGCTCCAATTCGCCGAGCGCTGCTACGACATTGCCAAGTTCGGCGAGATTCCCGAAGAGCTTTGGGTGGATTGCGTGGTCTCCTCCAACGCCGATGCGTCTCTCGCGCCCCCCGACAAGCACATCCTGACCTGCTTTGTGCAGTACGTTCCTTATCATCTGCGCGAGGGTAACTGGGACCAGAAACGAGAAGTGCTCGGCGACCGTGTGATCAAGAAGATTGCCGAGTACGCGCCCAATGTCCCAAACGCAATTGTCGCGTGCCAGGTGATCACGCCGCTCGACCTCGAACGCACTTACGGGTTGACCGAAGGCAATATCTTTCACGGCGATCTTCGCCTGGAGCAGCTCTTTTTCATGCGCCCAGTTTCCGGATGGTCGCAATACCGCACCCCAGTGGATGGCCTGTACTTGTGCGGCGCGGGCACTCATCCTGGCGGCGGTGTTACTGGAGCGCCCGGACACAACGCGGCTCATCAAGTTTTGCGCGACTGGAAGAAGGGGCGTTTGAAAGAGGCTGCCGCGTGAACAACGGCAACTCCGGTCACAACACTGCCGACATTGTGATTCTCGGCGCCGGCGTAATGGGCGCGTCGATTGCTTTCCATCTTGCGAAGCGGAAGGCAGGCAAGATAGTAGTCGTAGACAAAGGCCATGTCGGTCAGGGTGGAAGCGGACGTTCTTCCGCTCTGATTCGCATGCACTACAGCTATCCGCCGGAAGTACAACTCGCGCTTATCAGCCTACGGATGTTCGAACACTGGGCCGATACGGTTGGCAGCGAAGGAGACTTCCGCAAGACTGGCTTTGTCCGTATTGTTCATCCCGGCGAGAGTAATCGGCTAAAGCAGAATGTGGAAATGCAGCGCAAGCTCGGAGTCAACGTAAAACTCATTGATCGCCTCGAACTGAAAGAATTGGAACCGGATTGGGCGGTTGACGAAGTCGAGCTTGCCGCCTACGAGCCCGATTCCGGCTATGGCGACGGCGCTGGAGCGGCCAACGATTTCCTCGCCCGCGCCCGTGACCTCGGAGTGACGTATCTGTCGAGGACCGAGTCATCTCTTCGCATCGAAGTGGGGCGCGTGCGCGGGATCAGCACCAACCACGGTGAAATCGCAGCACCGGTCGTGGTAGCGGCCACAGGACCCTGGACTCGTCCTTTATTTCAGAAAGCCGGTCTCAATCTCCCCATTGAAACCGAGTATCACCAGGTCGCAATCCTGAAAAACGCTCGGGATATGAAGGGCGGTGGATGCGCCTGCATTGATTCGGTCACCGCAACTTATTTTCGCTCTGATGCTCATGACAAATTTCTGGTGGGAGATTTCTACGGCCAGCGTGGTGCCGATCCGGACAATTTTCCCCAGCGCGCCGCCGATCACGAACTGGAAGAAATCATCGAGCGGGCATGCCGCCGCGTCCCCAAACTCGAAAACGCGGAAGTCATGCGCGGAGTCACCGGCGTCTACGATATGACTCCGGATTCGCGCCCGCTGCTAGGTGAGATTCCCGGCAGCAGGGGATTGTATGTCTGTGCGGGCTTCTCCGGCATGGGCTTCAAGATTTCCCCGGCGGTCGGTCTGGTGATGTCAGAATTGTTACTGGATGGAAGCGGCAAAACCGCAGACATAAGCTCGTTCTCCCCAAGTCGCTTCGAGGAGGGCAGGCCGATCAAAGCTGAGTTCGAATACAAAGACGATTAGCTCTTATTGGAATTGTCATCCTGAGCGGTAGTTAGGTTGTCATCCTGAGCAGTAGTTAGGTTGTCATCCTGAGCGGTAGTTAGGTTGTCATCCTGAGCGGAGCCCGACGTTTCGCTCGCGAAACGTCGGGCGAAGTCGAAGGATCTCAGTCGGCACAAAATACGGGGCGAGCAAGCAGTCCCATGGCATTGCACAAGAAGCAAAGGAGCGCACATGGCCAAGAAAAAAGGCATTCTGGATCGTCTCAAGGACGGACCTGTCCTGGGCGATGGCGGTTACCTGTTGGAACTGGAAAAACGCGGCTGGGTACGAGCGGGTCCGTTTACTCCGGAAGTTGCTCTGTTGCATCCGGACGCGCTCCGCGAGCTGCACATCGAGTTCCGTGAAGCCGGCGCTGACGTCCTGCAGGCACTGACGTTCTACGCCAGCCGCGACAAGCTGGCCACCGTCGGCCTCGACAACAAACTCGAAGATCTGAACCGCGCGGCCGTCAGAATCGCCCGCGAAGTCGCAGGCGATCAGTGCCTGGTTGCGGGCAATCTCAGCCTGACCTGGATGTATGAACCCAACAGTCCGGCGGCTGCGGACCGGGTGCGCAAGACCTTCGACGAGCAACTGTCGGTGCAGGTAGAGGAGGGTGTCGACTTCATTATCGCTGAAACCTTCTCCTGGCTAGGCGAGGCTCTCATTGCCGTCGAGCGCGCGAAGAAAACGGGTCTGCCGGTGATGGTGACCATCTGCTTCGAAAACAAGAACGAAACCGCCGAAGGCAAGTCCGCTGCTGAGTCTGCTAAGGCCCTGCTCGATGCCGGAGCTGACATCGTTGGAATGAATTGCTTGCGCCCTCCAGAGCACACGCTAGGAGCAATGGAAGAGATGCGCAGAGCTGTCTCCGGCTATCTCGCCTGCCAGCCGGTCGCGTATCGCACTCCCAAAGACAGGCCGGACTTCACCAGCTTGCCCGAGTTCCCGCTAGCGCTCGATCCGCTGCAACTCACCCGAAAGGAAATGGGCGACTACGCTCTCCGCGCTCGCGAGATCGGGATCAACTACATC
The DNA here is from genome assembly GCA_963809295.1 of Terriglobia bacterium. GTDB lineage: Bacteria > Acidobacteriota > Terriglobia > Terriglobales > Acidobacteriaceae > JAIQFF01. The sequence goes on along the minus strand of CAWEJA010000003.1, from coordinate 260,927 downwards.
GGCTCATGCTGTGGTTCGGTCGCGATCCACGTGCGCGAGATGGCGCGCGCCCTCGGCAAACTTCAGGAAGACGGGCGGATATGGAAGAAGGGCGGCGAAAAGCCCATGTCGGCATACGAGTACTATGGGCACGATGAGGTGGTCGGCAAGAAGGGTTGACTTCGAGGCCCAAAGAAAAGGGCCAGCCACCAGGCTGGCCCAAGTTTTGCGAGAGAGACGCGCAACAATCGATCCTGATCACTACAACAGTGGGTCCCGGGACCAACTTCTGCAACGGGCCAGCAGCGGCTGCCCGTTCAGTTTCAGCAAAGACTAAGGGCTTCCCAGAGCCCAGTTGTCACGGCTGTTTCACCGAATTGTCATTTTCTTGTTAAGCCGAAGGTGTTAAGCCGGGCAACGCCGCCCCGACCTCATCGGCATTGTCATCCCGAGCAGAGCCGGATCATTCGCGTGCGAATCATCCGGTGAAATCGAGGGACCTGCTGTCTCTTTCCCCGGGCAAAGGCGCTCCCGGAAGTCAGCACGCTTCTCAATAGGGCTGATCGTAGACGGGATTATCCGGCGCCGGTGAATCGTACTCCAGACCATAGAGATTTTTGTGGCCCTTGGGCAAACCACTTTCAGCCAGCCGCAAGACTCCAAGTGTGGAACTAGTCGCCGAAATTGTGACTTCCCGCGTCATCGCCTTGAGAGTTTCGGGAAGCGCTGATTCATGCCACACGCGCAATACGTACTTCCCAACCGGCACCTCGGCAATTACAACCTGGCCATGCTGGTCCGAGACTCCGTAGTAAGGCGTGTCCAGCGCCACCACGACCCCGCTCATCTCCGGGTGGATATTGCAGAAGATGTATGAGATTCCTGGCTTGTCAAAGTGCACATCGCGGGTGCTGCCCGCCTCGTACAGGCCAAGATCGAAGCGCTTGCCTTCAAATAGAGAAAACACATTGTGAAAGAAAGGGTCGTGGTTTGGGAAGGCCACCACCGAGCCTACGGGCACGACCAGCAGGTGGGGATCGAAGCTCTTGTTCCTCTGCACTAGACGCGGTTGCTGCATCTGCCGGAATGACACGGGCTGGACCGTTCCTGCAGCCGGCGTTAGCCAAACCACTACGTTGTTTGCCTCATGCGATTTCACCGGCTTGCCCCCGCTCATCATCGTCAGTGCCACCCGCGCCGTGAGGGTGACTTCCTGGGCGCCGGCAAGACCAGCGCATAGCAACACTATGCAGACCCATCGGAGGCAAAGTGTCAGGCTCATGATCAGAACAAAATTCCCATCATCAGATTTACCTGGTCAGCGGTCGGGCTTCCCGCATCCAGATCAAACGTCCTCAAATGACGATACTCTCCTGAGAAAAGCAGATCCGATCGCGGCCGGTAAATAAAATTTAGCAGCGTGCTCCGGTTCTGCAACAGGGCCGCCGGGAAATACCCCGGGCTCAACGGATATCCGCGCGCATCCGCCGCAAACGGGTTGTCCAAACCAAACGCGCCGTTAAACTCCAGTTTATCCGAAGCCTTGACTTTCAGCTGCGCCCATCCTCCCACTGAATTCACGGGCTGCAACTGGACCGACGGATCGGGATTGCCGCTGAAAAGCACGCTCCGCCCAACCCCGCCACCCAAGCCGCCCAGCGCCCGTCCGCGATAGAACTCTCCCGTAAAGCTGACCCGCCGCGCCAGGGGAACGCTCCAGTCCGTCATTCCCGCCCAGCCATCTACATTGTTATTGAACACCCAGTTCTGGCGGGTGTAGTAGCCTGCGGCGCCCAAAGTCAATGGCATGCCAAAAACACTCTGCGTCCAGGAGGCTCGTACTCCGTAGGCTGGCTGACCCGACCTCTCTCCGGCTTGCGGGGTACGCTCAAAGCTTGCGGCAGGCACTTCTCCGCTGACACCATCCATCAGGCCCCCTTGGAGCAGAATGCTCTGCCCCTCCGAAATCTCGAAGCGGTGTTCGACTCGCACCTGCGGAATCCATCCCCAGAGGTTGCCGGCATAACCGAACGCGGGCACAGCCAGTGATGCGAAAGAAGTCGGCGAAAGCGGAGAAATGAAAGCGTTGTCCTGCCCCGCCACGATGGAAGTATTCTTCCAGTCCATCCGCAGGCTGGCGATGCGCAAGCGCACCAAACCGAAGTTGACGCCATCGGGCGTGTTGGCAAAGCCTCCCGAAAAATCAACCTGCAGGTTCCCCGTCGTCTTCGCCCCAGCCAATCGCGGGCCGAAAACCTCGAGCCCAACCTCCGACTGTCGCAGGCTGGCGCCCAACGTCTTCGCAGCTGCATTTCCACTCTGCGGAATCGCCCATGTCGGAAAATCCTGGTTGTCCACGGACCCATGATTGCCAAACACATTCAACAGCAGGATGCCCGAAAGCCGGATCCGGTATTTTGATGCTGCCTCGATTTTCGTCTGGTATTGGTCATTGATCTTGCTGTTCAGCAACTGCGAGGATTCTTCCAGTGAGGCAATCCGGTTTTCCACGCGCTCTTGACCTGCCGCCGCCGGGTTTGGACTAGACCCTTCCGGTGCCAAGCCAGAACTTCGCGATGACTGCAGTTCCTGTCGCAACTGTTCGGTCTCGGCCCGGTACTGGCCTGCTTCCGAGCGCAATTCCACCACGGCAGCGCGCAATTCACGCACTTCTTCCTGCAGCTCACGCACCGCGGCTGTCATCGCGTCAGTTGGCTGTGCCGTTGGCGTGGCCGCCTGCGCCCACAGACAGACATTTCCCGCGAGCAGCCACAATCCCACCGCACCAAATTTCCTGATCCGGCCAGGCAAACCATTCTGTTGTTTCACAAGTCGCCTCCCGAAGAAAAATCCTGGGATGGGAAGAGTAAGAAAGCTCCTGAACAACCCGGCTTCTGTAGATCAGGGCTCTCGGAATATCAGGGCGTGCCGTTCGGTAGGCTATTGTGCTGCCGCCGGATTCCGTTAGGAACCCTACTCCGGTTGCTGCCCTTCCGTTCGGGCCAGCCGCGTCCGCGCCTTTCCCTCTTCCCACCTTTCAGAAAGACTCTCACGAGACACGGACAGTGGTAGCAGCAGCTTGAACACCGTCCCCGTCGGCGATGTCTTCTCGACGGCAACGTCCCCGCCATGATCCTGCACGATTTTTTGCACGACCGTAAGCCCCAGCCCGGTTCCGTTCTCCTTGCCATGGCTGACGAAGGGCTCAAACAGCTGGCTGCGAATCAGTTCCGGAATACCGCGTCCGGTATCACTCACTCGAATCTCGACTCCGCCCCGAACCTCGTTCAGCTTCACCTCGATGCTGCCCGTCTCTGGAACCACCGCCTCACATGCATTCAACAGCAGGTTATAGAGAGCGCGCTCCAGTTTCTTCGCATCGAACCATCCCGAACTGCTGCCTTCCTGGCTGATGGTGATCTCTACCTGATGAAATTCCGGATGCAAGCGGATCGTCTGCACCACGCGCCCGACCGAGTCTCTGACGTTCCCATAGGTCGGATGTAAGGACTCGCGGGTGCGTGAGAACTCCAGCAGCGAGTCAATGAGATCGGTCATCTGATTCACCGCCGCTCGAATTTCCTGATAGAGCTCTTCCCGCTGATCCGAGGACAAGCGGCTCTCGCAAAGAAATTCGGCATTGGCCACAACGGCAGCCAGCGAGTGCCGCAAATCATGCGAAATAGAACTGGCCATTCGTCCGATCGTGGCTAGGCGCTCCGCTTCCAGCAATTCCTGTTGGGTCTTCCTCAAGCTGGAGCGCATGCGGTTGAATGCTCCGGTGACTTCAGCGGCCTCGTCACCTCCGCGAGCATCCAGGGCGTAAGTAAAATCGCCTTTTTCGAGCGCCCGTACGCCTTCTACAAGATTTGCCAGCGGACGAGTGAAGGTGTGCGAAATGAAGAACACCAACGCGCTGCCACCCAGCACCGCAGCCAGCCCCAAAGCCAGGAGCAGGTGATTCAGGCTGTCCAGAAACGCCGTCGCCTGATCGTAGGATTTCAAAACGCTCAAGCGCACCGATGAATTCTTGGCGCCTGCGAGCTCCAGAGAGGTAATAAGAAAGTGTTCTTCCCCGAGCTGAATTTGTTCCGGCCCGGAAGTCCCGGTATTCGCATGAAGCGTCCGTTGCCGGTCCAGCTCCGCCTCCTGCATCGGGCTCAGAGTAGTCTTCACAACTATATCCCCGTAGTAGAAGGCCACCTGACTGGCGGCGATCCGGCTCACCTGTGAGGCCACCCGATCGTCGATTTCGTAGCCGATCACCAGAAATCCCAGCAGGCGATTCTCCGCTGCCGGCCCAAAGTAGATGGGCTTGAGAAAAACTTCGTAGAGATGCTGGCCGCCATACCACCAGTGCCCCGAGCTCTCGTCGCTAACGCTGTTCGCGAATGACTTCTGCGCCACCTCGCGCGTAAGTCCCGGGGACGCGGTATGCAGAGCTACCACCCGTCCCGCCCGGTCGGCCAGAACGAAAAGATCGCTCCCCGCCAGCCGCCACAAATCGCTGGATGCATCCTGAATGGTGGCGTCATGCTGGGTCGTCATCAGTGCCCGCAGATTGGGCAGGTCAGCCAGCAGTTCGGCCGAGTGAGTGAGGGTAAGTTCGCGTTCGCGCTGGAAGTTCTGGAAGGTGCTGACGGAATTTCGCAGGTCGGCGAAGATTTCTTTTCTGACTTGTTTCCGTACGCTGTGCCGGACCAGCAGAAGGCTGGTACAGGTAAGCCCGGCGGAAATCAGCAGCATGGAGAGCAGAAACTTGGTCCGCATCCGAAGTTTCAGCATACCCGTCTCCCCGCAGCCGCCCGGCTTCCACCTGACCGTTTACGGCACAAATTTGTATCCCATGCCGTGAACTGTTCGGAAGTGTACCGGATTGCCAGGGTCTTTCTCCAGCTTCTGCCGCAGCTTGAGAATGTGATTGTCTACCGTCCGTGTGGATGGATAGTTCTGGTAGCCCCAGACTTCATTCAATAGTTCTTCGCGCGAAATCATCCGCTCGGCATTTTGCGCCATGAATTTCAGAGTCTTGAATTCCTGGGCCGTGAGTTGGACCGGTTCGCCATTCCGCGTAACTTCCATCTTGGTGAAGTCTGCGGAGACTCCGCCGAACGCAATGACGTCGCTCGAACCCGTCCGCGCCGTCCGCCGCAACGCCGCCCGCACTCGGGCCAACAGCTCGCGCGGGCTGAACGGTTTGGTCACGTAGTCGTCCGCGCCCAACTCCAGCAGCAATACTTTGTCGGCCACGTCGCTGGCCGCGCTGAGTACGATCACTGGAAGCGCGGGCGCCTGTTCCTTGAGAGCGCGGCAGACGTCCCGCCCCGACATTGCCGGCAGCCGCAGGTCCAGCACTACCGCCGCCGGAGTCGCCGCCCGATAGGCCTCCAGCGCCGACTTCCCGTCCCCACTGATCTCAACCGCAAATCCTTCCGCCTCAAACAGACGCTTCAGCGCCTTCTGGACGGCACGATCGTCTTCCACCACCAGAATGCGTTCCATCGGCCTCCCCGAATAAGGAACACCCAAGGCGGACAAGCTCTGGCCGCGCTGAAGGACCGAATCCCGATCTCCCTCGAGTCTCATAATCCGTGCTCCGCATTCAACCCATTCAAAGCAGGGAGAATACCCATCAAGCTTACTACCACCAGCCAGGAAGCTTCGCGCTCGCAGCAACTTGTTGACAATTTTTTTACAACTGCTGGACGACGCAGAATAGAGGATACTGCCAATAAAAAACGGGGCAGCTGGCGCCGCCCCGCTGAGAACTGGGAACTGCTAACCAGGAACTGGTTCTAAGTCCCCTCGCTCCACCCCGCCAGATACTCTTCCTGCTCCGGCGTCAGCTTGTCGATCTTGATCTTGATGCCCACTGACTCCAAGCGGGCACTGGGGGCCCCCCACTCTTTCGCGTTCTTTGCGAAAGGGTGGGGGGTTGACTTATGCCGAAGCCGCAGCCGCCACGTACTCAAGGATCCCAGCACAAGCCTCAATGCGGTCGACGATCCCCGCGCGTCGAAGCTTCCCCCGCAGCAAATCCCACGCTTCCTTGTACCGCCCATACTTCGACTTCTTAAGCCGGGGATACAGCCCAATGCTCCCCTGCCCCTGAAACTTCCCCGCCGGGATGATGTACCAGATATCCTCCGGAATCAAATACGCCGCCACAAAATCAAACGGATCACCCACATAAGGACCACGGCACCCGCGCACCGTGAACGAGTACCCATCGTTCTCCCTGAACATCGTGGACTTCACCTGCACCCGCACAAACCGCCCCTCATGCTCCACCGCGAAGTCGTACCGCGCCGTCTCTCCCCACGGCTTCGTGACTTGCAACCCCTGCTCCGCCGCCCGCGCCATAAACCGCAACTCCGCCCACTCCCCCCGCAACTTGGGATGCTTGATATTCATTCCTTTGCTTTTCATAGATTAGGCCCCAATAAAAAACGCGGCCACCTGAGGCCGCGACGCTCTTCGCCCAACATAGTCAGCATGCCACGGGATAGCCACCGAGGAGAAGATGCCGGTAGTACCACGCGGAAACCGCTGTCATCCTGAGGAAGGCGGGCTTCGCAAAGCGAAGCCCAACAACGAAGGACCTATGCATTCGCTCTTTGGAGTTAGAAGGAGCCACGCTCTTTCAAATGTTCATCCGTCACATACACCTTCCGAAACCCCTGTCATCCTGAACGGAGCTCGCGTTTCTGCGAAGCAGAAACGAAGCGCAGTGAAGGACCTATGCATTCCTCGCCCACTTCTACTACATCTACATCATGACCAACCGCTCCAAGACGCTCTACACTGGCGTCACAGGCTACCTGGAACGCCGCGTGTTCGAGCACAAGCAAGGAATAAAGGGTGAGTTCGCCGCACGTTACAAGATCGACCGCCTGGTCTACTTCGAACGCTTCGGTGACGTCCGCGCAGCCATCGCCCGCGAGAAGCAAATCAAAGGCCTGCTGCGGATCAAGAAAATTGCCCTGATTGTATCCATGAATCCAGAATGGAAGGACCTGAGTGAAGCCTGGTACGTCCGCCATCAATATCAGCCGGAAAATGCATAGGTCCTTCGTCGGGACCCTTTCGCGTAGCGAAAGGGTCCGTTCCTCAGGATGACAACCCACAAGCCACACCCAAAACCCCTGTCATCCTGAGCGCAGTCTGCCGTTTGCAAAGCAAACGGCAGCAAGCGAAGGACCTATGCATTTCCGGCCTCATGCCGACCTGCGCCACGACAACTAAATGCCCAAGGTGCCTACATCGACTGCATGGCAACACACCGTACAATATCTGCAAAAGTCCGGAATGCACACTAGGGACCGAAAGCAATTCCTAAGACCGTCTCGAGGAGCATCATGAAGCGTATCACTGTCGTCTCCATCTTTCTTTTTTTCGCTTTGTACCGAAGTTTCGGGACGCCTATTCCTGACCAAGTGAAGAAGGCTGTTGGTTTTGTTTTCGTCCCTGGCCCCAGCAACCAACGGTTAGCGAATGGAACTTGTTTCTTCGTCTTCGTCAAAGATCAGGCTTACCCGGGAAAGGGTTGGGGATACTTGGTAACTGCGAAACATGTGCTTCAGGACACATCCGGTGCCTTCTACCCGAGGGTGTGGGTACGCTTGAACAAGAGAACGGGCGGCGTGGAAAATTTCGATTTGCTGTTGTCTACTTCGGGCACAAGCAAGAACATCTTCATACATCCCGATTCCTCGGTCGACCTCGCTGTGGTTCCCGTGGCAGAGCCCGATCCAACGATTTACGAAATCGCCGGAATCGACGAGGACCTTTTAACCTCGCAGAGAGATTTTTCTGCGCTAAGTATTCGGGAGGGATCAGACGTTTTTTTCACAGGTATGTTTTTGCCGTATCTAGGGGCTAACCGAAATTACCCAATCGTAAGATTCGGCAAGGTTGCGCTATTGACGGACGAAAAAGTGACGTGGAATCAGGTCCCCACTAATCTTTATCTAATCGAGACTCTCTCGTTCGGGGGGAATAGCGGCGCACCAGTTTTTTTCTATCTGGGGAGTGATAGAGAACCGGGAACGCTCACAGTAGGAGCCCCCATCTTGAAGCTGGCCGGAATCATGGAAGGATTCTTTAATGATTTCGAGCCGATTGCTGTTGTCGAGACGCGAACTGTACCGGTCAAAACTGAACTCTGGCATTGCGGCCGTCACGCCCGCTTATAAGTTGCACGAAATTCTCTATTCGACAGAACTTCAAGACGCCCGAAAGTAATTCTCAGCACTCCCTACGCTCTAAGGGCGGCTAGCGCCGCCCCTGTTTGGCCAACGACCAAAGACCAACGACCGCCTTAAGTTCCTTCCGACCACCCCGCCAGATACTCTTCCTGCTCTGGCGTCAGTTTGTCGATCTTGATGCCAACCGACTCCAGCTTCAGCTTGGCGACTCGCTTGTCGAGATCGTCGGGAACTTTGTAGACCTTTTTCTCCAGACTCTTATAGTTCTTGACCATGTAATCGACCGAGAGCGCCTGATCGGCGAAGCTCATGTCCATGACTGATGGTGGATGCCCCTCGGCGGAGGCCAGGTTAATGAGGCGGCCTTCGCCCAGCAGGTTGATCTTGCGGCCGTCGCGGAGTGAATACTCTTCCACCGAGTTGCGCGTGGTGCGCTTCGAGGACGACATCTTTTCTAGCGCCGGTATGTCGATCTCCACGTTGAAGTGCCCCGAGTTGGAGATGATAGCGCCATCTTTCATCAGTTCGAAGTGTTCCCTGGTCAGCACGCTCTTGTTGCCGGTCACCGTGCAGAACACATCGCCGAGACGCGCCGCTTCGTTCATCGACATTACCCGGAAACCATCCATCACCGCTTCGAGCGCTTTCGTGGGATCGACCTCGGTGACGATTACCTCGGCGCCCGCGCCGCGAGCCCGACTGGCCAGGCCGCGTCCGCACCAGCCGTAGCCGGCGACCACGAATTTCGATCCTGCCAACAGATAATTAGTGGCGCGAATGATGCCGTCAATTGTTGATTGACCGGTGCCGTAGCGGTTGTCGAACAGGTGCTTGGTGTCGGCGTCGTTCACTGCGACGATGGGGAAGCGCAGCACGCCCTCCTTGGCCATGGCACGCAGGCGAATTACGCCGGTGGTGGTCTCCTCGGTGCCGCCAATTACGCCTTCAAGCGCGTCCTGACGTTTGGTGTGCAGCAAGGTTACCAGATCGGCGCCGTCATCCATGGTGATCTGCGGCTTGTGGTCAATGGCCGCCAGGATGTGGCTGTAGTAGGTATCGTTGTCCTCGCCCTTGATGGCAAAGACCGGAATATTGTGGTCGCGCACCAGGCTGGCGGCCACGTCGTCCTGCGTGGACAAAGGATTGGACGCGCACAGCACCACATCGGCGCCGCCATCGCGCAGGCAAATGGCCAGGTTCGCGGTTTCCGCGGTCACGTGCAGGCAGGCGGAAATGCGAATGCCCTTCAGCGGCTGGTTCTTGATGAATTCCTTGCGGATGATCTGCAGAACCTTCATCGACTGGTTGGCCCAGTCAATCCGCTTCTTGCCCAGATCGGCCAAATCCAGATTCTTTACGTCACAATTCAATTGCGTCGGTGTGGTTGACATGCTTCTCCTGTCGCTTATTAGAACGTTGTTTTGATGTTAAGACTGAATTCTATTTGCTGACGCCCTGTCCAACCGGCTCGCGCAGGCCGGCATCACTGGCCAGTTTGGCCGCCTTGTCCGTGGCCTCCCACGTGAAGTCGGGATCGTTCCGGCCAAAGTGTCCGTATGCTGCAGTCTTACAATAAATCGGCCGCCGCAATTTCAGCGACTCGATAATGCCCCTCGGGGTCAGATGGAAATTTGCTCGTACCAGATCCGGAATGGTCTCCGGGTCCACTTTGCAGGTGCCGAACGTGTCCACCAGGATACTCACCGGATCAGCCACGCCAATGGCATACGCCAGCTGAACTTCGACGCGGTCGGCCAGTCCGGCAGCGACAATGTTCTTGGCAATGTACCGAGCCATGTAGGCCGCCGAGCGATCCACCTTGGTCGGATCTTTGCCGCTGAATGCTCCGCCACCGTGGCGCCCCATGCCGCCGTAGGTGTCGACGATAATCTTGCGTCCGGTCAGCCCGGTGTCCCCCATCGGCCCGCCAATCACAAACCGTCCCGTGGGATTGATGTGGTACTTGGTATCTTCATCGAGCAGATGGGCCGGGATGGTCGCCTGAATCACGTGTTTCAGAATGTCGCTGCGCAATTCCTCGTTGCCGATGTTTTCCGAGTGCTGAGTGGAAATCACAACTGCATCCAGGCGGACCGGCTTGTGGTTCTTGTCGTACTCCACCGTCACCTGCGATTTGCCGTCGGGACGCAGGTAAGGAAGCCGCCCATGTTTCCGCACTTCCGCAAGCCGCATGCACAACTTGTGCGCCAGCGAAATCGGCGTAGGCATCAATTCCGCATTCTCCCTGCAAGCATACCCAAACATCATTCCCTGGTCGCCGGCGCCGCCAGTGTCGACCCCCATGGCGATGTCGCCGGATTGTTTGTTGATGCTGGAGATGACGGCACAGGTATTGGAGTCGAAGCCATACAGGGCGTTGTCGTAGCCGATGGAGGAAATTGTTCCACGGACGAGCGACTGGAAGTCCACGTAAGCCTTGGTAGTTATTTCACCCGCGATGACGACCAGGCCGGTGGCGGTGAGGGTCTCGCAGGCGACTCGGCTGAGCGGGTCGTCGGTCAGGCAGGCATCGAGAATGGCGTCAGAAATCTGGTCAGCGATTTTGTCTGGATGGCCCTCGGTAACGGATTCGGACGTAAAAAGGTAGCGGTTCTTGGATGACAAGCAGCTTCTCCTTCAAGAGATCTGGCAAGCGATCTGGACGTTAAAACGTGGAGGGAGGATCAGAACGCAACAGCCTATAAATGAGTATTTTGCGACCTCTAAGAAAATACCAGAGAAGGGGCCCCGACGCAATGATTTTGGGCCCGTCGGCGGGAATCGTCAGCGACCGGAAATGAGCCGCCTGCGGATGGTAGCGGCGGGGAGTTGAACCGCGAAGTGAGACCCTGCACCAAGAATTCTGATACGAGGCAATAACTTGAGGAAAATCAACGCCGGGCTGATTCTGAGGAGCTGCGTGGCCGTAAACGCCTAAAGAGCTGCTCCTTCAGGGGGTTGAACGTACGCACAGAACCTTCCGCAGGCTGCTAGAGCTTCGGGCCGTTGGCATCGAACGTGATTGTTCTTACTTCGTTGTCGGCGCCTTGGGGTGGCAACTTCTTGCCGTTGAAGGAGATGTCCAAGGCACCAGCATTTCCCGGTCTTGATCACGATTTGGTCGCGAGCTCCGATGGACTTTTCCGCGCGACGCAAAAAGCGTGGCCTGCATGATCTGCCGTCCGTCCGCGCTGATCGAGACCCAGGAGTCCTCTCGTGCCTTGATCTGGACGAGGAAGGCTCCCGCGCTGGGGGCTGAATCGGCTGAGTTGGGTGCTGCTGTTCGCAAGACGCCTGCCGCAGGTCTTGACCCTGGAGGCTGAGGCGCGCAACGTCAGACTTCGGGGCAGGTATAGACGGCTCAGTTGGTACAACGCCCGTTTGCTGGACTGGCGCGTCTAGTGCCACAGGACTGTTGCTAGCAGCGGCGGGTAGCGGATAGATAAGGCTGGGTTTAGCCGACCGATCCCGAGAAAAGAAGCCCCAAACTGCGAGGCCGAAGGCCACGACCAGCAAGGCAATCGCAAACCACCCCCAGGGAATGCGGGGGCTGCACCATCTCCGGAGTCCTCGCTCGGAAAAGCTGGGGTCGAGATCGCCGGGACCGCACCGACTGGGCTGGCTTCCGGGAGGCTTTCAGGCAGACTGGCGCCGGTGGCAAGCTCATATTCAGCAACCGCTTCGGCTTCGTCAACCCCCACAGAACGAGCGTAGGCCTTGACGAAGCCTTTGTTGAAGATTCCACCGGGAAGCTGGTCGAAGTGTTCTTCCTCGATGGCGAGCAAGAAGCGGGTGCCGATCTTGGTGGACAGGGATATTTCATCAAGAGTGATCTTGCGCTTCTCCCGTTCCCTCTTTAATCGCGCGCCCAAGGATTCCACGGAAATGTCTCCTGCTCTGCGTGTCCAGATAAATATATGTTAATCGTGCGGAAGCGAGTCAGTTATTTGAAGTTGAGGAGAACCCACGCATTATACGAGGCCCGTTGCCGGTTTTGGTCTACAGCCGCGCCCTATGTCCCTTCAGGACGTGGCGTTGAGGGTTCTGGTTACTAAGGTTGATTGCCCCTGCTTTCCGGTGTTGCATATAATTTCACTATCCCTGCGGCATTGAGGACCATTGTTGATGACCAAGGCCACCACCGCCGCCGACCGTAAAGTTCAGGAATTAGGCATTTTCCATGATGTGGCCAAGGCCCTGACTTCCTCGCTCGACCTTGATTCCATCCTGCAGACCATCATGGAAAAGATGGCGGAGTACTTTAAGCCCGACAACTGGTCCCTGCTCATGGTGGATGAGGAACGCGAAGAACTCTACTTTGCCATCGTGGTGGGCAAAGCTGCCGAGGCGCTCAAGAACGTCCGGCTAAAGGTCGGGGAAGGAATTGCCGGCTGGGTGGCCAAGCACGGGGAACGCGTGGTTGTGCCCGACGTCTACACCGATCCGCGTTTTGCCAAGCGCATTGACGAGATGACCAAATGGGAAACGCGGTCCATCATCTGCGTCCCCCTCCGCTCCAAACTGCGGGTTCTGGGAGTGATTCAACTGGTCAACGTGAAAATGGAACATTTCACTGACCAGGAGTCCTTCTTCCTTCAGTCGATTTGCGACTACGCGGCCATCGCCATTGAAAATGCACGTTCGGTGGAGAAGATTCAGGAACTCACCATCACAGACGACTGCACCGGACTCTATAACGCGCGCCACCTCTACAAGACTCTGGAAACCGAGGTCTACCGCTCGGCGCGCTACGGCTATGAGTTCACCGTTCTGTTCATCGATCTCGACCACTTCAAGCAGGTCAACGACACACACGGACATCTGATCGGGAGCAAGCTGCTGATGGAGATTGGCTACCTGATCAAGGCCCAACTGCGCCTGATTGACTACGCCTTTCGCTACGGCGGAGACGAATTTGTGATTCTGTTGCCACAAACAGGAAAAGACGCCGCACTGGTGGTAGCGCGGCGTGTGCGGGACAGTCTCCGCACCAGCATGTTCTGCCAGGAAGAAGGGCTCAACCTGAATGTTCGCGCCTCGATCGGCGTGGCCACCTACCCGCACGACGCCAAGACGCCGCGCGAGATCATCCGCCAGGCGGACGAGATGATGTATCTGGTAAAGAACACTTCACGGGACAACATTGGAATTGCTTCGCGCGGAGTGATGAAGTAAGGAACAGCTTCTGGCTTCTGGCTTCCAGCTTCTGGCTTCTCGCCTTGCTTTCCTTCTGCACGGCACGGACATGGACAACGGGCCTGGCTGTCCCACACACCGTCGTAACGTCGACACAACAATCCTGATTGAGTAGCTTCTAATGTCCGCTTCATCTCTCTCGACCCGCCCCAGCGCGGTCGCTATCTGTTTAATGCAGACGCTAGGTGCCTCCCATGCAAAAAAGGAAGCGCTGTTTCCATTGCCGCCTCACGATGCCTACTGGATCATCCTCGATCTGGATCCGGCAACCTTTAACACCGCAGCCAAGAACTAGTTTCTGGCTAGCTGGCGTAGTGACCGACAACATCAGGTTGCCCTGATTTGGCGATGGAATAGAGGCAGTTCTCGGTTCTCAGGTTAGAGTTCTCAGTTTTCTAACTATTCTGCCGGCACGACCGCTGGGTGGGTTGTGGGTGCTACCTGGGCTTTCCTGGTTGGCTCTGTGTGGGCCAGCCACTTGCGGATTTCCGGCAGGGCGGCACGAGTTGCGGTTTCTCCGGCTTGAATCAATTCCGTGGAGCGTTCGAAATCGTCGTACTTGAAGCCGTTGACGTCGGGATCAATCACCAGGTCAGCGGCTGCCTTCCACACATTGCAGTTCATCTCCTGGGCAATAGCGAAACACTGGCCGATCACGTCGAACAGATGTCGCGGACCGGTATCACCGTTGGTCCAAGTCCCCTTGAGATGCACCGCCAGCACGCGCTGGGCCCCCATGTCTCGCAACGGAACCGTGGGCACGGCGTAAGCCAGCATGCCATCCACCAGTAGGCGCCCGCGAATTTTTACCGGCAGAAACATGCCCGGATAGGCGCAACTGGCGCGCACCGGATCCACCAGCGGGCCGGAGTGAAACACGGCGCCAGCGCCGGTGGAGAAATCGGTAGCCGTCACCGCCAGGGGAATTTGCAATTCTTCAAATGTCTTGACCTTCAGAATGCTGCTGAGAAACTTGATCATGCGTTCGTTGCTGGCGAATCCGTAACGCGACAAGGTCCACCGGGCAAAGTGCTTGAAGCGCACCCGGGTGGCAATCTGCTCCAGCTCGGGAATGGTGACTCCGCTGCAGTAGGCTGCGCCGATGAGGGCTCCTACGCTTGTGCCAGCTACCAGGCTGATGGGAATGTTTTCTTCTTCGAGGACCTTGAGAACGCCGATATGGGCGATGCCGCGGGCAAAGCCACCACCCAGAGCCAGCCCGATGCCGGGTGAGGGTAGGGCCTGTTCGGACCCGGAAATCCCGGACAGGCCGCGTCCGAAGGCCTGCACCGAACGAATGATCTTGCCTAAAGTCTTCACGGGAACCCTGCTCCTCCCGGCCCTAGTCTTTCGGCACCCTACATAGCAACTAAGATGCCAGCTTCTCGGCAAGAGTTCCAGGCACGTCGGAGAGCTGCTCATGGTTACTCCCGGACCAAATGCCTTCCCGATGACTAACTCCCGTAATCCTGTTAACTTAGGGGCCATGGTTCGGGAGATTTCGGCTGGGGGCGTGGTGGTGCACAGGGTGGGCGGCGAGGGGTGGAATGTGGCCATCATTGAGCCTCAGAGCGAGGCTGCTTCGGGCCGTCTGTCCAGAAAAACTACACAAAAAGTGGTAATGGCTTTGCCCAAAGGGCTGGTGGATCCCGGCGAAAAGCCCGAGCAGACGGCCTTGCGCGAGGTTCGCGAGGAAACCGGCTTGGTTGCATCCATGGTCGCGAAGCTGGGGGACATCAAGTACGTCTATGTGCGCTCCTGGGGTGACGGACAGCGGGTCTTCAAGATCGTGTCTTTTTTTCTGCTCAACTATCTATCAGGCGAGATAGACAACGTCGCCCCGGAGATGCGGGTCGAGGTCAGGCGTGCGTCATGGATTCCGCTCGACGAGGCTCCCCGGAGGCTGGCCTATCGTGGTGAGCGGGATATGGTGAAACGCGCACAACAATATTTGCAGTCCCATAATTTGCAAGCCCACATTTGAGATCCCACTTTTCGAGGTCTGAACATGGCACACGCCGAACACGTCGAGACCCACTTCATGGCCACCAATTTTGTTCGCGACGTAGTCATCGGGATGGCTGACGGCCTGACGGTGCCGTTCGCGCTGGCCGCCGGACTCTCGGGAGCCGTGCAGAACACCCGGTTGATCGTGGTGGGCGGTCTGGCAGAAATCGCGGCGGGGTCGATCGCGATGGGGCTGGGGGGGTATCTGGCGGCTCGGGGCGACGCCGAACATTACGAGCAGGAGCGAGCCCGCGAATATCGCGAGATCAAAGAGATTCCCGAGGAAGAGATGGCGGAAGTTGGCCGAGTGTTTCAGTCGTATGGCATGACGGAGCAGGAGAGTACGCCGGTGGTGGAGGCACTCAGCCGGCGCCCTGACGCGTGGGTGGACTTCATGATGCGCTTTGAACTCGGCCTGGAAGAACCGGACCCGCGACGCGCCCTGACCAGCGCGGCTACGATTGCCGGCTCATACATTGCGGGCGGCATGATTCCGCTCTCACCCTACATTCTGCTTTCCAGCGCCGTGCACGGGCTGGCGTACTCCGCAGTCGTGACCCTGGCGGCGCTTGCCATTTTTGGTTATCTGAAAGGCCGCTATACCGGCACGGGTCCGGCACGCAGCGCATTGCAGACCGTGGTAATCGGTGGTCTGGCGGCAGCCGCGGCATTCCTGCTGGCCAAGCTGATTTCGTAGCGGCGATGGCACTGTCTTGGAGAGAACCTTGATGGTGTCTTGGAGCGAATCGTATTCTCCGGCATAATTTATCAGTGAATTTTGGACTTGTAGCGCCGGCGTTCCGCCGGCTGTCAGGAAGGCATCTTGCCCTCCCACTTCTAGTTCTCATCTGTGTTGCGGGATTGTCTGTGTCCGCTGGCACGAGGACGAAGCCCTCGCTTTCCTTCGCGAGCCGAAGTGACACAGCTCGTTCGGATCGGGTGCGTTCAGATCATGTTTCGGACCGGGCCTACATCTCCGCTCTGGCTGCGGCCAATCGTTTTCTGCAGGCTTGGCAGAGCCAGGATCACGAAACCGGGCTGCTGATGCTGACCGACAACGCCAAGCAGCACAGCTCCGAAGATCGCATGGAGGTGTTCTTCTCCTCCGGTGCCGACGCAGCGTACGAAATCGCGCGCGGAAGAAAAATGAAGACCGGGCGCTATTCTTTCCCGGTTACCCTTTTCCCCTTCCATTCCGGAACAACGAAGTCCGACCGGCCACAGAAATCTGAAATAGTTGTGGTTCGGACTGGCAAAGAGGAGTGGGCAATCGATAGACTTCCCTAGCACGATCACCACCGACCTTGGAAATGAACGATCGGTGAACCTCGTTTGACGATAGAGGACGAAGAGGACTTCCCGCGACCAACCATGAGACACATTCATAAAGTTGCCGTTCTCGGCGCCGGAACCATGGGCGCACGCATCGCTGCCCACTTCGCCAACGCCGGAGTGCCAAGCTACCTGCTCGATATTGTTCCACCGGGAGCGGATAGTTCCGCACGCAACAAGATTGCTGCTGCTGGACTGGAAGCGGCGAAGAAATCGAAGCCGGCGGCTTTCTTCGAACCGGGACTCGCACGCCTGGTCACGATCGGCAACTTCGAAGACGATCTCAAACGCCTCAGCGAGGTGGACTGGATCATCGAAGCTGTGGTGGAAAACCTGGAGATCAAGCGGGCGCTACTGAAGAAGGTGGAAGCCATCCGCAAGCCAGGGACGATTGTGACCACCAATACCAGCGGCCTGCCTGTAGGCAAGATTGCCGAGGGCTTCTCCGATGATTTCCGAAAGTCGTGGTTCGGAACGCATTTTTTTAATCCGCCGCGCTACATGCGGCTGCTGGAACTGATTCCCACGCCGGAAACCGATCAGGATGCGATTGATGCGGTGGCTCAGTTTGGCGACTCACATCTGGGCAAAGGCGTGGTTTTCGCCAAAGACACGCCAAATTTTATCGGCAACCGGATAGGCACATTTTCCGTGCTCAATGTCATGCGCCTGATGCAGGAAATGGACCTGAGCATCGAAGAGGTGGATGCGCTCACTGGAGAAGCCGTCGGATGGCCGAAGTCAGCCACGTTCCGCACCATTGATCTTGTGGGTTTGGACATCCTCGGACACGTTGTCAGCAACATGGCACAAGCAGGTGGACAGGACAGTTCGTCCAAGCTTCCTGACTTCTACAAGCAAATGCTGGAGCGAAAATGGCTGGGCGACAAGACCAAGGGCGGTTTTTACAAAAGGGCGAAGAGTGCGGGGAACGAAGACGAACGCCTCGCGCTCGATTGGAAGACGCTTGAATATCATCCCGTCAAGAAAGCGAAATTCCCTGCCCTCGACGTGGCGAAGAACGTCGAGGATCCGAGCGTGCGCCTGCGCATGCTGCTTGGACCCGAAGGCGGCCCTCAGAAGGGCGACAAAGCAGGCACATTCTTGTGGTCAGCGCTATCCGATCTGTGGACGTACTCCGCTAATCGTATTCCCGAGATTTCCGACACGATTGTGGAGATCGATCGCGCCATGCGGCTGGGCTTTAACTGGAAGCTCGGTCCCTTCGAACTTTGGGACGCGGCCGGGGTTGAGCCTACCGTGGCCCGAATGAAGAAGGAGGGTCGCACACTTGGCGCCAGCGTGGAGCCATTGCTCGCAGAAGGCAAGAAATCCTGGTACCTGGACGATCCCAAGGCTGCCTCTGGCCGGGTTTACTTCGATTTGAGGACTGCAAAGTATGAGCCGGTGAGAGTCTCGTCCGGTGTGTGGTCGGTGGAGGTGGCAAAGAAGTCCAATGGAGTGGTCAGGAAAAATTCGGGAGCATCTCTGGTCGATCTCGGGGACGGAGTCGCCTGTATTGAATTTCATTCCAAGATGAACTCCCTGGGCAGCGATATCGTGGGTCTGATTACCCAGAGTCTGAAGCCTGGTGGACCCGGCGATAGATTCGACGCGTTTGTGATCACCAACGACGCCGACAATTTTTCGGTGGGCGCCAATGTGATGATGCTGCTGATGTCGGTGCAGGAGGAAGAGTGGGACGAGGTGGACCTGGCCATCCGCCAGTTTCAAGGCATGACCCAGGCCATCAAGTTCTCGGCCAAGCCGGTGGTGGTGGCGCCGTTTGGACTGGCACTAGGCGGCGGAACGGAAATTTCGATTCATGCGGCCGCACGCCAGCCCCACGCCGAGCTGTACATGGGACTGGTGGAAGTCGGCGTCGGACTGCTGCCCGGCGGGGGTGGCTGCAAGGAAATGTTGCTGCGCGCGGTGGATAGTGCGGCGGGGATTCGTCCGGGGGGACGGGGTGAGTCGGTTGAACTGATGGAGGCGATGAAGAAAGCCTTCGAGACGATCGCCTTGGCCAAGGTATCGACGTCGGCGCAGGAGGCGCGCGGGCTGGGCTTTTTGCATGATTCCGACAACATCACCATGAATCGGGAGCGCCTTCTGGCTGACGGCAAGGCTCGCGCGCTGCAGTTGGTCCGGGCGGGATACGAGCCTCCGCAGCCGCGCGCCGATATCCCGGCGCCCGGCGAAAATATTCTGGCTGCGCTGCGAATGGGCGTGCACATCATGCGCCAGGGGGAGTACATCACTGATCACGAAGTTAAGATTGCCACCAAAGTCGCGGAAGTATTGTGCGGCGGGAATGTCACTTCGGGGACGCCGGTCAGCGAGCAGTATGTGCTTGATCTGGAGCGCGAAGCGTTCAAGTCGCTGTGCGGGGAGAAGAAGACGCAGGAGCGGATTCAGTTCACGTTGAAGACGGGGAAGACGTTGAGGAATTAGCGAGTTTCTGCGGGAGCTTGCAATGAAGGTCCGCGATGTCGTCAAGCGTTTGGAGCAGGACGGCTGGCGGCTGGCACGGACCAAGGGCAGTCACAGGCAGTTTCACCATCCTGCCAAGCCGGGTACAGTTACCGTCGCCGGACATCCGTCACTGGACATTCCGCCGGGAACGTTGAACAATATCCTCAAGCAGGCTGGCTTGAAATGAAGTATCTCGTCATTTACGAAAAGTCCTCAACAGGTTGGGGGGCATATGTTCCGGACCTCCCCGGTCTTGGTGTCGTCGGCAAAACGTTGGACGAGGCAAAAGATTTGATCCGCGAGGCGATGGAGTTTCATCTCGAAGGCATGCGCCAGCATGGTGACGTGATTCCTGCCCCAAGCGCGACCACTGAGTACATAACGGTCTGAAGACAAAGCACTTCGGTCAGGGAACCCGTTCGGAGAAGTGCGCAAAGCATGTGACATCCGGCCGAGGCTCGGAGCTCAACTACCAGGACGCCAAAAAAACGCCAGCCGAATTCATTTCTGAATTGGCCGGCGGACTGCTTCCAGTACACGAGGATAACTCTCGCCGCAAACGCTATTTGGTTTTTTCCTTGGTGGTTTCGGCTGCGTTGACCACGGCCTCCTTGGCTGTCTTTGCCTTGCCGCCTGCAGCTACTACGGCTTTTGGCGCCCAGTAATCCGGAGCGACTGCCACCACATCCTCAGGCGCGTTGCTTAGCTCGGGCAGGAAGCGATTGATTACCGTCTCCGTGTCTGCAACTACGTCAGCAGCCGTCTTGAGGTACTTTGCGTAGCCTTCCTCTCCTAACGTCTGCTGTATGGTTGGGATGGTGTCGAACCCAGCCAGAGAACTCTGCAGCGTGGTGACATAAAAAACTGTGCCCTCCTGGCCGGCTACGGCCTGCGACACCAGTGTGGTCACGGGTGGCGAGGCTTTTTCGCGAGCCGTCTTCACATCTTTTAGCAGGGCTTCGAAAGCGGCCACCTGCCCCGGCCGCACGTGCACCATGGCGGTGCGCAACCAGCGCGAACTTCCCAACAGTTTCATCATGGCCGCGGCATCCGTAGGAGCATTGCTGCTCAGGTCCCAGCGGCGGAGGCGGAATTCGGATCGGGCACTCACCACGCACTGGCTGAAATCCTGAAAGAGCTTTTCGCTTCCAGGCTTCCCATAACTTTTCTGTAATGCCCCGTAAAACGCTCCCGTGGCCTTCTCCGCATCCCCGTAGCCTTGTCGCATGCTGACGAAGGTGACCCTGTCTCCCTGACCGTAAACCGTTTCCATGGTCAGCCATGCGTCACCCTTGTTTTGACGATTGGCCGCTCCCATCTTTTTCGTGATAGCATCGAACTCCGCCCGTTTTTCCGGTTTCACTTGCACTGTATACACATCGAGGTACTGCTGAGCTTGGCCGGCAGCCAGCGTCGCCAGCAACACCAATACGACCGCGGTCCACATGGCCTTCCGCTTCATAAAGCCTCCTTTGGCTTATTGGGATTTCACAGGCGATGGCACGCTACTCTCTGCCAGGGCCGCCGTCAAGGGCAGAGGTCACACGAGAGAGTTCGGCGGGCGGTAGTGGGAATCCGGAGCTGCACCACTCAGGCGTTCTGCAATCCCCAGCGGGATGGGACGTGGAATCCCACGCTTCGCAAAGTGCGCGAAGCATGGGGCACCCGGCAGTGAGAATACGGCGTTGTGCCACTCAGGCGCCTTACTGTCCGCCTTACAGTCCCCAGAGGGATGGGGACGTGGAATCCCACGCTTCGCAAAGTGCGCGAAGCATGGGGCACCCGGCACCCAGCTGAGGACTGAAGACCGACGACTGACGACTGTTTAATTCGGTTTTCTGTTTTTTCCGTCGGAGAGATATCGCATCAGCGCGGCGTCGGATGCGGTCTTGAATTTTTCCAGAAATGACGATTGATGGCTCTGGACCGAATCCTCGGAAACTTTCTGGCGAATACTTTGCCGCAATCTTTCGCCAGACTCGGATTCGTTGGTCATCACCTGCATGTAGAACCAAAGGAAGTGTCGCATTTGATCGACGGAGGATTTCAACACTTGCAGCGCGTCCATCTCTGGCAGCTGGCTGAGAGCTTCCATGAGTTCGGGATCGCTGGGCGCTTCCATGGCGGCGCAGTTTAACTGGCGTTGAATGGCGCGCAGATCTTCGGTTACGCGCAATATCCGGATGTGGATGTCTTGCAGGTAATCTTCTCTTTCCATGGGCCCTGGCTCTTTTGAGATGAAGACTACTCACCATCGCACCCGCCACTGACAGCGGCCAGATGTCCCATGTGCATGCGCTTTCGTAATTCACGCTGTTACTTTGGTACGAGGAAACCCGCGCCCGGAGCTCAAACTGCCGCAACCCTTCTAAATCCCACCAGGCGCGCGGATCTCCGGGACCTCGACAATTCGCATGCCCTGTGATGGATCTTCGACGGCGCGCAGGAGAGCCTGGCACATCTGTTCAAGAGTAACCAGTCCGAGGCGTGTGGCTCCCGCGCGCGTTTGCGGAAGTTGCTCCATCAGCTTGTAGATAGGCAGCAGAAGGTAGGGCCAGCGGTGACCTGGCCCCAGCACGTACCAAGGGCGGAGGATGGTGGCATTCATGCCGCTTTGGCGGATCATTGCTTCGCACTCCGAGCGCACCTCAATGTAAGCTTTCATCACCGGCGCGGGATGGGCGACGCTGACGTAAATGAAATGCTCCACATCGGAGGCGCGAGCTGCTTCGACCGCGCCTTTGCCGGAAACCAGATCCACGTCGCGGAATTCAGCGGCTTTCGATGGGCTGGGATGAGCGACTCCCACCAGTTGGACAAAAGTATCGGCGGGCCTGATCTGTCCGGCGTAGGAGCTACCGTTCAGAGCATCGCCGAAGACCGGCTGGCAGCCGGTCGGGAAGCTTTTTCTCCGATCCCGGCCGCACCAGGGCCCGGACCTCGTGGCCTCGTTCCAGCAAGAGAGTGATTAGCGGCCGGCCGACGTATCCGGTCCCGCCAGTAATGAATACGCGATGGGGTTGCATAAGTGCCTTATTTTGCAACATCTCGGGCACTAATGAATAGCGAGAACCAGCGGGCTAAAGTCGGGGACCGTTTGTGTCGATGGGTCGCGCATGGATCTTTCAGCTATAGCCCTTCAGGTGTTGCAACTGGCAGAGGCTCAACGGGAGATTGCCGCGGCGAGAATCGCCGCTGCCGGCGCATCTTCGGGCGGAGCCAATCTGGACAATGTTGACTTAAGCGCCGAAGTAGTCGCACTGATGACGGCGAAGGATGAATTCTCCGCCAACCTCAGCTCAGTAAAGACCAGCGACGAAATGCAGAAGACCGCAATCGACATGACGGCGTAAATCGGCTCCAGTTGACGGCCTGCGCGATCAATACTGTGCAACGCTGCCTGTGCGCGGATCGCTCGTCCGAGCATGCGAAGCCGACTGTCCTCCGCCAGGCTTGTCCTCCCCGCTTAGGGTTACTGAAAGCTGATAGCCGATAGCTGACAGCTGTATTCCTGTGGTACAAACACGCCGTGCCCGAAACTGAACGAACCGGCCTGGTGCGCGCGATTGGGCGGTGGAGTCTGGCTGCGCTGGTGGTTAACTCCATCATCGGCAGCGGAATTTTTGCGCTCCCCGCCGATGTCGCGAGGCTGATTGGCGGCGCGAGCCCGTGGGCGGTCTTAATGGCAGGGGCGGCCGCGGGCGTCATCATGGCCTGCTTCGCTGAAGTCGCGTCGCAATTCACCGCGGCAGGCGGGCCTTATCTTTACACTCGCGCCGCGTTTGGACGTCTGGTTGGTATCGAAATGGGGTGGATGCTTTGGCTGGTGCGATTGGCTGCGCCAGCGGCTACCGCCAACCTGTTCGTGATCTATTGCGGCGAGTTCTGGCCGCACGCCGCAAAGCCGCTACCGCGATTCATCATTTTGACGCTGCTGTACGGCATTCTCACCTTCATCAACTACCGCGGTGTGAGGGCGAGCACGCAGGTCAGTAATGTGTTTACCGTGGCCAAGCTGGTGCCGCTATTCCTCGTCGTTATTGCAGGCACGGTCTATCTGCTCGCCGGCCACAAGGCGTGGGCGGTACTAACGATCGGAGCCGGGAAAAGTGCATGGCAGCAGGCGGCTTTGCTTCTGGTGTTCGCCTACGGTGGCTTTGAAACTGCACTCACTCCTTTGGGCGAGGCGAAAGACCCACGGCGCGATGCGGTGTTTGCGCTCTTCACTGGCTTGATTACCTGCACGGTGCTCTACACGGCGATCCAGTGGGTGGTAATCGGAGTTCTGCCCGATCCCGGGCACAGCGAACGTCCTCTGGCGGATGTGGCGCGGCTGGCACTGGGTTCTGGTGGCGCTGCCTTCGTGTCTACCGGGGCGTTGATTTCCGTCTATGGCTACTTGAGCGCTAACATTCTGGGAGTACCTCGCATCACCTTCGCACTGGCCGAGAACGGAGACTTTCCTGCTATCTTTTCGGCGATTCATCCGCGGTTCCGGACACCCTATTTCTCGATTCTTGCTTTTGCGCTTTTGAGTTGGCTGCTGGCGCTGCTGGGAACCTTCACATGGAACGCTACGCTCTCCGCCGTGGCACGGCTTCTCTACTACGGACTGGTTTGTGCAGCGCTACCCGTTTTGCGCCGCAAGCAGCCGGGAGCTGCGTTGTATCGCCTTCCCGGAGGAACTTTTTTCGGCGTGATGGGAGCAGGGATTTGTCTGGCGCTGATCACAGGTGTGAACCTGAGCGGGTCGCTGATCCTGCTGGCGACGGCAGCGGTCGCTCTGGCCAATTGGCTGGTAGTGCGTCGCCGGGGCACAAGTGAAGGTGTGGTGTGATTCTTGTATTCCGCGCGATGGAACTGCTAGGCTACGCCGTTCACACTAAGCGGTTCCATGAAACTGAAATTTCTTCTGCTCCTAATTCTTTCCGGGACAGGTCTGACCGCCGCAGCCCTGCAAGCCTCACCATCGGAGCAGAGTTTTGTCGTCGAAAATGATGTCGCCGTGCCCGTGCGGGACGGCGTCGCACTCCGCGCGGACATCCTGCGGCCTTCCGGTGATGGCCCGTTTCCCGTCCTGGTATACCGAACACCATACGGCAAAGAGTTCGCGTTGAAGGAGTACACCACCTTCCGCCATGCCGTAGCACGCGGATACGCAGTCGTGGTGCAGGATGTTCGCGGACGTTACGACTCGGCGGGCGAGTTCCGTCCTTACGAAAACGAAGGCCGGGACGGTTACGACACGATCGAGTGGGCTGCCCGGCAGCCGTGGTCAAACGGTGCGGTGGGGACCTTTGGGCTCTCCTATCCTGGGGCGGTACAGTGGCTGGCCGCGGTGGAGAATCCTCCGCACCTCAAGGCAATGATTCCCGCCATGACGTTTTCCAGCGCGCAGAATTTCTTTTACGCCGGCGGGCTTTGGGACATGTCATGGATCGAATGGATCTGGGACAACATCGCGCCCGACGTGCGGGCTAAGAAAAACTTGCCGGGACCAAAGACTTCCGAGGAAGCAATTGCGGCGTGGGCTCAGATGGGACCCAAGATGCAGGACGAACTACCGCTGAGCCAACTTGAGGAGTTGCACGGTATCGCTCCCTACTACTACGACTGGCTAACGCATCCCTTCGACGATCGCTGGTGGGATTGGTGTGATTTGCGTAACAAGTATTCCCGCGTGCACGCGGCTGTGCTAAACCTTTCCGGCTGGTACGACGACAACTACGGGCCCGAAGGCGCCACCACGAACTTCGCTGGATTGCTGAAGGCGCGGTCGCTTGCATCTGATCCAGAATCGCATTTCGCGATAAAGCCGGACGCGCATCTGCTGATCGGTCCGTGGGTACATGGCGTAGGCTCGACGGCAAAAGCCAAAGCTGGCGAGCGCACATTTGCTGCGGCGGCAGCGATTGATTATGACGAGGTCATTCTGCGATGGATGGATCATTATCTGCGCGGCAAGGCGAACGGAGTAGGGACGGAGAAGCCAGTCCGTTACTTCGTTATGGGAACCGATCAATGGCGCGAGGCTGACGCCTGGCCTCCGGCTTCGAAGCAGACTGCGTACTACCTGGTCAGTCCGAAGACTGGTGATAGTCGGGGCGCCCTGTCGGGCGAGACGCCCGGCATCAGGAAAAGATTTGTGTCTTTTCTTTCTGATCCAGCCAAACCGGTTGTTAATTCTTACAATGTATCGGGTGCCCAGGACTATCGTGGGTTGGCAGACCGTCCCGATGTTCTGACTTTTGACACGGCGCCGCTGGAACGCGACACGGAAGTGACCGGTCCCATCCACGCGCAGATCTATTTTTCCTCCGACTGCCGCGATACAGACCTCTGGGTCCGATTGCTCGATGTAGCGCCCGACGGCACTGCCTTCAATCTGATGAGTCCGGGTTTGGACGTGCTTCGGGCCAGCTATCGCGATCAGAAGAAAGGCCGGCAATTGCTTAAGCCGCAACAGGTTTATAAATTGCGTCTCGACAACCTGATTACCAGCAACGTTTTTCGGAAAGAGCATCGAATTCGCGTGCAAGTCTCGGCCACATTCTTTCCGAATTTCTCACGCAATCTGCACACCGGCGATCTTGAGGCCTCATCCGCGCGAATGCAGAAGGCAAGCATATCTATCTATATGGACCGACGACGACCTTCGCGCGTCGTTTTGCCGATCGTCGCGCCCTGACACGCCGTGCCGTGACACGGAGACTCGGAGGAGTCTTTGCCAACGCGAACCCAGATTTGGCTGCTGTTCGGTCTTGCCATTGCTTCGTTGCCGCTTTTCGCGCAACGTGATCCGGTTCTCAAGCAAATCGACTTGCCACACTCTTATTACTATCGCGAAATGTATCTGCCTCAGCTTACGACCGGGCCCAGTGCGGTGGCCTGGGCACCGGATTCGCGCACCGTGGTGTACTCGATGGCAGGATCGCTGTGGCGGCAGAAGCTCGACTCGACGGTGGCGGAGCAATTGACAGCTGGGCCCGGCTACGACTACCAGCCTGATTGCTCGTCCGACGGGCGCTGGGTTGTCTACGCTTCCTATGCCAAAGACGCGGTGGAGCTGTGGGCGCTGAATCTCGAGACCAGGCAGGCACAGCAACTCACGCACGGCGGCGTAGTCAACTTGGAGCCACGTTTTTCGCCGGACGGCAAGCGGGTCGCCTTCGTTTCTACCGCGTTTAACGGGCATCTGCACATTTTTGCCGGGCAATTCCGCAAGGGCGAACTGCTGAACGTGCAGCGCCTGACGGGAGAAAACCGCAGCGACCTGCCTCGCTACTACTACAGCGCGTTTGATCATGAAATCAGTCCGGCTTGGTCGCCAGATGGCACCGAGATTATTTTCGTTACCAATCGCGGGCATATTTACGGCACAGGCGGTTTTTGGCGGATGAAGGCCGCGGCAGGCGCCGAAGCCCACGAAATCCACTACGAAGAAACTACGTGGAAGGCGCGTCCGGATTTTTCACCCGACGGCAAGCGCATAGTTTACGCGTCGTATCTGGGGCAACAATGGCATCAGCTCTGGGTGATGCCCTCCCAGGGTGGTGACGCCTTTCCTCTTTCCTACGGCGATTTTGACAACGTTGCGCCACGCTGGTCGCAGGATGGAAAGCATATTGCGTTTATTTCCAATCGCGGTGGCAATACTTCCTTATGGACACAGGAAATTCCCGGCGGCGCACAGACAGAGTTGGTTGCCAAAGAAAGACATTACCTCACGCCCGTGGGCAAGTTGAGTATCACGGTGCTGGACGCGGCCGGGCATCCTACTGCAGCGCGTGTTTTCGTGACCGGGGAAGATGGACGCGCTTACGCTCCCGACGATGCCTGGATGCGGGCTGACGATAGTTTCGTCCGCGCCGAGCGGCCTTTTGAGGCGCACTACTTTCACACTTCGGGCAGCACCGAACTCACCCTGCCGGCCGGTAACGCCGAGGTGGGAGTGATGAAGGGTTTCGAATACGGCTTCGAGCGGAAAAGCGTGAAGGTCACGGCGGGGCAGCGATCCGCAGCGACTATTCGGTTGCAGGCGTTGAAAGTGCCGACGGATGCGGCCTCTCGCTGGGTAAGCGGCGACGTCCATGTTCACATGAACTATGGGGGAGCCTATCGGGACACGCCGTCGAGACTGGTGGCGCAGGCAGCAGCGGAAAATCTCTCGATCGTCGAAGATCTGGTGGTCAACAAAGAGCAGCGCATCCCTGACATCACGTACTTCAGCACCAAGCCTGATCCGGCCTCGATTGCGACCAATCTGTTACTCCATAGCCAGGAATTTCACACCAGCTACTGGGGACATCTGGGTCTACTGAACCTGACGCAAAATTTTATTTTGCCCGGCTACGCTGCCTATACCCATACCGCCGCAGCCAGCCTGGTACCCAGCAACGCGATTGTTGCCGACCTGACGCACGCGCAGCACGGGCTGGTGGGATACGTTCATCCCTACGAGGCGATTCCCGATCCCATTAAGGACGCATCGATCACGCACGAACTGCCCGTGGACCTTGCGCTGGGCAAGGTGGATTACATCGAAGTGCTGGGCTTCAGCGAACATAAGTCCACGGCCGCAGTGTGGTACCGGCTGCTGAATTGCGGCTTCCATCTGCCCACGGCGGCGGGGACGGATGCCATGGCCAACTTCGCTTCCCTGCGTGGACCAGTCGGCCTGAATCGGGTTTACGCCAAAGTGCCGGCAGGCCCTCTCAACATCGGGTCATGGCTGGATGCGGTGAAGCATGGCCGAACGTTTGCGACTAACGGGCCGCTGCTGGGTTTCTCGCTAGGCGGGAAGCAAGTGGGCGACGAATTGCAGCTGCCGGCAGGCGAGAACAAGGTGAAGTTCAGCGCGTGGTTGCGCTCGTTCGTTTCTATCGACCATCTGCAAGTGATTTGTAACGGACAGGTGGCGCGGGACCTCAAAATGAACACCGGGAAAATCAACGGTGGCGGAGAGACCGCCGACGTGGCAGATTCGATTCCGATTTCGCGCAGCGGCTGGTGTCTGCTACGAGCGTGGAGCGAAAAGCCGGAGTATCCGATATTGGATTTGTATCCGTATGCGACGACCAGCCCGATCTATGTGACGGTCGAAGGTTCGACGCCGGACCGCAACGAAGATGCCACTTATTTTGTCGCCTGGATTGACCGCTTGACTGACGGAGCCAAAGCTAATAAGGACTGGAATACCGAGGCGGAGAAGAGTGCGGTGCTGGATATGCTCGGGTCGGCGAGGAA
Organism: Terriglobia bacterium; assembly: GCA_963809295.1. Taxonomy (GTDB): domain Bacteria; phylum Acidobacteriota; class Terriglobia; order Terriglobales; family Acidobacteriaceae; genus JAIQFF01. The sequence goes on along the minus strand of CAWEJA010000003.1, from coordinate 232,485 downwards.
AATTTACGTGGGCATGGAGAAGTGAAACGAGAGTCCCCGCCCAGTCTCTCCCAAACGGGAGAGACGAGGACGGGGCACCCATTCAACGGGCTGCTGCTTGTTCGTGCTCCAGATCCAGCAGAGTCTTCTTTCGTTCTACTCCCCAGCGATAGCCTCCCATCTCGCCATCGGTGCGGACTACGCGGTGGCAAGGAATGGCCACGGCGACCGGATTGGTAGCGCAGGCGCGGGCCACGGCGCGCGTGGCAGTAGGTTGTCCGATGGCTTTCGCCACCTGACCGTAGGAGCGGGTAGTGCCAAAAGGGATGGATTGCAGGTAGGTCCACACCCGGCGCTGGAACGCGGTGGCCTGAATGTCGAGCGGAAGAGATGAATTCAGGCGCTGGCCCTGAATCTGGCGGAGCAATTGCTGTTTCCAGGTCTGCATCGAGGCATCATCACGTCGCCGGACGGCAAAGGGAAACTCGTGTTTAAGGCCGTGCTCGAGTTCATCGTCGGAGTCAGCGAACTGGATGGTGCAAATACCCTTTTCGGTGGCCGCGATCAGCATTCGGCCTAAGGGAGAATCGGTTAAGGTGTAGCGAATGGGGGCGGCGATGGCGCCACGACGATACTTGTCTGGAGTCATGCCCAGCTGCGAAGCGGTTCGCTCATACAGCCGGCTGCTGGAGCTGTAGCCGGCGTCATACATGGCGCGGGTCACCGAGTGCCCGGCCTGGAGATTGCGCTTGAGCTGGTTCATGCGGCAGGAGTCAGCATAGGCGCGCGGCGAGATGCCGAGCACGGCTTTGAACGACCGCTGCAAGTGGAATGGGCTCTGGCGGAATTCCGATCCCAGGCGCGCCAGGGTGACCGGCTCATCGAGGTGTTGCTCGATGTAGCGGCACACGGCCTTGACCATTTCGGTCTGGTGATTGCCGCCGATTGCCTTTGGGCGGCAGCGCAGGCAGGCGCGGTAGCCAGCCTTTTTCGGCCTCGCTGCGGTGTGCGGAAGAAAGTGACATTTTCCCGGCGCGGACGCCGCGACGGGCACGAAGGACGGCAATAGACTCCGGTAGAGGAGACGGCGAAAACGAACTTGCCGTCGTGGTTGGCGTCGCGAGCCATGGACCGCCTGCCACTGATTGTCGTCGCGGCTCTTGCTGCTGAGACTCGGCATGTCGTCTGCTTCCGTCAAATTGAGTATCGCATTGGTTGTCATAATGCCCAAAGAGTAAGCCCGGGCGGAGTCGTGGACTATCCGAATCTTGCGGTCAAAGTGAATTGGTCGTGGTCTGGCCGATTAATGCTTAGTCGACGAGAGAACAGTTTTCATGTTGGGTTTTGCTGTCGTTATTCTGCTATCTTCTCTCCGCATGATGAGTCAAGGCACGCAACCGTCGCGCTGTGCAGCAGCAGTCTTCCGAGATTGTGGCCGCCTATATGCAGGACGAGATCAAGGCTGGACGCGGCGCATCCTGCGACCGAATGGCAGAAGGCGCAGTCCCGTCGTTTTTTGTTCCGACTGGCAGGGTAAGAATCCCGACGAGCAACGCGAGACCCAGGTCCGCGTCTTGTGGTCTTCGCAAACGCTGTACTTGAGATTTGAATGCCGGTACCGCGAACTGTATCTGTTTGACGGACTCCGATCCCAATGGCCGCCGCGACCATTTGTGGGACCGCGACGTGGCGGAAGCCTTCCTGCAGCCGGATCCGTCGCGGGAGCGATACTACCGAGAGTTCGAAGTGAGCCCCAACGGGATGTGGATCGATCTCGATATCTTTCCTGGAGGTCTAGCGGATCTGAAGAGCGGCCTGAAGAAGTCCGTGGTGTTGGACGAGAAGGGCATCGGTGGACGGCGGAGCTGGCGATTCCCTTGAAGGCACTCACCCCGAATTTCGATCCGAAGGCGATTTGGCGGGCCAATTTTTATCGCGTTGAAGGGAAGAAAGAGCCGCGAACCTACATGGCTTGGCAGCCCACCGGTTCGCCGGAGCCAAATTTCCACGTTCCCAGCGCGTTTGGGAGATTGCGGTTTGCGGAGGCTGGCGAGTAGGTTAAGTGAGGTAAAGATCAGTTCTCGGTTCATCAGTTCCAGGTTCTCAGTTTCCTGGTAATGGAGGGATCGAATGATGCGATGGCTGGGTGGATCTTGATTTTCTCCGGCTCTGGCTGCTCTGGCACAGCAGCCGAAGGCGGGTGTGCTCAGCGGCGATGACCTCAAGAAGGTAGTTCCTGGGACTTATTTCTTCCGCGGACAATCGGCTCCGGTGCAGTTGCGAAATTCGGCGGGATTCAGCGCGTCCGACGGGAAGCTGGTTCTGGCTGGACTGGTGGACACTTCGGGCTACGCCAGCGACGTGCAGTCCAAGTACCAGGGCTTTCTGATCACGGAAGTGAAGCTGAATATCGAGGGAACGGATCTGGCGCCGGGAGAGTATGGGTTTGGATTTTCGAAAGAGGGGAAATTCCTGGTGATGGACGTGGGAGCCAACGATCTGTTTAGCGTTAGCGGGCAAAATGGACGACAAACTGCCGCATCCGGTGCCGCTGAAGATCGTCGAAGATGGCGAAACGTACCGGCTGTATTCCGGAAGAAAGTGGGTCAGCCTGAAGGCAGAGTAACTCATGACGCCTAGTGAGCCAGCGGCTGGAGTGGTCCCAATACCGTCGAGATGCCGGCGCGTTTACGCATGCGCGGCAAGCAGCGCCCGGGCGGCGTTGTGATAGGTCTTGCTGGGATCGGACGGATCGGACCACACTGCCTCGTAAACCACCTGCGTAGCTTCCTTTAAGTCCATGTGCAGCGCCGCTTCCAGCAGGTCCACTCGCTGCTGCAAGCGGACGTAACAAGTCTGACATACGGTGGCTGGCTCGATTTCGCCCTGATGACTGGCTTCCAGGCTGCAGCTCAGGCCTGCAGGAGCCCCGGTTTCGTCATCAGAGGCATAGACCTGGGCCTTGAATTCACGCAAGAAGCGCTCCCTTTCTTCTTCCAACGCAGCATCATCCGGAGCAGGAACGACGGTTTCCGGCAGACGCACCACTGGAATTGGCCACCACAGGCATGGGCAGCACCCGTTCCTCAGTCTTACACACCGGGCACGCTGACAGATCGGCGGCGTAATAGGTCTTGCACTTTATGCAGGGCAGGCCATAGCCGACGCGCCGCGGACCGAGTTGCGCCGAGGCCGGAAGACTCTCTACCCCGGCACGATGGAACCCAGTGTCGTTGGGAAGAATGGCCGACTGGATGGATCCCGCAGCTAATCCCGGAACAGCGGGCTGCGACGATTGCGTTGAATTCATGAAAGTTACTCCCCGAGGCGAAAAAATCATCCGCGCCTTGCATCCAAAACATTCTAGGTCGGGCGGGCCAGTTGGCCGACGCACGGTAGTTCATGTAGGTGACTGCCCTATCGTGCATAGCAGATCTTGGACCAAAACCGGCCATGGTGCATGCAAGGAATTAGATTCTGACGTGGTCTGAATTCCCGTTGTGGCACGTCTCACCAGGATTCAAACTGAGACCGCAAAGGCGATGTCTTAGCGCGGGTTCGAAGCTTTCATGAGCTTTATTAGTTCTTGTTTGCGGGTGCGATAGAGGCCTTCCGCGGGCTCCAGACGGGCCGCAGCCTCGAGCTCAACCAAAGCGGCGTCGTATCGGCCCAGGCTCATCAGGCAAGCGGACAGATAGTAGTGATTGTCGGCCGTAGGCTGGAGGCGCAGCGCCTGGCGAAATTCGATTTCGGCAGCTGCGTAATCCTCGCCGTTGAAAAGGGCGGTGGCCAGATAGTGATGGGCCAGGGGAGAATCCGGGTCCAGTTGAACCGCCAGGCGCAGCTCGTGGATTGCCTCCGGCTGGCGATGCACCAGCAGGAGGGCTTGCCCCAGGTAACGGTGATCATCGGGGCTCGCGGGATTCTGCAAAATAGCCAGCCTCAATTCAGCGATGGCGGACTCGTAGTCACGCTTGGACATGAGCGCCCGTGCCAGGCAGTTGTGACCTCGCTGCCAACTGGAATCCATGCGAAACAGGTCCCGCAACTCGGTGATGGCGTCATCGTAATCGCCTTTGTCACAATAGGTATTGCCCAGATTGTTACGGACGATCGACTCTGCGGAGCCAGACGTTTGGCCTCGAGGTATTCCGCGATGGCGCCGTCGAAGCTTCTGAGATCGTGCAGCAGCATGCCCAGGTTGTTGTGGGCTTCCCAGAAGCTCGGATTCAATGCGATGGCCTTGCGATAGGCGGCGGCGGCGGCATCGACATCGCCCGTATCGCGAAGAGTAATTCCCATGTCGTAATAGACGTCGGCGTTGTTGGGCTCGCGAGCCAGCGACTCCCGGAAGGCATGGACGGCGGCCGTGTACTTCCCGTTGGAGTACAAACCCAGGCCGAGAAAGCGATAGGCTACGGCGTTTTTGGGATCGATACTGAGGGCGGTACGGGCCTCGGCAATGGCGCTATCAGCGTCGTCGGAGCGATAGAACAAATAGGCCAACCGGCCGTGAACGTCGGACAGGCCGGGCATCAGCTCTTCCGAATTGTCGTAAGAGTCGGAGGCGTCGTCCCAATCGTCCTCTGCTGGTGGACATAACCCATGGCAAAGTGCAGAGCTGCATTGTCGGGATCAGTGGCGATCAACTCAGCAAAACGCGTCGAGCTTCCTGATAGTTCTTCTGCTGAATCAGCTCGCTGGCGCGGACAAAGCGGCAGCCGGACAGTCGGCGACTTTCCAGGTCAGACAGGGAGCAAGGTGTGCAGGCTCTGAAGCAACTCTGGATTCACCCCCGACGCTAACAAGGATCTGGATGTGGCTGAATCGAGAGCGAAAGCGATGCCTCGTTCATGCGCCAGACGGTTCAGCCGCTGGTTCGACATTCCCCCGGCGGTCCAGGCCACGAACTGGGTACAGGTTACCGGCGCGGGATCATTCTGCTCCGCAGACGCCGACACTGTGGAGAGACTAAAGAGCAGAAAAAGCAGAGCCTGGAGGCGCACTACGACTCCTCTTTCCGGGAATAAACTTTACCGGCCGTAATTGGCAACATAGAGTCGTGCGACTAGGAGAGGTAGGTCACGAAGGTAATGGGCCGTTGGCCTGTCCCGCTCTGGCCGTTGGGAAAGTTGACGTAAGTACGTAGTTTCGATAGTGTTGGGCTTGCTGCCCGCACGCTGGCAGCGGAGGATTTTATGTTTGAAGGCCTGTTTCAGCCGATGCATCTGCTGGTGATCTTCTTTATTGCCTTGCTGGTTTTTGGTCCGAAGAAGTTACCGGAACTGGGCAAGGGCATCGGAGAGGGCATTCGTGCCCTGAAGTCGGGATGAAGGAAACGTCCGAAGAGCCGACGAAGAGCGCACCACTCCGGTCGAGACCAAGGCACCGCAGATACTTCCAACCACGCCAGCTGACCTTTCGCGTCTCTGCTTCCGTATTTTCCGCTAGCATCTGGGCGGTGTCCGGCACGGTGCAAGTTTTGATCTCACCGCTCGTCTCTCATATAATTCCCTGGTCTTCGCAACCCAAGCGGAAGACTGTAAGAAAGAGTGTTCAGGCAGTCAGTAACCTCAGCTGTTGATCCTCTTCTTCTGTTTCTTCAGCGGTTGACGGCCTTACGAACTATCCATGAATTAACCCTCAATGAACTAGCTTTCGAGTTCTTACATCACTTCGGAGGAAAGACGTGTCGAAGCTACAGGTTCTGGCAGTCACTTTCATTTTTCTATTTCCTATGGCGCTGTTCGCCGACCAGATCGTGTTAAAGAATGGCGATCGCTTAACCGGCACTATCGAAAAGTCTGACGACAAGACCCTGATCATCAAGACCGAATTTGCCGGCGAGGTCACGGTACAGTGGTCGGCTGTCCAGGAGATCACTTCCACGCAGAAACTGCATGTGAACCTCAACAACGGGCAGACAGTGTCGGGGACCGTGACCACGACGGACGGGAACCTGGCGATAGCAACTGCAGATGCGGGGACAGTCACCCAGCCCAAGGGGTCCGTGACCAAGCTATTTGGCGAGGCCGAGCAAGCTGCCTACGAGAAGTCGCTGCATCCGGGCCTGCTGGAAGGATGGCAGGGCGGGGTCAATGTTGGCTTTGGACTTACCCGCGGCAACAGCCAAACCAAGAACCTGGCGGTGGCCTTCACCGCAGACCGCAAGGGCTGGAACGATAAGTTGAGCCTGTATACCAACAGCATCTACGCCACGAATGACGCCCCGGGGGCAACGCCCGCCACCACCGCCAATGCAATACAGGGCGGAGCTCGTTACGATCATGATCTCACTCCGCGGATGTTCGCCTACGTAGGTGCCGATTTCCAGACCGATGCTTTGCAGACCCTGGATTTGCGTTCCGTATTCGGCGGCGGTCTGGGCTGGCACGCGATCAAGAATGACCGCACTACCCTGGACCTGCTCGGTGGCATTAACTACACCCGTGAAAAGTACACTGCTCTGGACAGCCGGAGCTTCGCCGCCGTCTCAGTGGGCGAAGAACTAAGCCACAAGCTGGGGATGAACACGGTCTGCTGACCGAAAAGCTCTATTTCTTCCCCAATCTGAATGACACGAGCGAGTATCGCGCGACGTTCAACTTCGGAACCGTGACCAAGATCAGCAAGTGGCTGGGGTGGCAGAACGCATTTGGCGACATTTACGTAACCAATCCGCCGGCGGGAGCCAAGCAGAACGACATCCTGCTTACCACAGGGTTGAATTTGTCGTTTACGCATTGAGGCTGGGGAGCGAGCCGCAATTCGCATTTCCTGTAGAGACGTTGCGTTGCAACGTCTTGCCGGCACCGGCAGAGACGTAGCAAGCTACGTCTCTACAGTGAGCGCTTGGAGTTGTTGCGCGCTGGAAGGGCCATTCGACAGGCGAATTCCCATGGTGGGATGTGCGGTTTACGAAACTTTACGGTCGTTGACTAACTTTTTACCCCTCTGGCGCTGCCGGCAGTGTTGAATGTATTCATGGGTCTTGTAGTTCAGCGAAGAAACCGCGCATGAAATACTGCGCCGAATTCGACCGTAATACGTCTTTCTATTCGAGGACGTGGGTTAAGGCCGTGAGGCAAATTGCCATTCTTCTGCTGCTTGCGGTGACGTTCTTTGGCGCAGGACGCCCCTTCCGCGCAGACCTTTTCCATTTCCGGAGTCGTGAAATCCGGCAATTCGCTCATTCCCGGAGCGACCGTCACAGCCAGCAACTCCTCGACAGGCGAGAAGACCGCAACCTCAACAGATATCAATGGCGCCTATACGCTTCCGGTCCCAAGCCTCGGGAAATATGAGGTGCGAGTCGAAATGCCCGCCTTCACCCCCGGCACGCGCGAAGTGGTCCTGGAAGGGTCTTCCGGACGCGCCGATGTGGATTTAACCCTGCTGTCGCGGACGCAACAGGCTGCGCGCAGCGAGCGACGGCCAGCCACGGCCCGAGCCAATCGGGGATTTCAGAGTCTATCGGTAATGCAAGGGATGGCCGCAGCCGAAGCTTCCGCCGGGGGCGCGGATCAGATCGTGCCCTCGGGCATGCCGGTGCCGGGGGTAGCGGCGGACGCGGCGACCGAGTCGGTGTCTATTTCCGGCAACACCTCCGGCGTGGGCATGTTCGGCATGAGTACCGACGAACTGGACCAGCGGATGCGGGAAGGCCGGGAACAGGGCGGTTTTGGCGGAGGCCAGGGTGGATCTGGCTTTGGCGGCGGACCTGGAGGTGGTGGGCCCGGAGGTGGTCCTGGTGGCGGTGGACCGCCCGGAGGAGGCTTTGGGGGGTTCGGAGGCGGAGGTGGGCGAGGAGGTCCCATGGTTCTGGGCCGCGGCGGCAGATTCGACATCAACCGGCCGCATGGTTCGGTGTACTACTCCGTCGCCGATTCCGCGCTGGACGCAGCGCCTTACGCTCTCACTGACAGTCCAGTCGATAAGGCGGCGTACATGAGACAACGCTTCGGCGCTTCGATTGGCGGGCCGCTGAACATTCCGGGAATTTACAAGGGTGGAAGCAAGACCTTTTTCTTCGTGAACTACAACGGTTCGCGGGGAGATTCGCCCTTTACCGCCTTTTCCACCGTGCCCACGGTGGCGGAGCGCAGTGGGGACTTTTCCGCCGTGGGCGTACAGCTGATCAATCCGAATAACGGGCAGCCAATTCCCGGAAACAATTTTCAAAACGCCGGGCCTGACGATTAATCCGATTGCGCAGGGACTGCTGTCGTACATTCCGCTGCCCAATATACCCCAACCAGCACCAATGCTCAGAACTTTCGTTTCGTTACCTCGACGCTAAATGACAGCGACGATTTGAATGTTCGCCTGATCCAGTCCCTGGGCGCCTCCAGCAGCGGACGGCAGCGGGGCCGGCGCGGTCCGCGAAATAATCTGAATGTTGGGTTCCATTACCACTCGGCGAGCGCCAACGTGACTAATCCTTTCCCCAGCGTGGGGGGCAATACCAACACCCGCAGCTTCGATGTGCCGATCGGTTACACGCGAACTTTTGGCAAGCTGATCAACAACGCGCGCCTGGACTTCAATCGTTCCCGCATCCGTACGCAGAACCTGTACGCCTTCAACCAGGATGTCACCGGAACGCTTGGCATCACCGGAGTTTCGACGAATCCGTTTGATTGGGGCCTGCCGAATCTGTCATTCACTAACTTCGGAAGCCTTAACGATACCAACCCGCAACTGCTGCGCAACCAGACCTGGACGTTTTCCGACAACATGATCTACAACCACGGAAAGCACACCTGGCGCTGGGGCGGCGATTTCAGACGGATCCAGATCAACACAGAGACTGACAGCAACGCTCGCGGGACATTCACCTTTACGGGAGTTAATAGCGGCTACGACTTCGCCGACTTCCTTTTTGGTCTACCTCAATTGACTTCGGTGCAGTTCGGCAACAACAACTATCACTTTCGCGGCAATTCGTGGGACCTGTTCGCGCAGGACGAATGGCGGTTGCGCGGCAATCTGACCTTGAACTTAGGCGTGCGCTACGAGTATATCTCTCCGTTTTCCGAGCTTAACGATCACATTGTGAATCTGGACCTGCCGGCGGGTTTCACGTCGCCGCCGGTGCCGGTGCAGGTGGGCCAGTCAGGGCCTTACAACGGGCAGTTTCCGGTGACGCTGGTCCGTCCCGATCGCAACAATATTGCTCCCCGCCTGGGCTTGGCCTGGAAGCCGTTGCGCAACACCGTGGTCCGTGCCGGATACGGCATCAACTACAACACCGCGGCATATCAAAGCATTATGCAGAACATGGCGTTCCAGCCGCCCTTTTCGACCACGGCCACCAACACCCAGTCAGCAACTGCGCAATTGACGCTGCAAAATGGATTCCCGCCGGTAGCGCCCGGCTCCATCACGAACAATTTCGGCGTGGATCCTAACTATCGGCTGGGCTATGTGCAGATATGGAATGTCGACGTGCAGCAGCAGATTCTGCCGACGCTGATCGTGAACTTTGACTACACCGGCACCAAGGGCACACGCCTCGACATTCTGGAAGCGCCCAACCGCACCGCCACCGGAGTTCTCTTCCCTGGCGTGCAGCCGTTTTACTGGGAAGATTCTGTGGGAGATTCCACGGCCAACGCTGGCTCGATCCGCGTGCGCAAGCGACTGCAAGGCGGTTTGTCCATCGGCGGCCGTTATACGTTCTCCAAATCGCTGGATAACGCTTCGACTATCGGAAGCGGCAAGCCACTGGTGGCGCAGGGCGGAGGCCGCGCCGGCTTGTCGGGGACGACGAACGTTGCGCAGAATGCCTTTGACCTGGAGGCGGAGAGAGGCCTGTCGAGCTTCGACCAGCGACATCAGTTTAGTGCCGACTATCTGTGGGAGTTGCCCTTCGGGCACGACCGGCGATGGCTCACTGGAAACAGCCCGTTGCGAGCCATCCTTGGAGACTGGAACTGGAGTGGGGACTGGACGATCGCGTCGGGACTTCCTTTCACTCCCCGGATTCTGGGCGATCCTTCGGATGTGAGCCGCGGCACCAACGGGACGATTCGGGCGGACGTGGTGCCCGGACAACTGGTCAGCTTGCCGAATTCATCCGTGGCGGAATGGTTTAACACAGCCGCGTTCGTGCAGCCCGCGGGCGCGTTTGGCGATGCGCGCCGCAACAGCATCGAGGGCCCGGGCCAGCGCCTGTTCGATATGGCATTTACCAAGATCTTTCCCTTGAGCGAGTCACGCTTTCTGGAATTCCGCGCACAGTTCTCGAACATTTTTAACACGCCGCAATTCTCGACGATTGACACGATCGTGAACTCACCCACTTATGGCCGGGTGATTTCCGTGGGAGCGATGCGCTCCCTGCAACTGACGGCACGGTTCCGCTTTTAACGACTATGACGGCTTCGGCTACAGGTTGCAGCAACTGGACAAAGCGGTGGTTCGCCGTCGTGCTGGCGCTGGTGCTGGCGCGGGCTAACGTGGCTTCGCAGCAAACCGCGACCGACTATACGTTCCACTCGACCACTGAACTGGTGTTGGTAAACGTCACGGTGCGCGACAAGAGTGGGAATCTGGTGCGTGATCTCAAACGCGAGGACTTCACAGTACTTGAAGACAACAAGCCGCAGCAGGTTATTTCGTTCGATCTGGAAAATACGGACGCGGTGTTGTCGACAGCTGCAACCGAGGCGCCTCTGCTCGGGAAGACTCCGACCCAAGCTGCTACTTCGGCGCAAGACGCGGTAACCATGCGTCCGTTGAAAGACCGGCGGTTGATTATTCTGTTTTTCGACCTCAGTTCGATGCAGCCGGATGAAGTTGAACGAGCGACTACCGCAGCGCAGAACTATGTCGACAAGCAGATGGTGGCGGCGGATTTGGTTTCGGTGGTCTCGCTGGGTGACACGCTCTCGGTCAATCAGGACTTTACTTCAGACCGGACTCTGCTGAAGAAAACTCTGCAGGGCTTCAATCTCGGAGCGGGCGGTGGATTCGAAGAAGGCAGCGTTGGAACGACGGAAGGCACGGCCGAAACTGGCGGGTCTTTCGCCGTCGACGATACCGAGTACAACATCTTCAACACCGACCGCCGCTTGCAGGCGCTGCGTTCGATTGCCGACAAACTCTCTCACATCGAAGAAAAGAAGTCGTTGATTTATTTCTCCAGCGGGATGGATCGCACCGGCATCGAGAACCAGTCGCAATTGCGTTCCGCAACCAACGCTGCAGTGAAGGCGAACATGGCGATTTACACCATGGACATTCGCGGGCTGCAGGCACTGGTGCCGGGAGGCGAAGCGCAGAACGCCAGTCTGCGCGGGACTTCGCCATACTCCGGCAAGTCAGTGGCCAGCGCGTTCGACTCGAACGCTACCACGCAGGAAACATTGGTCACGCTGGCCGGGGATACGGGCGGAAAGGCGTTTCTCGATTCGAACGATTTTGGCAAGGTGTTTACCGGGGTGCAGCAGGACAGCTCGCTTTACTACCTGCTGGGCTATCACAGCACAAATGCGGCGCGGGACGGGCGCTTCCGCCGGATTACGGTTAAGATCAACCGGCCTGGACTCAAACTCGACTTCCGCCGCGGTTACTACGCTCCTGCGGACTTCCAGCATTCCACGCGTGACGACCGAGAACGCCAGCTCGACGAAGAACTGGCTTCCGATCTCTCAACGACCGATTTGCCGGTGTATTTGTCCGCGGCATACTTCCGCATCGCCGACCGTAGATTTTACGTGCCTGTGTCGCTGGTCGTGCCAGGTTCGCAGATTCCTTTCACCCGGAACAACGATCAGGACAAAGCGACGCTCGACGTTCTTGGAATTGTGACCGACACCGACAAGCGGCCGGTAGGGCAAATTCGGGACACGGTGAAGCTTTCTGTGAACACCAGCCAGCTGGTGCAACGCAAGAACGTGCAATACAACAGCGGCTTCGTGTTGCCGCCAGGCCAGTATCACCTCAAGTTTGTCGTCCGCGAGAACCAGAGCGGCCGCCTGGGCTCATTCGAAACGGATATAACGGTTCCCGACCTCAAGACGGTTCCGGATAAGACTGTGAAGATGAGTTCGATTGTGCTGGCAAGCCAGCTGCAGACCAATGCGAAACGCAAGACTGAGAATCCGCTGGTGCGCGATGGGTCAGAGGTAATCCCCAACGTGACTCATGTCTTCTCTGCTGGCCAACACCTGTACTTTTACTATGAAGTCTACGAACCAGGTCATACGACGACCAATGCGGACGCAAAGGCAAATCTCGCCAACAGCCCTGCGATCCATCTGCTGACCAACGTCGCTTTCTTTCAAGGGAAAACCAAGGCTTATGAAACGCCACTGGTGGAGAGCGAGCAGCTGAATGCACCGGACCGCAAGGCAGCTATTTTTCAGCTTGATGTACCGCTTACCCAGCTAAAGCCTGGCTTTTATACCTGCCAGGTCAACGTCATTGACGATGCCGCTGGGCAATTCCGCTTCCCACGATTGGCGTTGCTGGTGCGCGAATAGACTAGAACCAGCTTGTAACACATTGGACAGGTCAGGTGTAGGGTGTGTTTAATCGGCATGAGTTTTGTGCCAGTGCAACACTAACGACTTGATATCGGGCTTCTCTAGATTGTTTGAATCCGCATAATAGACTACAAAGACGTTCCCGTCGGCTCGCAACAACGGCCAGCCATAGCCGCCATCTGCGGGGAGGCTAGTGTACGTGTCCAGCACGGTTCGATCGGTAAAAGTCAATCCGCCATCGTAGGAAGCGAACGCAACAAATTCATGCGGAAGTTTTACATAATCCCATTGACGGCCAAACAAAAGTAAAGCTTTGCCTACCTGAAGAAGTTGTGGGGCCTGAAGAACTCCAATCTGAGATGTGTAGTCGATCTGATTTGCCCAAGTTACTCCTGAATCATCGGAAAAATGGCCCCACGTATTGGTCATGGCGTAGTCTCTGCTAATTGCTAGAAATCTGCTGGGTCCAACCCGCGCCATAGCAGTTTCATTTATCGGTGCATCGTCGTGTTGCCCGATGGATGACAGTTTCATCCAGGTATAACCATCGTCCGTAGAATCCCAGAGGGTTACACCGTCGGCGCCATACCCAAAGCCCAACATGGTGGAATTATCCTGCACAAGACTTGGTTCAAATGCGAGGACAGTATCAACCGGATTAGTCAGAAACTGAAATGGGCCCCATGTTAAGCCGTTATCTTGTGAGCGGCTGTATGCTGCGCCGTTGATGCCCTCAGAATCTTGCTTGACGAGGGACACCAAGAGATCTCCGTTAGGCGCCTTACCCAGCGAGGGGTCCGGCTTGGACGTATCAAAGTACACTACTTCAGGACTCCAGGTTTCTCCCAGGTCCTGGCTCCGGCGCATTATCACAACACTGCTGCTAACATGGCCGACTCCTTTCAGATAGGTAAGCAGCCAGTCTCCATTCGCTGCCTTGATGACGCTGGGAGTGCTGTTGTTGTACATTCCATCGCTCTCAACGACCTCTCTATCAGTGATTTCTATGCCTTCAGCATCTACTGGAGGTTGGGGAGTGGCTGGGGCGCCACCGCCGCAACCTATTCCCATGATGAGAATTAGTGAGAGCAGGACTATTCTCATTGCCGCGATTCCTAATCTCCTGCTTCCTCTTGAACCTGGTGTTCACTCCGGATTGCCTGATTGGGCCTCCGCAAGACTGCTTTGCCGTGAGGAGAGCTTCTTTCCTGAGAAAGTTACGCCTTCTTCGTGAGGGCCGCGCGAATACGCTGACCCACGATCGCATCTTCGCCGGGTTGCAACATCCATACCCCAACCACGAGCGTGTTTGCGTCCGCCGGAATGCCCTGGTTGGGCTTTTGGCCGGTGTTTGGGTTGAGTTCAATCGACGGCGTCCCGCTACGCAACGCGGCCACAATCTGGCTGGTGGTGACGCCGGTGACTGCCGGGTCGAAGCGTATGAGGAGATGGGGAACGTGGTTGGCGATCTTCGGAACCACCGTCTCCGTCGTGACCGAAGGGATGCCCTTCACGGCGGCTACGATCAGGTCGACTCTCTTCTGGTAGTCGCCTTGCATCGACTCTTCGGTGTGCGAGAGAACCCAGTCGACCGCCGCAACCATTCCCACGATCTGCTCTTTAGCCACCTTCATACCGCGGCCGATTCCCTCTTCCGGATTATTGTTCTCATGGGCAAGGTCGATCAGGCTCTTCCGGCCAAGAAGCAAACCTGCGTTTTGGGGACCGCGCATTCCCTTGCCGCCTGAAAATGCCACGAGGTCGAAACCCATGCCGGTGTACTTCCACAGATTCGAAATCGGTGGCATGTCGGCGGCTGCGTCGAGGTGGCACGGGATTTTGTACTCGTGCGCCACTTGCAGCCAGTCTTCCCGACCGATCTGCGCGCTGCCCGCGATCCCATCCTCGTCTTCCGCCGCGTTGAAAAAATTGGTCATCACCGCGTTGCCTGCCGCACAGGCGCGCTTGTAGTCATCGAGCGTGACCACCTCGGTCACCCGAGCCCCGCAGAGATACATGGCGCGGTCATAGCCATAGCGGTGCGCGCGCTGCACGATGACCTGATTCTTCATGCCGTCAATCGCCTGCGGCATGTCCAAGACATTGATCTTGTTTGCCTGCTGCATGCAGGCGGCGGTCGCGAGGCTGATCGCTCCCGAGGCTCCCGAAGTCACGATCGCTCCCTCACACTTGAGGCGCTGAGCGATGTACTCGCCAGCCTTCCGCTGCAGATCATGCAGACGCACAGGATGGAGCGCCGCCTTCTGCACCGCGGCTAGAACCTCCGGGGGCATACAGGCAGCCGTCAGGACGGTATAGGTGCCGGCGGCGTTGATAATCGTCGAGACACCGAGCTTCGCGTAGTAGTCCTCGCCATCCGGGGACGCCATCGGCGATGAAAGAGTCCTGGCGGACGAAACCAGAGGCGCCGTGCCCAGGGCCGCGGTGAGCGAGCTGGCCCAGCGAAAGAAGCGGCGGCGAGAGAGGAAACCAAAGCCTGCTGGAGATTGAGTCGATGCTGACATGCGGGTCACTCCTGGGGTGAAGGAAGTTGGAAACAAAGACAATGTATTATCGCGCACAGACTGCTTCCACACAGCTCGGGTAACGGCTTAATTTGAAATTCGCGTCCCTCGGCGGGACGTCATGCTGAGCTTGCGAAGCATCTTAGCTTGTGAAGATGCGCGGTGCGGATACGCACTTTGGCGGCGACCGGAGCGATGGGGTAACCTCGTCCTTGTATACCCCTTCGTAATCTCCTACGCGGTGAAGGTAAGTACGATACTGCCCGTCAGGCAAATGACTTACCCGCCCCCCTCAATCGCTGGCCGAGCCCCACGTGTCCGAGCCACTGAACATACTCCTGCAGTGCTTCGTTTCCCGACCGGCGACTGCGTGACGGCCAGCCTGGAGGTCATTTCCTCCACGGGCGGTCTGCTCTCCCTGTCGAAACCTCTGATTCGAGGCACTCGCATCAAGGTAATGTTCCTGACTCAAAGGGGTCCGGTACTGGGCGCAGCAGAGATGTTGACTCCTGTCTCGTGGACCGAACAGCCGTTCCGCTTCGTGGCACTCGCTTATGGAGATCAACGGAGACTGAAGGCCATCACCGGGGACTCTTCGAAACTGGAAATACCCAGCCCGGAGCACACCAGGCCGACAACGTCCAGGTTGGCCCTGTCAGAAGACGATGCGCCGGAGGGGGAGATACTCAACACAGAACCGGATTGGATCGACAAATACCGCGCTGCAGTAAGCCGCAATCCACCACGCAGGCCGCTGCTTGAGCGAATGCTTGAAGCACTTACCCCGGGCTCGAAATAAGCTGTCGCAACGTCGAATGGAGCTTTCCTAGCTTACTCCTTCCTCTGGCGCACTCCTTGCTCTGGAAGAAGCCCGCCGGGCGCGTCTCTACGCACAGTCCCCAGGACCGTTCTGCAACCTCCGCACCCGGTGACTACGAGTTTTCTGGGGACAATTGGGGTTGCCGGGTTATAATTTGAACCTGAGTTGCAACAAGGACTCCCTTATGCCACTGCCCCAAACCGAGACTCCGGGACGTCTGCAGGCGGAACTGATGTCGCGTGGATTGCGCATGACCCGGCAGCGCCGCACGATTCTCAGCGTGGTTGAAACCGCCAAGCAGCACCTTGACGCCAGCCAGCTATTGCGCCGCGCCCGCCGCCTGGATCCGCAAATTGACCGGGTTACGGTGTATCGCACTCTCGGCCTGCTGAAGCGGCACGGTCTGATCGATGAACTGGATTTGATGCACATGCAGGGGGAGAAGCACTACTACGAGCGCCGTCCCCAGCGGGACCACATTCACATGGCGTGTCTTCGTTGTGGCAAGATTACGGAATTCGAAAGCGACCTGTTCGACCGCCTGAAGGGACAGATTCAGCGCGATTGCCGTTTCCATATCGTCGTTACCCGGCTTGAAGTCGGGGGTTACTGCGCACACTGCCGCACGGCGGAGAAACCCGACCAATAAAACCTGCCGTGGCCCTGAACTCCATCAGCCCCAACTAACTCCCAGCACGTGGCGTTGCATTTAGTTGCAACCGGTGTGCAACAGAAAATATTAGCGAAGATTGACCCCGAGAGGGAAAGCCGTTAGAGTCAATGAAGCCCCTGTTAGTTGCAACTCAGTTGCATTTATTGCAAATCGAACTAAACTTATGAAAGCAAGCGTCATTTTCGGTCTATTTGTGGTGTCTTTTGCCGTGGTTTGCAGTGCTCAGGAGCGGCCCTACTTCGTAACCTACTCTCACGAGATGGAGGAGCCCGGAAATCTCGAAATTGAGTTCTTCAACGCGGTGGGAAAGCCACCGAACGGGAACCGCTTCGTCGGCAGTACGGTGGAGTTCGAATATGGAGCGACCGCCTGGTGGACTACGGAGTTATACCTTGATGGACAGATAACCCAGCACGACAGCACGATCTTCACCGGCTATCGTTGGGAAAATCGCTTTCGTCCGCTGTTGCGCGAACACTGGATCAATCCGGTCATTTACGTCGAATTTGAAAACACCAGCGCGGACAAGGCTTTGCGTGAAGTGGTTGGACACGATGGCAGGGACGACTTCGTTGAATCCAATGCGGACGCTCGACAGGACAAGGAACGCGAACTGGAGTTGAAGCTCATCCTGGGCAGCAACTACCGGGGATGGAATATCAGCGAAAATATCATCGCGGAAAAAAATCTTTCCAACGAGCCCTGGGAATTTGGATATGCCTGGGCGGTGAGCCGTCCCTTGAAACTGGCGGCGAGCGCCCATGACTGCGCATTTTGCGGCGAGAAGTTCCAGGCCGGGGTTGAGATGTACGGCGGGCTTGGAGACCGCTACAGCTTCGGCACACATCTGACCTCACACTATGCCGGGCCGACGATCAACTGGGAGGCGCCCCATGGGCTGACTCTTTCGTTCTCTCCTCAATTTGGACTGAACGACTACAGCATTCCGCGTTTATACCGCTTTGGAGTGGCCTACGAAATCGATCAACTGTGGGGACGATTTCACCGAGGGGCACGATGATCCGCAATTTTGCACTGGTGCTGCTGATGGTCTTAGTCCCCGCTGCATTGCTATCGGGCGCCGCCGATGGAAGCTGGCTAAAGAATGTACCCGCGCGCGATCACGAAAAAACCAGTCCGTATCGCGGCCAGGCCGATGCCATCGCCGCAGGACGCAGGATATTTGTCGATCGCTGTTCTCAGTGTCACGGCGAAAATGCCCAAGGGACCAAGAAGCGCCCGCCGCTGAGAAGCGAGCGGGTGCAGCAACAGGCTACCGAAGGCGATCTGCATTGGCTGCTGGTGAATGGGAATATGAGGAAAGGCATGCCTTCGTGGGCGAAGTTGCCCGATCAGCAGATTTGGCAGGTCATTAGCTATGTGAAGTCTCTACACGAGTAGAGCTCGAAATGGGAATTCGTCTGCCTCTTCCCCACCGCAACTCAATTTCCCAGGTTTGTTTTCAGTGGCAATCTGGAACTGCCCTCAAGGCCCCCCTGGAAATGTAAAGTCTTGTAAAGACTGAAGATAAACCGCAACCGCGATATAATTTTTCTCGTCAAAGAGGGAGCGGTAGATTGGCTGCAGCCGATTGTGTAACGGTGTGCCCCGGGGGAAACCAACAAGTGAACACGCGCATTGAAGACTGCTGGCGAACGCCCGACATGGGTCATGGCAATAACGCCCGTAGGTTATCTGGCCAACAACTCTTGGCGACGCTCACGTTCTGCCTGGCGGCTACGATTCTGCTGGGGTGCAGCGCAAGTTCCAAACCTGGCACGGCGCGGGCATCCACGCAGACGGTGGTCCCAGTTGGCGTCGCCACCGCCCAGCGCCGGGACGTGCCCGTCTATCTCAAGGGATTGGGCAGCGTGACAGCGTCCAATACTGTCAGCGTGAAGAGCCGGGTGGACGGCCAACTGGCGCAGGTGAATTTCAGGGAAGGCCAGAACGTCAATAAAGGAGACTTGCTGGCGATCATCGACCCTCGCCCATACCAGGTGGCTCTGGAACAGGCGCAGGCGAATCTGTATCGCGACCAGTCGCAACTGAAGGACGCGCAGCTGAATTACGAACGCTTCAAGAGCTTGCTGGATGAATCGGGAGCGATTTCCCGGCAACAGGTCGACACACAGAAGGCAGCGGCAGAACAGCTCGAGGGAGCGGTCCGAGCAGATCAGGCCCAGATCGACAACGCCAAGCTGAACCTGGTGTACTCCCACATTACCTCGCCCATCAACGGGCGGATCGGACTGCGCCTGGTAGACGTTGGCAACATGGTGCACGCCGCAGACACCAACCCATTACTGGTGATCACGCAACTGCAGCCTATCGCGGTCATTTTCACCCTGCCACAAGAGAACCTGCCTACCGTAGCCAAGCATCTGCACCAGGGGCCGCTTGCGGTCGAGGCCTACAACTCCGACGATCAGACCAAACTAGCCACGGGCACTCTGCTGACAATCGACAATCAGATTGACCAGACCACTGGCACGGGCCGCCTGAAAGCGATGTTCAACAACCAGGACAATGTCCTTTGGCCCAACCAGTTCGTGAACGTGCGGCTGCTACTGGAAACGCACAAAGACACAACCGTGGTTCCGTCGGCGGCGATCCAGAACGGGCCGCAAGGGAGCTACGTATTCGTGGTCAAAGCTGACAAGACGGTCGACGTCAGGCCGGTTACAGTTTCCTTTACGCAGAACAACGTAGCGTCCATCGCCAGTGGACTCGCTCCGGGAGACGTGGTGGTGATGGACGGGCAGGATAAGCTGCAACCTGGCAGCAAAGTGGATCCACACGCGGGGAGCACGGGAGGAAACAGGAACGGGCAGTCTTCGGCGAGCCAGTCTTCACCAAATCAGTCTTCACCGGCGCAGGCTTCGTTCGGACAGGATTCTTCGGGACAGTCTTCTTCTGGACAAGCTCAGCCAGCACAGCCTTCGCCTGCAGGAACACGATGAGTCCGTCGCGGCTTTTTATTCTTCGGCCGGTAGCAACCACCCTGCTGATGGTTGGGCTGCTTCTGGTGGGTCTGGTCGCGTATACGCAGCTTCCGGTTTCCGCGCTTCCGGAGGTCGACTATCCCACTATCCAGGTAGTGACGTTTTATCCCGGCGCCGACCCCGATGTCATGGCCTCTTCGGTAACCGCGCCGCTGGAGCGCCAGTTCGGTCAGGTTCCCGGACTGAGCCAGATGACGTCAACCAGTTCGCTGGGCAGCTCCATCATTACGCTCCAGTTCAATCTCAACGAAAATATTGACGTTGAAGAACAGCAGGTGCAGGCTGCAATCAACGCGGGTACGACGTACCTGCCGAAGGACCTGCCAAACCCGCCGATCTACAGCAAGGTAAATCCGGCGGATTCTCCCATCCTGACTCTGGCGCTGACCTCGGACACTCTGCCGCTCTCGAAAGTGGAGGATCTAGCCGACACGGCCCTGGCGCAGAAAATTTCGCAGCTTCCTGGTGTGGGTCTGGTTTCCATCAGCGGTGGACAGAAGCCAGCGGTGCGGATTCGGGCGAACCCCACGTCGCTGGCGTCTTACGGAATGAGTCTGGAAGACTTGCGCACCGCGCTGGCCGCAGCCAACGTGAACCAAGCCAAGGGAGTGCTCGACGGGCCGCGCCAATCGTTCACCATCGGAGCAAATGACCAGCTCAGTTCGAGCGCGCAATACAACAGCATCGTAGTGGCTTATAAGAACGGAGCGCCGGTAAGGCTCTCCGATGTCGCCTCAGCCGTGGATAGCGCCGAAAACATCAAGCAAGCCGCGTGGATGAACACAACTCCGGCGGTGGTGTTGAACATTCAGCGGCAGCCCGGCAGCAACATCATCAGCGTGGCAGACCGGGTGAAGGTGCTGTTGAAGCAACTGCAGTCGTCGCTGCCGGCCTCGGTGAAAGTGCAAATATTGACCGACCGCACCGAGACCATTCGGGCTTCGGTGGCGGACGTCCAGTTCGAGCTCATGCTCACAGTCGGGCTGGTAGTGCTGGTGATCTTTCTTTTCCTGCGAAATCTGCGGGCGACCGTGATTCCCAGCGTTGCCGTGCCGCTCTCGTTGGTGGGCACGTTCGGAGTGATGTATCTGCTGGGCTACAGCCTGAACAATTTGACCCTGATGGCGTTGACCATCTCCACCGGATTTGTGGTGGACGATGCGATCGTAATGATCGAAAACATCGAGCGCTTCCTGGAGGAAGGCGAATCGCCACTGCAGGCAGCGTTGAAAGGGTCATCACAGATTGGCTTCACCATCGTCTCGCTCACGGTGTCGTTGATCGCGGTGCTGATTCCGCTATTGTTCATGGGCGACATCGTGGGACGGCTGTTTCGCGAATTTGCCGTGACCCTTGCAGTTACCATTCTGGTTTCGGCGGTGGTCTCGCTGACCCTGACGCCGATGATGTGCGCGAAGCTATTGAAGCGGCATGATCCCGATCATCAAAGCAGTTTTTACAAATCCACGGAGAATTTCTACAACCGCGTGATCGAGTTTTACGGACGCACTCTGAAATTTGTCCTGAAGCACCAGACTACGACTCTGCTAGTGACAGTGGGAACGCTGGTGCTTACGCTATTTCTTTATGTGGTTGTGCCCAAGGGCTTCTTCCCGGTGCAGGATACGGGAGTGATTCTGGGCATTTCGGAAGGGCCGCAGAACACTTCGTTCACCGCTCTGGCGCAAAATCAGCAGTCACTAGCAGGCGTGATTCTGAAAGATCCCGACGTTGCCAGCCTTTCGTCCTTCATCGGCATTGACGGCACCAACTCCACTCCCAACAGCGGGCGCATTCAGATCAACCTGAAGCCGCGTGACGAGCGTAAGTCCACCGCCACCGAGATCATTCGCCGCTTGCAACCGGAACTGGCCAAGGTGAACGGCATCACCCTGTACATGCAACCGGTGCAGGACCTCACGGTGGAAGACCGCGTAAGCCGGACGCAGTATCAATATTCGATGGAAGATGCCGACGCGCAGGAGTTGTCGGGTTGGGCACCTAAGCTGGTGGGCGAGCTGCGCAAGCTGCCGTCCATGCGCGACGTCGCCACAGACCAGCAAAATGGCGGACTCAAAGCCGAACTGGTGGTCGACCGTGATACCGCCTCGCGTTTGGGAATCCTGCCACAGGCCATTGACGACACGCTCTACGACGCGTTCGGGCAGCGCCAGGTCTCCACTATATTTACGCAGTTGAACCAGTATCACGTGGTGCTCGAAGTCGATCCGCAATTTGCGCAGAATCCGGATTCGCTCAAGAACATCTACGTACACTCCGGCAGCGGAGCCCAGGTTCCGCTGGCCGTCGTTCAGCCACTTCCAGACTGCCAACACCTATCTGGCGGTGAATCACCAGGGACAGTTCCCGGTGGTCACGCTTTCGTTCAATCTCGCTCCGGGAGTTTCGCTGGGAGAGGCGACCAAGGCGATCCAGGCAGCGGAGGCGGACATTCACCTGCCGCCAAGCATTCACACCAGCTTTCAGGGGACGGCGGCAGCGTTCCAGAACTCACTTTCTTCCGAGCCCTGGCTGATTCTGGCCGCCATCGTCACCGTGTACATCGTGCTCGGCGTGCTCTACGAAAGCTACATCCATCCCGTAACGATTCTTTCGACGTTGCCTTCAGCTGGTGTGGGCGCAATTCTCGCCCTACTGTTGACCGGAAACGATCTCGGAGTGGTGGCGCTGATTGGCATCATTCTTCTGATTGGAATCGTGAAGAAGAACGCCATCATGATGATCGACTTCGCGCTCGAAGCGGAACGGGTAGAACACAAGCCGCCGGAAGAAGCGATCTTTCAGGCCTGCCTGCTGCGTTTTCGTCCCATCATGATGACCACCATGGCAGCGCTGCTGGGCGGCTTGCCTCTGGCGCTGGGGAGAGGAACGGGCTCGGAATTGCGCCATCCGCTGGGCATCACGATTGTCGGCGGGTTGCTGGTGAGCCAGTTGCTCACTCTCTACACCACACCGGTTGTATATCTCTGGTTCGACCGGCTGGCGCAGCGTTTTTCCCATCTGAACATTGGCAACCCGATTGAGGAGCCGGGTGGGGCGTCAGCGGACTGAGTCATGAATATTTCAGCGCCATTCATAAAGCGCCCCATCGGCACCTCGTTGCTGGCGGCGGCGTTGCTCATGGCCGGGGCGCTGGCCTTTAATTTTCTTCCAGTAGCACCTTTGCCACAGGTGGAGTTTCCCGTGATTCAGGTGGGAGCCGGACTGCCAGGCGCGAGTCCGCAGACCATGGCTTCGGCGGTCGCGACCCCGTTGGAACGCCAGTTCGGCCGCATTGCGGGCATCAACCAGATGACCTCGACCAGTCAGTTGGGGTCGACAAACATCACTTTGCAGTTCGACCTTAACCGCAACATCGATGCCGCGGGGCGCGATGTGCAAGCCGCCATCAATGCGGCGCGCAGCCAGCTTCCGGCCAACTTGCCGGGCAATCCGAACTACCGGAAGGTGAACCCAGCGGATGCGCCCATTCTCATCCTCGCTCTTACTTCGGATATTCTCACGCTGCCGCAGATGTATGACGCCGCCGACTCGATCCTGTCGCAGAAGTTGGCTCAGGTCGAAGGAGTGGGCCAGGTGTTCGTAGGTGGGGGCGCCAAGCCAGCGGTGCGCGCCGAACTGAACCCCACCCTCCTGAACAAGCTCGGAATCGGCCTGGACACGGTACGCACGGCGCTGACTAACGCCAACGCCAACCGTCCGAAAGGCGACGTGGCCGACGCGGTTAATGCCTGGACGCTGGATGCCAACGATCAGATTTTTCTCGCTGACCAGTACCGCAGGCTGATCGTTTCCTATAACAATGGCGCGCCGGTGCGTCTAGGCGATGTGGGCAAGGTGAGTGATTCAGTCGAGGACATCCGCAATGTCGGGCTTTCCAGCGGAAAACCCGCGGTCCTGATCATCGTCTCCCGGCAGCCCGGCGCGAACATCATCGCGACCGTGGATCGGGTGCGGGCAGCTTTGCCCCAGCTCAAGTCTTCCATTTCGCCAGCAATTGACGTAAGTGTGGTTCTGGATCGCACTATCACCGTGCGCGCTTCGGTGCATGACATCGAATTCACGTTGCTGATCTCGGTCATCCTGGTCATCCTGGTGGTGTTTGCTTTTCTGCGGACCTTTCGGGCAACCCTCATCCCCAGTGTGGCCGTTCCTTTGTCGCTGATCGGAACATTCGGTGTGATGTATCTGCTGGGATACAGCCTGGACAATCTTTCGCTGATGGCGCTCGCCATTTCCACCGGGTTTGTCGTGGACGACGCGATTGTTGTGCTGGAAAACATCACCCGTCACATCGAGGACGGAATTGCTCCCGTGCCGGCGGCGTTTCAGGGCGCCCGAGAAATTGGCTTTACCGTGTTGTCCATGAGCACATCACTGGTCGCTGTATTTATTCCCCTGCTCATGATGGGGGGAATCGTCGGCCGCTTGTTCCGGGAATTTGCCGTCACCCTGAGCGTGGCGATCGCCGTCTCGCTACTAGTATCGCTTACCGTAACTCCGATGATGTGCGCGAAATTTCTGCGCTCCGCAGAAAAAGAGCAACACGGGCGCATCTATCGCTTCAGCGAGAGGATCTTTGACACTGTCCTCGGCCTCTACAGACGGGCGCTGAGGCTGGTTCTACGGCATCAGCCTGTCACCTTGCTGATCACAATCGCTACCGCTGCCCTGAGCGTCTATCTCTACATCATCGTTCCCAAAGGTTTTTTCCCGCAGCAGGATACCGGACGGGTCATGGGGTCAGTTCAAGCCGCGCAGGATATCTCGTTCGCTGCCATGAAGGAAAAGATGACGCAGTTTGTGAACCTGGTGATGAAGGATCCGGCAGTTGAGACGATTGTGGGCTTCGCGGGTGGCAACACGTCGGCCAATCAGGGCCGCATGTTTATTACCCTGAAACCGCTCTCTGAGCGCAAGGTGAGCGCTGACCAGATTATCGGCAGACTGCGCCGCAAGCTCGCGGTAGTGCCGGGCGCGACGCTGTTTATGCAATCCGCGCAGGACCTCACCATCGGCGGCCGTCAGAGCCAGGCGCAATTTCAGTACACCCTGCAGGGCGAGAATCTGGAAGATCTGAATCACTGGTCACCGCTTCTGCTGAGCAAGCTGCGCTCGCTCCCGGAGCTTCGCGACGTCAACACCGATCAGCAGGATAAAGGCCTGGAGGCGACCGTGATTATTGACCGGGTTACGGCTGCGCGGCTGGGAGTCGCTGCCGCCGATATTGATAACGCCCTGTACGATGCCTTCGGCCAGCGCCAGGTCTCGATCATGTACAAGCAGTTGAACCAGTACCACGTCGTTATGGAGGTAGCTCCGGAATTTTCCCGCAGTACCGAGGCCTTGCAGGCGATTTACGTGCGTGCCTCCAATGAGACTGCCGTTCCCTTATCTTCATTCGCCAAGTTCGGGCCGTCCAACACGCCGCTGGCAGTGAGCCACCAGGGTCAATACCCCTCGGTGACGTTGTCTTTCAATCTGGCGCCCAATGTGTCTTTAGGGCAGGCGACCGACGCGATCAATAACGCGCAACGCTCGATCAATTTTCCAAACACCATCAGCGCCGGCTTTCAAGGAACTGCCGCGGCCTTCCAGTCTTCTCTCGCCAGTGAGCCTTTGCTGATTCTGGCCGCGCTGGTCACGGTATACATTGTTCTGGGCGTGCTCTATGAGAGCTATATCCATCCCATCACGATTCTTTCGACGCTCCCTTCGGCCGGTGTGGGCGCCATTCTCGCACTGTTGTTGACCGGCAGTGAGTTGAATGTAATGGGATTGATAGGGATCATCCTGCTGATTGGCATCGTCAAGAAAAACGCCATCATGATGATCGACTACGCACTGGAAACGGAGCGTTCGGGGAAGGATTCCGGCGAATCGATCTACGAAGCGTGCATTCGACGCTTCCGGCCCATCATGATGACCACCATGGCGGCTCTCTTGGGGGGATTGCCGCTGGCTCTGGGAACGGGCACCGGATCAGAACTGAGACGTCCCCTGGGGATCACGATCGTCGGCGGACTGATCATGAGCCAAGCGCTTACACTCTTCACTACTCCGGTCGTGTATCTCTATCTTGACAGAATGCGCCTCCGGTTCGGAAGCAAGCAGCATGTGCTGGAGCCGAAATTGTCCCCACGGCCGGGCGGCGCAGACTGATTTTTCCCCCTGGCATCTTCTTGCTCTGTGCCCTTTTTCCTTTTATGTCATCCTGAGCGCAGCAAACCGATTCGCTTGCGAATCGGTCTACGGAGTCGAAGGATCTCTCCCACCACGGCATGTTCGTCCGAGTGGACAATTCGCTGCCAGCATTCGTGAACGACAGGCCCGTGCCGGCCGCCGGCAAACAGAGGTCCCTCGACTACGCTCGGGATGACAGGTTCTTGGAGACGGCTGGCGCGACTCTGGCTCAGTGTCTGTGGCCGTGACGGTGCGGGTGCGAATGAAGCTCGCCTGGGGAATGCGCGTGGCGATGAGCGTGTATCAGATTGGTGCTCAGCAGGAGCGCGTTGTCATTCAGAATTTCCCTTGGTGTGCCTGTGGCGGCAATGCGGCCGCGCTGGAACACATGGCAATAGTCGGCAATATCCTCGACGAGGTCCAGATCATGGGTCGCAGTGATCACCGTCTTCTGGCCACCGCTGCAGCTCACCAGAAAGTCGATCATCTGGCTTTCGCTCTTGGGGTCAAGAGCGGCCGTGGGCTCGTCCAGCAGCAGAACCTCGGGATCGAGGATTAGCACCGAAGCCAGAGCCACTCGCTTCTTTTCTCCCGTCGACAGGTGATGAGGCGAGCGATCCTTCAAATGCGTGATTTCCATTTGCTCGAGCATTTCGGAGACGCGAAGAAGAATTTGATCCTTGGGCCGGCGTAGCTGTAGAGGTCCGAAAGCGACTTCGTCAAACACGGTTGGATTGAACAGCTGGACGTCGGGATTCTGGAAGACCAGCCCTACGCGGCGCCTGAAGTCGAACTCGATTTTCTGAGTCTGCAGCCGATTTTCGGTTAGGGGTTCGCCGCAGAATGCGACGCTGCCTTTCTGGGGAAAATAGAGCCCGTCGAGGACGCTGAGCAGCGTTGACTTCCCGGAACCGTTCGCTCCGAGGAGCACGATTCTTTGGCCCCGCAGGACGGTCAGGTTCAGCCCGTCCAGCGCTGTCACCTCATGATAGCGATAGGTGACATCGCGCAGTTCAAAGATGGGCTCGGAGGAGATGGGAATGGGGACGGTCACGAGTTCGCCCCATTGCGATCTCTTCGCAAGTTTCTCATCGGGAATCTCTCATCGGCCAAACCAGAAGGCCAGCAAGGCGATTGCGGCAAAGAGCGGCAGCATTGCCCAATCAAACCAGTTCGTCTTGAACTCGTCGAGGACGTAAACTTCGCCGTGGAAACTGCGTGACCTCATGGCCAGATAGACGTCTCCGCTGAGCTGCACAGTTTTCGACATCAGCACCCCCGCGCTGGCAGTCGCCATTCGCCGAAGTTCGCGGCCTTCGAGCCGTCCGACCATCCTGCTCTTTCGCGACTCAAACATCTCGTGTGCGGTCCGGAGCAACAGGAAAATGTAGCGGTATGTCATGCCCAAAATGACTACAAGCGCAGCCGGCAATCGCAGCGCTCGAAGGGCCTTCAGGACGCTGCTCCAGGGCGTACAAAGAACCACCAGGGCTGACAAGGTCGCGGCAGTCTCAGCCCTCATGATCAGGTAAGTTGCGGCGCGTAGTCCCTGCGCCGTGACTGTCCAGCCGAGCAGAGGCAAGGTGTAGATCACCTGGCCCGGAGTCAGGAAAAGTGCCGGCACTGAAATAAATCCAGTGAATGTCAGCACCGCCAGCCAGACTCTTCTTGCCAGCACGCCCAGGGGAACCTTCGACAGCAAAGCCAGTACGATAGCAAACGCGAAGAGAGCGATGATGACCGGCAACTGCCTCGCCAGAGCGGCGATCAGGATGAGCGGCAGGATCGCAACAATCTTGACTCGAGGGTCGAGAATTTGCAGCAGGCCTTTTTGCTTCGCGACTTCTTCAGCTTCGAAGGTGTGTTGCAGCGCGTCCACGAAAGACGAGAGGCTGCGCTCCACAAATCCGCGGGACTTGGCACTCATGGTGAACCCTTTGCCGCTGCATTCTCTCGCCTGACGAACACCCAGCCCATCAGCAAGAAGAATCCCATGGTAAGGCCGCTGCCAAACATCGCCGACATCACGTACCCGAAAGCTGGCCGGCGAACGAACGGAGGCGCGTACTGCGGGAAGGGCGCGCTCCATAGCGAGGAAAGCCGTTGCAATCCCTGAGGCTGCTGGGCAGGAGGCGCGACGTTGCCCGAGGCTGAGGCAATCTGCTGCCGCATCTCAGGGTTGGAGAAGTCGCTCGCGCTCCACTCCCCCCATGCGGTCCCCGCGGCAAGAATGCCGAGAGGCGTCAGCAGCATGAGCAGGGCCAGGCGAATCCAGAGGGGCCGGGCCAGTCGCCAACCTGACCCCGAAGCGGACTGCACAGCCGTTTCGCTATTACTATCCGTATCATTATCATCATTCCCGCCCGAAGGGACGATGATCCAGTAATGCGGGATTCGCACGCTGGAGATAGGCAACGACACCGCCCGAGACAAACAACTCCGCAAGGCCCGCAAAGGTGAGGTGCCCGACCATCATCGCTGGAATTGCGATGTGCAACGAGTAGGGAGCATACAACGGAGCCCCAGTGCCGTCTTTGAAAAGCAAAGGCTGAATTCCCAATTCAAACGCGGTAAGAAGCGCCGAAGCATTGATTGCCGCATAACCCGCCAGGGCCGCCGCCATTGTCCGGCGCGACGACGTGAGCGGTGCTGTGCCTGCAACCACGCGGTAGACCAGGTATGCGACCAGCGATCCGACAATCGCCATGTTGAAGCAGTTCGCGCCCAGCGTGGTAATTCCGCCGTCGCCGAAAAACAAAGCCTGAATCAGCAGGGCGATGGACAGCGCGAGCATCGAAGCCCACGGTCCTAGCACTACGGTGGCGGCACCCACGCCCACTGCGTGCCCGGTAGTTCCGCCGGGAAGCGGGATATTGAACATCATGATGACGAAGCAGAACGCGCTAGCCACCGCCAGCAGTGGCACCAGCCTCGTGTTCAGCACCCGTTTTACTCGCGCGAACGCCCCATACCAGAAAGGAGCGGCGGCGCCGTAGAGTACGGCGCAGGTCGAGGGACTGAGGTAGCCATCAGGGATGTGCATGAGCTTGCCGGCCGCCGCAGTAGCGAAAAACCGACGTTCCAAGCGGCCAGAGTAGCACAACTGTAGTCTTCGTGCTACGAAACAGGGCAGCGACAGGGTGGTGGAAAGATCAGGGAAACCTCGTACTCATAACAGGCAAACTCCGCTACTGACAGATCTTGTGTAGCACGATTATTTCATTCGTGTTATACATGCCGGTCTGAGTGGTGAACGGGATGTAGGTATGTTGACGAAGCGCGGCGGACTTAATTTGGGTTCCTCTATTGCCGGGAGTGCCTGCGCTTGCTTCGTGACCGTGCTTTTACTGGCCAGCTACGGGAACTCTCAATCGCAATCGGAAGCAAGCCGTATCGTCTCCGGGATAGTAATGACGGAGAGAAATGAAGTCGTGCCGCGGGTTTCGGTCACCGCCGAGTCGACGTCGGGTATGGCGCAGACAGTGACCGATGCCGGCGGCAATTTCCATCTGCATGCTCCAAAGGGGACCCTCAAGCTGAAGGTGACGGGGAAATATGTAGTCGCACAAGAGAAACTCTTGAGTGCCTCAGAAATCTCGGAAGGGCTGGTCCTGGTCATTCGCTATACGATTCCGCCGGTGCACGAGGATCTGGTCATTTCCGCGACTGCGTTGGATCCCACCATCGATCAGCGCAACGACACTGTCTATAAGGACACGCTGTTCTCCCGTGACGACCAGTTGATGGATACCCTGGCCGCCGGCATCAATACCGGCCAGCACGAAGGCGGCGGGAAATCGCTTGAGATTCGCCGCTTTGGATTCAATCTTGACCACGGTGGAGTGAACGGGGGCTTGAAAGTTTTGGTCAACGATCTGCAGCAGAATCAGGGGACGCAGGGACACGGTCAGGGCTATCTGGGAGCCCTGAAGAGCCTGACGCCGGAGCTGATCGACGACGTTGACATCCAAAACGGGCCTTTCAGTGCAGAGTACGGAGATTTCTCTGGCCTGGGAGTGGTGCACATCCGCCTTAAGGAGAGCCTGCCAAACCTGCTTACTTTGCGTGGCCAGGGCGGCTCGTTCGATGCCTATCGCGGGCTGGCGATCTTCAGCCCGGGACTCAAGAACGCGGATGCCTTCATTGCCTACGACGGATCGCACACCGACGGCCCCTTCATCAACCCGGGGCGCTACAAGCGTCACATCGTCACCGGAAACTACACTCGCCATCTGAATCAGAAAGAGTCGCTGGGGTTCAAGCTGAATGTTGGGACCAATGATTTCTATTCGTCAGGCCAGATTCCGCTGGACCTGGTAGCAGCGGGTCAGTTGAACCGCTTCGGCTACATCGACCCTTACGACGGCGGCCGAGTGAGGCTGGGAACCTTCGCCACCTACTACAAGCGCGATTTCGCGAACGGCGACATCTTAAAGGTCGATGGCTTCCTGGGCCGGTCCCTTTTCGATTTGAACTCTAATTTCACGTTCTTCCTCGAACACTACCTCCCCGCCGATCTAATCAAAGGGGACGAGATCCAGCAGCATGACTCGAGACTTCAGGAAGGATTCAATACACAGTATCTGCATCCCTACCACCTGTTCGGACAGTCCGCATTGCTAACCATGGGAAGTAACTTTCATGACAATCAAATCAACGTTGGACTGAACCAGACCATAGCGCGGCAGATTCAAGAGGTTCACACCAGCGCCCATGCCCATGTCACCAACCTCGCCGGCTATGCGCAACAGGGAATCGACCTTTTGCACCAACGAGTGCATATCGACGCTGGCTTACGATTCGACTACTTCCGGTTTGATGTGAACGATCACCTGGTTCCAGCCGACGGTGGAGTTCAGGGCGCATCGCGTTTTCAGCCCAAGTTGAATCTTTCCTACACACCCTCGTACCGGGTGCCGCTAACGCTTTACGCCAGCTACGGACGAGGCATCTCCAGCCAGGACGCCCGTGGCGTGGTGCAGCGGCCGGACGCGCCCAAAGTATCGACTACGGATTTCTACCAAGTGGGAACCGCGCATAACTTGAGAAGATTTTCCCTCAGCATGGACGGTTTTCTGATCAATCGCTCCAACGAACAGGTCTACATTCCTGATGACGGCACGTTCGAGTTCAAAGGACCGAGCCGGGCCTATGGATGGGAGATAAAGACTTCTGTTCAGATTACCCGCTACATGGCCTTCAACGGCGGATTCACGCAAGTCATCAATGCACTCTTTTTGGGAACGCCCCAGGTTTATGTCGATAGCGCTCCACATTCGGTAGCCAACTCCGGCCTGACCATGACGGACTGGCACGGTTTCAACGGATCGCTGCGCTATCGTCACGTCAGTAATTACATTCTGGATGGGTCGGACCCAACCGTCCCCAGGGCGACGGGCCTGGATGTGATTGACCTGAGCACTTCCAAACGGATTCGGCACGGCCTGGACTTCAATTTCGCCATCGACAATGTGACCAACAAGCGTTACTACGAAACCCAGAATTGGCTTGAGTCAAGAGCGACGCCCACGGCGGACGCAAAATTTCGCGTCCACGCAACGCCGGGATTCCCCATCGGATTCACGGTTGGTCTTACCCTCCGTTTGTTTGAGAAGTAATTCGATCAGTTGATTGAGCCGCCACCAGTCCTATAGGGTTGTGTTGGAGTTGCGGCTTTGGAAATCTATCTGGTCGACGGCACCTACGAACTATTCCGCCATTACTACGCGCTGCCGTCGGCAAAAGACTCGGATGGTCGGGAGGTAGGCGCAGTCCGGGGCGTCCTGGCGTCAGTGATGGGCATGATCAAGGGCGGTACCACGCACATCGCCGTGGCAACCGACCATGTTGTTGAATCTTTTCGCAACGGATTGTGGCCGGGCTACAAGACGAGCGAAGGCGTCGAACCCGACTTGTTAGCGCAATTCCCACTGCTCGAAGACGTTCTGGCGGCGGCGGGTATTCTGGTCTGGCCCATGGTGGAGTTCGAGGCGGACGACGCGCTGGCTGCCGCCGCAACCGCCGCCGCTCGAGATGTGCGTGTTGAACGCGTGATCATCTGCACGCCCGACAAGGATCTCGCCCAATGTGTGAGCGGCACACGTATCGTCCAGCTGAATCGGCGGACGCGCGTCACCCTGGACGAGGCCGGTATCGTCCAGAAGTTTGGGGTCTCGCCGGCCTCGATCCCCGACTACCTTGCCCTGGTGGGCGACGCGGCTGACGGTTATCCCGGCCTGAAAGGCTGGGGTGCGAAGTCTTCGGCGGCAGTCCTCGCCAAGTTTCTCCACCTCGAATCGATCCCATCGGACTATCGCGAGTGGCATGTGAAGGCCACCAACCCGAGTGCTCTCGCAGACACGCTCGTCCGCGAGCGGGAGCGTGCGCTGCTCTTCCGGACGCTCGCCACCTTGCGCAC
Source organism: Terriglobia bacterium (assembly GCA_963809295.1). Classification (GTDB taxonomy): domain Bacteria; phylum Acidobacteriota; class Terriglobia; order Terriglobales; family Acidobacteriaceae; genus JAIQFF01. Next base: position 200,370 of record CAWEJA010000003.1, on the reverse strand, counting down.
CGACATAACGCTTTTCGGGGACGTGGAACAGTTGCGCTGGAATGGGCCCACACCCGCCTTCGCCGCACTGGGGGAACGATTGGACGCGGCGGTAACTGGGTCTCGGCGGCCCTGATGTTCGGCCTGAATTCCTTATGTTTCGCAAGCTGTGAAAGCTCTCCCTGAGGTAAACTTTTCGAACTTGGGAGTAGGGCATGGACCGCTCGGGCGATACTGCTAATGTCACCAGCCAGACCTCTGCTCGTCTGCCTTCGGATCGGGCACGAGTCCTGCTCGAAATCAACAACGCAATTGTCTCCCACCTTGATCTCGCTCAGGTCTTGAATGCGATCTCTGACTGCGTGCGCCGCGAGGTCAAACACGCGAGGGTCAACCGTTGGTGTCCTTAGAGAGGGAACTCGCCGCGAGAGTGCCTGCGAGGAACATGAGAGAACCCTCCGCAGCAACGATAAGGATCCGACCAGCCCGTACCTCTAAAAATTCAGGGCCAGTCCCTCTCGGGGAAGAGAAACGCGAGCAAACGACGCGCACAATTTCTCACCTGAGTCTCGGCTGGCGCAGTGAAAAAAACAAGAACATAGGTAGGAAATCACAGGTAGAAAATGCGGCAGCGACTTGGTAGGCCCGAATGGACTCGAACCATCGACCTCCTCCGTGTCAGGGAGGCGCTCTAACCAACTGAGCTACGGGCCTATAGCCTACTGGGGTCCCATCACCGACTCAAACGCTACGCGCCTACAACAACTTACGAGTTTATCAGGGAACATTTGGGAACGGAAGCCGGGTGCTCCGCACATTGCGCACTCTGCGATGTGGGGGAAACCTGGGGACAGACGGGACGTTCCGGTCGTCCAAATGCTCCGTAGGAATCTCAGCCTGTCAGTGGCTAAGTTGCTCTCATCGCCCAAAATGTCGATTTCAGCCTCACCCCCGCCACCTTACGAATTATTTCTTACACTTTCGTGTTGTTTCGATTCTGATGTACTATCTCCGGTATCGCGCGCTGGTTGCCGAACTTCGCCCTTGCCGGAGAGCTCAATGGATCGACGCAGCTTCTTGAAATCCGCCACCGCAACCGGACTCGCAGTCGGCCTGCTCAAGGCCAGCGCCAACGCCTCCATCCCTGAACACAACTGGGACAAATACGATTGGGGATCGGGGCCTGCGGTTCCCGACCGGCTTTATCAGGGGCCGTTCCCGCAGTACGGTCCCTGCGCCGTTGTTCCCGACAGCGATGTCTCGATGATCACTTCGCCGTCCCGGGAAATCGTCAGCAATTACGGCATGGGTCTCATCGCTTATCTTTCCGACGACACCGGGCCGCTCAATGTTCCCGGTCAGACCCAGGAACAAACTCTGGAGGATCTGGTCAAGCTGCCCTTCGTGCAGAAGGTCTACCTCCGTCCCAACTGGCGCGAGGTCCAGAAGCAGCCGGGCCGGCTCGACTTCCCGGAGTGGTGGAAGATTGCGTTCGATCTGGCTCGGCGCTACGACAAGCCCATCGGGTTCCGGGTCCAGCTGGAGAATCCCGACTGTTCCCGAGCCGGGGATGCCGGACTTTCTCCTCAACAAGGTTCCCTACGTAAAGCTCAAAGGCGAGTGGAAGGGCAACCCCGCGGAAATGCGCTACAAGAAAGACAACCGCGTGCCGCGCTACGATCACCCGGCGTATCAGGCTGCGTTTCGCGAATTGAATGAGCTGCTGGCCGCCGAACTCAACGGTCATCCGCAGATCGAGTTCATGGACACGATGATGTACGGCTTCTGGGGCGAAGGGCACACCTGGCCGTACGAGGGCAATCCGTTTCCCAGCCAGTTGGTCGCGGAACAGACCTGGGCGTCCATGTTCGAGATGCAACTCGAACACTGGACCAAAGTCCCGCTGGCCACGAACACGCAGCCCGACTTCAGCAACGTGGGCAACGCCGACATGCTGGATCGCACCATGCGCACCGGCAACTGGCTGCGTACCGACACGATCTTCATTGAGAACACTCAGATCGAGGCGTTGAGCTACCGTCCACCCTGGGCGGCGGCGATCTGCGAGGTTGGTTTCACCACCGGCGATCCGAAGCAACTTCAGATCGACGAAGACGGAATCACCTACAACGAGCAGATCATTTCTCACGCCGCCGATGTCGGCGTCAACTATCTATCGGTTTGGAGTTGGCACAAGCAATCGGCCCGCAGCATTACGAGCTACTACGAAAAGTTTCCCGGGCCGATCGATGAGATGGCCCGCCAGATCGGCTATCGCATCCGCCCGTCGTTTATCTGGACCTTCAAGCGGGACGGAGCGAACGGTCTGGTGATCGGACTGGCAAACGATGGAATCACTCCGGTTCCGGGAGTGCTTCGCCTTACCGTGTTCAGTGAAGACAACAAGGTCAACGTATCAGGCTGCGTCGACCCTGGGTATCCGAAGCCGACTGGCGTTCATCAAGCCATGCTGATGCTGCCTGCAGGCGTCCAATGGGAGGGGCTGCGGCTGAAAGCTGAGCTCGAAGTGAAGGGCGTGCGTCATCCGGTTCGATGGGCGTGCCGGCAGAAGGTCAATGCGGATGGCTCGTTGACGCTGCGCCACAATTACAAACCTGATCAGCCGTTGGTGTAGAGGCATAGGAGTGATGAGCATGAAATTTTCAACCCTCGTTATATTCCTTGCTTGCGTCTCCGGAGCGTTTGGCCAGCCAAACTCCTCCTTCTATGTGGCGACGACCGGGAATGATTCGAATCCCGGCACGCAAGCGGCGCCTTGGCGCACCATTCAACATGCCGCAGACACCGCGCGGGCGGGCAGTACCGTCAATGTGCGGGGTGGAATCTACGAAGAACTGGTGAGCATCAACGCATCCGGCAACGCGAGCGATGGATTCATTACTTTTAGAAGCTATCCCGGCGAAACGGCGGTCCTGGATGCAGCGCATTTCACTCCCTCTGGAAGAAGCGGCGTACTCACGATTCACAATCAGAGTTACGTGCAGAATCGAAGGCTTTGAAATTCGCAACTTCCGCACCGCCGAACATCGGCTCGCTCCGTTGGGTATCAGCGTGATCGGGGCCGGCTCCCATATAGAACTGCTGAAGAACAACGTCCATCATATTGAGCAGACTTTTGAGGGCCGTGATGCTCCGGGACGCGGCGGCAACGGGTTTGGCATTGCCGTATACGGTACCGACGCCAAGACGCCGATCACTGACTTGATCATTGACGGCAATGAGGTGCATCACCTCAAAACCGGTTCGAGCGAGTCGCTGGTAGTGAACGGGAACGTCACGAACTTCCGCATTACGCACAATGTTGTCCACGACAACAACAACATCGGAATCGACGTCATCGGTTTCGAGCGCACGGCGCCCGACCCTGCCGTCGACCAGGCCCGCGACGGAGTGGTCAGCGGCAATCTGGTTTACAACATCACCTCGCGCGGCAATCCGGCATACCGGAACGAGGAAAACTCCGACGGCATTTACGTGGACGGCGGCACCAGAATCCTGATCGAACAGAACGTCATTCACGATGTGGACTTTGGAATCGAGCTGGCGAGTGAGCACAAGGACCGCGCCACCAGCTACATCACTGCGCGAAACAATCTTATCTATCACTGCCATACCGCAGGTGTTTCCATCGGAGGCTATGCGCCTGAGCGGGGACACACCGATCACTGCACGGTGGTCAACAACACGCTCTACGAAAACGATACGTCGGGAACCGGCTCCGGTGAGTTCCAGATGCAGTGGAACATGGCGGACAATATTTTTGCGAACAACATCGTCTATGCAGGGTCCCGCTGCCTTATGACGCTGAACAAATCGCAGGTCGACAAAAACCAGCCGCCCGTCAATATCGATCACAACCTTTATTACTGTGCCTCCGGAGCGAAGGCGAGCACATGGGCAGAGGCTTCCGCCACCGTGACAGGATTCGACAAATATGTTGAGTCCACGGGGAATGACCGTCATTCCCGTTTTCTCGATCCGCATTTTGTTGACGCTGCCGCGAACGACTTTCATCTGCAATCAGATTCTCCCGCGATCGCTGCCGGCACGACTGACGGAGTGCCGGTGGGAGAACTGGATCTTGAAGGCTCACCGCGAGTCAAATCCGGAAAAATAGACATCGGCTGCTACCAAAGACAATAGGAGTAATCCATGTTGAACTCGGACGTGAATCGCCGCGAATTCCTGAAGATCACCGCTGGGGCCGGCGCCGCCCTGGCCATGCCAACTTCGGGACATACTGCTGTCTCCTCCAAAATGATCGGCATCCAGGTCGGAGCAATTTCGTTTGTGGATGAAGGTACCGAGAAAGTCCTTGATGTGCTTCAGGAACGTGCCTGCGTGAATACGCTGTTTCTTGCGGTATTCACCTACGGCCGGGGCATCGCCGGAAGACAGATTCCGGGCCAGCCGCTGCCCGATCACGGCAAGCAGGAGTACGATCTCAATTTTCACGGCGGGAACTTCGCCACCCCTCATCCCCAGTACTACAAGAACACGGTCATCAAGGACACTCGCGCGCCCGACCACGGCGACCTGGACATCCTGGCCGAAGTGCTCCCGGCGGCGAAGAAGCGCGGCATGAAGGTCATCTGCTGGCTCGAGGACGTGTTTCGCACCGACTTGCCGAACATCGAGAAAGTTCAGGAGCGCGACCTGTACGGGCGGAATGCCGAGACGCTGTGCGTCAACAATCCCGACTACCGGAATTTCTTTACCGGCCTGGTCGAGGACTATGCCCGTTCCTATGACATCGACGGAATCATGTGGGGATCCGAGCGGCAGGGTGCGCTTTCGGACAGTCTTGGGGCCACGCATGACACACCGCCGATCGATCCGGGTAACGTGACCTGCTTCTGCGAGTTTTGTCAGGCCAAGGCCAAGCAGCGCGGCATCAATGTGGAGCGCGCCCGGCAGGGATTTCTCGAGCTGGAGAAATTCGTTCGCTCGGCGCGCAGCGGCAAGCGCCCCGTGGACGGCTACTACGTTCAATTCTGGCGGCTCCTGTTGCGGTATCCCGAACTGGCCGCCTGGGAAATGCTCTTCACCGACAGTCTTCGCGAAACCTACGCCGCAATCTACAAAACCGTAAAGACAGCGAAGCCGACGGTGCCGGTGGGCTGGCACATCTGGCACAACAATTCCTTCAATCCGATCTACCGCGCGGAACAGGACCTGCATGAGCTCTCGAATTATTCAGATTTCATAAAAGTCGTGATGTACAACAACTGCGGCGGCGAGCGCATGGCGCTGTACGCGGACAATATCGGCTCGACACTTTATGGAGATCTCTCGAAACAGGGCCTGATCGATTTGAACTATGCGCTGATGGGATTCAAGGAGCGCAGCTACGATCAGATTCCTCACACCGGGCTTTCAGCCGACTACGTCTACCGCGAGACGAAACGCGCGCTGGAGGGTGTTGCCGGCACGAACACTCTGATCTGGCCCGGCATTGATATCGATATTCCGACCGAGCCCAATAACAGCAAGTGCACGCCGCAAAGCGTAAAGGAAGCAGTTCTGGCGGCTTTCCGCGCCGGCGCGCCCGGTGTGCTTCTATCCCGAAAGTATTCCGAGATGCGGCTTGCCAACCTCAGCGGCGCTGGGGACGCGATTCGCGAGTTGAAAATATAGCCGGCTGACGCCCGCTCGCTGCGATTAGTAACGACAAGTCGGCATACAGGTCGTGATCCGAAACGAAATGATCTGCCAGCATAGCCCTAGGGCATAGGTGAGTGGCTAGCCCATATTCAAGCCACCTGTGGGATGACTCCTCGATAGTCAAAAGCGACGCCGTGCGGCTTCAGAAATACTGGCCGCTGGGCGGGATTCTGTCCGAGCTTGATGCGCCTGCTCTGAACGAGATCACAAGCATCTGTTTTAGGCTTCCGATGGGATCCGCTTCGCAATCCCAGCACGACGGCGGTGCAGTCGCAGGCTTTTTGTCTGGGTCATCGTAAGTCGCCTTTCTGGCGTAACAACGTATGCGGTGGGATGCTACTTACAAAGGACAAGAGAATGCAACCGAGACGCCGCCTCTAGTTGCAAACTGGCTCGCCCGCAGCGACAATCGTGTGTGCAGCTTACCGATCCGCTCGACGCCATGTTTGCCTGGGGCGCAAATCATCTCGACCCATCCGGAGAGCAGAAGTGAAGCTCTCCCAATTGCTCACTGCGCCCAACCAGTTGACCCTGCTGCGCATGGGGTTTGTGCCGTTCATCGTGATCAACCTGGTCGCAGGCCACTACAAGTGGGCGCTCATATTGTTTGTGCTGGCCGGAATGAGTGACGGCCTCGATGGATTGCTGGCTCGCACCCTGAAGCAGCAGACCGTGCTCGGCCAATATCTCGATCCCATCGCCGACAAGCTTCTGCTCAGCACCATGTTCATGGTGCTCGCCATCCTGCACAAGATTGCGTGGAAGTACACGGTGCTGGTGTTTAGCCGCGACATTTCGATTCTGTGCGCCAGCGCCGTGCTCTACGCCATCGCCGGGCTGCGCGACTTCCGTCCCAGCATCTTTGGCAAAGCCAACACGTTTGCCCAGGTGGCCGCGGTCTTCTTTGTCCTGCTGTTTCAGGTCGAACATACGCGCTGGGTCTGGATTACGCAGGCCACATTTCTCCATGCCACGGTTGGGTTCACGATAGTCTCGGCGATGCACTATGTGTTTCTTGTGGGCCAGCGCCTGCGCGCCGCTAATCACCCTCCGGCGGAACACAAGCCGGCGAGCAGCTCGATTTGACCCTTTTTCTTGTGTCCACCTAGAATTAACGATTCTGTCCTAACGATTCTGTCTATCGACTTCCTTCTCTCATGGCGCTGCGCCTCTACAACACGCTGTCCGGCAAAATCGAAGAGTTTCACCCGCTACAAGGCAACGAAGTTCGCATGTATGCCTGCGGGCCTACCGTCTACGACTACGGCCACATCGGCAACTTCCGCACCTTTGTGGCCGTCGATCTTCTGCGACGCTTCCTGCTGCAGAGCGGGTTCTCCGTCCGCCACGTCATGAACATCACCGACGTGGACGACAAGATTATCCGCAACTCCGCCCAGGAAGGCCTGAGTGTCAAGGACTACACCGCCAAGTACGAAAAGGCTTTTCTGGAAGACAGCGCGACTCTGAACATCGAACAGCCCATCCTTGCGCGCGCCACCGATCACATCCAGGAGATGGCCCGGTTCGTTGCCGAACTTGAAAAGAAGGGATTCGCCTACCGCACCGACGACGGCTCTTACTACTTCCGCATTGCGAAGTTTCCCGGCTACGGCAAGCTTTCGAAGAAGGATTTTGCCGGCATGGAAGACGGCGCGCGCGTGGATGTGGACGAATACGAAAAAGATAGCGCCCGTGACTTCGCCTTATGGAAAGCGCCCAAGCCGGGCGAGGCGTTCTGGGAGAGTCCGATCGGACGGGGACGGCCGGGCTGGCACATCGAGTGTTCCACCATGTCGATGGGGGAACTGGGCGAAACTTTCGACTTGCACGCCGGCGGCGAAGATCTCATCTTTCCGCATCACGAAAACGAAATCGCGCAATCCGAAGCGCTGACCGGGAAGCCGTTCGCCCACTTCTGGTTTCACGCCCGCTTTCTGCTGGTCGAAGGCGAGAAGATGTCCAAGAGCGCCGGTAATTTCTTCACCTTGCGCGATCTGGCGCTCAAAGGATACAAGCCTTCTTCCATCCGGCTGCTGCTGGCCTCCGTTCCCTACCGTCACCAGCTCAACTTCACCTTCGACGGCTTGAAGCAGATGGCCAGCAACGTGGACAAGCTGCGAAATTTCCAGCTGCGCTCTGAACACTGGCCAATTCCCTTCCGGCGCCAGCGATTCCACGCTTGCGCGCGAAACCGTGGAACGCATGACCGCCGCCCTGGAAGACGATCTCAACACCGCGCAGGCCCAGGCCGCCATCTTCGACATGGTGCGCAAAGCCAACGTCATGATCGATGGCGGCCAAATCAAGCAAGACGATGTCGCGCCGTTGCTCGCGGCGCTGCAGAAGTTCGACGACATCTTCGCCGTCCTGCGGGATGACGACGCACCCAAGATGCAAGCTATTCTGGAATGGGCGAAGACGGAAGGCCGCGAAAAAGACGTCAGCCAGGAATTACTCGAGGCCGGCACTCAAGGCCTTTCCGACACGGACATTGAAAAGAAGATTGCGGAGATGAAAGCCGCCCGCCAGGCGCGTAACTTCCAATTGTCCGACGCCATTCGCGATGAACTAACCTCCGCTGGCCTGCTGGTCGAAATCACCAAAGATGGCGTGCGCTGGCGCAGAAAGTAGAATCCCCGCTCGCCTGAGAACTTCAAACTACGAACGAGAACTGGTTCTTATTTCAACTTTCGCTCGGAGAGTGCGGCATCAAGAGCAGCATTGCCGCTGGGAGCGCACACCTGCTGGTTCCACTGCTTCTTCAAGTCCCTGGGCTGAGGAACAACCGTGTTCTGCCGCGCCGTCCTCGCCAGTGCTACGGGTACGGATGAAGATGAAGGCTGCGGAATCAGAGCCGCAAAACTGTTTACCGTGGTCAGGATCAAATTCACCGCCGCCGTGATGCGCGCGGAAAGCGCAGGGTCGTTGATGTGGGCCGCCTGCAACAGTGCCGGCAGGCTTTGGGTCGTGTCCTGAATCAGGCTCTCGATTTTCTGAAGAGTGTCCGCGCTCGGATTGGCCTTGTACTGGTTATAGAGCGACTGCAGCAAGGTCAGATCCTTGCTCGCTTCCGCCGAGATGTTCTGGATGGCAACCGCTTCCCCTGGGCTGAGTTGTTTGCCGGATTGCAGCGTGGCTACCAGGGCGGCGAGGTTCAATGCCATCTGCGTGAGGACTGGCAAATCGGCCAGCGCCACGCTGATCCACTGCGCGCTGCATCCAGTGGCGTAGCCAACGAAATGCTCAACACAGCCGCCAGTATGATTCTGCTCATCGAATTCGATTTCATGAGTGCTTCTCTCCTATGATGATTTGTGTGATTTAAGATTTGTAGAACTGCAAAAGGCCACGTGGGGACAGCCGCCCCCGGCTGTCCGGCCGAGCGCAGCTCGGCGTTGTCGTGGCCCGCAAAACAAAATCGCCACCGGCCGGAGCCGATGGCGATCACTGTAAGATTCAGAGACATAGCAAGCTACGTCTCCACAGTTAGATTCCGTTACGCGGCGTTTTCGCTTGCCTGCGCAATTCTCAAAATTGTGCTCTCGTCAAAATGCCGTCCCAGAATCTGTAATCCGATGGGCAATTTCTCTTTGGTCTCGCCGCAGGGCACGGAAATTCCCGGAATGCCGGCAAGATCGGCGGTCACCGTGTAGATATCCGCCAGATACATGGCCAGCGGATCGTCCACCTTCTCGCCCAGCTTGAATGCGGCCGTGGGACTGACCGGCGCCACGATAGCGTCGACCTTCTTGAACGCCTCTTCGAAATCCCGGGTCAGCAAGGTGCGCACCCTTTGCGCTTTCAGATAATAAGCGTCGTAGTATCCCGCGCTCAGCGCATATGTGCCCAGCATGATGCGGCGTTTCACTTCCGCGCCAAAACCCTGATCACGGCTGCGCCGGTACATTTCTGAAAGCGTCCGCGCGTCCTTCGCGCGATACCCATACCTCACGCCGTCGAATCTCGCCAGGTTCGACGAAGCCTCCGCCGTAGCCACGATGTAGTAAGTCGGAATCGCGTACTTGGTGTGCGGGCAACGAGACTTCGACGATCTCGCATCCCTGCTTGGCCAGCTTCTGAATGGCGGCTTCGATGGCTTTGCGGACTTCGCCATCCAGGCCTTCTCCCAAATATTCCTTGGCCACGCCGATCTTCAGCCCGCGCACCGGCTTTTCCAGCTCCGCGACATAATCCGGCACCGGAACCTCGGCGGAAGTTGAATCCATGGGATCGCGGCCGGCGATGGTTCGCAAGACGATGGCTGCGTCTTTCACCGTTTTCGTGAGCGGCCCGATGTGATCGAGCGACGAAGCAAACGCGATCAACCCGTAGCGTGAAACTCGTCCGTAAGTCGGCATCAGTCCGACCACGCCGCAAAACGACGCCGGCTGGCGAATCGAACCGCCGGTATCGGATCCCAACGCCACCACCGCCATGTCCGCAGCCACCGCCGCCGCCGATCCTCCTGAAGAACCGCCGGGAACGCGGGTCAGATCGCGCGGATTGTGCACCGGCTTCCAGGCCGAGTTCTCGTTGGACGAGCCCATCGCGAACTCATCGCAGTTCAATTTTCCCAACACCACCGCGCCCGCCGCTTCGAGCCGCGCCACTGCCGTGCAATCGTAAGGCGGAATATAATTGCCCAGAATTTTTGAGCCGGCCGTAGTGCGGATGCCCTTGGTTACCATCACATCTTTGATTCCAACCGGCACGCCGCCCAGCGGCGGAAGCTTCTCGCCTTTGGCGGCGAGAGCGTCCATCTCCGCCGCCTTGGCCATGGCCCGCTCTTTCGACAAGGTCAGAAATGCGCCAATCTTCGGATCGTCGCTCTCAATCTTGGCGTAAAACGACTCCGCCAGCGCCGCGGCGCTGGTCTTGCGCTCCTGAACAGCGGAGCGGGCGGCATCGATGGTGAGCAGGTTCAGATTCATAAGAACCGTCGTTGGTCCTTGGTCTTTGGTCGTTGGCCAAAGACCAAAGGCCAACGACTAACGACCATTGCTACCTTTCAATCACTTTCGGCACTTTGAAAAACGTTCCATCCGAATCGGGAGCGTTTTGCAGCGCCACTTCATGCGGCAGCGACTTGCGCAAGCCTTCATGGATGTCTTCACGGCTGGCGTAAGCGAAGCGCTCACTTCCCTGCTTCGACTGGTCCACGCCGTAGCGGTCGGACACCTGTGCCATGGGCTGAACGTTTGTCGTATCCAACTCGTTCAGGCTGTCAATGTGGCCGAGAATCGAGTTGAGGTCGCGCACCATGCGCGTTCGCTCGTCATCGGTCAATTCCAGATTGCCGAGATCGGCTACGTAGGCAACGTCTTTTTCGGTGACTTTCATGTTCGTGTTTTGTGTGGCGCGGGCGCCCTCGCCCGCGGCTCTATCCAGAATCACAAACTCAATCCGCTTCACGCTCTCAGCTACGTAACGATTGATCACCGCCAGATACTGTGGCGCCAATGCCTGCAACTCGGCTCGCCAGCCCCAGTCCGGCACCTCCACCCGCAGAATGCCCTGGACGAAATCGAGGGCCCGAGTCCGCGTCGCCACCGCATGCCCGCACGCCAGCGCCCAAGCCAGAACCGGGCCTTGTCCGGCAGGCGCGCGCCGCAAACTCCCGGCAACGATCTTTTCCAGTCCTGCGCCGGCTTGTTCCATCGTGCGAGTCATGGTTGATTCAAATTCCTGGTGAGAATAGGGTCGATCTTAACATTCCCGGGCTGCGCTAGCACTCTTGGGATTGCGGTAATTGAAGCATTCGTCCGGTCAAAACTTCGCGCCTTCGCGAGCCACTCTCTATATTTCCAGAATAACAATTTGCGCCGGGGTAAATGGGACATGGTCGGAAAAAATATATTTCTTTGGGCTCACTCTTAAAGAAGACTTGGCGTCCAGAGGGCTTGACAGGTTTCAGCCCAGTCAGTTCGGAACCGATTTATTGGCCGCCAACGGAAATTGCCGTCTACATACTGCATAGCGCTTTCCTTCGATTGCAGGCGACCTTCGAGTTGGGCATCTTCCACCTGGAAAGGATTTCCTTGAAACGAGGCCCGGGTTCGTAGCCGGCTGCGATCAGGTCGTCTCCGCTGACCAGTGGCGCCGGGCGAATGGACTCGGGGGGGATGGACGCGATCCTCTCGCGAGTGAACCGGTAGGAAGTCAGGTCGCCATGACTGGCCTCACAATCCAAGCGATGCAGCTCGAGATGTTCGTCGAAATGCGGCTGACGCACAAATCTCTTGAACGTCGAATCCTTCATCTGCGGCACTTGGGCGAACCGCATGTGATTGTCGATCAGCGCCAGAATCTGCTCGGTATCGTCGTTGGAAAAACGCAGGCGCCGGCAGATTTCTTCCGCCATCTTCACTCCAACGTCCACATGATTGTCGAAACGAATGCGATCCGGCGCGACGCGAAATGTCGAAGGTTTGCCGACATCGTGCAGAAGCGCGCCCCAAGCCAGTGCCGGAGGGCAGGGATGCGGCAACTTCTGCAGCAATAGAAGGGTGTGCACGAAAACATCGCCTTCCGGATGAAACTCCGGCGGCTGTTGCACACCCTTCATGGCCGAAATCTCCGGCAGCACTTCCCGCAACAGACCGGTCTCGTCGAGCAGGAGAAAAGCCGCGTGAGCCTGACCCTCGGTGAGCATTTTGGTCAGTTCATCGCGTACCCGCTCGCGTGAGACTTGATGAATTCCGGGAGCCAGCTTCTGGATTGCGGCAAACGTTGCCGGCTCGATGGTGTATCCGAAACGCGCAGCGAAGCGAACGGCGCGCAGCATGCGCAGCTTGTCCTCGCCGAAGCGCAGCTCGGGACGGCCGATGGTGCGGATGATTTTGGCCTGCAGATCTTTTTGTCCCCCGACGTAGTCAAGAACTTGGTTTGCCACGGGATCAAGCAGCATGCCGTTGATGGTGAAGTCACGGCGATCGACATCTTCCTGTGGACTCTTGCTGAAACGCACCTGATCGGGATGGCGGCCGTCGGAGTAGCCGACGTCGCTGCGGAAGGTGGCAACCTCGACGACGGAGGCATCTGCGCTAACGGATTGAGAGACGTAGCAAGTTACGTCTCCGAGTATTTTCCGCGTTTCTAGACGTTGCTCGCGACGTCTCCAGCCGGCACCAGCACGACTCCGAACTGCGCTCCCACTGCGTAAGTATCGGGAAAGATGCGCATTACCTCGTCGGGCGTGGCATCGGTTGCTACGTCGTAGTCTGTGGGCGTTGCGGCCGAGCAGAAGATCGCGCACGCATCCGCCCACGAGATAGGCCTGATGGTCATGCTCGCGCAAGAGTGCGAATGATCGAGAGGGCGAAAGTCTTTGAGCATCGGCATTCGCTCGACTCAGCTCCAGCGTTCCACTCCTGGCGCAGTTCCTCGGCGCTCTTCTCGCTCAATCCGAACCATGATTCGGCCACGTCGCGCACGCGTTCGAGCGCGGCCTGCATCTCGGCGTGCTTGCGCTTCAGTTCGTCCGCGTCCGCATCGGGAGAAACCAGGATCAGCGGCGCGCTTACGATGACCGCGCGGGAGAAGAGATGTGGTATCTGCATCTTGTCCCAGGCTTTTTCCAATGTGTGCGCTCTTTCGACTCCGATATGGAACACATAGATGGGACGTGCCGGTCTTTCGGGCCAGCATCACCGGGCCGGGTTTGGCGACGTAGCGCGGTCCACGCGGGCCATCGATGGTGAAGGCGGAGTCAAAGCCTTCCTCCAGACGGCGCGCCATGACCGCCAGTCCGCGCAGACCTCCACGGGTGGAACTGCCCTGTGCGGTGCCGAAGCCGAAGTGCTCAATCACGCGCCGCGTCCACTGGCCGTCGAAGTTAGTGGTGTTCATCACCACCGCTCCCCGGTTGCGCCAGTACCACGTGGCGGAAATGATGCAGCGATGCCAAAAGGCGGAAATCACCGGCTCACCCCGAGCGCGCGATTGCCGGTAGTGATGCATGCCCAGCTCTTCGAAACGCAGCGTGGGCCCGAGCACGCGAATGATGGCGATCACCAGGGACGCGATGATCGGAATCTGCATTCGCCGCCAGCGCGAGAGCTGAGGCAGGCGTGTATCGTAAAGCGGGCTTACCGGCTCGGTGGCGGGGAAGCTGGTGCTCTGGTTCCTCGAAGTTCCGCTCGACATCACGAGATATTGTAGTCGCCCTGCGGGCGACCGGACAGCCGGAGACGGCTGTTCCCGCGTAATTCGTGATTTAAACTAGACGCATGGATGGTACCCACATCCTCGGCATTGAAAGCTCCTGCGACGAAACCGCCGCTGCGGTGGTGCGTTCGGGAGAGAAGCTGATGTCGAATGTGGTGTTTTCGCAGATCGCCGCGCACCAGCCTTATGGTGGCGTGGTTCCCGAGCTGGCTTCGCGGGAGCATCTGAAGGCGATTGTGCCGGTGGTGCGCAAGGCGCTGGCTGATGCCGGGCAGAGCTACCAATCCATCGACGCGCTGGCAGTCACGCAGGGACCGGGGCTGGCCGGCGCCCTGCTGGTTGGAATCAGCTATGCCAAGGCACTGGCCTTCGCGCTCGACAAGCCTCTGATCGCGGTGAATCACCTTGAAGGGCACATCCACGCCGTGCTGCTCGAAGAGCGGCAGAAGGACAATCGGGAGATCAAGTTTCCGGTACTGGCGCTGGTGGTCTCTGGCGGACATACCCATCTCTATCTGGCCGAACAGCGGGCAGCAGGATGGTCGTACAGGAACATCGGCCACACTCGCGACGACGCGGCCGGCGAGGCTTTCGACAAAGTCGCGAAGCTGCTGGGGTTGGGGTATCCGGGCGGGCCGATCATTGACAGACTGTCCACGCACGGCGACCCCACAGCGGTTAAGTTTCCGCCGGCACAGCTAAAGCATCCGGGACCGGAAGGACAAGCGATGCGGGATCAGAACCGCGCTTCGATTTCTCTTACAGTGGAATCAAGACCTCGGTCTTGCGTTATGTCGAAGTTCACGACCTGCAAGCTTCGATTGAGACGCGGCGTCAGGCGCTGGCCGGCATGTTGGCTAACCATGTCTTGGCTAAGCAGGATAAACCCACGCTCGAGGACTATCTGCTGCATTGCGACACCAAGACCTTGAACCTGGTGGCGTCGTTTCAGCGAGCGATGGTGGAAGATCTGCGTTGCGAAGACTCTGGCGGCGGCGCGTGCCTGTGATGTCGCGACCGTATTCGTAACCGGTGGCGTGGCGGCGAACAACGAGTTACGCCAGCGTTTTGAACAGGCGGGTCCATGGAGGGCCTGCCCGTGTATTTTCCTTCGCGTCCGCTTGCGACAGACAATGCCGCCATGATTGCGGCTGCGGCGTATCCTAAATTTCTGGCCGGAGATTTTGCGGCTGGAGGATTTTTCGGCGGAAGCTGGGATGAGGCTCTAGAGGTCGGGACTGGTTGTTTGAAAAATCAGTTCCCAGTTCTCAGGTTGGAGTTCTCAGAGGGCGGCAGCTTTGCTCTTGGCGCGGCTTCCCAGCACGGCCTCGAGCGCCTTTTCGAGCTGGGCCTCGATGTCGATATCTTTGAAGATGGCGAAGTTGGCCCGGTGCTCGTTGGTGTCGAATCCGCTGTTCTTACCCGCCACGATGACGATGGGAATGTCGGCCGTCTCGGGCTGAGCCTTTAGCGCGGTGATGAGTTCGGTACCGCTCATCTTCGGCATTTGCATGTCCGTGATGATGATGTCCGGACGAATCCGCTTAACGATCGGCAGGGCCTCCTCGCCGTTGGTCGCCGACTCCACCGAATGGCCTCGCTCTTCAAGAAACCGGCAGACAGTGTGCCGGATCAGCATGGAGTCGTCGACAACCAAAGCTACGAGCGGAGTTTGGCTTTTGGCAGGCAAAGTTGTCCCCGGCCGACACTAACAAACTGTTATGACAGCCGGCAAGGGTAAAGGGCTGGAGCGGGTTACCTTTGTCACGCGCCGGGGTCGGATTCTTTCCGAGAATTTGGTCTCCTCGATGGCCATGTCCTTGAATTCGCTGGACTCGAAGATTTCGCGACATTCCAGGCACTCAACGAATTCGGCGTCTTCTTCGCGGGCCACGATTTGCACGCGGGGGTGCTTGCACGGTGCCATGTTGCTGCTCTTCTCGGGAGGTTGGGACGACGGGGTTGGAGTCATAAATCCGGGTGCTGGAGTTCCCTGTTCGAGCAATGCAGGGAAAATTCGCCGGAAATTGGCGGTATTTTAGACCTGCTGAGTGGGTTGTCAAGTCCCTCGGGTGATCTTTTTTCTCGCATTCTCACCTGATGACCGCCCGGCACGACTACAGCCGAGCGGTTCGCTGCCATCATTCACATTTTGATAGCGCTTTTCAACCATTGCCTGTAAGGGCTTGCATTTGAGCAGGTTGGGCCCTAGAATAGTGATGTCCGACTAAAAAGGTCGGCTTTTGACCTAGACCATGCTCAAACTGACCAAAAAGGCGGATTACGGGTTGATGGCCATGAAGCATCTGGCCGAGCATGCGGAGCGGGGAGCGTGCAGCGCCAAGGACGTGGCGGATTCCTACCACATCCCCCAGGAGGCGCTGGCGAAGATTTTACAGCGGCTGGTAAAGGCCGGGTTGCTGCATTCGCAGCACGGGACGAACGGTGGATATACGCTGGCTCGCGATCCGAGAACGATTACGGCGTTCGAAGTCATCCGGGCGATTGACGGTCCGCTTTTTATTACATCGTGCGTTACGGTGCGCGGGGAATGCGACCAGAGCGATCGTTGCAATATCCGCGAGCCCCTGCGGCGGGTGAGTCATAGCATCGAAGAGGTGCTCCGGCGCATCACTATCTCGGAGATGAAGGAAGAGGCGGTAGCCGAGGGTGGGCCGGCGGAGCTGGTCACGATTGGGTAGGTGTAAGGACTGCTGACCCTTGGGTCAGCTCGCACGAGCGGGACGCTCGCGCCCACATTTCGGATTTCTGAGGAGAGCAATCATGAGCACGGATGTGAAGACGATCCCCCAGGGGACAAACGGACACGAATCGCAGACCCAGCATCCCCAAACCCAGGAACAGCGCACCGCTCCCAATGGAGTGAAGCTGCCGGTGTACATGGACAACCATGCCACCACCCCCACGGATCCGCGGGTGCTGGAGGCGATGTTGCCTTATTTCATGGAGAAGTTCGGCAATGCGGCCAGCCGCAACCATTCGTTCGGATGGGCAGGCGAGGAAGGCGTCGAGACGGCCCGTGAGCAGGTAGCCAAACTGATCGGCGCAACCACCAAAGAGATCATTTTCACCTCGGGCGCCACCGAAAGCGACAACCTGGCCATCAAGGGCGTGGCCGAGATGTACAAGGAAAAGGGCAACCACATCATTACCGCCGTGACCGAGCACAAGGCAGTGCTTGACACCTGCAAGCGGCTGGAGAAGTACGGCTACCGCGTGACTTACATGGCGGTGCAGAAAGACGGTTTGATCGATCTGGAAGAGCTGAAGCGGGTGATGGATGACAAGACCATCCTAGTGACCATTATGGCGGCTAACAACGAGATTGGCGTGATACAGCCCATCGCCGAAATCGGGAAGCTCTGTCATGAGCGCGGGGTGATTTTCCACACCGACGCGACCCAGGCCGTCGGCAAGATTCCGATTGACGTGAACAAGATGAACATCGACGTGATGTCGATCTCGGCCCACAAGATGTACGGTCCCAAGGGCGTTGGCGCCTTGTATGTACGGCGCAAGAATCCGCGAGTGCAGCTTTCCGCGATCATTGACGGCGGCGGGCACGAGCGCGGCATGCGGTCTGGAACCTTGAACGTGCCGGGCATTGTGGGGCTGGGCAAGGCCTGCGAGCTTTGCATGGAAGAGATGGCGAAAGAAAGCTGCCGCCTGGCGGGTCTGCGGAACCGGCTCCGGGACAACATTATGGGACGGCTCGATGAGGTTTACATCAACGGCTCGATGGAGCATCGCCTGCCCGGCAACCTGAATATCAGCTTTGCGTATGTGGAAGGCGAGTCGCTGCTGATGGGCATCAACGACGTGGCGGTTTCAAGCGGATCGGCGTGCACGTCGGCGACGCTGGAACCGTCATACGTATTAAAGGCACTCGGTACAGGCGACGATCTGGCGCACAGCTCGATTCGCTTCGGCATCGGACGCTTCAATACCGAGGCTGAAGTGGACTATGTGGCCGACAGAGTGGTGGAAACGGTGGAACGTCTGCGTGAGCTTTCGCCGCTGTATGAGATGGCCAAGGAGGGCGTGGATCTGAAGAGCGTCAAGTGGGCGGGAGAAGCGCACTAATTCGCTCCCAGACGTAGCGAGCTACGTTTCCTCGGTTCGCCGAAATTCGGGACACGAAAATTCGGCACTGAAACAAGGAGAGAATTAAATCATGTCTTATAGCGATAAGGTTCTCGATCATTACTCAAACCCGCGGAATGTCGGGTCCATGGACAAGAACAGTCCGGAAGTGGGGACTGGTCTGGTCGGCGCGCCGGAGTGTGGCGACGTCATGAAGCTTCAGATCAAAGTGAATCCGCAGACCAACGTCATTGAGGACGCGAAGTTTAAGACGTTTGGCTGCGGGTCGGCGATCGCTTCGTCTTCGCTGGCCACCGAATGGGTGAAGGGCAAGACGGTGGACGAAGCGCTGCAGATCAAGAACACCGAAATTGTGAAGGAACTAGCGCTGCCGCCGGTGAAGATTCACTGTTCGGTGCTGGCGGAAGACGCTATCCGGGCGGCGATTCATGACTGGAAGAAGAAGCAGGAAGCGCCGGTAAAAGCTGTCGTTAGCCAGTAGTCGTTAGTCGTTGGGTTAAACACTATGACTCCTGTTGCGGAACAAACACCGGCGAAGACCGCGCCTGCGAAGGGCGTGCAGGTCACGGAGAAGGCGTTGGCCAAGATTCGAACGGCCATCGTCAAGGAAGGCATCTCGCCTGAGCAGGGCGGTTTGCGCCTGGGCGTGCAGGGCGGCGGGTGCTCGGGTTTGAGCTACAACATTCGCTTCGACACGCAGCCGCGGGAGCGCGATCGCATCTTTCAGTTCGGCGATGTCCGGGTATTTGTGGATCCGAAATCATTCATCTACCTGCATGGCATGATTCTGGATTATCAGGAGACGCTGATGCAGCAGGGTTTCGTCTTCACCAATCCGAATGCATCGAAGTCGTGCGGCTGTGGGACGTCGTTCTCCGGGTAGGGTGTGGCTTGTGTAGCCATGTTGGGACAGCCGCCCTCGGCTGTCCAGCGGAGTTAAGCTCTGCGCTCTTGCTCCCTACAGAAATCCGTCGAGCTCTGCTCGACCGGACAGCCGAGGGCGGCTGTCCCCACGTGGCCACTTATCGTCCCCACTTCACAAGGCAGGTTCATGGCGATTGAGACTTCCAGTTGCTGGTCGTGCGGCGACATGCGGGCGGCGCATTTTTGCCAGGCCTGCGGAAAGGTGCAGCCGCCGGCACCGGTCGATTACTTTAAGTTTTTTGGAATGCCTCGGAAGTTGAATGTGGATGTGCCGCGCCTGGAGCGGGACTTTTACGAGTTGAGCCGGAAGCTGCATCCCGATTTGAACGCTCGGGCAGATAAGCGAGAACAGGAGTGGAGCCTGGAGCAGAGTTCGCTGCTCAACGACGCTTACCGCACCTTGAAGGATCCAATCAAGCGCACCCAGTATCTGCTGGGACTCGAAGGCGTGGAACTGGAAGAGCAGTCGAAGAACGCAACGGAAAAGGCGCGCGCCTCCGGCGAAGCCAAGAAACAGATCGTGCCTCCCGACCTGCTGGAAGAAGTATTTGAGTTGAACATGCAGCTTGAAGAAGCGCGCATGAACAAGAAGATGGGCGAAGACGATCCAGTCCTGGTGAAAGATCTGGAAGGACACAAGGCCGCGTTTGAGAATAAGTATGAAGCGCTGTCGCAGGAACTCAAAGGGCGCTGGGACGAATGGGATCGAGCGCTGGACAGCGAGGATGAGGCAGCACGGCGCCGGGTACTGGACGGGATGGTCGACCTGCTGAACCGGAGAAGTTACATCAGGAATCTGGTTAGGGATGTGAATGAGGCACTGGGGAATTGAAGGATTGAGTAGTTTGGAAATTTGGAAATAATTACTCAATGAATTCTGATCGCATCGTCGGAATCGATCTCGGAACCACCAACTCGCTGGTGGCTTTCATGCAGGGGGATACGCCTGTCGTGATTCCCGGCGAAGATGGGCTGAACCTAGTGCCGTCGGTAGTGGCGTTGGATGAGAACGACCAGATCATCGTAGGCAACGCGGCGCGAAAATATTTGATTGAGACTCCGGAGCGCGCGGTTTATTCGATCAAAAGGCTGATGGGACGCGGTATTGAGGACATTCAGGAAGAGTTGAAGCTGTTCCCCTTCCGGCTGGCGGATGATCTGGAGGCCGGCGAAGTGATGCGCATCCGGCTGGGGGAGAAGACATTTACGCCGCCGGAGATTTCTGCGTTCGTGTTGCGACAACTTAAGCGGAATGCGGAGCGATTCTTCAATGCGCCGGTGACCAAGGCGGTAATCACTGTTCCCGCCTATTTCAACGATGCCCAACGGCAGGCCACCAAAGATGCCGGGCGCATCGCCGGCTTGGAAGTGCTGCGCCTGGTGAATGAGCCGACGGCCGCTTCTCTGGCCTACGGTCTCGACAAGAAACAGAATGGCATTGTCGCCGTGTACGACCTGGGCGGGGGCACGTTTGATGTTTCCATTCTGAAGTTGCATGACGGAATTTTCGAAGTCATCGCCACCAACGGCGACACGCATCTGGGCGGCGACGATATCGACAACCTGCTGATCACGATTGCGCTGGATGATATTCGGGGCGATATGGGTCTGGACGTCTCGCGGAATGGCGAGGCGGTGGCGACCATCCGCAAGGCGGTGATTGAAGCCAAGATTGCTCTGTCATCGCAGCCGTCCACCAGGCTGGAGGTTGAACTGCCGGGCGGCAGGCACTATCTGCGGGAGATCACGCGAGAGCAATTCGAGCAACTGATTCAGCCGATCATTGATCGTACTGCCGGCCCGTGCAAGCAGGCGTTAAAAGACGCGGGTCTGAAGCCGGAGCAGATTGATGAAGTGGTGCTGGTCGGAGGATCCACGCGGATTCCCAAAGTGCGCGCGCTGGTGGAAGAAATGTTCCAGCGCAAGGCCCACACCGACCTGAATCCGGACGAAGTTGTGGCGCTGGGCGCCGCGGTGCAGGCCAATATTCTTTCCGGCGGCTCGGAAGCTACCGAGAACATGCTGCTGCTTGATGTGACCCCTCTATCGCTGGGCATTGAGGTGGCGGGCGGCGTGACCGACAAGATCATTCTGCGCAACTCGACGATTCCGGCCTCGGCTACGCAGCACTACACCACGCAGGTGGATGGGCAGACGAACGTTGCGATCCACGTGCTACAGGGCGAGCGGGAGCTGGCGAAGGATTGCCGCTCGCTGGCTCGCTTTGAGCTGAAGGGGATTCCGCCGATGCCCGCGGGAATACCGCGCGTCGAGGTAAAGTTCCTGATTGATGCGAATGGCATTCTGCACGTTTCGGCGCGGGAGCAACGCAGCGGAAAGGAAGCCGAAATCGAAGTCCAGCCCAGCTATGGCCTGACCGACGAGCAAGTCGAGAGCATGATTCTCGACTCGTTTGATTCAGCGGAAGAGGATTTCCGCCAGCGGCAAGTGATTGAAGCGCGCAACGAGGCCGGCACAATCCTGGCGGCCCTTGAAAAGGGCCGAGAAGAGTCCCGCATGGGATCAGCTCACCAGCAATGAGAAGAAACGAATTGCCAAGCAGGAAAAGGCATTGAACCAGGTTAAGGGTGAAGACGACTATCCGGCGATCCGCGCAGCCATTGACGCGCTGAACCAGGGCACGATGCGGCTGGCGGAGTTGATGATGGACAGTGCCGTGTCTACCGTGCTCAAGGGCAAGACGATGGATCAGGCGGACATGGGCGACGGGCCGGATGCGCCGCATCCGGTGGCCAAGGCGGAATTTGAATAAAACAGTTTTCAGTTATTGGTTCTCAGTTGTCAGTTAGATAGGAGCGGTGATGGCAGAAGAGAAAAATCAGGGCGCGGGAACGGCTACGGTGGAGGCTCCGGGCGAGAACACCGTCCAGATCACCTTCCTTCCCGAGGGTAAGACGGTGCAGTTCGAGCATGGCAAGCTGCCTTACAAGGATCACGGCAAAGAGGAATCGCTGCTCGACGTGGCGTTGAACTATGGCGTCCGGCTGGATCATGCCTGCGGCGGCAACTGCGCCTGCACCACCTGTCACATCTGGGTGAAAGAGGGAGCCGAAAATATCTCGGAGATGGATGACGATGAGGCTGATCGGCTGGACATGGCCGCCGATTTACAGTTAAACTCCCGACTCGGATGCCAGGCGGTGATCACGAAGCCCGGTAAGGTGGTAGTTGAGATTCCGGCGTGGAACCGGAATTATGTGTCAGAAGAGCACTAGAGCAGTTTCCAGTTTCCGGTGTTGAAACTGGAAACCGGAAACTAGTAACTGACCAAGGAGCATCATGCCGAAAGAATTGACCTGGGACGATCCGGAAGACATCGGAATCCTGCTCTCTGAGAAGCATCCTGAAACTGATCCGCTGGCGGTGCGCTTTACGGATTTGCACCGGCTGGTGACTGAACTGCCTGAGTTCAAGGACGATCCCAAGAAGTCGAACGAGGGGAAGCTGGAAGCCATTCAGATGGCGTGGCACGCGGAGTTTCTGGACCGCACGCAGGCTTGACGGCCTAATTTGCTGGCTCGATTCCCCGATAGTATTTCTGCAAGACGTAGAACGCCTGCTTGTGCTGTCCCTGATCCGAAACCAAACCTTTGCGGTTGTAATAGTCCTGAACTGCCTGGCAGGAAGCGGCGCGGGGAGTGAAAGTCCATCAGGACCCAGGGCGACAAGCCCGCCAAGTGACGGAATCTTCTTCAGCATGGTGATCTGGTGCTGGTAGAGGTTGACCTGATACTCCTCGGTCCAGCGCTCGTCGGGCGTGCCATGCCTGCCGTACGGGCTTTCCGCACCGAACTCGCTCATGATGAGCGGTTTGTCCCAGGCCGTCTTCCACTGCATGCGGTCGGCGTCTTCGGGGCGTCCCCAATACCAACCCAGATACTCGTTCAGGCCCAGGACGTCGAGATATTCGCCGACGGGTCGTTCAGAACCCGGGTGTCGGGGCCGGCGTCGTCGACGTGGTTCAGCGCTGATGTGATCAGGCGAGTGGAGTCGAGTTGGCGCGCGGTATTCGCGAGTTGGTGCAGGAATAGCGGTGCGCTCGGGTTTGACCGGAGTTTCGTTGGATAGCGACCAGAGGATGACCGAGGCGCGGTTGTGGTCGCGGGCGATCATGTCACGAAGCTGGTTCTTGGCATTTTGCAGCGTGGCGGGATTTTCCCAGTCAATATCCCAATAAACCGGAATTTCCGACCAGACCATGCAGGCCCATGCGGTCGGCGAGGCGGGTCATGTTCTCGCTGTGAGGGTAGTGCGTCAGACGGACGAAATTGCAGCCCAGCTCGCGGGCCCATCCCAGCAGGGTCTCGGCGTCCTGCTGAGTAGAACGCCCGGCCGCCGCGGATCGGAGCCTCTTCGTGCAGGGAGATGCCGCGCAGGAAGATCGGCTTGCCGTTGAGCAGGATCTGCGTGCCGTGAGTTTCGATGGTGCGGAAGCCAATGGAATCGCGCACTTTGTCGGCGCCGGCCGAGAGCGTGACCTCGTAAAGCTTGGGGTGACGCTGGCGACCACAGTTCAAGCTTGGCGGGTAGGTGGAACTCGGCGCGGCCGGTAGAATCGGCAGCAACAGCTTTGCTTGATTCCCGCCTCTGGAATTTCCAGTGTGACTTGCTGGGCTGATGTGGAGTCGGTCTCAGTTGCACCCATCCGGAAATTTCCTGGCTCGAGTCTTTGGCCAAGCTGGATGACGTAATCCTGAATAAAGGTTTCAGGCTCCTCCACCAGCACGACATCGCGGGTGAGTCCGCCGTAGTTCCACCAATCGGTAGTTGAGAGCGGGGACGGCATCGCGGCGGCGGGCGTTGTTGACTTCCACGACCAGGAAGTTGTCGCCTTCGTGAATCTTGTCTGTGATTTCGAAATTGAAAGGCGTGAAACCGCCTTCGTGCTCTCCCAGAGCTTCGCCGTTGAGATAAACACGGCTGAAGTAATTGGCTGCTCCGAAGTTGACGAAGACGCGAGTATGTTCTCGCTTGCGATACGAAAACGCTCTCTCGTACCAGACCGGGCCTTCGTAGAAAGAGCAATTCTTTTTTCTGCGTGTTCCAGTCGCCGGGAACGTTGAGCACATCGGACTTGTCGAAGTCGTACTCGATAAGTTCCTGCTTATCTTTCGGCTTGGCATTCCTGTAGAAGCGGGCAGTTCAGGCCGGTTTCATAGGGATCCACGATGAAGTGCCACGAGCCGTTCAGGCTGATGGTGGTGCGGTTGGGAATGTTGTTGATGGGCGCGGAAGGGTCCGTGCCAGCGTGAGACTGTCCGGCTGCCTGGGTGATGAGGAAAAGAAACAACAGAAGACGTCGCATCATAGCTCCGTCGTCAGATAGGCTCCGTCAATCAATCGTCAAACTCATCTTGGTGGTCTCCGGCCAACCCGAGACGTAGCAAGCTACGTCTTTACCAATTTCTAGCCGATTCTGGCCGGCTCTTCCACGCTGGCTTCGCGCAAGAACTTAGCAGCTTCTTCCGGCGGCGTGGGATTGATGTAGAAGCCGGTTCCCCATTCGAATCCTGCCGTCTTGGTCAGCTTGGGCATGAACTCTATGTGCCAGTGATAGTGGTCGTTGATCGGGTCCTGCACCGGGAACGTGTGGATCACCAAGTTGTAAGGAGGGTTGTCCAGCACTCGCTCGGCCTTGGTGAGCAGGATCTTCAGCGCCCGGGCCAGATTTTCGAACATGTGGGTAGAGGAATTCTCGAAGGCCGACTCGTGCTGCTTGGGCAGGATCCAGGTTTCGAAAGGAAAACGTGGGGCGTACGGCGCGAGGGTGATGAAGTCGCCGTTTTCGGCAACCACCCGCGTTCCGGATTCGGTTTCCTGGCGGATGATGTCGCAAAAGACGCACCGCTCTTTGTAAATGTAGTACTGCTTGGCGCCCTCGATCTCTTCGGTGACGTAAATGGGGAGAATGGGCAGGGCGATCAGTTGCGAGTGCGCGTGCTCGAGCGAGGCGCCGGCAGCTTCGCCATGATTCTTGAAAATCAGAATGTACTTGAAGCGACGGTCTTTCTTGAGATCGAGGATGCGGTCGCGGAAGGTCCAGAGCACGTCTTCAATGCGTTTAGGTGGAAGATTCGCCAGGCTGGCATTGTGATCCGGAGTCTCGATGATGACCTCGTGCGCGCCGATACCGTTCATGCGGTCGAACATACCCTCGGCCTGGCGATTGAGATTGCCCTCGATGCCGAGCGCCGGAAACTTGTTGGGCACCACGCGCACAGTCCAGCCGGGGGAATCGCGCTGCGGAGGCGGTCCACCGTTGGGATTGGGGCGGTAGGCCTGGATTTCAGGCGGAGTTTTGGATTCGTTGCCGTAACAGAAGGGGCAGAAGCCACCTTTGATTTTTACGCCGTCACGAGCGAAGTCGGACGGACGCTTGGCGCGGTCGGTCGAAATAATGACCCAGCGGCCGACGATGGGGTCTTTTCTAAGCTCGGGCAATTACTGAAGTCCTTTCCGCAATCCGGAGCCAACGCAAACAAGTTATTTTACGCCACGTGGGAAACGTTCTGGAAGAGTTCAATCTGCGGCTGGCTGGATTGCTGCGTCATAGTACACGCTGACGACTTCGAGGCGCCACTGGCACGAAGGCGGCAGGTGGCGCAGGTATTCGCGGGCTACGGCCAAGAAGCTCGCGGCGTTTGTCCCGATCAACAGCAGCTTCGGCAGGCTTCACATCGTGGGTAGTGCGAGTTTTAACTTCGATGAAGCAGAGCACGTCCTTGTGCCAGCCGATCAAATCGATTTCGCCACGACGATTAGGCGAGCGGAAATTTCGCGCGACCATCACGTATCCCAGCCTTGCGCAGATAGAAGTAGGCGGCTTCCTCACCGCGGCGGCCGGTGCGCAGATGCTCCGGAGACGTTGCTCCCGGGGCAGGGTCTTCGCGGCGATCCAGTCGAGGATGCGAACACTGGCGTGGGTGAAGCGTCCAGAGAACATGAGTATGAGCGCGGTACATCGCGTTCTTAGACTGTAGATCTGAGCGCTTCCAGATCTGGCTGTGACGGATGTCACACGGGGTGGGGTTGTCGTGACGGTGAGAAAATCAGGGGGACCCACTCCCCGGAAAGGAAAATGGGCCCCCTCAGAATGAACAAGAGGCGCGCTACGAGGCGGGCTGAATGTCAGTGACGCGAATCATGCTGGTTGATTTGTCGAGGGTGCCGCTCACGTTCACCTGTTTGCCGGCGAACTGTTTGGCCTTTGCCTGGTCATCGAGCTGATAGTTCATGCTGTCAGTCTTGAGGGCATAGTGCTTTGCCACTTTGACGACCGTGCCCGAAAAGGAGGTCTGGGTTTGGGTGCTCGCGGACGTGTCCGGAGCCGGGGCAGATTGGGTTTGGGGATCGTTCGCAGGCGGGGCGGCCTGATCCTGCTGTGCAAAAGCTGCCGGGGACAATGCCGCCGCCAGAGCCAGAGTGGCTAGTAGACTCAGATTCTTCTTCATCGTTTTCCCTCCACATTTCAAGTTAGGACCGAGCGGATCTTGTCCGCGGTTGAGTAGTGCATGCCGCATGCCAAGGTTGGAATCACCTGTTTGCCGCGACTTACGACGCCCGAAATGTCGATCGCGAGGGAGTTTTTGTACGCCTTAGGACAAACTTTCCCCCTAGGTTTTAGCTACGGGAAATACTGTAAGGTGAAGGATCAGATTAGAATCGCAATGCGTTTGCCTCAGACGTAAAGCAGGTGTCAATTTCCTGAGCTCCTGTTCGACTAGCCTCGAGGAGGGTTTCTCGATTTTCTTAACTCGGTGGTCGAGCGTGTTCGGCACGGGCGGAAGCCTGTGAGCGTTCTCGTACATACCCGTCGTCTATGTACCTTTCGGGCTTGTAACACACTGTCTTAATTTTTGTATTCCTCGCGAAGAGATCTCAGGAATATGCGGCGATGGCTCGGAGCTAGTCCAGAACCGACTCTAGTGTTCCTCGCGGGCGCGTAACCAATCGAGGAACATCTGTTCGATGGGCTTGTCGTAGGTCATCAGGACGTGGCGGACGGTGTGGCCGCTGACGAAATGGCACACTTCCTCGGCGAGATTTTTGGCGTGGTCGCCGGCGCGTTCGAGGGATTGGGTCATGAAGATGACCTGCAGACTGGCCTGACGCTGCAGGTTTTCCGGGTTTTCGATGTGGCGGAGAAAGATCAGATTGCGCAGGCGGTCGATTTCAGCGTCGGCGCGGAGCACGTCGACGGCTTTCTTGACGTCGCGAGTAGAAAAGGCCGTGCCGGCGTCGGACAGCATTTTTTCGAGGACCGTGGCCATGTGGGTGAGGTCACGAACGTCCTGGGGATCGAGGCGAGTGCAGACGGATTGCGCGCTGCTGGAAAAGCTCAGCAGGAGGTCGCCAATGCGCTCCAGGCTGATCATGAACTTCATGCAGGCCAGAAGCTCGCGAGCTTCGGTTTCGGTGACCTGAGTGATGATCTGGGTCACGCCTGCGTCGATCTCCATGTCCAGGCGGTCGAGTTCTTTCTCGCGTTCGCGGAGCGTATTCAAGAAGAGTGACGGATGCGGTGGCAATTCCCTCGGCGGCAGTCGCGGCAGCCTCCTTCGCTACCCGGCAAGCTTCGATGGTGTGCTTACCAGATTGGAAGTAAGAAGATTCCGGTTCGGGGCTTCTCAAAATGGCGGTACTCATGCGCGCATTCCTTCCGGAAGCGACCCGGGCTGGCCGCAGCAGACTCTGGCTCGTTCTCGACTTGCTGGTATTGATGGTCAATACCGGAGAATAGGTTGTTTTTTCAAGGGTTTGGTTAACAGGGTGTGAATTTGTAACTGAGCGAGCGAAAAAACTGCGGTCTTTGCTCCGCCGGACGGTGGCAGTCTCGTGGCCTGGATCACTCGGCCAACGGCAGGGTGAACAGGAAAGTGGATCCGTGATTGAGTTCGCTTTGGGCGCGAATGGTGCCGCCGTGGGCCAGCACGATGTGTTTGGCGATGGCCAGGCCCAGACCCGTACCACCGGATTCGCGGGAACGGGCTTTATCGACCCGGTAGAAGCGTTCGAACAGCCGGGCCAGGTGTTCGGAGGGAATGCCGGGACCGAAATCCTGAACGTAGAACTCCACGGCTGCGGGATCGGCCTCGCTCCCAAAATAATGCGGCCGCCCGAGGCGGCATACTTCAGAGCATTGTCCACCAGATTGGAAAAAACCTGATGGATGGCCTCTGAATCAGCGCCGACCTGGGTGAGCGGCTGCATCCTCGACCTTTAACTCGACATTTTGCGCGCGAGCAAGTTCGCGAAAGCTCTGTACAGTTTCCTGCAACAGGTCAGACGGCGACACTGACTGGATGTCGAAACGCTGTTCGCCGGATTCCACCCTTGCCAGAGTGAGCAGATCTTCGGTGAGGCGCGACATGCGCAGAGCGCTCTTGCGAATGATGTCGAGAAATTCGCGGGTGTGATTATTTTCCGGCGAACTGTCGAGCAGGGTCTCGGTGTAGCCCTGAATGGAAGTCAGTGGAGTGCGCAGTTCGTGCGAGACGTTGGCAATAAAATCGCGGCGCGTCTTTTCCACCCGTTCGGTCTCGGTCAGGTCGCGCAGCACGGCCACCGCGCCACCTCCGGGCATGGGAGCAGCGGTCACGTCAAAAGTGCGGCCGGGCAGGATGGAAGCGGCGCGGGCGGTAGAAACGTTTCGCGCTTCGCTTGCCTCATGCACGGCGGTCAGGAAATCGGGATCGCGAACCGTCTCTACCAGAGGAGCATTTTTGCGCGATTGCTGTGGGACAAGCCTGTCCATAGCCTGGTTTGCCCACTGCACGCGATCATCGGCACTCACCGCGACGACGGCATCCTGCATGCTATTGAGCAAGGTTTCGAGTTGACGCTGGCTGGTCTGCAAAGCGGCGAAGCTTTCCTCCAGATAGCGGGCGGTCTTGTCGAGGGACGTGGCCACCTGGCCGATTTCGTCTTCAGATCTTGCGTCGATACGCGCGCTCAAGTCCCCGGTGGCGACGCGATCGGCAAACTGCACGATGTGGTGCAGGCGGCGAGCTGTCGAATTGGGCCGCGATCGCCGGAGACCACCAAAGCAACTACAAACGCCAACAGCGAACTCAACAACAAGGTCTGGCGAACGCGGGCGAGCACCGCTGCCACGTTCGAGACCGGATAGGCGAAGCGGACCGCACCGCCGGCGATGGGCGCAGCCACATAGAGAAACAGACCTCCAACGGTTCGGCTATGGCGGGTGTCCGTGCCGACTTCGCCTTTCAGAGCGGCGACGAATTCGGGCTGGGTGGCATGATTTTCCATGGACGCAGAGTCAGCCTCTGAGTCGGCCAGCACCTTACCCTGCTGGTCAATGATAGTGACGCGGGCGCCCGCCGCCTGCGCTTCCTGCACAGCGATGTCCTGCAACTGCCGTGGCTCTGACCCGGGTCGGTCCGGCCGCGGTGGAAGGAACCTGGCTAACCGTGTTCACACGGTTCGCCAGCATATGCGTTTTTTGTCTGAGATTGCGTTCGATTTCCTGGCGAAGAGAACCCTCCCAGGCGTGACGAACGGAAATGTCAAGTCGTAACTGTGGCTGCCGCGATCACCAGGGCGAAGGCAGCCAGGAACTTCAGGAAGATCCGATTCCTCACTTCGGGGCCTCGAAGCGATACCCGGCGCCACGAACGGTCTTGAGATAGCGCGGATTTTCGGGGTCGGGCTCGATCTTTTCGCGAATGCGGCGGACGTAGACGTCCACTGAACGCGGGGTTACATATGCCGTGTCGCGCCAGACGGAGTCGAGTAACTGATCGCGAGTGAAGACGCGCCCGATGTGGCGAGCAAAATAGTCGAGCAGTCTGAATTC
This sequence comes from Terriglobia bacterium, assembly GCA_963809295.1. Taxonomy (GTDB): domain Bacteria; phylum Acidobacteriota; class Terriglobia; order Terriglobales; family Acidobacteriaceae; genus JAIQFF01. The sequence goes on along the minus strand of CAWEJA010000003.1, from coordinate 170,651 downwards.
GGTCGCAGTGGTGGTTACCAGATTTCCGCGCACGGTTAGGGTCATCGCGCTCGGGTCGATTTCAATATCGCCGATCTTGACCGGCGCCTGCGACAGCGGCCGTTCGAAGCGACGCAGCACCGCTTTGACCCGCGCCACCAGTTCGCGTGGGCTGAATGGTTTCGGGAATGTAATCGTCGGCGCCTAGTTCGAGCCCTAGGATGCGGTCGGCTTCACCGCTTTTCGCGGTCAGAAAAATGACCGGAGTGGCGGCGAGCGCCGGGATTTGCCGGATCTGGCGGCAGAGTTCGAGGCCATCTTTGCCCGGAACCATGATGTCGAGGATGAACAGCGTGGGCGTCTGCCGCTCGGAGTCGGAGATGACGGTGTTTCCGGTGGAGAAGACCTTTACCGCAAAGCCGTCCGCTTCCAGATGGTGTCGCACCAGGCGGGAGATATCCGGATCGTCTTCTACCACAAAGATGCTGGGTTTCATGGGGAGTATTGTAGCGGGGGTTTGGCTGGAGCACCTAGTCTGTGCACCAGAGGTACCGGAGGTGCCGTCGATATCCTAAAATGCTTTACGGTTGACGCGGCACCCTCGCGGTGATTTGATGGGACGAGACCGTTCCCACTCGAAGATCGAGGAGAGTAATCACATGTTGTTTGACGAAGCATTGGCGGCGGCTTCGCGAGACGAAAGCTTCAAGGCTACCGTTTACGCGATGAATACTCTGCTGATCCACAAGGGAGTTTACACGCAAGAGGAGTTTCAGGCGATTTTCGTGGAGTGGGTGGAAAAAGAGCACCGACGGGGATCAGTTTCAGCAGAACCAAGTCACGTCACCTTCGTTTCGGCGTAGTCTTGCCGGGCGAGTGTTCACAGTCGGGTCGTCTCGCGCAGTGCATGCCTATATCGCACGCCTTGCACTCGCATCGGCAAGCCGGCGCTGGCTTGAGTTCCTTCGGTTTATTTTGTCGCGGCGGCATTTCGCCTCCTTAACAAGGGACTACTACAACCTTGGGCGAGAATTCCTAATCTTCTCGAGATGTGGGCGCTCCAACGCACATGTAACGGTCACTTTCTATAACTCCCACTTCCAAAAAGAGATGTCAACGGACCTACGGCGGGATTGTGTGGAAAAGCTGTGGAGTGGACGATTTCTTTGTGGATTGTAAAGGAAAAAGAAAGGCGAAAGTGCCTATTCAACTTCGAACTACGGACCGATCACCAGAGTCAAACTTAACTGGCCGATTATTAAGTTTCCCCCCTCATCGAGCCAGAAGCGCCGGTCCGGGGGCACAACCGTGGTAGCGCTGTATTCGGTGACGACGGCGGGGCCGGAGTATTTTCTCCCGACCTGTCAGCGAGTCGCGGGCGTAGATTGCGGCGGCCAATTTCTTTCCCGGCGAAAATAACGGGGCTCGGCGGATGACTTGCGCGCCGAGCTTTGCTCGGCCTACGGCTGGGGGCGCCGTCCCCGGGCTTGTGGCGGTTCCATCCTGGCTTGGGTGACTTGATGTTGAACGCAGGCGGAGTGTTACGACTTCGACTCCGCGTGTGGGGTAGTTGTAGCCGTAGCGTCGTTGGTGCTCATGTGCGAAAGTCCTGAATCAAGGTCTGGCGTGTACGGGATGTTCAGTTCGTATCCCTGACCCTGGTAGCGTAGATCCACCGCTGCGCGATGGCTGATTGCGCCGCGCCACTCTCATTGCGGAAATCGGTCTCGGCCCGCTGGCGCAGAGGCTGCAAACTCCTGTTCGAGCTGTTTTCGGAAGTTTGCCGCAACGCGCCAAAGCACGGTGCGTGAATAGTCTTTCACCACGTCACTGACCAGAATGCCGAAAGCCGACAGCGCGCCGGGCAGTGCGGGCACAATCACGCGAGGGATGCTCAGCGCTTCCGCCAGTTCGCAGGCATGAAGACCGCCTGCGCCGCCGAAGGCCACCAGGGTGAATTCGCGAGGGTCGTAGCCCCGCTCGATCGAGACGACGCGTATAGCCTTCTCCATGGTGGAGTTGACGACCCGAATCACTCCGGCGGCGAACTGTTCGAGCGTCAGCTTCGCGGCGTGCCGCTTGAGCCACTCAGAGGCCAGACGTTGCGTGCGTTCGAGATCGAGAGTGAAATCTCCGCCGAGGAAACGTTGCGGCTGCAGGCGGCCGAGCAGCAGGTTGGCGTCAGTGACAGTGGGCTGGAGTGCCGCGACCGTAGCAGATGGGGCCGGGATCGGCTCCGGCGGATTCGGGACCGACTCGGAGCGCGCCGGCGGCGTCGAAGCGTGCGATGGAGCCTCCACCGGCGCCGACGGTATGAATATCGAGCATGGGCACGCCGATCGGCAGGCCGGCGATCTCGGACTGGCTGCCGGCCCGGATTTCGTGATCGACCAACGCGACGTCGGTGGAAGTTCCACCCATATCGAACGAGATGATGCGGTCAAATCCGCTGCGGCGCGCCATGGCCGCAGCCCGACGACTCCGCCGGCTGGGCCGGAAAGCACGGTGCGCACGGGCTCACGAGCCGCCGAGCCGAGGCTGGTAATTCCGCCGCTCGACTGCATGACGAAGATGCGGGGCTGGGTTGGCCGCCGGACGCGCAGGCTCTGCGGCACGGCGTTCCAGATTTTCCAGGTAGTTCTGCATCACGGGTTGGAGGTAGGCGTTCACCACGACCGTGCTGGTGCGCTCGTATTCGCGGAACTCCGGGAAGAATCTGATGAGAAACCGAGAGCGGCAGACCAAGCTTTTCCAGCAGCTCCGGCGACGGCGATTCTCATGTTTTGGATTGGCGAATGAGAAGAGAAGCGAAATCGCAATTGCGTCAGGGTTCTTTTGGCGAAGCTTTTCGGCCAGCGATTGCAAGTCTTGCCGCGAGGGTGCTTCCAGGATTTCGCCGTCGCTGCGGTGCGCTCGTTCACGCCGAAACGCAACTCAGCAGGAACCAGCGGCTCGACGCGATCGAAGAAAAGATCGTAAAGCCTGGGGCGAGCCTGGCGGCCGATCTCGATGGCGTCTTCAAAACCTGCGGTGGTAACCAAAGCCACGCGCGCGCCCTTGCGTTGCAGCAGAGTGTTGGTGCCGACCGTGGTGCCGTGCAGAAGATCACCGCCGAACCGCTCGGGCCAATTTGTTCCAGGGCTTTGACGATCGCTTGCGAAGGATCGTCCGGGGTGGAAAAGACCTTCAGCAGGCGGCGCTGGCCGCGCTCGGTCCAGACACAGTCGGTGAAGGTGCCGCCGGTGTCGATGGCGACCTGGAACAGCTGCGGTGTGGGTGCGGCGAGGCATCAGAGGTTAATCGGGAAGATTAACACTAGTGATGAAACAAGACGATTCTGCGGGAAAGGTGAGTACACGAAGGCTTAGATGTCAGGCGTTCTTGGTCGCGAAATCAGGACGCCACCTACGCAGGACCCAGGAACTGCCGAGCTTCGCTCGGCTGGGCAGACGAGGACGTCTGCCCCTACGTGGTCCGTGTGGCAGTCCAGTTTAACTCTTTGGTTGTAAGCGCCAGCGTCACCAGAGTCTTCTGTTCTACTTCGTGGGCTTTGGCTGAGCCTGTGGCGGGGCTGGCGCTGGCGGAACGTTTTACCGACAGGACAGGGCGTTCGCCTGCGATCCGCCGCAGGCGCGGCAGCACATAGAAGAGCGCACCCATGTTTGCCGGCTCTTCCTGCACCCAGACAATCTCCCGCGCAGAGGAGTATTGGCCGAATATCCGCTCCAGTTCTTTTTCGGGGAACGGGATAGATCTGTTCCAGGAACACGATAGCACCGTTGAGGTTCTTTTCTCTTCCTGCCGTTCAGCGCGCAATTCGTGTCCGATCTTGCCGCTGCAGAGCAGGATGCGGCTCGCTGCACTGATTTCGTTTTCCGGCTAACCCGGTGTCCGGCAACACAGTCAGAAAGCGCTGGTGAGTGAAATCGTCAATCGGAGACGAGGCATCGGGATGACGCAGCATGCTCTTGGGAGTGAAGACGACCAGCGGTTTGCGCCAGTGGCGCAGAGCCTGCCGACGTAGCAGATGGAAATATTGCGCCGCATTCGACGGCTGGCAGATCTGGAAATTATCGCGCGCCGCCAGCTGCAGGAAGCGCTCAATGCGCGCGCTAGAGTGCTCCGGCCCCTGGCCTTCATAACCGTGCGGCAAGCAGCAGGACCATTCCTGAGAGCAGTCCCCACTTGTCTTCGCCGGCGCTGATGAATTGATCGATCACGGCCTGGGCGACGTTGGCGAAGTCGCCAAACTGGGCTTCCCACAGCACCAGGGCTTCGGGATAGTCGCGGCTGTAGCCGTATTCGAAGCCCAGCACGCCGGCTTCGGACAGAGTGGAATTGTAGATCTCGCAGCGGGCCTGACTGCAGGGGCAATGTTCTCCAGAGGCACGTACTCCTGCTTCGTTTTCGATGTCGAGCAGCACCGAGTGACGCTGGTTGAAGGTGCCGCGACGAGTGTCCTGCCCGCTGAACCGAACCGGCACGCCAGCTTTGGCCAGGCCTCCGAGAGCCAGCGCTTCCGCCATACCGTAGTCCACCGGGCGTTTGCCCGCACCCATCTCCGCCCGCTGCTCCAGCAGCTTCTTGACCTTGGGATGGATGTGAAAGCCCTCGGGGTAAGTCGTGAGCTTTGCGGTTATGTTCGCTGAGTTCCGCGGCGGCGAGGCCGGTATCCACTTCATATTCGGGCTTGTAGCGTCCACCATAGTAGTCATCCCAATACTTGGGCAGAATCGCGCAGCGACGGCTTTTTTCGTAGGATTTCGCCTTCTTCTGCGCTGCTTCACAGCTCCGCGCGGATTTCTTCCACTCGGGACTGCACGTTCTCTGCGCCGGTATCCTCGGCGTAGATCTCCCACAGCGGCGGATGGTCCTTGATGGCCCTGTACAACAGCGGCTGAGTGACGGTTGGGTCATCGACCTCGCTGTGCCCATGGCGGCGGTAGCCGATCAAGTCGATGACGACGTCGCCGCCTGAAGGTATAGCGGTAATCCACGCGCGATGCGGCCGACTCGAACTACAGCGTCCACATCTTCGGCGTTGACGTGAAAGATGGGAATGGACTGGCGGCGTGCGAGTTGCGCCGAAAAGCGGGAAGAATGTTCCTCGTTGTACAAGGTAGTGAAGCCGAGCAGATTGTTGGCGATGATGTGCACCGTGCCGCCTACGGTGTAGCCCTTCAGGTCGGAAAAATTAAGGGTCTCCGCCACGATACCCTGGCCGGCGAATGCGGCGTCGCCGTGGACCAAGCAACGTCAGGTATTTCTCCGAGCCGTCTTCTCCGGCGCGATCCTGCTTGGCGCGGGTACGGCCCACCGTCACGGGATCGACCGCTTCCAGATGGCTGGGATTGGAAACCAGATGGATGTGAATTTTGGTCCCGGAGCGGGTCAGGTATTCTCCGGTTGCGCCCATGTGATATTTCACATCACCGCTGCCCAGAACGCTGCGCGGATCTACGTCTTCAAAGCCGGCAAAGACCTCCTCGGGGGCCCGCCGGGCAACGTGCACGATCACGTTCAGCCGGCCGCGGTGGCTCATGCCCATCACCAGATTGACCGCACCGCGCTGACCGGAGGCGTCGAGAATTTCATCCACCAGAGGAATCAGCGCGGTCACGCCTTCGAGAGAAAAACGCTTGCTGCCGAGATAGCGCTGCTGCAGCACCTGCTCGAACAGGTCGGCCCGGATGAGCTGGTCCAGGACGTGTTTGCTGATCCACGGCGGGCTGCGGAGCCTTCCATACGTTCCTGAATCCAGCGGCGGCGCACCGGGTCGGTGATGTGCATGAACTCGGCGCCGATGGTTCCGCAGTACACCCGGCGCGCCTCCTGGGCGAGTTCGCCATCAGCCCGCAGCTCTGGATGCGATACGGCGGGCAGAAAGCCAAGCGGATCGAGATCAGCCTCCAGGTATCCCCAATGACGGAAAGGGTCGAAAATGCGCTCACGGTCGCCGTTGGGAATCTCCAGGACTCCGGTGACGGCAGCTTCACTAGCAGTCTTAGTTCGGGTTGCCATATATCCGCTACTAGAATAACGGATGAGGCAGGATACGTGCTGGATTCGCCCGCTTAACCAGCCGGAACCGGTGTCTTCGGCAAAACTCTCATTAGCAAGCCATTTAACAGGATAGTGATCACGGACGCAGCTAGGGTAGCGTGGTAGACATCGTCGGTCACTAGCTGGGCGTCGCGAGCCACACGGACGAGGACATAGGAAAATTCACCGATCTGAGTGAGCCCCAAGCCCACCAGCAGGGCGGTTCGCGGCGGATAGCGAAACAGCCAAACCACCGCAGTCCACACCACGAACTTCCCTACAATTGTAAGAATCACAATCGTGCCCCAGAGGGACGGCTTGGAGATCAGGATACGGGGGTCTACGAGAGCTCCGATAGTGACGAAAAAGAGCGCGACAAAAGCATCACGCAGGGGGAGCAGCTTGTCCAGCATTTTGCGGGTGGTCCCGGACTCGCTGACGATCAGACCAGCCAGAAACGCTCCCAGCGCCAGCGACAAACCGACGGCCTGGGTTACTGCAGCGGTAGCGAATCCCAGGGCCAGCACCACCAGCAAATAGAGTTCTTCATTCCCCATGCGACTGACTCGAATCATCAGGCGGGGAACCAGTTTCGCGGCCACGAACATGATCGGGGTCAAGATCAGGAGCGCCTTGCCAAAAGCGATTCCCAGGGCAAGAAAGTGCCCTCCCGTGAGATTGGCCAGGGACGGAAGCAAAACGGTGAGCACCACGACCGCAAGGTCTTCGACCAGAGTTATGCCAATCATTACGTGGCCGTGGGGTGAGCGCAATTCTCCGCGGTCCGATAGAAGTCTGGAAAGCACCATGGTACTGGCAACCGAAACAATCGCTCCGACAGCCATGCCCTGGGTAGTGTTCCAGCCTAGTAACCACCCAGCGGCTACGCCCAGTCCCACGGAAAACAATATCCCCAGCGGCCCGCCGAAAATCGCCACCCACTTCACTTGCAGAAGTTCGTGAAAAGAAAATTCCAGGCCAATTGAGTACATCAGGAGGATGACTCCGACCTCAGCCAGAACTTCGAATTGATGAACTTCCGATAGCGTGGGGCCAGGAGTAAAAGGACCGATGAGAAACCCGCCCAGGACATATCCCAGGATGAGTGGCTGCCGCAGAACCTTGGCCACACCACCGCCCACAACGGCGGCGCCGAAGACGTAGGCGAGATCACGAAAGAAAGTGGCTTCGATCATCAGCTTTGCAATGCGGACCCTCCAGTGTAATGCGACCTGTGGGATCGTGGGTCCGCAGCCAGATTGACCTGATATTGAGTGTTGGAAGAGAGAATTTGTCCTGAAACTGAACTGGTCCCAATCTGACACGCCCATTTCGCCTTCTTTTCGCAGCCAAGGGATCCTCCAGCCATGTGCCCGCCCCGATCTCCGATGTAGCAGTTAGGAACAGCGGGTCAGGCATGCAAAGCACCAACGAATCCGTTATCAGCAGTACACCTGTCCATTTACTCCTGGTAGGAGACAACGAGCGGGACTTCAGCTATCTGCGCGACCTTTTGAGCCAGACCGGGAATGGACACCTGGGTCTGGATCACGCACGCTCTCCTGAAGAAGCCGTGGTGCGGCTGGGCCAGACCACCTATGACCTGTTGTTATGCGAATACAACTCGGGAGATGGCACCGCATTGCGTTTGCTGCACGAGGTACGCAAAGACGGTCCTGGCCCCCCAGTGATATTTCTAAGCGATCATATGAATGAGGCAGCCGTAGACACGGCCCTGAAAGCCGGCACCAGTGACTTTGTTCAGCCGTCGAGCCTCGACGAGCCATCCGTTACACGCACTATCCGCTATGCCATCGACGTTTACTGCAAGGAACGGCAACGCCAAAAAGCGGAGGATACGCTCCGCAAACTTTGGCGTGCGGTTGAGCAATCGGCAGACCTGGTAATGATCACCGACCGGGGGGGAGCGATTGAGTACGTAAACCCAGCCTTTGAAGCGTTAACTGGTTACTCCGCGGGAGAACTGATGGGCCAGACTCCGCGAATTCTGAAGTCGGGCCAACAGGCTCCCGAGCTTTACAAAGACCTGTGGGAAACCATTCTCTCAGGCAGCGTCTTTCGCTGCACCATGTCCAATCGCAAGAAGAACGGAGAGGTTTTCGTCGCAGAGAAAACCATTACTCCGCTGCGGGACAACGACGGAAAGATCACGCATTTCATCTCCAATGACCGGGATATCACGGAGCGGCGACGGCTGGAAGATCATCTCCAGCAGGCCCATAAAATGGATGCGATCGGGAGATTGGCCGGAGGAGTGGCCCACGATTTCAACAATCTTCTGATGGTGATTAGTTCCTACGCTGAGCTGATGCTGGATTCGCTGGCACCCCAACATCCGTTGCGCCGTAACGTGGATGAGATCCAGAAAGCCTCCCGCCGCGCAGCCGACCTGACGCGGCAGTTGCTGGCCTTCGGACGCAAGCAGATGCAGACCCTGCAGCTGCTCGATTTGAACTCGATCATCGAGGAAATCAACAAGATGCTGCCTCGCCTGATCGGGGAGGACATCGAATTGGAGTTTGTTCCGGGGAAGAAACTGGGAAGAGTCAAAGCGGATCCGGTGCAGGTCGAACAGGTGCTCATGAACCTGGCGGCCAACGCGCGCGATGCCATGCCCAAAGGTGGCAAGCTGGTAATTGAGACCGCTAGCGTGCGGCTGGATGACGTCTATGTGCAGGCACACTCCATTGTTCCTCCTGGAGACTATGTTCTGCTGACCGTTACCGACTCAGGCGAGGGCATCGCGCCAGAACATCTGTCGCATATTTTCGAGCCTTTCTACACCACCAAAGAGGAAGGTCAGGGCACTGGACTGGGCTTGGCGACCGTCTACGGCATCGTGAAGCAGAACAGGGGATTTATTTGGGTCTACACCGAGCCCGGCATGGGAACAACCTTCAAGATTTATCTGCCCCGGGCGACGGATGCGAGAGTCGTGCCGCAGGCTTCGCTCCCAGTGGAGGGCTATTCTGGAGGCTGTGAAACTGTGCTGCTGGCGGAAGATGAACCCGCAGTGCGGCAGTCCACTCGCGAGTTTCTGGGCTTGAATGGCTACATCGTCTTGGAAGCAAAAAACGGTACCGACGCGCTGGCAATCGCGAGGGAGTACAAGGGTCCTATCCATTTGATGATCACTGATGTGGTCATGCCGCAGATGGGCGGAGCCAAGCTGGCGGGAGAGTTGGCATCGGAACGACCGGAGATGAAGGTGTTGTTCGTCTCCGGCTATGCCGAAACCACGGTCCAGCGCCACGGCGCAATCGATGTGACCACGCGCTTCCTGCAGAAACCCTTCTCGTTAAGAACCCTGGCCCATAAGGTCCGCGAAGTTCTCGATGCGGACGTTTCTGCCCTGGCTGCCGCAGCCTCTGTCTAGAAATCCACGCTGTTCCTGCTCACGCTATCCCTCTCGTATAATTGGCGGCGGAATCCTGCATGAACTTGCTGGGTACGTCGATCCTGCTCATCCTCATATCTATCATTACCTTTGCAATGCCGACCTTTGCAAATCGAGGGCTGATGCCGTGACCGCTGCCATGGCGGTGTGGGATGTGCTGCTGGGCGTCGCGATACTGGGTATTTGCAGTTCCACGGTTTTTCTTTTCATGGTTCTGGCTGCCGCGATCCGGTGGCGTCGCGGAGCGCGCGTGGCGCAGAGAGCGGCGACTTCGACGCCAGGATCTTCCCTGCCAGCCGTCACCATCTTCAAGCCTGTGCACGGGATCGAAGCGCAGCTGGAAGAGAATTTGGAAAGTTTTTTCCGACAGGACTACCCCAGCTTCGAGATCATTCTGGGTGCTCGGGAAGCTGACGATGCAGGCCTTCAGGTGGCCGAGAGAGTTCGGCAGCGCTACCCTCAGGTGAAAAGCCGAGTGGTCGTATCCGGCCCGCCTGCCTGGCCCAACGCCAAGGTCTTCTCGCTGAGCAAGATGATTCCCCTCTCGGCGAACGAGTACTTTGTTATCAGCGACAGCGATGTCCAAGTCTCGCCCCGCTTTTTACGCGACGTTATCCCAGCCCTGCTGGATGCGAGGATCGGCCTGGTGACCTGCCCCTACCGCGGAGTACCGGCTGGTGATTTCTGGTCGACACTCGAGGCGCTGGGAATGTCAGTGGAGATGCCTTCTGGTGTAATGGTCGCGGATATGATGGAGGGCATTCGCTTCGCGCTGGGGCCGGCGGTTGCGTTTCGTCGTGATGGATTGGAAAAGATCGGCGGCATCGCAGCGATAGCGGATTACTATTCGGACGATTTTGTCCTGGGAAACCTGATTTGGGCGGCGGGATATAAGGTCATCTTTTCTCATCACATCATTCAACACGTGCTCACGCCTCGTTCTCTGAAGAGAACTTTGGGCGACCAGTTGCGCTGGATGAAGAGCACCCGCTTTTCGCGCCCGCTGGGGCATGTGGGTACGGGACTGACCTATGCTGTGCCGTTTGGAGTTCTTGGCCTTGTGGCTGGCGCGGCAACGGGGCGGTTGGCGTTGGGGGTTGGGTTGTTCGCCGCCGCGTTCGTGAATCGGGTGGTGCAATCGATTGCGGTGGGTTGGGGAGTCATCGGCGACCGGCGGGCCTTGTACTTATCGTGGCTCTATCCGCTCCGCGATTTTCTGGGCTTTCTGACCTGGGCGGGCAGCTTCAGCAGCCGCACTTTTTTTTGGCGCGGAGAGACTTACAGATTCAGCAAGGGCGGCAGAATCATTCCGCAAAACCGGCCGGCGGAAAGTGCGGTGGGGGCGAAGCTGTAGCGCTCTCGTGCGACGTCGCGACAAGTCAGTTGATCCGGGCCAGTTTACCGTCTTTCAGCTGGAACGAATCGCCACGCCAGACCACGGTGTGACCGGCAAGGCTGGCGATCCAGACCAGCAACCCGACCAAGTCGCGGACCGGAAGCAGAGGCAAGAGAGGTAGTACCTGGCGATCACGCAGAACGGACCATCCCACGAGCCAGGCGACGGCTACTCTCAAACTGGCAACAGCAATCAGCAATCCCCACACTGCGAGAACACCGTAACTCAGCATCACGCTCAGCGACAGGGCCAGTAGTGCCCAGGATACGCCGAAGGTTACCGCCAGCCCCAGATATCCCCAGCGGCGCGAATCGCGGACGGTGCGGCCCCAGCGCAGCTGATGGTCCACAAACTGTCGCAGCGTATAGGCTGGAAGGTGAGTCTCGACAATGACATCGGACAGCTTCACCTTCAGTCCCTGCGCGGAAATGCGGCGGCCAATTTCGTAATCGTCAGCCAGATAATCCACCAGCGCCTCGAAGCCGCCGATGGACTCCAAATCGGCGCGGCGGAAGGCGAGCGTGGAACCGAGTCCAAAGTAGATACCGCCTTCGAGCGTGCGTGCGGCCAGCACTCCAGCGGAGAAATCCGTGCTGATGCCAAGCGACTCCAGGCGTGATCCCAGCGTGCGACCGGGCACACCACGATAAAGGCACGTCACCAAACCGTTTCGGGGATCGGCCAGCGGAGCCGTGACCCGTCGCAAGTAATCAGGCTGGACGCGAATATCGCTGTCATTCACCAGGATGCACTCATACTTCGCCTCCAGCAGCATCTGCGCCAGATTGCTCACCTTGGTGTTGGCGCCCAGATTTTTTGTACAGACCATCCAGCGAATCGACCGCTGCGGGAACTCTGATTTCAGGCGCTCGACCAGTTGCAAGGCCGGGTCGGTGGGATCGCTGACTCCAAAAATGATTTCGTATTCAGGATGATCCTGCAGGCAATGGCTGCGGAAGCTCTCGTACATTTCAGGATCAGTACCCTTGAGCGGCTTAAGGATGGAAACTGACAAGGCGGTTTGTGTGGGGCGGGCGCCCCCGCCCGCCGCTTTTCGCTCGCGCAGAAACCTGTCTGCGCTCCACAAGCAGAGCCCGTAGTAGGTCATGCTCGCAACTGCCGCCAGGATGGCAACCAGCTCAGCAATCCGGGCCATGTGGTAGATCATGCCGATGGAGGTAGTCTACTCGTAGCGAAGCGACTCGATGGGATCGAGATTCGCAGCCTTCCAAGCGGGGTAAATGCCAAATAACAAACCTTCGGCGACGGCTGCGCCCAATCCAAAAACGGCCCAGAAAAGAGACATGCGGGCCGGCAGCGAGCTCCAGATCGCGGGAATGGTCCAAGTGATGACTGCTCCCAGGAAGACCCCGAGCAATCCGCCCATCGCGGTCAGGGTGATGGCTTCAAGGGTGAACTGCAGCAGGATGTCGCGCTTGCGCGCGCCGATAGCCTTGCGGACCCCGATCTCCCGCGTTCGTTCCGTCACCGAAACCAGCATGATGTTCATCACGCCGACGCCGCCCACAATCAATCCGACGCTCGAAACGGCGAACATAAAGATAAACACGGCACCGGTGACCTGGTTCCACACGTCGGAGAGCGAATCCTGGGTGAATACGGCAAAGTTGTCGGGCTTGTTGGAGGCCACCTTGCGGCGCCGGCGCAACAGCTCGCGCATCTCGTCGATGAGCTTGGGCATATCGTCGTGCGAAGTGGCCTTGACGCTGATCCAGTATTGTTTGAGCTCGGGATGCAGTTTACGGAACGTGCTGAGCGGGAAGTAGACGATGTTGTCGTCAGGATTCTTGCCGCCAGCGAAGACGCTCTTGCGCTTGGCTGCGACTCCAATCACGGTGAACAGTTGCCCGTCGATATTGATTTCCTTGCCTAAGGGTGGCTCGCTCGGGAACAACTCTTCGGCGGTGTCTGAGCCCAGGATGATGACCGGGGAGTGATGTTCTTCGTCGGTCTCGTTCATCCAACGCCCGGCGGCAACGTCGAGATCAAACACGTCCTTCCAGGTTCCGGTATCTCCCTCAAGGACGACGTTTTTCGCCTTGCGGCCGTTGTACTTCACTTCGTAAGTGCCGGTGCCGAATTCCTGCCGGAAATAACGCAACCCAGTGGTCGAGATCTTGGCATGAGGCAATTGCTGTACCGCTTCGAAATCTTCGAAAGTCAGTTCCTTGCGCGTACGTATCTCTTCCGTGGGCCGGCCGAAGGTCAAGGGCTGGTGGTAAGCGAAGACGATGTTCGATCCCAGGCTGCTGATAACCTGGCTCACATTGTCGTTCAGGCCGCGCACCACGGAGGAAATGCCGATCACAACCGCGACGCCGATGACGATGCCGAGCACAGTCAGCGCCGACCGCATTTTGTTAGTGCGGATGGTGTCCAGTGCCATCTGGACGACTTCGCCGTAATCGCGTCTGCGCAGCATGGGGAAATTTAGTAATTTAGTAATTTAGTAATTGAGTAATTTGAAATCCAGGCTCGGTTTTAGATTACTCAATTACTCAATTGCTCAATTACCCAATCTTTCACAGTTCAAATCTCAACGCGGCGATGGGTTCCAGCCTGGCCGCTCTCTTTGCCGGATACACGCCAAAGAACACGCCCACGCTGGCGGACACCAACAGACCGGCTCCAACCGCCCACAGCTTGATTTCCGAAGGCATGCCGATAATCGCGGTGATGCCCTTGGCAAAGGCGATACCGAAGAGCACACCCAGCAAACCGCCCACCAGCGCCATGGTTCCGGACTCGATCAGGAACTGCAGCATTACATCCTGACGGCGCGCGCCCATCGCTTTGCGGATGCCAATCTCGCGCGTCCGTTCGGTAACCGAGACCAACATAATATTCATGATCACGATTCCGCCCACCACCAGCGATATAGCTGCGATTGCGATCATTGCGATGAAAAACGTTCCGCTCAGGTTCGACCAGATGCTCAGGAAGCTGGCGTTGGTTTCGGCGGAGAAGCTGTCAGGGCGACCGGGAAGATCGTGGCGTCTGGCCCGCAGGACGGCGCGGGATTCGTCAATCGCAGCGTCCAACTCCATGCCCACGCCGTGCGCCTTGCCCGAAATGCGGATAGGCGAGTGAGAACCGAACTGCTTCAGATAGGTGGTGATGGGGATGGCTACGTAATTGTCGCGGCTTTGACCCAGAGTGGTACCCTGCTTTTTCCCCACTCCGATCACGCGATAGACTTCGCCCTCGACACGTATCTCTTTGCCCAGGGGATCCACGGTGGGGAAAAGATTGTCCACGACGTCGGTGCCGATCACTCCGACCTGCGAACGGTTCTCCTCATCGTTCTCGTTGACCATGCGGCCGGCGGTAAGATCGAGGTCGAGAATGGTGGCTGCCGAGGGGGTCAGTCCCCGAATCCAGGTGTCGCTGATGGATTCTTCCCCATATCGCACGTGGCCACTTGTGTTGATGGCAGAAGCACCGATCATGGAGCAATGATGGCAGGATTCTGCCACTGCATAGTAGTCCTCCATGGTCAGATCCTTGCGCTTCTGGCCCTCCAGAAGCTGGTCGACATTGGTGATGACCGGCGACATCTTGCTGATGATGAAAACGTCCGCGCCAAGATTGAAGATCTTTTCAGCCACGTAGCCGTTGATTCCGTTCACGAAGGTGACCACGGCGATTACCGCTGCAACCCCGATCACCACTCCAAGCAGAGTCAGCGCCGAGCGAAGCTTATTCGCCCAGAGCGAGAGGAGTGCGATTCGGATGGCTTCAAGGGTTGTCATGGAATGCGGCGCGCGGCGTCAGACCTCAGACCTCGGCCCTTCGGCATTCAGGCTGCGAGACTGACCTTGTTCAAGTCTAGCAGAGCGAAGTCGGCTTGATCGACGCAGCCACAGGGTGCATCCGTTCGCCAATCTGATCCTTGCGAACGCAGGCCTCCGGAGGCAGGGACATAACACGATGCGACTGTGGTAAGGTTCTTACCGCAATTTTGGGGAGGCTCGCCATGATTCGGATGCTTGGCGTTCTCGTTGGTCTTTCGGCTTTGGCTTTCGGGCAGCAGAACAGTCCTCTGGATGGACTGGCTAACCTGAGTAGCGCGGTTTCGAAGCGGGCTTCAAGTGCTGACCGCTCCGGCGGTAATGCCGACTGGATTGAAGTAAAGGCCAGGTCCGCGGTCACCCTTGCTGATATTCGCGGCGCGGGTTCCATCCGGCATATTTGGTTCACCATCAACTCGCCCAGCCCATTTCATCTACGCGAGTTGGTGCTCCGCATGTATTGGGATGGCGAAACCGAACCCAGCGTGGAAGTTCCTATGGGAGACTTTTTCGGAACCGGATTCGAGATGGGCGATGACGGCCAGAAATACCATTCCTGGTGGTCCTTGCCGATCACCGTGCAGGATCGCGCCATGAACTGCTACTTCGAGATGCCTTATGGAAACGGGGCTCGGGTCACTCTGAGCAATGACGGGACGCAGGACGTGCGCAATCTCTACTTCCATGTCGATTACCAGGAATACCCGGATGCCCGCAGTGTAGCCGACAAGGGCCGCTTTCATGCCCAGTGGAGGCACGAAACAACACGCGCCGTTCCGGAGTCCGAATCCGGCGGCAAAAATGTGGACGGCAAGAATAACTATGTATTTATGGAAGCGAAAGGTAAGGGGCAGTATGTTGGAACAATCCTGAATGTCTTCGGTCTTTCGACCGGATGGTGGGGCGAAGGCGACGATATGTTCTTTGTCGATGGAGAGGTAGCTCGCGCTACCATCAACGGAACTGGAATGGAAGACTACTTCAACAACGCGTGGGCATTTCAAAGGGAGTTCAATTATCCGTTTATCGGTTATGCGCAGCAGGGCAATAAAGACTGGACGGGCAGCCACACCATGTACCGGTTCCATATCGAGGACCCGGTCTATTTTCAGAAGTCCCTCCGCGCGACCATTGAACATGGTCACGCTGACGACCGCGAGGACGATTACACCAGCGTAGCCTTCTGGTATCAGACCGAACCACACCAGAAGTTAGTCCCGCTGCCGCCGGTCAAGGAGCGCTTACCAAACGCTTTCTGGAAGATTCAAAAGTTGGAAAAGAACCTGCCAAACTGAGGCGGTCGTTGGTCGTTGGCCTTAGGTCGTTGCGATTCGAGGCGCCTCCGCCATGAAGGTTGGCCAACGACCAACGGCCAAGGACCAAGGACTGATTCCCGACTGTTACAATGAATCTGTTGGCAGCCGGACCGGACGGTCGCTCGTCGTAAGACGGGAGGAAAGTCCGAACTCCGCAGAGCAGTGTGCCGGATAACGTCCGGGAGGGTGCCCCGTCCAAGCGTTGCTTGGGCGGGTTCATTCGACGGAGAGTGCCACAGAAAACATACCGCCCCGGTGGCAACATCGAGGTAAGGGTGAAAAGGTGCGGTAAGAGCGCACCGCCGTCGCAGTAATGCGACGGGCAGGGCAAACCCCACACGGAGCAAGACCAAATAGGGAGGGAGCCTGAGGCTTCGGCTTTGAGCGCGTGCCGGCTCGGTGCGCCACAACCTCCGGGTAGGTCGCTTGAGCCGTACAGTAATGCGCGGCCCAGAGGAATGACCGTCCCGCCGGAGCAATCCGGCGGACAGAATTCGGCTTACAGGTCCGGCTGCCTACAAATTCCTCTTACTTCAATCCCCTATTGAGCAGGCTATGGCTGTACATGGGAACCCGTGGTCGCTGGCCGAAGAGGCAATCGCGGAATACCTCGCTGCTTCCAAGATCTGCGTCGAGCATGAAAAGGAAGACGGCGGCATGCTCGGGTATCCTGCCGTGTTGCTGTTGCTTTGCATCGTGAATGCCCTGGGCACGTATCTCCAAAAGGAAGAGGTCATGATCGAGGGCAAGAAACAACCGATCACAAGTGGCGAGCCTTTTCACGTGTTGAACCATACGTTACTCAACCAAAACCTGACCCGGGCACAAATCAAGACTATTGAGGCGGCATTCCGCAATCCGCTCGCCCACAACGCGCTGATTCACATTGGGTCTGGACTCACGCCAGCCAAGTTGGGTTCACCGTTCAAGTTCTCTAACGACGAAGTCTGGATTTCGGTGCCCGTGCTACACAACGTCGCCGCAGATGCGTGGGAACATTTCGACAAAAACAAAATCAAATACGCAGTAGAAACCTTCAGACTGGGGAAACTAAGCCCCTCTTCCACCCGCCGCCGTGGACCTTAAGAGTTAATCAGTCCTTGCCAAGCGACCGCCCTCTCATGACGAAAAAAGGAGTACCATGGTGCCGCTGAAAGCTGGCTTCATCCTACGTAGCGGGATAAAGAGGGCCGAGAGCCAATAGTTTCCCTTTTAATTCATCCAGCGCTGGCTCCCTGGTACCTGCTTGGGAAGGGGGAGCCGTGCATCATCGAACCGAATTCGGGTCGAGTCGTTTTCGCCGGAATGTTCTCCTGCTGGCACTTGTCGTGGTCCTTGTCGGGCTAACCGGACGCGCGCAAAAAGTTCAACCAACCACCACAAGCCCTCCAAAGTATGACCTCCACACCGAGAGCAAAATAAAAGGAATCGTGGAAGAAGTGAAGCTGCCGCCAAAGGGCAGCGAGAAAGAGATTGCTCACCTTCAGGTAAAGGATGGGACGAACTCCGTCGACGTGTACTTGTGCCCGAAGTACTTTTTCGACGATATGGGCATGAGTTTTGCCAAGGGAGACGAGATCGCCATCACCGGTTCGAAGGTAAAACAGGGCGAAACCGATATTTTCCTCGCGCGGGAGATAGTGAAAGGCAGCAACGATACCTTCGTGCTCCGAGATGGAAAAGGAGACCCCGTCTGGAGCTGGAAGCACTGAACGCCAACCACCGGAGAGACTCCGTTATCCCCAAACGTTAGCCTGGCTTTGCGAGCCGAGAGCCGTAATCCGGGTGCGCAGCGCGGGTCGCTACAACGGCGCCGGGGTCATCCCCATGAAGGTGGTACCAGTGAATTTTCCCTGGGGATCGAAATTCCAGGTGAATATGGCGAAGCCAGCGCGTGCACAGGTGTGGCATCCGTTGATCAAGGGATAACCAACTACAAACTGGGTTCCGCCATTTGGCCCGGTTTGCGAATTGGGCCACGTCTTCCCGTCGCGATCTCCGGGCCACACGTCGACCTGCGGAAATTGATTCTTGAGATCTTGAAACTGGGGACTCTGTTTCATCGTCTTCGTGTCGAGCTGCTTGAGATCTTCGACGTTGACGATCGGCGGCTGTCCGTTCACCAGCAACAGGCCGTAATTGGTGTTGGCACGCAGGGGATATGTGATCCATGCGAAAGCAACCGGCCCCTCATGACCCTGAAAACCAGTCATGATGCCGAAGTCGCCGTGACTTTGCTTGTAGAGTTCGCGGGTGAAGCTTAAGGCCACGTTTGAAGCGCCGGCTTTCGCCATCTGACCGATCAGACATTCAATGTCGCCGGGATGGGAGTCGCAGGCGGCGCGGGCGGCAGCAAGGAACGGCGGCGTTACTTGCCAGACCGCCGAAGCATCAAGCTTTGCCGGCCCGGGTTTCGATTGTGCAATCAGGTATCCGGCAAGGCAGAGAAGAGTGAGCAGTAGAGGGCGCTTGCGCATATTCTTCCTTTAGAGCCGCCATTCTATACTTTGCCGGAGAGATTGCCGTGCCCTTTCAGTTCTTCCATTCCGCCACCACCCGCTCTCCGATCCCCCCAAAAACCAGGGCATTGATATAGACTGGATCTCGATTCACAGAATCAGGAGACTCTATGTCCGCACCGAGCCGTCGGCCCGAAATCCGCCGCCGCCGTACCCGCAACGAAAAGATTGCCAAGCTGAAGAAACGCCACGCTGCCGCTTCGACGGAAGCCGACCGCACCCGGATCGCGGCCAAACTGCATCGTCTGGGGTTGAATTCTCCCGGGCAGCCGCTGCTTAAGAACGCCTGAACCTGCGGTACAGCCCTGAAGATGACGGGCCGAGATCTGAAGGCCGACGCCCAGTTTAGGAGTTGGCCGTCCGGGGCCTTACTGGCTCGTCCGCAAGTTGCGCCCTTACAGGCTTCCTATCTGCTACCTCGTGATACACGCGGAGAATCTGCCGGGCTGAGCCATCCCATGAGAATCTCTTGGCCTGCTCGTAACCCCGCGTTTTCAGTTTGTCACGAAGCGCCTGGTCCAGCAGTACGCGATGCAGCGCGCGCATGATCTCAAAAACGTTTTCCGGGTTCACCAGCACGGCGGCGTTGCCCACCACCTCGGGGAGCGACGAGGTGTTGGAAGTCACCACCGGCGTGCCGTGCGCCATGGCTTCCAGCGGCGGTAGCCCGAATCCTTCGTAGAGCGATGGGAAGACGAAAATCTTGGCGGCGTCATAAAAGATGCGCAGCATTTCGATGGGCACAAAACCCATGAACCGAACGTCGTTCTGCATGCGGCTGCGAATTACGGTACGGCGCAAGTCCGGATGCTTGGACAGCTCATCTCCGATGATGATCAACTTCAGGCCGGGGAACATCGCGTCCTTTTCCAGTTCCGCCTTCAGGGCGGAGAAAGCTTCGATGATCCGTACCACGTTCTTGTGCGGGCTTATCCGTCCGGCGTAGAGCAGGAAGGGATGGTTGATGACATAGCGTTCCGCCAGAACCTGCTTGTCGGTCTCGCTGGCGTGGCCGCGCAGGAAGCGCTCGTCAATTGCGTTGTAGACCACCTCGATGCGCTCGGCGGGAATGGCGAACAACTTCTCCACCTCGCTCTTGGTGAAGTTGGAAACGGCGAAGATCCTGGCCGCCCCCTTCAATGCCCGATGGGTCAGGAAGAAATGCAACGAGCGCCTCAATCCCGACTGGTCGCGGGCTCGATACATGTGATCGAGCAGATCGTGGACCGTCATCACGTACGGACAGGGCAAATTTCGTGGCAACCAGAACAGATGGGGAATGTGCACCAGGTCGCAATTCAAACGCTTGAGGATGGCGCGAAAGTCAAAATAGCTCTTGATGGTTGTGTCGTTTCCCAGCAGGGGCACTGCGTGAAAGTTGGGGGGCAGCGGACCAATCTCTGCCACTTTCTCCGGAGGGCCAATCAGAAAGTACTTGCTCTCGGCATCCAGGCGGCCCAGCGCCCGCACGATATTGCGAGTGTAGGTGCCGACGCCGAATTCAGTCATGCGCCGGATGTCGATGGCGACTCTCACGGCAGGAATTTAACCACAGAGGACACAGAGGCACACAGAGAATTCTTGAGCTTACCCTCGATGATCCTTTGTGGTCACGATTCCTAAGCTCTGACCTCCGCCTGGGCCTTCGCCCTGCGATCGGCGTATAACGGGAAAGTCTCGGCCAGGCCCAACACCTGTTTGCGGATTTTGCTGAGGACAGGCGCTTCGGTGCGATGATGCAACGCCTCAGAGATCCAGCGCCCAACCTGCCGCATCTCTTCTTCCTTCATGCCGCGGGTGGTGAGAGCGGGCGTGCCGATGCGGACACCGCTGGGCTTCATGGGAGGGTTGGCGTCGAACGGGATGGCGTTCTTATTGACGGTGATGCCGGCCTCGCCCAGGGCCTTCTCTGCCTCGCTGCCGAACATTCCTTTGGAGAACACGTCCACCAGCATCAGATGGGTATCGGTGCCTCCTGAAATAATGCGGAAGCCCTCCGCCGCGAGCGTTTCGGCTAAGACCTTGGCATTGGCCACGACCTGCCGCGCGTATTCGCGGAATTCGGGTTGCATCGCTTCCAGGAAGCTGACCGCTTTAGCGGCGATGATGTGAACCAGAGGGCCTCCCTGCATTCCCGGGAAGACAACCTTATCGATGGCAGCCGCGAATTCCTGCTTGCTCAGGATCATCCCGGCACGAGGTCCACGCAGGGTCTTGTGCGTGGTTGTGGTGACGATATGGGCGTGCGGTACCGGGGAAGGATGCACACCTCCCGCGACCAGTCCGGCGAAGTGCGCCATGTCGACGAGGTAAAGTGCGCCTACCTTGTCCGCGATCTGCCGCATGCGGGCAAAATCGATGATTCGCGGATAGGCGCTGCCGCCGCCGATAATCAGCTTCGGGCGCTCCTTCTCAGCTAGCTTCTCCAGATCGTCATAGTCGATGGTTTCTGTGTCCTTGGTCACACCATAAGGGACGATGCGGTAGGTCTTGCCAGAAAAATTCAGATGATGGCCGTGGGTGAGATGTCCCCCGTGGGCCAGATTCAGTCCGAGGATGGTGTCACCCGGTTGCAACACGGCCGCAAAGGCTTCCATGTTGGCTTGCGATCCGGCATGGGGCTGTACGTTGGCGTGTTCGGCGCCGAAAAGCTTCTTGGCACGCTCCCGCGCTAACTCTTCCACCACGTCGGCAAACTCGCATCCACCGTAGTAGCGTTTGCCAGGATAGCCTTCGGCATATTTGTTGGTGAAGACCGAACCCATGGCCTCAAGCACGGCTTCGCTGACAAAGTTTTCGGAGGCGATCAGTTCCAGGCCGTCATGCTGGCGGCGAACTTCGTTGTCGATGGCAGCAGCCACTTGTGGATCTACTTCGTAGAGCGGGCGGTACATGTAACTATTTTTCATGATGGGTCTCAAAGCTTCCGGCTTCTAGCCAAGGCTCTCGCTACGCTTATAGACTCCCGGGTTGTGCAGTTCCATATGCCGCTCCGGCGTCTTAAGCGCAGTGAATCCATACTTGGTGTACAGACCGTGAGCATCCATCGTCGCCAGGCCCCAGCGGCGAAGTCCTTGTAACCAGGGATGGCGCATGATGCACTCCATCAGCCATTTTCCCAGGCCGTGCCCACGATACGATTCCAGCACAAACACATCGGCAATGTAAGCGTAGGTCGCATAATCTGAAATTACGCGGGCAAAGCCCACCTGCTTCCCGTCGCCATACACTCCAAAGCAGAGTGAATTCTCGATGGACCGGGCCACAATTTCGCGCGGGATTCCCTTGGCCCAATAAGACTCCGTCAAGAAACCGTGGACGATATCCAGATCGAGGCGGTCTCTATCAGTGCTGATGACGAACTTGCCTTGGCTGTGTTCTGTGATCTGTGTCTCGCCGGTTTTCACTCTGCTGCCATTCTATAGCTTTTGGCTCTTAGCTCTTAGCTTTTAGCTTTTAGCTTTTAGCTTTTAGCCAGAAGACCCATGCGGAGGATACACGCCAAAGCTAACGGCTAAGAGCTAAGAGCTTTCAAACGCCGTCCGCATAAACGCGGCCAGTTGCCATCCATCCATGTATTTGTATGGCGTTTCTCCCGTCGTGTAGTGGCCGCAAGGCAGTACGACGACTTTGTGATCCAGGCCGTGGCGTTCGAACTCTTCCACCGCGTGGCGCGAAAATTCCGGCAGGAAGGTCAGGTCGTATTTTGCGTAAACAATGAGCGACTTCCTCGGCCAGCGGGCAAACTGCTCGAAGTACGAAATCGGGCTGATGCCACTCCAAAGCGAGCGCAACCGCTCCAGATCAATTTGCGCTTCCAGACCCTGGCGAATGTGGCGGGTCGATTGTCCGTGCCAGACCACGTCCGCGACATAGGTGGCAGCATGGTTGAAGGCCGCTACACGAATGCGCGGGTCGTGGGCAGTCGCAAGAAAGGCGTAGCAGGACCCCAGGCTGGTGCCCAAAATACCTAGGCGGTTGTATCCCTGCTGCTCGAGCCAATCCAGGCAGCAACGCACGTCAATCACGGCCTGGCGGCAGGCGTCCAGCGTGCGGCCGATGTTCGCGGAGACAGCGTAGTCAGCGCGATGAGTGTCCGCCGGCATGCGGACATCGTGATACGGCAAACTCAGTCGCAGAACAGAGATGCCCAGCAGATTCAGCACCTGGCAGAGTCCGGTGTACGCGATCGCATCGGAATTCCAGTGTGGCAGCAGCACAATCGCACGCCGGCCACGGGCGGGAAACCAGCGGGCATTGACCAGATTGTTTTCCGGATAAGGTGTACGGACCGGCGAAGTAAACCGCAAAAAATCTGCGTGGGTGCCGCGAACCTTGGCTTCCAGTTTTTGATCCGGCACTTCGCGCGTGCTGAAGACCTGGACTTCGCGGCGTTCCAGGCGAAAATCCGCGGGTGAAAGATAGGAATAAAACTCGTCGCTCGATTGCACAATGCGCCGGTTGTACTCGCGCAGGAATTTCTCCGTCTCGCCGTTTTGAGGAAGATAGCCGGGTGCAAAGCCATTGCGGCAGGGCCAATCCCGTGCCCACTCGACTCCCCATTCCATGGGACGCACCACGCGGTTATTGTCCACCGAGGTGAGCCGGGTCTCCCAGTCGTACATCCATTGCTGGTAGCGGGAAGGCATCGATGTTTAGAAATATATCAGGAGCGGCGTGAATCGCTTTACGGGGACAATTAAACGGCAGCAATCAGCATTCAGCACTCAGCATTCAGCCCCTAAACTGTCGTGGCGCAACAGTTCGGTAAGATCAAACACGGGTCGGCGATCGTGCGTTGCGCTGAGGGCTGACGGCTGAGTGCTGAATGCTAACTAGCTGTACTTCCTCGGCACGCGCTTCGAAATAGCGCAGAGAATTTCGTACACGTTGGTATTCGCCAGCACGGCATGCTCGTGAGCGTCCACGCTTAAGCCGTCCTGGGAACCAAGCAGGATGACTTCGTCACCTACAGAAACACCAGGCAGGCCGGTAACATCCGCCAGCGTTAGATCCATGGAGATGCGGCCTACGATGGGAGCGTAGTGTTCGCGCACGATCACCCGTCCGCGCGATGAAAGAGCGCGGTTCAACCCATCGGCGTATCCCACGGGAAGAACTGCGATTCGGGCCGGGGCTTTGGTGACGTAGGTACCGCCGTATCCTAGAGGCTGGTTGGCGCGGACGTCGCGCAGCGAGAGAATGCGAGTGTTCCACGTCAATACTGGCTTCACAGCCAGGCGCAGCTTACTGCCGCTGACTTCCCTTCCCGCACGTTCAAAAGGTAGATGGTAGCCATACAGGGCAATCCCCGGACGCACCATGGTGTTCCAGGACTCCCGCCTCGAAATAACCGCTCCGGTATTGGCAGTGTGAATCAGTGGCGGATCGAAACCTGCCCTGCGCAGAAGGAACCGGGCTTCGTCAAACTTTTTCAACTGGTCATCGACGGAAGGCGCGTCCAGCACTTCGGAAGAAGCCAGGTGCGTCGAGAGACCTTCCAGCAGCAGGTGTGGCGAGGACTTCAAGGCAGAACAGACCTGCTGCAAGTCCTCCAGAGGCACTCCCAGGCGGCCCATGCCGGTGTCCACTTTCACGTGAACGGGATGTCTTGGCAAACCCAGGCCGACAGCGGCTTTCTCCAGTAACTCGACTTGCCCTGGTTCCCAAACAGTAGGGGTCAACTGCAGGCGAATGATTTCTTCCTCTTCGCCTCGCCAGAAGCCGGTCATCAGCAGGATGCGGGTGCGAATGCCAGCGTCGCGCAGAGGAATGGCTTCATCGAGCGAAGTCACGCCCAGCCAGCGTGCTCCCTCCTCTTCGAGAGCCCGCGCGCACTCCGTCGCGCCGTGCCCGTAAGCGTCCGCCTTTACCACAGCGCAAACCGTGATTCCTGCACCGATGTGTCGCTGTACCGCGCCAAAGTTGTAGCGCAGGTTGGTCAGCGAGACCTGAGCCCAGGTGGGTCGCGTCGCGGTCCGCTTCAGGATTTCAGCTGTAGCCACTGTAGGCGATTATAGCGGGCGGATT
Organism: Terriglobia bacterium; assembly: GCA_963809295.1. GTDB lineage: Bacteria > Acidobacteriota > Terriglobia > Terriglobales > Acidobacteriaceae > JAIQFF01. Next base: position 146,139 of record CAWEJA010000003.1, on the reverse strand, counting down.
TGCCGGAGCGACGTTACCCCGGTGCTACTCCCGAACCGCGAATACAACTCGTTATCCGCCCGACAATACGAAGTTCACCCTCACCTCGGTTTCTACTTCTATGGGCTCACCATTTAGCACGTACGGACGGTATCGCCACTGCCGAACGGCATCGACTGCAGCACGCACCAGCATGGAATGGCCGCTAAGCACTTGCAGATTCTCGATCGTGCCTTCACGACTGATCATGGCGCGTAGAACGACTTCTCCCTGCACTCGTGCCTGCCTGGCGATAGCCGGATAGTTTGGTTGCACGCGAAGGACGAGATTCCCTTCCATCATGCGAGAGACTGGCGGGTGATGCACAACGGGCGGAGGTGGAGGCAGCACCTGGCGGGAGCCCAGGAGTGAGTCAAAAACGGTGCCACGGCCACTGGCATCACCGAATCCATGGCTGATCCCGATTGCACTTGGATCGACCATTGGTGGAGGAGCCTCTGTTTCCGTCAGCATGTTCACGCTGTGTGGAATCTCAAGAGGGCTGACTAACCTGATTCCCACCATGTTGCTCTGCGCAGCGGAGGAATTCGCACGCGTCGGCGTGGGTGGGAGCGCTGCTGGCGGCTCTGGCGCCACCAGCGGCGCGAGCAACGTCAGCCGCGGCAACCCCTGGGTGTAGAGCAGTGGCAGCAGAAGCAGGCATGCTACCAGCAGCGCTTGCAGCGCAAACGAGACCAGGGTTGTCCAGCCGCGGTGAGAACGATTCGACCATCCGGAATCGCAGAAGGAATCGGCGAACATGGGTGTCCTCCTCAATGTAAATACGGCCTGAGTACGGCTATGTTTATGGACACCGGCGAGCTTGGCTTCGGACGGATTTTCAGCGTGCCAAGGCAAAAGAAAAAGCCGCGTAAAGACGCGGCTTGTGGGAACTTCTTCCGATTCAAGGTGTCGCAAAATGCGTCGTCGAATTATTTTGGTTGAGTGCCCTGCGCCTTCGGCGCTGCCGGGGTAGTGGTTGCCGGCCTGGTTGCGGACGGAGTGACCGGCTTGGCTGCCGCTGGTCTTGCCGGGGCTGCCACGCCTGACTGCGCGTTGTAAAGATCAACTACCGACTTGGTGATGTCCACCGCGGGACCAGCCCAGAGCACTGGCCCATTCGGCCAGGGGTTGGATGTGTCGATGATCACCCCGAAACCCTGGTCAGCCGCGTACTTTACCAACATCGGACCCATCTTCTGCAAGATGCGCTGCGCAATCTCGTTCTGCTGGTTCTGGGCGTCGTCACGCGCGTCCTGCACCTGACGCTCCAGGGATTTCTGCTTCTGCTCGATCTGCTTCACCAGAGTGCCCCGGCTGTCGTCATTCAGCTTCTCGCCTTGGGTATTGAGCTGCTTCTTCAGGGCCTCCACTTCGTCGTTCAGTCCCTTGAGCTCGTTCTGTTTGGGCTCGAGCTTCTTGCTCAGAGCCTCGAAATCGCGCTGGCCTTCGTTAGTGGCAAAGATAGCCTGCTCGACATTGATGGTCCCCATCCTGGTTCCGGTAGCGTTGGTGGCCACGGGAGCGGCGGCATTGTTGGCGGCGGCGCTGGGAGCCGCGGGTAACGCGGCATTCTGGGCCAGTGCGGCAACCGATACGGCGAATACAGCGGGCATGAAGAGTCGCGCGAACTTGCTTGTCATGTGGTTGAATTGAACTCCTTGGAAATTTATCCCGGGAACCCGATTAGGCTCTCTGTGCGAACCAACGCCTCAGCACGAACCCGACCGTTCGTTGTCAACGGAAGAGGCTGGGCCGGATTTCCCAGCGCCTCACGCCAAACCTGGACGGCGTGATGACCACCCCGCAGGCTGCTCTCACAGGGTGTCGATGCTGCCATTATAGGGATAGGTTGTGAGGAAGGTCAATCCAGTCGTCCGTCGTCGGTCTTCAGTCGTCAACAGCAGATCGAATGACCCTGACGACTGAAGACTGACGACCGACAACAGGTTTCAGAACGTCGTAGCCACGCTGAAGCGGAATGTCTTTCGCGGCTCTCTCAACTGGAACTGTGGGGCAAGGCTTCTCGAGGCTTGTTCAAAGGTAAAGTCCCCGGCAGCCCCAGCCGGGAACATGTCACGCGTAATCGGCACCGGTCCCCGGGTTACGCTGTCCAACCGCAATGGGTTGTATGCCCAGTAGACGCGGAACGGGGCGTTGATAATCGGCAGAAATACCTGCACTTCCAATCCGGTGGACATGCGCGGAATCCAGTTGGTGGAACTCACGATTTGCAGATTCTGGGAAAACGCAGGATTCTGCAAGTGTCCTCCCGTGCAATTCAAGGCGATATCAAGGGCAGGACAGCCAAATACTGTGTTGTTGATGTCGGCGAGCTGGCCCGGATTGATGCGCAACTGCGATCCTCTGACGATGGGATTCATGCCCACGTCGACAAAGGGCGCCAGCGCAACCGGCCCGGCAATCGTGAACCTGTATTCGAGGTTCGTGACCAGGCTGGCATCCCCACCTGGAAACACGATCCGCTCCACCGGAACCGGTATGGTGTAATTGCCTCGCAGCGGGTTGCTGGGATCCTTGGGGACCACGGTGCCATCCGGGTTCTGCAGAGCGATGGCGCTCTTGTCCGGAAGAAACGCGACGGGAGATACGGAACGGATGTCGAAGCCGCGTATGTCGTTTTCTCCGCCCAGGTAGAAGCGCTCGAAAGGCGGCGCCACCACGCCGCCGTAACCGGCCAGGAAAGAGCCTTGCACGTTAAATCCGATGGTGTTGCGGCGTTTCTGCATCGGTATGAAGTGCTTGTACTGAACAATCGGCCGCACCGACCGGACCGTGCCCCCGAGGCCGGCGATTTCGCCCCCCAGAAACAAGCTAGTTCCGCCCTTGGGCGATATGGCGCTATCGATGGTGCTGAAGGAGAAACTGGGGAGTATTTTGCTGGTGACGATGCCTTCCAAAGAGTTAGGCCCACTGATGCCGCGGAACGCAAGGTCGGTGAACAGTATCTTGGAGGCGTTGCTGACCGCGACGATGGACGACCGGTCGAAAGAATACGTCAAACCCACGCGCTTGAAGGAATGGTGCAACTGGTAGCTGAGTGAGCCTGTGAAGCCCGAACTGGACTGAGTGTAATTCTGCAGGTTGTTTAGAAAGGTCGAGGGGAGGTTGATTTGTTGACCGGTAAGGATGGCTTCCTGCCGCGCCTGGTTATAGTTGTATTTCTGCGTAAACACCGTGAAGCCGCCCTGGATCGGGCGATCAAAAAGGTAAGGCTCGGTAAATCCAAATGACAGAATACGTTGGCTGTTGCCAATGCTGGCCTGGACCGACAGGGTCTCGCCCAGGCCGAGGAAGTTGTTGGTGCTGTAGTTGATCCCGATGAACGCACCCGCCAGTCCGCTCACGCCGCCATTCAGTCCGATGCTGTTCTTGCCCCTCTCCTTGACCTTGAGAGTGAGGTCGACAAGGCCAAGCTTCTCGTCCAGGTGAGTCTCAGTGACGTTGGGATCATCGGGTTTCATCTGTTCGAAATACCCCAGCTGATTCAGCCGCAGCAGGCTCAACTTCCACAGGCGCTCGTCGTAAACCTGCCCCTCTTCAAGAGCCACTTCCCGGCGAATGACCTTGTCGCGAGTGGTGGTATTGCCGGCGAATTCGATTCTTCGTACAAAGAACTTCTTGCCCTCATCAATGTCAATGGTGAGGGCTACCAGCTTCTTGTCTTCGTCAAAAGTGGTGTTGGGAATCGAAGTAAAGTTGATGTGGCCCAACTCGCGATACGCGTTGCGCAGGTTTTCCAGACCCTTGGCTACCTTTTCGCGGGAGAAAATGTCGCCGTCCTTCATGGGGAAAAGGGAGCGTAATGCCTTGAGGTTATTAACTTCCTTGTTACCGCTGAAGGTGATGCTCCCCAGACGATATTGATCGCCTTCGTCGATCGGAATGGTGATATCCACCGCCTTCCCCGGTCCTTTCGTCAAAAGCGGAATATGGAATCCCGGATGGCCGGTGTCATGAATTTCGGTCTTGGCGTCCGGTATCAGCGCCTTGAAGTAGCCACGGTTCTGGAATTCCGCCCGCACCCGTTCGATGTCTTCATCCAGCTTGGTCGCGTCGTAGGTCTTGGCAAAGATGTTTTCCAGGAAGATAGAGTGCGGTATCCCGATCGGCTTCAGGTTCTTCATGGCGCCCCGAAGGATTCGGGAATTGACGTGCTTGTTGCCAATAAAGGTAATCTTGCCGACGCTGACCTTGGGGCCTTCTTTCACCACAAACGTGACGCTGACCTTGGCTGGCGGAATGGGCCGGACCTCGGTGCGGACGGTGGCGAACTGCCGCCCGTGCTCGGATAGCAATTCCTTGATTGTCACCTCAGCTTTTTTCACCTTGGTAGGGTCGTACTGGCTCTCCGGAGAGAGTCCTACCTTGCGATCCTTGAAGCGGTCGAGCACATCGCTCTTGGACACGGAACTCAGGCCCAGGTACTCGATCTCGCTAATGGTGGGACGTTCCTTTACATAGACGTGGATGCGCCAGCCTTTGGGCGTCTGCTCGCGCTCAAACCTGATGTCCTCGAAATAGTTGGTGTTCCAAAGGGAATTGAAGTCACGTTCCAAGGCAGCTGCGTCATAAATGTCACCGGGACGAGAGAATATCCGGGCACGAACGGTTTCAGCGGGAATACGCCGGTTGCCGTGCACCACGATCTCCGTAATCACGTCTTGCTGGCTCAAACCCGCCGAGCACAACCAGAAGACGAGAAGCAGGCACAAAAAAGCCCGCCGTCCTTTACAAATCTTTATGATTGAATGAGATGGAAGTGGTAGCGAAGCCGGCTGGGCGCGAACATGGCCCGACCCGCTCTTCGTCACTACAGGGCTATCCTGATGAAAACGAAGAATCGTTACTACCTCGGATCCTGGGAGTATGGAAAGTGGCAATTATACGGTAGAGAAGCGAAGACCGTCCAAAACCGGCCCTTTGCGTCTACCTACGGAGACGACTTAGAAAGCTCCACTTCAACCAAGACGGAATAAAACGTGGCGGAGTTGCCTAGGTCTGTAAGTTTTTCTGAAGTCAGGACATTGATATTACGGTTTCCGGCGCTCAACTTGGCCCAATGGAGCTTGGCCGAGACCACCCCAGCCTGCACTGCACCGTCGACTCGAGCCCTAAGCAAGATGTCGCCCCGGCGGTTAAAGACACGTACCGCATCGCCGTCGAAGATTCCACGCGACCGGGCATCCGCGGCACTCATCTCCAAAAGGCCCACTTCTTCCATATTTTGAATCGATGCGAGGTTGCCAAAAGAAGTATTCAGGAAATTGTCCCCTTTGCGAGCCAACAGCTCCAGAGGAAACACCTTGGCTTGCGAACTGTGGCGCGATTCGCTGGGCGGGGTAAATGCCACAACTGGGTCCAGGCCTTGCTGCCTGAGATCCTCGCTGTAAAGCTCGGCTTTGCCACTCGCGGTCGGGAAGTTGCCTTCGGCGAACGGCAAGAAATCTGGGAACTGAGAACCAGAAGCTGAGAACTGTTTTCCAAAATTCAGCCTCACATGCCCTTCCCGCTGCAACCGCTCGCGGTCAATCCCTTGCAGGCGAGGGTTTTCGGAATTCAGCGCCGCATCGATCATCTGGTCCACGGATTCCTTGAAGCAGTCATCGGCAAATCCCATACTCTCCGCCAGGGCACGAAACACTTCGACGTTCGAGCGACACTCGCCCAGTGGGTCGATCGCCGGTTCCGACATTTGCAGATAGTAATGTCCGTATGCGATTTGCAGATCTTTGTGCTCAAAGAATGTAGTGGCCGGCAGCACAATGTCAGCGTAGTCGACGGTATCAGTAAAGAACTGTTCATGCACTACGGTAAACAGGTCCGGACGGCGCAAGCCGCGGATAACTTCGTTGTGGTTAGGACAAACTGCCGCTGGATTCGAGTTGTAGACGAACAGAGCCTTGACCGGAGGATCTTCCAACATATTCAGAGCCTGGCCCAGTTCCACCATGTTGATGGTTCGGGCTGGCCGGCCCAATGCGTCTTTCGTTAGCATCAGATCGGTTCGATCGAGGGCATCCCGATTCAAGCCGAAGGCGCCGCTGGTGGAAAGCTGCAGTCCCCCGCCAACTTCTTTCCATGATCCGGTAATGCACGGCAGCATGGTGATGGCACGGGTGGCCATGCCACCCCCTTCCGAACGTTGCACCCCATAGTTCAACCGGATCACTGCAGGGCGCGTGGTCGCATATTCCCGTGCCAGCCGCACTATGTCCGCAGCTGCAATGCCCGTCCACTTCTCGACCCGCTCCGGCGGATATTCCTGGACCTTTTCGCGAAGCTGGTCGAATCCCACTGTGTAGCGGGCAACGTAATCGGCGTCGTGAAGGCCCTCGCCGATGATGACGTGCATCATGCCGAGCGCTAGCGCCCCGTCGGTCCCGGGATTGATGGGCAAATACCAGTCAGCACATGCTGCGGTGCGAGTGCGGTAAGGATCAATCACCACCAGCTTCGCGCCCTTCCGACGGGCATCCGAGATGAAGGGCCACAGGTGAACGTTGTTGCCGTGGATATTCGACGCCCAAGCTATGATGTATCGCGAGTGCGCGAACTGCTCCGGCTCGGTACCCAGTTTGATGCCGATAACAGATTTCAGCCCCGCCTCTCCCGCAGCCGAGCAGATGTTGCGCGCCAGTTGCGAAGCGCCCAAACGATGAAAGAAACGGCGATCCATGGATCCGCCGTTGAGCGCGCCCAGGGTGCCGCCGTAGGAGTAAGGCAAGATCGCTTCACTGCCAAATTCTGAGGCGATGCTTCGAAATCGGGAGGTAATTTCGCCGAGCGCCTCGTCCCAAGTAATGCGCTCGAAAGCCTGCCCCGCCTGTGTGGTCGCCTGCGACGCGCCCGCGATCGGACCCTTCGGCAGCACTCGCCTCATGGGATAGAGCACGCGATCCGGTGAATACACCCGGTCCAGATACTTGGCTACCTTGGCGCACAGAAATCCACGCGTCACCGGATGCGACGGGTCTCCCTGGATTCTTGTCGCTCGCCCGTCCTCAACCGTGATCAACACACCGCAGGCGTCAGGACAGTCGTGAGGACAAGCAGCGTGGACCACTTTCTTCATGCCTTCTGATTATACCGACTGGCGCCGCGAGGAAATTCATAGGACATTAACCACGAAATCGGAACCTTCGACTAGATTCGTATCTGACGTGAATCGGTGAAATCGGCGGCCTGCACTACCCTACCCCAGTCAGGCCGCCGTAGAGATCAGTCGGGTCAGCTTGAGCCATTTGAAGCTGCGGCTCTTATTTCTGTTCATGACGTCCATCCCTTACTGCTACTGCCGCAGTATCCGCGCAACAAAAAAAACGGGCGGCTTCTGGCCGCCCGCTGTAACATTCTGTGGATTCCCCTACTGCACTTTCCGGACGCGATGAGCCCACAGCACTGGATCGCCGGTGGTGGTGTCTTTGAGGACGAGACCGCGTGCCACCACCGGAACCGAAGAGGTGGCGGTTGCGGTCTGCAGATCAGTGAGGGCAAGAGTATTGCTGTTGCCCTGGAACAACAAGGTTCCAGCGCCCGTGTTCACCGTCAACGGTCCACCAATTGAGAGCCCCAGCAGGCCGGTGTTAAGCAATTGGAAGTTGCCGGCATTGCCACTGGTCACCGTCACGCTGCCCGGCACAACCAGGCCATACACGCCCTGGCGACGCAGCGAGATGAAGTCAGGCGTAAATGTCGGACTGCTAAAGGTGCCGCCGATGAAGATGCGCTGGCCCACCAGCATCGATGAATTGCCGAACAGGTTATTGGGGCTGAACCAGCTGTTGTTGAAGAAACAGATGTCATACGTGCTTACCGCGCTGACATCGATCGTCTGTAGGGTGTCAACCAGACTGGAAGTGCCTCCACCGGTTTCACCCACCCACAAGGTAACGGTTTGCACCGGCCCTGAGGTCGGGTTAATGGCGAGAATGCGGCCTGAGACGAAAGCCAGGTCCGTGGTGATGAACTCCACGTCACTCGCCAGGATGCTGCCGTCCTGCTGCACCGTGCCCTGAAGCGCGACGAATCCACCCGATGTAGGCAGACTGCTCAGCGTGAAACCCTGGTTGAAATTCGTGCTGCCATTCACCTCGACCGTAAACTGATGCCCGAACGGTCCCTGCAAGACGAACGAATTGCCGGACACGTTAACAGAGACGATAGTGCCGGTCAGGTCAGTGATCTGGCCTTCGGGATCGATCGCCTTAACGGCCTGGATAAACATTACCGGGGTGATGAGGCCAGTGATCTGTCCGGTGCCGTCGACAGCCAGGGACTGACGGATGTTAAATTCCGTGTGCAGCCCCGCCAGGCCGTTTGAGGTCACGACCATGGGCGTGGGAAAGTTCACCGTTACCGACGTGGTCTGAGGCGTAGTGCTGGTCGGACTGCTGAACGTGCCATTCAACGCAGTCACCTGCGGAGGGCTGACGGTACTGATGTAATCGATGACAGGGCTCGCCAGCACAAAAGTCGCGCTGCTGTATGTATCTGGCGGTACGGCGTTGAATGCCAACGGAGTGCGCAGACCCACCAACCGGGCAAAATCCACGGTGATGGGAGATGACACCAGCTGCGGGGAACTGTTCTGCCCGGTCAGAGTAATTGAGTTGATGGTGAGGTTTAGGCTCACGACGGAAGAAAGTGGAGCATCCTCCCCGGTGACGTAAACCGCTCCCGATTGCGGATTGGTGCCAAAAGTCGTGCCACTGCCACCGCCGCAACCGACGAAGGCCAGCGCCGTCAGGACGAAGGACACAGAAAGCGCGAGAAACCGTTTCATAAAGCAAGCTCCTGCATTTTGAGTGCTTTAAATTCGTGGTACCAGTATGAAAACACTCTTAGTTTAGGGAAGTTGCGTTACTTTGGGACAGAGTACTGAAGTAATTCCAGCTCTGGGCGCGGGTTCTGGCGAGGTTGGATCAGTGAAAATAACACAAAAGGACCTTGGTGAATTCTATTTAATGCCAACGTAGATGCTAACCTGTGAATCCTGCGGGGCCCAGCTGCGCTGATCGTAAATTTCGAAGTCGGCTCTGTATGATCGAGCCCCGCCGAGCTGTGATTTATCTTCCAAACTCCAAATTTGTTGCCAAGCCTGCGGCACGACGTTCTGCACTGGACCTCTCGCAGTGACAAGGACGGCAAATTTTCCCGCTGGCACTTTCTTCGCAACCATGCCGGTAGGGATCGCTGACGTATCGCTCACTTTCGCGCCTATGAAAAACGTGTACTCACCATTTCTATCGCTCGCGTAGTCTGTGTACACGGCGTAAGTGTTGGGATCAACCTTATTCGGAATCTTGGCCAAGATTCCTTCAGCGAAAAACTTGCCCCATTGCCTGGGGATGACTCCGTCGTTGGTCATCTCTGTGGCATTGCTAGTTCGCGCTTCAATGCCTATGACGGAAAATTCTTTTCCTTCGACAACCTTGGGTTGCATGGCACTTCCCAGCAAAACGGCGGAAGACACAAGAAGAACTGACAGGGCCGCCGAACACAAGAGAATATTTCTTTGCGAGCGATCCATGATTTCCTGCCGACTGAAGACTGACGACCGACGACTACTTGATTTCCATCACTTCCTTCTCTTTGCCCTTGCTCATCTCTTCCATCTTCTTGATTTCGTCGTCGGTCAGCTTCTGGATTTCTTCCATGGCCCGCTTTTCGTCATCTTCGGCAATTTTCTTGTCTTTCATTGCCTTCTTGATGGCATCGTTGCCGTCACGACGGATGTTGCGAACAGCGGTACGGTGCTCCTCGAGCACCTTGTGTAGATGCTTGACCATGTCCTTGCGCCGCTCCTCGGTGAGCGGAGGCACCGGTACGCGAATGATCTTGCCGTCATTCATCGGGTTCAGGCCGAGGTCGGCAGTGCGTATGCCCTTCTCGATCGCCGCCAAAGAACTGGGATCGAAAGGCTGCACGGTAATCAACTGCGGCTCGGGAGCGTGCACCTGGGCAATCTGGTTCAGCGGCATCTGCGAGTTGTAGTAGTCCACGATGACCGCGTCCAGCATGTGCACCGAGGCACGCCCGGTACGGGTCGCAGCCATCGCCTTGCGGAAGTCTTCCACCGCTTTGTCCATGCGGGTCTTGAGCTGAATGTAGGTATCTTTAAGGCCGGGCACCGCTGCCATCGTGGATTGAGCCATCGTCAGCTCCATTAAACACAGAGATCAAAACGCTGAATTATAAACCTTCCAACGGCAAATGCTCCGGTCGGGATGACACGCGGCTGGCCCAGGCTTACGCGCTTACCAGGGAACCGATCTTCTCTCCGACCACAACTTTCCGGATGTTTCCGCGCTGGTTCAGTTTGAAAATGATGATGGGCAGGTTATTGTCCTTGCACAGGGAGATGGCGGTAGAGTCCATGAACTTCAACCCCTGCTTCAGTACTTCCATGTAGCTGATTTCGGCAAATTTCTTGGCATCTTTCACCAGCATGGGATCGGCGTCGTAGATGCCGTCCACTTTGGTGGCCTTTAGAATCACGTCCGCTTTGATCTCCATGGCGCGCAAGGAAGCGGCGGTGTCAGTCGAAAAATAAGGATTTCCAGTGCCTCCAGCGAAGATCACAATCCGGCCTTTTTCCAGATGACGGATGGCACGGCGGCGGATGACGGGTTCGGCCACCTGCTTCATTTCGATCGCCGACTGCACCCGGGTGTGAATGCCCTGCTTCTCCAGTGCATCCTGCAACGCGAGCGCATTGATCACCGTGGCCAGCATGCCCATATGATCAGCCGACACCCGGTCCATTTCGCGAGCCTGTTCAGCCACGCCGCGAAAGAAATTCCCGCCGCCGACTACGATCGCGATTTGGATGTCAAGCGAGTGAACGTCCGCCAGTTCGGCGGCGATTTCGTGAATGCGGAGGGGGTCCACGCCGAAGCCCTGGTTCGCGGCCAGGGCCTCGCCGGACAGCTTGAGCAGAATGCGCTTGAACACCGGAGTTGACATGTGGTTTTGTAGCGCCGGCGTCCCGCCGGCGTCCCGCCCGCACACGCAAAACACAACAAAAAGGGGCGCTCAAGGCGCCCCCTGAATCACTCGCTCTTCTGTTCCGGCTTGGTGATGGCGATGGTCTCACCCACCTCGCCCACTTTGAAACGCGCGAAGCGGCGTACTGCGATATTTTCGCCCAGCTTGCCGATCTTAGTGGCGATGAGCTGGCCGATGCTCACGGTCTGGTCCCGGATGAAGGGCTGTTCCAGCAGGCAGACTTCCTCGTAGAACTTGCTCATCTTACCTTCCACGATCTTCTCCACCACTTGCGGCGGCTTGCCAGTGGCGGCGGCCTGTGAGCGATAGATATCCTTCTCGCGCTCGAAAGCCTCGGGCGTGACGTCTTCCTTACGCACAAATTTCGGGTCGCTGGCCGCGATGTGCATCGCGATGTCATGCACCAACTCCTTGAAATCGTCGGTGCGGGCAACAAAGTCGCTCTCGCAGTTTACTTCCACGAGAACGCCGATCTTGCCGCCAGCGTGAATGTAGCTGGCAACCGCTCCCTCTTTGGTCACGCGGCTCGCCTTCTTTCCGGCAACCGAGATTCCCTTCTTGCGCAGCAGAACGACAGCCTGCTCCAGATCGCCCTTGGCTTCGGTGAGGGCCTGTTTGCAATCCATCATTGGCGCCCCGGTCTTTTCCCGGAGCTCTTTCACTTGCGTGGCAGAAATATTCACGGTAGTTGTACTCATGTCTAGATTATTCCAGATGCTGATTTTATTTTACGTCGTTGGCCCTTGGTCGTTGGTCGTTGGCAACAACCTCAGGAATAAAGTTTCACGAAAGACCGTCACGACGAGCCCTTACAAACTTTGACCCGCGCCGGACGACCCGCGCGGGTCCAATTTCCCTCAGGGGCTAAGGTCTTGGCCAACGACCAAAGACGAACGACCAACGACGGTGTTAGTACGTCTGAGTCTCCACCTGCGGAACATCTTCGTCGACGGTTTCTTTCGCTGCTGCTGGTTGCTTGCGCACTCCGGCGCCCAGCACTTCTTCCATACTGATGTCCTCGCTTCCCGCTTCGACGCCAGCTTCGGGAGCGGCCTCGCCGCCAGCCTCTGCTGCGGGAGCTGCTTCGGGCTCGGCATACACGGCGGCAGCCAGATCGGCGGCCTGCTTGTCGGTCATCAGTTGCGCACCTTCGGCGACTGAGTCGGAAATCTTCGAAGCAAACAGGCGAATCGCACGCAATGCGTCGTCGTTGCCTGGAATCACATAATCCACTTCGCTGGGGTCGCAGTTGGTATCCACCACGGCTACCACGGGAATGCCCAGCTTGCGGGCTTCGCGCACCGCAATCTGCTCCTTGTTGGAATCAATCACGAAGATCGCGTCCGGCAAACGGCTCATATTCTTGATGCCGGCCAGGTTCGCTTGCAGATGCTTGCGCTCGCGCTCCAGCTTGATAACTTCTTTCTTGGGCAGCAACTCGTAGCGGCCATCCGTGGCCATCTCGTCGAGTTCCTTCAGGCGCTTTACCGATTTCTGGACGGTAACCCAGTTGGTGAGCAATCCACCCAGCCAGCGCTGGTTCACGTAGAAGCCACCACAGCGGGTCGCCTCTTCGGCGATTGCATCCTGCGCCTGGCGCTTGGTGCCCACGAAAAGCACAATTTTGCCTGCCGCGGCCAGATCGGCCACGAACTTCGACGCTTCCTTGAACATCTTCAGCGTCTTTTGCAGGTCGATAATGTAGATCCCGTTGCGCTCGCCGAAGATATATTCCTTCATCTTGGGATTCCAGCGCTTGGTCTGATGCCCGAAGTGGACGCCCGCTTCGAGCAACTCCTTCATGGTAATGTTAGCCAATTAACCTCCTCATTTGGTCTGCATCGTTCGCATGCCTTACGGCTGCTCCCGATTGCCATTCCCGCCCCGCGCCGCGAGGCACAGGAAGAATTGAACACCTAAATACAACTCTGTAGAGACGTAGCTTGCTACGTCTCCCACGCTGCCAACAAGACGTAGCAAGCTACGTCTCTACCACCGAATCCTAGCGCTTCGAATACTGGAACCGCTTCCTCGCGCCCTTCTGACCGTACTTCTTGCGTTCCTTGGAGCGGGAGTCGCGGCTGACCATGCCTTCCGCCTTGAGCTTCTTGCGGAACTCGAGGTTGAACAGCATGAGAGCGCGAGCGATTCCCAACTTCACCGCATCGGCCTGCCCATTGACTCCGCCGCCCGTGACACGCACCACGACGTTGAACGTGGCCGCAGTCTCAGTCGACAGCAACGGTTGCTTCGCACTCGAGCGCTGAGACTCGGTCACAAAGTACTGTTCAAAAGGACGTCCGTTGACTTTGAAATCGCCGCTGCCCGGACGAAGATAAACCCGCGCGATCGCCGACTTGCGGCGTCCCGTTCCGTAATATTGCACTAGCTCTGCCATTTAGCTATCAGCACTCAGCCGTCAGCATTCAGCCAACCGGTGCTCAACCTTTCAAAGAATTCCTAACTCTTTCGTTCTAAATCTCGCAACTGGAAACCAAAAACTCGAAACTGTTCTTACGCCCGCGATTCCAGTACCCGCACTTCCGGCTTTTGAGCGGCATGCGGATGCTTATCGCCGCGGTAAACCTGCAGCTTGGTGATCATGTGTCCGCCCAGCTTGGTCTTGGGCAACATGCGCTTGATCGCCTCTTCGACGATCAATTCCGGCTTGCGCTCAAAACGCTTGCGAAATTCTTCCGTGCGCAACCCGCCCGGATATCCGGTGTAGTGCTGATACACCTTTTGCTCGGACTTCATTCCGGTCGTCTTCACCTTCTCGGCGTTGATGACGATCACGTGATCTCCGGTATCAAGAAACGGCGTGTACCGCGGATTCTCTTTACCCATGAGGATGCGGGCGACCTGCGAGGCCAGCCGGCCGAGCGTCTGCCCGGAAGCATCCACGACGTACCACTTGCGCACAATTTCCCCCGCTTTGGGGAAATAGGTTGACATTACGAATCTCCCAGAAAATTAAAAAAACAAAGAAGACCGCTGAGTACCCACTTCTACGCCGAAGGCGCAGGGCTACCAGGCGGGCAACCGCAGGACTACCAAAGACTTAAAGATAACGTAGAAATGAGGATATTGTCAACGCAGATGCCTTCCAAAAAAATCCAAAAGAGCGTCCATGCTTGTCCTAAGCTAAATCTTCCACGTGGCCTCAGGCTAGAAGCAGCCATTCTAGCCAACTCGAAGCCCGAATCCCATGTAGGTGAATGGCTAGCCAATTCAGAGCCTGCGGCGCGAGACATGAGAACACCGACAGGAGGGCTTCGTTTTGCCTTGTGCTGTCTTGTTTATTCACTGTGGTCGCCTCGTCCCTGGCTTCTTGCGAGACTAGTTTAGGGGAAAGCATTTCTCGTGTTTTCGTCGGCCGATCGTTCACCATCCGCAACTTCTACAAAGGGTCACACTTACGATACGGTAGCGATGGCGCACTTGTTGGGAAGCAGAACTTCGGGTATTGGTCGCGTGACGGGATGGTCGAAATCACCTCAGTCAAAATTCCTCAGGAGAATCAACTGGTCTTTCAGGGACGAAGACAATGCTTGCTCCTAGACTCTGCCGACGGAGAATTTAGCAATGTCTGGACAGGGGACAATGTGGAATTGCAGGTAGAACTTACGAGTGGTCAACATACCGTAGAGGATGTAACCCCTATCTTACGGAGGGTTTTCGTCACCGGCACGGAACGTCTCGCCGATCTTGTCCCCTCTTACTGGGCAGATTGTCTTTCAAGGAAGGTAGATCGCCCAGACAAACGCTCGCCATGGGAGTGCATAACTGGAGATCGGGAGCGCGTGCCTGACTTCAGGGGGAAGAAAACGATCTGGGAAACTCCTCCTCCTGACACGTCTCTCCACAACGGTACACAGCTATATAACATTCGGCACCAGGTAGGATATCTGACAGAAAGCCGTGTCACGATTCCAACCCTCTTGTTGGCGCCAGATCCTTTATTTCAGTGGGGGCAACGAAGGACAACCCTTGGAACCGTAATTCCTAGTACTCGCGTTTAGCGTCGGCGAAGATGGGCGACCTCGAAATATATCCATTGTGAGCCCGGTCGGTATGGGACTGGACGATGATGCCGCTGAAGCGTTGACGACTTGGCGATTTAGCCCCGGCACACGTGAGGGGAAGCCGTATCTTGTACACGCCCGCGTCGTGTTCGAGATCTCTACCCCCAACGCGCGACATCGGAGTAATCACAGTCATTCATACGCCAGCGCGTCAATCGGATCCTTCTGCGCTGCCTTGTACGCCGGATACAGCGCTCCCAGAATGGCTCCAACTATGGCGATTATTGTGGACCACAGGATCCATCTGCCGGTAACGACCACCGGCAGCGTGGGCAAGCGGTACTTGATTCCAGCACGCGCCGCCAGACTGAACAGGACCCCGACAACGATGCCGCCAATGGCCAGCAGCACGGTCTCGCGCAGGATTACATTCACGATGTAGAGCTTCGACGCTCCGATAGATTTTAGGATCCCGATTTCGCGGGTGCGTTCCATGACCGCTGTGTACATCGCCTGAAAAATAACGATGAACCCGATTACTACCGAAATACCGATGACCACACTTATAAAAGTCGAAAGTCCGGGATAGCTGCTGGTTGTCATCATGGAGAGATATTCGCGCATCGAGCGCACCGAATAGGTCTCCATGCCAGGAACACTCTTTACCTCCTCCACAACCGCGTCCGCGTTGGCGGGATCGTCCAGCTTCACATAAAACACCGAGGCCTTGCCTTCGCTTCCAATCAGATCCTGGAGCGTA
This sequence comes from Terriglobia bacterium, assembly GCA_963809295.1. Classification (GTDB taxonomy): domain Bacteria; phylum Acidobacteriota; class Terriglobia; order Terriglobales; family Acidobacteriaceae; genus JAIQFF01. The sequence continues at coordinate 130,305 of CAWEJA010000003.1, read as the reverse complement.
TTCATCGGCAGAAATTTGCGCGCTCCGCGGCCATGCTCCACGATTCCCGCCACGCGAAACTGGTTATTCAGAATCTCGATGCTTGAACCCACTTTCACGTGCTGCGACTGCGCAAAATAATCATCCACCAGGCAGTCGTTCGGACCCTGGAAGGGGCCACCTCGAATGTAGTGAAAAGGGACCAACGCCTCGAAGCTCTTGAGATCGATGCCGTAAATGACTTCCAGGTTCTTCGAGGTCGAGAGTTGCCAAATCACCGGAGACACCGTCTTCACATGCGGCAACTGCGCAATCACGCCGCCGACTTTTATCGACATTGGAGCGTTGCTTACGCCTGCCATGAAAGAGGTATTGGGAGGCTGCACGATCACGTCGGCACCGATGCCGGCCTGCCGCTGCCGGGCATCATTCAGCATCCCGACCGACAGTCCCACGATCAGCAGGATCAGTGTAACTTCGAGCGCAATGGCCACAATGCTGATCAGCGACCGCAGAGGCCGGTGTACCAGGTTGGCGACGATCATTTTGTTCATCATGTGGGTTGGCTGCCGGCTTCTCGCGATCGCACCCCGCATTCAGCACTCAGCATTCAGCCAGAAGGAGTCAATTACCATCTTGGCCGATTGCTGAGTACTGAATGCTGAGTGCTCACTTCCCATCCGCTCCGCTGACCCGACTCGACTGCGGCTGGTCCAGGTGCACCACCTGAGCCCCATCCGGCTGCTCCAGCGCGAACTTGTCGTCTGGGAGCGGCTCGTTCAACTGCAACTTCACGATGGTCAGCGTGATGTCGTACTCTTCCTGCGGACGCCAGATCTCAATCTGCGATGGAAACTTCACACTGTCATAGTCCTTGTATCCTTCATAGCGCGAGTCGGTGGCCAGGTTCCCGTCCTGGTCGTAGACCAGTTGGCGATGAGGCAGCAGGTCAGTACGGCTGAAGATAATCTTCCGGGAAAGATACCAGCCGTGGTCGCCCCGACGAATGACTTCCATTTCGTAGTCGGCCTGCTGCACCTGGTGGTGTTTGGCGTCGGTCACGATCTCGAAGCCATTTTCCATGACCGCGATCTCGCTCTGTGGATCAACTTCCCGCAAGATCAGCGCATCGTAAATGTGTTGAGGACGGAGGTTTTCCATCGGCTGCTGGGTGTTGTGAGTTTCGATGTCGTTGCGGCCGACCACAAAGCGGTTCTTGGGCGGGATCCACAATTTGAAGTCACGACCGTCACTCACCATGTCAAAGGCGCGGTTGCGCACGATAGGCATCAAGCCGATCATGCGCAACATGGCCGGCTTGCGGACCAGGACGTAGCCCCGAATCTGCTGATAGTCGGTGACTTTGCCCTTCTTGATGCCGCCGACGGAAGTGTCGATATCCACCGTTGCCTGCAAGGTACGGATCTTGGCTGCCTGGGAATTGATGTAGTCGATCAGTTCCGCCTGAGTCGCAGACTTCAGTGGAGCCGTGCTGACCTGTCTCTCGACGCGGCGTGAACGGAACAGGCATCCAGTCAGCGGAAGCATGACCAAAAGAACCAGGATTGCCCGACAACGGGGAAAGATCTGCATTACGCTGATTTGGATTCCTTGGATAGCAGTTAAGTTTCTCAGAATTCAGTATATGCGAATTCGCGAGGCGCCTGAGCCTCTTGGGGTTGTCAGACTAGCACCTGGCACGTAGTCGAAACCGTAGAAACGACTATTTTCCCTTTACCACTTGCCGCAACCGAGCGACGTTCTGATTGTGCTCCTCGAGACTGCGCGAAAAGCGGTGGTGGCCGTTGCCATCGCTGACAAAGTAGTAGTAGTCCGTCTTTGCCGGATGCATGGCGGCTTCCAGAGAGTTGCGGCCGGGATTCCCGATCGGTCCCGGTGGAAGCCCAGTATGGGTATAAGTGTTGTACCCGGACTCAAAACGCATGTCGGCGTGATGCAGCGCGCCACCGTAGCTTCCTTCGAGCAGCTCGGCGTAGATCACGCTGGGATCGGCCTGTAGCGCAATGTTCCGCCCCAATCGGTTGTAATAAACGCTGGCTACAACCGGACGCTCCTCCGGCACTGCGGTTTCTTTCTCAATAATGGACGCCATGTTGACGGTCTTCTGCACATCGAGCGTCAGCCCGATCTGCTCCGCCACCAGCCGGAACTGCTTCACCATGGCGCCCGCCATATCCTTCATGCTTTGAGTGCGCGTGAACTCATAGGTATTCGGGAACAGGTATCCCTCCAGGCTTTTTGCGTCCGGCGACAGATCGGAAATCAACCCCACCTCGGACCGCGCGACCCGGAGAAATTGCTGGCTCGATCCCAGGCCGGCGTCCTCTATCGCCTGCGCGATATCGAACATGGTGTAGCCCTCTGGGATGACAACCGTGTGTACGTAGATATCGCCGCGCACCAGGCGCTCGTGAATTTGAAGAGGATTTGCGGCCTTGTCGAAAAGATATTCGCCGGCCTTCAACGATTGCTTGCGATGGACGCGATGCCACAGTACAAAGGCCAGTCGGCTGCGGATCACTCCGGCAGATTTCAGTTCGGCTGCGATTCGCCGGGTGGAGTATCCCGTCCGCAACATCACGAACTTCTGCCCATCCGGCGTAACGGGCATACACAGCGCCCACGCCAGCCAGCCGCCAAAGGCCAGGACGGCGAGCAACAGGAGTGTAAGAAACGCGCGCAAGTAGCAATAGTCTAGATGAAGAGCGGTCGTTGGAGTCTAGTCGTTGGTCGTTGGTCTTTGGTCGTTGGTCGTTGGCCCTTCACTGCAAGCAGAACGGGTCGTGATCTGGAACTCGGCAGCTTCCGGCCAACGACCAAGGGCCAACGACCAACGACTAGCCTCTGGCATCCATCCAGCTTTGCAATATCAGCACCGCCGCCATCTGGTCGACCACCGCTCCCCGTCGTTTGATCGACATCTCTGTTTCGCGCAGCAGACGGTTCGCCTGGGCGGAGGTCAGGCGTTCGTCCCAGAGATGCACGGGCAGCTTGAAGCGGCGTCGGATTTCTTCGGCGAAGGCTTGCATCTTCTCGGCCTGGATGCCCTCCGCGCCGCTCATGCGCAAGGGCAGACCCATCACAATTTCGGTCACCTTGTGCTCGCGGATCACACGTTCCAGCTGGGCAAAATCTATTCGTTTGTTCTGGCGGTGGACGGTGTCCAATCCCTGGGCGGTGATGCCCAGCGGATCTGAAATGGCGAGGCCGATCCTTCTCGAGCCGACATCCATACCCAGAACTCTCGGCTGCCGCCCGCCTATCGGAGTATCGGTTTGGTGAAAAGGCACATGGCGATTATATGTCCCGCTTGTTCTCCCCGAGTTACGCTACGATGAGTTACGCTACGATGCCTGCTATGGCCACCGACGAGGCACAGCCCAAACCGCAGAAGCCACATTGGGCATTCACTGCCATTGGAATTGCCACGGTTCTCGGTCTTTGTTATTGGGGCGAACTGGTGCTCGCGGTGATGCTGGTGTCAGTGCTGCTGGCATTCATCCTGGCGCCGGTGATGGATCTGCTGATCCGTTTTCGCCTTCCTCGCGGCCTCGCTGCTGCAGTTGCTGTGATCCTGCTACTCACGCTGCTGGCCGGACTGGTCTACTACTCTTCGAATCAGGCCATTATTTTTGGCCATGACTTATCCAAATACGCGCACAAGATCCAGCAGGAAATTTCCCAGGTTCGAGAGCGCGCGGAAAATCTGGGGACGCTTGATCCTGAAGGGCAGGCCAAGAACACCCCATCCCGTCCCAACACCAATCTGGCTGACCTTCTGACTCGCGGCTTCGGTTCGCTCTCGCAGGCCTTGCTGGCAGCCTCGTTTGTCCCCTTCTTGGTGTATTTCATGTTGAGCTGGCAGCATCACGTGCGCTCAGCCACGGTAATGCTCTTCACCCTGGAAAATCGCCAGACCGCCTACGTCACCCTGGGCCTGATTTCAGCCATGATTCGCACCTTTATGGTCGGCAATCTTCTGATTGGCCTTTTCCTGGGGACGGCCAGCACCATCGCGTTCGCGATCCTGGGCCTGCCATTTTTCTATTTCATCGGCTTCATCAGCGGGTTCCTCAGCCTGGTTCCCTATCTCGGACTGGTGCTGGCCATGGCGCCCCCGTTCTTCGTAAGCGTCGGACACATCAGCTCCGGCGACGCCGTGGTCGTGGTGATGGTTGTCTTAGGGCTGCACCTGATCGCGCTCAACGTCCTGTATCCCAAATTTCTGGGCAACCGCCTGCAACTGAATCCGCTGGCAGTAACCATGGCGTTGCTGGTGTGGGGATGGTTATGGGGCGCGATGGGCCTGGTCTTGGCCGTCCCCATCACCGCCGCTATGAAAATCGTCTTCGATCACATCGAGTCGCTGAAACCGTATGGGGCGTGGATGGGAGAGTAGCAGTCTTCAGTCGTCGGTCTTCAGTCGTCAGCAAAACAACTTCGCTAGCCAACCTATGCGTTTGGTCATCCATCACACACCGGGCCATGCCCAACCTGTTACAAATCGGTCTTCGAAGTAGAAACACAACTCACGATCGCAGGACGGCTGGGCCACGTAACTCAGGCTGAAGTCCAGCGTATGGGTAATTCCGCCGGAGAAATAGCCCAGATGCTCAATGGCCTCATCAAATCAATAAGGCCTAGTGACGTGGCAACAGGAACGGGCGAGTTAGTCGCCTGAAGACTCTTTGTGTGTGGTATCGCTGACGACTGAAGACCGACGACTGACGACTGTACTAAGCCACAAAATCCGAAGCTTCTGGAAACGGCAGCTTGCTCTTGGCGAGCGCTTTGGCGAGCATCTCTTCAATCTGGACTTCTTCGGTGTTCTTGGCCATGGCCAGTTCGCTGACTAGCAGGTAGCGGGCCCGCTCCAGCATCTTCTTCTCGCGGAAGGAAAGCGGTTTGGACTGGCTGAGCAGGAGCAGACCCTTCAGTACCGCAGCCACTTCCAGCAAGGATCCAGTGCGCATCCGCTCTGAGTTTTCCTTGAAACGGTATTTCCAGTCGGCGTTGTTGTCGCACTCGCCATCTGTAAGAAAATCAACAATTTTCTGAATTTCACCGTTCTTCACCACCCGCCGCAGTCCCACCGTGTTTACATTGTGGAACGGCACCATGACTTTCAGGCTGCTGGCCTTGATCTTCAGAAGGTAGAACTTTTCCACAACTTCGCCGATTGTCCGGCTGCTAATTTGCTCGATAACTCCAACGCCATGATTGGGATAGACGACCTTATCGCCTATGTGGAAATTGCCGTCGACGCTAATCATGAGGGAACACCCACGAGCGCAGGGCACTTGAGGAACAACACCATCTTAGTTTATCCCAAACGGGTCTGAAAGGCAATCTAGAAGCGGGCGTCGGGACCCCCGACTTCGGACGTAGGACTTTGGGCGTCGGACCTCGGCCCTCTCTTTGCCTCGACTACAGATCTGCAAGCTCGAATTCTTGGATAGACCTCAAGATGTCAAGGTCCGAGGTGTGAGGTCCGAGGTCTGAAGTCCGCCGTCCGGTTTATAATCCTCAAGCACATGACGGAACAGATTAAACGGAAGCTTCAGGAAGAAATGAACACGCTCGAACATGAGCTTGTGCATGAGCTTCCGAAGGAGATAAAGAAGGCAGCCGCCTTGGGAGATCTCAGTGAAAACGCTGAGTATCACATGGCGAAACAGCGTCAGGAATTCGTGAAGGCGCGGCTACGGCAATTGGGTGCGCGCATGGCGGAGCTTGCCCTTATCAATATGGATAATATCCCTAAAGATAAGATCGGGCTGGGCTCTACCGTGCGGGTGTATGACAATTCCAAGAACGCGGAAGTGGAATACAAGCTGGTGACCAGTGAAGAGTCCGACGTGACCGCAGGCAAGATTTCTACCAGTTCGCCGATCGGACGCGCCCTACTGAACAAGAAAGTAGGAGATACAGCTGCGGTGGTCACACCCAACGGAAATCGCGAGATGGAAATTCTCAGCCTGACGACGATTCACGACCAGACTGAAGCCAAATAGCGACGGGCAAGTCACGAAGTCAACCACTATGAGCCAAACGGGCGCTAACCGAACCGGGTCGAATCAGACTGGGCCAAACGGAACTGGGTCTCCTAGAACCTGGACCAGCGCCTTTGGACGAGCCTGCGGCGTCCTGCTCGATGCCATCGTCCGCTGGCTGGCTCTGGCCCGGATTAATCCGAATGTGCTGACATTTTTGGGCTTGGTGGTAAATACTATTGCGGCCTTTCTGTTCGGTTATGCCAATGGCGATAGCCAGGCACGCATGTTTCGCTATGCCGGGCTGGTGATTATCGCCTCCGGATTTTTCGACCTGGTAGACGGTCGCGTCGCCCGCGCCAGCAACCAGGTAACCCGCTTCGGTGGTTTCTTCGATTCGGTGATTGACCGCTATAGTGATGCATCCCAATTTTTCGGATTGCTGGTCTTCTACGCGCGCGGCGACCGCTTCTTTTATGTAGTACTAACCGCGTTCGTGATGGTCAGCGCCATCATGGTCAGCTACACTCGCGCCCGGGCTGAGTCGCTGATCGGCTCCTGCCGCGTGGGCTTCATGGAGCGCCCCGAACGCCTGGTCCTGGTAATCATCGGAGCCTTGTTCAATCGCATGGCTCCGGTGCTGTGGCTGATCGCGGTACTGTCTACAATCACGGTCATCCACCGCATCCGTTACACCTACACGCGGACCGAAGGCGCGGATGCGCTTCCGGCGAAGGCTGGTCAAGCAGCGTAAACAGTCAAGGAAAGGCACATCCATGGCCGACACCGGGCAGATAAGCACAGAAATTCAGAAGACTCTTGATCTCTCCTCTCGCTGCCGCCAGGCCGAAACCAGCGACAACTATGTAGCCTTGGAAGATCAGGTTAGCGACCTCGAAGGACGAGCTCGGGAGGCCTTTCAGTCGCAGGTGAACATCAGCGCGGTATTGTCCAAACTTAAGCAAAGAAAACCGCTGACGCCCGATGACATAAAGACGCTCGAATTGTTCATCGTGGGAGACGCCGAAGCCTATCTGAAGTATGAAACCGAAGTCGATCATTGGAAGAGCGAACTGCAGCGGACAATGGGGGAAATCGGCAAACTCCAGTCACCGTCGCTCGACGTGGATGGCCTACTGCACTTGCGTGCGCTGTGCCGGGAGGCTCGCCAGGCCCTGGCTGACCTCGTTTTCTATTTCGACGCCAAAGAGCGCACTCGCAAATTCCAGACAGCAACTCAAGGCCCTCTCGAATCCGAGGGCTATCGCGTGCTCGCCGAGATCGTTGCGGCCATGCTGTCGTCCGATAAGATGTGAAATTTTCCGGTACGGCCGATCACTTTCGACGGCATCAAGGTTTTTGGGAAGTCCAAAGTCTGACGCCTGCGAGGTCCACCAGCCAACTGCTAGACTATCCAGTCACTTTTGAGGACTTCTCTTGCCTACCAACCCCGTACTGGTCATCCACGGCGGCGCATGGGCCATTCCTGACGACATGGTCGAAGCGCATCTCAACGGCGTGCGCAACGCCATGGCTGCCGGCTGGCGCGTGCTCGAACGCGGCGGCCCGGCGCTTGATGCTGTCGAAGAGGCTGTAGTCGTCATGGAAGACGATGAGACCTTTGACGCCGGCCGCGGCAGTTTCCTCAATCGCGACGGCAAGGTTCAGCTCGACGCTTTTATCATGGACGGTGCCACCCTGCGCGGCGGTGGTGTGGGCTGCGTGGAGCGCATCGCCAATCCCGTCCGCGCGGCTCGCAAGATTTTGAGCGACAGCCCGCATGTGTACTTTGTGGCCGAAGGTGCCGAGCGCTTTGCGGCCGAGCATGGCATCGCGCTCTGCCGCAATGAAGACTTGATTATCCCCCGTGAAGTGGCGCGCTTGCGGGAATTTCAGGCGCGTGCTGCAGACGCTAAAATCGATCTCTTTGCGCCCACGATCTCTCACGACACTGTCGGTGCAGTGGCACTCGATCGCGACGGCAACATCGCCGCGGCCACGTCCACCGGCGGCACGCTTAACAAGGCTCCCGGCCGGTTAGGTGATTCATCGCTGATTGGCTGTGGTTGCTACGCGGACAACCAGACGGCTGCCGCGTCCACCACTGGATGGGGCGAACCCATCATGAAGCTGGTGCTGGCCAAGTGGGCAGCGGACCGTGTGGCTACCGGCAGCTTGCCGGAGTGGGTAGCCGCCGAGGCCATCAACTACTTGAAAGATCGCGTGAACGGACATGGCGGGATGATCCTGCTAGACGCACACGGCCGTTTCGGCATCGCCCACAACACACCACGCATGGCTTGGGCACTGAAGACAGTGGCGCAGGAGAATTCCGGCATCCGGCGACCCTGAGGGACATCACCCGAGGCACTGCGTGCTGCAAGTCGCTTCCCGAGTGAACCGCTGTCATCCTGAGGCAGCGGAGTCCGCCGCGAAGCGGAGGACTCCCAACGAAGGACCTATGCACTTGGCCGCCGCCTTTGCCGCTGCCTGCAAATGCATAGGTCCCTCGGTCCGCAAAGAACGCGGACCTCAGGATGACAACGGGTTAAGGTCAGCCAACACGGTTCGATGACGGGAAGAAATGAAAATACCGCCATCAAAACAAAAGCGTTATCTCACGCTCGGCCGTTTTCATGCGAGCGCGTGCGCTAACTAACCCGATTCTCGTCAGTAATTTAGCTTGATTCTGTCTGCCTTTCTGATGTACAAACCGTCCGGCGTTTACCTGCCGGAAACGTGTTCGCTCAATCCTGCCCACGAAGGGTTCAATCGGTCGCTCAAATGGCCGAAAGCCCACGTCCCCGTCGACGGAGAAAACTTTTTATGATGGTCCGGAAGCTCGTCACAATTGCGGTTCAACTGGTTCTGTTCGCCACGCTCAGCTTTGCTCAGGGAGTCGCGACCGGCGACCTGCAGGTTACGGTCAGAGATTCCAAGGGCGGCGTGGTGACCAACGCCGCCGTCACGGCCCGGGATGAAAGTAAAGCCCTGGAGCGCAATACCACCGAAAACACGGACGGCCAATACCGCATCCTGTTGCTGCCGCCAGGTAGTTACACTGTGACCGTGGCGGCTCCTGGGTTCGCCAAGGCGACGGTGACCGGCGTGGCAATCACAATCGGCACGATGGCGGAGATGCCCATCAGCCTGTCCGTGGCGGGAACCGAGGAAGTGATCAATGTCAGTTCCGCCGCAGAGTTGGTTGAAACCCAGCGCACTTCTTCCACCGACAGCATCGACCAGCGTCGCATTGACAATCTGCCCATTAATGGACGCAACTACATCAACTTCGCCCTCACCGATTCTCAAGTCTTGCGCGACAACGCCCCCAGCATCGGAGCCGCTCCCACTTCCGGGCTGAACATGAGCGGGCAACGCGCCCGCTCCAATCTGGTTAACGTGGATGGCGCCGACGCCACGGACAACTCGACCAACGGAGTTCGCTCCACGGTTTCGCAGGAGGCGGTGCAGGAGTTCCAGATCATCACCAACGGTTACGCGCCGGAGTATGGCAGGGCGTCGGGTGGCGTGGTTAATATCATCACCCGCTCCGGATCGAATGATTTTCACGGCGACGTCTACGGGTATTTGCGGAACCGGAATTTCCAGGCGGTGAATCCGTTCAGCACGGTACCTGATCCCGCCTACACGCGGGTGCAGGCAGGGACGGCGTTTGGCGGCCCGATCAAGAAGGACAAGACTTTCTACTACTTCGCTTATGAAGTCACACGCCGGCACGAGACCGGCTTCTCCAGCGTGGGCTCGCCCAATGGAACCTTTGGCATGGTGAACTTTGACGCCTCGCCGGTGTTTGGTGCACCGCCGGGATCCGGCTTCAACATTCGAGCCACCCCGCAACAGGCGGCATACTTTCAACAGACGTTGCCTACGGCCCTGGCCACGTTAGGCGCGATCAGTCCGGCACTCGCCGCCGGCTATGGTCAGGAGGCAGCTCTTTATGCAGCCTTTGTGGGAGGCTCCTCCGGGATCGCTCTCAACGGATCCTATCCCGCATCCTTTGCCGCTCTGGCGGGCACGTTGATTCCCGTACCCACAAACGGTACCAGTCCACTAACCCAGTTCCCCACTTCGTGCAACGTGGCCGCGCCGAATTTTCTATGTAACGGACTGCCTGGCAGGTTCCTTGGCCTGTCACCCCAAGCTGGCAATTACCCGATTTTCGAAGGCACAAGCCTGTACTCATTGCGCCTGGACCACAACGTCAGCAACAGCAACCGGCTCACGATCCGGGGCAATGTGAGTCCCAGCACCGTCACCGGAATTCAGGTCAACGGCGAGAACCAGACCTTCGGACAGAACGCATTTTCCCGTACTTCTTCGCAAACCTACCGTGATGCGGCCGGCATGGTTCAAGACACCGCGACTATTGGCAGCAACAAAGTCAACGAATTTCGTTTCCAATACGCCCGTCGTGGCCTGCAATATTTCTACTCCGACTCGCTCGGCGGCTCCAACGTTGCATCCAACATCGCGGGCTTCGGGTTTGTGGGCCGTGAGCCATATTCCTACATCCAGCGGGTAGAAGAGCGTTACCAGTTCACTGACAACTTCTCCTGGACGATTGGACGCCACGACACCAAGTTTGGCGTGGACTTCAACTACCTTCCCCTGACCGCAACCTTTACCGTGAACTACGGCGGGGTTTATAACTTCAGCTCGCTGGACGCCGGCAGCCTGGGCTTCTCCAATCTTTGCGTCGCGAACAGCGCACCTGCGGCGCTATGCCCAGACTTCCCCGGCTTCACCGGGTTGCAGGCTTACGGCCTGGGCATTCCCAGCACGCTGGTGCAGGGCATTGGCAATCCCAAGGATAGTTTTTCCAACAAACCGCTGGGCGTGTTCTGGCAGGACTCTTTCCGGATGCGGCCGAATCTCACCCTCAATCTGGGCGTCCGCTATGACGTCGAGTTTCCGCCCCAGTTGAGCCAACCGAATGCTTTAGCACTGGCGGCCTACAACCACTTAGGTCTGCAGAAAGGCATTCAGACGGACACCAACAATATTCAGCCGCGCATCGGCCTGGCGTGGAACCCGAGAGGCGACGGCAAGAGCGTGGTGCGCGCTTCGTACGGTATCTTCTATGATCATCCGCTGCTCGGGTTGTACTTTCTGGGCGACGCCTCCGACGGCTCAAAGAGTGGACAGTTGCTGTTCGCTGGCGGCAGTCCGTGCAACCCTGGGGTTGCGCCCGGCGCGGGCAGCCTTAATGCCACCAACATTTTCCAGGGTGTCTTGAACACGAGTTCGTGCTTGCCCACCATTCCCGGATACCAGCCAAATCAGCAGCGCTTCGATCCTTCCAACGCTGACCTGTTCATCAACCAGAACTATCTAAACCCGGCCACGTTCTTCCCGGTGGCTTTCCAGCCCTTCGGCTATCCGCAAGGGCAAGGTTTTGTTTACGCCTATGCCCAGCAGGCGAACCTGACGTTTGAGCAGGACTTGGGACACAACATGTCGTTCAGCCTGGGTTACAACTTCAACGCCGGCCGCCACCTGAACCGCCCCATCAATGCCAACACCACGCGGGGCGACTTGATGGTGAGAAATTGGCAAGTGGCTCTCAACGATCCCACTTCGAATGCAGCCGCAGGGCCGCTTTTTGTGGGTGCAGGCGCGGCTCCTTGCGGATTCGTCGGCGGCGTGCCGTGGGTTTCTGCTGCGCTCACAAACTTCTTCCGGCCCGGCGGGCTGAATCCCGCGATCGCAAGCGCATTGATTGGCACACCCGCACAGGGCTGCATCAATGCGGCGCTGGCGATCTTGCAGCAGGGGGGCCTGAGTACTGCGTGTGATCCGTCCACCAACGGACTCACCGGTTGCATCCCTTTCAGCGACATGGACGCCAACTACTCGAACGGCAGCTCGGTCTACCATGGGCTGACCGCCAACCTGAAGAAACGCTTCGGCAGTCACTACGAATTTCTGGCGTCGTATACGTGGTCGCATGCCATTGACGACTCGACAGACTTGCAATCGCCCCTCGCTCCGCAGGACAGCTACTTCCCCGGCGCCGAGCGATCGACTTCATTGTTCGACCAGCGGCATCGCCTGGTTTTCAGTGGCGTCTACCAGACCGGAAAGCTTTCCGGCTCAGGCTTTGGCAGCCACCTCTTCAGCAATTGGACGTTCGCGCCGATCCTGGAAGTCGCTTCCGGCCGGCCGTTCAACATCATCACCGGCAACCCTGACAACTTCCAATTTTCACCCAGCACCAGCCGTCCCAACGTAGTGCCAGCAGGCACGGCAGCCACTCCGTGCGGGCCGACGGTGGCATCAAGTTTCTCGCCCACCGGATTCTTCCAGGAACCCTGCTATGCCCAGTTTGCCGTGCCTGGCACAACACCCACACTGCAAGCTCTTGACGGCAACTTCGGCCGCAACGCCGGCCTGAAGCCATGGACGGTGTTCAACGACCTGCGCGTCTCCCGGCGCATCAACTTCAACGAGCGCATGAGCATGGATTTCATCGTCGACATGTTCAACATCGCCAACAAATACAACGTGGCCGACGTGAACCCGTTGTTTACCAGCGCAGGACAGGCAACAGCGGCCTACGATCCGCGCCAGTTCCAGTTCGCGCTGAAGCTGAACTGGTAAATAGGCGCGAGCGTCCCGCTCGTGCGAGAGCGGAACGGAACCGGAAGATCGAGATGTTTTGTTAAGCTTGGGCCACCGTATCGTTTAGTCGATCCGGACAGGCTCTCGCGTATCGTTCGTGCGGATCCGCACGAGCGGGACGCTCACGCCTACATTGCTACCGGGAGATTCCTCCAAATGCCCGAAGCTCAAGCACCCAGCGCACGCACGCGTGTGGTCCGCGAGTCTCATCGCGGGGTCTATGACCGCGCTACCGCTTACGAAATTCTTGATGAAGGTTTTATCTGCCATGTCGGATTTGTCGTGGACGGACAACCCTTCGTCATTCCGACGGCGTACGGGCGAGTGGGCGACAATCTTTACATCCACGGCTCGGCGGCCAGCCGCATGCTACGCAATCTGGACAAGGGCATTCCCGTTTGTGTGACGGTCACGCTGCTTGACGGCCTGGTGCTGGCCCGCTCGATTTTTAATCACTCCATGAATTACCGTTCGGTGGTGGTACTGGGCACCGGAGTCCCAGTGCTCGATGCCAAGGAAAAACTGGAAGCCCTGAAGTCGCTTTCCGAGCACATCCTTCCCGGACGCTGGTCGGAATCACGCCAGCCCAATGAACGTGAGCTCAAGCAGACCCTTGTGATGCGGCTTCCCATTCAGGAATTCTCGGCGAAGGTGCGCAAAGGTCCGCCGATTGACGACGAGGAAGATTATCCCTTTCCCACCTGGGCAGGAGTGATTCCCTTGCAAATGGTCCCAGGCGTTCCGGAAAACGATCCGCGACTGGACCCGAAGACGCCGGTGCCGGTGTATGCCAGTAAGTATTCGCGGACATAATTGTCGTTGGCCTTTGGTCCTTGGTCGTTGGCCAAAGACAAAATCAGCTCTTGACTTGGCCAAAGACCAAGGGCCAACGACCAAGGACGTTTTTCCTGACTTACTTTCCGTTCAACCAATCCGCATACGCCTGGAACGAATACGGTCTTCCCAGAAAATCGCGCACCAAATCCGCCGCCGGTTTCGTCCCGCTGGCGCCCAGGACTGCATTGCGATACGTCCCCGCGACTTCCGGATTCATCAATCCGTTCTTCTTGAATTCGGTGAACATATCCTTGGCGATGACCAGCGACCACATATAGGTGTAGTAAACCGCCGAATAGCCATTGAGATGGCCGAAGGCGGTCTGCATGTGTGTGCCTTCCACGAACTTGTATGGGGTATAGCGTTCCTGCAACTGCGCCACCAGTTTGTCCTGGTCAAGTCCCTGTGGGTCGCGGTTATAGAAATCAAGGCTGATGGCGGCATAGAACATTTGCTGGCGCACGTTCAGCGCCCGGCCGAAATCATCGGCTGCGCGGGCTTTCTCAGCCAGCTCGGCCGGCAGCGGTTCGTTGGTCTTGTGGTGGCGCGCGAAGGTTTTCAGAATGGCAGGATCCTTGGGCCATTCTTCGAACATTTGCGACGGAGCTTCGATAAAGTCATTCTCCAGATCGCCGGTCGCCCACTTCGTGTTGCCCTTGAATATTCCGTGGAGAAGGTGTCCGAACTCGTGGAAAAAGGTGATGACGTCGTCCCGCTCCATCAGCCCCGGCTCGCCTGTGGCCTTTGGGAAGTTGCAGACTAGAACATATTCGGGAAGCTTGAAGCCTTCCTTGCCCGTAGCCAGATTGAACGTGGCGTAGTGTTTGTACTTGTTCTCCCTCGGAAACATGTCGAAGTAAATCCGACCGATCCGGTTGTTCTTGTCGAAAACGTCGTACACAGTGACTTCGGGATGCCAGACTTGGGCGTCGGTCACAGGTTTGTAAGTGATGCCGTACATCTGGCTGCTGATGTCGAGGATGCCCTGCAGTACCCGTGAATATTCGAAATAAGGCCGCATGACTTGGGAGTCGTATCCGAATTTCTCGATCTTCGCCCCGCGGTTGAGGTGCGCGATGTCCCAGGCATTGACGCTGGTGGCCTTCGGGTCTTCTTTTTCCTTCTTGTAGGCCAGCAGTTCCTCGTAGTCGCGCTTCGAACCAGCCTGAGCCGCTGTCGTGATTTTTTCGATAAAGTCGGAGGCATTTTGTTTGGTCGCGACCATCTTGTCTTCGGTGATGTAAGCCGCCCAGTCCGGGTACCCCAGCACGTTAGCCAGTTCGTGGCGCTTCTGCAGAAGTTGTGCCATCGTGTCGATATTCTTGGGATAGGCACGCTGCCGGTAGAGCACGTAGAAAGCCTTCCGGGCGGGCTCGCTGATGGCGTAGTCCATGAACGGGAAATAGTCGGTATTATCGGTGGACAGCGTGACCTTGCCAGAAGCGTCAGGCTGGTGCGATCGTTTGAAATCGTCCGGAAGCCCATCCAGGTCGGAAGCATTGACCTGCATCTTGCGGACGTCAGCGGCGATATTCATATCGAACTGCTGTCCGATTTTTACCAGTTCGTCCTGCAGCTGTTTTATTTTTGCCCTGGTCGGATCATCCCGGTCGACGCCGGCGCGGCGGTAATCGCGCAGCGTGGTCTTAAAGAAATATGTGCCGGCGGGGTCTAGCTTGGAGCCATCGAGGGACGCCAGCACGTTGAACATCTCTTTGTCGAGCGAGATGTCGGTGAGCACGCTGCTGCCCTCCTGTTCACAGACCTGAGCGGCATCGCGCATGGGCTTGGACGGGTGCGTTTGCTCCGCCAGGCCGGCGCGCGCTTCAGTATCGCCGGCAACCAGAAGCGTCGTATCGAATGCCTGCAAAGTAGCCATGGCATCGCGTGGCGAGGGACTCGCCTTGATCGCGGCAATCCGCTTCTTGGTATCTTCGAGATCGCTGCGGCACGAAGCCAGGAACGCATCGGCGGTTCCTGCCAGGAAGCTGGAAGCTCCGGGCGTTAGCGTTTGAGCCTGACTAGCGGAAGGAATGCACGCGAGTACCAAGACAAACAGGAGCCCGACAAACTTACGATTCATAACTTCTCTCCAATCGATTCTCAAAGAAAACGAAGGTGTAGCGCAGAATCATTCGCACACAAACGGGTTAGCTTAAACACGGTGTCCAGCTCCGTCAAGGAGAACACAGATCGGCGAAGGCGAGGGATAGTACTTTTCAGGTAGCACAAATAACAATTGTTCAGTCTGAAGGAAAGGCGGCTGTCAGCCTCGCTGACACCGTGCGAGATGTGATCAGTCGGGCATTGCAGCGGGTCGGTTGATCCTTTGCCCGTTGGCTGCTTCGCTGATTTCACTTCCAGATCGAACGAAGCTCCCAGCGGTCGCCTCTTCACTGAAACCACCTTCCCGCTTGCCGGGAAGAATTCGATCTTGCTGCTTTTGTGATGCAGGAAAAATCAAGTTCGTCATAGCGATCGTGCCGTTCTGGGCGAAAGCCTCTATGGATGAGCGATCGACGATGAGTTTGAGGTCGTAGGAGCGGCTTGCGATCAGCGGAGCCGTCGTCCTGCCCGGGAATTCCGGTGCAATAGCCGCACCCGACCTGGTGCGATCCATGTAGAACTCTCGCTTTCGGCTGATCAAACCCGATCTCTGTCCAATGCTGCTCGTCGGTATAGATGCGTACGCCAAAGACTAGGTTCAGATGGGCCGTTCAAATTGCAAGTCCAGTTCGAAGGGAGCTTCTTGCATGTTGCCGGAGAGACTACCGTCCTTTGTCGTTGAGATTTTGGAATGATCTGCGCGCAGAGGAGCGATTACGGGGTCCTGCACCAGCGCCAATCCCGCAGCGTCCCTCAGCAGCGAGAGCCGTCTGGGAACACTCATCTGCCCGCGCCAGGGAGACGTCGGCAGCTTCGACGCGTACTGCCAGTTGCTCATCCAGCCGATCAGAATCGGCTTCTCGTTCTTCGGCAGCCCGTTGAAGCTGATGGCGCAGTAGTCATCCTTGCCATAGTTCGTCCATCCGTGCGAACCAGGCTCGCTCGACGTCGTAAACCTCTTTCCGTCAAAGTTGCCAAGGAAATACTGTTCGCCGGAACCGCCTTGCGGCGCGCCCGGGTTGAGACCAATTTTCAGGGCCCACATGTCACCCGCCCCCTTCTCGCCGGGGATACGTAGGAGGTCTGGGCATTCCCAGTCTCCATCGACGTCGCCGGCGGGTCCGAAGTCGCTGAGTTGCGTCCACTCCTTCAGGTTCGGTGACGAATAGAAACGAACCTTGTGCTCCTTGGGCAACGAAACCGCCATCAACCAATGGCCTGCTTTTTCGTTCCCGGCGTTTTCGTAAAACGACACGCTGGGGTCACGAAAGTCTTCCATATGCAGATCGAGCACGGGATTACCCGCGTAGCGCGTCCAGGTTCGCCCGTCGTCGCGGCTGTATGCGAGATTCTGCGTCTGCAGCTTTTTCTCGCTGTGCGTGGCCGGTGTATACGGCAACCAGGCATTCTTGCTCCGGGCAGCGCAGAAGCCACTGCTGTTCTTGCGGTCCACGACGACGCTGCCCGTGAACACCATTTCGCCGTCCTTCTCGGGGATGGCGACCGGAAGTTCCTGCCAATGCAGAAGGTCCTTGCTGACGGCGTGTCCCCAACTCATGTGGCCCCATTCATCGCCGAACGGATTGAACTGGAAGAACAGGTGATACTCTCCGTGAAAATAGACGAGGCCGTTGGGATCGTTCGTCCAATGCTCGCGAGGAGAGAAGTGCACTTGGGGACGGTAGGGCTGGTCGTAGCCGACAACCTGGGCCGCGGCAATCGACCCCAAGACGGCGAATAATCCGGCTAGCAAAGCACCCGCCGGCGCAATGGTAGCAATTCTCATGGCACAATTATCCCACTAATAGCGGCGTGCCATGCGCCGCGACGTCACTCGTGCAGCGCACGCAAGAAACTGCGAAGCTGCGCTGCGCCGGACAGCCGAGGGCGGCTGTCCCCACGTGGCTGGTGCAGTTTTAGAGAGATTTGCTGAAGACTGACGACTGATTTCAATTTGCCGGACGGGTTTCGAATGTCGCTGCGGTTCTTTCGGGGACGCCGCTGTCCTCGCACTGCCTGATCTCGACGATGCGCGAAGTCACAATCGGCGTGCGATACGCCGGATGCCGGAATTCCAGATGCATGCCGCGGCCTACAAAACGTATCTTCAGCATGGAACCGCCCCACGACGAACCTTCAATTCGCACCAGCAGGGGCTCGGGACAAAAAGTAGGGTGTCCCGAAATCCAGGCTTCGCCCTGCCCGCAATGCACCACCGTGTAGCGACGGTGCTGGGTCTGTATGTGCAGTGTTGTCCGCGCGGGAAGATCGTCGAGGAAGGCTCCGCCTTCAATCTCCGAGGCGACGATGTTGCGATTCACTTCGTCGTCGAGATTGGGATGACAGCGAAACAGCTGCGGACAGGTGTCCACCGGGGCCCCCTTCAATCTTCAATCTGGATTGAGTATAAACCTGCTGTCCATGTCGTAAATGCCCAACGGTACCGGCCAACCTCGCACCGAAGTCATGGCTTCAAATCTCTTGCAGGGCGGAAGCGCTGGGAAGTATCATGCCCGCCCTGTCCCTAAAGTAACGGGAGGTATCCGGTTTGCGGATTGACCCTGCAAATTGATGGGGATAGGATTCATAGACTGCGCCGTCCATGGAAATCCGAAGGGCGAGGCAGGAAAGCCGCCGTGTAAGGTAGTAGCGTGTAAGTCACAGATAATAATGGGAATCAGGAAGCCCAACCTGCCGGTTGTGCATTGGTTAGCGGTGCTGCTGGCGTTAACCCTAGCCGGCACGGCCTGCCACAGCGACAAGCCCCAAGCCCGCCTGCCTGCCCCCCAAGCTAATGCTCCGGCGCTGGTCCCCGTCCTGGCCGCCCTGCCCCAAACCATAACTGACGAACCAGTTTCGTATCAAGAAACCCAGGCCAGTCGGAATCCCGTCGCCGATTTGATCGCGAACGCTGAAAAGGAATATCAGGCCGCGGAGGAAAAATTCAAGGCTGGCGACCTGGAAGCAGCCAAGCGGGGTTTCGATCGTGCGGTGGATCAACTGCTGCAAAGCCCTCCGGAGATTCGCGCGGACGAGCGTGTGGAGCGCGAACTGGAGCGAGTCCTCGAAAGCGTGAACCGTCCAGAACTGGCGGCCTTGCAAACGGACACCCCAGCCACCACACAGAAAGCCGAGCCTGCGCCGATTGACGAAACCAACGAGATCACGCCTCCGGTCGATCCCAACGTCAAGGCCCAAGCCGAAGTTGAGGTTAAGGCGACACGTTCCGAACTCCCGCTCATGCTCACCGACCCCGTGGCCGCCTACATCAACTATTTTTCCACGCCGCGGGGGCACGAGATCATGCAACATGCCCTCGAACGCGGCGGGCGCTATCGCGAAATGATCGAGAGCACGTTAAGGGAACAAGGCGTTCCGCAGGAGCTTATCTATCTCGCGCAGGCAGAGTCGGGATTTCATCCCTTGGCGCTGTCGCGGGTGGGAGCTCGTGGTATGTGGCAGTTCATGGCCAGCCGCGGCCGAGGCTACGGCTTGCAACACAACTTGTGGGTGGACGATCGGCAAGATCCGGAGAAGGCAACGCGCGCCGCCGCCCATCACCTGAAAGATCTCTACAACCAGTTCGGCGACTGGTATCTGGCCATGGCTGCCTACAATTCCGGCCCGGGTGGGGTGCAGAGCGCGGTAAAGCGCACCGGTTATGCCGACTTCTGGGAACTTTATAAGCGCAACGTTCTACCCAAGGAAACGCGCAACTACGTACCCATCATTTTGGCCATGACCATCATGGTCAAGAATCCGGCGCAATATGGTTTGGATAACATTGTCCCCGAGCAGCCGGTACCGTATGACACGGTCAAGATCGATTATCAGGTGGACATCCGCCTGGTGGCTCAGTGTATCGACGTCTCGCCGGCGACTCTGCAGGATCTGAATCCCAGTCTGCTACGGTTGAGCACACCCAAGGATCAGGCGTTCGACCTTCACCTGCCGGTCGGAACCAAAGAACGCTATCTCGCTGCGATCGAGCCCATCCCGGTGCCGATGCGAGTCTGGTGGCGTTATCACGCGGTGGCTGAGGGCGACACTCTGGCCTCGATCGCTCGCACTTATCGCACCAGCCCGGCAGCCATCGAAAAGGAAAATCACCTCCAAGCCACAGATGATCTTGCGCCCGATAGCAAACTCATTATTCCCATCCCGCCGGGCAAACACGCGGCCACCGAAGATGGTGCCAGCTACGCGCGCCATACCACGCGATACAAGGTGCGCCGGGGGGATACGGTCCAGACGGTTGCCGACAATTTCAGCCTTCCCCCCATCATGATTCGTCGCTGGAATCATCTGCGCGGCGATAGTTTGCGTGGACGCCGCATCGTGTATGTCCACCTGCCAGTGACCCCGAACGCCCTCGCAAGCGATAAGCCGGAAGAACCTAAATCCAAGCCTAAGAAGAGCTTACATCCCGTTGTCGAAAAGCCGGTGCAGCACCACAAAGTACAACCGGGCGAGACTCTGGTCTCGATTGCCACTACCCACCACACGACGGTCGCTGCGCTGAAGCGGGACAATGGCAGCCTGGCGACGCTGCGTCCGGGGATGATTCTGGTGATTCGCGAAGTGCAATAACTCAGTTTCTCGTTTCTGGGTTTCTTTTTCCTTGATCGCTTTCCTGCATGCATGCGCTGAGCCTGCGGCGCTAGACCTCCGCAAAATACTTTGTGACTTCTACTCGAGTTTGATCTCTCGGTGTAATATGCAACCTGCGGATGGCTGTGGCCGTCTCATGATGCGGTCGCGTGAAAGAGCCGTGCTATAATCGCGCGCCGTTCAGCCAACGCAGTCTTTCGGCTTTCTTTTTATTTCCCAAGTACCGCAGCGCCCGCCCTGAGTCACGGCGCCGCCCAAAACCAGGAGGAAGAATGACTTTCGACGAGACCCTCTACGCACGCGATGACGAGATGGATGAATTCGGTGACAGCGGCGCCTACGGCGATTCGCTGGAAGAAGATTACGAGGAAGAAGAGGAAGAAGAAGCGGCGGAAGTGCCGGCCATCATCGAGTCGCAACCCGAGCCGGTGGCTCCCGCTCCAGTCGCGCCGAGACCTGCGGGTGGCGGAGGCTCACCCAAGCCGCCGCGCAAACCCGTGGCGAAAAAGGCGGCCAAGAAGAAGCCGGCGCGTAAAGTCGTCCGCAAAAAGCCAGCCAAGAAGAAAAAACCAGCGCGCAAGCCGGCGGCCAAGAAAAAAGTCGCCAAGAAAAAGCCAGCCCGCAAGGCGAAGAAGGCAGCCCGCAAGGGTCGTCGCCGTTAGCGATCATCGCCAATAATCTCAAAACGGGGCACCGCCGCGGCAGGGGGTGCCCCCTTTCGGCTAAGCCAGTGCGGGCCGGAACGCGCAAGCAATTCAGCCTTGATATCTCCCACCTTTACGCAGGCGGCGCACTCCGCACTGGGCTATGCGGCCTTCGGCAGCGTTGTCGTGGTCAGCCGCCGCACCGCCAGCGACATCATCACCCGCGCTACTCCGCTCATGATCAAGCTCACGCCCACCAGCGTGCCGATCGCCCAGGCCGAGCTTGACGGCCAGTGCATCCAGATCAGCATGGAGAGCAGCAGGGTCACCAAGCCATCAAACAGCACCCAACCCGCTCCGCGCGCCGGCCGCAACTTGGCGTACAGGACGATGTCCAGCACACCCTCGATCAGGAACAGCGATGCCAGCAGCAGTGTCAGTGACGCCACTCCCAGCAACGGATGCATAAGTAAATATCCTCCGAACACGATGTAGGCCAGGCCCACCAGCACCCTCCAGATGAAGCTGCCCGCGCTGCGTGCGTGAAAGGCCAACACCAGGTGAACGACGCCGCCGAGAACGATCAGCCACGCGATCAGGGCGTTGATCGCGATTCCCGCCAGAAGCGGCTGGCCGACAGCCAGAATCCCGAGGACAATAAGCAGAACACCCCAGGCAGTAGACCACCCGGAAGCTTTGTGCAAAAACGAGACCGGAGATTGCGAAGTCATGTGAGCCTCCTCAGTCGAGTTTCAGGACGGCGACATTCTGCGCCCTGGACGCGATTTGCGCAATGGGGATGATGAGGTGATTCCTTCCGGCCCAGAATGGAATAGACGCTATGAGGACACGAAAGAAGGGGCTTTCCTTGCGCACTTCTTTGCACACTTTGCGGAGTCCTTAGCGCATCTGAGCCGTTGAGAGCTCTTCACCGCCAAGATCGTCAAAGACGCAAAGAAAATCTCCTGCCGCTACTTCTTTCCCGCAACCGCCTGCACGCATTTTCCATACAGTTCAAGCAGATGGGCGGCGTACTCTTCGGGCTTGGCGGCAGCGCCGCTGCCCTGGAAGCCGACTCCTGACGAAGTGGTCCGGCCGTACCCCGTGGTCATAGCGACGAACTTCATGAGATCCAGCGCGATGTCTTCGTTGCGGCGCAGTCCCGATGCCGCGGCAGGTGTTTCGTCCATGCATGCCTCCCCGGGTAGTGTTTATGATCAATTAGGAAAACTTAGCTCACGAAAAGCTGATGATAACAGAAGGCTCCGGAGCAGTCGTCAGTCGCGCGTTGCCGGGCTTCTCACTGCGGCCTCGCGTTTCTAGAGACGTAGCTTTGCTACGTCTTGCGTGCACCGTTGGGGACAGGGCGAGAGACGTAGCAGAGCTACGTCTCTACACCCTGGGGTCCGGGGCCAAAGGTCCGGGGTCCGAAGTCCGATGCCCGGCTTCCTGCGCCTCGCAACAAACTACGGCTTCGGACTCCAGAAAGGCTCGCGCGCCGGAATGAATTGGATTGGAACCTCGGTCACGAAGGTTTTCAACCATCGCGCGCATTCTTCCATGCCGGCCTGTTCGGAAGGAATGTGGCTGAGGATGATCAGGGACTTCTGTTTGCCTTCGGTGGCCGCGTCCGCGACATATTCGACGGTTTCCCACTCCTGAGCTTCGCCGATTACAAGAGTCTGCACCCCAGGCATTTCCAGTGCTTTAGCGTGATTGGCAAATCCGGCGGCGCCGGGAGCCATCGCGACTTTGGTCACGCGCAGACCAGGATCTCCGACCACCCGGACGATGTGTATTCCAAGTTGGCGCTTGATGTCGGACGCCAGTTTTTCCAGCGGTGTTTCCGGAATATCGAACAGATACTGATTGTGTGCATTCTGAAACTTCTCCCATCCCAGGGCGTGAACCATGCCGGCCTCGATGCCGTCCCGAGTGCGAGCGTGCCAGTGATCGTGGAATCGCCAGATCACCAGGCCATGTTTGCTTATGAAGGCACGCTTTTCCGCGATTACAGGGTCGTTATCTTTTTCGGGCAGCTGGTCGGCCTTGTCCAGGTGATCGAAGAAAGTCGGTTCGTGAGTGATGATCAGATTGTCGCCGGCTGCGACGGCACGCTGAAGGACATCGAGGGTGGCCATCATAGTCACGGCAATTCCAGTTACCGGGGCATCGGGATCACCGGATTTGAACGTATCCACGGTATCGCTCTGCCACGGAACTCCAACTTGCTTCTGAATGCGCTCGATCACCTCACGAGCGGTGAGGCGCTGATCTCGAGCCGAGGCGGCGCCGGTGAGCAAGGCGATTGTGGTTAACGCGGCGGTTGTCGCTCTGATCCAGCTGTTCGTTGCAGGCATTCTGACGCTCCCGGAGACATGGGCCGTAACCGCTTGCATTAGAACACATGGCGATGAATCTTTGGCCGTGCTTACTTATGAACTGGTTTATGAAATGGCTTCTAAAGTTCCTGTCCCGGCTGCCGATGAGTCCAGTGAGGGGAAATCTTTATGGTCAGCCCAGTACATCATCCGGTCACGCCCAATCAGACAGAGAACGTAGTTAACCAGACTGCGGTAAGAGGGCCGCAGAAACCGGCCGCTAAACCTCAACCGGTACAGGATTCCGTCAACCTGAGCCGCACCAGTGAAACCATCCACGACAGCAAATCGAAGTAGGGTTTGTTCGAAGTGACTTTGGCGACTGACTTTACCTGGCCGACGCCTTCAAAAGGCGAACGGAGGAGGTGGATTCAAAATCCACTTCCTCGGCTATCTCAAAGCAATCGTGGTTGATCAGCGACCGCAGGCCTAAGGCTGAAGACCGAAGACTGACGACTGCGTTTCAGTTCACGTCCGGCAGCATGGCGTAGGAGAATCCTCCCGCTTGGCTGTTCAAACCCACAAACGTGCGCACCTGGCCTGAACTAAAGCTGAGCGATCCGGTGTCGATCGCGGGGAATTTCTGGCCCACTGGGGTAAGCACGACTTCATAGCTGCCCGCAGCCAGCGACTGATAGTCCGAGGCAGAGTCAAAACCCAGATTGGTCAGTGTCGGGCTGACCGTGTTCAGGTCGGTTGCCGGAGCGACAATGTAAACGTCGGCCGGACCCAGGCCGGGGGCGGAGTTCACGATCCGAATCTTGAAATCGCCCGAGGCCGGCGCCGAATTGTCATCGGCGAGGACAAGCGCGGCAATGCTGGAAGAAAAGTTGGAAGCAATCACCGTGGTATCCGTACCGGAAGAAAAGCTGATGGACTGAGTCAAGAGCGCGGTAGATGTTCCAGAAGGTTCGACAACAACCTGCTGGGATCCGGATTTTACGGTTTGATATCCGGTGCTGGTACCGTAGGCAACGTTGTTAGCGACCGAAGCGCTGTTCACCAGCACCTCCAGGTTGGATTCGTCGGGAACCGCATTCATCAAACGAAAGCGGGTTTTGCCTCCTCCTCCGCATCCTGCAATGAGAACGAGAAGCATGGTCATTGCACAAACCTTCGCGGCACACAACCCCACCCAACGCACAAGTCGGCCCACTGTTCACCCCTTCAATCTTGAGAATTGGAACTACGGCACTAGACTTCGAGTGATGCCCGGCCGTCGCTCCAGAGTTGCTAAGCCGGCGTAAAGAGTGCGTCAAGAGAGGTAAAGTCTTGTAAAACAGTCGTCGGCCGTCAGTCATCAGTCGTCAGTGATTCGTGGGCCTGGCTGACGACCGACGACTGCTTTACGAATTTTTACCTGACTTTACCAAGTCTTTACTCTGTTGCGGGTGGCGAAGTGTTCTAACTAGCAGACAGATTCTTACCGGGAGCCAACTGCTTCCGATAGGTCATGCGTAACATGAATGGAGAGTACATATGAATTCACTAATCCCCCACGGAACGTCCCGCGGACGAGCCGCACGCAGGTCTTTGGCGGCTACTGCTTGTCTGGCTGCCTTCCTGAGTCTCGGCGTCGCCGTCTTTGCCCAGAATGATCAGAACACACCGCCACCGCCGCCCCCCGATCAGCAGTCGGGTCAACCGTCCGCACAACCGTCTGAACCGGGTATGGGACGGCACATGGGTGGCCGCCGCATGATGCCTAGCGTGGACGATCAGATCAAACACCTGACCAAGAAACTGAACCTGAGCGCCGACCAGCAGGCGAAGCTGAAGCCTATCCTCGAGGACCAGCGCAAACAGATGGACGCCGTCCACAACGACTCGTCGCTCTCACGCGAGGACCGGTTCAGCAAAATGCAGGCGCTTCGGCAAAGCTCCGACACTGAGATCAAAGGCGTGCTGAACGAAGACCAGCAAAAGAGCTTCGACAAGATGCGCGAAGAGCAACAAGGCCGGATGGGGAAATGGCGCAAGGGCGGAGCAGGCGCTCCCCCCGCCGGTAACGCTCCGGACAGCCCGCAGTAGAGTTCAGACCTTGCGACCCAGGCGTAGGAATGTAGCTTGCTACATCTCCCTACGCTGCAGACGAGACGTAGCGAGCTACGTCTCTACATACGCGGTCTGCAGTCGGATTTTGTTTCTCCCCAGCCTCTGGGCTTGGCTAACTTCTTTTGCGTCGCCCGCAAGAAGGTGCCAGGTTCAGAGGCCCCTTTATCAGTCACTTCGGAGGTTCGCACATCAACGCGAGAGGATTTTCTTCCGACTGCGGTGATCGAAGTCCGGCTTCTAAGTTTCAATTCCCACGTAGCACACGCGGCCGATCAGGTAGTCGTGGACTTTTCTGCCCGGCTCCATTGCCATCACCTCGACCGGGTAGGCGGTGTTGTGGGGACGAAGAACCAGGTGATTCCCTGCGACTTCGACATACTTCACCGTGCAAGTGCCACTTCTGGCGACGGCGTACATGTTGGACTCACCCTTGCGATAGGGCTTGAGCGAATTGTAGTGGCGGTCAAGCAGGAGGGTGGCCCCGGGGAGCAGCCGGGGATACATGCTCATCCCTTCTCGGCCATCGACGCGAATGATCACGAAGCGCTCCCAGTGTTCGCGGTCGCCTTCCATCTCCGGCCGGAGTTTGCGCAAAAAGGTTTTCTTGAGCTTCATCATGTCCTTAACTTTCATGCTCATGATGACGGGCTGACGAGCGGCCACCGGGCCGTCCACGAGAAGCACGTTGTCGAAGTCATCCTGACTGGGAGGGGCGATGCTGGCGCGCTTGTTGATTTCGCCGGGATCGAGCAGATCCAGGACGGACAGGCGCTGCACATTCAACACCTTATCCATGCCTTCGACACTCAACCCGCGCTTGCGGTTGAGGAAGTTGGAAATATGGGCCTGCTTGAAGCCCGTGTCCCTGGCCAGGCGGAGGCCGGTCAACTCGCCGCCCTCAATGCGCTCGCGGAGCGCCTTGCGCAGGTTTTCCTGCAATGCGCGAAATTTCATGAGCGGAGTATAGCATGCGCGTATAGCGCATTGCTATTTGCGATGTACTAATGACAACTAAAAGCAAATATATTTCTTGACTTTGGCAATTCGAGAGCTATACGATCAGCGACTTGTATAGCTGTTATTCCTTGAGGGGGAATTCATACCTGAGTGCACAGGCTTATGTTAAGCAATACACAATCCGAGAGCGAGGAGAACAGTTTCGTGGAATTCCGCCGCAAAGTGCGGGCCGCGGAAATGCTTTCATCCGCCATGGAGCGGCTGCTGCGGCAGCTCCAGTTTACGGGCCGGCTCAGCGTGGTGGTGCAAAATGGCCACGTGCTGAAATCCGGCTATGAGGAGGCCTATTTCCGCCAGCCCACGATCTTGTAGGTCAGGCGGTTCATAGTTCCCCGGGTAGTAAGGCTGCGACGCATTCATAACTAAATAATCCCAACAGGTCATCGTAAGAGAAACGAGCCCTGTGACCGAGTAATCGGCACAGGGCTTTATTTATTTCAGTCGGAGGCAATTATGGAAAGTGAAGATCCGGAAGTGATTCAGTTGGAACTAAAGTATTGCGAACGTTGCGGAGCCTTGTGGCTGCGGCTGCGAGGCACTCGGGAAATCTATTGCGCCCCCTGTGATCTTGAAATGCTTGACCTGCCTGCTCCACGCCAAGTACCCAGCAAGCCGCGTATGCCGGGAAATCACAAAATTGAGAGCAAAGCGGAGCCGGCGGAACGATCAACGTTTTGCGGACAAGGAGGTAGGGCATGAGGAACATTTCTTGCCTTGACACGGGTGCGATGATGCCCGGGAATCCTGGCGCGACAGGCGGCGAGTTGCAACTATGTTCGTCCTCGTCGTCGTGCTCAACTGCACTGGGCGCGAGAGCAATGCCGCGGGCGGCTGGCGAGGAACCTTACATCCTGGGCAGCGATCCCGATCTGTGGCTGTATCGGGAACGGACGCTGGGCCTGCTAAGACGGTATCGCCGGCTTTCGGTAGAGGTTGGACGGTTGCCATCGCTGCTGGGCCGGGAGTTTTTCCGAACCCATGTCACTTCGTATCGTGCCGGGACGTTCGAAGATGCAGTGATCTTTGTTCACGATGTGGCGCGGGGACTGGAAAGGCTGGACTCGTTCGACCACAAACTGATCGCAAAGATTGTGCTGCAAGATTACACACACAACGAAACAGCGCGCCTGCTGGGCTGCTGGCGGCGCACGGTGGGACGGCGCTTTCCGGAAGCGCTGGACCAGCTAACGGACATTTTTCTGGAAGCTGGTTTGCTGGTCCGGTTGCCAACGGCGGATGTTGCTCGAGAAAAAAACTGTCAAGAGGGAAAGATCGACGAAAATACGGTAAGTGATTCTCAACAATGGGAATAAAATCTTGGAAAGCATGTCCCATTTACCCTGATCGATTTGCTATTCTAGATTTAGAGATTGAGAAAAGGACAATTTGAGGGCGCGCTGCGAAGCGCGCCTTTATTTTTTGGGGACGAGCGCAAGGCCATGAAGAAAACAAAAGAAAGAACGGGAACCAAGCCTTCAAAGAGAGCCGCGTCAGCGACGAAAGGGTCGCGGAAACCCTTGGATCTGGCGGAGATTCGCCAGCAGATAGCGACTCTCGTGGGGAATGATGCCGTCGGCATGGTAGAAGTTACGATGGAAGAAGTGGGGAAGGGTCATTGTCTGGGGATGAAGTACCTGTTTGAGATGATCGGGCTCTATCCTGCGACGGGTGAGGATGGGGTGCTGGTGCCGGATTCGATGGCTGCAATTTTGCTGCGACGTCTGGGTCTTCCGGAACCGCCGGTGCCGGAGCATACGGTTACCAAAGATCAGGAGACGGCGCCTGCGGTTTCAGATGGTGAGGGCTTAGAATGAAGTACTAGGTCAAAGTCAAAGGCGGCGGACAGGAGTGTCCGCCCCACACGGGCGGCTGCGGGGGAACTCCAGGATGGACATGACTTGGGTGACCGACCGGATCGCGGTCGGGGGCGGAATCTGGACAGCGGACAACATGGCGGCGGTGGCGCGAGTGGGCATAACGCACATCATTGACATGCAGATCGAATTTGACGACACCGCGCTGGCGGAGCCGCATGGGATCGAAGTACTGTGGAATCCGATCGACGATGACTTTCAGCCCAAGCCGCCGGAGGTGTTGCAGCGGGGAGTGGATTTTGCGACCGAGGCGCTCGACGGGGATGGAACCCGGCTGTTCATCCATTGTGCGGCGGGAGTGCACCGGGCGCCGATGATGACTCTGGCGGTGTTGTGCTCGATGGGTTGGACGCAAGAGACGGCACAGGATCTGATTGAGAAGCGGCGTCCGGTGGTGGATTTTGCGGACGTGTACGTGCGTAGTGTGGAGAAGTTTCTGGACCAGCAGGTGAGGGCGGGAGAGTAGGATCAGTCGTCAGCGAATCATTACCCACAGCTTTGCTGAAGACTGATGACTGACGACCGACGACGACTAAAAACCAGTTGCCAGTTCCCGGTTGTCAGTCCTAAATCCAAGATATTTTGAAATAGTTCATTTCCCTTTTGGGTAGAGGGAAGGGTCTGTCACGGAGGAAATATGTTTGACCGGCGCCACCCCCTGGGGTGGCTTTTTTATTTGCTGCTCGTCGCGGCGGTGTCGTCAGCGCAGACGCCGGCCACCACTACGGTTAGCGAAAATTTATTTGGCGGCCGATCAGGAGCGGAAAAGAAAGATGCCGCTATGTCCTTTGTTTCGGCCGCGCTGCAACTTGGCGATGCCGTGACTTCCCGTCACATCGTTGACGAGGACAAATTCAAAATCGGGCTTAGCAGTGTAATCGACGGCGTAGTCTTGTGCCTTAACGCCTCGGCGTGGTCGAAGCCGGTCCAAGAATAACGTCATCCTACTTCTTCACTCCAGTTCTCCAGCGTCTTCTTAACCTGGGCCATGAACTGATCGGCAACAGCGCCATCAATAAGGCGGTGGTCATAGCCCAAAGTCAAATGCACGATGGAACGGATCGCGATGGAATCGCTGCCATCCTCATCGGTAACAACGACAGGCGCCTTGGTAATTCCGCCCACGCCCATGATGGCTGAGTTCGGTTGATTAATGATGGGCAGGCCGAAGACCGGGCCAAATTGACCCGGGTTCGTGACGGTGAAGGTTGAGCCATCCACCTCTTCCGGTTTAAGTTTCTTGCTGCGGGCGCGCTCACCCAGATCGATGATGCCTCGCTGCAAGCCAAGGAAGTTGAGCTCGTCGGCATTCTTGAGCACGGGAACGATCAGTCCCCAGTCGAGGGCAACCGCAATGCCCACATTGACGTGGCGATGGTAGCGAATGTTTTCGCCTTCTATCGAGGCATTAACGATGGGAAACTGCTGCAGAGTAATGATGGCAGCGCGGACGAAAAAGGGCATGAACGTCAGGCGCGCACCGTGACGTTTTTCGAAGGCAGACTTGGTCCTGCTGCGCAGATTCACGATGCGGGTGAGGTCCACCTCAAACATGCAGTGGACGTGAGCGCTGGTGCGGCGCGACTCGATCATGCGCTGGGCGATGATCTTGCGCATCTGAGTCATGGGTACCAGATCGCCGGGAATGGACGCGGGAGCCGGTGATGCGGGTCCAACCGACTTCGGGGCAGGAGCCGGCCCGGAGGGTGGCGTCGACGCCGCTGGGCTCGCCTCACTCTGCTCGAGAAATGCCGTTATGTCCTGCTTGGTAATGCGGCCACCGAGACCGGTGCCGGAGACTTGCGAAAGGTTGATGTTATGCTCGCGCGCGATTTTGCGGACTAGTGGCGAAGAACGGGCGTGGTCTTCTTCCTCCGGCTGTGAGATCGGAGCCGCCGGTTTTGGCTCGGCGGCCTGGGCGGGCTTCGCCGGAGCTGCTTCCTTTTTTACTGGGGCTGATGAGGATGCGGGCGCGGCTTTGGTGGCGCCGCTCTCGCCTTCGGCTGAAATTGTGCCGACCACGGTATTTACCTGGACGGTCGCTCCCTCGGCGACCTTGATATCCTGCAAGATTCCCGCCGCGGGGGCGGGAATTTCAGCGTCCACCTTGTCGGTGGAAATCTCGAACAGCGGCTCGTCGCGCTGCACTTTGTCGCCAGGCTTCTTGAGCCATTTGGTGATTGTCCCCTCAAAAATCGATTCGCCCATCTGGGGCATGACGATATCAGTCGGCATAGTTCCCTTCCACGCGGGCTCGGCGAGGAAAATCCAGGCGCGCGCAACCTCTTATTATATATATTCGGCTCGTAACACATCGGGAGCCGGTTACCCGCCGAAGCGTTCCTCTAGTCGGTGTTTCTCTAATCGTGATGTCCGTGGTCTTCCCCTTCTGGACCAGCAGCTGGCGGCGCGCTCCCGACGGACTTCTTCCAATATTCCTGCACCGCCGGGGGCAGTTTTTCGATGCGCGAGAGGAATGCGGTGACCTTCCACATTTCCGGTTCGGTCAAAGTCTTGTTCCAGGCGGGCATGCCGGTATAGCGGATGCCAGTGCGAACGGCGTAGTAGATGTGCCACTCGGGATCGTCCATGGGGTGACTAATCAATTGTGGAACCGGAGGGTAGAAGGATGTAGCAAAGGAGTTGGGTTTGTTATCGAGGCCGCCATGACACCCGGCGCAGTTCATGGTGTAGATTTTCATTCCGTCGATCAAGTTGTCGTCCGTGGGCGGAACGGGATTCGTCACGCGAGGGGCGCGGCGTTCCATGGAGGCGTCCACGGCAGACATGGCGATGCGGCGCTCGATCCGCGGGGGAGTGGCGTCTGCGGTGGTGGGCAGAAGGCCGAGCATGGCGGCGGCCAGTCCTCCCAGGACAAGCACGAGCAAGGTAATGACAACACCGAGGATAAAATTGCGCATTTTGCCTCCTCTTGCTGCGAACTATCAGCGAACTCTTAGCAAATTTTCCTAGAAGACACGGCTAGGGACTGTTCAGCGGTGCCGCAAGCCGCCGGATCGCCATCGCATCCTGCGCTTCTGATTTGCACGCCGGCAACTTGATCCCGCCAGTATGTGGAATGCCAGCCGCCAATCCGCAGCATATTTTCATCATACCCGAAGCATTCGATGTCAGCCGATTCCAGGCGCGTACGGGCCAGCAGGAACTCCGGCTGGCTGTGAAAAACGGCAACGGTAACGATGCATTCGCGGATAGTACTTGCTGCCGGGCTTTGCCCGGGCCGGACAGCCGAACGGCGGCTGTCCCCACGTGGCTTGTCTTGGCCAACAATTTCAATATGCCTTTAGTCGCCGCGCTTCCCGCACCACGTCGCTCACCTTGGGCAGGAAATATTCTTCCTGCGGGGGCGAAAACGGCACGGGAGAATCCTGGGCCGTGATGCGGACGATGGGGCCATCGAGGTCGTCGAAGGCCTCCTCGTTTATGATGGCGGCGATTTCTCCGGCGATGCCTCCGGTGCGGGAATGCTCGTGCAGAACGATGACTTTGTTTGTCTTGCGAGCCGTTTGAGCGATGGCCTCGCGGTCGAGCGGAGAGATGGTGCGCAGGTCCAAAATCTCAAGGTCAATTCCTTCCTTACTTAGAACTTCTGCAGCCTCGAGCGCGGTGTGAACCATAGCGGCGTAGGTGATCACACTGAGGTCACGGCCTTCGCGGGCAATGCGCGCCTTGCCCAGTGGCACGATGTAGTCTTCTGCCGGAACATCTTCCTTGATTCGGCGATACAGATATTTGTGCTCAAAGAAAATGACCGGATTGTTGTCGCGGATCGAAGCTTTCATCAGACCCTTGGCGTCGTAGGCGCTGGCCGGACAGACAACTTTCAGGCCCGGCACGTGTACGAACCACATCTCCGGATTCTGCGAGTGGAACGGGCCGCCGTGAACATTGCCGCCACTGGGACCGCGGATCACGAGCGGCGCGGGCGCGCCCCAGCGGTAGTGCGCCTTGGCAACCATATTGACGATCTGGTTGAAAGCGCAGCCGATGAAGTCCATGAACTGGAACTCGGCGATCGGGCGCATACCAGTGAGCGAGGCCCCGAAGGCGGCGCCGACGATAGCGGACTCCGCGATGGGCGTGTCGATAACGCGTTCCGGACCGAAGCGATGAATGAAACCATCAGTGACTTTAAATGCCCCGCCGTAGATACCGATGTCCTCGCCGAGGCAGAAGACGGTGGGGTCGCGTTCCATTTCCTCCCAGATGCCCTGGCGGATGGCTTCGAGATAGGTGAGTTGAGGCATAGGTTAGCTGACGGCCATCACTTCAAATGCACTACCGCTTCGGAGTGCTTTATGCGAGCGGCAGGTCCCGCTTTGACCTTCGGGATCGCATACTTCGGTTTAATCTCGTGGCATCCGTTTTCGCAATACACACCACCCGCCGCGGACTCCGGCTCCGGCATCGGACTGGCGACAGCGAATTCGCGATCAGCCTCTAATTGTTGATCAACACCAGATATCAGTTCTCGGTTCTCGGTTGGAGTTAGCCACTTCTTTACGTTCAACAAATAATTTTCGAAGCGAGTGATCGGGTCGCGCTTGCTCCAGTACTCGAACAATGGTTTGGGAACGTACTCGGCGGCGTCATGGATGGCGTGGCCTTTCATGCGCATCATTTTGGCTTCGATCAAGGTGGGGCCCTCGCCGCGGCGGGCACGTTCGCAGGCTTCGTGGGCAGCATCGTAGACCTGGCAGGCATCAGTGCCGTCCACGATCACGCCGGGTATGCCGTAGGCGATGGCGCGCTCGGCCAGGTCTTTCACGCGGAACTGCATGTCTGCGGGCGTCGAATAAGCCCAAACGTTGTTTTCTACGAACAGAACCAGGCCCAGATCCTGCACCGCAGCGAAGTTCAGGCCTTCGTAGGTGACGCCGGTGGACTGACCGCCATCGCCGATGTATGTCATCACCGCGATGTTGCGTCCCTGGAGGCGCGCGCCCAGCGCCACGCCCGCGAGCACGGGGATCAGGTCACCCAGAGTTGAGATGGGAGAGACTACGTTGCGGTCCTTAATATCGCCGAAGTGCGATGAAGCGTCGCGGCCCTTGGTCGGCGAACCGGCCTTAGCCATGTACTGCATCATGATGTCGCGGGGAGAAAAGCCGCGGACCAGGGTCGAGCCCTGATTGCGGATCAGGGGGCCCAGCCAGTCTTCTTTCTTCAAGGCGTAAGCTGAGGCGCAGGAGCAGGCTTCCTGGCCAAGGCCGAAATAGACTCCGCCGACCACCTTACCCTGCTTGTAGAGATTTTCGAGCGCGGCCTCCATCTTGCGATTGAGCAGCATCCAGCGGTAAATCTCGAGGTGCTGCTGCCGATTCAGATATTTCGATTCGCGGATGGGCGGTGCAGGTGCGCTTAAGTCGCCGGTGACTTCGTAACTGGCTCCGTCGCCTTTACGAATCTGGCGGATGGTGAAGCTGGGTTTTTCAAAGCGGTAGTCCGGGATCGTATACGTACGCTGATTGGCGCTGGCAGTCTTGGTATCGGTGCGCCGGCCGCTGGTCTTCGCAGCGATTGGCTTTTTGCCCTTCTTGACCATGGAAGCTATGCCCAGAAAGTATCTTCTTCTTTTTCTTTGTGCATCCGGCGCAATTCACCAGGCAGCTTCACCGGAACACCCACCGGGTTACCCAATAGCGCATCCAGATTCTCCAGCCAAAGCATCTGGCTTTCGAAGATCAGGCCGAAATGGCGAGAGAGCGAGTGAGCAACCTCCTGCAATGAGAGCTGCCGGCCCAGTTCCTTGGCCATGGAAGTCACGGGCTTTGCGGCAATCCCGCACGGAATGATTAGTTTGAAATAGTCGAGATCAGTGTTCACGTTCAGAGCGAAGCCGTGTGAGGTCACGCCGCGAGAGATATGGACGCCGATAGCGGCGATCTTGGCCTCGTCTTCAACTTTGCTCTCATCTTGATTGTTGCTTGAAGCAGTCCACACACCCGTAAGCCCACAGATCCGCTCGGCTGGAATTGCGAAATCAGCGCAGGCGCGAATGATTACTTCTTCCAGCCGGCGCACGTATTCGATGGCTCCAAGAGTCTTGCGCTTTCCATCCGGCGTAGCAAATCCCCGGAGATCAAAAATGGGATACCCGACGATCTGGCCGGGGCCGTGGAAAGTTACGTCGCCGCCGCGATCGCACTCGAAGACCTCCACACCCCGCTGGGCTAGAAGGTCGGTCGAAGCAACGATGTTCGTCCGCTTTGCGTTGCGGCCCAGGGTAATGACCGCCGAATGTTCGAGTAAAAGGAGAACGTCGCCGATCCGCCCTTCCTTGCGCAGCTCGACCAGGCGCTGCTGAAGGCGCAGGCCGGTGGAGTAATCAATCGTGCCGAGTTGGAGGACGGAGATCAAGAGGGATTGTGTAATCGGGTAATTGAGTAATTTCGTAATTGGTAATTCGAGACCACGCAGTTTTCAAATTACCCAATTACCAAATTACTCAATTACTCAAGCTTCTAGGCGTTAATTGCCATTCCGTACACACTATTCGACGCATCAAGCATAGCTTCGGCCAGCGTCGGGTGGGCGTGGATCGTCCACATCAAATCCTCCACCGTGGCTTCGAGTTCGATCGCCACCACCGCTTCCGCGATTAATTCAGTCGCCTGCGGACCGATGATATGCACTCCTAGAATCTCGCCATAGTCCGCATCAGAGACGATTTTGATGAAACCCTCGTGCTGGCCCACGATGGAAGCCCGCGAGTTCGCGGTGAAGGGGAACTTGCCAACCTTGATGTTGTAACCCGCCTCTTCCGCTTTGACTTCGGTCAAACCCACGCTGCCAATCTCGGGATGGCAGTAGGTTGCGTTGGGAATGTGCTCTGGGTTGATTGGCTTGCCGGTCTTACCCGCGATCTTGGTCACAGCGACGATGCCTTCCATCGCACCGACGTGTGCCAGTTGCGGCGTGCCGAGCACGATGTCGCCGATGCCGTAGATTCCCGGCTCAGCGGTCTGCATCCAGCTATCGGTCTTGATGAAACCGCGATCCGGCTTAATCTTCGTTTTTTCCAGTCCGATATTTTCGGTTCGCGGCTTGCGCCCAACCGCGATCAGAATTCTCTCGGTTTCGAGTTTCTGCGCTTTGCCTTCCACGCTGAAAGTAACCGACACGCCTGCCTTCGTCTTTTCGATTTTGTCTACCTTGGCGCCAGTATGGAAGTTGATGCCGCGCTTTCGGTAGACGCGCGCCAGTTCCTTGGAGATTTCTTCGTCTTCGATCGGAACCAGCCTGGGCAGCATTTCAATGATGGTAACTTCCGATCCGAAAGAACGGAAGATCGACGCAAACTCCACGCCCACTGCCCCAGCACCCACAATCACCAGTGACTTCGGTATTTCCTTGAGCGAAAGAATTTCGATGTTGGTCAGCACCCGGTCACCAGGTTCGAGGCCGGGCAGCATGCGGGCTTCCGAGCCAGTGCAGAGAATCACATTCCTTGCTTTGACCTGGGAGGTCTTGCTGTCGGCGGTGACTTCGACGGTAAGCACGCCATTTTGCGCCGGGCCGGTCAGCTTGCCGTAGCCTCGGATCGTTTCCACCTTGTTCTTCTTCATCAGAAACTCGAGGCCCTTGGCATGCTTGGCCACGATCTTCGACTTGCGTTCCTGGACGGAGGCCCAATTCAACTTGCGAGCGTCCACACCTTCGATACCAAACTCTTTGGCGTCTTTCAGGTGGTCCCAGAGTCTCGGCGTTAAACAGCAATGCTTTGGTAGGAATGCACCCCACGTGCAGGCAGGTGCCGCCGAGGACGTTGTCTCTTTCGATGAGGGCGGTTTTCAGGCCGTACTGGCCGGCGCGGATTGCGGCTGTGTAGCCGGCCGGACCGCTGCCGATGATGGCGATGTCATAAATGGATTCAGGCAAGTGTGCAGACCTCTATATAGAAGAGATGAAGTTGGGCAAACGTTTGATTCTAGAACAGAAAGAGGCAAAGTTGCGATAGCGGCGCTTATTTCCTGGCATGAGCGCATAATTGAGGGGAACCTGCAGCCCGTGTTGGACGTAACATTGAGCAGGAGGTCGCCATGCACGTCTTTGGGTTCTTCCTTTTCCCGTTCTTCGGTGGTGGATTTGTCCTCTATTTCCTGCCTGCAATTGTCGCCCTGCTGCGCGAAAGGCACGACAAGCTTTCCATCTTTCTCCTCAACCTCTTTTTAGGATGGAGTGTGATTGGATGGGTCATAGCTCTGGTTTGGGCATGCAAAAGTGAGCGACTTGTCTACGTGCAGAATCCGCAGCGCTACTAACCCAGCAGCTTGGCCGCTTCCTTCGCGTAGTAAGTGACGATAATGCTCGCCCCGGCACGGCGAATGGAAAGCAGCGATTCCATCATGACCCGTTCGCGGTCGATCCAGTTATTGCGTGCCGCAGCTTCGATCATGGCGTACTCACCCGAAACCTGGTACGCCGCCAACGGCAAGTCGAAGCGTTCGCGGGCAGCGGCGATAACATCCAGGTAGGGCATGGCAGGCTTCACCATGATCATGTCCGCGCCTTCTTCGATGTCGAGATCGATCTCGCGCATGGCCTCGCGCAGGTTAGCGCCGTCCATCTGATAAGAGCGGCGATCCCCGAATTGGGGCGTTGAATCGGCAGCCTCGCGGAACGGTCCGTAGAATCCCGAAGCGAACTTGGCGGCGTAAGAAAGGATAGGAGTGTTGATCAGTTTGGCCTCGTCGAGAGCCTTGCGGATAGCCGCCACGCGGCCGTCCATCATGTCGGACGGAGCAATAATATCCACGCCAGCGCGGGCCAGCGATACGGAAGTGCGAGCCAGCAGTTCGAGTGTGGCGTCGTTGACGATCTCGAATTCCCGACTGGCAGCGCGAGCCGCGACCGCTGCCACCGCTTCGATGGCCTTCATCTTTTCTTCAGGCTTCACGGCCACCGCCGACATGCCATTCAGGGCCGCCGCGCCGAGCGATTGCGGCATTTGCTCCTTGCGCACCACGCCACAGTGCCCATGAGACATGTATTCGCACAGGCATACATCGCCCATGATGATGAGCTCGGGGACTTCGCTTTTGATGGCCCGAGCCGCCTGCTGCACGATTCCGTTTTCCGCCCAGGCGCCGGTGGCAACTTCGTCCTTGGTCTCCGGCAGGCCAAAAAGAATGACTGCGGGAACGCCCAGCGAATGGGTCTGATGGGCCTCTTTGACAACCTCATCCACCGACAGGTTGAACACGCCCGGCATGGACCGAACTTCCTTACGCACGCCCTCACCGGGACAAACAAATAAAGGGTAGACAAAGGCTTCGGGAGTGAGCCGGGTTTCACGCACCAGCCCGCGCAGTTGGTCGTTCTGGCGCAGGCGGCGGAGGCGGGTGACCGGGAAGGTCATGGGCTGATTCTAGCAGAGCTGGCAACGCGGCCTTGCCGTCAAAGATCGGCGGACAAGCCTGCCCTGAGCGAAGTCGAGAGCAGGTCCGCCTACACAGGCCAACCGTGGTCATGTTTCCATGTGTGGTACTTAAGTAATGTCTTGCTTGGTTCGAAACCTGCTGCCTGCAATCCCACGCAATAGAATGCGGAATATCAATGACCTCAAGGCGAAAATGGTGGATTGGGGGCCTTAGCTCCCTGGTCCTGACATTTGGGATCGTGTCGGTCAGTGTGCCCGCTGGCTTTGCCTCGCTCGCCTTTGGCGACATTGCTCAATTTCTGCTGCTCTTTCTTGCCTTCCTGCTCATGGTGGCGAACGCGGTTTCCAGCCGCGGTCAAATCCGGCTGTTTTGGGGCCTGATGGCGGTTGGCTGCCTGTTGTGGTCGGCGAACCTGAGTTTATGGACGATTTATGAAGTGGTTTTGCGCCGCACTCTCCCTGAACCGTTTATCGGGGACGTAATTCTCTTTGTCCATGTGGTGCCATTCATGGCGGCGGTCGCTCTCCGCCCCCACCTGTCGGAGGAAAAGAAGCTTTACTTCAGCACGTTGAACTTCCTGGTGCTCCTGGTCTGGTGGGTCTTCCTCTACGCCTACATCGTTTTTCCGGACGAGTTTGTGGTGCTCAACGTCGCGGTCTACAGCCCCCATTTTGACCTGCTCTATCTGGTGGAAAATCTGGCCTTGCTGGGCGTACTCGGCATTCTGGCGTGGAATACGCGCGGCGCGTGGAAAGTTATTTACTGGAACCTCTTTGTAGCGTCGGGACTCTACACTTCAAGCTCGATGGTCGCGAATGCCGCCATCGCTCGCAATCAATACCATACCGGCAGCATCTATGACGTTCCATTTATTGCCTCGACTTGCTGGTTGATCTGGACAGGCCTGCTGGCCCGGGAGTTGAAGCCCGCCTGTGAGCCGGCGGTACGCCAGAGGTCTCGTTGGCAGATGCTGGCTCCGCGACTTGCCATGCTCGCCATGCTTTCGCTTCCCCTGATGGGGTATTGGGCATGGTTTCGAGATACCGCACCCCCCAACCTCAGGCAGTTCAAGCTTCTGGTGACACTGGCAGCCACGGTGGTGCTGGGTCTCTTCGTGTTTCTCCGCCAATATTTGATGGACCGGGAACTGGTGCGCCTGCTGGAAGAATCCCGTCTCAGCCTGGAGAACCTGCAGCGCCTGCAGACTGAACTGATACAGCGGGAGAAGCTGGCCTCACTGGCCCAACTGGTATCCGGAGCGGCGCACGAGATCAACAATCCGCTGGCCGTGATCCTCGGCTATTCCGATTTGCTGGCCGCCGACCTGGGATCGCAACCGGACCAGGCCAACATGGCGCGCAAAATCGGCCAGCAGGCCCGCCGCACCAGGGAACTGGTCTCCAGCCTGCTCAGCTTTGCCCGGCAGTCGCCGGGAGAAAAGACGCTGCTGGATATGGGCTCATTGGTGCAACGAGCCCTGCAGATGAAAATGCTTCGCATCGAAAACAAGAACATACGTTCAGAAAGTCAGATTGCGCCGGATCTTCCTCAAATCTGGGGAAATATCAACCAGCTCTTTCAGTGCTGCGCCGAAATCATCGGCAACGCGACAGACGCCCTGGAAGAAGTAGGTGGCGGAACTTTATCAGTTAGCGTCCGCCCGGAAGGCAATGAACTGGTGCTGGAGTTTTCCGACTCCGGCCCCGGCGTCCGAGAACCACAACGAATCTTCGATCCCTTCTACACCACCAAACCGGTCGGCAAAGGTATGGGCCTGGGCTTGAGTGTCACTTACGGAGTTGTTCAGGAACATCAGGGCCGCATCACCTGCCATAACCTGCCCGAGGGAGGCGCTGTTTTTGTGGTTCGCTTCCCCGTCGCCAAGCAGACGGCTTCGACAGCAGCCGTGGCCGCGAAGGCATAGGCGCGTCTCCCGCACCTGCTGATTGGATCAAAAAGATCACGCTTCTTGTAACATGAATCTGTGCAATCTCAGCTCCTCTACACCAGCGCCCGCGTGCTGGAATTCGAATCTCTGCGCGATTTGATCCGAGGATACACCTCTTCGCCGCTCGGCCAGGAGCGAATTGCCGTCTCTGGACCCGTCGGTCGATCGCGGCTGGATTGAAAATCAGCATCAGCTCACCACTGAAATTCGCGAGTACCGCCGGGTGGGCGGACGCTTCGAGTTTTCCGGGCTGCTGGATGTTTCGAAGACAGTGGAAAAGTCCCGCATCTCCGGCGCGGTGCTTGAAACCACCGAAATTCGCGACGTGATTCTGGTGGTGGACCGCGCAGCGGAGTGGCGGGAAATCGCTCTGAGTCCGCCCGCTGCCATGAAATTGGAGTGGAATGCAGTAGCGCAACTTTCGTCCGGCATCGTCGATTTCACCGAGTTCCTGCGCGCGTTCCGCAACAAGATTCAGCCCGACGGCACGCTCGAAGACCGGGCCTCGCCCGAGCTGGCGAGAATCCGTCGCGAAATCGAACGACAAAAGAGGCTGATCCAGGAATCGCTGCGCGGCTATCTCAAGCGACTCGCCGAAGGCGGCGCCGTGCAGGATGAGCTGATCACGATTCGTGGCGAGCGCTTCGTCATTCCCATAAAAATCGAACAGAAACGCCGCGTGCAGGGCGTGGTCCACGGCGCCAGCTCCAGCGGACAAACTGTATTCGTCGAGCCGCTGGAAACCATCGAACAGAACAACGAACTGGTCCGCCTGCTCGACGAAGAACTGGCCGAAATCCACCGCATCCTGCTGGAAATGACACGGCGAATCGGAGAAAGTGCCGACCCGATTCTGAAGGCGGCAGACGTGCTGGCCGAACTGGAGCTGCAGTTCGCCAAAGCCCGCTTCGCCGAAGACTACAACTGCGTACCGGTCATTCTGCTGGAGCAGGACAGCAAGGATCACCATAGTCCATGTGGGGACAGCCGCCCCCGGCTGTCCAGCCGGGCCCCGCCCGGCTGGTTCTTCACAATGCTCGGCACCCGCTCCTGGAACGAAACCTGAAAGCAAAAAAAGGAAAGGTCGTTCCCATCAGCATCGAGCTCGAGGGCGCAGAGTCTTGAACTCGTCATCACCGGCCCAAACACCGGCGGAAAAACAGTCGCACTGAAGACCGTCGGCCTGCTGGCCTTGATGGCGCAGTCAGGCATTCCGGTTTCTGCGGATCGCGCCGAGTTGCCGGTGTTCGACGCAGTGCTCGCCGACATCGGCGACTACCAGTCCATCGAGCAGAATCTTTCGACCTTCTCGGCTCACGTCACCAACATCGACTTCATTTCGCGCACTGCGACACCTCAATCGCTGGTGCTGCTGGACGAACTGGGATCGGCCACCGACCCCGAAGAGGGAGCCGCGCTGGCGGTCGCGATCGCCGAGCACTTCCGCCGGATCGGATGCATCACAGTGATTTCAACCCACCACACTTCACTGAAAGTGTACGGCGCAAATACTCCGGGGGTCGTGAACTCCTCGGTCGGCTTCGACGAGAGTACCCTGCAACCGACCTATGAACTGAAAATCGGCGTGCCGGGAGCCTCGGCAGGCCTCAACATTGCCCAGCGCCTGGGACTGAACCCGACGATCATTGAGGCTGCCCGCTCGAAACTGGGCACCCAGGCACGGGACGTAGGACAATTTCTGGACCGCCTGCATGAGCAGTTGCGCGAGGCCGAAGGTGAGCGTCTTCGGCTGAAAACCCGCGAAGCAGAATTAGAACGGGACAAGACGCGGCTGGCAACCGAGGGCCGCAAAGAGCAGCAGACCAAGATCAAGGAAATGGAGAAGAAGCTCGAAACCGTGCTGCGCGACTTCGAATATCAGGCGCGCGAAACCGTCAACGCTATTCAGGATCGCGCCTTGGCACAAAAGCTTACCAAGGACGCGGAGCGCCGCATCTCCAAACTGCGCCGCGAATTTCGCGAGCAGTTCGATTCCACGGTAGTCGCCCACACCACCGGCGCCGATCAGGGCGACCCCAACGCCCAGCCGCAGGTGGTAAAGCACGTGTCCGAGGGCGACACCGTCAAGCTCAAGTCCGTGGGACGTCCAGCCGTAGTCAGCCGCCGGCTCGACGACAATCACTTCGAAGTCGAAATCGGCGTCATGAAGATGAAGATCGCCCGCGACGACATCGCCGAAGTGCTCGTCCACGCCGCCGACTCTCCGGTGAAAGCCGCCCGCGCGCGAGGCATTTCGGTTTCCCTGGAAACGGAAAACGCGAACGTGCCGTCAGAGATCAACGTCATCGGCCGCACCGTCGACGACGCCACTCGCGAGGTAGAAAAATTCGTCGACCGTGCGTTTCTGGCAGGCCTGCCTCGAGTGCGCGTAGTGCACGGCAGTGGCATGGGCATCCTGAGGAAGGCGCTGCGTCAGTATTTGCAGAAGCATCCGCACGTCGAATCGGTGACGGAGCCTCCGCAGAATGAAGGCGGCGGCGGCGCGACGGTGGTGGAGCTGCGGGTTTGACGCTGGCGCTGCGCGTTCGGGGCGCGGCGCCCGCGCCGGCGAAAAGCATGTATCAGCAGGGCCACGTGGGGACAGCCGCCCCCGGCTGTCCGGCGGAGCAACGCTCCGCAGCGATGTGATCATCTCAATTATTGATTTAGTCCTGACCGCGTAGGGCCTGCGGGATTCGATCGCCTTGCAGGGGACGGGCGCTCCTGGCCTCCGATTGGCACCGTCTCCACCGGGAA
Organism: Terriglobia bacterium; assembly: GCA_963809295.1. Taxonomy (GTDB): domain Bacteria; phylum Acidobacteriota; class Terriglobia; order Terriglobales; family Acidobacteriaceae; genus JAIQFF01. The sequence continues at coordinate 88,033 of CAWEJA010000003.1, read as the reverse complement.
TCGGCCCCTACAGAATCCGGGCGCTCCTGAGTTGAGGATCGGACATAAGCTGCCGAGCTGCTCTCGGCCGGACAGACGAGGGCGGCTGTCCCCACGGTCTGTAAGTGCCCGCTACACTTTCCACTCGTTTTCCTCTCCAATCAACGCCTATTCGCCGATTTCCACAGCTTCTCCACAGCTCTCTTCCGCTATATTCCCTTCAGGGCCTTTCCGCCTCACAATTCCTGCGGACACCTGTGCCTCCACCATGACCGACTCCAGCGACTTCAAGGAAACCGTCAAGCAGCAGGCGGACATCGTTCGCATTGTCGGCGACTACGTCAAGCTGAAGAAGGCTGGGGCGCAGAACTACTCGGGGCTTTGTCCCTTTCACAACGAGAAGACGCCGTCGTTCTCGGTACATGCCACGCGGCAGTTCTTTCACTGCTTCGGCTGCGGCGTGTCCGGCGACGTTTTCAGCTTTGTTCAGAAGATCGAGAACATTACCTTCCCCGAAGCGGTCCGCGCGATCGCGCAAAAGCTGGGGATTGCACTGCCCAAAGTCACCTACTCGAGTCCGGCCGAGGCCAAGGAAGCCAGGCTGCGCACCGTGCTCCTCGAGGTCCACGAACGGGCCTGCGCGTTTTTTCAGGAATATCTCAGGCGGCCGGAAGGCGCTCATGCCCGCGAATATCTGGCAGGACGCGGGCTGAATGAGGAAACCATCAAGGCATTCCGGATCGGCTTCGCGCCCGACTCGGGATTTCTGCTGCGCGACCGGCTACGGGGCGAGTTCGAAGAAGAGGTGCTGCGGGAGAGCGGGCTGTTTTCGTGGAAGACGGAAGACAGGCGTCAGCCCTCAGCCGTCAGCCCTCAGCAAAACAGATCCCTCGACGTCGCCTCGGGCCTGACAACGAGGGGCAGGGGACGCAAAGTGATCTCGCGTCCAGAGGTTTCCGACGGTCCGACGTCCGACGGCCGACGCCTGTCCATCTACTCCAAATTCCGCAACCGCGTGATGTTTCCCATCACCAACGAGGCCGGGCGCGTGATCGCCTTCACCGGCCGCACGCTCTCCACCGACGAGAAGGCTGGACCTAAATATCTGAACTCGCCCGAGACTGCGATCTATTCCAAGTCGCGGCTGCTGTTCAATCTCGACCAGGCGAAGGAAGCAATCCGCAAGCTGGATTACGCCATCCTGGTCGAAGGACAGATGGACTGCATTTCCGTGTTCGCCGCCGGATTTCACAACGTGATCGCCAGCTCCGGTACCGCCTTCACCGAGCTGCAGGCCCGGCTGCTGGGACGCTTTACCCGGAACGTGGTGGTCAATTTCGATCCCGACACCGCCGGCGCCAAGGCCACGGAGCGCACTCTCGGCCTGCTGGTGGAAGAAGAATTTCAGGTCAAGGTTCTGACCCTGGAGCCGGGCTTCGATCCTGACCTGTTTATCCGCCGCAAAGGCAAAGACGCCTACGCCGGAGCCCTGAAGAATTCGCAGAAATACTTCGACTACCTGATCGAACGCGCTCGCACCCAGTTTCCTGTGCGCAGCGCCGAGGGCAAGGTCAAGGCGGTCAACTATCTGCTGCCCCATATCCAGCGCGTCCCCAGCCGCATTGTGCGCGACGAACTGGCCCGGGAAATGGCGCAAAAACTGGGCATTGACTCGTCCGTCCTGCGGCAGGAGCTAAAACATGCCGCTGCCAGCCGTTCCACCGCAACGTTGAAGACTCGCCCGAAGTCCAGGTAACCGACGCGGAGAGCATCCTGATTCGGGCGCTGGCTTCGGCCACCGAGATGCAGACCTCCGAGGACCATCTGTCCGCCCGCGACGGCGCGGAAGAGGAGTTCGACCCATCCCGCCAGGCGCAGTTCGTGCTTCAAGAGCGAAAGCCTGCACCTGGGACTGGCCACCGAGTCACTGATCGAAGTGCTGCTGGGTACTGGCTCAGAAACCATCCACATCACCGATCTGCCCTTGTCTGAGGCCGACCGCCCGCTGCTGGTCTCCATCCTGCTGAAGGACGACGAGGAGCTCACGCCGGAGCGCCTGGAAGGGGCGGTGCGGGCCCTGCGCCGCATCCAGCTCAGGCGCAAGCTGGAGCAGGTGCAGCGGGCAGTTGCAGAGCCACGCGAGGGCAAGAAGCGGGGCAGGTACAAGCCTTATTGCAGGAAAAGATGCGGCTGAAGCGGGCTCTGATGGATCCCAGCCTGGCCGACGAGGGTCCCGCGGCCCGGCCGGCCTAAGGTGGTGAAAACTCTATGAAACTAAATGGGCTTGGTGACATCTAAATTGCTAGTTGACGGGAGCATGGGCAGGGTGTGTCAGAAACCCGGCTCCGAATGCTATAATTTGAAAGTTTGTGCCCGGCGCGCAGCTCGGCCGCTTCACGTTCCCACCGCCAAAAAACGTTTCCAGTCCTTTCCGTAGGACGAATAGAGGGTAATCCGTCTTGGCTCTTGACGACAAGTACGACGATATTAAAAAGCTGATCGACACAGGTAAAGAGAAGGGATATCTGACCTATGACCAGGTCAACGACCTTATCCCGCACGACGTGCACTCTCCCGAGGACCTGGACGATCTGCTGACCACCATTGGTACGCAGGGAATCGATGTGCTGGAGGGACCCAAACTTCCCTCCTCCGCGCTCGACAAAAAGTTCGAAGAAGAAGGAGAAGTCGGCGAGGACGTCGAACTCGACCTCACTCCCGGCGCTCTGGAAAAAACCAACGACCCCGTCCGCATGTATCTCCGCGAGATGGGGACTGTGCCGCTGCTTACTCGCGAAGGCGAAGTTGAAATCGCCAAGCGCATCGAGCGTGGGCAGCTGCGGGTGCTCAAGGCGCTCTCCCGATCTCCGATTGTCATTAACGAACTTTTGGCAATGGGAGAAGACCTCAAGAAGGGCGTCCGCTCCATCAAGGAAGTGGTCACCTTCGACGAGGAAGAGATTACCGACGAAATCCTCCAGAACCGCCTGAAGGAATTCACCGGCAAGATCGACGACCTGGCCAAGGCTTACAAGAAGGCCGCGGTCATTGATCGAAAAGTTCGCCAGCGGTTTCACAGAAGAAGCGTCCCAAGGACTATCGCCGCTATCGCCTGGCTCTGGCGCGCGCGATCGTGCACGTGTCCCTGTGCGTCCGCAAACTGGGATTCACCAACGCCGAGCGCAAGCGGCTGATCGACCGCGTCAACAAGACGGTCGACACTCTGCGATCGCTCGACCGGCAATCCCAGAACCTGGAACGCAAAGCCGAAGCCACCCGCAGTGAGGACCAGAAAAAGGAATATCGCCGCCAGGCGCGGTCCGTCCGCTCTGAGCTGGAGAAACTGGAGGGCGAAGCCGGCGTTTCCTTTCAGGAACTCAAGCGGACCCAGCGCGAAATCATCCAGGGGGACATGGATGCGGAGCAGGCCAAGCGGGAACTGATCGAGGCCAACCTCCGCCTGGTGGTTTCCATCGCGAAAAAGTACACCAACCGCGGTTTGCAATTCCTGGATCTGATTCAGGAAGGCAACATCGGTTTGATGAAGGCCGTCGACAAGTTCGAATACCGCCGCGGGTATAAGTTCTCGACTTATGCCACGTGGTGGATTCGGCAGGCGATTACTCGTGCAATTGCTGATCAGGCGCGTACGATTCGTATCCCCGTCCACATGATCGAGACCATCAACAAGCTGATCCGCACCTCGCGGCAGCTGGTGCAGGAACTGGGACGCGAACCGACGTCGGAAGAAATTGCCAAGCGCATGGACATTCCAGTCGCGAAAGTGCGCAAGGTGCTGAAGATCGCGCAGGAACCGATCTCTCTCGAAACGCCGATCGGCGAAGAGGAAGATTCGCACCTGGGCGACTTCATCGAAGACCGCGCTGTGGTTTCGCCGGCCGAAGCCGTGATCAACGTCAACTTGAAGGACCAGACCTCGCAGGTGCTGCGCACGCTTACGCCGCGCGAGGAGAAGGTCATCAAGATGCGTTTCGGTCTGGAAGATGGCTCGGAACACACGCTGGAAGAAGTGGGTCAGTCGTTTGCGGTGACTCGCGAACGCATTCGCCAAATCGAAGCGAAGGCACTGCGCAAGTTGCGGCATCCATCACGTTCGCGAAAGTTGCGGGCGTTTCTGGATGGAGTGCGCGACTAAACTTCTTCGCCACGGATTCAAAGCACGGATTCAACTCTGATTTCTCGTGTGGGAAGACACGCTTGTCGCCGCCGTTGAAGTTGATCTTGGTTTTGATTTTGATCCAAGTCTTGATTTTGATCTAAGTCGATTTTGATCCAAGTCTCGATCTCGATCTAAGTCTTGATTCTGATTCGAGTCTTGATTTTGTTCTTCACCCGGCACGACAGAATCATGCCGCCGCAACTGCACGTGAAGCGCAAACCCAACTGCAAAAGCGGCGGACAGTGCGCCCCACACGGTCCGAATTTCCTCCGCTGTTTTCCTTCCCTTTCCACAAGGAAGTTTCGATCCTCCACAGTTTCTGCACAACTCAACATCAGTTTTCCGTTGCGATTGATTCTGGCTTCGCGCAAAGTGCTCACAGTGCAAGCGTGAGATGCATTGAGCCTGCTGGCGACTGCGGCAGAGCTGGCGGTGACCACCGGTTCTCGAGGGTGAACCGGCGGGAGGGTTTTCAAGATGCGCTTCGGTGCGTCGCAGGAAACTCGGGCGTTGCGGCCTCCTCAGATGGTCCTTCTTAAAAAGCTGGACTTGTGCCGCCCGCTTCCGCAGTCACTGCGGGCAAAAACCTGCGGATCAAGACCTTCGGGCCGAAATCCTGGGACCGAAATCCGGGATCGTGATTCGTGGATGGATCGCCTGCAGCGTGCGCCAGAAACGTGCATTCCTTCGGGAACGCGGTTTCGCGAACGCACACCTCGTCGCCTAGCGCGGTGTCGACAGGCGCGGCACTCACGAGCAATGCGGCCCAGGTGGCTGGCCTGGGCCGCATTTTATTTTGGACTTCTCCGGCCACAGATTTTCACGGATTGAACAAATCCACATCATGAATGCCAGGAACCGGGTATCGTTTCTCGCTCTTGATTATTCGCTTTTTATTCCCCTATACTTGTAAGCACGTATGCGGCCGGAAAAAATCGGTTTGTCCTCGAATTTCCGAAGGCTGCACCGAACGTCCACAACCAGTTCGAGGCTAGTATCTCGTTCGCGTTCCGAAACTAATTTTGGTTCCAGGTAACAAAGACTTGGCTACTACTGATTACAGTCTCGCGCACAGTCTCCCGGCAAACGTGGAAGCCGAACGTTCCATTCTCGGTGCCATTCTGCTGGACAATTTTTCCTACAACCAGGCTGCGGAGCATCTCAAGCCGGAAGACTTCTCTCTCGACTCTCATCGCCGTATTTACTCGCGCATGATGGATTTGGCCGAGTCTGCCCGGCCCATCGACATGATCACCCTGGTCGAGGAGTTCGACCGGCACAAGGAACTCGAGGCCATCGGCGATGTTGGCTACATCTCCGGCCTGGTGGATGGCGTTCCCGACCGTCCCAGCATTGAGCACTACATCAAGATTGTCCGCGACAAAGCCCTGTTGCGCGGTCTGATCCATGCCGCTAATTCCGCCATCGCCCGAGCCTCCGACCAGAGCGATCCGGCAGAAGAGGTCCTTAACGACGCGGAAGCCGCCATCCTGCAGCTTTCCGAGAAGCGCATCGGCCGCGGCTTCATGGGCGTGCAGGAAATCGTCAAAGAGTCTTTCGGATCGGTTGACGCGTTGCTGCAGCGCGGTCAACGCATCACCGGCCTGGCCACCCACTACCCTGATCTGGATGAGATGACCAGCGGTCTGCAACGCTCCGATCTGATTATCATCGCCGCCCGCCCCTCCATGGGAAAGACCGCCTTCGCCATGAACATAGCCGAGAACGCCTCCATCGACGACCAGAAGGTGGTCGGCATGTTTTCCCTGGAAATGTCTCGTGAGGCTCTGCTGCTTCGCCTTCTATGTTCAAAGGCTCGGGTTGACTCGCACAAGATGCGCACTGGTTCGTTGTGGCGGGATGACATGGATAAAGTGGTCCACGCCATGGAGCAACTGGCGCACGCACCGATTTTCATCGACGACACGCCGGGCATCAGCCTCAGCGAAATGCGTGCCAAGGCACGGCGCCTGCAACAGTCCCAGGGTGGCCTTGACCTGATCATTGTGGACTACCTGCAACTGATGTCTGGAGGGGGTCGTCGGTATGAAAACCGTACCCAGGAAGTGTCAGCGATCTCGCGAGGGCTGAAAGCGCTGGCCAAAGAGCTCAAAGTGCCGGTGGTAGCCCTGTCCCAGCTAAGCCGCGCCCCGGAGAGCCGGGGCGGCGACCACCGGCCCCAGCTTGCCGACCTGCGCGAATCCGGATCCATTGAGCAGGACGCCGACGTGGTAGCCTTCATCTTCCGCGAGGAAGTTTACAAGCCGGACGAGCCTGAGCTGGAAGGCCAGGCCGAACTGATCATTGCCAAGCAACGCAATGGTCCCACCGGCAAGGTAAAGCTGGCTTTCGTCAAGCGATCCACCCGGTTTGAGTCCATCGCCCTCGACGGCATGGGGCCGCCGGAGTAAGGGATTCCCACGCTACATTTGCCTACATCTCCGGTTCCACATCCTGTGGAAAGCTTGTGGAAGCGCGGGGAGTTCTCATTTCTTAGCAAGACCATGAACCAGTGGTGAATTATTTTACAAATGCCAATAGCCTCGTAACCCGCGTGAATGGTGCGACTTACTCCCAAGTAAGAGTGAAATTGCCGGTAGGTCGTCACAGCAGCCAAACTCTGTACAACCTTTGGGATTTGCACATCCAGAAGGACATTGCCCTAGTTTCGTCTTGGCCTTTAGGGATCAAATACGGGGGCATTTTTGGCTGCGAATTACCGAACTGGGGCCAAAAACGAAAACGTCCCAGACCCAGGTTTGAGTCTTGGGACGTTCGTCGAACAGCCCTCCCCCAGAACTGCTCAAAAGCAGAGTAGATTCCTCGCCAGGAAAGGTAAATAGCCCTGTCGTGCCAGCCGGTCGGCACTGCAGCGCTATTGGAGTTGGGGGTACAGGTACAGGTCAGAAGTCAGGAACTGAAGGAAGAAACGTTTAAGGGTTCGATAACCTGAGGCCCCACATCTCCCAGCTTCTTTCATGCGGAGCCTCAGATGGAACCACTGAACTGATTGTGTCATTGCGATGGCGCTCGCTGAAAAAAGCCGAACTGTCGTCGGTTTACCGACGCCCTGTGCAAAGCCACCTGGTGCGAACCCTGCACGCTATGCGCCGGTCGTAGCCTTGGAAAGAGGCAACTCGCGAATCCTCTTGCCGCTGGCCGCAAAGATCGCATTGCAGACAGCGGGCGCAAACGGCGGCACACCCGGCTCGCCCACTCCGGCCGGCGGGGCGTCGCTGTCCACGATGTAGACGTTGGTCTTGTAGGGAGCTTCATTCATTCGAGCCACAGGATAGTCGTCGAAATTGGATTGTTCGATGACACCATCCTTGGCGGTGATCGCTCCGCTACGAAGCAGGCTGGTCCCGAAAACCGCCGCGCCTTCAAACTGAGAGCGCGTGGCTTCCGGATTTACCACCAGGCCCGCGTCCACTGCCGTGTGCACGACTGGAATTTTCACTTCGCCCTTGTCGTCCACTTCCACTTCGGCGACCGTGGCGACATAGGTCAGGAAGCTCCGGTGCACAGCAATGCCCATCCCTGAGCCCTTGCCGAGCTTGCGCTTTCCCCATCCGGATTTTTCCGCCGCCAGTTCAACCACGCGCCGCATACGCGCTGTATCCAGCGGATAGTCGGCAGGAGCTCCGTCATAGTTATCGTATTCGGGCGCGGTAGCCTTGACGTCGACAATTCGCGCGGGCCCGATCAGCTCGAGCAGATATTCCAGAGGATCCCGTCCCGCCGTATACGCCAGCTCGTTGGCAAAAGACTGGACCGCGAAGGCGTGATAAATATTTGCCACCGAGCGGAACCATCCGATGCGCACATGGTTTTCCGCCGGGCCATTCTCGGCGCGATGATTGGGAAGATCGAAGGGCACATCAGTCCAGCCAAGTCCCATTTCGCCCCCGTCGCCATAGGTTGTGTTCAACGCAAACGTGGAACCGATCGGTGGAAACACCGAGCGCTGCAACCAGGCTGTCGGCTTCCCTTTTTCATCCAACGCCGCCTTCATGTACATGGCCGCTACTGAGTGGTAGAAACCAAACTTGATGTCGTCTTCCCGGCTCCACACCACTTTCACCGGCCGGCCCAGGGCTTTCGAAAGGATCGCCGCCTCGGCCGCGTAGTCGGGTTTCGATTTACGCCCAAAGCCGCCGCCCAACAGGGGAACGTGGCAGATCACGCTTTCTTTTGGGATGCCAAGTTCCTCCGCGACAGTCTCCTGGACAGCCTGCGGATTCTGCGTCGGAGCCCAGATCGTCACTTTGCCATCCCGGAAATCAGCCAGCGCGACCGGCGGCTCCATCGTGGCGTGCGCCAGATGGGGCGCATAGTAATCTGCTTCCACAATTTTTCCGCCCTTGGCAAACGCCGAATCCACATCGCCGATATTCCGCACTACTTTGCCCGGCTTGCGCGCGGTGTCATGCAGCTCTTTCCTGTATTGATCCGAGTTATAGCTGGCGTTCGGTCCGTTTTCCCACGCCACGTTCAGCTTCTTGCGCCCCTGAAACGCAGCCCAGGTGTTGTCGGCAATTACCGCCACTCCGCCGAGCGGTTGGAAGTGATGCGGAGGCGTGAAGGGCTTGATGGGAATGGTCTGCTTCACTCCCTTAATTTGCAGCGGCGCTTTTTCGTCGTACGACTTGACCTTGCCGCCCAGCACTGGTGGATGCTCGACCGAGGCGTAAACCATGCCATCCAGACGAGCGTCCATTCCGTAGCCCGCTTTGCCGGTGCAGATATCTGCCAAATCGTAGCTGGAAGCGCCTTTGCCGATGTATCGCCACGCGCTCTTTGGCTTGAATTGCAGTTCTTCTTTCTTGGGAACGGGAAGCTTCGCCGCGGCCGCAGCCAGTTCTCCATAGCCAGCCTTGCGATTGCTCTTTTTATGAACGATGACATGCAAATCGGAATTGCACTCGGATGCCGGAACTCCCCATTGCTTGGCAGCAGCCTGAGTCAGCATCAGGCGTGCCGTTGCACCAGCTTCTCGCATCCCCTCGTAGAAGCTGCGAACCGAATGCGATCCGTCGGTGTCCTGGTCTCCGTATCGTGGATCGCCGATCGCCTGTTCCAGCTTCACCCGCTTCCAGTCGGCGTCCAATTCATCGGCCAGAATGAGTGGGACGGAAGTGCGACTGGTGGTGCCCATCTCTGACCGGTGGGCAACTATGAAGACGGTTCCATCGGTATCGATACCCACAAAGGCGTTCGGGTGCAGGACAGCACGGTCGGCATGAGTTGCGGGTCCGGTTTCGGCTGCCCATAATGCGTCGGGGACCAGGCGCACGCTCAAAATCAGGGCGCCGGTGGAAACCATCCCCTGTAGAAACCCGCGGCGGCTGACGTTTAGAATCTTGTCGCTCATACGCTCTCTCCCGCGGCTGCTTTGATCGCCGCCCGAATTCGCTGGTAGGTACCGCACCGGCAAATGTTTCCGGCCATGCCACTATCGATGTCTTCGTCGCTAGGCTTGGGTTTCTCTTTTAACAGGGAGATGGCTTGCATGATCTGCCCAGTCTGGCAATAGCCGCATTGTGGCACATTGAGCTCGATCCACTTCTGCTGTACGGGATGCAGCCCATCCTTGGAAATGGCTTCGATGGTGGTAATTTCCTTTCCCGCCAGCGTACTCATTTTGGTCACGCAAGACCGGATGGCTTTTCCGTCGCGGTGCACCGTGCAGGTTCCGCAAAGAGCCATGCCGCAACCAAACTTGGTTCCAGTCAATCCGAGGACATCTCGCAGATACCACAGCAGTGGCAGATCGGGGTCGCCATCGAAGGAGCGTTCTGCTCCATTCACTTTTAGCGGGATCATGTTTGCGCCTCCATGTCGTGTTTCGGCAGTATTGTTCCAGAGAGAGCGCTACAAGTCCAATTGCACAGACAATTGGACACGCTCTCCGGATCGTAAAATTTCGATTTGCAGGCTGCGGTTGTCAATCATAGCTTGCTGAGCAGAGCCGGGACTTCCATACCTGATGTCACTATTTCGTCATTGGCAATGGCCTCGTGGACGGCAAATGTTGCTTCTGTCACTTCAACCAATTCCTGAAAGGAAATGGGAGCGGGCCGGCCGGAACGGACAGCCTCTAGCGTCAACTCCAATTGGGAACGATGTCCCTTATCACGTTTGAGTTTGATCCGCTTGGTCTTTCCGTTGCGCGTCAACGATAGCGCACGGAAGTCATCGAGACGGGCCACTGCGCCCTCGCAGAATACCTCGAAGTACTCTTTGGCGACGGCTTTGTCTCCATTTGCAAGATAGAGCAAGTTGGCGATCGATCCATCCTGAAAACGCAATGTGGCAATAACATTATCCTGGCGGTAGCGAGTTCCGTTGGGTAAGGCTGCGGCTTGCACATTTTTGATCGGCGAGCCTATTACGAAACGAGACCAATCGATAAAGTGACAAAACTCCCCCACGATGCGTCCGCCCGCCTCGTGGGTCCAGTGCTCAGGAGAGAAATGACCCGCATTCACACGAATGTGCACCAGCATGGGCTCTCTCCGGCTCCCGAAGAATTTCCGGAGTTCCCCTGTCAAGGGGGCGAAGCGGCGGTTGAAACCGACCGTCACAAAGGGTGACCCGCCTTGCTGTAGCTCAGTCTTATAGGCACTTTCAATCTCCGACAGTTGCTGCCGGTTACACGCAAGCGGCTTTTCCACAAACACGGGTTTGTGTTGGCTGAGGGCTTCCATGACATAGCGGGCATGGCTGTCATGACGAGAGAGCACAAATACCAGGTCGGTTGCCGGATCCTGCAGCAATTGCGCCGGGGTTTGAGTTCGGGCAAAACCGAAGCGAGCGCGAGCCGACTCGGCGCTGATTCCCGAAGAAGTTGCCACTGATTCCAAAGACAAATGAGCCCCGGACAAATAAGGAAAGATAACGTCACAGGCAAAGCTGCCCGCGCCGATACAGGAAACTCTCAAGCGTTCAGCCGACGCACCTCTGGAGGCCTCCGGTCGAAGAGTTGCGACCGCCCCACTCCCCATGTTGTCCTGGGGGGAGAACTCGATAATCGCGGTATATCCGCCCTGATCGCGCAGTTCCGAGTAGGCCTTTTCCGCGTCGTGGAGTGGATGTCTTATCTGCAGCAGGCGGGTAACATCGATCGCACCTGCCGCCAGGAAGTCGACAAACGCCTGCATGTTTCTCTGTTCGGTCCAACGCACGTAACCGATAGGGTAGTCGACACCTTTCTCTTCGTATTGAACGTCGTACCGTCCGGGTCCGTAGGAGCGCGAGAGGACGATGGCCAGCTCTTTGGCATAGGCCTTCCGGCGAGAAACGCCCAAGCCAACGTCACCCACGACAACGATGCGACCACGATCTCGAACCAGGTCAGCCGCCAGCTCTATCGGGTCGGAGGAAGGGGTAGACGCCGTAATCACCACAACATCGGCACCGTGACCGGTGTATTGCTCGACCAGCTCAGCACTGCGGGGGTCGCCCACTACTAAGCCTAGATGGGCACCCATGGTTTGGGCGAATTCTGCCCGCCTGGCATCGACGTCCAACGCGATGACGCGACAACCAGCAGCCCGGGCCAGCTGAATCGTCAGCACACCGACCAAGCCGGCGCCGATTACTGCGACAGTTTCTCCAAACACGACCTGGCTTTGCCTGAGGCCCTGCATCGCAATGGCGCCGATGGTTGTTAGGCAAGCTGCCTCCAAAGGCACCTCAGCAGGTACGCGCACCGCCAGATTGCGGGGGATGAAGTTCACTTCACAATGATTGGCAAACCCCGCTCCGGCGCAGGCTACGCGATCCCCCGGTTGAAATTCGGTCACTCCCTCGCCCACTGCCAAGACGATCCCCGAGCAGCTGTATCCCAGGCTGGTAAGCGAATCCAACCGGCTCTGTACTTTCTGGTAGGCGCTGGCAATACCTTCTTCCCGGGCAACGGTGAGGACCTTGCGGACCACGTCCGGCCGGGCCAAGGCCTTGCCCAGCAAGCTCTTTCCTCCGGTTTCCAATTTCGCCAATTCGGTACCCGAACTGATGGCTGAAAAGTGGGTCTGCACCAGTATCCCGTCGGGACGCAGTTCGGGTGTTGGAACTTCCACCAGACGAAGTTGACCTGATCGGCTATCTTGCAGCAGTGCTTTCATGAAGAGACTCGATTAGCGCGGACCTTATACGCCGTTGGCTGAATATGAAGCAGGATCGCGAGACCCAACCAACCTCCATCAAGAGCTGCAAGCGAAGCCATCGAGATACCCCACTGCTCGAAGGCATGAAGAATAACTTTCGTATCTGAGTGATCGGTCTTCCACCGATGACCACCAAGCTGTTCCAGTTCGGTCCTGATGGCGGCGTGATTATAGATCTCACCATTGAAAACCACCCAAAGTGAGCCGTCCTCGTTAGACATGGGCTGAGCCGCATCATTGGATAGATCGATAATTGACAGCCGGCGGTGCCCGAGCCCGACGCGTTCAGCAGGCGCTATCCAGTTGCCCCAGCCATCCGGTCCGCGATGCGCCATGGCATCCCGCATAGGCGTGAGGTAGCGTTCGGTAACGCGGAAGGCGCTATCGCGAAATGAGAACGCGCCGACTATTCCGCACATAGAGTCATTTCCTGACGCCCAAATTTTCTGATCAACCGCTGAACTGCACCCTGCTGAATAGCATAGTCAATGCTCATCAAAGCGTACAGTGCCATGACACCAACTCGCGGTTCCAGTAAACCAGGCGCCACCACGCGGGCTGGCAGGCAGCATCTCCCGGCTGAATCCATCCCTTCCGCTGAGTGTGCAGGGGAACATCCGCCGTCGCGCGAACGTACGACTACTGAAGCAATCGCATGAGGGAATTCACATACCTGTCCATTTACGCACACCGATGTACGGAAGCGGACACCAGGCACACAGACCAAGCGGGTCCTCGATGGTATTGACGCCACGATTTATTGGGGTTACCGAACGCCCGCCTTGGCAGCCGGGATGCTGTGGGGAAGAACAGCGAACACATCGTTTTGGAACACCATTCCCGGTCGGGGTTCGTAACTTCGTCTAACGGATACGGACCTTGCCTTTGAAGGGGAGCCTCAATGGGGACACTCGAACAGAATCTTAGATTTGCCGTCCGGCAATTGTGGCGCAATCCCGGTTTCACCGCGACAGTGATTCTTACCCTGGCGCTTTCCATTGGCGCAAATACCGCGATTTTCTCCATAGTGAATGAGCTCATGTTGAAAAGCCTGCCCTATACGCATCCCGAACGGATGGGCACAATTTACACGCGGATCGCCGGCTCCGTGGTCTCCGATGATCGGCACAAACTGAATGGTGAGCAATGGGAGCTGCTACGGGACAATGTCCCCTCCTTGATATCGGCGCTTTCTGCCCCAAAAACTTCGGGAGTAAATCTTGGATGGGGATCCCGGGGGCAGTATCTTAGCGCGGGACGGATCTCGGCACGTTACTTCGATGTTCTTGCGGTTCAGCCCGTCATGGGGCGCATTTTCTCTGAAGACGAGGACCGCCCGCACGGACCCAAGGCCGCTATCTTGAGTTACAGTTTGTGGCGAAATACCTTCCGCTCTAGTCCCGATATTTTGGGGCAAGCCATCCTGTTGAAAGGCGAGCCGTACACGGTCATCGGCGTGCTCTCCGAGAACGCCATTACTCCGCTAAATGCCGACGTATATACAGCCCTTCAGGTCAGCCGCGAGGGCGAAGGCGGCGGAACGAACTTTGAGTCATTCACCCGGCTGCGCGATGGTGCGACCTGGCAGGAAGCGGATGCCGAGATCAACCGTGCCTGGTCGCGCCGCGCCAATCGCTATGAATTGACGGACAACCCCGGTGCCCAGGTGACCTACTATTCCGTGCCTCTCCAAAAGGGTGAGACGGCTGAGTTGCGTCCGGAGGTCTTGACGCTGATGTTGGCGGCGGGATTCATCCTGCTGATCGCCTGCGCCAATCTCGCTGGTCTGACGCTGGTGCGCATCCTGCGGCGTAGGCCTGAAGTTGCAACGCGACTGGCGCTCGGTGCCTCACGTTGGCAGATTCAGAAACAACTCTGGGTGGAAAATCTCTTGCTGGCATTCGCGGGCGGAACGGCTGGTGTCGCCGTAGGTTTCGTTGCCCTGCGCGGCTTGCTCCTGCTTCTCCCCGAACACTTTCTGCCTGTAGCCGGCGTAAGCCTCGATAGCCACGCACTGGCGTTTACACTTCTTGTTTCGCTTTGGACCAGCGTGCTTTTTGGTATGCTTCCTGCCTTTGCAACGCGTAAGTTAGATCTGCGTTCCGCGATTGCCAGTCGTGCCGCAACCGGCGGCGACCGTTTACTCTTGCGGCAGGCGTTGATAGTGAGCGAGGTTGCCCTGACGGTAGTGCTGCTGGCCGCTTCGGGTCTGCTCATCCGCACGCTGATCCACCTAGAGACGTTACACCCAGGGTTCAATCCCAATGGAGTGCTGACCGCCAAGGCCTCGCTCGACGATGCCCGTTTCCACGATCCCGCAGCCTTCAGAAAGCTATTGGACAAAAGCACCGCCGCCATGCGACAGATTCCCGGCGTGCAAGAAGCCGCCGTCGGCCTGAGTTTGCCGTATGAGCACGCACCGATTAATGGATCCCTGCTCATCAGCGATGGTAGAGAAGCAGGGCAATACGTCGAAACGAACTCGGTTTATGTCACACCCGGATATTTCGAGACGCTGCAGATTCCAGTCCTCATGGGGCGGTCCTTCACCGAAGAAGATGGCCCGAATGCGCAGCATGTCGCGATCGTCAATCAGGCATTCGCGCGGAAATTGTTGCACGGGACAAATCCGGTCGGGCGTTATGTGGCTAAGAATACAATGATTGTCGGGGTGGTAGAAGATGTGGCCGTCGCGCCAGGTTTAGGCGCTGATGCGCCTCTCACCGGCGAAGAGGCTATATATATTCCTGCTGCACAAGTGGATCCCCAGTTACTCTCCCTGCTTCACGTCTGGTTCCAGCCAAGTTGGATTGTCCGTACAGCCGGCCCGGTGGAAGGTTTGACCGCGCAGATGCAGCGCGCGTTGGCGACTGTCGATCCCAACCTACCCTTCTCGGGCTTCTACAGCATGCGCGACCTGCTGGCGAAGACCTTGGCGACACAACGTGTCGAAGTGGCCCTCCTGAGCACGATGGCAGCGCTGGCTCTGCTGCTGAGTGCGGTCGGAATCTTCTCCCTGGTAGCAAATATCGTGGCGCAGAAGACGCGCGAAATCGGCATCCGCATCGCTCTCGGCTCCACCGTTCGCCAAGCCATGGTCCATATTGGAACACCGGGACTACGAGCCTCGGCACTAGGGCTGATCCTGGGCTTGATCTTTTGTGCAGGAGCATTGCGGGCGATGCATAGCGTGCTCTACGGAGTGGGCACCTATGACGCGCCCACAATCCTCACAGTCGTCCTGATGCTCGCATCTGTAACGGTTATCGCGACCACTGTCCCCACCCTGCGAATTGTGCGAATCGATCCTGCGCAGACGCTGCGCGACGAATAACTCGCGATTTTTGAAGGGTGGGCAAGTTCGAGTCAAGATCAAAGGAATTTTGGTCGGGGCGCGCGGATTTGAACCGCGGACCCCCTGCGCCCAAGGCAGGTGCGCTACCAGGCTGCGCTACGCCCCGACTGTGAAGGACATCCGTTTCGATTATATCTGACGTCTTTCCCGCCAGTCTCAGCCACAATCCTGCCTCGTTAACGGCCACGGCGTATAATTTGCATCTGCATGATGCCGACTCCGCGCTATGCTCTGGTGGCTTACCTCAGAAATTCGGTCGGCGAATTTGTCGAAGACCTCCGGCGCCACCTGCACCCAGAGCATCCTCATCTCGCCGCTCATCTGACTGTGCTTCCGCCACGCGTTCTGCATGGCAGCGAATCAGCCGCGCGGGAAACTCTGGAAGAGATCTGCAGTCAGGTGGAACCGTTTTCCGTAACGCTGGGGGATGTCGAAACTTTTTGCCCGCTTACGCCCACAGTTTTCATTCGTGTGGCCCACGCGGCCTATCGCATGCGCGAACTTCATGACCGGCTGAACACGGGGGTGCTGGCATCGCAGGAAGAATGGCCTTATATGCCTCACCTTACAATCGTGAAAATGAGCGCTGAGGTTCAGGCGCAGCAGGCCTATCAAGTGGCCAGCGACCGCTGGAACCACTTCGGAGGCAGTCGCGATATTCAGGTAAGCGAACTGATCTTCGTGCGTGAAGAAGAACAGAATAGGTGGATAGATCTGGCGGAAGTCCGGTTGGGCCGCCAGTTGGTCACGCCGCGATAGTCGACGGTAGACCTCGGACTTCAGACCTCAGACCTCAGCCAAACCTCAGAGTCGAGTTCTAGCGCCGGCAGGATGCCGGCACAACAATCCGGGGTCCGAAGTCTGAGGTCCGAAGCTCGCCTTTCGCCTCTGAGGTACATGTCCTTTCCGTCTATTGCCAAGCCTTCCCTCGGGGCGTACATAAGATGTTGGGTTGCTGCGTCAACGCCGCTTCCCGCGCGGGTTGTGGGACATTCTTGGCCGGGGGGCGTATGCAGACAGGGGTTTACGGGTCTGGCTATCTGGGCACCATCGTTTCAGCCTGTCTCGCAGACTTCGGCACTCCGGTAACCTGCTGCCATCCCGATAGTTCTCGCATGGTCGAAATGGCACAGGGAAACGTGCCCTTCTTTGAGAAGAACCTCACCGAGGTGATCAAGCGCAATGTGCGCTCGGGGCGGCTAGCTTACTCCACCGATATTGAGTCTTTTGCGCGCAAGGCGCAGGTGATTTTTCTGGCTGAGGATACGCCGGAGCACCTGGCCGACCTCGCAAATCGAATTGCCCGCCTTGCACCCAAGCCTCCCATTCTTTCCATCATGACCCCCGTGGGGGTCGGAACTGCCACCGGGGTGGAAAAGCGTTTGAAGGAAGCCGGTCTGCAGGCCACGATCGTGTCACAGCCGGTTTTTGTTACTCCGGGCTGCGCGGTGGAAGATTTCAACTGGCCTGACCGGATCATCCTGGGGACGGCCTCAAATGATGCAGTGCTGGCGCTGAAACAGATTCTTCACCCGTTGGTCATGCGTGGTGTTCCCGTCATCGTGACCAATCACGAAACCGCGGAGCTGGTGCGGGAATCGGCCACGGCTTTTGTCGCCACCAAGATTTCATTCATCAATGAACTCTCGCGCTTGTGCGAGCACGTGAACGCCGATGCGGTCAGCCTTTCACTGGCGCTCGGGCTCGACAAGAAAATTGCGCCTCGTTGCCTGCAGCCCGGAGCCGGAATGGGCGGACTGTTCGCCGAGTCTGACATGGAGTCGCTGGCGGAACTAGCCCGCGGCAAGGGAGTTTCGCTAAAAGTGCTCAGCGCGGCCCGGGAAGTGAACCACAGTTTGGCCGATCGCATAGTGGACAAGATCTCTACCCTGGTACATTCCGTGCAGAACAAGGATGTGGGAATACTTGGTTTAGCTTTCAAGCCGCATACCAACTCTGTCGCGGGTTCTTCTTCGCTGCACCTGGCGAAAAGCCTGGTCGCAAAGGGCGCACGGGTTCGGGCTTACGACCCGGTAGCTATCCCCGAAGCGCGCATGCAGCTGAATGGCACCGTCCATTATTGTGAAACGCCCTATGCCGCGGCCGAAGGCATGGATGCGCTGGTGGTCGGCACCGGCTGGCCCGAGTTCCGTGGCCTCGATTTCGATCGCATCAAGCATCTGCTGAAGCGTCCCGTGATCGTCGACACCAAGAATCTTCTCGACTCCGTACGCCTGCGAGCCATGGGCTTCGAGTATGTGGGCGTCGGCCGCAACTAGACTCGCTTTTGGTCGATAGCACAGCTCTCCGTCGCTTCTGACAGCTCCCACCCCAGTTGCTATAATCGTTTAAGAAACGGTGGGAGTAGCTCAATCGGTAGAGCACCGGACTGTGGCTCCGGACGTTGCGGGTTCAATTCCCGTCTCCCACCCCAACGCTTCAACCCTTAGCTCCTCGGAAATCCCGAACCCCCGGTCAGGATGTCCAGCTTTCATGTATGGAAAGCACTCTTGACACTGTCCAGGTACTGCAGTGCCGACCAGCGATGGGAATCTTGCTTGCCAACTGGGGGTAAGTGTAAGAACTTGCATGCTTGGTCGCACCATATCGCACTACCGTATTGTCGCCAAGCTCGGCGCTGGCGGCATGGGGGTGGTGTATCGCGCTCATGACGAACAACTTGAGCGCGACGTTGCACTGAAAGTGTTAACCCCGGGGACACTCGCCAACGAAACCGCACGCCAGCGTTTTCGCCGCGAAGCCTTGGCTCTCGCCAAGCTGAACCACCCAAACATTGAGACCGTCTATGAGTTTGGCAGCGAAGACGGAATTGACTTCCTGGTGATGGAACTGATCACGGGCATCGCCCTCCACTACAAACTGGCCAGCGGAGCGCTTCCCGAGAAAGAAGTCCTGCGGCTGGGTTCACAACTGGCGGACGGCCTGGAAGCAGCGCATGCGCAGGGGATCATTCATCGCGACCTCAAGCCGGGCAACCTGCACATCACCAAAGACGATCGCTTGAAGATTTTGGATTTTGGTTTGGCGCAGTGGGTACCTACGGGCGATCATGACAACCAGGCTCTGACGGTCACCAAGGCCCAGGAGGTCACCGGTACTCTGCCCTACATGGCTCCTGAGCAACTGCGCGGTCAGCGAGCCGACCAGCGTACCGATATCTATTCTGCCGGCGCGGTTCTTTATGAAATGGCCACCGGCAAGCGGCCGCATCCCCAAACCTCGGGGCCACAACTCATCTCGGCCATTCTTGAGCACCCGTTACCTCGGCCGAGTTCGCACAACGGGCAGATCACTGCGGCTCTCGAGAGCATCATCGTTAAAGCACTCGACAAAGATCCGAGTCGCCGCTACCAATCGGCGCGCGAACTGCACATCGATCTGGAACGGCTGAGTACCGGCTTGACGCCCCTGGTGCGACGCCCCCGTCGCGATTGGCGATGGAAGCTTGGCGCGATGGCGGCGGTGGCTCTGGCGCTCCTGGCGCTGATCGTGGGTGGCATTCGTGGCGAGCTGTTCCATGCGGCGAAGCAAGCCCAACCGGCCCCGATCATCCCCCCGACGGGCATCGCTCCGCCAATTAAGGCTCGCCGTTCCGTGGCCGTGCTGGGTTTCACGAATCTGTCCGGCAAGGCCGACGAAGCCTGGATATCCACCGCGTTGGTAGAGATGCTGAGCACAGAACTGGCGGCCGGCGAACAACTGCGCACTATCCCGGGCGAAAACGTTGCTCGTATGAAGTTCGACTTGTCACTGCCAGATGCGGACAGTTATGGCCAGGATTCGCTGGCGCAAATCCGCAAGCACTTGAGCACCGATCTGGTTGTCGTGGGTTCCTACCTGGCGATGGGTAACACGGGCGGGGGTAAGATCCGGCTCGATTTTCGCCTGCAGGATACCGTCGCAGGCGAAACCATCGCATCGGTATCGGAGACCGGCGCGGAATCCGAATTGCTGGACCTGGTTTCACGCAGCGGAACCGAGCTTCGCCAAAAACTCGGCATCGGGCAGGTACCAGCCTCCGACATTCCTGATGTACGCGCTTCTCTCCCCGGCAATGAGGAAGCTGCCCGGCTCTATTCAGAAGGCCTGGCTAAGCTACGGGTTCTGGACGTGCTAGCTGCACGCGATCTGCTACAACGAGCGGTGAAGGCCGATCCTAACCATGCTCCCACTCACGCTGCACTGGCCGAGGCTTGGTCGGCTCTCGGATACGACAGCAGGGCGGCGGCTGAAGCCAAGCGGGCGCTCGACCTCTCAGAGAGTCTTTCACGCGAGGAACTGCTGTTCGTCGAGGGACGGTACCACGAGTTTTCTCGCGAGTGGCCCAAAGCGATTGAGATCTATCGCACGCTTACAGGATTCTTTCCAGACAACCTTGACTATGGCCTGCGTCTGGCCGCAAGCCAGGAAGCGGGAGGCTCGGGAAGTGACGCCCTGGCCACGCTCGAGAGTCTGCGTCGCCTGCCGCCTCCCGCAAGTGACGATGCCCGCATAGATCTCGCCGAGGCCAACGCGGCCGCGGCGATCGGCGACTTCAAGCGATCGGAAGCGTCTGCTGGACGTGCAGTGATGAAAGGACGCGCGCAAGGAACCCAACTAGTGGTTGCCCAAGCCCGGTCGAGGCAGTCGTGGGCCATGGAACGTCTGGGACAGATAGACGACGCCGCAGCCGCTCTGGCCGAAGCGCAAGGGCTTTTCACGGCGGCTGGCGACAGGATGGGAGCTGCGACCGCTCTTCATTTGACCGGACATCTGCTCTATGACAAGGGCAACTTTGCAGGAGCACGCAAGGCCTATGAGGATGCCTTCGTGGTGTTCCGCACTCTGGGCAACCAGGCGCGTGCCGCAGCTTCGCTCAACAATATCGGCAGTATCTACTACGACCAGGGCGATCTGGTTCACGCCCGGCAGTACTACGAGCAGACAATCGCGGCCTATCGCGAGATCGACGACAAGTCCGGCCTGGCGGGCGGCCTGGGAAATCTCGCCAACGTGCTCGACGGCATGAGCGATCTCCCGGAATCCCTGAGAATGCAGCGAGCCGGACTGGCGGCATTTCGTGAGATCGGCGATCAGCGTGGTACTGCGTCCACGCTCTCCAATCTCGGTAATCTGCTGGCCGAAATGGGTGATCTCGAGAATGCCCAGGCAAGCTACACCGAGGCACTGCAGATCGACAATCAGATCGGGTACAAGCGCGGAATGGCTTACGTGCTCTCCGGACTCGCCGACGTGTTGACGCAGCGTGGCGATCTGGCGTATGCACGCGAGAAGGCGGAAGAGGCAGCGACCATTCGCCACGATCTTGGCGAACAGCTCAACAGCGCCTTAAGTGAGGCGCAGCTCGCCAGGATCGCCCTGGAGGAGGGTCGCGAGGCGGAATCAGAAGGCCTGATTCGCACAGCGTCCGCGCAGTTTGAAAAAGAAAAGCTTTCGGACAACCAGGCTGCGGCCAACGCGCTCCTGACCTTGATCATGCTGAAACAGGGCCGGGTCGCCGATGCGCAAACGACTGCTGACCGTGCAGTGAACCTCTCCAAGCAGAGCGGGAATCGGCCGCCGCGTTTCGATGCGGAGTTGGCAAACGCACGGGCTCTGGCCGCGTCCGGCAAGAACACGGATGCTCTGGAACGGCTGGAAGCCATGCTGGCTGAGGCGAAGAAATACGGCTATCGCAACTACGAGTACCAGGCGCGACTCGCCCTCGGCGAAGTAGAAATGAAATCGGGCAAGACCGCTGCCGGACGAGCCCGACTCTCCGCACTCGTCAAGGATGCGACAAGCACCGGTTTCCTTCTTCCGGCACGCAAAGCGGAAAAAGCAGCTCTGTGACAGTTGCTCGCCGCTCCTTCGCAGGCGTCAAGTTGTTCGGAGCGGAAACAACTATCCCACCCTCGCCCCTACCCGCGATCTGTATTGGCCTATACCCATGCAGTACCCGCGCCTAAAGTGTTGATTGGACCGCAGATAGCTGTTCTAAAAACAGTGGCCGACGCATCCTTTGGTCATCTGCTCTGCGGAATTTTTTTCCGCAACCGCAGCCAATGCTCATTTATGCTTTAAGTCCGTCAAGTTCGTCTCACTCCTACGCCGATAATCTGGCCACGGCAGTAGCTGCTGTCTAAAGGAAAGGCATCATACAGTGGCCCGGGTTCCCGGAGCCATCTGGGGGCGCATATGGCACACGCTCATGCTGTTGACGTTATGTCTCTCTTGGACCACAGGATCACGGTCCCTGAAAGCCTTGAACAGATGGCTGCCAGGTACAGGTCCGCCAGGCCATTTCCACACATCGTCATCGACAACATGTTTGGAGATCGGCTCCTCGATCAACTGGTCGACGAAATGCCATCCCTTACAGCGGAAAAGTTCACGTACTACAACGATGGACATCTCACGCAGTACGGTCTACGCTCGGCCGCGGCACTGGGAGAAACCGGTTTCCAGCTGATTTCGTTCCTGCACTCTGCCGCATTTCTGTACTTCCTCTCCGAGGTAACCGGAATACGCGAGTTACTGCCGGATCCATACCTGCAAGGTGGGGGATATCACGTGATGCCCCTCGGCGGTAAGTTCGATGTTCATGCCGACCGGAATATGGCGTATGAAACCGGCCTGACCCGGCGCCTTTCACTCATCACTTATCTGAACAAATCCTGGAAGCATGAATATGGGGGACAGTTCGAATTATGGAACCACGATGGAAGCCGCCAGGAGGCGGTGGTGGAACCGCTTTTCAACCGGACAGTAATCTTTGAAATTGCCGACCAGAACTTTCACGGCGTTCCGTCGCCGATTGCTTGTCCCGACGGGCGGTGCCGCAGCTCTTTTGTGGTGTACTACCATACCGCGCAGGGCCTGAGCGCGGTCCCTCATAGCTCGCTCTTTCCCTCCAGCTCTCGCAGTTCGGGCAGTCCGTTAGGGGACAAGGGGGCGGTGATTCGAATCGCTCGAGCCTTTTGTCCGCCGATTGTCGCGCGCGCTGCCAAGAAAGTTCTACGGCGGAAGTGATGTTGGGAGGAATGTTCGACGGGGTTTCACTCAGTTGCCAGAGTTCATCAAGATAGCAATCGGAGCCAGATCTCGGCCCTTGGTCCTGCGGAACGATTAAGCTGGGCGCTTTTCCTTCTTCTTGAACGGGAAGGTCTCAGCAACTTTGCCGGGCGCTTTATTTTCCGCCGGAAGTTCAGCAGTGTGCACAAAAATCGGCCGGAAGTGACGCCGCATGCAGACGTGACATCTTACAAGGCGAAGCAGGAACACGACGCATATCCTATCCCACAGAGTCGGGGAGTGAGAGGCGTAAATCCTGGAGCACCCACAGTACGGGCAATTCTTCAGGCTGATTCGTCGCATCTTATCTCGGTCTCGGTTCCCGGCCAGGCGTCTAAATCATTAGATGCCGTCTCCTCTCTCCTCGGCCAGAAAGTTTCGCGCCTTTCTTGCCTGAAGCAGCGAAAGCCTTCCTCGCACTCCAACCGACCCTTTGCTGAGAAGGGCTTGGGGATGGATGAGACATTCGTCGCAAGTAGCGATTCTTGTTAGACTACGTCGCGACCTTTCAGCCTGCTGGGTGACACACAGGAGCGGCTTGATGAATTCCAGGTTCCCGCTGATAGCGGAGTTGGTTGCCGAGTTCCTCGGAACATTCGTGCTGATCTTGCTGGGAACGGGAGTCGTTGCCATGGTCGTGCTGTTTCCCTCGCAGACACCCGGCGAAATAATTCATGGCGGTTACACAAATATCACGCTGGGGTGGGGACTTGCCGTGACCATGGGAATCTATGTGGCGGGGAAAATTTCAGGGGCGCACCTGAATCCAGCAGTGACCCTTGCGTTCGCTGTGTTTCGAGGATTTCCCTGGCGCAAGGTTTTGCCTTACTCGTTGG
The DNA here is from genome assembly GCA_963809295.1 of Terriglobia bacterium. Lineage (GTDB taxonomy): Bacteria > Acidobacteriota > Terriglobia > Terriglobales > Acidobacteriaceae > JAIQFF01. Next base: position 64,438 of record CAWEJA010000003.1, on the reverse strand, counting down.
CGCAGATAGCGGGAGCGTTCGCGGCGGCGGCCCTGGTGTATCAAAATTATCTTCCTGCTTTCCACCAGGTCGACCCGCAACTCGAGAAAACTGCCGGAGTTTTTACGACGTTTCCCGCCTTCCCTGCCGTGCTGCAGGCGGGATTCCTGGACCAGGTGATCGGCACAGGGTTGCTGCTGCTCTTCATTTTCGCCATCACCGACGAATTCAACTTGCCTCCGGGAGCCAACATGGCTCCACTGATGATTGGGCTGGTGGTAGTAGCGATCGGCATAAGTTTCGGAGGGATGCACGGGTATGCGATCAATCCGGCGCGCGACTTTGGCCCGCGTCTGTTCACGGCGGTAGCGGGTTTTCGCAACAACGGCCTCACGGACGGAATCCGGATCTGGTGGGTACCAGTCGTGGCCCCGTTGCTGGGTGGGCTGGTTGGTGGCGCACTCTACGACTTCGGCATTCGCCGGTTCTTGCGGAGAACCTCGTAATTCCCCTATGCGCGGCGCTTGCCGACAATCCATTTTGCCGTAGAGACGTTGCTTGCAACGTCTTGCCGGAGGTGCCAAATATAGAGACGTAGCAAGCTGTCGTGTGTCAAGACGTTGTTCCGCGTCGGACTGAAGTCAGTCGGCTGATGGGTGGAGCGTGATTGAGACTAGCATGGGGGCGCTGATAGTTGTACTGCTGCAGCCAGGGCGGCAGGCAGAGGCTGCGATGGTGAGACGAAGGGTAGTGGAAGCCGTAGGCCCATTCACGCAGGGCGGTCTGGATGAAACGTTCGGCCTTACCGTTGGTGCGGGGAGTGTAGGGACGGGTGAAGAGATGGCGGAGTTGGAGTTGCTGGAGGCAGCGGCGAAAATGCCGCTGCGATAGCAGCCGCCATTGTCGGTCATGACGCGGCGAATGGAGAGGCCGAGAGTGGTGAAGTAGTCGAGGGCGGCACGCAAAAAAGCGAGAGCGGATTGGTGCGATTGATCGGGGAGCAAGAGGGCGAAGGCGATGCGGGAGTGATCGTCGATAGCGACGTGGAGATACTCCCAGCCGGCGCCGGAGCTGCGGCGCGAGCCCCGGGGATGGTGGCGAAACTGGGGACGGTGAAAACGGCCGAGAGCTTTGATGTCGAGATGGAGCAGGCCTCCCGGTTGGGAGTACTCGTAGCGTCGCGGGGGAGGAGCGGGATCGAGAGCGCGCAGGCGGTTGAGTCCACGACGGCGCAAGATGCGGCTTACGGTGGAGCGGCTGAGCGCGGTGTGCTGTGCGATGCGAAAGCCGGGCCAACGTTGGCGGCGCAGAGTCTCGACCTGGGCCAGCAGAAGGGGAACGGTGCACCGTGGAGAAGTGCGCGGACGGGAAGAATAGTCGGCCATTCCATCCCGGCCCTCCTGACGGTAACGGCATACCCACTTGGCGGCGGTCTTCGGGCTGACGTTGAAGGCGGCGGCCGCCGCCTTCAAGCTCAGCTGTTTTCCCAGAACGCGTTGCGCCAGGGCTTCTCGACTAAAGGGCGTGAGTCGTGCATTCTTGTGGATGTCCATTCGATCTCCTGAGGAACTGGATTGCTCGACACAATCAGCTTCTCTGGTTTCGGTCGAATGGACAACGTCTTGAAATTTCACAGCAAGCTACGTCTCTACGGGACGAATTTTAGCGCTCGTAGCTAGAAGCCCGGACGGAACGTGTAGCCCAGCGAGATTCCAACTCGCGTCGCCACGGGTGAGCTGAATTCCTGGTTGTTGCGAATCAGATAAAGGTGCGCTTCGGGTCGAATGAAGAAGTTACCGTGAAAGTAGTAGCGGATGCCGCCTCCGAAGTGACCCATGAAGTGGTTACTGCTGACAAAGTCGGTGCAAGTGAGCGCGCTGCAAACGAGAGTGGGCTGGTAGAAGCGAATGCTTTCCCAACCGATACCAGCCATGAGCTCACCGGCAGCGTGCTTGCCCAGTTTGGGGGCATAGATGCCGTTGAAGTCGTAAAAGAGGGGACGTGAGGGCTGGAAATCTCCGTAGAGGAGCCGCGAGGCTCTCCAAGCGAGTTCGCCGCTCACTCCAAAGTCCCGCTTCAGTAAGAGGTCAGCGCTGAAGACCGGATAAGTCCCGCCGCTTAGGGTTACCGCGTTGTGATTTCCGGACGCGCTGGCGGCCGAGGGCGCAATCATTGTGCCCGCTCCGAACGCTGCATCAAACTCCTGCGCATAAACTTTACTGTGGATCAGAAATGGCACAATCAGCGCCAGGATCAGGCTGAGCTTTTTCAAAACGGCCCTCCGTTGGATCTATGTTATTCGTTTAGATGCAACAGCATCCCCCGGCGTAAAGCAAAGTTTTGTAAACCGGATGCCGCATCTGCCATGTCTCTTACCCCCTGCGAGCAATGGTTTGCATCTATAATGCGGCACCGGGAATCAACATAAGTTCTTGTATTGCATATGTTCAGCGCCTGTTCGATATGGAAGAACTGAACTCCAAAAGACCATCTCGGCGGAAACGAAAGCGGATTGCCCGCATTACGACGGCAGTCCTGTGGCTTGCCGTAACGTTACCCGAGCTCGCGATGGGACAAAACGCCGCTTACTCACAGGCGAGCCAGGAATCCAACTCCGGCGCCTCCCAGATCAGTTTGCCCTCCGGCCAGAGCCCGTTTTCCGGCAGCGTCGCCCAGGGTAAGGCCACGCCGGAAGCGGTGCCGCTCACTTTCCAGGATGCCATCGACCTCGGGCTGAAGAACAATCTCGGGGTGCTATTGCAGAGTTTCAACACCATCGCCGCCCGGGGTGAGAAATGGAAAGAGTTGAGCGCCCTTCTCCCCAACGTCAGCGGGGCGGTGAGCGTCAATGTCGTGCAAGACAATCTGGCAGCCCGCGGACTGCGGTTTCCCGGATTTCCAACGATCGTCGGGCCATACGGATTTACCGATGCACGGGTATACCTCAGCCAATCCATTCTGAATCTTAAGGCTCTGAACCGTGAACGCGGAGCTGCCGAAGACGAGCGGGCAGCTCACTACAGCTACAAAGATGCCCGCGAACTTGTGGTGCTTGCAACCGGCAACGCCTATCTGCGTCGCCCTGTCGGGAGCGGCCCGGGTGGAAACCGCCGAAGCCCAGCTGAAAAACGCCCAGGCGCTGCACGACAAGGCGGTGGATCAGCAGAACGCAGGCCTGAGCCCAGGCATTGACACGCTCCGCGCCCGCGTCGAAATGCAAAACCGGCAGCAGCAGTTGATCGTTTCGCGCAACGACTATGCCAAGCAAAAATTGGCGCTGGTGCGCGCCATCGGATTGCCGGTCGGTCAGGAGATCACGCTCACTTCCAAAGCGCCTTATGACTCTCTCACCACCCTTGGAATTGAAGAGAGCCTGCAGCGCGCTTATGCCTCACGTTCCGACTACCTGGCAGCAGTTCAACAGGTGCGGGCAGCAGAGCACTATCGCAAAGGGGCTTTCGCGGAGCACTTCCCGACCCTCGACGTAACTGCCGACTATGGCGATCTGGGAATCAATCTGGGGAACTCGCACGGTACGTTTTCGGTTGCAGGCAAATTGAATATTCCCATCTTTCAGGGCGGAAAGGCTCATGCCGACGTTCTGCAAGCAGAAGCCACGCTGCGGGAAAACCGAGCCCGGCTGGAGAATTTGCGCGGCCAGATAGAATACGAAATCCGTACTGCCTTACTGGATTTGCAGGCTGCCGACGAGCAGGTGCAGGTGGCACGCAGTTCGGTCGAACTGGCGGAGCAGACCCTCACCCAGGCTCACGACCGCTTCACAGCGGGAGTTACCGACAACCTGGAAGTGGTACAGGCCCAGGAGACAGTGGCGGCGGCTCACGAGAGTTATATTTCAAGCCTGTATTCCCACAACCTGGCCAAAATCGAGCTGGTGCGAGCCATGGGCTATGCGGAACAGGGCGTAATGCAGTATCTGAAGGGCAAGTAATATGGAATCAAGCACAGAGACGAAAGTGAACGACACGCCTGAGACTGAAACCCGGCAGCAGCCTCCTTTGCCGGCTTCGGAGAGAGATCTCCACTGGAAGCAAGCTTCACGCAATCCCCGTTTTCGCCTGGCATTAATCGTAGGCGGGATTGTCGTGCTGGTGGCGGGCTTTTTCCTGTGGCGCTATTTGGGCAGTTACGAATCCACCGATGACGCCCAGATTGATGGCCACCTGAACGCCATCAGCACGCGCGTCTCCGGACACGTCGTGAAGCTGCTGGTCAACGACAACCAGTATGTAGAAGCCGGCACCCCCCTGGTAGAAATTGATCCCAAAGACTACGAGGTAGCGGTTTCGCGCGCCAAGGCTGCCTATCAGGATGCTCTGGCCACAGCGGAATCCTTGCAGGTGAATGTTCCCATCACAAATGTGAATACCGGAAGCCAGCTATCGACGGCTCAGGCCGACGTGGAAGGCGGACGGGCGGGCGTTGCCGTGGCACGGCAGCAACTGGAGGCAGCGCGGGCGCAACTGGAGCAGGCCATTGCCAATGACATCAAGGCGCAAAACGATGTCGGACGATACAAACAGTTGGTGGACAAACAGGAAATCTCGCATCAGCAATATGACCAGGCGGTAGCAGCGGCACGGTCAAGCGCCGCGGGAGTAGCCGCGGCGCGCGCGTCGGTTGCGGCGGCGGAGCAGCAGGTAGCGCAGGCACAAGCTAAAGTGCTCCAGGCGGAGGCCGGCTTGCGCGCCGCTGGAACCGCTCCCCAGCAGCTGGCCTCGGCGCGCTCACGCGCCCAGGCAGCCCAAGCACAGGCCCAGCAAAAGAAAGCCGAACTGGAACAGGCCCTGTTGAATTTGCAATATACCCGGCTGGCTGCGCCGGTCAACGGCATCGTGAGCAATCGCACGGCCGAGGTAGGCCAGAATGTTCAGGTTGGCCAGGAACTGATGAAGATCATCAACCTGGACGACATCTGGGTTACAGCCAACTTCAAAGAAAGCCAGCTCCGTCTGATGCGGCCCGGCCAACGCGCCACGATATCGGTCGACGCCTACGGCAAGAAATACAACGGTCACGTGGAGAGCATCGCCGGCGCAAGTGGAGCCTTGTTCAGCCTGCTTCCCCCGGAGAATGCGACTGGGAACTACGTGAAAGTAGTACAGCGGGTCCCGGTGAAAATCACCTTCGATCCGGGAGAGACTAAAGAGCATATTCTGCGCCCGGGAATGTCGGTCGAACCCAAGGTCTGGGTCAGATGAACAACGTCAGATGAACAACGTCAGATGAGTAACGTCAGATGAGTAGGGCCCAGATGAGTAAGACTCCGATGAGTAGCGTGCGATGAGTTCGGCCGCTCTGACCGCGGACGGCACGGCCCTGCCGCGTCCGGCAGTCAACCCCTGGATCATCGCGCTCGCGGTCACGCTGGCAACGTTCATGGAGGTGCTGGATACCAGCATCGCCAACGTGTCTCTGCCGCACATCGCGGGCAGCCTTTCCGCCGGCACCGATGAAAGCACCTGGGTTCTAACTTCCTACCTGGTTTCCAACGCCATCGTTCTGCCGCTAAGCGGATGGATCTCTTCCATCATTGGACGCAAGCGTTTCTACATGAGCTGCGTGGCCATCTTTACCGTCAGCTCGCTTCTGTGCGGACTGGCGCCGAACCTGGGCATGCTGATTTTCTTTCGCATATTGCAGGGTGCGGGCGGCGGAGGCTTACAGCCCAGTGAGCAGGCCATTCTGGCGGACACTTTTCCTCCCGCCAAGCGCGGCATGGCCTTCGCCGTTTATGGCCTTGCGGTGGTGCTGGCGCCGGCCATTGGCCCCACTCTGGGTGGCTGGATTACCGACAATTTCACCTGGCGCTGGATTTTTCTGCTGAACATCCCTGTCGGCATTCTTTCCCTGATGCTGACCTCGCGCCTCATCCAGGATCCGCCTTACCTGAAACGAAAAAAGCTCTCGGAAACAAAGATTGATTATATTGGCCTGGGCCTGGTCGCTTTGGGCCTGGGCACCCTACAGATTGTCCTCGATAAAGGTCAGCGCGAAGACTGGTTCGAATCGCACTTCATTGTGATCCTCTCGGTCATCGCGGCCGCTTCCCTGTTGTTCCTGATCTACTGGGAGTGGACACGTAAAGACCCGGTGATCGACCTGCACCTGTTCACCAACCGGACTTTCGCCGCGGCCAATATGCTGATGTTCATGCTGGGGTTTGCGCTGCTCGGAAGCACAGTTCTGCTCCCGCTCTTCATGCAGACTCTGCTCGGTTATACCGCAGAGCAGTCCGGGCTGGCGCTGTTGCCGGGCGGCTTCAGCCTGATGCTGCTGATGCCCCTGGTAGGTTTCATGCTCTCCCGGTACGATCCTCGCAAAATGATGACGTTCGGGCTGCTGGCGCTTTCCTTCTCCCTGTTTCACATGACCAACTTCACCCTGGGAGTTGATTTCCGCACGGTGGTGTTTGCCAGGATGATCCAGACCATGGGCTTGGCCTTCCTGTTCGTTCCTATCAACACTGCGGCATACGCATTCCTGCCCAAGGAAAAAAACAACGCGGCCTCGGGGTTGATGAACCTGGCCCGAAACATCGGGGGAAGCGTCGGTATCTCTATCGTGACAACCATGCTGGATCGCCGCCAGCAATTCCACCTGAACCGGATGTCGAGTCATCTGTCGCCCTCGAATCCGTCCGTGCAGGCTATGCTTCAGGGCACAGCCCGAGCCCTGCAGACACGGGGACTTGGAGCGGCGGAGGCCATGCACCGGGCCTACGCGTTGCTGCAGGCCAGCGTCTTCCGCCAAGCCAGCATGCTGGCCTATATTGACAATTTCTGGTTGTTGGGAGTAGCTATTCTGGTGATGGTTCCTTTGGTTTTCCTGATGAAGCGGCCTCGCACCGGCGGTGCCATTGCCGTACATTAGGGCCGTGCGCTAAGAGGGGGTACCGTGTTTCGAGTCATCACCGTCGAACGCGAATTCGGAAGCGGTGCCGCCGAAATCGCCCGTGAAATTGCCACCCGCCTCGGCTGGAAACTCTGGGATAAGGCCCTGACCGAAGAGATTGCCAAGGTAGCCAACGTTGACCGCTCCGAAGTGATGTACTGTGACGAGCGGTTGGACAGCACCTTTCACCGATTGGCCAAAACATTCTGGCGGGGCAGCTACGAACGCAGCATGCCGCTGAAAGGCACCGAGCCTTTCGACGCGGACCGCTTCGTTGCGGTTGGGCAGGAAGTGATGACCCGGGCGGCGGCAGCCGGAAATTGCGTGATCGTCGGACGGGGCGCCCCTTATTTCCTGCGCGAAAAGCCAGACGTATTCCACGTCTTCCTCTACGCCCCGCGCGCGGAGAAGCTGCGGCGCCTGCGGCTGATTGGACATAGCGAGAGAGAAGCCGAAGAACTGGTCGACACCGTGGACCAGGACCGCATCGAATTCGTTAAGCACTACTTCGGCGCCGACTGGCCCACCCGCTGCCTCTACCATATGATGATCAACACCGCGGTCGGGGATGAGAATGTGATTTCGATGATTCTCGACAGCAAGCACCAGCTCGAAAGCACGCCCTTACGGCAATCTGAAGCCTGCCTCCCGCCCCTAACCCGCTCGTAACCCTTTGGTAATATTGAGTTGCACAATTTTTGTTGCACTTTAACACTCCTGAAATATCTTGGGATTAACATCTGGGAATTAGCATTGCAGGCGGGAACACATCTGCGGAGGCTCCAGGGACCAAGATGGGTGCGGCGCGGAATCCACAACACGCACTTCCCCTGCAGGTAGCCGCTGTCTGCTACCGCCGCAAAGGCTCATCCATCGAGTTTTTGCTGGTCAACACCAACGGCGGAAATAAGTGGACGTTCCCCAAAGGCGACCCCGAGCTGTCTCTCTCTCATGGAAAAGCGGCCGCACGTGAGGCCTGGGAAGAAGGGGGCGTCATCGGCAGCATCGAGCCTCGCCACTTTTGCCTCTACATCCACTCCAAAGGCGTCTTCTGGAAACCGCCAGGCGTACGCGAGTACGTAATCAAAGCGTTTCTGCTGGAAGTGGAACGGGAAGAAACCCCCTCGGAGACAACCCGGAATCCCACCTGGTTCGGCCCGGACGAAGCCAAGAAGATTCTGGCCAAGGGGCGCGAGGTTAAGTACGCGCGCGAACTGCATGCGGTCGTCGACCGTGCAATGGAAAGAATTGGCCTGGCGAAAGCAGTAGCTGCGCAATAAGCCAGTTCTCTGTGTTGTTCAGCGGCCCAGAAATGATTTGGTATCCAGTCGCATGCCTGCGGTCGACCCTCAGATTACTGCCAGCGAACTGCTTCGCGTATTCCATCGAGACGAGCCGTACCTCTTTCTAGGATCTGCTTTCACGACGGTCGCGACGTATCATCGCCTCCGTGGGGCAATGGGCAGTGTCTCAGGATGATGACCTGACAGTGCTGGTGTGCGATTACTTGGGAATGGCGTGATAGCCCCTGTCATGTTGAGCGGAGCCGGGACGGTCGCTTGCGACCGGCCCTGACGGAGTCGAAGCACCCTCCCTTCTTCCGTGCTGTCGTTACGAAGGCAGCAACAATCTCCGGCCTGACACGTTCAGTTGCACAGCAGAGGTCCTTCGACTCCGCAGAAGCCCGCGCGGGCTTCCTGCTGCGCTCAGGATGACAAACCGTGGGTGGAGCGAGCAAGAAGTTTGCCGCCACGACCCCCTGTCATCCTGAGGCTGCGGAGGCGTCCGCGGAGCGGAAGCCTCCCAACGAAGGACCTGTGCATTTGGCAGCACCATTGCCCCTGCCGATGAATGCATAGGTCCTTCGCCCCGCAAAAAACGCAACCTCAGGATGGCAGCGACGGGGTTCTTCTTCAAATCGCTCTCTCATGAGACGATTGAATGAATGCTGCAACTCTCTTCAGCCGGCAAGCGCTACGGCCACAAGCTCCTGTTCGAGGGGGCTGACTGGATGATTACGCCCCGTGACCGGGTCGGCTTGGTGGGCGCAAACGGCACCGGCAAATCCACCCTTCTGAAGATCCTGGCCGGGTCCGAGAGCCTTGACTATGGCTCCATCAGCCGGGCCAAGGGCATCAGTGCTGGTTACCTGCCCCAGGATGGCCTGGCGCTCTCCGGACGCACTGTCTTCGCCGAGTGCATGTCGGTTTTTTCCAAGTTGCGCGCCATGGAACAGGAGATGGAAGAGTTGACCGGACGTATGTCCGAACTCGACCACTCGTCTACGGAGTACACCCAAGTCGCCGAACGCTATCAGCGCCTCGAGCACGAATTCACCACCCGCGACGGATACGCCATCGAAGCGCAGGTTGGTGCCGTGCTGTCGGGGTTGGGTTTCCGTAAAGAAGACTGGACCCGCCAGACCGAAGAGTTCTCCGGCGGCTGGCAGATGCGCATTGCGCTGGTCAAACTCCTGCTGCAGCAGCCCAACATCCTGTTGCTCGACGAACCCACCAACCATCTCGATCTCGAAGTTCGCAACTGGCTGGAGGAATATCTCGGCAATTATCCCTACGCTTTTGTGCTGATCTCGCACGACCGCTACTTTCTCGACGTAACTATCAACAAGATTGTTGAAATCTGGAACAAGCGGGTTCATCTTTACCACGGCAACTACGAAAAATATCTGGACGCGAAGACTCAGCGCCTGGAGCAGCTCGAATCCGCCTATCGCAACCAGCGGGAGCGCATCGAACAACTGGAAGTCTTCATCAACCGCTTCCGTTACCAGGCGACCAAGGCCAAGCAGGTGCAGAGCCGTATCAAGGAGTTGGAAAAGATCGAGCGTATCGAGCTGCCCGAGGAAGAGAAGACCATTCACTTCTCCTTCCCGCAGCCCAAGCCGGGCGGCCGGATTGTCGCTGAGTTCGACGGTGTCGCCAAGTCCTATGGCGAGAAGGAAGTTTTTCGCGACGTCAGTTTCATGATCGAGCGCGGCGACCGCATTGCCCTGGTTGGCGTAAACGGCGCGGGAAAATCCACTCTGATCAAACTGCTGTCGCAAACCGAGCCTCTTACTGGCGGCGAGTACAAGCTGGGCCACAACGTTCAGGCCGATTATTTTGCGCAGGATCAATACAAGGAACTCAATCCGGACGCGCGCATCCTCGATGATCTCGGCGACATCTCTCCCCGCTCCACCCAAACCGAGCTCCGCAGCCTTCTCGGCTGCTTCCTGTTTTCCGCCGACGACGTTTTCAAACGCATCGGCGTCCTCTCCGGCGGCGAGCGCAACCGCTATGCCCTGCTCCGCATGCTGCTGCACCCGGCAAACTTCCTGCTCCTGGACGAACCCACCAACCACCTCGACATGCGCGCCAAAGACGTCCTGCTTAAAGCGCTGAGCGATTACACCGGCACTGTGGTCTTCGTTTCGCATGATCGGTATTTCATCGACAAGCTGGCCACGCGGGTTTTAGAGGTTGGTGACGGCAAGGTCGAAGTTTATCCCGGCAACTACGAAGACTATCGCTGGCGAAAAGAGGGCGGTGCCGCCGAATTGCAAAAGGCAGTCACGTCAGCGGCAAGGCTACCCGGCAATGGCGCGAACGGCAATTCCAGCGCTCCTGCGCCTGCTTCCGAGGAGCTACCAGGTAAACGCCTCAACCCCATCAAACGCAAGCAGATGGAGGATCGCGTCCATGAACTCGAAGTGGAAATCAATCGCCTGGAGGACGCCATCGCCGAGCACGAGGCAGCCTTGCAGACCTTCGTGAGCGCCGAGGAAACTCAGCGTCTTACCCAGGACCTGAGTACTGCTCGAACCGAATTGCAGAGTCGGATGGCCGAATGGGAGCAACTGGGTCAGGCGCTCCAGGCCTAAGCTCTAAACATGGTTCGGGCGGCTCTCCTGAGCGCAATAAAAGCAACACTGATTCAAGATTGTATTTCCGAAGCGCAGCAGCATGCGCGAGGAATCTGCCTCTGCTGGCTGACGAAAGTCCTCGTCGATAAAACCGGCGCGGAATGACGGGTTGAGGATGCCCTCTCCAAACCGCACCGTTGCTTGCGATCTGCCCTGTTTTGAGCGGTTTCTGCGGAAGGTTAATAGCTAAGTTACTGACGGTACATAGGCATCGTCCCTACTTCCGTAACCTGCTCCATTGCATCGTCCCGTGCGATAGTCAAATTAGAAATTGTCCTAAATTCTGACACCCGCCGCACGTGGCAGCCCCCGTAATGCGCGCCGCGCGGAACCTCTAAGGAGCACCGGAACCGATGCTGCAACCATCAGATTCTCAAAAATCGCAGTCTTCTTCGAACCAGAGCTTCGCGCCACCCCGTGCAGTCGCCGTTCCGGTGGAGCAAGCCACCATCGGACGCTCCCTAGTCGTAAAGGGTGAAATTAGCGGCTCCGAATCGCTCTACATCGACGGCAAGGTCGAAGGAACCGTAACTCTTACCGACAGCCGCGTAACCATTGGTCGCAACGGCAGCGTCGCCGCCAACATCAGCGCCCGTGAAGTCGTAATTCTGGGCAAGGTTCACGGAAATATTCAGGTCACCGATCGTCTGGACATCCGCAGCGAAGGTTCGCTGACGGGTGATGTGATCACCCAGCGGATCAGCGTTGAGGATGGAGCTATCTTGAAAGGCAGCGTGCAGGTCCGCGCCGTCGAACACAAGACTGCTCAGGGTCAGGCCAAGCCGGCATCGGCTCCCGCCGTAACCGAGCAGCCCAAAGCGGCCGCCGCAGCTGCAGGCGTCTAGTCCGCTTTTACGGGACACAAAGTGTGGGGCGGACACTCTTGTCCGCCGCCTTTGACGTTGATTTTGAGCGTATTAAAAACAACTGCAAAAGCGGCTGACAAGCCTGCCCTGAGCGAAGTCGAAGGGAGTGTCCGCCCCACACTGTTTGCGTCTACTTCTTGTCGTCCTGCTTCGGCTTCAAATCCAGTGCCGCCGAATTCATGCAGTAGCGCAGGCCGGTGGGCGCGGGCCCGTCCTCAAAAACATGTCCCAGGTGAGCGTTGCAGCGCGAGCAACGCGTCTCGGTTCGAGCCATCCCGAAACTCTGGTCCGTATGGTTTACCACGGCCGCGTCATCTAAGGGCTGCCAGAAGCTTGGCCAGCCGGTGCCCGACTCAAACTTCGTTTCCGAGCTGAACAACGGTTGCCCGCAACAGACGCACGCGTATGTGCCCGCATCCTTCGTCTTCCAGTACTTGCCGGTAAACGCCGGCTCGGTTCCCGCCTTGCGGGTCACGTAGTACTGCTCGGGCGACAACTGCTTTTGCCATTCTGCTTCCGGTTTAGTGACCTTTTCTGTCATGTGTTCTCCCAAAGAGCATCCTGGTGATGAGATGCGCTGGCACGTGATTCGTCGCAACGACAACCCGCGATTGTGGCCGGCCACCGGAAACTCGGTAGCAGCGCCGCTTGCTACGGCTTCCCGAGGGCGCCTTCAATTGTGCGGTAGTTGGCCCGGTAATACAGCAACGGATCGCCCTCGCGCACCACCACTTCCTCGACTTCAGCGATAAAGATCGTGTGGTCGCCCGCGTCCTGCACCGTATGCAGCCGGCACTCCAGGTAGGCCAAGGCACCGTTGAGAACTGGAGTACCATGCGCGGTGCGGTCAAAGCGCGCGCCCGCGTCCCGCTCCGCGTGACCATGATCCTGGGCAGCCCGCGCATAGTATTCCGAAATGACCTGCTGATCCTCTGCCAGCACATTCACTCCAAACCGTTTCTTGGCGTGCAAATGCGTGTGAGTCCGCGCCCGATGGTCTACACAAACCAGCACCAGCGGCGGATCCAGCGACACCGAAGCAAAAGCATTGGCGGTCATGCCTTGCACCTGGCCCTCGTAGTCCACCGTAATGACGGTTACTCCGGTGGCGAAACATCCTAGAGCTTCGCGGAATTCTGCCGACGTAACGCTCATGTGAACCCTTATATCGCTATCGTCTTATACCACTCATGCAATGCTCTGGGAAAATGCACGGCCGCTGCCAACAGAGCGTTCCCGTGTGGCCTCATGTATCATTCTCGTGTTGATTTTGGTCTCTTGCATGAGTGTCTGGAGTCAGTAAACCTATGCAAACTCTGTCATCCCGACCGAAGCGGAGCGCAGCGAGCGGAGTGGAGGGACCTGCTTTCCCAGCAGCAGCCTCAGAATCCGCTGCCCATCAGGGTTTCACCCTAGCGAGCTGGCGAGCGTGACTATAAGAGAAGAAATCGGATTAGAGCACACTTCGTCGACGACCTTTCTCGATGAGCTGCGCCACGGCTTGCCACTGTCCCGCGAGGGAGCCTGTCAGCTTCTTCACTGCGCTGACGACGAACTCCCCGCCCTCCTAGCCGCCGCCCTCGCAGCCAAGCAGCGCTTTAAGCCTGGCGTCATCACCTACTCGCGCAAAGTTTTCATCCCCTTGACCAACCTCTGCCGCGATTATTGTGGCTACTGCATCTTCCGCCGCGATCCCGGCGAGCCCGGCGCCCACACCATGACCCCGGACCAGGTCCTCGAAGTCGCCGCAAGCCGGCGAAAAGATGGGCTGCACCGAGGCTCTCTTCAGCCTGGGCGACAAGCCGGAACTCGCTTTCCCGGAAATGCGCGTGACCCTGCGTCACCTGGGCTATCAACTCAACCCTGCATTATCTGGAAGCAATGTGCGAGACGATTCTGCGCGAGACCACTCTGCTACCGCACCCGAACCCCGGCCTCTTGAGCGCCGAGTGGATCGCCCGCCTCGCTGCCGTCTCACCCAGCATGGGCCTGATGCTTGAGACCACGAACACGGCTCTGCTCGGCCCCGGCGGCGCGCACGACAATGCGCCCGACAAGATTCCTGCCAAACGCCTGCGCACCATCGAAGAAGCGGGAAAGCAATCGGTTCCCTTCACCACCGGCTTGCTGATCGGAATCGGCGAAACTCCAGAAGACCGCGTGGACACACTGCTCGCCATTCGCGAACTGCACCGGCGCTACGGCCACATCCAGGAAGTGATCGTGCAGAATTTCCGCGCCAAGCCGGACATTCCCATGCGCGACTGGCCCGAACCCACGCGCGGCGAGATGCTGCGCACGGTAGCAGTGGCCCGCCTGCTCATGCCGGAGGTCAACCTGCAAGCCCCACCCAATCTTTCCGCGCCCTACTACGACGAATTGCTCGACGCCGGAATCAACGACTGGGGCGGGATTTCGCCGCTGACCCCGGACTTCATCAATCCGGAAAAGCCCTGGCCGCACCTGGCGCAACTGCAGTCGCGCACAGAATCAAAAGGATACATTTTGCGCCAGCGCCTGCCGGTTTATCCTGAATTCCTCACAGAAGTTACCAGGCGGCCCGGCCTGCTTTCGGAAAAAGTCCAGGCTGCCGCCGATCGCGAAGGCTACGCAGGGAGGACAAAGGCTGCATGATCGTCGTGCTCACCGGTGGCACCGGCGGCGCCAAGTTTGTAGACGGCCTCCGTCAGATCGTTCCCGCCAAAGACCTCACCATCATCGTCAATACCGGAGACGATCTCGAGTGGTGGGGGCTTTACGTTTCCCCCGATCTCGATTCCATCACCTACGTGCTGGCCGGACTACTCAGCAAAGAGCGCGGCTGGGGCGTGAAGGGCGACACATTCTTCTGCCTGCAAGCCATGGGCGAGTTGGGCGAGCCCATCTGGTTCCACACCGGCGACCGCGATCTCGCCGTCCACCTGCTGCGTACGAAATTGCTTCGACAAGGTAAAACCCTGACCGAAGTGGCCACTGAAATCGCCACCAGCATGGGCGTGCAGGCCCGCATTCTCCCCATGTGCAACGCCCGCGTGGAAACCAGGGTGGACACGCCCATCGGCGAACTCAGCTTCGAAGAATATTTCGTGCAGCGCTGGTATCAGGACCCGGTCAATTCTGTCCGCTTCGCCGGAGCCGATAAAGCCGAACCCGCACCCGGCGTGATCGACGCCATCATGTCGGCCACGGTCGTGCTGCTCGCGCCCAGCAACCCAATCACCAGCATCGGTCCGATACTCGCCGTCCCCGGCATCATGGACGCCCTGAAGCGCACCAACGCCCCGATCGCCGCCATCAGCCCCATTGTCGGCGCCAAAGCGGTGTCGGGACCCGCCGATGTTCTGATGGCCGCCCAGGGGTTGCCCGTCTCCATCGCCGGCGTCGCCCAGGCCTACCTGGAATTTTTGGATATTCTGGTCGTCGACAACCGCGATGCCAAGGCCGCCGAAGAACTCCAGCAGTCCGGTCTCCGCGTCCATTGCGCCAATACGATCATGACAACAGCCGACGAAAAGGCTGATCTCGCCCGCCAGGTTTTGTCGTTATTTTCCGCAGAGAGCGCCGCCCACGCCGGCTCGGACCTGCCATGATTCTGGTTCCGGTCAAGAACCTCTCCAGCGCCAAGCAACGTCTGGCCACGATTCTCGACCAGCCGGCGCGCACCGAACTGGCCCAAGCCATGCTGCTCGACGTGCTCGAGACTCTGGCAACGTGGCGTCAGCGCCCAGAAGTCGGCATTGTAACCAGCGATCCATTCGCACTTCAGCTCGCCCATCAATTTCATTTCACCGTCATTGCCGACAACGCCAATCGCGGTGAAACCGATGCCATCGAAACAGCCACGCGATTCTGCGAGTCGCATAACATCGATAGCACTCTGGTGATTCCCGGCGACATTCCCCTGATCCAGTCCTGGGAACTCGAAAAGATCATTTCAGCCGCGCCCGTCGAAGGCTCGGTTCTGGTTCCCGCCGCCGACGGCCGCGGCACCAACGCCATCTTTCGCCGCCCCGCAGGCCTGTTTCCCGCGCGCTTCGGCAACGACAGCTTCAAGCCACATCACGCGGCGGCCCAGGCAACGGGGAAACCTTGCATCGTCCTCCCGCTACCGGGCATTGCACTCGATGTCGACAATCCGGAAGACTTGCGCATGCTCGCGACTGCTCCCGGCGAAACCCGCGCTCAACGTCTGATCCGGCAATGGGATCTGGCAGATCTACCGCTGGCAGCGAATGAGTAAGCAGTTAATGACGCGCCAAGCGAAAGCCCCGCAGGGGCGCGAGAGTGCAGCCCACGGCGCAAGCCGTGGGTGGGCGGGCAAGAGCCAGAGAGCCCCAAAGGGACGGAAGAGAACACCGCTGCCCCCTACCTCGGAACTCCGCATCATTCCCCTCCCCCTTCAATCCGAGATCCAACCTGGCGACTCCCTGACCGGACTACTTCTCGAAACCATAACGCATCAAAACGAACGCTTGCGCCAAGGCGACATCCTCATCATCAAGCACAAGATCGTTTCCAAAGCCGAGGGTCAATTTGTGGACCTGAAAACGATCAACCCGTCCGCCGCTTCCCGTCGCTGGGCCCGCCGCTACAATCTCGACGCCCGCGTCATCGAACTTGCCATCGTCCAAAGCCGCCGCATCGTTCGCCACAAGCGCGGCGTATTGATCACGGAAACCCGCCACGGCCTGGTCTGCGCCAACAGCGCGGTGGATGTCTCCAACGTTGACGGAGGCCGCCACGCTCTCCTGCTACCCAAAGATCCCGACCGCTCCGCCGCGAAAATTCACGCCGCCTTGAAGAAAACTCTGCACCTTTCCATCCCCGTAATCATCACTGATACTTTCGGCAGACCATGGCGTGAAGGGCTTACGGAAGTCGCCATCGGCGTGGCCGGCATGAAGGCTCTGCACGACTATCGCGGACGCCGCGATCCGCAAAATTACAGGTTGCAGGCCAGTATCGAAGCCGATGCCGATCAACTGGCTTGCGCTGCCGGCCTGGTCTGCGGCAAGCTAGCTCGCACCCCGGCGTGTATCATTCGAGGATTCGCTTATCAACCCGGCCGTGGCACCGCCCGGGACCTGATTCGCCCGGCGAAGCACGACCTGTTTCGCTGAGCTGGTACGGTGAGGAGGCATTGTGAACCGAGTTGTATCTGATTCCGAGCTGGAAGATTTCCCCGCCCTCGAGTGGTCAGGAATTGCCGCCAACACTTCGTCGGAACTGGGCAACGCGCTCGAGCAGGTGATGGCGTCGCAGGATGGCAGCGTGCTCTCTCGCGAACAATGCCTGCTGCTGGCGAATGCCGAAGGCGATGACCTACTCGCCCTGCTGGTCGCAGCCGACATGCTGCGCCGCGATCTGGTCGGCAATCTGGTCACTTACGTGGTCAATCGCAATATCAACTTCACCAATGTATGTTTCGTTGGCTGCAAATTCTGCGCCTTCAGCCGCGGCCCCCGGGAAGCTGACAGCTACTTTCACAGCCTCGAAACCATGGCGCAGAAAGCGGTTGAGGCGTCGGGACGCTAGGTGCGACCGAAGTCTGTATCCAGGGCGGTCTGCCGCACGGGTTGCCGCCGTTCTACTACCGCGACATCCTGCGCGCCATAAAACAAGCCGTGCCCGGCATGCACATTCACGCCTTCTCGCCGATGGAGATCGTCTACGGCGTCGAACTCACCGGCATGCCGCTCCCAGACTATCTTCAGATGCTGCGCGACAACGGCCTCGACACTCTCCCCGGAACCGCCGCTGAAATTCTCGACGACGACGTGCGCTTCGTCCTCTCTCGCAACAAGCTCTCCACCGAACAATGGAAAGAAGTGATCCGCACCGCCCACCGGTGCGGCATTCGCAGCACCTCCACTCTGATGTACGGACACGTGGAAACGCCGGCTCACTGGGTCAATCAACTGTTGCTTCTCCGCGAAATTCAGGAACAAACCGGAGGCTTCACCGAGTTCGTACCGCTGGGCTTCGTGCATCAGAACACGCTGCTGTTCCATCAGGGAATCGCGCGGCCCGGCCCAACTCTGGCCGAGCATCTCAAGATCCACGCTCTGGCGCGTATCATGCTGGCCGGTGCCATCAACAATATTCAGGTGTCCTGGGTAAAGCTGAACCGGCGACTGTC
Source organism: Terriglobia bacterium (assembly GCA_963809295.1). Classification (GTDB taxonomy): domain Bacteria; phylum Acidobacteriota; class Terriglobia; order Terriglobales; family Acidobacteriaceae; genus JAIQFF01. Next base: position 46,614 of record CAWEJA010000003.1, on the reverse strand, counting down.
GCAGCTCTGCCTGCATGCGGGCGCGAACGACTACGGCGGCACCTTGATGGAAGAAAACATCTCGCGTGAAGCCGGAGCCACGGCGGGACAGTACACCAGCGGTGAGGAATTTCAGTCGCTGATTCTTGAGATCGGACGCATCCCCGCCGAGCGCAACACCACGTACACCCGAATCAACATCAAACCGCAACCTGAGCACACCACTTTCGAAGAAGCGCTCGAGCCGGAGTTCGCATGATGGGAGCGGTGGAATAATGCCCCGCACCATCGCCATCCTGGGCGGCACCGGCGCGGAAGGCTTTGGACTCGCGCTGCGCTGGGCTCGCGCCGGTGAGACCGTCATCATCGGATCGCGCGACGCAGGCGTGCGCAGAGATGCCGCAGCCAAGAATCAAGGCAAGCTCGGCGCCAACGCAAAGATCTCGGGTGAAGAAAACATTGCCGCCTGCGCGCGGCTGATCTGCTCGTCCTCACCATCCCGTTTGAGGGCCACTGCCGCCCTGCTCAAGCAAGTCAAGACGGCAATCCGTCCCGGCAGCATCGTAATTGACACCACGGTGCCGCTGGCTGCCAGCGTTGGCGGACGCGCTACCCGCACCCTCGGCGTATGGGAGGGCTCGGCGGCGCAGCAAGCCGCCGAACTCGTACCCCAGGGGGTTTCAGTTGTGGCGGCGTTCCACAACACTTCCGCGGAGGTGTTGAACGGCGATGCGGTCGTTGACTGCGACGTGATCGTCTGCAGTGATGACGCCGCCGCCTTGAAGACGGTGAGAACGCTGGCCGCAAAAATTCCCGGCGTGCGCGCCATCGACGGCGGCAAGCTGGAAAATGCGCGCATCCTGGAGCAAATCACCGCGCTGCTGATCGGCCTCAACATCCGTCTCAAAGGCCACTCCGGCATCCGCATCACAGGCCTGCCAGACGACAGCATACGAAGTCAAGTAGCCCCGGCGAAGTCAGGTAGCGCCGGCGTCCCCCGCTGGGACGTCTCGCTCACAGCATCGCCATCGAAATTGGCGGCGACAACGGGCTCGAAGCAGACGATGATAAACACTCCCGAAAACCGCCCAGCCATCCAATTCCGCAACGTCTCCTATCGCCTCGAAACCGGCTACGAACTCCTGCGTGATCTGAATCTCGAAGTCCAGCGCGGCGAAACTCTGGTGCTCCTGGGCCGCAGCGGCTCCGGCAAGACCACCACTCTCAAACTCATCAATCGCCTGTTGGTCCAAAGCGAAGGCGAAATTCAGGTCGACGGTCGTTCCGTCAGTGAATGGGACGTTATCCGCCTGCGCCGCATGATCGGCTACGTCATTCAGGAAGTCGGCCTATTTCCGCACTTCACCGTCGCTCGCAACATCGGCGTCGTTCCGCAGATCGAAGGCTGGCCTGCCGACCGCATTCAGGACCGCGTCCAGGAACTGCTGCAACTGGTGGGCCTTGAGCCCCAACTGGCAACACGTTATCCGCGTGAACTTTCCGGAGGGCAGCGGCAACGGGTTGGCGTGGCCCGCGCCCTGGCTGCCGATCCTTCGTTTCTTCTGATGGACGAGCCTTTCGGCGCGCTCGACCCCATCACTCGCGCCGAATTGCAGCGCGAATTCCTGGCCCTGCAGAAGCGCCTGGGGAAAACTGTCGTCTTCGTTACTCACGATCTGCGCGAAGCCCTGCTGCTCGGCACCCGAATCGCGCTCATGGAAGCTGGTCAACTGGTGGTCACCCACACACCCGACGAATTTGTGCACTCCACCAATCCGCTGGTCGCCGCCTACGTAGATGCCTTCAAGACCAACTTGAATACGCGGATCCAAGCGAGGTCCATCATGAATGTCTTCGCAATTCATCAGCCAGAACCGGACCGAAGTCCTGGAACTCACTGGCGAGCATCTCTGGCTGGTGGGCGCGTCAATCGTGCTCGCGGTGCTGATCGGAATTCCGCTCGGCATTCTGATCACGCGCTGGCCGATCCTGAACAAACCAGTGCTCGGCGGCGCCAACATCATCCAGACCATTCCCAGCCTGGCCCTGTTCGGATTTCTGTTGCCCGCGCCCTGGATCGGCGCCCGCGCCGACCGTCTCGCCATCCTCGCGCTCACCCTGTACGCGCTGCTGCCTCTCATTCGCAACACCTACACCGGCATCAAAGGCGTGGATCCCTGCTGTGGTCGAAGCCGGACGCGGCATGGGCATGACGGATCGTCAACTGCTGTGGCAGGTGGAACTCCCGCTGGCGCTGGGCGTAATCATCGCCGGCGTGCGGGTCGCCACTGTGATCTCGATCGGCCTCGCCACCATCGCCGCCGCCATCGGCGCCGGCGGCCTGGGCGAATATATTTTTCGCGGCCTGGCCATGGTCAACAATCAGGTCATCCTGGCCGGCGCAATTCCCGCCGCCGGCTTGGCGATTCTGGCCGACGTAAGTCTGGGCTGGCTGGAGAAGCGCCTGAGCCCACGCTAAGTTAAAAGAGTTGTCATCCTGAGCGCAGCGAAGGACCCATGCATATAGCTCGCGCCATTACCGCCCTGGCACTCGTCGCACTGCTCGGCGCTTGCGGCCCTCCGCGCTCAGACCGCATCGTCATCGGCTCCAAGAATTTCACCGAACAACTCGTCCTCGGTGAAATCATCGCCCAGCAGATCGAAAACAAAACTCATCTCCCGGTCGAACGCCGCTTCTACCTTGCCGGCAGCTACATCTGCCATCAGGCAATCCTCGGCGGCCGCATCGACATCTATCCCGAATACACCGGCACCGCGCTCACCGCGATCCTGAAGCAGCAGCCTTCCAGCGACCCCGCTAGCGTTTACAACCAGGTCAAAACCGAATACGCCAAGCAGTTCAATCTGGAAGTGGGCCCGACTTTCGGCTTCAATGACACCTTCGCCATTGAAATCCGCGGTGAAGACGCCCGCCGCCTCGGCCTGAAGACCATCTCGCAAGCGGCCGCCTACACGCCGCAATGGCGCGCCGGTTTCGGCTACGAATTCATGGAACGTCCCGACGGCTACAAGGGACTGGCGGCAACCTACGGCCTGCGCTTCGCCGAGCCTCCCCGCATCATGGACCTGGGCCTGCTCGCCCGCGCCCTGAAAGACAAGCAACTCGACCTCGCCGCCGGAAACACCACCGACGGCCTGATCCCCGCGCTGGATCTCTTCGTCCTCGAAGACGACAAGCACTACTTCCCACCCTACGAAGCCGTGCCCATCATTCGCCAGGAGACGCTGGCTCATCACCCGGAAGTTAGGCCAGCGCTGAACGAACTGGCAGGAAAGATCTCCGATGACGACATGCGCCAACTCAACTACGCAGTAGACGGCCAGCATCGCGACGTAAAACAGGTTGTAAGAGCAGTTTCTAACGCGAATAAACTGGGAATCTGCTGAGCCACGACAACTGAGAACTGATTTGAACCGAAAGAACTGAGAACTGAGTTTCACATCAACCAAATCGCATCCACATCCACGATCACCTGCGTACGCGGAATCTTCTGCTCCGCTGCATAGACCAGCATCGATCTCAGCAGCGCGTTCAACTTCTCCCGGCTCGCCGACTTCACCACAAAGTGATAGCGGTAATCCTGCTTCAGCCGCAGGATCGGCGCGGCCGCCGGCCCCAGCACTCGAATGCCTTCGTGCCGCGTCTTCTCAAACCACTTTCCCAGAATGCCCGACCAGCGCAGCGCTTCATCCAGCTTGTTGCTGCGCACCAGCACGTTGGCCAGCGCGCTGTACGGCGGATAGTGCATCCAGCTGCGAAAGCGCAGCTCTTTTTCGTAGAAACCCGTGAAATCGTGATGCGCCGCGTACTGCACCGCGTAGTGATCCGGAAAATAGGTTTGCAGCACCACCTTGCCCGGCGTCTGCCCGCGCCCCGCGCGTCCCGCCACCTGGGTCAGCAACTGGAAGGTGCGCTCCGCGGCGCGAAAATCCGGAAAGCCCAACGCCATGTCCGCGCCGACCACGCCCACCAGCGTGACCCCGTGAATGTCGTGTCCCTTGGCGATCATCTGCGTGCCGACCAGCAGATCGAGTTCGCCTTCATCGAGGGCATTCAGAGCGCGCTCGAAGTCTTCGCGGCCGCGCACCGTATCGCGATCCAGCCGCCCGATGCGGGCCTGGGGAAACATGCCGTGCAGCAACTCTTCCAGCTTCTCCGAACCGGTGCCCAGGAAATATACGTACTCGCTGCCGCAGTGGACGCACGCCTTCGGCACCGGCGCGGTGTAGCCGCAATAGTGGCACTCCATGCGGCGGGAGCGCTTGTGATGCGTCATCGCGATGGCGCAGTTCTTGCACTCCAGAGTCTTGCCGCAGGCCCGGCACAATACCACCGGTGAATACCCGCGCCGGTTCAGCAACACCATCACCTGCTCTTTGCGCTCCAGCCGTTCCTTGATCTCTTCCGCCAGCTTGCGCGAGATCACCTGCTCGCTGCCGGTCTCCTGAAATTCCTGGCGCATGTCGATGATCTCGACCTCGGGCAGCGGCCGCTTGCTCCACCCGGTCGGGCAGTTCGAGCAGAGTGTATTTGTTTTTCTTGGCGTTGAAGTACGACTCCAGCGACGGCGTGGCCGAGCCCAGCACCACCACTGCATTCGCCATCTTGGCCCGCATCACCGCCACGTCGCGCGCGTGATAGCGCGGCATCTCTTCTTGCTTATAAGACGGATCCTGCTCCTCGTCCACGATCATCAGCGCCAGATCGGAGACCGGCGCGAACACCGCCGAGCGCGTGCCCACCACCATGCGAGCGTCCCCGCGCTTGATGCGATGCCACTGCTCGGCGCGCTCCTTGTCGGACAAGCCCCGAGTGCAGGATCGCAACTTCGTCTCCGAAGAGTTGATGCAGGTCAGCCGCGACCGCCGGAGTCAGCCCGATCTCAGGGACCAGCAGGATGGCCGAACGCCCAGCCTCAAGCACCGACCGCATCGCTGCGAGATAAATCGCCGTCTTGCCCGATCCCGTGATCCCGTGCAGCAACATGCCGGAGAACTTGCGCTGCGTTCACGCGCTCCTCCACCGAGTTGAGCGCCGCCTGCTGCGCCGGGTTGAACTGGAAATCAAATAGTCTGGGCCGGGCCTTCAGCCCGGAGACGGTGAAGCTCGGCCGCCTCTTCGACAATCTCCACCACGCCGCGCTTCACCAGCGTGCTCAAGGTAGTGCGCGGAACTTCCAGCGACTGAAGGGCATCCACCGGCGCTCTTCCTCCGGCCGCGGCCAGAGTATCGATCAGCGTTCGCTGGTTGGCGTTGAGTTTGCCCTCCACGGTTTTCAACATCGCAAACTTTCACCGTGCGGACCGCGTCGCGCGCTTCGGACAAATCCTCCCGGGCGATCCACTTCTTGCGCACCATGCCGGCCAGCAGCGCCTTGGACGCGCGGGTTGCGGCGCGCAGGCTTTCTTCTCGAGTCGTCTCGCGCTCGGCCAGGTAGTCGAGCACGCGAAACTCCGCCAATTGATCCTCGGGAGTCTTCTGGGAACGCGCGGACGATCCCGACATTCCTGCCAGGTGCAGCGCCATCTGCCCCTCTTCCGTGATGCGGTAGGCGATGGCGCGCTTGAACTCGGCGCCCAGCGGCAGCATGGTGCGGAAGACTTCGCCGACCGGCGCCAGATAATAGTCCGCAATCCATTGGCCCAGGCGGATCAGCTGCTCATCGAGCACGGGCGCAGGGTCGAGCACGCTGATCAGGTTCTTGGTCAACGACCTTTGGCTTGCGATCGTGCAAGTCCGTGACCACGCCCGACATGCGCTGCTGGCGGAAGGGCACGAGCACACGTCCGCCCACCACCGGCTGCATCCCGTCGGGAATGCCGTAGGTGAAGACGGTATCCAGCGGCACGGGGAGGGCTACGTCGCAGAATTCAGGCATGGGGAGTGGCGTCTGCGTTTGTGCAGCCGCAAAGGCATCGTAACATCTGGAAACGCATCGACTGGAGGGCGGGACCGGGCCATTGAAGATGCAAATTGGAGAAATGTTCCACGTGGAACATTTTGTACTGGCCCGATTGTATGTACAATGGGGGTATGTCCATGAAAACGAAGCGTCGGACCAAAACTGCGAAGAGTGGGAGGATTGCCCGGCTCCGGGCCGCGGCCGAGGAACTGAGGCGGTCTCCTGAAATGGCCGAAATGTACCGGCCGATCAAGAAGCCGGTGACGCTGCGGCTGGATGCCGATGTGATCGCCTGGTTCAAAGCCCAGGGTCGAGGCTACCAGACGCGAATTAACCGGGCGCTGCGGGCGGTGATGTTAGGGGAGAAGAAGGGTTGAGGTGGACAGGCCCCACGTCTCGCAGAAAACGCGAGACATGGGGCACCCGGCGCTAACCGACACGGGCGCCCCTGCACGAGCGGGACGCTCGCGCCTACATTTTAGGGTTGGGCGCTATCAGCCCCAACTCCTTCATCACCATTTGCAAATCTTTCCAGGCTTCTTTCTTTTGGCGTGGGTCGCGCAGCAGGAAAGCCGGGTGGTAGGTGACTGCGAGCTTGGTGCCGCGGAAATCGTACCAGTGGCCGCGCAGTTCCATCATGGGGGCGTTGACGGCGAGCAGCGTTTTGGCCGCGACCGCGCCAAGGGCCACGATTGCTTTGGGCTTGATGGTGGCGATCTGCCGCATCAGGAACGGGGAACAGGTTTCGCACTCGTCGCGCTCCGGAGTGCGGTTTCCTGGCGGACGGCACTTGATGATGTTTGCGATGTAGATCTCTTCGCGGCGCAGGCCCATGGCCTTGATCATGTTGTTGAGCAGCTGGCCGGCGCGGCCTACGAAGGGCTCGCCCTGGGCGTCTTCATCGGCTCCGGGGGCTTCGCCGATGAACATCAACTCTGCCTGGGGATTGCCTACGCCAAAAACGATCTGCTTGCGGCCCTGCTTGTGCAGGCGGCAGCGGGTGCAATCGCCGATGTCTTCGCGAATGGCGCGCAGGGCCTGAGCTGGATCGGCTATGGCCGATTCAGGTTCGGTGCTTACTTCGAATAGCTCTTCCGAAATTACTGCGAGTGGCTTTGGCTTTGGGCAATGGGTCTCGCTGTTCTGGCTGGATTTGAATTTTTGCGTAAGTCTCGCGGCGGTAGAAATCGTAAATGCCGAGTTCGTTGTAGTAGCGGATACGGTCGGCGAGGGCGCGTTTGAGTTGCGGGTTGAGGGTTGAGGGCATGGAGAATTTCAGAATTCAGATTGAAGATATCAGATTGAAGTTCTTCCGGCTGGTGAGGTTGTTGTGCAAATCTGAATCTACAATCTGAAATCTGCATTTGCGGTGCTTCCCGGCTCGCCGAGCTTCGCTCGGCCCGACGGCTGAGGGCAGCCGTCGCCATGTGGCCTGTGGTTGCCCGTGGCTTGTGGTTGTAACGTGGTCCTGAGTGGGCTATGTGGTCTGGGCTACTTTGCGCAGTTTTGCTACCTGGTCGAGGACGCGCTGGGCGACTTCCCACTTGGTGGTTTCGGGGACCTCGATCACTTCACTTTGGGTGATGATGGTGACCGCGTTGCGGTCGGAGTCGAAGCCGACGCCTTCGCGCGAGACATCGTTGACGACGATGGCATCGAGTGCTTTCGCTACCAGTTTCTTTCTGGCATTTTCCAGCACGTTTTCGGTTTCAGCGGCGAAGCCCACGATGATTTGCGAGGTTCTGGTGCGAGCCAGCTCCGCGAGAATGTCGGTGGTCGGTTCCAGTTCGAGGGACATTGCGCCCTTGCGTTTGATTTTCTGATCGGCCGTGCTCTTGGGACGATAGTCGGCGACCGCCGCTGTCTTGATCACGATGGTGGCCTCGGGCAGCAGCCTCAGCGTCGCCTGGCGCATCTGCTCGGCGGACTCGACGCGGGTTACTTCCGCGCCGCCCGGCGGCGTCAGGTTTGTAGGCCCGCTCACTAGCAGGACTCGCGCTCCGCGTCGTAACGCGGCTTCGGCGAGGGCGTATCCCATGCGGCCACTGGAGCGGTTGGTGAGGTAGCGCACCGGATCGATCTTCTCTCGGGTGGGGCCGGCGGTGATCAGAACGGTTTCGCCGGCCAGTTCCTGCGACGCGCCCAGTGCTTCCATCGTAGCCGCGATAATCAGATCGTTTTCTGCCAGGCGGCCGGGCCCGGTCATGCCACAAGCCAGGTAGCCGTCACCGGGCTCGACGATGCGCACGCCGCGCTTGCGCAGGATGTCCAGATTCGCCTGGGTCGCGGGATGGTTCCACATGTTGACGTTCATGGCCGGAGCGACGACGACCGGAGCTGTGGTTGCGAGATAGAGCGTGGTCAGGAAATCACTGGCAATGCCTTGCGCGAACTTGGCGAGCAGGTCTGCGGTGGCGGGCACGACCAGTAGCGCGTCGATGGATTGGGCTACGGCGATGTGTTCGATAGCGGAGTCGATGTTGGGCGGGGAATTCTCATCGCCGCCCGAGGCAAACATTTCGGTAATGACCTTTTCACCGGAGAGCGCGGCGAAGGTAAGCGGGCGAACGAACTGCTGCGCCGCCTGAGTCATGACCACCTGCACCCGGATGCCGCGGTCCTGAAGCAAGCGAACCACCTCCGCGGCCTTATAGGCCGCGATACCACCGCTGACTCCGAGAGCGATTTTCATCTTAGCTTCCTGCTTATTGGATGACGAATCGCAGGTTTCAGATTGAAGATTTCAGATCGAACCGCTCGGAGGAAGGTCGCGGTTGAATCTGCCGATCAACAAGACGAAATTATTTTCAGTTCTCAGTTCGCAGATTTCAGTTCTCAGGGTCAAAACAACCGGAACTTACGCAAGGGTTCAATCTGAGATCTGAAATCAACAATCTGTAATTACGACTCTTTGGCCAGCGCCTTTTCCAGGATTTCGCCGGCAACTTCCGCGGGGGAGCGCGGGGTCTCGGGGATCACCCATTTCACCTTGCCTGCCCTGATTTCATCCTGCGCGATCCGGCAAGGTTTGCGGGAAGGCGTTTCGATGACGGGAGGCGCACCACCCTGTAACTGCCGTGCGCGCCGCGCGGCCACCAGGATGTACCGGTAATTGCTGTCGAACCCTTCGATCAACTTCATTGTGTTCTCCCCTGCCGCTAGCGTCCACTCGCCGCCTGTGCGAACGAGGCCAAAATCGGTTGCAGCCGCTCCCGCACGTTTTCCAGACGGCACCGTTCTGCCTTGGCCATCAGGTTGGTGTCGTCAACAGACTTTTGCCTTTGTCCCTGGACTCCCGACTGCTTCCGTCGCTCCGCCAGCAGGATCGACTTCAGCGCGTCTACAGATTCCTCCAAGCGGTCGTTCACCAAAATATAGTCGTATTTGTCGTAATTCTCAATCTCACGGGAGGCCGTGACCAACCGGCGCTGGATCACGGCTTCCGCATCCAGACTGCGCGTGCGCAGCCGCTTCTCCAGTTCAGGGCGATTGGGAGGCATGACGAAGATGCGTACTGCGTCAGGAATTCGGCGCTTGATCTGTTCCGCACCCTGGACGTCGATGTCCAGCAGAAGGTCTTTTCCTTCCTGCTGGGCCAGGCTCAGAAAGCTGCGCGCGGTGCCGTAGTAGTTACCGAACACGTCGGCGTACTCAAGGAAGTCGTCCTGGCGGATCATTGTTTCGAATTCGGTGCGCGAGACGAAGAAATATTCCCGGCCGTTCTGCTCGCCCGCGCGCGGCGGCCGCGTGGTGTAAGAGATGGAGAATTTCAGTCCAGGCACAATCTCACGTACCTTGTTCACCAGTGTGGATTTGCCCGAACCCGACGGCGCGGAAATGATAAAAACGCCACTCATTCGATGTTTTGCACCTGTTCGCGGGCTTTCTCCAGTTCGGTCTTGATGGCCAGACCCATCTCAGTAATGTTGAGCGCGTCACCCGCCAGACCCGAGGTCTTGGAGAGCAAGGTGTTAGCCTCTCGATTCATCTCCTGCAACAGAAAGTCCAGCTTCTTGCCCACCTCGCCGCCCTGTTCGAGCAGGCCGAGGAAGTGTTTCACATGCGTATCAAGCCGGACCAATTCCTCCTGGATATCGCTGCGGTCGACGAGCAAGGCAGCTTCCTGGAGGAGGCGTTCCGGTTCCACCTGGCTTCCGATCAATTCATGCATACGCGTCTTGAGCTTGCCCACGTAGGTCTGCAACACCGCCTGGCGATGTTTCTCGACTCCCCTGGCAGCCTCCGCGACATGGGCCATGCGCTGCCGCAACTCCCGGTCAATGCCGCGGCCTTCTTCCTCACGCATCTGGTTGAGACGATCGAGTAGTTCTTCCACTTTGTTGAGAACGGAGGCCTCAAGTGCACCATCGGCAGGAAGAGATGCAGCATCCAGTGCGCCGGGCATGCGCAGCACGGCGTTCAAGTCAGGCTCCGACGCCAGGCTGAACTCGGCTGCCGCCGCTCGAAAGGCCTGGATGTATCCACCCACAATCTGCCGGTTCAGGGCGAAGGTATCCCCGCCGCCGCGATCCAGATTGAGAGTCAACTCCACGTGGCCGCGGGCCAGCTTCTCCTTGAGCAGGCGGCGCAATTTCATTTCCAGGGAATCGCTATCGGACGGCATGCGGAAGTGCACATCGAGAAAACGGTGATTGACCGATTTCAACGACAGCGTAAAGCCCAACTGGTTTTTGCCCGGGGCGTCAGTTCGCGGACCGGCGACTTGACCCTTCACTTGCGCGAAACCGGTCATGGAACGTATGGGCATTGTCTTTTCCGGCCGGGCTGTTCTAACGATCTCTAACAATTATCGTAGAGACGTAGCTTGCTACGTCTTGCCGCAGCGTCGTAAAACCGAGACGTAGCAAGCTACGTCTCTACAGAATTAGTCGGCCTTAGTCCGCGCTAGCGGGTTGCGTTTACCTTCGGCGGCTCTGACTCCGCGAACTGAAGATCATACAACCGCCGATAGGTTCCGAGCTTCTGCATGAGCTCTTCGTGGGCACCGATATCGGCAATGGTACCGCCTTCCAGCACCACGATGCGGTCGGCGCGGCGCACCGTGGAGAGCCGGTGAGCGATCACGAACACGGTGCGGCCGGTCATGAGGTTCTGCAACGCCGACTGGACCAGGGCCTCGGACTCGCTGTCCAGCGCCGATGTGGCCTCGTCCAGAATCAGGATCGGGGCATTCTTCAGAAGTGCCCGGGCAATGGCGATGCGCTGGCGCTCGCCGCCGGAGAGTCGCACGCCGCGCTCACCGATCATAGTGTCGTAGCCCGCGGGCAATTCCGTGATGAAGTCGTGGGCCAGGGCGGCGCGAGCCGCAGCCTCCACCTGCTTTTGCGAAATGGAGGGCTGACCGTAGGCGATATTGTTGCGCAGGGTATCGTTGAAAAGGACTGTTTCCTGCGTGACCACGCCGATTTGCGAACGCAGCGAGGAGAGAGTGGTATCGCGCACGTCGCGGCCATCGATCAGCAATCGGCCGGCGGTCACATCAAAAAATCGCGGGATCAAATGCACCAGTGTGCTTTTGCCGGCGCCGCTCGATCCCACCGCGGCCACTACCTCTCCGGCCCGCACTTCCAGATTGATGTCGCGCAGGATTTCCCGCGACTCATCGCCGTCGGTTTCGTAAGAGAAGCAAACGTTCTCGAAACGGATGCTGCCGGCAAAAGGCGGCAGTGGCTTCGCGCCCGGCTTCTCGCGCACGTCGTCTTCGGTGTCCATGAACTTGAAGATTTCCGAAGACGCACCCATTGCCTGCTGAAAATTGTTGTTGAAGAGGGCAAACTTGCGGACCGGGTTGTACAAGCTGAAGACGGCAGTGATAAATGCGCCAAATGTTCCCAGCGTAAACTCGCTGTGCGCAATCCGGTCGCGGCCTAATAACAGAAGCAGAGCAATCGCGATGGACGCCGAAAATATCCATCAAGGGTGAGCTGATCGCAGCCGCCGCCACCGAGCGCAGGTTTGCCTTAAAGAGCCTTTGTGCAGCCTGGCGAAACCGCGCCATCTCCCAGGATTCCATGCTGAAGGCCTTCACGATCCGGTTGCCGCTGATGGTCTCCTGAAGGATGTTCTGAATGTCAGCCAGCTTATCCTGTCCGCCGCGCGTGGTGCTGCCGTACACGATGTCCGATCCTCGCCGCCGAGAAAATGATGAAAGGGACAAACAAGAGCAGCACCCAGGCGAGCTTCCGTCCCAGAACAATTACCGCGACCGCGGTGAACAGAAAGGTAAACAACTGCTGCAAGAACTCCGCCAGCACGCTCGACATGGCGAATTGCACTCGCTCGATGTCATTAATGATGGTTGAAATCAGCGTCCCCGTCGTGTGCTTCTGAAAAAAAGCCGCCGATCGCCGCAGCACAGAGTTGTACAAATCGTTGCGCAGGTCGGTAATCATGCCGAAACCTGCATAGTTCACCAGGTAAGTGCCAGCGTAGTCGAAAATGCCTTTCAGTACGGTGGATGCAACCAACGCATACGCCACAATCGTCCAGGCGTTGTGGAAATGTGTGGGAACGAACTGCTGCAGGTAAACCACATGCCCGCTGCCGGGAATGGTGAACAGCTGAATGTTGTCCGATCCGGTCGATGGATTCAGAACGCGGTCAAAGATAGGCTTGACCAGCACCAGCCGAAACGCCTCCAAGAACCCGACTGCGGCCAACAGCAGCACGCCCGGAAGCAACTGCAGCCCAAAAGGAAGTACGTACCGTAGAAGCCGGGTCAGTTGCCGCATCGGGGGCTCGTTAAGCGCAGCCGGGGCTGGCCTGCGCTTGATGGAATCGGCATAGGTTCTATCTTACTGCAGTCGTTGGTCCTTGGCCGTTCGTCGTGGCCATTCGCTTTCCGCGTCGTCCGTGGGCTCGAGATATTGATCTTGACCATCGACCAACGACCAATGGCCAACTACCTCTACTTCGGACTATCCCGATGCTCCACCTTCACTCGGTATTTCGCATTGCGCAGGCGTTTCCCTACTTCCTCTGCAATCATGACTGAGCGGTGCTGCCCGCCGGTGCAGCCAAAGGCGATGGTCAGGTAGCTCTTGCCTTCCTGGATGTAGTGTGGCAACAGATATATAAGCAGCTCTGAGATGCGCTGGATGAATTCCTTGGTCTGGGGGAACGACCGGATATACCTTGCAACCTTCGGATCCCGTCCGGTGAGCGCCCGGAATGCGGGAACAAAATGGGGATTGGGCAAAAAGCGGACGTCGAAAAGCAAATCGGCGTCATCGGGCACACCATGCTTGAAGCCGAAGCTGACGCACGACACCAGGATGGTCTTGTCCGATTCGTGCTTGCGAAAGCGGTCGGTGATGTGCGCCCGCAGCTCATGGACATTGAATCGGGAAGTATCGATCACCAGGTCCGCGATGGCGCGGATGGAGCGAAGGTGGCGGCGTTCAGCGATCAAGGAGGTCTTGACCGGCGAGTCCGTGCCCAGAGGATGAGGCCGGCGAGTTTCGCTGAAGCGGCGCAGCAGGATAGATTCATCAGCTTCGAGGAAGATCACCTTGGTCGGCAGGAGTCGTTTGACTGACTTAACGATTGCCGGAAGGGACTCCAGTTGCGTGCCCTCACGAACGTCTACCACCAGTGCTGTGCGGTTGATCTCCGAGGATTGCCCCACCAGTTCGGCAAAGCGCGGAATCAACTCTACCGGGAGGTTGTCCACGCAGTAGAAACCCAAATCCTCGAAAGCCTTCAGGACGGAGGCTTTGCCGGATCCGCTCATGCCGGTAATGATCACCAGCTCGCGCGGACGCCCGCCCACTGGAGTGCCCTTGCGAGCCGGGTCCTTCGATGCGGATCTGCTTTTCTGTTTGGGCTTGGAACGGGCCATCTGCTGCGATGTTAGCAGGCACGGCCTTGGCTCGCCAGTCGTATCGGGGATGTCGGGCGGCGGCAAGGCTTCATGAATCAGCGGGACAATAAAAAAGGGGCACGCGATGTGTGCCCCTCTTTTTCTCGGCTGCGAGAGAGGTACGCCTCCCCCGAGGACGCATCTAGCGCAGCGTCGCTACTACGACAACGTCTTGCGCGGCTGGGTAGCTCATCGCCACTTCGGACTCACGCTGTGTCCTGGGCAGTTCGCGACCCCGGCCATTCCCTTCGGTCCAGATCTGGGCCAGGAAGTACTGGTCACCGTAGCGGTGGAAAACCAGTTTGGTCTTCTCCGCCGCCTTTGTCGATTCGCAGGCGTTTGGCAGAACCAGCTTCACCAGCTTCCGATCCGAGCTCTCGATCGACATGGCCGTGCCGGTCTGGCTGACATTCTGGATCAGATATTGGCCTGCGGGAATCTGGGTTTTTTCTACGATGAAGTTGAACGGAACATTCGCCTTCACCACGCCGGTCTGAGCGTATGCCGATGCAGTGGCCAGCAGCAGGCCCAGGCCGATAAGAGCAAACAGTTGGTTTTTCATAAAACCTCCTCGTGTTTGAGACGGTGAAACCACGCAGGATCAGCCGGTATTGCTAACGACGTGCTGCTTGTTTCGCTATCGGCCGTCTCTAACTTTTTGCAATGGCTTTGATAACCGTTGCATGCCATTGCTTATTGCAAGCAGCATGCCAAGTGTTGCGGTGCGCCCGCCCGTGGCATCTTTCGGTTCACAACTGGCTGATTAACTTGATGTTGCGGTACGGCGGCTGAAAATAGCGGGATTCTGGTCCGGGCCTGCGGCTCGTTTCCGCTAACCCAAGTGTTAGCGCGGACCATCCGTTGGGTTAATTTTGTTTGACTGTGTGGGATCTCTTCGATCCGGTCGGGGTGCGCAGATTGTAGACGTTGGATCACAAAACTGCGGCCCGGTGGGCCGCCTGACCGGGTCCCTTCGACTTCGCTCAGGGCAGGCTCCGACCCGGTCCCACACAGTCAAACCAAGGCTACGTGTACACAACGGCCCAATCTGTGCTAAACAGCGAGTATGGCGACGGAGACGAATCCCCGGCTTCTGGGCATTAGCGGACCATTGAAAGGCTCTGCTTTCCCTTTGCCGGAGGGCGAAGTATCAATCGGGCGAGACTCATCAAACCAGCTTTGGGTGGCAGATCCCTCTTTGTCGCGCCGGCACTGCGTCCTGGTTCCGGACGGCGACGGGCAGTTTTCCATCCGCGATCTGAAAAGCCGCAACGGCACCCTGGTCAACGGCGTGCCGGTGGAGCAGCAGCAGATACGGCACGGAGACCAGATATTTATCGGCGATTCGGTGCTCATCTTCCTGGTCGAGGAAGGCGGGAGCCATTTCGACAAAAATCCGGTAGAGTTCGCGGACACAACCGAACTCGATGGTCCTCCGCTTCTGCTTCGTGCCGAGGACTCCCTTTACCTGCGCCCGGACAAAGTAGTCGCCGGGCTCCCTCCCACTTCGCGCTGGGCCCGCGACTTGAACTCCTTGCTGAAAATTGCCACCGGCATCGGCGGAATTCGCGACCAGGACTCGCTGCAATGGCAGCTTCTGGGCTTCATCTTCGATGTCGTGCCGGCCGAGCGCGGCGCGGTTCTGCTGGGCGATCGTGCCGGAAGAGTTCGACTCCACCGCCGCCTGGGACCGGGTGCGCGGGCCCGGCCATCCGGTTCGGGTCAGCCGCACCGTGGTGGAGCGAGTACTGCGGGACCGCGTCGGGCTGGTCGTGAGCGATGTTTCCGGCAATGAAGCGCTTCGGCAGGTCAAGACCCTCACTGAACTGAAAGTAAGCTGCCTGCTGTGCGTGCCGCTGATGGCGGCGGGCAAAGTTCTGGGCGCCATCTATGTGGACAGCTGCAGTCCAGCGACGAAGTTCGACGAAACCCATCTGCAGGTCATGGCGGCGGTTGCCGGCATTGCCAGCCTGGCCTTTGAAAATGTGCGTCACTGGGAGCAGTTGCGGCTGGAGAATCAGGAACTGCGAGCCGAAATTGAGTTGGAACACAACATGGTCGGCGCCAGCCCGGGCATGCGTAAGGTATTCGAATTCATCCGCCGGGTCGCGCCCACCGAATCTACCGTCCTCGTCCAGGGAGAAAGCGGCACCGGAAAGGAGTTGGTGGCGCATGCCATCCATCGCAACAGTCCACGCGCCGATCGCCCCTTTGTAGCGATTAACTGCGCGGCCATCGCTGAAACTCTTTTGGAGAGCGAGTTGTTCGGACACGAAAAAGGTGCCTTCACTGGCGCGGCCTCGCAAAAAAAGGGCAAAGTGGAGGTCGCCGAAGGCGGCACTTTATTTCTCGACGAGATTGGCGAACTTGCGGCTGGCCTACAGGCCAAGCTGCTGCGCGTCCTCCAGGAGCGCGAATTTGAGCGACTGGGCGGCACGCGCCCCATCAAGCTGGATATCCGCCTGATCGCAGCCACCAACCGGAGCCTGCCCGACGCGGTCAAGGCTGGCACTTTCCGCAACGACTTGTACTACCGCCTCAACGTGGTCACTCTCACCATGCCCGCACTGCGCGAACGCCGCGAAGATATACCGTTGCTGGCCAATTATTTTGTGGGCAAGGCCAGCCGTAAATGCAACATGCGGATCAAACCGCTGGCACCTGAAACCCTGGCCTGTTTAACGCAGTATGACTGGCCAGGCAACGTACGCGAACTGGAAAATGCGCTGGAGCGGGCGCTGGTCCTCGGCTCGACCGATTCGATCCTTCCCGACGATTTGCCCGAAGCGATTCTCGAAGCCGGCTCGGCCGTTCCAGCTTCCACCGACAAATACCACGGCACCATCAAAGAGGCGAAAAAACAACTGGTCATACAAGCGCTTCAGCAGGCCAACGGCGATTACGTCGAGGCTGCAAAGGCGCTGGGCATGCATCCCAATTCCTTGCTGCGGCTGATCCGTAATTTGGACTTGAAAGCGGTGAAGGCGGGGATGCAGGGGTCCGAGTGAAAAGCAGCAATTGGCAATTGGAGTTTGTTCGTAGAGACGTAGCTCTGCTACGTCTTGCTGGCGGCATCTAAAACCTAGACGTAGCAAACTACGTCTCTACAGAAAATGCATTCTGCGCAGCGCCGTAATCTCAAATCCGGAACGGCGCGCTCAGCAACCGCGCCGGCAGCATCACCACCGCCCAAACCAGCTCCAGCACGCCGTGAACAGCAATCCCCACCAGCCTGAAGGGCAGTAGAAGGATCCAGACGAACGGATAGAGAACCAGCGCCAGCAGGGCCAACGGCCAGCACACCACGAAGAGAATGCACCAGAGAAGGAAAGCGATCATGGCGGAGCCTCCCTGCAAATTGCTCCTAAGATAGTTTACGAAAGTGCGAGGGGAAAAGTTCAACTCGACAGAAGCACGGGCGGGACGCCCGCGCCTACATTAACTTCTGCAATGACTCCAACATACGGTGCGCGCGCAATTCCCTTCTCGGTCACGATCGCCGTCACATATTTCGCCGGCGTGACATCGAACGCCGGGTTCTCCACCTCGACGCCATCCGGCACCATCTGCTTTCCGGCGATGTGCGTGACCTCCTTGCTGTCACGCTGCTCGATCGGGATGCCGCTGCCGTCAGCAGTTTCGAGGTCGACGGTTGAGAAAGGCGCGGCGACGTAAAACGGGATACCATGTTCTTTCGCCAGCACCGCCACCGTGTAAGTTCCAATCTTGTTGGCGACGTCTCCGTTGGCAGCAATGCGGTCCGCGCCCACCACGATGGCGTTGATCTTGCCCTGCTTCATCATGGCTCCGGCCATGTTGTCGGAAATGACGGTGGTCGGAATGCCATCTTTCATCAGCTCCCACGCGGTCAATCGTGAACCTTGCAGGAACGGACGCGTCTCGTCGGCAAAGACATGGATTTTCTTTCCCTGCTCGACCGCGGCCCGAATCACTCCCAGCGCCGTGCCGTATCCGCAGGTGGCCAGGGCGCCGGCATTGCAGTGGGTGAGCACGCCGCCGCTGGCCGGCATCAAGGTCGCGCCGTGCTTACCCATGGCCTGGTTGGCGGCGATGTCTTCGGCGTGCATGCGCTGGGCTTCTTCGATCAGCGCCTGCTTGATCTGCGCCAGAGGCCGCACCCGCAGCAGTTCGAACTTGTCCTGCATGCGCCGGATCGCCCAGAAAAGATTTACCGCCGTGGGCCGGGTCTTGCCGATCACATCGCAAATCTGGTCGAACTCCTGCTTCAGCCCGCCAACATTTTCAGCTTTGGAATTCTTGACGCCCAGCGCGATGCCCATGGCCGCCGCGACGCCAATGGCCGGCGCCCCCCGCACCACCATGTTACGAATGACGTCGGCAACCTGGACGTAGGTCTTGCAGGTGACGTAAGTCTCCTCCATGGGAAGCTTGGTCTGATCAATGAAGCGCACACCGGAGTCGGTCCATTCAAGGGTTTGAATCATAGGGGCGGTCGTTGGCCTTTGGTCGTTGGCCTTTGGTCGTTGGTTGTTGGCGCTTTGCTCCGAACTGCAGGACCTACTTCGCAGCCAGTACCGGCCTCAGGCGGCCAAAGGCCAACGATCAAGGGTCAAGGGCCAAGGACCAACGACGCTCTTAAGCTTTATGCGCTTCACAACGGATGCGCGGGTTATGCACCACTGCCGGGCGTCCGCAGATCTCGCAGCCGACGCCTACCGCGGGCATCCCCGGAGACGTTTCGTCGTTCTGCAGCAGGTGCTCTTGCCGGACATCGGTCGCTGTGAATATCGAAACAAAAGGCGCCGGGGCAGCGGCCTTCTCCACGTTGGGACGTCCTCCCGCCTCCTGGCGTTCCACCAGGCACATCACGCCTACCACCTGGAAACCAAATTCGTGCGCCGCTTCAATCGCTTGAATGGTCGAAGATCCCGTGGTGCAGACGTCATCCACAATTACGACCCGCGCGCCTTTTTCCTGAAAGCCTTCAATTCGCCGTCCGGTGCCGTGCTGCTTCTCGGCCTTGCGAACCAGAAAACCCTCCATGTCGCCGCTGGCCACGCTGACCGCGACCACAATCGGATCGGCGCCCATGGTAAGTCCGCCGATGGCCTTGGGCTTCCACTGGCGCGCCCGGATTTCGTCCAGAAAGACTTGCCCGGTCAGGCGAGCACCCTTGGCCGCCAGCGTGGTCGTGCGGCAGTCGATGTAGTAGTCGCTAGTGGCTCCGGACGAGAGTTTGAACTGTCCTAGCCGGAACGATTTGGCGGCCAGCAAACGCAACAGATCCTGACGCGCGGAAGACATGGAAAGCCTACGATATCACGCTTCACAACACGCGTGATCCCCGGCGCCCAATGATGCAGCGGCCCAGTTTGAAACCAAGAAGCAGAGTTATCCGGAGGAACTTCACGACCCCCGAAAAACTCCAGCTCGCCGTAGAGACGTAGCTTGCTACGTCTTGCTGCCATCGGCAAAAAACGAGCCTTCGTATTTCTTGCTGGCATCGACAGAGACGTAGCAAGCTACGTCTCTACAGAAAAAGTCTCAATCACTGAGTCATGCGCTCCAAATGGCGGAAATGATCCGTGCCCAGGTAAAGCAAAGTGAACAGCGTGAGGTTGTAGCCCACGTGTACTAACAAACCCGGCGTGATGGAGCGAGTCACCACTCGCGTGAGAGTCAGGGCCAACCCGACCATGAACAGCACCAACAGCGGTCCCCAGGCCTGGCCTAGTTGCTCGCTGTGAACCATAGCAAAGGCACCGCTGGTGATGAGGACAGCCAGCAACCGGCCCCAGCGCCCAGCGGCCGAGGCTGCGACCGGTGTCGCCATGCCGATCACTCCGAGCAGACTGGCGAGCACGACCAGCGCGATCGTCACCGATTCGAAGGCTTGATGGCCAAGTGATCGCGACGCCAGTCCCCAACCTACAAGCGCCGCGCCGGGCAGCAGTACGACATGCGCCTGTCCACCGGCTTTCATGCTTCGCGACACGAACAACGCCGCCGTCGCCACGAAGATCAAAACCACCAGCAGTACAGAACCTGCCAGCGGAAGCCGGTGTTCGATGAATCCCCATCCCGCCATGATCAGGATCCAGACGCAGCCCCGGCGAATCTGGC
This sequence comes from Terriglobia bacterium, assembly GCA_963809295.1. Lineage (GTDB taxonomy): Bacteria > Acidobacteriota > Terriglobia > Terriglobales > Acidobacteriaceae > JAIQFF01. The sequence goes on along the minus strand of CAWEJA010000003.1, from coordinate 26,724 downwards.
GCGGAGTCATGAACAGGGTTTGCAGCCACCGATCCAGCACCGGGTAGAGAAAGCCGCGAAAGAGCATCTCTTCGGCGAACGGAGCCACCCCCACGCCGAAAATCATCATGAGAAACGCGCCTTGCCGGTCCTGGAAAAACCGGTCCATGGGGAGAGACTTGGGAATAGGCAGCAGCCGCGAAAGCAATCCCAACCCCACGGCAAGCAGGCCACCGCTGACTATGTATCCGAACCACCAGTCGCCCGGCCAGCGCCAGGCCACCGCCTGCCAGAAGGCGCGCTGGTAGCGACGCTTCACCACTCCATACATAGCTACCAGCATCGCGATATACGCAAGCGTCATGGCCGGAACGATCACCAGCGGTCCAGGGCCCTTGCTCAGCTCGCCGCGAGAAATACCCGAAGAAGACGAATGGGGGCTATGCAAAATAATGAGGAAAGATAACGAGCTGAAAAAGAACAGCGACACTACCAACACTAACCCGATCAGCAGGAGATCGAGCCCGCTCCACGGCGGATTTTCGGCTCCCGGATTGATCGGAATCTCAGGCAGCGCAACCACCGGTTCCGCCGGTGGCTCGATCTGCACTTCGGAGAGAGGATGCTCTGGTGAAGACAATTGGTCTGTGTACCTTTTCGAACTCGGCTGATTAGATGCTGGTTTTCACTTGCCCCATTCGTTACCTGGGAAATACCTACGCGATCGAACTCTTCTCCCGAGGCGCGATTTTATGTCCGTTGGCAAGATATCCTGCCAGAGCCTGCCCGGTGTAAGACTTCTTGTTCCGCGCCACCTGCTCGGGAGTGCCCTGGGCCACGACCCGTCCGCCATCCTCTCCGCCTTCGGGGCCGAGGTCGACAATCCAGTCGGCGTTGCGAATCACATCCAGATTGTGCTCGATGATCATAACCGTGTTGCCGAGGTCGGTGAGGCGGTGCAGGACTTCCAGTAACTTGCTGACGTCCGCGAAGTGCAGGCCGGTGGTGGGCTCGTCCAGCAGATACAAGGTCTTTCCTGTCTGCCGCTTGCTCAACTCGCGGGCCAGCTTGATGCGCTGAGCCTCTCCGCCTGAAAGAGTGACCGCTGATTGTCCCAGGTGAATGTATCCCAGGCCCACATCCACCAGCGTCTGCAGCTTCTGCCTGACCTGCGGAATGTTTTCCAGGATGGGCAGCGCGTCGGAGACCGGCATTTCGAGTAAATCGGCAATCGACTGGCCTTTATATTTCACCGCCAGGGTCTCGTGGTTATAACGATGGCCACCGCAGACTTCGCACAAGACGTACACATCTGGCAGAAAGTTCATTTCAATCCGCCGCTGCCCTTCTCCCTGGCAGGCTTCACAACGTCCGCCGGAGACATTGAAGGAGAATCGTCCCGGCTTGTAACCGCGTTCGCGCGACTCTGGCAGCATGGCATAGAGATCGCGGATCTGGGCAAAGACACCTGTGTAGGTCGCCGGATTCGATCGTGGCGTGCGGCCAATCGGCGACTGGTCAATGCGAATGACTTTGTCGATGTTCTCCGTTCCCGAGATGGCTTTATGCGCTCCAGGTTCTTCGCGTGAGCGGTAGAGCTTCTGCGCCAGAGCGCGGTAAAGAATGTCATTTACCAGCGTGGATTTACCGGAGCCGGAAACTCCGGTCACAACCGTCATCACGCCCAGCGGAAAGGTGACGTCCACACCCTTGAGATTGTTCTGCCGCGCCCCCAGCACCGTAATTGCCGCACCATTCGGCTGGCGGCGTTCGGAACGCATCTCGATCCGCATCCTGCCCGAAATGTATGCGCCGGTGAGCGATTCGGGCACCTGCACAATCTCCTCTGGTGTGCCGTGAGCAACCAGGCCTCCCCCGTGCCGCCCGGCGCCTGGACCGAGATCGATCACGTAGTCCGCCCGGCGGATGGTTTCTTCGTCGTGTTCCACCACCAGCACGGTGTTCCCCAGATCGCGCAATTCTTCCAGCGCCTGCAGCAACCGCCCGTTATCGCGATGGTGCAATCCAATGGAAGGCTCATCGAGAACGTAGAGCACACCGCGCAGCTTTGATCCGATTTGCGTAGCCAGGCGGATACGCTGCCCCTCGCCGCCGGAGAGCGTACTCGCCGAGCGCTCGAGTGAGATGTAGCCCAGCCCGACCGCATCCAAAAATTGCAGGCGTTCAACGATCTCGTGGACGATGCGCCCCGCAATGATCGCTTCGCGCCCGTTGAGCTTGATCTTCCGCGCCGTCTCCAGCGCCCGCGATACCGGCAGTGCCGTAAAATCGGCGATGGACATTCCATTCACCCTCACCGCCAAGCTCTCGGGACGCAACCGCTTGCCCTCGCATGTTGGGCACGTCGTAGCCGACATGTAGTCCAGCAAGAATTCCCGGTAGGTGTCGGATGTGGAATCTTCCACCGCCTGCTTGAGATACCCCAGAATCCCGCGGAAGCCGGTTTTTCCAGGCTTCCCGCTTGTCCCGTTCTTACCCGCCTCGCCGTATAGCAACAGGGTCTGTATCTTCTCCGGAAATTTCTCGAACGGCGTTGCTAGATCGAATGCGTGAGCCATCGCCGTAATTTGCAATTGGTGGATCAGGTTCTGCGACGCCGAGCCTGGCCCCAGGCCGCCATCCAGCAGGGGCTTGGACCAATCCGTGATCACTCGCGCCGGATCAAATTCGTAGCGGCTGCCCAGCCCGTGGCATTCCGGGCAAGCCCCGTAGCCGCTGTTGAAGGAAAACGACCGCGGCTCCAGTTGCGGCACACTGATTCCGCAATCCGGACACGCCAGCTTCGCCGAATACAGCTGCTCATCGCCACCGACTACCGCAACCTGCACCAGCCCGCCCGCCAGCTTCATCGCCAGCCCTACCGACAATTCCAGCCGGTGCTCGATTCCGGGCTTCACCAGCAACCGGTCGATCACCACTTCGATGGTGTGGTTGCGTCGTTTGTCCAGAGGGATGTCGTCTTCGAGATTCACCAGCTCGCCGTCGATCCGAGCCCTGGTGAACCCGTGCTGCACTAGCTTCTCCATCTCTTTCTTGAACTCACCCTTGCGTCCGCGCACGATCGGCGCCAGCACCATCACCCGGTCTTCGGGCGTCAGGCTCATCACGCGCTGTACGATTTGTTCCGCCGACTGCCGCGCAATCGCTCTTCCGCATTTGGGACAATGTGGCACCCCAATTGAAGCGAATAAAAGACGAAGGTAATCGTAGATTTCCGTGATCGTCCCCACGGTCGAACGGGGGCTGCGGCTGGTGGTTTTCTGCTCAATCGAGATCGAGGGACTAAGGCCGTCGATGGCGTCCACGTCCGGCCGCTCCATCTGGTCCAGGAACTGGCGGGCGTAGGCCGATAGCGTCTCCACATAGCGCCTCTGGCCCTCGGCATAGATGGTATCGAAGGCCAGGGAAGACTTGCCCGATCCGCTCAATCCGGTAATGACCGTTAGTGTATTGCGGGGGATTTCGACGTTTATATTCTTGAGGTTATGCTGACGCGCCCCGCGCACCGTTATCTTGGTAATAGGCATGGGAAAAGCGGAATTTGCGACTGGCCTTCCGTAATATGGACGGCCCCACAGAAATGTCGGAAAGTGGGTTTGCGCAACTTTACCTATGTATCCTAGTTGCTAACAGCAGCTAGCGTCAACGCGGGTACAGTGATTGATCCCGAACAACGGATCGCGCAAAACGGGCTCCGAAGCACTATTCCGGCCCTTACAGGGAAAGTAGGCCGAACTTGGGTACGCTGCTGGTTGCTTTCATCATTTCTTTCACTGCCGTCACGGTCGTACTGGTAGGGATTTTTGCCGCCTACGCCGCCGTCACCGGCATCCTGCACGCTTTCGCCTACGGCTCACGCCAACGCATGACCCGCACCACCATGCTGGTGCCCAGCCAGAGCCACGCCAGCGGAGACTAAGAGCGGGCGTCGGACCTCGCGGACCGCAGCATCAGACCTCAAACCTCTTGTTGTAGAGACGTAGCTCTGCTACGTCTTGCTCACAGCGTGGGGAACGTTGGGTGTGAGAACCAAGGTCCGAAATGAGAGGTCCGACGCCGGACGCTCGGCTACTGCGGTGCCGGTGGCGGCGATTGCTGTTGCTGCTGCTGTTGTTGTTGCTGTTGTTGTAATTCCCGCAACAGTTGTTCCGGAGTCTTTACCTGCGGCTGGCCGCTTGGCGGCGTCGGATTCTCTCCGTTCGCGGCATTCTCGCCCGCCTCATCGACGGGCTGCTCAGCGATGTCATTGCCTTGCTGCGACTCCGGTTCATCCATCTGAACTGCCGCATTATTGTCCGGTACAGCAGGTATGGGGGCCGAACCGGGCTCCGGAACACTACCTGCCTTGGAAGTCAGAATAACCCGGTCCACCATGTTGGGGTTTGTCGGCGACCCCAGCATGACGTAATTGAAGTGTGACCCGTTCAACAGCGATGCCAGCACGTCGCGCGGTGCGCCCGGGCCCAGGTGGATCACCACCCGCTCGGTTGCATTCGGCGGAATTTCGACAGCCGCTCCGGTTTGGGTTCGCACCGCCCGCAAGATGTCGCCCAACGTCGAGTTTTCCGCCACGATCGTCAACATTCCGTTGCGAAAGCTTACTTTGGGCGGCACCGAGGGCAATTGTTCCAGCGTGGGAGGAGACGGTGGCGGCGCAGGCGGAGGTGGTGGTGGCGCGGGCTGCACTTGCTTGGCCGGACGCTTACGCGCAGCATGCTGCTGTGCCGTTGCTGTATTCACCAGGTTAAGCAGAAATAGCGAAAGCAGTAACGCAAGAACCACCACGGTCTTGGGATGCTGGGCTGGCATGAATGGACACCAACGATACCTGTTTCGCGGCCCTCCAGAGGCTTGGATGCCGATTCCGCCCTGCCTGAATTGTAGCATCGTGCGGCCCTCGACCTCCCGAGTGAAGCCTAACCAAAGCCGCCTTTTTGCGTCCTACCCTCTTGGCGGCGACGAAATTCGCTGTTCCCACTTTTCTCGAGGTTATCGGGGAGGAATTGATGGCTGATATGAACAACAAGCTAAACTGGAAATCAAGCTCTGTACTGCTCTTTGTGGCGTCGATATCCGTGATCGCTATTACGATTGCTACCTTGAGCCTGACCCCTCTCCTGTCTTCCGTTTACGCCGTCGCCAAACCAGCCCAGGCCAGTCCGTCAGGAAATCAGACTTCTCCGTTCTCCCATTCGCTGCCGCCGCTTAATGGCAACCACCTGAAGGCGACGGTTGTCGAGGTAGACTATGCGCCCGGTGAGGCTGACAAACCACACAGCCATCCCTGCACGGTAATTGGATATGTCGCCCAGGGAGCCATCCGCTTCCAGGTGAAGGGAGGCGCGCCGGAAGCCGTTTACAAGGCTGGAGAGAGCTTTTACGAGCCGCCGAACGGCGTCCACCAGGTATCCGCAAACGCCAGCGATAAGGAACCAGCCCGGCTGATCGCATTCTTTATTTGCGACCACGAGACCAAGCTGACTGTGCCTCCTATCGACGAGCACGCCGGACATGAAGCCAAATAACATCGGGCGTCAGACCTCGGGCACCGTGGCGCTGGCTTGTAACGGGAACCTATGTAAGGAATAGTACGTGGCGGAGGTTTCCGCTACTGTCGTGGCGCGTAGTAGCCTTTGCGGGCTCGCACCTGCAGGTCTTTCTTCAGGGCAGTGATTTCGATGGAGCGATAACGGCCATCCGCATCGAAGTTGGCCGGTCGGTAGGAAACTACATACTGGCTGCGCAGCTCGTCTTCAATGGCTGCAAATGAGTTCTTGATGTCCTTCATCTTGAATGGGAAAAAGGCCCGACCGCCGGTGGCGTCCGCGAGCTGCTGCAAAGCTTTGTCGCCGCGCAGAATCAGGCCGCTGTCGTCAGTGGAAATGGCGTAGACAATCACTTCGGCGCGCTGTGCCATTTCAATCGCTGATGCCCGCGTGACCTCGCTTTGATTGTCTTCGCCGTCGCTCACCACGACAATGGCACGTCTAACCGGATGGTCGCCTCGCTCCTTGCTCAACTTTTCGCGGCAGGCGCGATAAATGGCGTCGTAAAGCGCGGTGCCGCCGCCATTGCGCAGACTATGAACACCCGTTTCCAGGAGTCGAACGCTATCGGTGAAGTCCTGTGTCACCAGGCTGTGACTGCTGAACCCCATCACAAAAGCTTTGTCGAAATTTGCTCGCAGGGTGTGCTGTAGAAAGCTGACGGCTGCTTCCTGCTCAAAATCAAAACGGCCATGCACCGAGCCACTGGTATCCACCAGAAGGCCCAACTCGATGGGCAGATCGGTTTCGCGGCGGAAATTCACAATCGATTGCGGCGGCTGGTGATCGTCAAGGATGTTGAAATCACCCTGGTTCAAATTGCGGACGAACTTGCCATGATGGTCAGTGGCGATGAACAGCACATTGACCTCGTCGACCCGCTTCTTGATGGTGAGGATGGTGTCCGACGGATCGGTTCCAGTACTGGCGGAAGCTTCAGGCAGGGCCATACTGGGAGACGCCGGGGCCATGCCAGATGACGGGGCAAGGCTGGACGAAGAGGAAGCAACAAGCGGGGCCTGCGCCCGGACCGGCAATGCGGCCGCCAGCACTATCACCGCGAGCAGATACCACTTCGTGTAGTTCATTCCCAGCCCATCCAAATTTTTCACGCCTAAACACCGCCAACTGCTTGCTCAATCAATTAGATGCAGGGATAGGTGCACGTGTGGGGCCGAAATCCCCTACCACTACACCTACCGCTTCTAATCTCCGACTCTAGGGGAGTTCTTGAGGGAGTGCCAAGTTACAAAAGGAGCACACGTTTGGTCATGAAAGCAAAAATGGCCCTTTCTTGCGACCTTGACGGTGACTTCGCGACCCCTTGCGGTCAAGAGCTCTTAACCGGAACCCTTCATTCGCCCAGCGCTTGACTGGATTGCCCGAATTGTAAGATAAAGGGCATCCTGAAAATGGAGGCTTTATGAAGACCGTTCTGGCCGTACTCCTCGCCTTTGCCTTAGCCCTCCCAGCCCTAGCCGCCAACGACGAAAAAGAAGAAGACCGGGTCAAGGAATCGGGCGTGGTTCTGAAAGAGATTCTCAATATCCCGGACAACATCCCCCAGGATTTGCTGGACAAAGCCAACTGCGTGGTGATCCTGCCGTCGGTGAAAAAAGGCGCTATCGGAATCGGCGGCAGCTACGGCCGCGGAGTCATGATCTGCCGCGGTGGTCCGAACTACAACGGACGATGGGGAGCGCCCGCTATGTATGCCCTCGAAGGCATCAGCATCGGTTTCCAGTTAGGTGGCCAGGCCACCGATTTCGTGCTGCTCGTGATGAATGAAGGGGGAGCTAAATCCCTGCTGAGCAGCAAGGTAAAGCTGGGTGCCGATGCCTCAGCCGCCGCTGGCCCGGTCGGACGCACCGCCGAGGCTGCGACCGACGTTGTGCTGACAGCCGAAATTCTCTCTTACTCCCGCGCCAAAGGCCTGTTCGCCGGGGTCTCGCTCGAAGGTTCGACGCTGCGCTCCGACGGAAGCGCCAACGAGAAGCTCTACGGGCAAAAGCTCAGCGCGCAGACATCATTCGCGGCGGCAAAGTAAAGGCCCCACCCTCAGCCCAGGGCCTGATCGCAACCCTGACCGCCAAGACCCCAAAACACAAGCCCTCGGCCCCACCAAGCAAAACGCAGAAAAAGTAGGTCTGTTTTTGTGTAGAGCGGGCGCCCTCGCCCGCTCAGCTTTCGCGTAGCACGGACCCTGTGGAGAACGACCACTCTCAGTCGCGTCAAGCATGAAAAGGAAGCCTTCACAGGTTGTCCGCTGCAACTGGGCCAGCAACCCGCTCTCCACCCGCTATCACGATGAAGAATGGGGTCTGCCCCAGCACGACGACCGCATCCTGTTTGAATTTCTCCTGCTCGAAGGCGCGCAAGCGGGCCTGAGTTGGGACACGATCCTGCAAAAGCGTGAAAACTACCGCGCCGCCTTCGATCAGATTCAATCCCGAACGCATCGCCCGCTACGACCGCCGCAAAATCGCAGAGCCTGCTGCGCAATCCCGGCATCGTTCGCAACCGGCTGAAGATCGCTTCCGCGGTGCAGAACGCAAGGGCCTTCCTGAATGTCCAGAAAGAGTTCGGCTTCATTCGACCGATACATCTGGCAATTCGTGGGCGGAAAGCCCCGCGTGAACGCCTGGAGCCCGGGGCAGCGGGTTCCGGCCAGCACAGCGGAGTCCGACGCCATGAGCAAGGATCTGAAAAAGCGCGGCTTCAACTTCGTCGGCTCGACGATCTGCTACGCCTTCATGCAAGCCGTCGGCATGGTGAATGACCACAGCGTGGAGTGCTTCCGCTACGCACAGGTGAGCCGGGCGGGCCGGCGTCGCGCCTGATTTTCTGTTCCGAACTCTCGTTCTTAGTCTCTACTTCCAGAATAGCAATTCCCAAGGGGTAAATGGGACATGCCTCGCCGGAATATATCTGCCCCTAGCCGAACAACTTAGCGGGATTCGGACGGCTGTGGGGTCTTGACAGGAATCCGGCCCGTGAGCGTGTGGGGCGGACACTCTTGTCCGCCGCCTTTGAATTTGATCTTGCTCCAGATCTTTCGAGTCTACCTGCCATGTCGCGAAGTTGGCGTAGTCGAGGGTACGTCAAAAGCGGCGGACAAGAGTGTCCGCCTCACACCGCGCCAGTGTGATTTCCCTATTTAATTGACCAACGCAACTATATAATTGACTTTGTCACCTACTTGGAGCCGCTGATAATATGGCAACTCATCCTGCTGCAGCCCCAGTCGCGCAAAGCGTCGAGCAGAACGTCGACGCTGTCCGCGGTTTCAATCGTTTCTACACCCGCCGAATCGGTGTGTTGCGCGAGGGTCTTCTGCAGAGCCCTTTTTCGCTCACGGAAGTGCGCGTCCTGTACGAGATTGCTCACCGCCAACGCCCCACCGCCACCGAACTCTGCCAGGAACTGGGGCTCGACCCGGGCTATCTCAGCCGTATCCTAAGCAAACTTGAAAAACGCGGTTTGGTTCGCAAGTCCGCATCCCCATCCGACGGGCGCCAAGCCCTTCTTGAACTGAGCGCCAAGGGCAGGAAAACTTTCGCCACGCTCGACGCCCGCCAACGCGCGGAGATCGCGGCGATGTTTCGCCCGCTCCCAGCCACCGGGCAATACCGACTGGTGCAGGCGATGCACGCCATCGAGACGCTGCTCGGGGCTCGCACCGATCCCAAGACTCCGTACATTTTGCGCGCCCATCAGCCCGGCGACATGGGTTGGGTGGTGCATCGTCACGGCGTCCTCTACGCGCAGGAGTACGGATACGACGAGCAATTCGAAGCCCTGGTCGCGGAGATCGCCGCCAAGTTCATCCAGCACTTCGACTCCAAGCGGGAGCGTTGCTGGATGGTGGAGAAGGACGGCGAGATTGTTGGCTCGGTGTTTCTGGTGAAAAAATCGAAGACGGTCGCCAAGCTGCGCCTGCTGCTGGTGGAGCCTTCGGCGCGCGGACTGGGTATTGGCAAACGTCTGGTCGACGAATGCATACGCTTCGCCCGCCAGGTGGGCTACAAGAAGCTGGTGTTGTGGACGCAGAGCGAGCTCCCGGCTGCCCGCCATGTCTACGAGCAAGCGGGATTTCGGCTGGTCGAAGAGAAACCGCACCGCAGCTGGGGACGCGACGATCTAGTGTCGGAGATTTGGGAGATGAAACTGTGATTTATACGGCTGCGCTGTTGCCGCCGCATGCAGCCGGGCGAGGGCACCCGCCCCACACGGTTGCGAGAAGGCTTACGCCTCTTTTTTCAGCTTTGGCACCTGATAGGTTCCGGGCACCACACGAAGGGCGATGCTCAGGCGGTTCCAGCCGTTGATCGCCACCACGGCGAGCGTCAGATCGGCGACTTCCTGCTCGCTGAAGTGTTGACGTGTTGCTTCATACACTTCATCCGGAACATGCCCGTCTGTGATGTTTGTGACCGCTTCCGCCCAGGCCAGCGCGGCCCGTTCACGGTCGGTGTAGTAGGACGTTTCGCGCCATGCATCGAGAGAGTACATGCGTTGCTCACTCTCACCCTCCGCCTGCAAATCTTTCCAGTGCATGTCGAGACAAAAGGCGCAGCCATTTATCTGTGAGACCCGAAGCTTGATCATGTGAAGCAGCTTCTTTTCCAGACCGCTGTGGTTGAGGTACATTTCCAACCCCAACATTGCCTTGTAGCCCCCGGGTGACAGTTTGTAGTAATCAATTCGCGCCTGCATGAGTCCCACTCCTTTAAGAAATTTAAGCTTTCCAGAAATTTGAAGAATCAGCTTCTATAATTTCGATTCGGAAGTCGCGGTGGCTGCTGCACTTTTTCTAAGGAGAAGCAGGATGAAACTCAATCGCCTGGTGCCCGTGCTGTGGGTCGGCGACATCGAGAAAACCATCACGTTCTACCGGGATGTACTGGGGTTCGATTGCCCCAGCCGAATAGAAGGCTGGGCCTGCCTGGTGAACCATGGAGCCGAGCTGATGATTTCTCTACCCAACCAGCACGAACCTTTCGACAAACCAGGTTTCACTGGCTCGTTTTATTTTCAATCGGACAACGTTGACGGCCTATGGGAGGAACTCAAAGACAAAGAGCCCGTGGTCTATCCAATCGAGAATTTCGATTACGGCATGCGTGAATTTGCCATCCGCGACAACAGGGATACATCCTGCAGTTTGGCAAGCCAATTGAATAGAGCCCGCTATCCGAGCAGGAATACGTGACCGCTGGCCTCCGGCTTTTAGCGACGCAAGAGATTCCTGGCAATGAATAGGGCATTCGCCGGCCGTTCCGCCAGGCGGCGCATGAAATACGGATACCACTCCGTACCGAACGGAATGTAGACGCGCATGCGCCATCCTTCGCGCACCAGGCGCCGCTGCAAATCGCGGCGAATCCCGTAGAGCATCTGGAACTCGAAGGCATCACGAGGGATATTTTCGTTTGTGGCGAAAACCTTGGCCTGGTTGATGATTTTCTCGTCGTGCGTAGCCAGCCCATGGTAGATACCGCTCTTCATCAGGATCTTCATCAACTTGACGTAGTTGGCGTCTACTTCCGATTTTTTCTGGAAGGCGATCTCTTCCGGCTCTTTGTATGCTCCCTTACACAGGCGGATGCGAATGCGCTCGGTCAGCAGTTTCTCGATGTCATCTTCCGCGCGCCGCATATAGGACTGGATCACGGCGCCCACCGAACCCGCATAGCCGGGCTGGCGGTGCAGCTCGTGGACAAAATCGAGGGTGCGCTGAGTGTGGGGTGAGCCTTCCATATCCACCCGCACAAAATTGGGAGGATTGAGGGCAGCGGCTTTCGCCACCAGTCCGGTGACCAGGTCGCGAGCCAGCGTCTCGTCCACGTCCAGACCCATGTGGGTAAGCTTCAGGCTGACGTTGGCGTTGAGCTGGCGTCTGGCGATCTCATCCAGCAATTGGTGGTAAAGCTCGGCGCTGGCGCGGGCTTCGTCGGCATTGGTTACATTCTCGCCGAGGTTGTCCACGGAGACGCTCAGCCCCTTCTGGTTGACCGCCTGCGCCGCGCGGAGCGCATCTTCCACTTCCGTACCCGCCACAAAGCGGCTGGACAGGCGCTGCCCGAGAGCAGACCGCTCGGCCACCCCGCGCAGAGAGCGGCTCTCGGAAAGAGAAATGAAGAGCGCCCTCAGCACGAAATTCCTTCAAAGCTGGAGCCGGAATGGCTGGCGCCCTGCAGGGACATGAAGATCACAGAATTTTGTATCACAATCGCGGAGAATTGGAGGTGGATCGCGACGCGGCAGGATGCTACGGAATTACTGGGGATCGAACTTGACTTCAATCGGCTCCCGGGTCTCGTGAGATGCCGGCGCCCACTTCCACTTGTAAATCGCGTCCTGCGCCGCCCGCACCAACACCGGGTGGCCGCCCTTCACTTCAACGGACTTCACCAGACCATTGGGCTCCACCAGGGCTTCCGCTTTGACACTGCCTCTCAGGTTCAAGGTCCGGGCCATTGTGGGATATTGCGGCATAACGCGGTTCACAACCTTGCGACTGCCTTCGCTCTGCTCCTGCTGGCCGAACGCAGCTGGAACGAGAATTGAAAGCAACGCCAGAAACAAAGCTGCAGGGGCGCGTTTCATTAGAGGCAGCTTAATGCTCCTCCGCGGGTGCGGAAAGATGACCAAGGTAACTCACGGAAGTGCGATGGGGCAGGTGTCGGACTTGGGATGTAGAGACGTAGCTTGCTACGTCTTGTGTGTAGCGCGATAGACGTACGGGAGGAAACGTGGCGTGGTCTCCGGGGTTAGTCCAGAAAGACTTCATCGACGTAGCACCACCGCCAGTCCTCGCCGGGCTCAAATGACTGCATGATGGGGTGCTTGGTCTGACGATAGTGTTTGGTGGCGTGTTTGTTCTTGGAGGAATCGCAACAACCGATGTGGCCACAGCTCAGGCACTCCCGCAGGTGGACCCAGGTATCGCCCATCTCCAGGCATTCCTTGCAGCCCTGGCCACTCGGCTTCACCGATCGAATTTCTCCCAGGTGGGAACAAACAGCTTGTGGACGCGACATTGGGTTGACCTCTCGGGAAATTCTCTTGAATTCGATTTCACAACGCAGGACGCTTGCATCGCCGTTTGAAGTTCATGCCCTCAAAGGCCTGCCGAGCCTTGCTGAGCGCCGGCTACTGCTCCTGCTTTTCCAGAAATCGTTCCGCTTCCAGCGCCGCCATGCAGCCCGTACCCGCTGCGGTGATGGCCTGACGATAGCGGCGGTCCTGCACATCACCGCAAGCGTAGACTCCGGGCACGCGGGTGAAGATATTGTTTGTCGTCACCAAATAACCGTCCGCGTCAGTTTCAAGCTGGCCTTCGAACATTTTGGCGTTCGGGATGTGGCCGATGCCCAGGAACATGGCGCTTGCCGGAAGGTCCCAGCTCTTGTCTGTTTTCACGTTGCGCAGCTTCAGACTGGTAACTTCCCTCTTGAAAACATCATTTACGTCCTCGACCAACGTGTCGGTGAGAAACTCAATTTTCTTGTTCTGCTGGGCGCGCTCCAGCATGATCTTGGAAGCGCGGAACTGATCGCGGCGATGGATCAGCGTCACCTTGGTGGCAAATCGGGTGAGAAAGATCGCCTCTTCCATGGCGGAATCGCCGCCGCCAATCACCGCAATTTCCTTCCCCGAAAAAAAGAAGCCGTCACAGGTCGCGCACGAAGAAACCCCGTGTCCGATCAACGCCTGTTCGCTGGGCAGTCCCAACCAGCGTGCCGAAGCTCCGCTGGCGATAATCAGAGTGCGGGCGTGGATTGTCTCCTTGCCCAGATTCAGAGCGAAGGGACGTTTGCCGAGATCGGCACTGACCACGTGGCCAAGCTGATACTGCGCTCCGAAGCGTCCTGCTTGCTTGCGCATGTTCTCAATCAGCTCGGGGCCCTGAATTCCCTCGGGAAACCCAGGGAAGTTCTCCACCAGAGTGGTAAGCGAGAGTTGGCCTCCAGGTTCATGACCTTCGAGCACCAAAGGCTTCAGGTTGGCACGAGCAGTGTACAGCGCCGCAGTATGACCGGCGCAGCCAGACCCGATAATGACGACGTCGCGAATGTTGTCCATAGAATTGGTTCGAACGATTACGTGAGGGTTTAGATTGCCGAATTGCGATTTGGATGCAAGCGCGTCGCGGCACCTTTACTTCTACTTCTTCTTGGCCGCAGGTTTCTTTGCGGAAGACGGCTTCGCCTTGGCCTCGGTTACGCCGCCAAGTCGTGCCAACTCTTCCGGCACCGTAGTTCTCGCTTTCAGCAGACCGCGATAATTCGACAGCACTGCGGACGCGGTTTGAAACAGGGGCTCGTAGGCACTTTGATCCGGCGGCGGACCGGCCTCGGTCGCGGAACATCGAGCCAGCACAACCGACGACTTGCCGAATCGCTCCAGCTTGACCCGGCTGGCGGGCGTGCTGGTCGAGAGCATGGTGGTAGGCGAAGTCACAGCCGAGGCGCTGTCTTCGATCGAGACTTGCATCAAATCTTTGGGATCGCGCACCCGGAAGACCAGCGTCTCAACCATATTCTTGGGGTCGCTGCTGAACGAGTACTGCACCGTGGAAAATAGCGCCTGCACGGAAAACTCGCGCCGGATGCGCACCCAGTTGGCTACGCCCGGATCGGAAGACATCTGCGAGCCAGACCCAGGCTGCAGAAATCCGGGCCCGACGTCGAGGCTCGACCGGCCGCGATCAATTTCGAAATCAGCCCCAAACAGCGGCTGCTTGGGAACACGTGCCAGAGCGGAGGCAATTTCCTGCTGCTCCTCCGGCGAGGGCGAACACACATTTAGCATGTTCACTTTGACCTGCGGCTGCGACGGGGGTGGCGAAGATTGTTGCGCGGTCGCCAGCAACCCCAGGCCAAGAGAAACCAGCATGACAACAATGGTTCGTAGCACACTGGGATTTTAGCAGGACGGGGTGAGCCCCCGGACCTCAGACGTCAGACCTCAGACCTTCATTCTTCTCTTGTAGAGACGTAGCCCGGCTACGTCTTGTCTGCATCGTGAATGAGGGAGAAACCTGAGGCTGAGGTCCGAGGTCCGACGCCTGACGCCCGACGCCCGAGGTCTGAAGCCGAGGCTTAGAATGACACCATGGCAAACCTGACATTGGTTTATGGGATGCGTCTGCTACCGTCGGAAGAAGTGTCCGAGGTAGGCGACGCCACGCTCAAACTGAAGAACGGACGCGAGGCCCACGTCACCATGCATGTGCTGGAAGGCAGCAAGGAAGAAATCGAGAAACAATTGAAGACCAGCCTGGAAGCATTCTTCGATTTCTATCCCGAGATTTGAAGGCGGGCCTCAGGCGTCGGACCTCGGACCTCAGACGTCGGGCGCAGTGTAGAGACGTAGCTTGCTACGACTTGCCTGCAGGATGGAATACGTAGCAAGCTACTTCTCCACAAACAGAAGAATGAAGGCCAGGGTCCGAGGTCTGAGGTCCGACGCCCGATGTCCGATCTATAATCGTCTTTTCCCATGGAGCCTTCCCTCCGCACACTGCGCTTTCGACTGCGAGCAGCGGGCTTACTGCCTAACACCCGTTTGGCCCGCGCCGCCTGCTACTTTCTGGGCCTCGATCTGCTGCTCTTTGCGCTGCAAAAACTGTTCGGATTGTGGAAGGTTTCCTGGGGTCAGGCTTTGAGTGGATGGGTAGGCGTCCTCAGTTTTTTAGCAATTATTCTGATGACCATTCTCGCCTTCCGCTGGCTGAAGGCGAAGTTGCTGTGGCGGCTGCGCAACCGGCTGATCGTCACCTATGTTTTTATCGGCGTGATTCCGGTCGTCCTGGTGATGGCCATGGCATTCATCACCGTTTACCTGTTTGCCGGGCAGTTCGCGAATTTTGTGGTGACTTCCGAACTGGATTCACGCCTCCGCAGCCTGCAATCCGTGAACACCGCCATCGCCCATGAGCTTGCGGCGCGCCTGGAACGCGGGCAACCGGCAACCGCGGAATCGCTCGAAGGGTTGAAGCGGCACGACACCGCCTGGGCCTCGCGCCAGATTTGCGCCTGGAAAAGCGGGAAGCCACTCGCGATCTGCAACGGAGCCAAGCCGGGAGAGACTCCCTTTTTGCTACCAACTTCCTTGAATCCCAAGTTCGGGGCCATTGTGCGGGATCAGGACAAGCTTTATTTGCGGGCTGCGACTGAGCTGGGCTCTGACTCTCAGAAGCTGATCGTGATCTCAAGCGAACTGCTGGACCGGAAGCTGTTGGAACAGGTTGCGGCCAATTTGGGCGAGATCACCCTGTACGCACAAGGCTTCGATTTCAAAGCCTACTCGCCATCACCCGCCACTTCTTCGAACAATAGCCGGCAGGAACTTCATCCGACTTTCACCGCAGGTTCGTTGCCCGAGGCGCGCGACAGCTTCGATCCTGTGATCTCATTCGGCGCACCGCTTCCCTTCGTGGACTGGGTCTCCGGTGAGCTAACGAAGAACGGCCCGCTGCTCAGTGTTCGCACTCGTCCGTCGATACTTTATGCCCGCCTCTTCGCTGCGCTGGGTGACTTTGCCACCGGCGTGGAGTACACGTTGCTGTTGGCTGCCGTTATTTTTGCCTTGATCGAGGTGTTGGCTCTATGGATCGGAACCCACCTCACGCGCACCGTCACCGGGGCTGTAGCCCAACTCTACGAAGCCACTACACACATCAATCGCGGAGACTTCAGCCATCGCATTTCGGTCAAATCGAACGACCAGCTCGCAACTCTGGCCATTTCGTTCAACTCCATGACCGCATCGATCGAGAACCTGATTGAAGAGCAGAAAGAAAAGCAGCGGCTGCAGAACGAATTGACCATCGCCCAGGAAGTGCAGGCCCAGCTTTTTCCGCAGCACATCTCTCAGCTGGCTTCGCTGGAAGTTTATGGTTTCTGCCGTCCGGCGCGCACCGTAAGCGGCGACTACTATGATTTCCTCACAGTGGCTTCCGACAAGATAATCCTCGCGGTGGGTGACGTCAGTGGAAAAGGGATCTCCGCAGCACTCTTGATGGCTACTATTCACTCGGCGGTCCGCGCCTATAGCCTGGAAGGCAATCCCAGCCTGCGGTTGCCGGTCGCAGTGGGCCAGACGGCAGGTTCCAGCCTGGCGCTGGCATCTCATCTGGACGGCGCCGAGGTGTCTTCAGGCATGCTGCTTTCACTGCTCAACCACCAGCTTTACCAGAGCACGCCGGCGGAAAAGTATGCCACCCTGTTCCTCGGCGTCTACGATGGCCGCGAACGTAAGCTTACCTACAGCAACGGTGGTCACCTGCCGCCGATCATTCTGGCCGAAGATGGATCCCTGCGCAGGCTGGATCGAGGAGGCACGGTAATCGGTTTGTTCGACCACCGAAGTTATGAGGAGGGTTCAGTCGCTTTGCGTGAGGGCGAACTCTTTCTCGCCTACAGCGACGGCGTGACCGAACCGGAAAGCGATTTTGGCGAATTCGGCGAGCAGCGGCTCGTCGATCTGGTATGGAAAAATCGCGACCTGCCTCTGCACCGGATCTGCGAGATCGTAACGGCCGCGGTAGACGACTGGATCGGAGCCAACGAACAACCCGACGACATCACCCTGGTGTTGGCTCGGGGGCGGTAGCCGCCGATCAAAATGTGGAGCGGGAGGGTCGGGTTCGAACCGCCGTCTCCGGGCTGGAAACCTGGCGCATTTCCAAGATTATGCTACTCCCGCACTGGCGCACATTGATCACGTATTCGGAGGTGGCGGCCGCACGGCGGCCATGACCTTTTCCTCAAGGCCCGGCAACAGGCCGGAGCCACCACCCCCGAAGCTCCGCGCACCCGAAGGAAAATCAGGCACGCCCAGCGCGGAGCAAGCTTTTACACAAAGGTGAACTAGAGGACGAGGCTGGCTAGCAGATCAGAACGCACAGCTGGGAAAGACGGGATTGAAGCGTGGATGGAGAAAAACTGACAGCAATTTCGCTGGGTCCTTGAACGGCGTGATCCGGAAACGGGGTCGGTGGAATCGAGGCAATCACAGGCCCAGGTGTCGAGTGGCATATCCGTGAATGCGCCGCCACCGGCGCGGTCCCACCATGGAAGGTAAAGTCCGGCAGAGCCACCTGGGGCAGAACCAGAATGGCCGCGAATAACGCCAACTCGAAAATAAGGAGGACCAGTCGCCAGCGCTTCATGAGAACAACGGAACTCAAAGAAAAATTACTCGCCTGCATGCTCTCTGTCAACTGAAGCTCATGGTCAAACCCGGAGCAGCTTTCCCTTCGCCTTTACTTCTCTTTCAGCTGTTTCGGCATGACCACAACCTTTGATGTCACCTGCTGCCCCTTTTGCATGCCTCCAACGACTACCAATCCCTCCTGTATCACCAGCAGGCCGCGATGATCCATGGTCGGATCAGGCGTGTTCAAGTTCAGGGTTTCCCACTTGCCGGTGCGCAAGTTGAATGCAAAAGTTACCGGTGATGGCTCGGCTGGCTGCCCGTTGTATCCCAATCCGTTGTAGTTGTAGGGATTGTCGGTTCCGCCGGAAAAATAAATCCTCTGATCTTTCTCCGAACCTCCGGCGGCGATGCGGTAGCGAGCGGTTCCGGGATGACTGGGCAACTTGCTCCACTGAATTTTCGTGAAATCGTGATGGTCGATCTTGCCCATCCAGCACTCGTCTGAAGCCACATACTTCGGCTTATCTCCTGCCGGATTCTTGTAGGCTCCGTCGACGTACACGATCGTGTCGCCCACCACCGCGCCGGCGTGACCGAACACCGGGGTCCCAGGAATAGGTGTGGCCTTGGACCAGGTATTTTTTTGCCCGTCATACACCTGGACGTCCTTCACCGTGTCCGTCTTCGACCATCCGCCTACCAGATAGATGTAGCGGTCGCGATAGACACCGGCCACGGAATCGTCCACCGGAGTGGGCATGTCTTCCCCGCGGAACCAGCGGTCGGTAAGCGGCTCGTACACATTGACATCAGGCAAGGTAGTTTCCCCGCCCTGTCCGTCAACCACATAGCCGCCGAAAAGAAAAACGTGTTCACGTGCTCCCACCGCCGCCGCCGCAAGGCGCCCAACCGTTCCCGGAACCGAATGTATCTCGGCCCATTTCCCGGTATCCGTGTCGAGCGAATACGCCGTGTTGGAGGTCGCGTCCCAGGTCTTCTTTGCCCCCATACCCATCAGCGAAAAGAGCAGTAGCGATCCGCGGGTCTTCACACTGGCCACGGCATTGTTGGAGAGAGCGGAGGGCAGTGGCTCGTATTTGGGGAGGGGAACCGCAAAGAGAAGTCCCGCGAGAGCGATCAGGAGGACAAATCCAAAGTATCTTTTCATCGCCGATGATTCTAGAACTCATCCCGGAAACAAGCCAATGGGCGCTACTGGTGAAATGGGTGTTACGTCAACTATCCGGTGGCGAAGAACTCTCCGAGGTCAATGACTGTGGCAGTACTTTTGGAAACTAAGCGTACAGGCATCAAGGGCGCGGAAGATCAAATTCCCGGCCGCATTTGAAGCAGACCTGGTAAGTCCGCCTCTTGATCGTGAACACGCGGCTCATCTGCCTATGACGGCACCCAAAGACAAATCGAAAGATCCGCAGCAAGGACTTCATACGTCCTGTGCTCGCCGACGCTCGCAACTTCCATTGGCATCCAGCCACTCCAGCAGAGAGCGCACACTCGCGCGAGCCAGGGCAATTGCGCAATCAGCGGCTCCGTAGTAGACATTGACGGTGTCGCCATCCGGGTCCATCGTGTATCCGCACGGGAACACTACATTGTTGACGTCGCCGTTACGCTCGTAGTCCGCCTCCGGCCCAAAGATCCACGAATCCCCTCGCAGGAGGCATTTTTCCGGATTCTCCAGGTCGAACAGCGCCAAGCCCAATCGGTACAGGCAGCCCGAAGGCGTGTGCCGAACTCCGTGGTAGAGCACGAGCCATCCTCTGGAAGTCTCGATGGGCGGCGGCGATAATCCAATCTTGTTTGCGTCCCACCAGGCGCCGCGGCGCGCTTCCAGCATCAGCCTGTGTCTGCCCCAATGGTGCAAATCGGGAGAATAGGAAATCCACATGTGCGACCCGAGTGGCGTCATGGGCCGATGAATGAGCGCCCAGTAGCCATTGATTCTCCGGGGCAGAAGCGCCGTATCTTTGTCATCCGGCGGCATGATGACGCCGTAGCGCTCGAAACTTCGGAAGTCTTTGGTCAGAGCCAGAGACACTCCGGGGCCGCCGCGGGAATAGGAGGTGTAAGTAATAACGTATTGCTGCAGTTCTGGCACGAAAGTAATGCGCGGATCTTCAATGCCCCAGATTTCCTCCGGATACTCCTTTGGGCTGGGCATCAAGGTCGGTTCGCTGTCGATTTGCCATCCGTCGACGCCGTTTCGAGAACGCGCAGCGCAGAGATGCGACAACCCGCGCCGGTCTTCGATGCGGCACAACAGGAGAGTGGTTCCATCCTGCAGCAAGGTTGCGCCCGCATTGAACACACTGTTGATGGAGTACGGCCAGTCCTTGCGCGTCAGGATGGGATTGGCTGGATGCCGAAGAAGCAGTGGCGGGTAGTGAGAACTTTCGACGTTGATAAGCGTTGTTTCGGGAGCAGTCATGAAGGGTTTTCCGTTTTCTCAGGGTTGTTGGAGAGAGCGCATTTCCAAAAGTGCCATCAGGAAAGACAGCGTGGATTCCGCTCCTTGATTCTGATTGGAGCGGTCGGGATGCAAGCCGTCCCGGCAACCGCCGGTTGCAGAATCATAGAGAGGAAGCCGGAGATCGTTATCACCCAGGAACCAGTTGAACGCCGACCAGGCTTGACTGCGCCAGCGATTGTCTCCGGTCACGCGGTGGGCCTCTAAACAAGCGGAAACGGCGCCGGCAGCTTCAATGGGCTGTTGATCGAATCGAGCCTGCTCACCGCCGCGTCGGTAAAACCCTTGCGAGCCGATCGGCACAAAGTGGCCGTTGATCGGGCAACGCTGAGTGTCCATTAGCCAATCCAGCGAATCGAGCCCGGCGGAAAGCATGCGTTCATTCCCACACGCCGATCCCACCAGCAGCATGGCCTGGGATAGCCTTGCGTTCCCGTACGCCACCACATCCTCAAACCACTGCCAGCCCGGACGCCGGATCGATTCATACATTTCGAGCAATCTCTGAGCCAACGCGAGTCGTACTCGCTGGGCGTCCCGGTCTCCGGGGTATGCATGGAGATACTCCTGCATTCCGAGCAAGCCGTAGGCGCAGGCTCGAGGACTGTGGAACTCGACCACTGCTGGCACGGCGGACTCGAACAAACGCCCGGCGGCGCCCCTCAATCCCTGATTGGTGGATCGCGCCAGCAGAGTTCCAAGAGCCCACAATGCGCGGCCATGAGAATCTTCCGAGCCTTGCTCTTCTTTCCAGCGGTGGTTGTAGCCGAGAAAGTTTCGAAACCTCTTCTTCTCTGGATTAAAGGCGTGCTCGAGGAATGCCAAATACCGGAAGGGCCAATCTGGATTCGCTGATGCGGTTTTTCCCGACTGCCCCAGGTCCGGTCGGTCCATACCCAGCTCCTCCAGCAGCACGCTAAAGATGAGGGCGCGCGCATTGTCGTCGGTGGTATATCCCTCGGCTCGATTGGGAATGGTGAAGATCGCATGCTGCAGCATCCCCGTGTCATCGGTCAGAGTGTTCACATGATTGAGTTTTAATTCAGGGATCTGATTTAGAGACTTCGGGGTGGCGAGAGCCGAGAACTGAACGCGCGGGGTCTCCAGCCGGTCACTGCGAACCCGGGCAAAACTTCCCATGTATCCCTGCGCGGCTTTTTTCCAGACCATATCGCGTGCGAACAGGTATGCGCGTTTGCGCATGGCATGGCGCAGTGCCGGTGTCGTCAGAAGTTCGATCGTCTTTTGTGCAATCGCGTTGGGGTTTTGGAAAGGCACCAGGGCGCCGCGTCCACCGTCCAACAGTTCAAGCGCGTGCCAATAGGGCGTCGAGATGATCGCTTTACCCGCCCCCAGCGCATAGGCGAGAGTTCCAGAAACCACCTGGGCTTCATGACGATACGGTGTGATGTAGATATCGGCGGCACCAATGAACTCCGCCATTTCTTCGGGGCTGACAAACCGGTCATGGAAGATCACTCGCGACTCCACTCCCACTTCCTTCGCCAAAGCCTGCAAACTGGCTCGATACTTGTCCCCTTCGCGACGCAGGACGTGCGGATGGGTCGCACCCGCCACCAGGTAGACCACATTTTCGTGTTTCGACAAGATCTGCGGCATTGCCTGAATTACGTTTTCAATGCCCTTGTTAGGCGAGAGCAGGCCGAACGTGAGCAGCACGGCCTTTCCTTCGACGCCGAAACGATCCTTGTAAAAATTGGGGTCGAGAAAGGGCAAATCTGGAACGCCGTGCGGAACCATGTCAATCTTGCTGCCCGGCACCTTGAAGATTTCCTGCAAGAACTGGGACGAGAGCTGGCTCATGACGATGAGGCGGTCGGAAAGCTCCGCAATCTCTTCCATGACCCTGAGTTGGTCGGCGTCGGGCTCGCGCAGGACCGTGTGCAGTGTGGTCACCACGGGCATCTTCAGGCCGCGTAGCAGATGCAGGATATGGCTTCCGGCGGGGCCGCCGAAGATTCCATACTCGTGCTGCAGGCACACCATGTCGATATTGTTGAAGTTCAGGAATTCAGCCGCTTCGTGATAGGACCTCACGTCGTCCTGGGCAAGCGACCATCGCACCCGCGCGGGATAGTCATACCCCTGGTCCGTGTCGTTCACCGGCAGCGCCAGCAATCGAGCTGTCCCGTACTCTGCGGAGATGGCCTCGCACAAGTCGGTAGTGAACGTAGCGATGCCACAATGTCGCGGAAGGTAATTCCCGATTACGGCGATTCGGCTCGGTAGTGATGGCTTCGATTGCGATCTGGGGCGAGGCGCTGACACGCTTTCTCGCGCCAGGGGCC
The DNA here is from genome assembly GCA_963809295.1 of Terriglobia bacterium. GTDB lineage: Bacteria > Acidobacteriota > Terriglobia > Terriglobales > Acidobacteriaceae > JAIQFF01. The sequence goes on along the minus strand of CAWEJA010000003.1, from coordinate 4,213 downwards.
GTGGGCCGACCACCTCCAAGACCGTCTTGGGAAACACTGTGTTTAATAGCGACATTCGTCCCTAAGTTGGTGAGAAAGAGGCAACTTGCCCCATGCGACCAATGGCGCTGCTATGAAATTTGTCTTCTGTCAGTATCCAACGAAAGGCAGCTTGCCGACTGGTCAATATTGATCAGACATACCTCGCTAATGGGTGGTGGTTGCCGAGCGTTCCGTCGATTGCACCATCCCCCGGCGAAACGTTAGCATTCGAAACTGTGGTTCACATGCGGCCAAACTCCTGGCGATTCGGAACTCGGATGATCCTGAGGCTGCTGATTCTGGTATCGGCGCTGCTCGCTGCTAACACCGCATTCTGGGCACAATCGCCATCCGTTCCGGCACTGCTCCGAAGCGGCCAGGCCGCGCTGGACGCCGACGACTACGCCAGCGCTGCCGCCAACTTCGAACGCGCCCGGCAAATCGCGCCGGACAATCTCGAAGCCAATCGAGGCCTGGTATTGAGCTATCTTCAGTTGGGACGTCTGAACGAAGCCACTCAGCTCGGCGAGCAAGCCGCGACCCGTTGGCCACGCGACGCCCAATTGCAGCATTGGCTCGGACTCGCCTACTTCAAAACCGGAAAGAACGACGCTGCGCTGGCGACGCTGCAAAAGTCCGAGGCCCTCGACGGCACACGGTTCGACATCCACTTTGATCTGGCGCTGGTGCTGCTCCAGCAGAATCAATCTGGCCCGGCTGCGGATGAACTGGAGAAAGCGGTCAAGTTGCAGCCTTCACATGCCATGGCTCACGTGCTGCTGGGGCGGGCCTATCAAAATACCAATCGCACATTACAGGCGGTCCAGCAATTTCAAACTGCATTGCGCGTCGATCCCAACACGCCGCTGGGGCACTATCATCTGGCATTCGCCTACGCCAGCCTGGGACGCAACCCTGAAGCCATCGCCGAATATGAGAAAGAACTCGCGCGCTACCCGGACAATCCCCAGGTTCTCTTTCAGCTCGGGCACTGCTTGCTTGAGACTGGAAAAATGGAGGATGCAACCAAATTGCTGAAAAAAGCCAGTGAACTCGATCCCGCCAACTCGGGTTCCGCTTATGACCTGGGCAAGGCTCTTCTTCTTACCGGCAACGCCGAAGCAGCCGCAACTGCATTGCAGCGCGCCATTGCGCTGAAGCCGGCCGACCCCAGCCCGCATTACCAGTTGGCGCGTGCTCTAGAAAAACTGGGCAAAACGGATCAGGCACGGCAGGAATGGCATCGCTTCGCGGAACTCAAAAATGCCCAACCGGAAACCGGAGGCATGGCCACGGGCCGAACTCAGTGACCTCCGGATACCTTCCCGAACGGGCTGCAGGCACGTCGACTCGTAGAGACGTAGCTTGCTGCGTCAGCTTTTTCGCGCCAAATCCCCAGAGACCTATCGACCTGAGACGCGGCAAGCTGAGACGTGGCAAGCTACGTCTCTACGAAACGGCATCCGCAACAGTGTTGGTCGTGGTGATTAGTCTTCTCGCTTTTCCGTCCTCCGCCCAGCATCAACCAACTCCTACAAATTCCGCCAGCCATAAAGCCACCTCTGCCACCGCCGTATCCTTTGCCGACGTCACGCGCACCTCTGGAATCGACTTCCATCTCACCTGCGGAGGCCTGGAAAAGCGCTACATCATGGAGTCCATGTGTGGCGGCGTCGCGGCCTTCGACTACGACAACGATGGGTGGATGGACATCTTCTTCGTCAACGGCTCCACGCTGGAAGATATGCGCGCCGGCAAGTGCCATCCCGGCAAGCTCTACCGCAACAACCACGACGGCACCTTCACCGATGTCAGCGCCAAAGCTGGAATCACGCACTGCGGCTGGGGCTTCGGCGTTGCGGTCGGCGATTACGACAACGACGGATGGGAAGACCTCTACATCACTTATCTCGACGGCGCCGTGCTCTACCACAACAACGGCGATGGATCGTTCACCGACGTCACCACTAAAGCCGGTGTAGGCAATGCCGGCCGCTGGGGCACCAGCGCAGCTTTCGGCGACTACGACAACGACGGCAACCTCGATCTCTACGTCGCCAACTACGTCGATCTCGATCTGAATAACCTGCCCGAGTTTGGCCAGGGGCCTTTCTGCACCTATCGCGGAATTGCCGTCTCCTGCGGGCCGCGCGGACTGAAAGGCGGCCGCGACCGCCTCTACCACAACAACGGAGACGGCACCTTCACCGACGTCACCGAAAAATTAAACATCGATCCCGGAGCCTACTACGGACTCGGCGTTCTCTGGCTGGACTACGACCTCGACGGCTGTCTCGATCTATACGTAGCCAACGACTCCTCACCCAGCCTGCTCTACCACAACGACTGCAAAGGAAACTTCACCGAGGTGGGCGCGGAAGCGGGCGTGGCCTACAGCGCGGACGGTCGCGAGCAAGCCGGCATGGGCATCGACTCCGCCGACTACGACCACGATGGCTGGCCCGACATTGCTAAAACCAATTTCTCCGACGATACCAACAACCTCTACCACAACGATCATGACGGCCAATTCACCGATTTCCAGGGAAGCACCGGCTTCGGTCCGATCAGCGTTCCCTTCCTCGGTTTTGGGGTGAAATTTCTCGACCTCGACAACGATGGCTGGAGCGACATTTTCGTCGCCAACGGGCACGTAAATCCGCAGGTGGACCAGCACTCCTTTGGAGTGACCTACGCCGAGCGGCCGCTTCTGTTCCGCAATCTTCAGAACGGAAAATTCGCCGAGATTCGGCCTCAGCAGCCGGAGCGCCCTTGTCCCGACGCTACGTGGCCCGCGGCGCTGCCACTGCCGACTTCCTCAACAACGGCAGCGAAAATCTCCTGATCACTGTGCTGGACGGTTCCCCCGTGCTCCTGCGTAACCAGTCAACCGGGAAGGGACACTGGCTGCGCATCAAGACTGTGGGCAAGAAATCCAATCGCGACGGCTTCGGCGCACGGGTAGAGGTCAAAGCCGGCAGCCTGACACAAAGCGCCGAGGTACGTGCCAACAGCAGTTTCGAATCGGCCAGCGACCCCCGTCTCCACTTCGGCCTTGGGGCTGCCATCCGGGTTGACTCCATTACTGTCCACTGGCCCTCAGGGACAGTCGACAATATTCGCGGGGAGGCTGCCGACCAGGAGCTGGTGATCGAAGAGGGCGGCGGAGTGGTGAGCCGTCGCGGACCGAGCGCTCCGGGAAAGCCCTCGCGGGTGCCATCCCGTTGAGGCCCAATCTCTATAACAAACTCTCACACCACAACACGAACTCAACTTTATTACCCAGTGTCTGAAATATTCCAAATTCTGGAGTGCTGTTATGGTCAGTCTACTGTTCACCATAGGCTTACTTGATCGATTCCCCCTAAGTTATTGACAAAACTATACAGAGGCTTTGGCGAACCACGTGCCGCAGTACCCGCAAGTAAGCGACTGTTTACGTGTTTTCACCGTATCAAGTGGGGTTTGTTCAAGCAAACCAACAAGATAGATAACAGACAACGATAGTCTGTATTGTTGAGCGCGACGGGACGCACCCAATGTCTTGGTGCCATGCCGTCCCCGAGCTCGGGGCTCTGATTCAGTAGAAGAACATCTTCCAGAAAGTTCTAAAGAGGGGTGGGTCAATGAAAAAACTGCAATTGTGCCTCCTGTCATTGTCGTTGCTGGCGCTGTCGTTGAGGCGCGTTCGCGCAGATTCAGAATGGTGCAGTTCACCGGAACGGTAACCGATCCCGTCGGGCGCGTCAGTGGCCAACGCGAAGGTGACAGTGACCAACGTTGGCACCAACCTGTCCGTGACCACGACCACCAACCAGGACGGGTCTGTACGTTGCGAACGAACTTCCCGTCGGAACCTACAAGATCGTCACGGAGGCACAAGGCTTCAAGACCCTTACCAACAACAACTGTGACCTTGAACGCAGGCACGATCGCGCGCCTGGATTTCAAGATGCAGCTAGGTCAGACCCGCGAGGTCGTCGAAGTCACTGGCGAAGCCGCCGCGGTCAACTGGAGGACTCGAAGCTCGCCAACACCGTGAGCTCGACCCAAGTGGCGAACCTTCCTTCGAACGGCCGCAACATCTACGATCTGATTCAAATGGCCCCAGGCGCGGTAAATGTGCGCGGTGTGATGACGAAAACGGCGCAAACACGGTCGTTAACGGGTTGCGCGAAGACTTCAACGGCTT
>CAWEJA010000002.1:0-290991 GCA_963809295.1 Terriglobia bacterium | reverse complement strand
TATACCTCACATTGTCAGAGGGTTCGATCGATCTCTTCTTTGCTGAGTGGCGCTCCGAGAAGTGTCAATCCGTGCCTTTCGAACTCTGATTTCCGCGCTTCCTGATTCTTCGCATCTTCGCTTTGTGCAACCGACGCCCATTCTGTTTCGATTAATCCGGCCGGTGTGTAGAGATGAATTGCCCCACAATGAGAATCCTGCGCCACACTCCAGCGGTGCGGGACTTTCATCGGCATCAGCAAGGAATCGCCAAGCTTCAGACGCATGCGCTCGCCGCCAACTTCGGCGACGAATTCACCCGTCATGACATAGATCCATTCATCCTGTCCGTGATGCACGTGCAGCGGCGCACCACGATAGGAGTGATGGTCTCCTGGCGGAAAGACAAAGACTGCAAGGCGCCCTTCAGAGTCGGAGGAGCGTACAACCTCAGTGTCAAACATCCCTGACGGCGAGGGCGCCCGCGCATCGGCGCCGTTGGGTTTACGAGTGAAGCCGGAGCGGACCAGCACGGGATGTCGATTGTTCCCTTGGTCGGAGGCGTGATTCCTTTCGCCCGAAGTTTGCAGTGAAGATGCAAGACAGAAAGGAAATCCGGTGAGCGTCAATCCTGCCCCAGCTGCAAGTAAGTCTCTGCGATTCATAGTGCTCCCTTCAAGTGCCCGATGAGTTCGAGGATTATTTAGTGCGCATCTCCTCTTTTAGTCCCGCGAATTGTGACGGCCCTTTTCAGCGGACCACCCACCTCGCCCGTTTGCGTGAAGGAAGTCGCAGTGATGCCCGACCAGACTTCGTGCCAAATCATCTTTTTGCCATTCTGCGGAAATTCCATGTCGATGGTCAGTTGTTTTCCATCCCAGTTTAGGGAACTATTGGAGTAGGTGTTGAAGTCGCAAGCGGCCGGACCGGAATTATTGCAGAGCATCCCGCGCAGCTTGTTTGTGGTTTTGTCCCACCAATGGAACGCGACAAGAAACATTTCCTCAGAGGGAGCACGCACGTGCTCTTCCTCGATCAAAACGTATCCGCCTGGACCTGTTCGCCAGTTCTCTTCACCAGTGCCGGTGCCTCCGGTCGGCGAGATGCCACCGGGCGCAAACTCATACGTTGTGGACCAATTGCCCTTCAGGGCCTTTGCGAGACTCTGCAGTTCCGGCTCTGGATCTGCGGCACTTGATGCTGGATGGTCCCCATGAATTTCGTTCTTGCTCTGCGTCGCGGTGACCCTCGTGGCATGAATCGTGAATAGCCGCTTCCTCGGGCCGCCTGGGTCGCCATATTCCCCAGTCTGAACAAATGATGTAGGAGTGATGTCTGACCAGACTTCGTGCCAAATTGATTTCTTTCCAGACGTTGACGTTTCGACTTCATCGATGACGAACTGTTTGCCATCCCAGTTCATGGTAATGTCCTTCTGCGCACCCTTTACATCGCATGTGTACCCCAGCAGGTTTTGACATTCCATGCCATGGAAAGTTTTGGTCGCAGTGTTCCACCATAGGATCCCCAGAAGAAAGCCGTCACCTTCGGGCATGCGCAAGTGCTCTTCTTCGAGCAAAGTAAATCCACCTGGCCCAGGTCGCCATGTCTCTTCTCCAGTGTTGGCCAAGCCATTCGGTGCCGCTGCACCGGGCTCAAATTTCACACTCAACGACCATTCACCTGTGAGCGCTTTGGTCAGGCTCTCAATTTCCGGCGAAAGTTGTGGGGCAGATGTTAGTGATTGTCCTTTTGCGGTAGTGATGGATGTTCCGTAAACAATCAGAAGGCCGAATGAAATCAAGGCGGCTCTGGGAAAGTGTTTCATGTTTGGCTCCTTGTCGTAAACGACATTTGCTTCTGAGATTGGCTCTTTGCTCGATTCGCGAGTTCGATTGCCAACCCTCCACGTTTCTACTCGACTGTGTGCGCGGCAAAATCCTGCCAGAGTGGCGTAAGACTGCCGAAGTACACCAAATACAGAAAAGCGACCGCGATTGTGGCACCGAACCCGAACGCCCGGTGCAACCTACGGTTCCTCATCGAATCAAGCAACACGACTGCGGCCACCAATGAGGCCCAAAAACTCAGGATCACGATGTTGCTTCCCAATCCCGCCCAGATGAATAAGCGAACGATGGGATTCGGAAGTATGCAGAAGGTGGCCAAAAGCATTAGGCGCTTATGGTAGCCGGCTCGATTTCTCAGCCAGACGCCGGCTGTAACAAGGGATGCGAACAGAAGCATTTGCGTGAGTTCAAGCGCAAGCACGGTCAGAATGCTGGAAACGAACTGCGAATGCGCCAGCACTTCGCGCCGCGCTGCGAGCACGGTTGCTGTGCAGCCCATGACTACGACGAGAGCAGCGTATGCCGCTCCAAATGTCCCTAGGACCCTGTGGATACGGGCGCCATTCAAAGTGACGAGGGTCGTCTGAACTGCGAACAAAACGATCCAGCCCGTCATCACTGCCGCATGAATGTGCAAAAATACCGTGAGCTTGGGTGTTTTAAAGAAGGTATGGAGGTAGTAAGTGCGCGAAAAACCGACAAAGACGAGAAGTACGGTTAATACCGCCAACCATAGAAAAAAGCGGCCCTCTGATTGTCGGCGGATACTTGGGACTCCGGAAAGAGTTGTTGCCTTTGTTCTCAGCATGATTCGCTTCCGCGCTCGGAAATGGCTAACCTACCGATCCAATTCGCCTATGACTACTGTTTGCTCGCGTTCCATCGCAGGAAGCGGACTGCGTTGTTATAAAAGATGTCTCGTTTCTGTTCTTCCGAAAGAAAGTCTGCGGAACGAATCCCTTCGATCGCGACGTCGATTGCCCCCGGCCAGACCATTTGGTCGGAGCCAAACATGATCCTTTTGCCAAACCCAGCCTCTACGAGGCGGCGCAGGTACTGATGGAACTCTTTGCGCGGAATGGCCCAATCAATCACGGCAACGTCTACATATACCTGGGGATGCGCATAAAGAAGAGCAACCATCTGATCGCTCATGGGCCAGCCAGCATGCATCACATAGAGGCGCAGTTTTGGATGGCGCACCAGTGCGTCCTCCAACAACAAGGGGTTGCTGATTCGAGCACGATATTTGGGTGAGCTGAAGTAAGAAGCGCCGGGTGGGCCCAGTCCCACGTGGATGCCGACGGGAATATCCAGTTCTTCGCACAGAGCGAAATACGGCTCCCAGGCTGGATCATCGGGAGAAACACCTTCGTATTGCGTGAGGGCCTCGCCCAAGACTGCAAACTTGCCAGCCTTGTAGAGCTGCCGTAACGTCTCCACACTCGGTGCGCCCTCAAGATTGAACGCAAGGCCAGGGATGATCCGCTTTGGAGAGATCTCGCGCCACTGGCTCACCAACTCCGGTGCGCCGCTGGTCACCGCCGCGATGTTGTATTTTTCCAGTTGAGCGAAAGTCTCGCGCTGCAATTGCGCATCACTCTGAGGCGCCTGCATCGGCGCAGAGCACGCTTCCGTGCTAAGCAGGCTATACCCATTCTTTGGGTCGATGGGTACGAAGGCCAGATCTTTCTCCCCAGTACACACCGGTGGCGTCGGACTGCCAAAAGAATCGGCATGTAGTGCGTGCAGGTGTACGTCAATGATGGACGGCACGTCCTTGGTCTGCTGTGCCATCGCGGTTGTTGATGCCAAACAAAAGACCACAGACATCCCAAGCATGAGTCTTCCCACTTTGCTCATTTATTTTTCCTCCCGATGGACGGTTGCACAGTTAAAGGCGCTGAATCTAATCACGTAGTCATTGGCAGACGATTTTTCCTTGCGTCAGACCAGTAATCGTTCTTTTGGAAATGTCAGGCTGCTATCTCCCCCGCAATTCACGCAGAAAGGCCCTGCGCTGAGCGGTGCTCCACACTTCACACAGAACCTTGCCATGACCTGTTCTCCTGTTGAATTTCTTTAGACGATATTGATCCGCGTGCCGGGATCACATCGGGGGTCGAACGTTCCCGTACTCGAAGCGCGTTGAGCGGTGATCCTTTACCTTGTTGCCTCTGTTATCCATGTCCTCTTCGACGCGGAGAAGTAATCCGGTGCCTCTGGATACCCACATCTTTCCGTCTTCTTTGACCTCTTCATATTCGCGGTGCACGGAAAACAGCATGGCGGGATCGCCGTTCACCGACTCGTTGCGAAGGAATTGGCAGGTTGATGTGCCGTGCTGTTGTTTTTCCTTCTCCTGCTCAACAACGTCCTGTGAGGTCACGGGAATGCGCATCCATTTTCCGCGCGCCCGAATGTACTTCTGTCCGTTGGCGAATATCGTCTCGGCTTCTGTAAGCGTGCCACCGTTAACGCCGGTACTGGTTGTGTAACTGTGACTCGGAGTTGTTGCGACCTTCATCAAGGCATCAAAGACCGGCTGGCAGGCATCAGTCGCGCGTGCTGTCACGGCCTGTCCCATTACGAGTAGTGAAAGAACAAAAAGTGTGAAAACGTGATTGCGAAACATGAAGTTCTCCTTAATCGAAAACTGATTCTGTTATCTCTTCTCCGTGCTGCCAGCGCATTTATGGTTCGACCTACTCCACGCCTACAAGACCTCGGACTGCGGCGAACAACTTAGAGGAGCTGTAACCGACACCCTTTTGAAACACCAGTTCGACATTGCGAATGTCGGAAATGTGCCGCGATGGGTCGCCACGCACGACAAACAGATCTGCTTGTTTGCCTACCGCAATAGTCCCAATTCGCGACGCTTCGCCAAGAAACTCTGCTCCATTTGCCGTAGAAATATGGATGGCTTCCTCGGGTGTGAAGCCAGCCTGGACCAGCAACTCGATCTCACGTTGATCGCCATATCCGGCGAGCGTTCCACCGTCTCCGGTCGGATCGCTTCCCGCCAACAAAGTTCCCCCGGCGGCAGCAAACTCGCGCTCGAATCGCATTTCTTTTATGAGTAAATGAGGGAGAGGATGCTTCTCTAATTGTCGGCGTATCATTCGGTACATCAGCCAGCTTCGCCATCCAAGAGCCCGCAACTCCCGATTTCGCATGACATCCAAAGGCTGCATCGCACCAGAAAAATCCGCCTCAACAGCGAGTGTGGATGTGATAGCCACGCGGTGTTCAATCAGGTGGCGGATCATTGCTTCCACTTGAGGGCTGTTGATCTCGAGGTGAGAGTCAAAGTATTCGAGAGCCTTTAGAATGTCCGAACAAACGCCCGGCCTCTTGCTGGGAAAAAACTCTTCGTCCACCATGATCCCGTGTTCGAGATTGTCAATGCCAAGATCGGCCGCTTCGCTGAAGCCAACGGAACATAGATGGCCGGTGACTTTCAGCCCGTGAGCGTGGGCGCGGTTGATTGCCGCCGAAAGTTCGCTCGGCACGATATCCGTGTAGGCCTTGAAGGACGTCATCCCTTGTCTGGACCAGAAGTCCACTGAGTTGGCGGCCTCCGCGGCGTCGGCAAGTTGTCGCATTTGAGGGTAGTAGTAAGGTGCGCTTTCGGGCGACGGCTTGCCGTCCAAATAAGGTGCCGTGAGAAACATGTCCGGCCCGGGTCGTTGCCCCGTATCGATGGCGTGTTTCAAAGCCAAATCGGCCGTTGGATCAATGCTTCCTGCCGTCCGCATCGTGGTGACCCCAGCCGCCAGACACAGCAGAGGAAAAGGTACGGACTGCTGCACAAGCCTCGGAATGCCGCGAATTGCCCCTGAAATCTCCGAGGAGGAAGTAAAGAGATGCTCGTGCAACATGACCAAGCCTGGCAGCAAGGTCTCACCTGACAGATCGATCACTCGTGCGCGTACCGGCACATCAACAGAGGAGCTAGGCCCATAGGCGGCGATTTTTCCCGATCCCAGTACAACCGTATAGTCTTGCACCGCGGGCCCCCCGGTGCCGTCAATCACGCGGGCGTGGATCAGCGCAATCACAGGGGCCTTCTCAACAATGAAGTTGGCGGGGGGCTGAAGAGCGGCCCTTCGATAATAGGCGCGAGAGACTCGGATCTCGACCCACGCCAGCAAGACAAGCGCAATCACAAAGAGCAAGGCTCTGAGAAACCATCGAAGGATTTTACGAAAGATTCTCATCAATCTTCACCTAGCCATCTCCGCGTGAATTTCGGTTACCTCTGTCCCTGCCACTTCCAGACATCGGAGTACTGAGCTCGAGGTTCGTTGTAACGCTGTAAGTGTTGAATTCTTTGCATCAGCAGTCCGGAGAGATAAACGGTGGCTACGAACATTCCGGCGGCCGCCAGTAGGACCACTACCGTGAGGGCTAAGACGGCAGTTGTCTTGCTCCCGCGCAGATTTCGGATTCCGTGTCGGCCTGTGCGGCCATGCCACCGCAAGCCTAAGCGTCGCGATTGGCGTATGCGTCATCGGACATCGCCAGATGGCATCAGACAATTCAGTTGTTTCCCCCGGTGAACTTTGCATCACTGCGAAGGCACTTTGCTTCACGATCATCGTCATGGCGACCTCGCCTCCCTTAGACTTGGGAAATGGACCGGGCATCACAGCCTTACGCCCGCATGCTCCGCTGCGAATTTACCCACGACCGGCAGTCTGAAAAGTTTTTGCTGGTAGGCCTGAACCATTAGGAAGATCCAGAGTCCAAAGCCGGCAACAGTGATAACCAACATCAACAGCAGAATTAAGCCAAAGATTCCGGCCGTCAAAGGGGTTAGGACGGCTGAAAGAATCATCCAGATGATCCAAAAGGCGACCCATGCGACATTAAGAAAAAATCGATTGGAAAGCATGAAAGCGAACGAAGGAGTTCGACTTGTACGGATCCAGCACAAGAAACAGGATCCCCGTCACGAATCCGACGAGGTAGGTGAGCGCTGCCACGACATTCGTATCCATCGCTTTCGATCCAATTTCCCCAGGTGAAGGTAGGGCACCGACTACAATCGAAGTCCCGACTGCCGGCGCAGAGACATCTGGCCTTAGTTCTGTCGGCGACCCGCAGGACTGGCAGAAGCGAGTGTCAGTGGTTAAAACGACACCGCAAGATTGGCAAGCGCTCATCTCTCCCTCCTCGGGCTTCAATTCGGTCGATGGACTCCAACGGGAATTTGCTTCCGACTCGAAGAATTAGCAAACCAACTGTGGGCAAATTCGGCATTAACCGCTAATTCTTTGTTTTCTGTAGACTTACGAACGCTGATTAACTCGTTTCAGCTCGTTTTCGTGCTAAACTCGACGCTCAAAACGCTCGCCTGGAGTATGAAGGCCTCTGTTACAGATAATTCTGCCGCCCCGGAGATCACCTACAGTTTTGGACTCTACCTGCTCGACCCGGCCAATGGCACACTGACGCGTGAGTCGGTGCGCGTGCGTTTGCAGGACCAGCCTTTCCGGCTATTGCTGTTGCTGGTGGAACGGGCTGGCCAGATTGTTTCGCGGGAAGAGATTCGGAATCGACTTTGGCCGCAAAATACCTTCGTTGAATTCGACAAGAGCTTAGGAGTGGCGGTACTTAAGGTCCGAGAAGCTCTTGGCGATGATGCCAGCAATCCCAGATTCATCGAAACCATTCCCCGGCGCGGCTACCGGTTCATCGCGCCCGTTAAGGTCGAGACTGCGCAAGTAGTAGGTTCCCCCACTCCAATTCCTGTGGCATCAACTGTATCGGCATCCAAAACCCGCCTGTACGCGGCAAAGCACCGGCTGATCATCGCCACTCTAGTATTGTTTGTGGTTGGCACGGTGTTCTATGTTGTCCGCCCGCGGCATGGATCTCCCCCTCCCACAGCCCAGGCCGGGACCTCAATTCCGCGAATACACGTTCGCCGCTCGGTAGCGGTGCTCGGCTTCCGCAATTTGCCTGGCCGGCCAGAGGACAACTGGCTTTCCTCCGCCTTCAGTGAAATGTTGAATACAGAACTGGCCGCAGGCGGAGAACTCCGCCTGGTCCCGGGAGAGGATGTGGCGCGGGCCAAGAGTGAACTACCGCTCAGTGGCGAAGATTCTTTTGGCAAATCCACCTTGCAACGTTTGCGGACCAACCCGGGCGCCGATGTCGTTATCCTGGGTTCGTACACGATGCTGCCGCATGACACTGAGCGGAAGATTCGTCTCGATGTTCGCCTTCAGGACACAGCGGGCGGAGAAACCATCGCGGAAGAATCCGTATCGGGCAATGAGAGCGACCTCTTCACCTTGGTCTCGGATTTGGGTGGCAAACTGCGGCGAAGTCTCGGTGTGGCTGCACCCTCGGAGGGAATTGAAATCGCCACACGAGCAGCTCTTCCGTCGAATGAAAAGGCGGCACGCCTCTACGCTGAGGGACGAGCAAGACTGTGGGCATTCGACTACTTTGCGGCTCGCGATTTACTCGATAAAGCAATCGCTGCGGACCCAGATTTTCCGCTCGCCCACGCGGCTCTATCCGATGTTTGGTGGCACACCGGCTATGACGCCAAGGCTCGGGTGGAAGCTCGACGCGCGCTAGAACTGTCGAATCATCTTTCGCAGGAACAGCAGCTTCTGGTGGAAGGACAATATCAGAGGACCGTCCAAGAATGGCCTAAAGCCGTTGAGACGTATCGCTCTCTTTTCCGGCTTTTCCCAGACAATTTGGACTATGGTCTCTTATTCGCCTCGGTGCAAATGCACCTCAGTGCGACGGATTCACTGCAGACGCTGGCAGCTCTGCGGCTCCTTCCACCGCCTCTTGGCGACGATGCGCGAATTGACATGACGGAGGCTTCCGCATGGATCAACAGAGACTTCACCAAAGCCCGCGCTGTCGCGAACCTCGCGATCCAAAAAGCGACAGCACAAGGATCACCGATCATTGTCAGTCGAACGTACGGCATCCTCTGTCAGCAAGAGCCCTCTATAGGTGCATCGACCGAAGCGATCGAAATCTGCCGAAATGCCCTTCAAGGGGCCCTTGCCGCCAAGGATCCAAACGGCGAAGCCATGATGCGCACCGATCTCGCGGCACTCTACTTTTATCGGGGTGATCTCACACAATCTGCAGAAATGTTCCAGCAAGCAGTGAAAAAATTCAGGCAGGTTGGCAACAGGGACGGTGTTGCGACCGCGCTCAGTGACTTCGGTGACAGTCGTCTTTCTCAAGGCGATCTAATGGAAGCGAAGAAACTGTTGGAGGAGTCCATACCAGAGTATCAAGCTGTCGATGACAAAGAAGGCGTGGTCCTTAACCTGGACAGCTTGGGAGACATCTGGAGACAAAATGGCGAACTCGACAAAGCGGAGACAGCGTATCAGCAGGCGGAAGTGATTGCGCGGAAAATTGAAGACAAGAATGCAACTGCCTATGTGCTAAGCGGGATGGGGGATGTAGCTTTGGATCGAGGTGATCTTGCCTTGGCGCGGAGGCGATACGAAGAATCACTTGAGCTTAGGAATCAAGCCGGAGAAAAACAGACGGCAGTTGAAAGCCGTGTGTCGTTGGCAAAACTTGCAATTGAAGAAGGTCATTGCTCTGACGCTGAGACATCGGCACGTTCGAGTCAAGCACAATTTCATGAGAAGCAACAAGCTGATGACGAACTCAATGCCAGCATTGTGTTGATCGATGCGTTGCTCGCGCAAGGTAAACAAGGCGAAGCTCAAAAAGAAATGGAATCAGCTCAACGGCTCGGAAAGGAGAGCCAGAACCGCTTTCTCCGGTTGCAATTCGAATTGGCCTCAGGCCGCGTCCTTCTGAAGTCTGAACACCCGGAAGCGGCAGGGCAGTTGTTAGGAGCCGTAACCCGCGACGCACAACGTTACGGATTTGCAGGACTGGAGTTTGAGACCGAGCTTGCGTTAGCTGAACTTGCGAAGAAAACGATGCATCGTGCTCAGGCCCAAATCGAGTTGCATGCTTTGCAGAAGTCAGCCAGTTCCAAAGGCTTCGGATTGATGGCGCGCAAGGCACTCCAAGAAAGTTCAGCTCCGTAAGCCAATTGGCGCGACGTGATCTTCGCATATCGCCGTTGACGTCGTTCCCGTGACACGGTGCGCAGTGATCCGCGAAGTGCGCCATCGCTTCTTGAAGATTCTGATCGGACGGCGTGACGGGGTTGTGCTCGTTGCGGGCATTCGCCGGAATCGCCAGGTCGCGGGGCGATTGTGCGACAGCCGGGCTTTCAAGGACCTAAGGCCGCCGCCTTCTTTTTGGCTTTGACTTCTTCCGCGGACGCCCTCCCAGCTTGCCATTCGCACGAGCAGCTCGTGCCTTGGCCTCTGATTTGGCCGAGCCTCCAAGAACTCCTCCTAGTTTGCCCCATTGCCGGAACAGCTGCATCACGGCCTCGGGAAGCAACCCGCGTGCCTTTTTCTTCTTGGCCATTGACAAGAAAGTCTAGCAGGCTCTGCCGGTTAACCCAATGCCTATTTAGGTTACCGAGACACATAACCCAAAGGGGCATTAGGTATAAGTTTATCAATAGCCCTTTCGTACCATTGAAACCCAAACCCCTATTGGGTAGCATGAGAATCGAGAAGCGAACGCCTTGGCAACCCCTCAACTTGGGCGTTGTGACGGCCGCGAACTCAAATACGGAGGGAAATGTGCTCAAACTTATAACCATTCGGCGGCAGGGAACGATTGCGGTGTTGGGAAGGAATCTGGCGGTGAGGGTTTTGATGGAAAAAACCGCGCGGCTCGAATCGCGGGACACAACTATGAACGATGCGGACCATGAAGGCACCGCCACTGAAAACCAAGTCGCTCCGGTGCCGCGAACATGTACGGTGTAATTGCGACGTTCATTGATTTGCCTACAACACAGAAGTGAGATCTTGCGCAACGTCGACAAACCCTGGCTGCAGTGGGATGCGACGATTGCGGACGAGTGGTCGGCAAACGGGAGGTTGGACTCACCCCGAGAACTTCCGGGTGAGTAGCCCCGGGGAATCGCACCCCGAGGCTCTCGCAGAACTGTACGTGAGCCTCTCAACTCATACAGCTCCCATCATGGAGCCACGCCGCCTCCCATCTGCCAGTGGGCGAACAAGGCCGGAGCGCGGCGCGAGATGCGCGCGATCCAGTGTTTCGCTTTCCGAAGATGGGAACGCAGCTTCTTGTATTTCCGCTTGGCCCACAGGGCCAGATCTCGGTTCAGTTCGCGCATCGTCGGGTAAAGCGCCGAGCGATAATAGCGCCCGTAGTATTGGATCCAGCCCCGGATAATGGGATTGAACATCCGCGACAGATCGTCGATCGCTTTGTCACTGCGCTGCGGCAGCTTCCAGCTTCGAAAGGTGTCCCGGATCGCCTTCGCTGCCTTGTTCGACACCGCCGGACTGAAATTGAGGAAGAACTTCCCCTTGCGGGTCATTGATCTCCTGGGCCGAAACGCGTAGCCGAGAAAATCAAACGTTTCGTTTGGGTATGTCTTCTTCCGAGAATCATCCTTGCAATAGACGATTTTCGTTTTCTCCGAATGGAGTTCCAATCCGCAGCTCTGCAATCGTGCAGCGATGGCCTTCCTCATCTCCTGAGCCTGCCGCTCCGTTCTGCAATGCGCGATGACATCATCGGCGTACCTCTCAAATGGCACCTGAGGATAATGCGCCGCTAGCCATCGATCTAAGGCGTAATGCAGAAACAGATTGGCCAGCAAGGGACTAATGACCCCACCTTGCGGAGTCCCTCTTTCCCGTGGAACCAGCCGCCCATCCTCTTCTTGTACTGGCGCTTTCAGCCAGCGCTCGATATAGAGAATGATCCACGGTTCCGGCGCATGTTTCTTCACTGCCCGAAGCAGTAGATCCTGCGACAGCGTGTCAAAGAAGCTCCTGATGTCCAGATCTAGAACCCAGTCATAGCGCCAGCATCTCTTGCGCGCTTGACCCACTGCATCCAAAGCCGACTTCCCCGGGCGATACCCGTAGGAATCGGCATGGAACAGCGGTTCTACTTCCGGCTCCAGTCTTGCCTTGACCACCTGTTGCGCAATGCGGTCGGCCACAGTAGGAATGCCCAACTTTCTTTCGCCCCCGTTTTTCTTTGGTATCTTCACCGTCCTGACCGGTGGCGGAAAGTAGCTGCCCGACGACATCCGATTCCAGATCTTGTAAAGATTCTTCTTCAGCCTCTTCTCAAAATCTTCGATCGATTGCTCATCGACCCCTGCTGCTCCTTTATTCTCTTTCACCCGTTTGTACGCTTCCCAAACCTCCTTCTTCGAAATACAAAACGGCTTTGCCTCATTCATCGGGCTCCTCCCATCACTGGTTGGCTCATTGAATTCGGCTCCTTGATACAGCGCCTTTGCTCCATCCCTTTATCGGGGACTTCCCCGCTACTACGCGCTGTTCCGCCCCTGAGTCTCCGCTTCCGTACTCTCGCCCTTGTGGTTCTGCCACTTGTGGCTTCTCCGTTCGCATCGCAGCCTCAGGTTCCCACGTTCCGCTCAACCGCCTCCTTGGCAAGCTCAGGCCACCTCTCATGCCGGATGCCGCTCCGCCCGTAAACAGGTTTCGTCGGAGCTCGGTCCCGCAGTAGCAAACCCCCCGCGGTTTTGACATCATCTCTTGACTTTCGACACTTCCATAGTGGTTCCCTTGCGGTCCTCTTCTTGCCTGTCACCTGACCTGGTCCTTGCCAGGCCTTTTCCTTCTGTGCTCACGACCATGGCTCTTGACCACAGCCGCCGAAGGTGGTTTGGAACCTGTCCCTGCAGACCGGTTCCGAGGGGCCTACCCTCATCAGTTAAGCAGTTACGCACTACTCAGCCTTTCGGCCTTCCGCGCTCGTGGCGCACGTTTGCCCGTCAACTGCCTGTCGCAAGGTAGTGGACACAATGCCTGTTTTTCGCCTGTTCTCAGGCAATTGTCAAGGGCGGCACTTCCTCGCGCTATATCAGGCATTTAGCGCACTTCTGCACACCGGAGCACATTTCGTGCTGCCGGGCGATTCGCCAACGTTCAAGCGTCACAGGGTTCCGGGCGGGCTGTATTCCGAACTGTAACCCCATTTTGACGATTGGGCGAAGTGCAGGAAGGATGAACGAAACCCGGCGAAGGATCTAGTTGCAGTGGCGCATTGGAAATGAAGGCCGTGCCACATGGATTGTCCGAAAACAATGCGCCCGGCTAAAGTTGACCTTCTGCGATCAACTAAAGGCCGGGCGCTGTCAAGAACCGCAAACTTCTAGCGAAGCGACTGCAGGTTGAGGATCAGGGACAGAACATCTCCCAGAACGCCGTACGAGCCGTTCGAATTGTATCCATATTGATATTGGTCGTTATAGCCATCTTCGTATCCACGCTGGAAACCTTCGCGAAAATAGTATCTGTAATCTTCGGGGTCTACATAATAACCATTGTAGCCATAGGTCGCATCCTGATAGGCGTAGCTGTTCCGGTAATCGGGACGCCAGTTATCCTCACGGTCGGCGGCCCCGGCGCGAAAGCCCTCCTGATAGCCAGTATTGACCGCCTGCCTTAGCAAATCAGCGCCGTACTGGTTGGTTTCGTAGTAAGCGCCGCCGCGGTTGTAACGGTAAATTGGCGCGGTGTAGAAGTAGGGGTCATTGTTGTAATCGTGCCGTTCTTCACGGAGGCGTCTGTCCTGGTCACGCAGGCGCTCCACGTACTCCTCTTGAAAGCGATACTGCGCCATCCGCCGCTGTTGCTGCAAGGATGCCGTCTGCTCTTGCAGGTGACGCTGTTGCTCGTCCAGGCGTTGGCGATACTGCGTTACGCGCTGTTGCTGTTGCTGAATCAATTGCTGCTGTTGCTGTTGTGAAAGACGCTCGCGCTGCTCGTGCTGCTGTTGCTGCTGCTGCCATTGCTGCTGGGCGCGTTCCTGTTGCTGCCGATTCAGCTGCTGCTGGCGGTCGTCCTGCGCCTGATTCCGGTAAGTCTGCTGCTGGCTGCGTTGCTGTTGCTGGATGCTTTGTTGCTGTTGCTGCACGCGCTCCTGCTGTTGATTCTGCTCGCGCTGCCGCTCTTGCTGCATGCGTTCTTGCTGCTGGTTCTGCTGCTGTATTCGCTCTTGCTGTTGTTGTTGATTCTGTTCCCTCTGGCGCTCCTGTTGCACGCGTTCTTGTTGCTGGTTCTGCTGCTGTATTCGCTCTTGCTGTTGTTGTTGATTCTGTTCCCTCTGGCGCTCCTGTTGCACGCGTTCTTGTTGCTGGTTCTGCTGCTGTATTCGTTCCTGCTGCTGTTGCTGATTCTGCCCTCTCTCTCGCTCCTGTTGTACTCGCTCTTGCTGCTGGTTCTGCTGTTGCCGTTGCTGATTTTGCTGCTCACGTTGTTGCTGCTGCTGTTGGTTCTGTTCGCGCTGCCGCTCCTGTTGCACGCGTTCTTGCTGTTGATTCGGTTGCGGCTTTGGTTCGGGCTTGGCGTGCTGCTCGGGCTTGGCGTGCTGCTCCGGCTTGGCTTGTTTTTCAGGCTTCTCGTCCTGCTGATCCTGTTGTGCGTAGGCCAGAACACCGGCTCCAAGGAGTAAGAACAAAATGGCTACCGTGACAGCTCTAACGCGTTTCATGGTTGTTACCTCCACTCGTCTACTTAGATGCCGTCGCGCTGTTCACGGCGTGGGTCTTGCGGACTTCCTCAGGTCAAACTCCTCGTTGAGACCACCGAATTAAGGCTTGATTAAGGCTTGATTAAGGTTGAGACTTGAACTGCACAGGATTTCCTTGAGTCCTCGGAAAGTGGGACAAGGGGAGCATATTCCATCCCGTTAGGTTCTCCCCCACGACATCTGACCACCGGTAGGGGGCGTAGTTGAATTTTGTCCTGAGAGTACTGCCCCCAGCGCGTTGATGGGTAGCTTTAGAGGTAGAAAAATCCCCTACCCCGGCCGAATGTCTATCAACCTGACAAGGAAGATCGGCGCGCGTCGATGTAAACGGGAGTTTCAGGTCCCTCGGGCGTAGCGGATTATCACGAGATCCTTCTCGCGGGACATTACTTTTCTGACGCTTCGCCCTTCAATGTCTGGGATCTGTGGATCGGCAATTGAATGCGAGTTGGAACGAGCATTGCGGATGCAGATATATCGGTGCCACGGTAATCCACAATACGTGATGCCAAAGTATGCAAACCAAGAAGGCGAACCTCAGCCACGGCTTCCATGCTAGTTTGCAGCCACGTTCCAGAGAGATCGCCAAACGAAAGCTTGACTCGAACGCTCTTCAGCCACCATGAAGGGGATCTTGCGGTTTCTCCTTCAATCTGGAGAATGGAAAATGAATGCTGATCTAGCCAAGCGGTCCCCGAGATCAAGTCGTTTTACTTTCTCTTGGGCTTCAGTCCTAATACATCACAAGCTCTACCGTCCAGCACGGGCGAATCGTGCAATTAGGCCAGGCGCACGTTCAGGCGGTCTTGCCCTCGACCCAACCTAAAGTGGCCGCCGCGTTACAATTCGGCGTGGGCGCAGCACCTGATAGCGTGTGATGGTATAGCCGAGAGCTGCACCAAGAAACACGTCCGAGGGGAAGTGAGCACTACTGGTTATTCGAGAAAAGCTGACTGCGGTCGCGAACCCATAAACCGCCCAGGGTACCCAGCGGTGATTGTGGTAGCGCGTCGCGACTACCGTAGCTATGGCAAAAGCACCGGCTGCGTGCCCGGACGGAAAACTGCTTCCTTTGAATGGCGATTTTCCGCCGCTGAAGAACGTGTCATTGAATGGAGCCCCGTCGGGTACGTCAGAAGGACGTTTTCTGCGAGTAATGGCCTTGACCGCGAGGTCAACGACGGCGCTGTCAGCGTAAGCCTCTCCCGCCAGCAGTGCCGTTCCTACCTGGTACGGGTCATGCTGGGCGTAACCTGCAACCATCAGTGAGAGCGGCAATGCGATGACCTCTGCGCTGGTGATCGGGGCGTCAAATGTGTCATTCACATCATCGAGATTTCGCGAATGGGTACGAAAATAAGGCATGACGTGGGGATCGGCGACGATCAGCCCAGCCGTACCGCCTGCGATGGCCAGTGTGGGGAGCCAATAGTGTCCCTTCGCCAGTTGAGCAGGAAACAACAGCCAAATGCCTTTTTGATCGTGAAGGAAATCTTTTGGCAGGCTGTGCCATGAGACTTCCCGGTTTGAGGGAGCGTCTGCGCTTTGTCCATCTAGTTCCCTTGTACGGGAGGGAGTGTCAGGCAACTGGGAATTCACGGCCTGCGAATTGGCCCATTCGGGTCCGCACGCGACAAGGGCACAAAATACGACAAAAAGTCGGGATAACTTTGTCATTGCGGACTTTTGATGTGGTTTTGCGACTGAAGGTAGGCTGCATGGCCTGCTCTAGGGCGAATTATCACTGCTTTGCCTGGTCTGGAGGTGTATGCGCCTTCGCGCGCTGATCGCTATTGTTTTTCCGATCGCCTAAGTCCAAGCCGAACTCCGGATGGTCGTAGGTGCCGGTGATCTTGACTGGAGCCAGGTAACCGTTGGGCTTATTTTTGAAAAAAGGATCCAGCACTTTCAGCATTAGCGATTTAATACCGTGAGTTGTCTTGGAAACTTCGGCCTCGGTTTTCAACGTTCCGTGCAGATCAATTTTCTCGCTGATCAGGTTGTAGGTCCCCCGCATTTGCGCCAGGGCGCCAGGCACGCCGAAGGAAAGGCCAGAGAACGTGGCTACACCATTTCTAAGGAAAACGTGACCTTTTAAGTCGGAAAGCACGTTTTGAGGATCGCTGTCATCATTTTCACTCTCATGATTTTTATCCCCCAGGGCGCCCTGGCTCAGGCTGTTGACTCCCTGTTGGGTATCGGCCTTGCTAAAACTACCGGCATCAATGCCAAAGTCGCCCTGCAACTCCACTTTTTCCAGAAAATGCTCTTTTCCCGGCGGGACGGAAACTTTTGCATTGAAGCTGACCATGCCCGACATCGGCGCCTGCGGTGACTTGGTGAAGAGGAGTAGAAGATCTTGAATTCGCCCCTCTTTGCTGGCCATCGCGAGGGAGACAGTTTTGCCTGTCTGACCGGCTGCCCCTGCGACCCTGCCCTGAGTCCAGATAGTGGTCTGGCGAAAATTCGCATTTACATTTTGCAAGATAACATCACCGTTTTCAGCATTCACAACGGCGTGGAACTGAGTCCGTAGTTGTGCGTGATGCGTACTTCGCGTTACAGCGAAACGCGGCACATCAGTACTTCCCTGAACCTCAATACGTTCCAATGTACCGGCATATTTTCCCGAGGAAGCAAGTGTCCCGCTAATTCCTCGGAGGGCGCCTAGGTCCGCGTGTTCGAAGCGATAATCCCCGGATACAGCAGTCTTGCCTACGTCATCAGCGTTCCACGGACCGAACTTCCCGGACGTGGTGATTTCTCCCGGTGGTGTCGGGTTTGAAAGCGTTGCTTTAAACGATGCAGGGCCGTAACTCCCGACGGACCTGATGTTGAATCCGAGAAACCCAAACTGGAGCGGCGGCGCGCCGGCCTGGTGGAATGCCACCTCCAGAATCGTTCCGTCCGCTACTAAGTCATCAACCACAACCGACGATCTTTGGGGTGTTTTGAAATGTTCACTTCCCAGTGGCGGAATCTGAATATGCATGCCCTCCACCAAGACCAGCTTTACGTGTCTAACAAAAATGCCTATGAAGGTGCCTCTAATCGTTATCCGCTTAACGGTAATCAGAGGCGGAGTGCCGCTTTTTGGATTGTGTTGAAAAATGACGTTTTCTAGCACGCAACCTGGATGGGGGAAGTAAGTCGCATGAAAGGAGCCTGCGGTGACCTTGCTGTCGCTCTCATCCGCCAACTCTTTTAGGACGGCATCAAGCTTGAAGGGCCAAAAGAACGCCAAGAGTAAAACGGCGACAAAGCTCAGACCCAACGCGGACAGCGCCGCCGGTTTTACCCATCGTGACACGCGCACCGGGTTTTCTGTGAGCACTTGAGACATTGCAGACTCGTGACTGCTTGGAAGCATACTGTTCGTTCTGGGTTGTTATTTAACTTGGCGGGCGAAGTCCCTTCAGGTTGGACCAGGACAAAATGCACTGGTATTGATGCAATTATGGCTCTTGGAAGTCCGTAGTCGGCATTCCCGGCTACGTCCTATTTCAGGTCTGCCAGCATCCAAACCATGCACGATTCTGGGCGAGTAAGACGACAGCGAGGCAGAATGGGACACATCGAGGAATCGTTTCTGTGAGAACCTTTGCCATCATCATGGCGCTTGTACTCGCTCTGGGCTATCCCAACGAGACCGAGGCTTACGCCGTTCTTGCACACGAAGCAATTGTCGATAGCGTATGGGACACGAATATTCGCCCCTTGCTGTTGAAGCGTTTTCCCGGTGCGACATCAGCAGAAATCAAACAGGCACACGGCTACGCTTACGGTGGGGCGATCATCCAGGACATGGGGTATTATCCGCACGGAAGTTTTTTCTTCAGTGACTTGACACACTACGTGCGCAGTGGAGATTTTGTCCTGGCTCTTATCCGCGATGCCAAAGACATCAACGGCTTCGCGTTTGCACTAGGCGCTCTCGCTCATTATGCCGCGGACAACGATGGTCATCCCATGGGCACCAATCGCGCGGTGCCGATCTTGTATCCCAAGTTGAAAAAGAAATATGGCGACTCCGTTACCTATGAACAAGACAAGCTAGCGCACGTAAAGACGGAATTCGGATTCGACGTGCTAGAGGTTGCGCGCGGACGATACGCTCCTGACAGCTACCACGACTTTATCGGCTTCGGAGTGTCGGCTCCGCTACTGGAACAGGCGTTCCAGGAGACGTACGGCTTGGATCTGAAAGAGGTTCTTTCGAACGAAGATAAGGCGATCGGTTCGTACCGCCACGATGTTAGCCAACTTCTTCCCAAGGCGACTCGCGTTGCCTGGAGTCTGAAGAAAGACGAGATCATGAAGGATCAGCCGGGCATGACGAAAAAGAAGTTTCTCTATAATCTTTCTCGCGCAAGTTACCAAAAGAACTGGGGACAGCAATATCAGCGGCCGACGTTCGGCGAAAGATTCCTCGCTTTCCTGGTTCGTATTCTTCCCAAATTCGGGCCTCTGAAGGTGCTGCAGCTCAAAACCCCTACGCCTGAGACAGAACGAATGTTCGAAGCAAGCTTTAACGCGACTCTGGATCGCTACCGGCAGCTGCTGAGCCAGGTGGATACCAAGCTGCTTCACTTACCGAACGACAATTTTGACACCGGTCAAATAGCCGGACCAGGACAATATCGTCTCAATGACGAGACGCATGCAAAGTTGCTCGAAGCACTAGCGAAGCAGGATTTCCGTGGTGCGTCGCCGGAGGTTCAGGCCGAACTGCTGGGATTCTTTGACCATCCGGATGCGCCTTACGCGACTAAGCGAAAGCCAAAAGACTGGGCGAGAGTTCAGGACGAACTTGAACAATTGAAGAATGCAGGTCGACCGGGGTCGACCGACGTCGATGGCCGATCCCTGCCGATCATGCTTGTCGGAGTAAACTGTTCACAGACTCGACTTGCAACCCGGGCGACCGGGAATCCATTCTGCCAAATCGAATACCTATCCAGTGACAGTGACGCAGGTATGATGTGCGGTAAGACTGCGGTAGCCAAGTGCTCTGACTGTGATACTGCAATCTGTTCTGACTGTTGCATGGAATGCTGCGGAGATTCATTCTGCGGTCAGTGCTACGACTACCACACGACTCTTTCAGAGCCACAAGGCAGGTGACACGGCCTGCCAGCGAAGGCTAATATTGCGTCATGGACGGGCAAGCCCTTCAACAGCGACTCAAGACACTCAAACTCGAAATAGCAGCAAGCCAAGACGCCGAGGCCCAGTACAAGCTCAGGAGAACGCACTCCCCGATTGACAAGGCTGCCCACGAAGCCAGACGCACGGCATTGCAGACGATCAAGGTAGAGCTTGCATCTCTCTTGCCACACCAAGTCCAATAGGGCTCGATGGATGTCAAGCCCAGACTGCGCTAGACCCTGCCACTCGCTGATTACGCCGCTGATACAAGCTAGGAACTGTATCCACATTGTGACTAAGAATTAATTGTGTGCTAAAGGCGGGGGTAGCAGCATTCCTGCGACGCAAATAGGAGATCACGATTACAAATCCTACATCATTCATAGAACGCAAATACAAGGCAACACGCGATCCAGGAGGATGGCCACTCGTGAGACATCTTGAGACAGGTCACCAAGCAAAACGTCATCCTCGACCTTGAGATCATAAAGAGCCTCTTCGCGCCCGAGGATGGCAGCGAAAACCAGCAGCTCATGCGATCTGGCCACCGTCTGGAGACCAGCGGGGCAACACCACCGGCGGATACGTGATACGTCGATCTTCAATCCGGTCGGCCTTGGAAAATCTTCCTGATAGCGGCACAAGGCGGAACCCCGCAGAGTCTGCTTGCAGGTTAGGTCTGCGACGACTGTCGGAAAGACGGCCAGAGGATCACCAAGCGCGGATCGGAATGTTTCAGGCGGGTCCAGGCCAAACGAAGGAACCGCAAAGCTGTGGCAGCTTGACTTCGGAAGGATTGACCGCTCAGGTCATCGTAAGTCGCTTATGAGTACCGCTTGCCTTGGCATCAAGCTCGCCGCCCCGGCTCCGTGAGGTGCTATCTTTTCTCGTGCTTGCTTCCACTTCTGCAATTGCTCAGAGCAATGCCGGCCCAATCCAAAGTACCGGCCGTCAAGCAACGAAGCCAAAGTGTTCCATGCTATGGAGGGCGTGCTGCTGATTGATGCAAAACAAACCAGGCTGGCGAAGCTCTCGGGGAGATTTATTTCCGATGTTGATTTCGGATTTGGAATTCTCGGCAAGCGTAGGAAGGGAGGTACTTTCGAAGTCGTGCAATCCGAAGTTGCGACTAGGGACTGGGGGGTGTCAGTGCTCGATGTGCACATCTCGGGTCATGGCATTGTTCTTCCACTCGATCGGCGAGCAACAACTCGAGGTTAGGAGCCAATTCAAACCCGTGCCCTCCGGGCTGAATGTGGCGCAGGCCACGTCGATGGTGGCAAAGAGTTCGACCCAGAGTACTCGGCCGTGAGCTAGACTTCGCTGCCGGGTATTCTTGCCTGGGGCCGACCCTTTGGATCGCCGCGGTTGTTGCCGTCCAAGCTGCAGTCGGACAGGCTGCAAGCTGGAAACAAGGATCAGATTGTGGGTTAGTCTGTCGGATAGGCCATCCTATGAATACCAATCTAATGTGGTCTAGAAGTCATGCGTTCGTGTTCGTCGTATGCTGCCAGTTGTTAGCCTTGGGGCAATCGACTGAGCCGCCATCGCAGCCAACCTTGCCAGCGCGACAACAACCAAGCCCAAACACGGCGCCAAACGACAACCAGCCAGCGACACAACCGCGGGAAGATCAGCCCAGGCAAGCGCGTCCAGTTCGATCCAAAACCTCCCAAAGCCCTCGGGAGCAGGCTTGGCATTTATTGGAAAGCGCATGTGCAAGCGACAAGACCATTGATCGTGCAACGGCAACCCTCGTTCTGGGTCTGATCCCAAATGACGTGAAGAGCGCCAGACTGGCGGAAAAGGCGCTGACGGACAACAAAGCAGAAGTGAGATCGGCCGCCGCCACTGCCCTGGGAGAAATGAAGTCGAGGGCAAGCATCCCGAAGTTGAGAGCAGCTTTCGACGATCACGATCCGTTGGTTGTACTCGCGGCCGCTCACTCCCTCGACTTGATGCATGACAATTCCGCCTACGAGGTGTACTACGAAGTCCTGAACGGTGAGCGCAAGGCCAAGGAAGGCCTCATCTCATCGCAGGCTTCGCTCTTTCACGACCCTAAAAAGATGGCGGCACTCGGATTTGAAGAAGGCATTGGTTTCATTCCTTTTGCCGGCATCGGCTGGGGAGCTATCAAGACGATCGCCAAGGATGACTCCTCTCCGGTCCGTGCAGCCGCCGCGAAGGTGTTGGCCAGAGATCCTGACCCTGCTACGACCACGGCTCTAACTGACGCGGCGGGGGACAAGAGTTGGATTGTGCAGACGGCCGCGCTCGAA
Organism: Terriglobia bacterium; assembly: GCA_963809295.1. Lineage (GTDB taxonomy): Bacteria > Acidobacteriota > Terriglobia > Terriglobales > Acidobacteriaceae > JAIQFF01. Next base: position 269,093 of record CAWEJA010000002.1, on the reverse strand, counting down.
GCTCTCGCCAAACGAGGAGACAGATCGGCGCTCAACACAGTTGAGAAGTACATGGCCGATGAGAAAGACGCAGTGAGATACACTGCGGCAGCTGCGGTGCTTCGACTTACGGCGATCAAGCAGGCTAGAAAATCCGACCGTCGTCGGTAGGGCGACGCCCGCTCCCACCCGCGAATCGCTACGAGCATTCCTCTATGCAGCGCGGCGCGTTCTTGCAGCTTTGACTGCAACTCGCTTACGATTTTGTTTCCCACGCCTGGCTGCAGACTCGGCCGCTTGGCGAGAAAGTGCCTCGTGACTTGCTCCTCGACGAGATTCCCGGCAAAGAGCGCCTAAGACCGCGCGTGAGCGCTTACCCGAAATCTTGTGGCCCCGGCGGTTACCTTCCTTCGAATCCCGGGCTGCCTTCTTTCGAACCGCAGCGGAACCCCTTGGCAGCCCCAAAATCGTACGTGCTATTTACGAATCGGCCCGAACGGGTCGGATGGTTGAGCTGGCCATGTTGCCGGCGAGGAAAAAACCTACAATGCGACAAGAGATCCATCGGCCGGCGCACGGCAAACCGAAGACGGTGAATGCCGAGTCCCCCTCGAGAGAATGAGAAATGAGACTTGACCAGAAACTTACATGACGAAGCATTCTTCAAGAGTTGATCAGAAAGAGCTGGGTCAAATTTTCGTTTTACTGCGGCTCTGCCGCCGTTTCCATGCCTCGCTAAAGCGTTCGTAGCGTTTTGTCAGTTGTTCCAACTCTCCCTCTGACAGGTTCTCGATATTGATCATCTCGTTATGCGCGCTTTGGAGGGCACGTATTACCTCGTCGAGCTTCAGGTGCAACGCACGGGCGTCTCGATTCTGTGTGTTTTGGATCAGGAATACGATCAGGAAGGTAATTACTGTAGTTGCCGTGTTGATGATCAGTTGCCAGGTGTCCGAAAACCTCGAATAAGGACCGAGGCTCGCCCATACCAGCACACAGGCCAAGGCTAAGACAAAGGCCCAGGGAGACCCTACCCAGCCAGCCGCCTTGGCTGCTGCCTTCCCAAACCCGGCATTGAATCCCACTCTGTTAGCAAGCTTGTTCATGGACCTCACCTCAACCAATGTTTGGATGCGTTGTCGGATGAAGTGAACTCAAGTATCCGGCAAAGGCTGTATTGCACCGCACCAAAGGGGAGCGTACATATCGAAAGTGAATTGGGAGGATCGATATGCGACATCTGCTATTACTTTCCGTTTTGTTGCTCGGCACGTTATGGGCCGCGGCACAGAATCAACCGGGCCGAACGAGCCCCAATCAGACGGATTCAAGCCAAACAGCAGCATCGAGCACAGAGAGTGAAACAACTGTTCAGGGCTGTCTTAGTGGCTCTGCTGGGAACTACATCCTGACTGACAAGAAGGAGGTCAGCGGCACTTCAAGTTCGGCATCCACGGCGCCGAGTGGTGGACCTGGGAGTAGCACGACGCAACAGCCGAGCAGTTCTCAAGCCATACAAGTTACCTCCGTCAAACACGTGTCCAAGACGTGTCAGAGCGGCAGCGCACCGCGTTAATTCCCGCCCTCTAAACCGCGACCTCCAAGCCCAGCCAACAGCTGGGCTTTTTTTCGCAAACACGAGATCGTTGACGCGCAGCGCGGCGCTTTGGCTGAGTCAGTGTTACGCAACGAGCTTCGTTGATGTGGGTGGATCCTCTTTCTGTTCGATTGCGCCTTCCTTGGTTCGTTTCGCCAGTTCGGCATTCAATTCGGCTCCGACCAGCATTGCGAATCCGGTCCAGTACAGCCAAACCATCAGAGCAATGCCCGCTCCCAGGGTTCCGTAGGTCTTGTTGAAGTTCGCAAACGTCCGGAAATAAAGGCCTAGCAGGTAGGACAGTCCGATCCAGCAGCTAACCGAAAGAAGTGCGCCAGGCAGGGTGGCAAGAAAGCGCTGTTTTACATTGGGAGCGAGAAAGTAAAGGGCTTCAACGGCGAGGACAGTGAAGCTAACCGACAGCATCCAGTGGAAGTACGGCCAGGCCCACAACCAGACTTGCGACAAATGGATTCGGCTGGCCAGCCATTCGCCAAAATGAGGGCCTACGATCATCGTTGCGAGCGCAACCAGGAGAAGCACACCAATTACCACGGTAAGGGCCATCGCCAGAGGCCGAGTTCGCCAGAACGGGCGCGTCTCTTCCACGTCGTAAGCAATGTTGAGAGCTTCGATCGCCGCTGCAAACCCGCCGGATGCGGTCCACAGGGTCCCGATCAATCCCACAGATAAGAAGGCTCCCCGGTTCGGTGTTACCACGTCGCCAAGAACGTTGCGCACAACGATCATGCCATCCGGAGGAATAAATCGGCCCATCAGCTCAAGCGCCTGGTCAAACAGACCCGAAACCGGGAGGAAGGCGACGACCGCAGAAAGGAAGATGAGCGCAGGAAAGAGGGCCATCACAAAGTAATAGGAGAGCGCTGCCGCCATCTGCAGGGTGTGATTCCGTTCAACATCGGTGTATGCCCGCACCACAGCCGACTTGAGTTTCCGGACTTGCACACCGCTTTGGATGCGATCGTCGGGATAGCTGTATTCTCCAGTCTTTGCGCTCTATCTCATAGATCGTAACGTATTCATTTCATTGCCTTCTCCAGTTCGCATAGCTTCTCCAAGTTCGCATACAAAACAAACGCAGTTGTCGCCATCAAATGGACCCGACGAGTTTCCGCAGCCGCCTGCCTTGCGCACCAAGGCCTAGTTTCAAGAATGCGGCGCGGACGGGAGCAGGGATAATCCGGCACCATGCGTAAGCGACAAATCATTCTTGTTGCATGTGTTGGCAGGAGCATGCTGCTCGGCGGAATAATATTGTTCGTTGCCGTGGTGGCGGGCTGGGCACAGACACAACCTCCCGCGACGGCGCCACAGGTGCAGGAAGTGTTGCCATCTTACGAGGGGCAAAACGTGGTCTCAGTCGAGATCGCGGGCCGGCCTGATCTTGACCAACAGCAGCTCACTTCTCTTTTGGCGCAGCGCGAAGGGCAGCCGTTCTCGCGAGCAAAAATTGATCAATCGATAACCGCGCTGAAGGACAGCGGACAAGTCAAGGAAGTCCAGGTCGAGGTTCGTCCACAAGCCGACGGAGTTCGCGTGTTGCTGGTTTGTCAGCCGGCAATTTACTTCGGCATTTTCAACTTTCCGGGAGCCGACGGCAGGTTCTCCTATTCGCGGCTGCTGCAGGTCTCTGACTATCCTCCGCGGGGGGCGTATTCTCCCGTCGACATCCAGAACGCCCAGACTTCGCTGACGAAGTTTTTTCAGCAGAATGGATACTTCGAGGCAGACGTAAAGCCAGAGGTACAGACCGATGCGGCGCATGAGCTGGTGAACGTGGCTTTCCATGTCAGTCTCAATCGTCACGCCAAATTTGGAAAAGTGATTCTGAAAGGCGTTCCACCGGAGGAGGAACAACGGCTTCAGAAGGCCTTGAAGTCCTGGATCGCACGGGTCCGTGTATCGGCAATCCGTGCGGGGAAACCTTATTCCCTCCGAAGAATACAGAACGCCACCCAGTATCTTGAATCGCAGCTCATCAGCCACGACTACCTGGGCAGCAGGGTTCAAATGGCAGGAGCTGAGTATGATCGGGCCACGCACCGGGCTGACCTTCAATTCGAGGTAACGCTGGGCGCGCGCGCCCACGTCAAGGTGGAAGGCGCTCATCTGTGGGGACGGACGCAGAAGAAGTTGCTGCCTATCTATCAAATCGCCGGACTCGATCCCGAGCTGATTCAGGAAAGCCGCGAGAATCTCATTTCACATTTTCAATCGAAGGGTTATTTCGACGTCGCGGTGCAGTCCGATGTTCAGCTGGCACCAAACGGCCAGACAATTCTTTTCCGCGTTATTAAAGGGGCGCGCCACAAAGTGAAAGAGGTTGAGATTGTCGGAAACCAGGAACTCTCCGACGATCAACTGCAAGGCCGGGTGAAGGTGCAAGAGGGGCGATTCTTCTCCCACGGCGCGTTCAGCCAGCGACTGGTCAAAACCAGCGCCGATAATCTCAAGCGGGTGTACCAGGCCGCGGGCTTCAGCAGCGTAACGGTCACTCCCGAGGTCGAGCGGGCTGGCGGCAACATCTCGGTGGCATTCCGGGTAAAGGAAGGACCTCGGGACATCGTGGAATCGTTGCATGTCGTGGGCAACACCACCGTGCCGGTATCCACGCTGGCGCCGCAAGGGCTGAAAATAACCGAAGGGCAGCCGTACTCCACGAAAAACGTTGACGAAGACCGTAATCAGATTGGCGCGCAATATTTACGATTGGGCTACCTCAATGCGAACTTTCGAGCCACCGCACGTCCCGTTGGAAAGGATCCTCATCGCCTAGACGTGACGTACACGATTTCTGAAGGCCCAAAAGTGATCCTGGGATCGGTCGCTACGCTTGGGGCCAAAGTTACTCGGCAGTCGCTGATCGACCGGACTGCGCGACTCAAGCCCGAAACACCGCTTCAAGAGGACGACATGCTAGCCGCCGAAGGCCGTCTATACAGTCTGGGAATTTTCGATTGGGCTGAGATCGACCCCCGTCGCCAGATAACGACCCAAACCCAGGAAGACGTTCTGGTCAAGTTGCACGAGGGCCGGCAAAACGACATCAAATACGGCTTCGGCTTCGAGGTACTGAATCGCGGCGGAAGCATTCCCAGTGAAACAATTGCACTGCCGGGGCTTCCACCGGTTGGTTTGCCGACATCGTTCAAGACCAGCCAGAAGACGTTTTGGGGGCCTCGGGCCACACTCCAGTACACGCGGAACAACATCCGCGGCTTGGGCGAGACCTTAACCTTCGCGGCCTTGGGCGCGCGGCTGGTCCAGCGAGGCTCCGCCTCTTACGCGAACCCTCATTTTGTTGGAAGCAACTGGGGATCAAGCCTCACGCTCTCGGGAGAACGCAATAGCGAGAATCCTATCTTTACATCGCGCACCGGTGATTTTGGCTTCCAGTTGGAGCGACTTTTGAATGAAGCCGCGACACGAACACTTACGCTGCGCTACGACTATCGGGAGACCGCCCTGACCAATTTGCTGATCCCTGACCTGGTTTCTCCCGAGGATCAGCATGTACGCCTCTCGATTCTCTCCGGCACCTATGTGCGTGATACGCGCGACCACCCTTTGGACGCCCACAAAGGTATGTACCAGACGTTGGAACTTGGCATCAATCCGACCGCCCTTGGATCAAGCGTGAACTTCGCCAGACTCCGGGCGCAGCAGGCTTACTACAAGGAAATAGGGAAGGGAATTGTCTGGGCGAACAGTCTGCGAATGGGAGTTGAGCAGGAATTCGCGGGTAGCCGCGTCCCGGTAAGCGAGTTATTTTTCTCTGGCGGCGGCAGCACCTTGCGGGGCTTCCCGCTGAATGGAGCGGGACCACAACGCTCGGTTCAGGTGTGCAGCAATCCCTCAGATCCTTCCACCTGCGCTTTTATTCGAGTACCGACTGGGGGCCGCGAACTGTTCATCCTCAATTCCGAGTTCCGCATTCCTCTTCCCATTAAGAAGGGCCTCGGTCTGGTCGCTTTCTATGACGGGGGGAACGTTTTTGAACATGTTGGGTTTCGTGATTTCGGATCGAATTACACAAATTCGGTGGGAGTCGGATTGCGCTATGCCACGCCGATTGGACCGGTAAGGGTCGATCTTGGGCACAACTTCAACGCGCTAACCGGAATCAAAGCAACACAAATCTTCATAACCTTGGGGCAAGCATTTTGAGCGCTCTACCACAACCACCATTCCCGGACTACCCCTCGCCGGAGCCTGTGCGTCCGTTCGAGGCGAAGCGAAGGGGTGGAAAACGAAAGAGGATCGTGAAATGGATTGCGGTCGGCATGGGCGCTCTGAGCGTGCTGGTTGTATTCGGGACGGCCGTCCTCCTGCACAGTGACCGGTTTCATGCCTATCTGCTGCGAACTGCCCAACAAAAGGCGACGGAGGCATTAGGCAGCCAAACGCAGATGCGAGACTTCGCTGTTCATTGGTCCGGCGTCAGCCCTTCGATTGATTTGTACGATGTGATGGTACATGGGGCCGTGCCATACTCCGATTCGCCTCTGCTCCAAGCGGATGCGATTCACGTGGGAGTAACCGTCACTTCATTGCTGCATAAGGCTTGGTACGTCAGTGACGTCTGCATTGAGCGCCCGGTCGTTCGGATCTTCGCCGGCCGCGATGGGCGAACGAACCTTCCTCCGCCGAAGAAAGAGAAGCCGGGCGCGCAGGCCAAGATGGATGTATTTGATCTAGGCATCCGTCATTTGCTGCTGGAACGCGGCGAGATTTATTACAACAACCGCAAAAGCGATCTCAGCGCTGACTTCCACGACTTGATGCTGCAGTCCGGCTTCGAGCCACTGACGAAAAGCTACTCCGGCACGCTCTCATATCGCGACGGGCATCTTCAGTTACAGAACTCTAATTCCATCGGTCACAATTTCAATGCACGTTTTGTTGCGACACCGGAAGAGTTTAAGCTAGAAGGCGCCGAGCTTAACGCTGGAAGGTCGCGTTTATCCGTTGTTGCGAACGTCCGCAATTATTCGCAGCCGCAAGTGCATGCGACGTACGACGCAACAATTGATGCAGACGAATTTCGGCGTGCACTCAAGAACGGGTCGCTGCCGACTGGCATTCTGCAGTCGTCGGGTGTCCTCGATTACGACAGCCGGTCAAACCGTCCGCTCCTGGCAGCGGTCACCGCGCACGGAGAAATGCGCAGCACTAGTATGACGGTAACCAGCGAGAACGCACACGTCGAACTTCGTAACATCAGTGCGCACTATTCGCTGGCCAATGCAAACGCGGAAATCGAAGGCATACACGCTCAGTTGCTGGGAGGCGCGCTGGCGGGCACAATCACGATGCGCGACCTGGCCGGTTCAACGAAATCCCGATTGTCCGCGTCACTACGTGCTGTTTCACTAGCCGAGTTGCAGAGTGAGTTGCAAAGGACAAAATCATCAGCGTCGGCCGCGGATCAGATCGCCCTGCGCGGCTTGCTTAACGCTACTGCTGACGCGACCTGGGGCAAGAGCATGCAGGACATGCTCGCGAGCGCTGACGCCACGCTTCAAGGGAGTGCTCAGCCGGCAAAAGGCGGCACAGCAACTCCTATCAACGGGGTCATCCACGCCCGATACGTCGGAAAACGCGGGCAGTTGGCGTTCGAACAAAGCTATGTCCGAACGCCCGGAACTTCTATCGCGCTCAACGGTACGATAAGCGATAACGCGGCTCTGCAAATTCGTGCGACGAGCAATGACTTGCACGAACTTGAAACGATCGCAGCCGGTTTCCGGGCCCCGGGTGCGCAACCAATTGGAGTTTATGGCCGCGCGGCGCTGAATGCTACGGTCAGCGGATCAACTCGCAGTCCCCAGATCTCCGGACAGCTCACCGCGGAAAATCTGCGAGTTCGAGGTAGCGAGTGGAAGCTGCTACTGGCCAACGTCGCGGCGAGCCCTTCCCAAATCCGTGTGGAAGACGGCGAGCTCGACTCTGCCAGTCGAGGACGCGTTACTTTCAAGCTGGTTACAGGCTTAGAGCAATGGTCACCCACGAAGTCGACTCCGTTCCAATTGCAAATCGCCGCTTCTCAGATCAACGCTGCGGATCTGATAAAAGCCTCCGGTTCGACCACGTCAGTTGCGGGCATTCTTTCAGCTGACATCGTCGCCAGTGGCACGCAGCTGGCGCCCACGGGACACGGCAAAATCGGCCTGACATCCGCGCGTATCGCAGGCGAGGCAATTCGGGCGGTGGACCTGCAGTTCCAGGGGACAGATAATCGGGTCAACGCGAATCTGAAGATTGACCTGCCCGCCGGATCCGCGAATGCCACTCTTTTATACGAGCCCGCGAGCCAGTCATACACCGCGGAGCTACATACGCCTGGCATCAAGCTGGACCAATTGGAGACGGTGAAAGCGCAGAACCTGCAGCTGCAGGGCGTGTTGGGAGTTAGCGCCAGCGGACGGGGCACATTACAGGACCCACAGATGCAGGCAGTAATTGAGGTGCCGCAGCTACAAGTTCGCGACCAGGTGATTCGGGGACTAAAGTTGCAGACCAATGTTGTGAATCACGTTGCAAACTTCACGCTCGATTCCGAAGTCCTGAATATACATGCCGGCGGACATGGCACCGTCCAACTTACCGGCAACTACCTGGCAGATGCGAGCTTCGACACGCAGACAATCCCGATATCCCCGTTAGTGACGATATACGTTCCTTCGCAGGCTGGGAATGTGACCGGCCAGACCGAGGTTCACGCCACGTTACGTGGTCCGCTAAAAGACAAGGCTAGGCTGCAAGCACATCTCCTGATCCCCCAGCTGGCAGTGAACTATCAGAACAGCATTCAGTTGGCGGCTAACGCACCGATTCGCGCGGATTATGCGAACGGAGTTCTAAGCCTGCAGCGGTCAACCATTCGCGGCACGGGCACCGAGGTGACTTTCCAGGCCAGCATTCCGGCGGCGAACGATGCACCCGCGTCCATGCTGGTGCAGGGCAGCGTCGATCTTCGCCTGGCGCAGTTGGTCAGCCCTGATATCACCAGCGCAGGTGAACTGCGATTCGACATTGACTCGAACGGACGCCGCTCCGATCCGAATGTGCAAGGACAAATTCGCATCGTCAACGCGAGTTTCGCCACTGCGGGCGCACCGCTAGGCCTGCAGAATGGCAATGGCGTGCTCACACTGACCCGGGATCGGCTCGATGTTACGCAATTTAAGGGTAAGGTGGGCGGTGGCTCCCTCACTGCGAGTGGAGGGGTTGTGTACCGCCCGCAGGTGCAGTTCGATCTGGCGATGACCGCCCAGGGAGTTCGTGTGCTCTACGATCAAAGCATACGCACGACGCTCAACTCGAACCTGGCTCTTACCGGGAGCTACGAGAATGCGCTTCTGAGCGGACAGGTCGGCGTCGACCAACTCTCTTTCACTTCGGATTTTGACATTTCGGACCTCATGAGCCAGTTCGGAGGTGAGGCCACGCCGCCTCCGGCCCAGGGTTTCAGTCAGAACTTAAACCTGGACGTGGGCATTCAGACTCCGGGTGGACTTAACCTGACAAGCCGCACTCTAAGCCTAACGGGCTCCGCAAATCTGCACATGCGAGGCACCGCGGCACAACCTGTGCTACTGGGGCGCCTGAATCTAAGCGGGGGAGATTTGATCTTCTCGGGCAACCGCTACAAACTGCAGGGCGGAACCATTGACTTTACCAACCGTTCGCGAACCGAGCCGGTGGTAGATATGGCGGTGAACACAACCATCGATCAGTACAACATTCAAATGCACTTCTGGGGACCGGCTGACCACATGCATACGAACTATGCTTCGGACCCGGCGCTGCCGCCTTCGGACATCATCAATCTGATTGCCTTTGGAAAGACTTCGGAAGCTGCCGCGGCGAATCCGACGCCGCCAGGCGCCTTGGGAGCGCAATCGCTGATTGCTTCCCAGGTCAGCAACCAGATAACGAACCGGGTCGAAAAGCTCGCGGGCATTTCCCAGTTGTCGATCGATCCAGTTCTCGGGAGCTCCCAGGAGAGCCCGGGGGCTCGCGTGGCCATCCAGCAAAGAGTAACCAGCAAAGTTTTCGTGACCTTCTCTACGGATGTTACATCAACTGAGCGCGACATTATCAAGCTCGAGTATCAGGTGAACCGCAGAACCTCATTCAACGTCGTTCGGGACCAGAATGGCGGTTTCTCCTTCGAGACGACTTTTCGCAAACAGTGGTGAAGTTGCTCTCAAAGCAAGGTGCGCAACGTTGAAGTTACGATCGAGAGGACCGAAGAAGTGACTGTGAAACTCCCACAGCAGTATCGAGACTACCCTCCAAACGAGCGTGTCCTAGTGAAAACTAGAAATGCCGGATGATCGGGCAGTGCCCGCCAGTCGGAGTGCTGCAGCTCACGCTGCAGAAAAGGACTGAACCCATAACGCTACCACTTCCATCTGGGCACCCCCTTTGCGGTCCGACTCAGGGCTCTTTCGTTGCTGACGGGCATACCACAACGCTTGCTTGAGATCAGCAGCCAAGTCCGCGCCCTTCTCTAGACAGTCCGTTCCCCCAGCACAAAATGCAGGATCAGGGAGACCACGGCGAATACGAGCAATAAATGTATTAAACCCCCGGCTACGTGGAATACAGTGAAGCCGCCAATCCAAGCTATCAGCAGAACTAGAAATAGTATCGTCCAGACACTCATTTGCTTCTCCTTATCCGGCACGCGGTCCAAAAAGGCTTTGTCAGATTTCCGGCACTCTACACAAATGCTGTCTCCGTCCGGTTTTTCGGTAACTACGCTGCTTCTCGAACAGGTGCGCCGGTCGCCCCGCACCCTTTTTGAATGCCCGCGTGTGTCCTCGCTTGACCTCTCAATCAATGTTTCCAGCACACTGAGGGTGTCCACACTCCCAGGAAATCTTCGCCCCTGACTTCACGGCTTCGCAATCCTTTCTACTCCTACTCTCTACCGTCGTTTTTACCGTCGTATTTCGATTTGATTCAGTACCTGCTGTACGTTTGGAATCCCGCCAGCAAGCTTCTCAGCCTGCTTCCGTTCATTGACGTTGTGAACGCTTCCGCTAAGTGTCAAGACGCCATTCTTCGCCTTAAAGCTAACGTGTTGCTTCTCTAGGCCACTTGAAATCAGCGCAGCCTTGTAGTTGTTTTCGATACCATCATCTAAATTCGACGCCACGTTCTTGGCCTCCGACTCGGAGCCGACAGGCTGTACACTAATCTCATTCGCGATGATCCGCGTGTTCGCAGCTGCCTTAGCTAGGTCCGCTGCCTTAGCCTTCGCTTCTTCCGAGTGCAGCGTCCCGCCGAGAGTGATCGTGTTCTTGTCCCGATCTTCGGCCACGCTAACGTCTTTCAAGTCAGCCTGCACCAGAGCCTTTTGCACGCCATCCTTGTAGGAGACGTTATTCTGATTGGAGCACGCCAGGCTGCCGAAAAGCGCGGTGGCCCCGGCCAGCATTACGAGAGCTCTCATATATGTTTTCCTCATGAATTTCTTCTCCTCGTCTTTTGTCAATCCGAGCGTACTCCTTCGTCAGAGTTTGGAAATCAGGTGAAGGCTGTAATGGCGAAGAATACTTGGAGTAGGATGTGTGAAAAGATCGAGCTTAGAGGCATTGAGAATAGATTTTAGCCCGCCTTCCAAAGTTGTCTGGCGAAAACTCAATCCTGCTCATCTAGCCTTTCTCATTTGCAACGCCGGTCTGCGGATACACAATCTCCAGAGTTACTTTGCGGATTTCAGTGGTATGGCCAGTCCATTGATCGTCGCTGCATTCAACGGCAGCCCCTTCGTAGAAACACTGAGGTCATGAAGAAATGATGGCCTCGCTCCGAAAAAGCCATCCGAAGGGACCGGCTAAAATCAGGATAAGGACGCTGCATAGCAGCTTTCGGGACAGCCAGGGACAGCCAGTGGCTCCCTTACTCGCCGTATGTCCCGGTTGCGCCCTGCGGCATTTTCCCTATCACCTCACGGACCTTGTCGCCGAAGTCCGAGACCTTATCAGCGAGGTCGGCTCGTACTTTTCCACCATTGGCCGGAGCGATTAGCAGACCGACTCCGAGGCCGACGCCTACGCCAATCAGCAGAGCGCCTACTTTGCCGAATATTCGAGATTCTTCTTTGCCGCGAAGGACATTGGTGGCACGGCTCAGGCGGTCGGACGCAGTTTCATACGTCTCCCAGGCTCTGTCTTTGACGTCGTCCATGTTGTCGGGCAGACGGTCACGAAGCTTATCTAACAGATAAAGGCTTGTACCAAGAAGGAGGCCAAGCAGCCGTTCTCGTTTTCTGGATCTCATTTGTTTTCTCCCGAGCACCGGTGTTCGGTGTGAAGATGAAGATGCGGGATCGGGCTAGAATGTTGGCCGGATTTTCAGGAAGGAAAATTTAGGCTTTCTAAGTGTCAACTTTCTAGCCCGATCATTCAAGAAACGACTGGGGCGACCGCCAACTTCAAACATTTGAAGCACTGAGGTTAACGTCTCTAGCTTGAGGCTGACGCCGCCAGGCTTAGGCCGCGAAGCCCAACCACATCCTGGCTGTTCATCCATTGAATACAAGAGAACTGTAACCAGTGCCGCGAGCAAATCCGTGCTGCTAACAGACCACTTTCTGTATTGGCGGTTCTCCCGTTAGTCCTGCGCCGCACCGAGGGATCCATCGTCGGAATAGAAAAACATTTCGTGGCGAAGCAGCGCCTCGATTCCCCTCCAGACCTCATCGCCAGCACTCTTGGTTACCGCTCCCCTGTAGCCGGCGTTGCGAGCTTCCCACGCAAGCTGCTTGGATACTTCCTGGACGCTGATAAGCAACATGGGCAGCCGGGGGTGGGTTTTCGCGATTTCCGGGCCGGCCTGTAGCCAGTTCATGACGGGCATGGCTAGATCCATAACAACGACATCAGGCTCGAGTTGCTCGACTCCTTCAATCGCCTCAACGCCATTGCTGGCCTCCCCGCACACCTGCCAATCCCGCTGCTTCTCCAACAACCGTCGCAACAGCATTCGGATGGTGACGTCGTCGTCCGCGATTAGGATCCGAGTTGACATGCGCATACACCTTAACGAGACGCGCTCGCCTTTCGTGAATCCGACCCAGCAACCACTCCGGGCAATCTGCTGCGAGCAAATCTATAAATGGCCACAGTCTGGGCAGGGCCGCAATACAGCAAATTCCCGATCCCCGTGGCAGGCTTGGTTCCGAAAGATGATTGCCAGTGTGAACCTCCGAGTGAACTTTGCCTCAAAGCTCTGTTCATAAGGAAACTTGTATTCAAGACTTGCTTCGATTTCCGCCACACGCTCGGCGTAGAAGCCGATAATATATCGGGGCACATCCCGGCTCTTCAGTCTCTTCCATATATTTGCGTCATCATCGGTTCTCCGTTCGAGTGTCTATGAGCGAATACATTCGGCTCAGTTCGTCCAACGCTTTGTCGAAAAAGTGCTCGGCAACGAACTCGGCCTTGGCGCATACGGGACAGCAAGCATCGACAAACTCTGAAACGCGAGTGCCGTATCTGACCGCCCAGCAAGCGTACAACTGGAAGTCGACTCGTCGACAGTAGACTCTGGGGACAGTTGACCCATTTCGCTTTGTATCTCGCTTGGCGTACACAAGGGCAATGTTCAGCCGCCGTTCGCAACAGCCGTCCCCTCCGTCGCCGCACTCGGGGTAGTATTCGAGGCACATAAGATTCACCCCCTATTCGTTGGTCTTCTCACGCCAGCACCAGCCCGTCGTCCTTCATCCCCTGAGCCAATCCCCACGCATAACGATGTTCGACGATAAGTGCGTGCCCGAACCACTGAGCATCGTCCTGAACATGCTCGTCTATCCATTCCTTAGCCCGAAGAGTCAAGGGACAGAACGTGTACAGCGTTCCGACGTTGTTGACGAGAACGTCAGGCGAGACTGATTCCTCCTGTGGTGAGTGCAAGGTGTTCTCCTTTGCGGTTCTGCCGCCGCATCTGCCTAGAGGCGACCACCGTGGAGATCGAAACCCCGACCCCTCGGTTGGTGAGCACCGTCGCAACGGACGGGCTGCTCTTGATGCTGTCTGAATTCTACTGACTCACCGTGCCCCGAACAATGTCACCTTCGTGCCGTGTGGTGATGGGGGAGAGATTTCCAGACCAAACCCACTCCTGTGCTAAATTTGTGCTAGCGGGGTGCGGAAGTTAAGAATTTGAGAGACGACGGCGATTGATTCCAAAATAGATGCTTTGTTTGCAACGGCGTCAGTAGTTCGATTCCGACCCGCGCCTCCAAATCTTTTCCCGCCTTAAGCGGCGTCCCTGAAAAGCAGCCAGGTTGGCTCTTAGATGATCCGGCATGCTGCCGAGCCACGCTTCGGACAGGTGTGAAACTCGCTGATAACACCGCCTAGCTGCGGATCAATGCTCGGATCGGTGACCGGATCGGTCGGTGCATTCTCCCCGGGATGGATAAGGGCCGGGTTGCTTCCATGAGCTGCTCCTTGCCGTTGGTGACCAGTCGGTGAGATTCAGGGGGTAGCAAAAAGCGACAGGGTTCGAGGATTTTTTTGCGCCTGCGCAGATGGGGTCACCGCTGGGAGCGATACCCGCCGCGAATCCGCAACTTTTAGCCAAGATGTGAATCTGATAGCCGACGAGCAATCAAGATCAGGAGCATGTTCGATGAAAGACAAGGTCGTACTTGTAACCGGGGCCAATGGCGGCCTGGGAAACTATGTAACGCAGGCATTCCTCGACGCAGGCGCAACCGTGGTTGGCGTGTCGCGGAAGATTCAGCAGTCGGCTTTCAACAGCCCTGCGTTCACCGCGCTGCCCGCGGAGATCTCGACGGCGGCTGGGGCCAAAAGCATGGTTGAAACCGTGGTGGCGCGGTTTGGCAGGCTGGATGTTGTGGCACACACTGTTGGTGGATTCGCCGGCGGCCCGTCCATTGCGGAAACTGACGATGCTACCTTCCAGAGGATGTTTGACGTAAATCTGAACAGCACGTTCTACCTCCTGCGGGCTGTGCTCCCGGTAATGAGGAAGACAGGCAACGGGCGCATCATTGCGATCGGAAGCCGCGCGGCGCTGGAACCAGGCGCGGGGGTCGGGGCTTACAGCGCTTCAAAGGCCGCCATGGTTTCCCTGATCAGGACCGTAGCTCTGGAGAACAAGGATATGGGAATTACCGCCAATGTGATCCTGCCGGGCACGATGGACACGCCCACCAATCGCAAAGCGATGCCGAATGCGGATGTCACCAAGTGGGTTCAGCCTGCCAATGTCGCACGCCTGATCACCTGGCTCGCTGGAGAAACAGGCAAAGACGTCAACGGAGCGGCCATTCCGATTTATGGGGCCGATGCGTGAGAAGTAACGATGCTTGAGACTTTGGCAAAAGCATTGGTGTAAACGCTGACCGGGTACGCCGGTATACGGTCTGGTATTTGCGGCACGGTTCGTGTGGTTTGGAGTTCAGCGCCTGGATTCGGAGGCTCAAGGATCGGGGATCGGCTTCCGCTTGTTGATTTTGCCTGGCGTAGCGGCATTCTGGCCCTTATATTTGCGGCGCTGGATGCGCAGAGCCTCCCGTGGAAAAAAATCCGCACCGGTGATTTGAATTATTTCGGGATCGCATGGCCACCCCCAAACCCTGCGTGGAACTCAAACGCGAGTCTGGACTACTGGTCGGCGACTAGGTATATTTCCGGGCATCGTTTTGACTCCTGCGTCAGGAGGCGTCCATGCCCCCAGGCTCAACCTTGGCTCTCGAGCCCGAGGCAGCAGAAGCTGCCGATATCCGCGACCCCCAGAAAACTACCTGCTGTGTGGTAGGCGGCGGGCCGGGCGGCATGATGCTGGCGCTCCTGCTGGCCCGTCAGGGGGTTCCGGTCACCCTGCTCGAGCAGCACAAAGATTTTGATCGAGAGTTCCGCGGCGACACCATTCATCCTTCGATCATGGAGATTCTCGATCAGATCGGCCTGGCCGAGCCGTTGCACCAGCTCCGCCATGCGAAGATCTATGGCCCAACCCTGCAAATAGCAAACACTCCTTTCAAACCCATTGATTTTCGCAGATTGAAAACACGGTTCCCTTACATCTTTATGGTGCCACAGGCCCGGTTCCTGGAGTTTCTCGAAGCCGAAGCGTCGAAGTATCCGGACTTCCGACTGGTCATGGGTGCCAATGTGGAGCAGTTGATCGAGGAAGATGGACAGGTGCGCGGCGTGCGTTATCTCGGCTCTGATGGAATGCACGACGTAAAAGCCTCACTGGTAGTCGGCGCGGACGGACGATTCTCGCGGGTTCGTCATCTGGCCGGTTTCGAACCGATCAAGACCTCCGCGCCTATGGACATTCTGTGGTTTCGCCTGCCCCACATTCCGGGAGATCTCCCGGAAGCCGAAGGCCGCGTTCTCGGAGGCTTCGGGGCTGGCCGAATGTTGGCGGTCTTCGATCGCTTCGACTACTGGCAGATCGGGTATGTTTTTCCTAAAGGACATTATCAGGATCTGCGAGCTGCCGGGATCGAGTCACTGCGGCAGTCTATCGCCGAGATTGAGCCAGCCCTCGCCGAGCACGTGAAGACCCTGACTGACTGGCATCAATTTTCACTTTTGTCGGTTGAATCCAGCCGCTGCCAGCGCTGGTTCAAGCCCGGACTGTTGCTGATTGGCGATGCGGCGCACGTGATGTCACCGGTGGGCGGCGTGGGCATCAACTACGCTGTGCAGGACGCGGTCGTGGCAGCCAACATTCTCGCCGCGCCACTAAGGGCTGGCCGCGTGCAACTCAGTGATCTGGCCAAAGTACAGCAGGAGCGCGAATGGCCAACCAAGGTGATTCAGGCGATGCAATCCGGCATGCAAAACCGCATTCTGAGAAGCGTACTAAGCTCAAAGACCGTTCCCCGCATTCCGTGGTTCGTTCGTGCATTTTTTGCGATACCGTTCCTCCGCGACATCCCCGCGCGAATTCTCGCCTTCGGTGTCCGCCGGGTCCGAGTGAGTGAGGAAGGCGTCCAGGGCATCACCTAGGCCGTCCTCTCTACGCTCGAGTTGCGGCGTTAGAGACTTCCCGCACCGGGGCTGCCTTCCGTGCCGCGACTCCCTCCTCGATCCGAGCAAAGGTCCGCGCGGAGGTCTTGGCGGCCCGGTCTTCGAAGTGCGCTCCTGGACGGTTTCCCTTCACGTCCTCCACGTACGCTCGCAGAATTTCACCGACGCTCCATGCCTGGGCGATACATCCGCCAGGGCGATGCGGTGGGTCGCCGTCTAAGACTTCCGAGATGTGGCCTAACCCGGCGTCACTGAGATGCCCCTTCAAAGGAACAAGCCATTCCGCTGCCTGGCGGCGTGCGGCGTCGGTGCCACCATTGACCTTCACATACGCTGTGATAAACGGCCCGATCAACCATGGCCATACGGTTCCTTGATGGTACGCACCATCGCGGCTGGTGGGGTCTCCGGTGTAGCGTCCGCGATACTGGGGATCGCTGGGCGCCAGGCTGCGCAATCCGTAAGGGGTCAGAAGGTGTTCCTGAACTTTCTCCACCACGCTTCTGGCCCGCTCCGGCGACAACATGCTGTGTGTCAGGCTGACCGCGAAGATCTGATTCGGGCGGATCGAGGGATCGGGTGGCCCGCCGTTGACCACGTCATACAAACAGCTCAACTTTTCGTTCCAGAACAGCCGGTTGAATGCCCAACTCACAACCGTGGCCATGTTTCGATAGCGTTTTTGGCCGGCCTCATCGTCAAACTTGCGGGCAATGTCTTCCATGATGCAAAGCGCGTTGTACCAGAGCGCCTGGATTTCGACGGGCTTGCCACGACGCGGAGTTACGACCCAGTCGCCTACCTTCGCGTCCATCCAGGTGAGCTGGACTCCGGGTTCGCCCGAGGCCACCAGGCCACTGGGATCCACTTTGATTCCGTACCGCGTGCCGCGAACGTGCCAGGCAATAATGTCTGTAAGCACCGGATAGAGGTCGTTGCGCACAAACTCGAGATCGCCCGTGTATGCGAGGAATGCGCGCGCCGCTTCGAAGAACCAGAGAGTTGCGTCAACCGTGTTGTATTCCGGAATCTCTCCGGCATCCGGGAAGCGATTGGGCAACATGCCCTGATCGACGTTCCGGGCAAAGGTTCGGAGGATGCTGCGTGCGATGTCGTGCTTCCCGGTGGGAAGCGTTAGACCCGGCAAAGCGATCATAGTGTCGCGTCCCCAATCGCTGAACCAGTGGTAGCCAGCGATTACTGTTTTCTGATCTCCGCGGGAAACGATGTACTGGTCGGCGGCAGCGGACAAGGCGCGGGCAAAGTCGTCGTCAATCGGAGAGGAAAGCACCGCCTTTTGACGGCGAGTAATCTCCGCCTGCTGATATTCAGTTACACGAGCTACGTCGCGGCGCTCGGTGGAAACGATGACCGAGGCCTGGCGTCCGGCGCTCAGGTCAAATCGTAAAACGCAGTGGTTGAAAAGATCTTCGGTGAAATCAAGTCCACGCTCGCGCTCTGCGTCGTATTCAAAATTCCGGTACCAGTCGCTCGTCCGCTTCAATTCGACGGCGTTGTGGGCCATGTATAGCGTCGGCAGCCCTTGATAGGGGGTTACCGCGGTCAAGCCCGGCTCCTCTCTTAGTTCGGGATTTAATGCGCCGTTCTGGTGCGTCGTGCTGTGGTAGTCACGAAACGCGATCAGCGGACGAAGCTCGAGCTGCAGGTTCTTTGGCGATTCCGGATGATTGTTTTTTGTCGCCCGGTAATGAACGACCGTGCTGTTTTCGCCATCGATCATGAGAACGGTCTTTTCGATCTCGACGCCTTCGATTTCATAGCTGAATACGGGGAAAGGATCGAGCCGAAACTGTTTGAGATAGCGGAAACCCTGGGGATGAACGACCCCGGGATAGCGGTTGGCCGAAAGCTCAAAGCCCTGCCCATCGATGAACAGTGTTTCTTCCAATTTCGAGAGCATCACGACGCGGCCGACCGGTGGTTTGGTCGCGGCCACCAGCAAGCCGTGGTAGCGGCGCGTGTTCAAACCAGTAATGGTTGAGGAGGCGAAGCCGCCGAGCCCGTTGGTCTCAAGCCACTCGCGGCGGGAAGCGGCGTCCAAGTCGCCGCAGGTTTCTTGTTTGAACTGAATCATAAGCGCTCCTAGCATCGTTTCTGAAGGTAAGACTCTCGTACCGTCAGAAAGTGACGCGCTTCAGGCATCTTTCCCGCAAAGCAAGAAAGCGGGGGTTCATGCCCAAAGCATGTCCTCCCGCAGGTGTGAGTTTGTTTGACTCTACTGACACCCGGTTCTATATGTCCGCCACCTGGCAGAAGACCTTGATCGCGCCGTTGGGCACCTGGTCCAAAGCCGGCTTCGGCAGATCGGTCAGGTGGACACTCTCGGGCTTTCCTGGGAAAACACTAATCGCTTTCATTGCTACTTCTCCTTAAATGAACATGAATTCAGTCCGCTGCGGCAGTGATCGCCGAGACTTCAGTTTTCTTTCTTTCGACGGCCAGTTCGCCAGCCGGTTCGCGAAACTGTCGCCTGGATCGTTCGCGAGACTCACCACTCTGCTGCATCAACTTGGTGACCACGCCGGTCCACCCCGTCTGATGGCTGGCCCCGACGCCGGCTCCGGTATCGCCGTGGAAGTACTCGTGGAACAGCACCAGATCACGCCAGTGCGGGTCGGTCTGGAATTTTTCGAGATTTCCGAACACCGGCCGCCGGCCGTTCTGATCCTGAAGGAATATGCTCGTCATGCGGCGGGACAATTCTCCCGCCACTTCCCACAAGCTCATCATCGTTCCCGAGCCGGTCGGAAACTCAACCTTGAAATCGCTCCCGAGGTAGTGATGGAACTTCTGCAGCGATTCAACCAGCAGGTAGTTCACCGGAAACCAGATTGGACCACGCCAGTTGGAATTTCCGCCAAACAATCCGGTTGACGATTCACCGGGTTCGTAGTCCACGCGATGTTCTGTGCCCTGTACACGTCAGCCTGTATGGATGGTCTCGATGGTACTGAGAAAGGGCGCGGATGCCGTGGGGCGAGAGAAACTCGCGTTCGTCCAGCATGAACTTCAGAATGCCGCGCAACTGGTCTCCGCCAGCGATGGACAGCAATCTGCGTTCGCCCATGCCCTCCGTGGCCATGCAGGCCAAGTTCTTCGTGAGGTCGGGACGGTTGTCGATGAACCATTCCAGGCGCCGCTTGAAGTCGGGCAGCCGGTCGAGCACTTCCGGCTCCAGGGTTTCCACCGCAAACAGCGGGATCAACCCCACCATGGAACGGATCTTCATCGGGAACTGGGAACCATCGGGCAGTTTCAGCACGTCGTAGAAGAAACCGTCTTCCTCGTTCCACAGTCCCATGCTGTCGTCGCCGCGATGGCTCATGGCATGAGCGATATAAATGAAATGTTCCCAGAACTTGCTGGCCACGTCTTCGTACGAAGGATCTTCTGTTGCCAGCTCCAGCGCGATAGCCAGCAAGTTGAGCGTGTACATAGCCATCCAACTGGTTCCGTCAGACTGTTCGATGTATCCGCCCGTGGGCAGGGGAGCACTGCGATCGAAGACTCCGATGTTGTCCAGACCCAGGAAGCCGCCCTGGAAAATGTTCATGCCCTCGGCATCCTTGCGATTCACCCACCAGGTGAAGTTCAGCATCAGCTTGTGAAAAACGCGTTGCAGAAATGCGCGGTCGCCCTTGCCGTTGCGCTTTTTGTCGATCTTGTAAACGCGCCATGCCGCCCAGGCATGCACCGGAGGATTCACGTCGCCAAACGCCCACTCATAAGCGGGGATCTGTCCGTTAGGGTGCATGTACCACTCGCGGAGCATGAGCGTCAGTTGCTCCTTGGCGAAGTCCGAGTCCACCAGCGCGAGAGGAATGCAGTGAAATGCCAAGTCCCAAGCCGCATACCACGGGTACTCCCACTTGTCGGGCATGGAAATAACGTCCGCGTTATACAGATGAGTCCATTCGTGATTGCGGCCCTTCTTGCGCTCCGGTGGCGGGGGAGGGTTGCCGGCGTCGCCTTGCAGCCAATCCTTAATCACGTAGTGATAGAACTGCTTGGACCAGAGCATTCCGGCAAAGCCCTGGCGCATCACGTTCTGCGCATCCGGTGAAAGATGTTGAGGAATGACGGTGCGATAGAACTCGTCCGCTTCATGCTGGCGAAGGACGAAAATCTTGTCGAAGTCTTCGAAGGCGTTCTTTGCCTTGAAGTCGGAGGACGCAAGACGCATTCGGACGACGGCTGTCCCACCCGCATCAACTGTGAGCCGGTAATGCGCAGCTGCTTTGGTGCCGGAGAGCTGCAGGATTGACTGCATCCTTTATTCCATGCACCACGTAGTCGTTGATGCCGTCCTTGACGTAAGGCGTGCGATTTTCGACTGCAAACAGCCGCCGGGCGTTGGTTTCATTCTCGGTGAACAGCAGTTCTGGAGAGCCTTCGCAGTGGAGCCAACGATTGCCTGGTTGATCGTGATTCAGCTCGATCACCGGGTTGGGCGCAGACTTTGCCTGATGCAGCTCGGGACGCCGGTCGCGGCCTCCCCATGACCACGTGTTGCGGAACCACACCGTGGGCAGCAGGCGCAGATTGGCGGCTTCCGGCCCACGGTTCGCCACCGTGATCTTGATCAGGATGTCTTCGGTATCAGCCTTGGCGTACTCCACGAATACATCGAAATAGCGATTGTCATCAAACACTCCTGTGTCGAGCAGTTCAAACTCGGGCTGGCTCTTGCCACGCCGCCGGTTTTCCTCGACCAGTTGGCTGTAAGGAAATTCCGCTTGCGGATACTTGTAGAGATACTTCATGTAGGAGTGCGTGGGCGTGCTGTCGAGGTAGAAGTAGTATTCCTTCACATCCTCGCCATGATTGCCTTCGTTGCCGGTGAGTCCGAAAATCCGTTCCTTGAGGATGGGATCGCGCTCGTTCCACAGCGCCACCGCAAAGCACATCATCTGTCTCCGGTCGCTGATGCCAGCCAGGCCGTCTTCGTTCCAGCGATAGGCACGCGAGCGGGCGTGGTCATGCGGCAAAGATTCCCACGCGTTTCCGTAGGGGCTGTAGTCTTCGCGCACCGTGCCCCAGGCGCGCTCGCTGAGATAGGGGCCCCAGCGCTTCCAGTGCTTCTTGCGCACTCCGGATTCTGACAGTCTGATTTCTTCCTGTGTCATGGACACGTCTCCTATCTACATGCTCAGAAGCTGAGCGAACTCAATCCGGCTTTCCGGCACTTCGGGATCGCCGAAGTCTGGCTGATACACGAGAGATTCAGCAACAAACGTTCTGCGCTGGTCGGAAACGGCGGGCTCACGGTAGACCAACTCCAGGGCAAGATCGCTTGTGATCGCCCTTCTAAGAATGCCTTTGCTTTTCATGTTTTACTCCTATTTTTGTTCGATTTCGACCGCATGCCCATCGGGGTAACGCACTAAGAGGCCTTTGGTAAACCCGAGCTGTCCGTTTTGATTCGCGACCACGCCAGAAGAGACAAGATTCGCCTTGCCGGCATATAACCGGCGAGCCGCTCCGTCCGCGTCCCGGGTCAGCCATCGGGGCGTGAGTCGGTTCTAGTCAGGGGCGTGCCCCGGCATGTCAAAACCCTCATGAAGACAGAACCGGTCTTGGAACTTATTGGAACTTATGAGTATGAAGATGTACTAACTAGACCTACGGTCCGACTCCAGGAGAGTTTAAAAGTAGGGAGCCATGTTCCTCCCCCAAGTCACTTCCCGGCTTCTGATCTTGACGTCCATGGTTTCACTCTTTCTGGTATTGACGGCGCGAGTTGCAACCGCCGCCTCTCTTCAGCGAGCCAGCTCGAACCATCGAATGATCACCGCCAGTTCATCTAACCTCGCCTTCGGCAACATTCAACTGGGCAACAGTCTGACTCAATTTGAAACCTTGACGAACGCCGGTGACTCGATGGTGACCATTTCGCAGGCCACCGTAACCGGCCCGGGTTTCGGTGTGAGGGGCTTAAGCCTGCCGGTGAGACTCAGCCTGGGACAAAGCGTTACCTTCAGAGTCCTCTGTACTCCAAAGGCCAGCGGAAGCATGACCGGAACAATCGCGGTGGTCTCGAATGCGGCGACACCCGCTTTAGCTATCGCTCTCTCAGGCACCGGAGTCCCAGCGGGACAGTTGACTTCCAGCGCGAGCGCTTTGAACTTCGGCAGCGTAGCCGTGGGCTCAAGCAAAAGCGTGACCGCGACTCTTACCGCCACAGGATCGAGCGTGACCATCTCCTCGGCAACTTCCACCAGTGCCGAGTTCAGTTTGAGCGGGCTATCCCTTCCCAAAACCGTCGCCGCTGGCCAAAGCGCGTCGTTCAGCCTGACCTTTAAACCACAAAGCACCGGCCCGGCATCGGGGACCATTTCCCTCGCCAGCAACGCCGCGAATACGTTGGTGACCGAGACCTTGACGGGATCAGGGACGGCTGCAGCGGCACACGCCGTCAGTCTTAGTTGGATTCCCAACACTTCAGCCGTAGCGGGATACAACGTATATCGCAGCGCCACATCGGGTGGCCCGTACACAAAGATCAACCCGGTACTGAACGCCAGCACGAACTATGTGGATAGCTCGGTTCAAGGTGGAACAACGTATTACTACGTCAGCACGGCGATTAGCACCGGCGGGGTGGAGAGCAAATACTCGATCGAACTGCAGGCTTCGATTCCCAGTCCCTAAGAAATTGCCGCGCCAACAGCGGTGCTGCGTTCTTTGGAGACTCACGGGCAAAAGAAATCGGGGGCAGACTCGGAGTCAGCCCCCTGGGATTTCTTTCAGCAAGGTCGGTGCTTAGTCCCGTGCCTCAGTCAGGGGCATGTTCACCAGGTGCTCGCTCAGGAACCATACCTGCAATTCATTGGTCCGTAGGACGTCACTGACGGCGAGGTCGTTGGTTCCGTCGTCACCTAACTTGTCGGCCCGCTCGGCAAGTTCGCGGCACTGCCCGATAATGATCTTATGGGCATCCAGCAGGCGTGAGATCTGAACCGGCACTTCTTCGCGGCCACGCGGCGGCCGCTCAATGCGCGTAGTCTCAGCGACGTCGGCGGCCATGGCGAGACTCAATCCGCCAAGAAGCTGAATGCGCTCGGCAATCGTGTCCACCAATTCCACCTGTTCGTCGTAATGCTTGTCAAAAAGGAGATGAAGCTGGTAAAAGGTCGGGCCGGCGACCTGCCAGTGCGACTTCTTGTACAGATCGCGCAGGGTCATGGTGTCGGCCAGGAGTTGGTTGAGGTGCTCGGTCATTTCCAGGCGGACCGGTTCTTCAAGTTCCAGGGGCAGCCCGTGGTTGACGGTGCCATACTGCTGGATTTCTCGAGCTTTTTGGTGAAAATGCGGCTGGGCTGTGACTCCTCCGTTGTTGCCGGAAGCTGTTTTCTTCGACATCGAGATTCTCCTCTTTGGTCTCTGATCTGTGATTTCTGGGACACGCTCTAACGCGACTAAGATGGACGTTAGTGTTAGTTGGTTGCTGCCAAAAGGGTAGACATTAGAGCGACCACAACAGGAAAGCAGCTATTATAGTCTTTGCCGATTCGGGATGGCGGCTCAAATTTCACCGCGTCCTTTCCGCCGCTGGATGGGTGCGCCAGCAAGATTCCGTGTTATTGACTATCATAAAAGGTTCGGCATTTATTAACGGAGAAAACCAGACGTGGCTGAAACGCAAACTAACGGTGTGGAAGTTCTAGAGACTCGAGAGTGGCTCGATTCGCTGGATTATGTTTTATCCCAGGGTGGCCCGGAGCGGGCGGGACGATTGCTGCAACAACTGTCACTGCACGCGCGGCGCGCTGCCGGCGTCAACCTTCCCTTTACCGCCACGACTCCCTATCAGAATACTATTGCTTCCCGCCAGCAACCACCGTTCCCCGGAAGCCAGGAAATGGAACGCCGCATCAAGAGCTTGGTGCGTTGGAATGCCCTGGCTATGGTAGTGCGCGCCAACAAGGTCCAGGAAGGCATCGGCGGCCACATTTCTACCTTTGCATCCGCTGCCACGCTTTACGAAGTAGCTTTCAATCATTTCCTGCAGGCGCGAACGGAGTCCGGCGATAGCGACCTGGTCTATTTCCAGGGCCACGCTGCCCCCGGCATGTACGCCCGCGCATATCTGGAAGGCCGCATTCCCAAGGAGAAGCTGCAAAATTTCCGCCGTGAATTAAAAGAAGGGGGCGGCCTCTCCTCATATCCGCATCCTTGGCTCATGCCCGATTTTTGGCAGTTCCCAACCGTCAGTATGGGACTGGGGCCGATTCAGGCGATTTACCAGGCGCGGTTCATTCGCTATCTGGAAAATCGGGGGCTGAAGACAGCGACCGGCGGCAGAGTATGGGCCTTTCTTGGGGATGGCGAGATGGACGAACCCGAATCCCTGGGCTCGATCACGCTGGCTTCGCGCGAGCGCTTGGACAACCTGATTTTTGTGGTGAACTGCAACCTGCAGCGGCTGGACGGGCCGGTGCGCGGCAATGGCAAGATCATCCAGGAACTGGAAGCCATTTTCCGCGGCGCGGGTTGGAATGTCATCAAGGTGGTGTGGGGCAGTGACTGGGACAGCCTGATCTCCAACGATCGGGATGGGATTCTGGTCAAACGCATGGGCGAGATCACCGACGGCCAGTATCAGAAATATTTTGTAGAGAGCGGCGCCTACTTCCGCCACAACCTGTTTGGCAGCGATCCCCGGCTGCTGAAAATGGTCGAGCATCTCTCCGACGAACAGCTTTCGCGCATGCGGCTGGGCGGCCACGATCCCATCAAAGTGCACGCCGCTTACAAAGCCGCCACCGAGCACAAGGGCGCGCCGACGGTCATTCTGGCCAAGACGATCAAAGGCTATGGACTGGGCGAGGCTGGCGAAGGCAAGAACATTACCCACCAGCAGAAAAAGCTGAACGAAGACGAATTGCGTGTCTTCCGCTCGCGTTTCGGGATTCCCATCCCGGACGAGGTGCTGCAAGACGCGCCCTTCTATCGCCCTGCTGATGATAGCCCCGAAATTGTCTACATGCAGGAACGCCGCAAGCAGCTGGGCGGTTATCTGCCAGAGCGCAAAGTGCGTTCCAAACCAATTGCTCCGGTTGCGGAGTCGCACTTCGAGGAGTTTCACAAAGGCACCGATGGTCGCGAGGTCTCAACGACGATGGTTTTCGTGCGGCTGCTCTCGAAGTTGCTGCGCGACCCGGAAATCGGCAAGCTCATCGTGCCCATCATCCCCGACGAAGCCCGCACCTTCGGCATGGAGGCGCTCTTCCGCCAGGTGGGAATCTACTCCAGCGTGGGCCAGCTCTACGAGCCGGTAGATATGGATACCCTGCTTTATTACAAAGAGGCCAAAGACGGGCAGATACTCGAGGAAGGCATCACGGAAGCGGGCTCGATCTGCTCTTTTATCGCTGCCGGAACCGCTTACGCCAATCACGGGATCAACACGATCCCGTTTTTTATTTACTACTCCATGTTCGGTTTCCAGCGCATCGGCGACTTTATATGGGCCGCCGCTGATCTGCGAACCCGCGGTTTCCTCGTCGGCGGGACGGCTGGGCGCACAACGCTTGCAGGCGAGGGACTACAGCACCAGGATGGCCACAGCCATGTGCTGGCTCTGCCGGTGCCGAATCTAGTGGCCTATGATCCTGCTTTCGCCTATGAAATTGCTGTCATTATTCAGGACGGCATCAGGCGCATGTACGTGGATCAGGAATCCATCTTCTATTATCTGACCGTCGGCAACGAGCCGCTGCCCATGCCGGGCATGCCTGAAGGGAAGGATGTAAAAGAGGGGATTCTGAAAGGTCTCTACCGCTTCCGGACTTCGACCAAGAAGGATTCGAAGCTGCGGGCGCAACTTTTCGGTAGCGGCGCCATCATGTACGAAGTGCTCAAGGCGCAGCAAATTCTGGAAGAAAAATACGGCGTGGCAGCCGACGTCTGGAGCGTGACCAGCTACAAGCAGCTTTACCGCGATGGCAACGATTGTGATCGCTGGAACATGCTGCACCCGGGCGAAACTCCGCATGTGCCGTTTGTAACCCAGTCGCTGAAAGATGCACCCGGAGTGTTGGTGGCGGCATCGGATTACATGAAAGTGCTGCCCGAATCGATTGCACAGTGGCTGCCGCGGCCACTGGTGGCTCTGGGTACGGACGGCTTCGGCCGCAGCGAGAGCCGTGTGGCACTCCGCGATTTCTTCGAAGTGGATGCGAAACACGTTGTGCTGGCTACGCTAACCGCACTGGCACGCGAGAAGCAGATCAAGCTCGACGTGCTGCAGAAGGCGGTCAAGGACCTTGGGATCAACCCGGAAAAAGCAAATCCGGCAAATGCGTAAAAATGTGGGTGCGAGCGTCTTCGCTCGTGCGGCAGCGTGACAGACGCAGCACGAGCGGGACGCTCGCGCCCACATTGAATCACCAGGAGCGATTACTCAGTGACTGAATTCAAGCTACCGGAACTCGGCGAGAACATTGACCAGGGCGACCTCGTCCGCCTGATGATTTCTCCTGGAGCCAGCGTGACCGAGGGCCAGCCTGTCATGGAATTGGAAACCGACAAGGCTGTGGTCGAGGTGCCATCGTCGGTGACCGGCACCGTGAAAGAAATTCGGGTCAAAGAAGGACAGAAGATCAAGGTTGGGCAGGTGATCTTCACGGTCGAGAACGGCACTGGGACTAAGGTCAAAGGCATCGAGCCCAGGGCTCCCGCGAAAGGGTCGGCCGAGATACCGCCAGCCCCTAAGGTTGCAACGCCACCGCAGGCGGGGTCTCGCCCCCCCGCGGCTTATTCGGCCCAACCGACTCCATCGTCAACTGGTGCAACTGAATTCAGACTGCCGGAACTGGGAGAGAACATCGACCAAGGTGACTTGGTGCGGCTGATGATTTCGCCGGGCGTGAAGGTCTCCGATGGCCAGCCAGTGATGGAACTCGAAACCGACAAGGCCGTCGTGGAAGTTCCATCTTCTGTGACCGGTGTGGTCAAGGAGATCAAGGTAAAGGAAGGCACTAAGATCAAAGTGGGCCAGGTGATTTTCACCCTGGAGGGCGGCGCGACCACCCAGCCCGAGAAACCGAAACACGCACCGGTGGAGCACATCTCGGAGCAGCACGAGGCTCGCTTGTCGCTGCAGGCGGCAATACAGGCCGAAGGCAAGTCTGAAGCGCAAGTCATTCTGCCCGACCAGCCTCAAACTCTGGCGCCTAAAACATTTGCCATGCCCGAGCAATTGGGCAAGGTTGCGGGAACGGAGCATCGCGCGCCGGCGCCCGCCGCGCCTCACGTCCGTCGCCTGGCGCGAGAAATCGGGGTGGACATTTACGAGGTGAAGGGCAGCGGCCCGGGTGGGCGTATCAGCGACGATGATGTCAAGGCTTGCGCCAAATCGTTGCTCGCTTCCGCCACAGCGGCTCAATCGGCGCAGGCTGGTCATTTCGCGCAACCGGCCCTTCCCGACTTCAGCAAGTTTGGGAAAATTGAACGCGTCTCCATGCGCGGCGTGCGCCGCAAGACCGCGCAGCATCTCTGGGAAGCCTGGACCACGATTCCGCATGTCACCCAGCAGGACAAGGCCGACATCACAGAACTGGAGCAACTGCGCGCCCGCTTCGCGCCCAAAGCCGAAGAGGCCGGCGGGAAGATGACGGTGACCGCGATCGCGCTAAAAGTCTGCGCCTCCGCCTTGAAGGTGTTCCCCCAATTCAACGCCAGTATTGACATGGCGAAGGAAGAGATTGTCTACAAGCAATACATCAACATCGGCGTCGCCGTGGATACCGATCGTGGCCTGCTGGTTCCGGTGATTCGCGACGTGGACAAGAAGAACATTGTGGAACTGGCCGCGGAGCTGACCCAGATTTCCCGCAAAGCTAAAGACAAGAAGCTCACGCCCGCGGAAATGGAGGGTGGGACGTTCACCATCACCAACCTCGGCGGCATTGGTGGAACCGGATTCTCGCCCATCGTGAACTATCCCGAAGTTGCGATTCTCGGACTGTCGCGCTCCAGCATGGAACCGATCTGGATGAATGGCAAATTTGAACCGCGGCAAGTGCTGCCGCTATCTCTTTCCTACGATCATCGGTTGATTGATGGTGCCGATGCCGCTCGATTCCTGCGCTGGATTGCGGAAGCTCTTTGAGCAGCCATTCCTGTTGTCGGTGCAGGGATAAAAACTGAATGAGTCCGTCAAAAGGCGGATCCACAAACCTTAAACCTTCTCATTGAATGACTGAAACTTCTAACTTGCACATCGCAGTGGTGGGCGGCGGACCGGGTGGCTACGCGGCTGCCTTTCTGGCCGCCGATTTGGGAATGAAAGTCACCCTGGTTGACCCTGAGGCGAATCCGGGCGGCGTCTGTCTTTATCGTGGCTGCATTCCTTCGAAGGCCCTGCTGCACGTGGCCAAGCTGATCGACGAGTCCCGCCACGCCAAGAATTGGGGAATCGAGTACGCAGACCCGAAGATCGACCTGACGCGCCTGCGATCGTGGAAGGAAGGCGTGGTCAAAGAAGCTGACGGGCGGCCTTGGCGTGCTGTCGAAGCAACGCAAGGTCGAATACATTCAAGGGCGCGCGGCGTTTGAGAATTCGAACACGCTACGGGTCTCCAAAGCTGGCGGTGGCGATCAGAGTCTGAGCTTTGATCGCGTCATCCTGGCAACTGGTTCCCGTCCCGCCATCATTCCCAGTCTCAAACTCGACAGCCCGCGAGTCATGGATTCCACTTCCGCTCTAGATTTGAGCGAGGTGCCAGGCACTCTGCTGGTAGTCGGTGGTGGCTACATCGGGCTGGAACTGGGCACGGTATACGCCGCCCTTGGGTCGAAAGTTTCTGTTGTAGAAATGCTTCCCGGTTTGCTTCCCGGCGCCGACCGCGATCTGGTTCTGCCATTGCACAAGCGCGTGGAGAAGATTTTCGATTCCATCCTGCTGAACACCACCGTGGCCGCAATGAAAGAGGAAGCGAACGGCATCCGCGTGACTTTTGGCGGGCCCGAAGTTAAGGAAACCGAAAGGGTCTTCGACAAAGTTCTGGTGTCAGTGGGACGCAAGCCGAATTCCGAGATTCCTGGCCTGGAAAAGACCCAGGTTCAGGTTGGCTCCGCGTGGGTTCATTCAGGTGAACAAGCAGTTGCAGACCAATGATTCCGCGATTTACGCGATCGGCGACGTGGTCGGAGAGCCAATGCTGGCGCACAAAGCCTCGCATGAAGGGCGCACCGCGGTGGAAGCTATCGCCGGACACAAAGTCGCGTTCGAGCCTGCGGCCATTCCAGCCGTGGTTTTCACCGACCCCGAGATCGCGTGGTGCGGCCTCACCGAAACCCAGGCGCAGAAGGAAAACCGCGACGTTAAGGCAGCGAAATTTACCTGGGCCGCTTCGGGCCGAGCCATGACCGTGGATCGGACTGAAGGCATGACCAAGCTCATCCTCGATCCTCGAGACCGAGCGCGTGCTGGGCATGGGCATCGTGGGCGCCGGCGCGGGAGAGCTTATCGCGGAAGGCGTGCTCGCGGTGGAAATGGCAGCCGTCGCGAAAGATATCGCTCTCACGATTCATCCGCATCCCACGCTTTCAGAGACGGTCATGGAAGCGGCCGAAGTTTTCTTTGGTACCAGCACCGACATCTACCGGCCAAAGAAGAACCAGCCCATGTAGGCGCGAGCGTCTCGCTCGTGCGGCAGCACCACCAGTGAGGGGGCGAGCGGCGGATCATATAGCGTGACCAACGGCGGGACGTGTTCCCTGCTCACGCCCGACGGCACAGTCGCGCAGCACGAGCGAGGACGCTCGCGCCTACATTACAATTTAGAATCATGTTTCTCTTCCTGAAACTAGCGCTCGGGTCATTCATCTGTCTGGGAATTGTTCTGGCGATCGCCCTGCCGTCTTCCGGTTACCAGATATTGCCTGGACAGCAGCCCACGACCGGGAACGGGACCGCCGCGGCCAGCACGGCCAGCGGCGATCCGCTAGGCCGCAACACTCCCAGCGGTACCCTGTACGGATTCCTGCAGGCTGCTCAGTCCGGGAATTATTCGATCGCGGCACAGTATCTGCAAATGTCCTCCGCGCGGCGCCAGACCCAGGGCGAAGATATTGCCTCCAAACTGAAAGTGGTGATTGATCGCTCCTTCTCCGGCGACCTGAGGCGCATCAGCAATCAACCCGAGGGGACGCCGCAGGAAGGAATACCGCTCGACAAGCAGCGCGTTGGGAATCTGAACTCTGGCGATGTCGACGCCGATCTCATTCTCGTCCGGGTCCCTGATACAGACGGCGCACGAATCTGGCTTATCTCCTCCGACACGGTGGCGAAGGTTCCCGAGCTTTACGAACAAGCTGCGGTACATCAGGTAGAGACCCATCTTCCTCAAGCCCTGGTTCACAATCAGTTTTTGGGGCTTCCTTTCTGGCAATGGCTTGCGATCCTGCTCGCGGTTCCTGTCGCGGCGATCCTGGGATGGCTTGCGGTTCAAGTCCTGAGACTGCCCTGGTACACCTGGGCACGCTATCGGCAACACGCTGTGACGACGGCGTGGAGCTCGTTTGTGCGGCCGCTCTGGGTGCTGCTCGCAGTCTTGATCCATGGAATCCTCGTGGCCTACATACGGATCCCCGTGCTGCAAAGGCACTACTACCAGCAGGTGGCCGGTGTCGTTGCGGTACTCGCGTTCAGCTGGCTGCTGTGGCGGGTTTTACGCGAAGTGATGCGGAGCGGGCGGCAACGCGCCATCCTCTCGGGACGGATGGAGACCGGCTCGCTCATGATTCTGGGCGAACGCGTGCTCAAGGCCGCAATCTTCATTCTGGCGATTTTCCTGGTGCTTGGCACCCTCGGCTTCAACCTCACCACGCCCCTCGCCGGGCTGGGCATCGGCGGTATTGCGGTTGCTTTCGCTGCGCAAAAGACTCTGGAGAACCTTTTCGGCGGGCGTTTCACTTCTCGGCGACGAGGTTATCCGCATCGGAGACGTCTGCCGCTTCGGTGATCGCACAGGCACGGTAGAAGACATTAGCCTGCGCTCGACCCGCATTCGCACTCCGGACCGGACCGAGCTTTCCATCCCCAATGGCTCCCTGGCCACGATGAACGTGGAGAACCTGAGCCGCCGCGACAAGATCCTGTTCAACACCAAGCTGGGGCTGCGCTACGAAACTTCGCCTGACCAGATGCGTTACGTGCTGGCCCAGGTCCGTCGCCTGCTCTATGAACACCCGAAGGTGGAAACCGAGGGCGCGCGGAATCGCTTTATCGCTTTTGACGAGAGCGCTCTGACCCTCGAGATTTTTTCCTACATCCTTACTAGGGACGTCAATGAGTTCCTGGCCATCCGCGAAGATATCCTGCTTCGGATCATGGACATTGTGGACGCGGCCGGCACCGGCTTCGCCTTTCCGTCGCAAACCGTTTATCTGGGTCGTGATACTGGTGTGGACAAGGAGAAAGCCGAGCGGGCCGCTCGCCAGGTACAGAAATGGCGGGAGGGCAACCAATTGCCTTTCCCCGATTTCAAGCCCGCCGACATTTCCGAATTCAGCAACTCGCTGCCTTATCCGCAGCCCGGGTCAGCTCTGGGAAACAGAAAGTGAGAGGTAATCATGCAGAGTTCTACCGCTAGTCCGGCGACCGGTCGGGGATGTTTCACCACCGTGGACAAAAACTTGTCGCGCGAAACTAGACCATGAACTTGCCGCCAGGTATGGGGACTCCCAGCGTACCCGAATTGAGCGAGGACTGCGGCAGGTGGCTGAGTTCTGGCGCGAAGAAGACGGTGACGCCACGGCCTTTGAAGAGTTCGTGCGTGCCAATTTCGCCGGGGATCAGGCGATACTGGATGCGATATTTGACCGCCTGGAGTACATGCTGGAACAGCTGGGCGGACACATGCACGAGATCAACCGCGAGTTTCGCCAACAGTTGGACCTTGATCTCGGTCCCCTGCTTCCTCTCGACGAAATTATCGGCGGGTATGATCCATCAGCGCACGTTGTGGACGACTTCTTCCAGAACAAGCTCGCCTTTGTTGTGCTGCTGAATTTTCCCCTGACCACGCTGGAGGAGCGCCTTAAAGATGGGCGGTCATGGTCGCGCCGACAGTGGGCTGAAGTGCGGCTGGCGCAAACCTTCTCGAAACGGATTCCAGCGGAGGTGAACCTGGGCATCGCTCAAGCCGAAGCGCAATCTGGGCAGTACATCTCTGAATACAACATCTGGATGCATCATGTGGTCGATTCGCCGGGCCAGCGCCTATTCCCGCCAAAGATGCGCCTGCTCAGCCACTGGAGCCTGCGCGATGAAATCAAGGCCAGCTACGTGGATGCGTCGAACGGCCTGGCCAAGCAGCGCCTGATCCAGCAAGTGATGGAACGCATCATCACCCAGACGATTCCCGCGGTTGTGGTCGATAATCCCGCGATCGACTGGAATCCATTCACCAACGACATTGCGCCTGCGGTGATTAGAGATTCCGAGGCTCCGGTGGAGACAAAGCTCAGCAACCAGCGCGAGCCAGATACCCGATACGCGATGCTGCAGAAAACATTTCTCGCGTCGACGAAAGCCGACCCATATTCCCCGACTGCGCCCACGCTGATCGCTCGCCGTTTTGACGAGAACCGTGAAATTCCCGAAACCCGGGTCCGAGCCATGCTGGAGCAAGTCGTGACTTGGCCCCTGGTTCCACAGGTGGCAAAGTTGATCGAATCGCGCCTCAAGCGTCCGCTCGAACCATTCGATATCTGGTATAGCGGTTTCCGCCCCGGCAGCCAGTACACCGAGGGGCAACTGGATGAGATGGTCGCCAAGAAGTATCCCACCGCCGAGGCTTACCAGCGAGACATTCCCAACCTTCTGATGAAGCTGGGCTTCTCTTCCGAACGCGCGCAATACCTCGCCAGCAATATTGTAGTTGACCCGGCGCGTGGGGCAGGCCATGCCATGGGCGCGGAGATGCGCGGAGAGAAGGCACACCTGCGGACGCGTGTAGACAAAACCGGCATGAACTACAAGGGCTTTAGCGTCGCCGCCCATGAAATGGGGCACAACGTCGAACAAACCTTCTCCTTGAACGACGTAGACCAGTTCTTACTGAGAGGCGTGCCCAACACGGCATTCACGGAGGCATTTGCGTTTGTGTTCCAGGGCCATGACCTGGAACTGCTTGGGACTTCCCGCGCCCGACGCGAAAAGTGAAGCTGAAAAGATACTGAACAATTTCTGGGCTACATACGAGATCGCCGGCGTCGCGCTAGTGGATATGACCGTCTGGCACTGGATGTACGACCATCCGCAGGCCTCGCCGCAGGAGTTGAACCAGGCCACGGTGCAGATTTCCCAAGATGTTTGGAACCGGTATTACGCTCCTGTCTTTCATAAGAATGATGTCGTGCTGCTGGGCGTTTACTCCCATATGATTGATGCGTTTCTGTATCTCCCCGATTATCCAATCGGCCATTTGATTGCGTTTCAGATTGAACAGCAGATGAAGAAAACAGGGTCGATCGGCACGGAATTTGAGCGCATGGCGAAGATGGGAGCCGTCACGCCTGATCTGTGGATGGAGCACGCCACCGGGCAGCCTGTCGGTTCGGAAGCCTTGCTAGAAGCAGCGCGGAAGGCGTTCGCTGCGGTCAACGGCGGTCACTGAAAGCAGTGGATCAACTATCCCGAATCAACCAGTCGCTGGGATCGAATGGCGTCTCGATGTCCACCACTGCAATGCTAAGTGCGTCGGCCAGTAGACCAGCAGTGGAATCACAATCAAATAGCCCAACAAGTACACCCATCCTGGCAATACATGCTGCTCACGAGAAAAAGGTCCGCGCGCCCAGTTGATATCAAATTCCGGCCGCCAGAAGTAGTTGATGGGCACCACCACCCAGGCGGTAAGAGTCTGATATTTCCATCCGCGTTTGTCGTAACCCAACCGCCAGACGGCCCACAGCAACAGGGGTGGTGTAACCAGATGAAACAGACTCAGAAGGCGGAGGAATAACGGTATGCCACTGTCGAACATGTATTCGGTCCCGCCGATGACAGTGCCGCCGGTCAGAACCGCACCCAGTAAATCGATGGTGTAGAGACTTTGGAATAGGAGCAGTCCGGCGGCCTGCCAGGAAAAGAGCAGTGGGCTCTCCAGCCACAGCGCAGCAGTAATGAAAAAATTTCCCAAATCGCAGAAATAGAGCAGGTTCTGCGCTCCGTAATCCTTCCAGTAGAGCGGCGCCCACACCGCGACCCATACGGTCCACGAAATCTTGAGCCAAACCGGCACGCGCATGGCCGCTATTGTAACTTCCAATTACCACAGTAACTTGCTGGTCATGAACCCCCTACCTACCATTGACCTCTATGAGTTACCAAGCGCTACTGTTCTGCCCGGACGAGAAAACGGCTCGCATCGTCACCCAGGTATTGAGTGAACTTGAGTTTAGTGTCGAGCCCTGCATTGAGCCTTTTGCCGCAGTCAAGAAATTGAT
Organism: Terriglobia bacterium; assembly: GCA_963809295.1. Classification (GTDB taxonomy): domain Bacteria; phylum Acidobacteriota; class Terriglobia; order Terriglobales; family Acidobacteriaceae; genus JAIQFF01. The sequence continues at coordinate 233,975 of CAWEJA010000002.1, read as the reverse complement.
GGCCCAGCACTTCGATGCCATCGTCGTAGACTGCGACAACGAGCAGAACGCAGCCCTGCTGTTCAAGAGCGCGCGCAATTCCGGTTCCAACCAAACTTCGTTGTCGGTTGCGGTTGTGGAGGGACAGGCTGGCGTAGCCAAGGCTTTCCGTCTCGGCGCTAATCTGGTCTTAACCAAACCGATTCACGTCGAACAGTCGAAGGCAACCCTGCGCGTCGCACGTGGTCTACTTCGCAAGGGGCAAGCTGCAAAGCCGTCGTCCACAGTTTCGGCTTTCCCGGAAGTTGCACCTCAGTCTTTGCCGGTTCCCATGCCGTTTCAGGCGGCACGTGCCAGTGCACCGCCCGTGGCCAGCGCTTCCGACTTCGAAGTTGAAGTGGAACCAACGCCCCAGCCCGACACAGTCGACGCGGCGCTGCTCGAGTACATGCCGGATTCTGCTCTTTCTTCTCTGGAAAATTCGCAGCCGTCCGCAACCGACTCCGCGCAGCCGAAGCAGTATCCCTGGCAACCCCGAAAACCGATGGCCGAGCCGATGGCTTCGGCCCTGCGGCGGGCCGCTGAAGCCGCGGGAAAAACCGAGTTTGAAAACCTCGCAACAAGCCAGGCTAGCAACCCGCAAGCCGGAAGCGGCGCCGCAGCAGCGCCTGCTCGCGCGAAGGAATCCAAGGTCGCGCCGTTCGAATCGAAATCAGCCACCGTTCCTCGGCCAACGCCCAATAAACCGGCGGCGGACGGAATTAGCCGGGACCACTTTGCTGCAGAGATTTTGGAATCACACTCTCCCGCGCAAACTGTCCAAGCCCCCAGCTTCGCGTCGCTCGACGATAGCCGCAACGCGGGCGTCGGCCAGCAAGCGTCCGGCGAGGGTGGCAGCAAGAAGACGCTTTTGGTGGCAGTCGTGCTCTTGGGAGTCGCTGCGGCTGGTTATTTTGGCTGGACGAAAATGCAGGCCGGGCAGCAGCCACAACCAGTGCAGCATTCAATCGCTCCCGCAGAAACGGCAACGGCCTCACTGCCCCCAACCCAGGCTCCTTCGGCCACGGAAGCTCAACCTCCAGCCGCTGAAGTTGTGACGCCGACGCCAGAACAGATTGTGAGCGCGCCCAGTTCAGTTCCTTCTTCCTCCAAGCCTTCCGCCGCCGTGGTAGCGCAGATTCCTGCTCCCAAAACGCCAGCCGCGGCGGCCAAGCCAGCAGAGACCGAGACTACGGTTGCAGCCGTCAAGACGCCCGCTACCGTTGCCACGGCGCCGGCGCCGGCCCTTATGGTAAAGAACGGTCCCTCCACTCAGCACAAGGCTGAAGCCGCAGTGCCGGAACCAGACCAGCCGCCCATGGCAACCAGCATCGCGACCGGTTCAGACAGCTCGGCGTTGACGGGCCTGGTGGATACGAATGTGATCAATGCACAGAGAGCACCTCAGCAGACGCTCAGAATCTCGCAGGGCGTTTCGCAGGGTCTCATTCTCAAAAGAGTCCAGCCAATCTATCCGGCGCAGGCAATGCAGATGCGCCTGGAAGGCACGGTCGAGCTGCAGGCAAATATCTCCAAGATTGGAAGCATTACCGGGATCAAGCAGCTGAGCGGGCAAGCCGTACTCGGCCGTGCGGCGATGGATGCCGTTAAGCAGTGGAAATACAAACCCTACTATCTGAATGGCGAGCCAGTCGAGGTTCAGACCCAGATCACGGTAAACTTCAAACTTCCGTAGATACAGTTCACCCGAACAGCTCTGACGGCGCGAGGCTTGCTTCGCGCCGTTCTTCTTTTATCCTGGGTACCACAGCGTAGGCTGCCTTTGCTTCAGATCGCTTTTCCTCAATTTACTCCCCAATCCGGCTCTTGCTCATCGCGTTATAATCGAGAGATGCCCACACGCCGAAATTCGCTCCTGTGTGCCGGCGGATTGATTTTATGGACTTCAAACTAGTCAGCGACTACAAGCCGCAAGGCGACCAGGCGAACGCCATCGAGGCTCTGGTTCGAGGCGTTTTTGACCGCGAGCAGCATCAAGTGCTGTTGGGCGTGACCGGCTCGGGCAAGACCTACACCATGGCCAAGGTGATTGAGCAAGCCAATCGGCCCGTAATTGTGATGGCGCACAACAAGACCCTGGCGGCCCAGCTCTATCACGAATTCAAAAACTTCTTTCCGCACAACGCAGTGGAGTATTTCGTCTCTTATTACGACTACTACCAGCCTGAAGCCTATGTTCCGGCCGCCGACCTCTATATCGAAAAGGAATCCACTATCAATGACGAACTCGACAAGTTGCGGTTGTCGGCGACCCGGTCACTGTTTGAGCGGCGTGATTGCCTGATCGTGTCCTCGGTGAGCTGCATTTACGGCTTGGGCTCGCCGGAGGCCTACTACGGCATGCTGCTCTTCCTGGAGAAGGGCCAGAAGATCAAGCGCGAGGACATCACCCGCAAACTGGTGGAGATTCTTTACGAACGCACTGACGGCGACTTCCGGCGGGGCACGTTTCGAGTGCGTGGCGACGTGATCGAGATCTTCCCCACTTACGACGACATGGCGTACCGGGTTGAGTTATGGGGAGACGAAGTAGAGTCGCTATCGCAGATCGATCCCCTGTTCGGAACGGTGAAACAGAAATATGTGCGCCTGCCCATTTATCCCAAGACGCATTACGTGATGAAGCCGGAGACTCGCGACAAAGCTGCGCAGTCGATCCGGGAAGAATTGCTGTGGTGGGAAGCGGAACTGGAGAAGCAAGGCCGCCTGGTAGAGGCACAGCGCGTGCACCAGCGCACCATGTATGACCTGGAGATGATCAAGGCCATGGGGTACTGCCATGGAATCGAAAACTATTCCCGCCACTTCACCGGCCGGTTGCCGGGCGAACCGCCCCCCACTCTGCTCGACTACTTCCCTCGCGATTTCCTGATGTTTATTGACGAGTCACACCAGACGGTGCCGCAGCTGCACGGCATGTATCACGGCGATCGTTCCCGCAAGGAGACGCTGGTGGAGTACGGCTTCCGCATGCCGTCGGCGCTGGACAACCGTCCTCTTACTTTCGACGAGTTCGAACATCGCATGAACCAGATGGTTTACGTTTCCGCCACGCCCGGTCCTTACGAGCTAACCAAATCCGCGGGCGTGGTAGTTGAGCAGATTATCCGACCGACCGGTCTGGTCGATCCTCCGGTTGAGATACGCCCTGTCAAGGGACAGATTGACGACCTGCTGCACGAAATTCGCGGACGAGTGGCGCGCGGCGAGCGCGTGCTGGTAACCACTCTTACCAAGCGAATGGCCGAAGACCTGGCCGAGTACTACAGCGAGGTGGGGGTTAAGTGCCGCTACATGCACTCTGAAATCGAGACTCTCGAGCGGGTAAAGATTCTCCGCGATCTGCGCAAAGGTGAGTTCGACGTATTGATTGGCATCAACCTCCTGCGTGAGGGTTTGGACCTACCAGAGGTCTCCTTGGTCGCGATTCTCGATGCTGACAAAGAAGGCTTCCTCCGCTCCAGCGGATCGTTAATCCAAACCATAGGCCGTTGCGCCCGCAATCTGAATGGCCGCGCCCTCCTCTACGCCGACCGGAGGACGGACTCAATGAAGAAAGCCATCGACGAAACTGACCGGCGTCGAGCGCTCCAGGTAGCTTACAACGAGACTAACGGGATCACGCCCGAGTCCATCATTCGCCCGCTCGACATGACCCTGGCGAGGATCGTCGAGGCCGACTACACCGATCTGACCGATATCGAGTCCGAAGGCTCGCCCGACTTCAAATCGCAGGAAGAGCTGGACGCCTACATCGCGAAGCTGGAGAGCGATATGCGCGAGGCTGCCAAGCGATTTGAATTCGAGAAGGCGGCCAAATTGAGGGACACCATTAAGGAGTTGAGGGCCAAGGAGTTTCTGTTTGCGTAAGAGAGCGCGATGCCGTCATCTGATTTTCGCTTCCATCGCCTTCTGAAGGATCTCCGCTCCGCGTTGGCAGAGTATGGATTTCGACGCAAGAGCCAAAATTTTGCGATCGAATCTTCTGAATGCTGGGGCATCATCGACTTCCAGAAAAGCCTATATTCCTGGCCGGGCCAGAAAACATTCACGATCAATCCTGCAATCGCCGCTAAACGGATACTTCTCTATTACAACGAACCAGCCGATGCGCCACCGCGTTACCACCGATGGCACTGGGAGATTCGCATCGGTCAACTTATTCCGGGCACTGGCGATCGATGTGGACACTGTCAAACGATGATTGTTATGAAAAAGTGCTCACTGAAGTGAATTCACTGATCACGGAAAAGTGTGTCCCCATAATCAAGGACCATCAGACCGAAGAGGGACTGCTCGAGCTCTGGAGCAAGATTCTAGGCGGTGCCGAGTACCCGAGGCTCAAGGAGAAGTCGATCTTGTTAGCCGTGCGGAACGAATTCGACCCACTGCCGAACATCTTTCGGCGAATTAGAGAAATCTGTCGCGGAGGGCTAGCGGAGGAAGGAGCGGAGAGGCACATTGCTGAGGTCGAACGACGATTTCGTCTGAAAACCCGATAAGGCGGAATCGGCGACCGACGCAAATTGCTTTGGTCGGTCAGAGCTTCAGATATTCTGTCGCAGAAAGAATTGGGATCGTCCGCCATGGATGCATCACTAACAAGTCGGCATCCCCGGTAAGGATCAGATCAGCCTTGCCGTTCAACGCAACTTCCAGAAATTTGTCGTCTTTGGGGTCGCGGCACTCGCGGATCGGGTACACGATCGGCACAAGCTCGGCTAGGCGCCCGAGCAGACGCAGGAACTGTTGGCGGTCTTCGAGATTGATGTAGCGGTCGAACTTCGGCCGCGCCAAGACATCCGCCAGCTCGTTCATCGTGGCTTCGGAAACCAGTAGGATGTTATTGTCCACCGCCTTGCGAATAGCCTGTCCGAGAATCGAGGAAGGCAGCAGTAGGCGGCTGACCAACGCGTTGGTATAGATGACAACGCGCTGGCGCGTGCGCATCAATCTCGCAACAAGTCGTCCAGGGCTGTTTGGTTGAGGCCACGAGCCTGGGCCTGATCGGCTACGCGATCGCAAAAGCGCTGGAATTCGGCCGCATTGAAGTCGCGCATCCTCTCATACTCCTCGGCCGACATGATCACGGCCACATCGCGGTTTTGGCGGCGGATTACGACTGGCTCACGTTGCGCGGCGTCAAGCAGGGCGGCAAGGCGTTGCTTGGCCTCAGTAGCAGATACGGCTCGCATATGTACATATTAGATAAAATAGATAAATTAGTCAATTTATCGATATGTGTGCTTTAAGCTATAGAAAAATAAGTAATTAGCGATCGATGATGAACCCGGGATCCTGCTGTGCGGACAAGAATTAAGCGTTGATCGTAGGGAAGGACCCTCGGAGTTACTCAGAAACTCGCGCTGGCTGCCCGAGACTTGGTTCTGGCTTCATTCTCCGCCTGCTTTTCCACCGCGTTGAGTTCCTTTTCGATGGACGAGAAGCGGCGCAGGATTTCGTGCATGCGCACAGCCATGTTGCGGATGGTTTCAATTTGCGAGCGTTCGGCAGCGGAGAGCGACCCTGGGTCCAGCACCAGCAGTTCCGAGTTGCCCAGAACCGACGTCAGAGAGTTGTTTAAGGTGTGCCGCACGTCCAGCATGTAGCGCCCCAACGCGGCCTGCTGCTCGAGAGACTTCTTAGCGTGCTCGGCGCGGTGGGCGCGCGCCAGGGCCTGACCCAGCCGCAAGATTTCCGCCGAGACCAGCACCAGCGCATCCAGCCAGCCTTCCTGCTGCTGCAAGACCCTGACCTGCGGTCCCGCGTCCGCGGTGGATTGCTTGTTCTTGGACACGAACAGTACCGGCTTGCCTGATGGATTGAGCGCGTTGAATGCGGAAGGAAGAACCGCGGGGCGCACCGCCCCCACTATTGCTAGATCGAAGCCGTCGGCATCCAGATCGCGGCAGACGTCAGCGCTCATCAGGGTAAATGCCGGAGCATTCCGTTCTCCCTGCCAACGATCCATGACGACGCGCGAAAATTCCGGGTCGTCCGAAATAATTAATACCGTGGCCTGGTCCAATCTGGTCTCCGTTCGCTGGATCGCGCGCACTGCGCCTAGACTTTGTCGCCGTCTTCTGCCCGTTCGTGATTGTCCACCGAATCATCATCCCCCTCAGGCGATCCTTTTACCTCGAACTCGGGGACATCGGAACTGGCCGTTGCAAACTGCAGGCTGGCTGCGGCTGCGCGTGCCCGCTTGGCAGGCGGCTGGGACGCTCGCGTGCCTGCCTTCTTAACCGTGCGAGTCAAAGCCGAGTCCACTACATTGCGCAGGTCTACCAGCATGCGTAGTGGGCTGCCGGCAGAGTACTCAGCGTGGAACAGCACCTTCCAGGACTGGCAGATCATGCGCAAGCGGGCCACGGGCTCGTCGCCAGAAAATTGCGCCGATCGGCAATCCAGGGTCGTCACCCCGCGGGCTTCCAATTCTCGCAATCCATCCAAAATATTGTTCAGATCCTGATGCATCAGCCGGAAGAAAACTCGCCGCATCAGGAAGCTGAAGCGGGCGAACGCCACCATGGCAACCGGTTCAAAGTAGTTTTCACCCACCGAAGCTTTGAGCTTTCTGCCTTTTTCCAGAGTGCCGCTCGTCAGCAACTGGTTCAAGCTCCGGCATGCGTCAGCCGCCTGAATGAAATCATTGAGTGGATCCAGCCATGAAGGAAGGGTGAGGTCCACGCTTCCCAACAACGGATCCAGCATTTGGGCCACGTAGTCCAGATCCACGTCTGCATCTTCGAGACGGGAGGGAGCGCAATGGGAAAAATACTGGACCAACAGAAAATCAATCTTGTCGCGATCCGACTCAAGCCGGGTGGCACGGTGCAGATGGTGCTCCAGCAGGGTCTGCAGGCCTTCTTCGCTGGTCAGGTTTGTGGTCTGGAGAAACTGGCGCAATTGATGGACCTGTATCTTCTGATCCATCTCCAGAAACCACTCGCGAGCCTGCTCCACGGACTCCTGGGGCGGATCGTCGATGGCTGCTTCCAGATCCTGGCAAGCGGGCAGGTCGATCACGAATTCGCGAGCTAGCGCGCTGTATAAGGGATGGAGCAGGCGCGCTTCGCGCCACTCCGCAACTAAATCCTTCGTTTTCGGTGTCACGCTCATGATTTCACGATCCAGTTGGAGACGTCTTGAGTGAAGCGGGCGGCTACCGCAGTGCGCCCGCTGGTGTATTGCAGCGCCACAACGGAAGCTTCGGCGTCCAGCGTGCCGTCAGAATTCTGCAGCCGTAGCATATCGGCAAATTCCAGGGGCAAGGTTGACGAAAAGAGAACTTCCCGGGCGGTGCCGAACTCGATCACGGTGCTTTCGGTGGAAGCCTTCTCGCCGACAACTCGAGTCAAGCGCACCGGGATACGAACCGGACTCGCCTCCGGAAAAAATTTCGCCAATTTGGCAGTGCAGCTTTCCTGCCGGACGCGCGCTCTGCCGGTGGCCTGTGTGGGCAAGGCGATACCTCTTATCTGCAGGGTCGACGCGGCCTGGGTCCCAGAGTCCGCCGGTTAGCGTTGACTAGGGCACCCGGACCGCATCGCACAGGAAGAGTGCACGAGCGCAACCAAAGTCGCGAACAGGCAGAATTTTCCGTAAACCGCTGATTAATAGGCGGATATGTTAGACAGCGACCAGGGCGACAACGAAGCGAAAATCAGGCAGTTGTCTCAGAATGAAACACTGTCTCACCTGTAGGCGGCGGTGTGAGCGTGCCACGTTACTGAAGCGACTGGCTGGCAGCCACTTCTTCCCGACCCCCAATGTTGTAGCGCTTCAGCTTGCGATAAAGCGTGGCTCGGCTAATACCCAGCATCTTGCCGGCCAGCGCCTTGTCACCCTTCACCTGCTCGAAGACGCGCTGAATAGTCGCCCGCTCGATGTCTTCCAGATCAGTGCTGGTGAGCCTGGGAGCGGGAGCGTCGTCTCCCAGTTCCGCACTTGGGACGGCTGTGGTGATGGATGGGGGGAGATCGTGGAAATCGATGGTCCGGTGGTCGCCCAGGGCCACCGCGCGCTCAACGCAATTCTCCAGTTCGCGCACGTTTCCCGGCCAGTCATACTGCAGCAATGACTTCATGGCTGCGGTCGTGATCTGAATCGAGCTGCCGCGAGCGTAGCGCTCCAGAAACCAATGTGCCAGCATCGGGATATCGGACCGGCGCTCGCGCAGCGAGGGCAGGCGCACCGTTACCACATTGAGTCGGAAGTAAAGGTCCTTGCGGAATGTGCCGTTGCGATATTCCACTTCCAGATCCCGGTTAGTGGCAGCAATCACGCGTACATCCACTTTCACTTTCTGATTGCTCCCCACCGGACGGACCTCTTTCTCCTGTAGAACGCGCAGCAGCTTGGCTTGCATTTCCAGCGGCAGCTCGCCAATTTCGTCCAGGAAAATAGTTCCGCCGCTGGCGGACTGAAACAAACCAGTCCGCGCTTTCACGGCTCCAGTAAACGCGCCCTTTTCATAGCCAAACAGCTCGCTTTCGATCAAAGTGGGGACGAGCGATCCACAATCGACCGCCACGAACGGACGTTTGGCGAACGAACCGCGGAAGTGGATAGCGCGTGCGACCAACTCCTTGCCAGTACCGCTTTCACCGGTGATCAGGACCGGAGTGTGAGTGTCCTTCAATCGCGAGATCATGCGCAGCACGTCCTGAATCTTGGTGGACGCGCCCACGATTCCGTGCAGCTCGGTCTCGGTATCCACGCGCTCGCGCAGAAATTCGTTTTCCTCCACCAGGCGCACCTTTTCCGCCATCCGGCGCAGGAAGAGGCGCAGTTCTTCGAGTGGGGAAAAGGGTTTGCTGATGTAGTCGTAGGCGCCCAATTTCATCGCCTGCACCGCAGTCTCCACCGATCCGTGACCGGTCATGACCGCTACCTCGGTGCGGGGAAGCATCTTCTTTACCTTTTCCAGGAAGGTGAGCCCAGACATGTTGGGCATTACCAGGTCGGTAAGAATGATGTGTGCGGGCTGCTCGTCGAGTAAAGCCAGAGCCGAGTCTCCGCCATCGGCTTCCATGCAGATAAACCCGAGGGCCTCGCCCACGGTCATACAGAGCTGGCGGATGCTCTGCTCGTCATCGACGATCAAAAGGCGGATTCGTAAATCTTCGCTCACAGTGCCTTCCCCATGATTTTTTCGACTACCGAGATGAACTGCTGCACGCGGAATGGTTTCTCCACGCAGGGAGCGCCCGTCTCGCGCAGGGTCGCAACGGTTTCCTCATTGGCGATATCCCCGGTGATGAAGACGATGCGATCACTCAGTTCCGGGCGGTGCTGCACCACCCAGGCGTGAACATCGGCTCCGTTGAGTCCTCCGGGCGTGCGCATGTCGGAGACCACGCCCAGAAACTCCCCAGTCTCCAGCAACCGCACTCCTTCGGCGCCTGATTGGGTGCAGACCACGGAATAGCCGCTGCGCTCCAGCGTGGCTCGAACGTAGGCCATCACGGCGGGCTCATCCTCGATAAGCAATACCGGTAAAGCCGCGGGTTTGGTGACAGGTTGTGTGGTCATCTTTGTATGACTCCGACGGCGGCCCCGACCGAGGCCGTTTCTGGCGTGGCAGGAAGGCTCACGACGAAGGTCGCGCCCTGCCCGCCGGTGTTGTTGTGGCAAACAATCTCGCCGCCATGTTCGTGCACAATTCCGTAGCAGATACTCAATCCCAAGCCGGTCCCCTTGCCCACCTCTTTGGTGGTGAAGAACGGGTCGAAGATGCGATCAGGATGCGAGATGCCAGGCCCGTTGTCGCGAAACGAGATCTCAACCGAGTTGCCCTTGCGCGTGGTCGCAATCTCGATCCGCGCCGCGCGGCCTACTTCGCTGACCGCGTCGTAAGCATTGTTCAGGATATTCAGAAACACCTGCTGCAATTGGTGCGAATCCCCAACCACGCTGGGCAGGTCCTGGTCCAGACGCTCAATGACTTCCACACCGTGGCTTTGGAAGTCGTAAGAACGCAGTTGAACCGTACGCCGCAGAATGGGATTCAGCTGAAGCGCCTTTCGCTGTGGCGGCATCTGGCGGGCGACGCTCAACAGGTTCTGCACGATCTGCTTGGTGCGCTGTGCTTCCTGCAGAATGACGCGCAAGTCTTTGCGTGCGCTCTCCGGCACGTCCGTGTTCTCCATCAACAGGTCAGCAAACCCCAGAATAGCCGTGAGCGGATTGTTGACCTCATGCGCCACGCCGGACACCAGTTGCCCCACCGCTGCCATCTTCTCCGCGTGCATCAGCTTCGATTGCAGGCTGGCGGCGTCGGTAACGTCGGTCATGACCACTACCAGGCTGGTCACATGCGCCTGCTCATCGCGCATCGGACTCAGGTTCACCGAAAAATGTCCTACCCTCCCGTCGCCACGAAGGATCTGGAGTTCGAGATTGTCCACCTGGCGCCCAGCCAAAGTGGCGCTCAGAGCTTCGCTCAGGGTAGTGCGCCGGGTCGGCGTCACCAGGTCTTCCAGGGGCCGTCCCAGCAACTGCTTTTGCTCGTAGCCCATGTCGTACCAGCGCCGGTTGGCATAGCTGATCAATCCGGCGGTGTCTGCTACCAGGATCAGGCTCTGGGTGTTGTTCAGGATTTTTCCAGAGAAGTCGCGTTCGCGCTGCAATTCCGATTGGAAGGTCTTCAGTCCGCTGATATCCAGCATCAAGCCGCGGTACTGCGCGATTCGCCCCTGGCTGTCGCGCACCGCGAAGGCATTGATCAGCACATGGACGATCGACCCGTCACGGCGGCGCAGCGCTTCTTCATGGTTCCGCACCACGCCGTGTTCCTGCATCTGGCGGGCAAGTTCCTGATGGCGCTCCGCAGAGAAATAAACCTGGGTACGAACGTCAGCCTGCAGCAAGTCTTCCCGGCTACCATAGCCGAGCATGCGGACCAGGGCGTCGTTCACCTCGACGAAGCGGCCGTCCGGAGTAGAGAAGAACAACCCTTCCTGAATATTGTCGAACAATTCGCGATAGCGTTGCTCTACTTCCCGGCGATCACTGATGTCTTTCAGAACATGGATGGTTTGCATCCCCTCGTTGCTGGCGCCGTGCACCCGCGAACTCGAAACCAGATAGGTCCGCTCCAGTACGGGATAGACATACTCGTCGTCCCCGTCCCCGGTGCTTCGGCAGAAGGGGCAGGAGCGCATCGGCGGAGCTTCGCCCATGGCCAGCAGGGCGCACATGTTCACCCCAATCAGGGCTTGGGGTGCGACTCCAATGAAATCAGCCAGTGACCGGTTCACGCGTAACACGTTGCCCGCCTCGTCATGAGCGACGATGAAATCGCTGATGGCATCGAAGATTTCGATCCAGTGGCGGTTGGCCTGATCCATCCGCGTAAACAGGCGGGCATTCTCGAGCGCCACAGCAGCGTGCCCGGCGATGGCTTGCAGAACCTGGTCATCGTCATCAGGTACAGGCTGGACGCGTCCCTCAAGGCACAACACGCCGACCAGGTCCCCGGAGACGCCGATCAGCCTCACTAGCGTCAAATCGTCCCCGCCGAGTTCAGACGCGAATGCGGGGCCCAATAGTTCCGCCGCGGTGGCGGAAACGGTTGTTCCCTCTCTTTGGGCCAGAGCATCTTCCAGGGCATGGCTGAAACGCCGCAGAACAGAGCGATCCCGAATTTCCTGGCCATCAGCATCGTGCAAAAGCAGGGTTTCAAGGCCGCCTTCCTGCTGGACCGAGAGCGCAGCCCGGCGGGCGCCTAGAATCTCCGCAGCGCGGCCAGAAAAACTCCGGACGAATTCGGGAAGCCTCAGGTGGGATTTCAGTTCCAAAGCTAGCTCAGTCAGCGATTCGGCCCGCTTACGATGCTGCTCGGACTGGTGGAGATTGCGGGTTACCTCTAGCGCAACTGCGACCTGTGCCGCCAAGGCGCGGGCACGGCGAATATCCTCCTGCGAGATGCCAGCTCCGTCCAGGCGGTCCAGCACACCGAACATGCCCAGGATTTCGCCGTGGGTATCTAGAAGGGGGACAGTCAACAGTTGCCGCACTTCGAACTTACTGAGCATCTCCAGATTTGCGCCGGGAACCTTGCTGGGATCATCGGACCAGAAAACCTCCTTGGCGAGCAACGTGCGGCTCGCGGGTCCCACGGGAAGCACGAAGTCCACTCGTTGCGACCGGGTATTTTCCGCAGCCCACCGGACATGGAAGACGCCACTTTCCAAGAGCCCGATGAACCCGCGCCCAAAGCCGAGGAAGTCTGCCGCGCGGAGGGCAAACCGTTGCAGGAACTCATCCAGTTGACCGATGGAACCGAGTTCCGCTGAAATGTCCAACAATTGATGGAGCTCGTGGGCCTGATTGCGAGCCGTGCTGTAAAGCTCCGCATTGGCAATGGCCACCGCCCCGAAACCGGCAACCACGGAAATCAGCGACTTCTCTTCCTCAGTGAAAACACCTTCCTGGCGAGGGTAGACCAGCACGGCTCCCTGGGTGACAGAAGTGCGAAACGGGGCGGAAATCAGCATGCCGGGCGGGACCAGTTCGCCCAGCGCGTGGGTGGCGGGATCAATGGTCACGCTGATAGGTTCACCGGAAGCTACCGCCCGGCTGGCGAGATCGGCAGCAAACTGCAGCCCTCGGCGATCATGCCTGGCCCGCACCGAAGCCGCCAATTGAGGAGATTCCGCGGCCACCGCCCGCAGGCTGAACCCCGTTCCTTCCCGCAGAAGGATGCAAACCAGGCGGGTGCGCAAGAGAACCCGGAGCCGGTCTGCCACCGCTTCGATCACGGCCGCAGATTCGGGGGTGGAGCGCAGGGCCTGCGCCACTTCAACCAGAATCTCGGTTCGCCGGCGCTCCTCGCGGGAGACTTGAGTTAGCCGGCTGGCTTCCAGCAAACTGCCCAGCTGTCCTGCCAAAATCGTGGCTTTGGCAGCCAGGTCCTCGTTGAAAAAATCAGGATCCGTGCTATGTACAAACGTCGCCGCCCCAATGGCCTCATTGCCGACTACCACAGGTGTTCCCATGATCGATTGGGCGCCATACTCTGCCGCAATCCGATATCGGGCAGGATCCAACCGGTTCTTCAAGACTGCCTTGCGTTGTTGAAACGCTTCGACGGCAACAGCACTCTGGCTGGCTGTCAGCCTCGTCCCCGGGAAGCTGTCGGCCAACAGTCCATCAGCCTCCGCGCCCATCAATTCACTGGCGGACATCCGTTGCCAGAAATAGGCTCCATCCACATGAAAGAACTCACGCGTCTCCCGGCAAAACAGGCGAATCAAGGCCGGAGGTGAGGTTCCGTCAGCTGCCGCGGCAGAGAACTTGAGCAGCAATCGCTGGAAAGCGTCGTCCGAACGTGGGCTACTGTCGTGCGCTACGGTTGTATCTCCGGCCGACATGGTCAGACTGTCACCGTCCACCCGGTGCAAGATTTACAAGTAGTTGATATACAGCAAATTAGCTTGCAATCTCAATTTGAGTCAAGGGGAATAAGAGGCCGGGTGCCGAGTTATGAAATCGAGTCAGATGGCCAGATCTGTCTCACCCTGATACACAACCGACAAGATGAGACGATTCTTAACCTTGACGAGGCGCATAGGATGCCACGCGCCGTCCACGTAACCTATTTACTTTCATTTGTTTAAACCTTAGTTACCAATTGCTGTTCACACCTGGCGAGGCTGGCACGGGCATTGCACTTGTCCCGGCAGGGGAATTCCCCATGCTCAGGAGAAACTTGTGCCCAAAGGAAAGACGCAGCAGCGGATAGTCAGTCTTTGGCTGGTACTTGTGGCGGCAACGGCGGGCGCTGCGATTGTTTATCCAGCTGCGGCGATGGCCCAGCAGGAGAGCAAAACCGAGGAACTAACTCGCAAGCCTAAAACAAAGGTTTCGCCGGTCTATCCCGAATTGGCGCGGCGCATGAGCATCACCGGGACGGTACGGCTGGCAGTGGTGGTCGGGACAAACGGCCAGGTGAAGACCACGAAAGCGATTGGCGGCCATCCCATCCTGGTTAACGCGGCCATGGACGCCATGAAGCAATGGAAGTTCGAACCTGCCCCGGTTGAAAGCACAGGAGTCGTGGAATTCAGATTTCAGCCTCAGGAATAGACCCAAATCGGAGTGGTTCGTCCCGCGCCCGAGAAGCGCGGCAGGAGAGGACGGAGGGATCGCATGACGATCGGCAAGAAACTTTATTTGGCCTTCGGAGCTGTACTTGCAATGGTCGTGGTGCTGTTTGCCGTGAACCTGTGGTCCGTGCATCGCGAGCACAGCGCCAAAGCTTCTGCCTCGCAGGCACTGGAACTGGCCGACGCCACCGACAAAATCAGATTCCAGATGATGCAGAACCGCCTCTATCTGACCAACTACCTCCTGAGCGGGGACAGTCGTGAATTCGACCACGTAAATGACGGAATCCGGAGCTTCGCCGACCGGCTGCAAGTCGCGATTGGCCTGTCTACTTCCGACCAGCAGCGAGCTGCCCTGGGCAAGGTTCAACAAACGGAGCAAAACTGGGCCCGAGAATTTGCCGAGCCGTTAATGCAGAAGAGGAAAGATGTAGATCAGGGGAATTCCACCGTAGCCGAACTGCAGATCTTTTATCTCCAGAAAGATGCCGCCGGCTGGATTAAGACCTCCACCGAATACCTCGACACAGCGGACGTTGAAAGCAGGAAAGTACTGGAAGACCGGCGAAAGAGTGACGAGAGCGCCAGCAACTGGACGGTTGGAATCGCACTGCTCAGCACTCTGGCGGCCCTTTGCCTGGGCGTGGTTATTGCCTTCCGCACCGCTAAATCCATCACTGAACCGCTGGCCGAGCTCATGCAGGTCACCAAGCAAATCGGTACAGCCGGCGACCTGGATCATCACATCGACATCCAGCGTCAGGACGAAATCGGCGAACTGGCAAGAACCTTCAATGGCATGGTGGGCTATCTCAAGGAGATGGCCTCGGTTTCGGAAGCCATTTCAGGTGGAGACCTTGCGGTTCAGATGACACCCCGCTCCAAGGACGACACTCTGGGCAACGCAACCGTGCGCATGGTGACCGGTCTGCGGACCCTGGTGAGCAATGTACGCGATGCCGCTTCCCAGGTGGCCAGTGCTTCCAGTCAGGTGGCGGGCGCTTCCGACGATTCGGCCAAGGTTAGCTTGCAAACCGCCTCCGCCATCGACGAAGTCACCAGCACCATGCACGAGATGAGCGTCAACGTGCAAAACATGGTGAAGAACACCCAGACGCAGGCCTCGAGTGTAAGCGAGACCTCGGCGTCCATCGACCAGATGGTGGCCTCCATTCAGCGCGTGGCCGACACTGCCAAGGTTCTGCTCGATATCTCGAACCGCTCGCGGGAAGAAGTCCACAGCGGCATCTCCACCATGGAAAAGGCCACCGACGGCCTCAACAAGATCAACATCACCATTCGCTCCTCAGGTGAAATCATCGACGTACTCGGGCAGCGGGCAGACGATATTGGCAAGATCATCGAAGTTATCGACGATCTGGCGGAGCAAACCAACCTGTTGGCGCTCAACGCGGCCATCGAAGCGGCGCGCGCCGGAGAACACGGCCTGGGTTTTGCCGTGGTCGCCGACGAAGTCCGCAAGCTGGCGGAAAAATCCGCGCAATCCACCAAGGAAATCTCCGAGTTGATCCAAAGTATCCAGAAAGAAGCCCGCAAGGCGGTGGAGAACATGGACCGCAGTACCAGCATCGTGAACGATGGTCTCGGCCTGGGTCAGGAATTGAACACCGCCCTGCGCAAGATTTCCAACGTGGTAACCGAGGTCTACAAATTCGCGCAGGAGATTGGCGCAGCCACCAACGAGCAATCGCACGGTTCATCGCAGATCGCACGTGCCACCACTCGATTGAACGAGATCACGCACGAGATCAATTCGGCCGTCGAAGAACAGGCTTCCGGGGCCCAGGCCGTGGTCAAGGCCATGGAGCGCATGCGCGAACTGGTGCAACAAACCACTTCCGGTTCCACCGAACTGGCGGCATCGGCCGAGCAGATGTCGAAGATGTCGCGCGACTTGCTGGATGCGATGCACCGTTTCGCCCTGGAGCAGCCGGATCGAACTCCCACACGTTACGAAGAGCAAGCAGCGGCAGGCGCACGACGCGCAGCCGCCGGTCGCGCCTAGGTTTCCGAGAACGCCATGAACCCTGAACTGCATATTGTCGGATTCAAGGTGGGGCGTGAAACTTACGGCGTCCCCATTACGTCACTGCACGAGATCGTGCGCGTGCCGGAGATCACGGCTGTGCCCGACGCGCCCGACTACATCGAAGGCGTGATCAACCTCCGCGGCAAGATTGTTTCGGTGATTGACTTGCGCAAGCGCTTCGGCGAGCCCGAAACCGTATCCAACCGGAGCAACCGCATTTTGGTGGTTGAACATGGTGGCCGGCTGTCTGGCTTGATCGTAGATGCCGCCTCCGAGGTGATCAAGATTCCTGCGGCTGACGTCGAGCCCTCACCGGCATCCCTGCAGGACGGCGGGCTCAACTGCGTAACTGGGCTGGGCAAGTATCACGGGCGCCTGATTGTGCTGCTGGACATGGCCAAACTACTGGACAACGGCGCGGCCCGCAAGACTGAGCCCGAGGCAGGAAAAATTGAGGCGCGCAGCGCTGCCGCGGCGAAGTAAAGGTCCTCTACAAGAGACGAAGGACGAACCCGAACCGATGGCCACACCCTCGATGGCGGCGCAGTTCACGGAAGCCGAACTCAAGCTCTTGCAGTCCCTCGTCTACCAGGAGTGCGGCATGCACTTCGACGAGCGCCGCACCCATTTCCTTCAGGACCGCCTGCAGCGGCGGCTAAGAGAATGCCACCTGGATTCTTTCTACAGCTACTATCGTTTGCTGATCAGCAAGGAAGGCAAAGCGGAACTGGCTCAGTTGCTGGAAAATCTGACCGTCAACGAGACCAGCTTTTTCCGCAATAAGGCGCAACTGGAGTTGTTCCACAAGCACATTCTGGATGAGCTTATCCGTCGCAAGCAGACACAGCGCGATTACTCGTTGCGTATCTGGAGCGCCGGCTGCTCCACCGGCCAGGAGCCTTACACGCTGGCCATGCTGGTCGCTGACAGCCTGGCGTACCTCAGCCTGCGCAACCCGGTCATCGTGCCGACGCCTATGCCCAGGCCGCTGATTCCTCCGCCATGGAAAGTCGAGATCATAGCCAGCGACATCAGCTACGCGGTGTTGCGAGCCGCCCAGGAAGGGCTTTACTCCGAGACCCAAATGGCAAGCGTGGACTACAGCTACCGCTTGCGCTACTTCGATAAAACCGGTGAGCGCTACGCCATCAAGAAAGCAGTGAAGGAACTGGTGCACTTCGACTTTCACAACTTGAAGACCGAATACCTTCCGCAGCGCAACGACATCATCTTTTGCCGCAACGTCATGATGTATTTCGACGTGCCGGAACAGAAGCGGCTGCTGGAAAAATTCGCCCGCTGTCTCAACCATCAGGGTCATCTGTTCGTGGGGCACGCCGAGAGCCTGCTTTCGCTGACCGACAAGTTTGTCATGGTGCATCGCAACAGCGGAACCGCCTACCAGAAGGTTGAGGTGACAGAGTGACTCACTCTTCCGATGAGCGCGGCGCGGAACTGAAAGAACTCTTCTTCGAGACCTCGCAGGAATTGCTGCAATTGCTCAACGACGAGGCGCTGAAACTGGAAAAGGATCCCGATGATGTCGAACTGGTGCGCAGCATCCGCCGCATCGTTCACACCCTGAAGGGCGACGCCGCGGCGTGCGGCTTTCGTGAGCTGAGCAACACCGCGCACGCGCTGGAAGACGCGCTGGCCTCGGAATCCCAGTCCTCCCATGACCGCCTGGCGGAAGTCGCATTCGCCGCCGCCGACACGTTTGGCACCATGCTGACCGCCTACCAACGCAGGGGAAAGCTGCCTTCGACCGTTGCCTTGATGAAAATGATCCGCGAACTCTCCCAGCAACCGAAGACCGCCAGGGCCTCCAAAACGAAGGGCTCAAACGCGAAGGGCTCAAAAACGAAACGTTCGAGTAAAGCAGCCGTTCCCGCAGGCCGCACCGAGCCCGCGAGCCGGACAGAGGTGGGATGGACTGAGTATGAGAAGCTGGCCGTCCAGAACGCACAGTCTCGAGGCCGGAACGTATTCCACATCACGGCCGCCATCGATCCGCTCTGCGTGATGCCGATCGCCGCCCGGCAGCTGGTTCTCAACGCCCTGAGACTTTACGGAGAGGTTCTGGCAACAAGGCCTGAGGCAAACTCATCCGAAAGCGCCAAACGGCTGGACCTGCTGGTCGCAAGCAACAAGTCGGCTGAACAGTTGACCACTCGATGCCGGATACCGTCGGTTGTTTCCCAAGTCAGCGTGGAACTCATCGGCGGAGCCGCCCCCGCCCGGAAGACTTCCTCGACCGAGACCGTGGAACGTAAAGCCACCAGCGCCGAGAGCCCGTCTACCGTCGCGGTATCTCCGGAGACCGGAGAGGAGCATGCACGTGGCGAAAGAGCCAATCATGCGCCTGAAAACATTCTGCGCGTTGATGCCCAGCGCATTGATAGCGTGCTCGATCTGGTAGGAGAACTAATCATTGGCAAGTCCATGCTGCAGCAGGCGTTCGCGGAATTCACCCGCCAAGCTCCCAAGGAAGCCATGCGCGGCCGCTTCAGTGATGCCATGGCTTTTCAGTCCCGCGTGCTCAATGATCTGCAGCGTTCGGTCATGAAGATCCGCATGGTCCCGGTAGAGCAGCTGTTTCGGCGATTCCCTCGCATGGTGCGCGACGTGGCCAAGCAATGCGGCAAGGATGTGGAACTGGTCATGCGAGGGCAGGACACCGATCTGGACAAGAGCCTTCTGGATGCTATTGCCGAGCCGCTTACCCATCTGGTTCGCAACGCGGTCAGTCATGGCATCGAGAGCTCCGAAGAGCGGGTGCGCTGCGGAAAGCCCGCTCGCGGCACCATCCATCTCATGTCGTATCACCATGGCAATCAGGTTATTGTCGAGATTCAGGACGACGGCCGCGGCATCGACTCTCAAAAGATCAAGGCTAAAGCCGTGGAAACGGCAATCATTACGCAGGACGAAGCGGACCGCCTGGGTGATGCCGCCATTCTTGAACTTGTCTTCAGGCCCGGACTCAGCACGGCCGATGAAATCACCGAGGTCTCTGGACGCGGTGTAGGTATGGACGTCGTACAAAACGTGCTGCACCGCCTGAAGGGTTCCGTGGAAATCGAGACTCGTGCCGGTCGGGGTACTACGTTCCGCCTGAAGTTGCCCCTCACGCTGGCGATCATTCGCGCCTTGTTGTTCAACGTGGAACAGCGGCTCTACGCCATTCCCCTGAATGCGGTTGCGGAAATCGCTCGTGCCAGGGAATCTGACGTGCACCAGATCCACAACTACGAGGTCTTACAGCTACGCGACCGCGTCCTTCCCGTGGTTCGGTTGGGACGTCCGCCCAGGCACGGAATTGAATCCGGCGCCAACAAAATCTTTGTGCTGGTGATTTCCATGGGAGAGCGGACGCTGGGGCTGGTCGTGGACAGTCTGCGTGGAGAAGAAGAACTGGTTATCAAGGCTCTGGATGACCAGAGCGTGGCCACGGACCTGATCAGCGGAGCCTCCATCCTGGGCGACGGCCGGGTGGTGCTCATCGTCAATGTTCCCGCGATCGTCGATCGGCACAGCAAGACTCGGCCCCAGCAAGAAGAAGGTATCGTCTCGGGAATCCTGCTCTCGCGTGCGGACCGCAAGAATGCGGCCGCGAGTCCCTCTGAGGTGCGTTCATGACACCGGTACGCGTATTGGTCGTGGACGATTCCGCGCTCATGCGGAAGTTGATCCCCCAGATTCTGCAGACCGACAGTTCGATCGAGGTAGTCGGTACCGCCATGGACGGGAACTTCGGCCTACGGAAAATCGAAGAACTCAAGCCGCAGGTGGTGACCCTCGACTTGGAAATGCCCGGCATGGGCGGTATCGACATGCTGAAGGAGATCATGCGCCGGCACCGCCTTCCGGTCATTGTGGTGAGTTCCCACAGCACCCAGGGAGCTTCGGTGACGCTACAAGCCCTGTCGCTGGGGGCATTCGACTTTGTCGCTAAGCCAGTTGATGTTTCGGCCCGCATGCCACAGATCGCCGCCGAACTCATTAGCAAGATCAAGGCCGCGGCTCAGAGCCGGGGCGTGCAGATCAGGCCAATGGCCGAGGGCTCGCGGTCAGGCTCAAAAGCTTCGCTCGATGCCAAAAGGGCTCCGACCAAAGTCATCGCGGTTGGCGTATCAACCGGGGGACCGCAGGCGTTGCAGTATGTATTCTCACAATTACCGGCAGATTTTCCCGGCACCATTATTGTGGTTCAGCATATGCCGGAAGGTTTCACCGAAATGTTTGCCCGGCGTCTGGATGAGATTTGCGCCATCTGCGTCAAGGAGGCGCAGTCGGGAGACGTTCTACTTGCGGGCCGCGCGCTGATCTGTCCGGGGAGCCGGCACATCAAGGTCAAGCGCCTGCCGCTTGGAGATGTCGCGGTGCTGAGCGACGAACCTCGCATCAACGGTCACCGTCCCTCGGCCGATGTGCTGTTCAAGAGCCTGGCCGACGAGTTCGGGCCGAAGGGTATGGCCGTGCTAATGACCGGAATGGGTGACGACGGCGCGCAAGGCATGGGCTTGGTCAAAGCCGCCGGCGGAATGACTGTCGCACAGAACGAGGAATCCTGCGTGGTCTATGGTATGCCCAAGGCTGCGATTGATCGCGGCTTCGCGGTTCGGGTGGTCGGGCTGGATGCTATGGCAAACACTTTGCAAGCGCAAAGCATGTCGGATCGCAAACGCGGCTCTAGTGCAGGATCTGGTGAAAGTAGCAAGACCGCGGGCGCTGGACAAGATTAGTTTTGCATTGCTGATTCGGTTTGTAGCGATATTTGAAAGAATTTTACAGGCAAGTTTTGAACATAAGGCAGGAGGGGTTTATGGAGCAGTTTGCATCTCTGAAACGAAGCAAGGACGGTCAACCAGTCCGCTACCTGGTAGTGGACGATTCCGTCTTCGCCCGCAAGAACCTGGCGCGCATCGTCGAAACCTTTGGCGGCCAGGTGGCTGGCGAAGCCGGCGACGGCATGACCGCCATCACCGAATACGACCGCACCAATCCCGATATCGTGCTCATGGATATCACCATGCCGCAGATGGAAGGGATCGAGGCGGCCGAAAAGATCGTCGGCCAGCATCCCGAGGCCCGCATCGTTATGGTGTCTTCCGTGGGGTATCAGGAAAATATCGTGGCGGCGCTGCAGCGGGGAGCGCGTCATTTTGTGCAGAAGCCGGTTAAACCCGAGGTTCTGTATGAAGTGATCAAGTACGTGCTGGGCGAGGATGGGGCGGTAGCCTCTGCCGCAGGTGCGGGAGCCTAACCATGAAGATGGAGTTGATCCAGCCGTTCATCAACGCGGCGGATGCCGTCCTGTCTCAGGGCCTGAAGTCTCCGACTTCGATTGGGAACCTCAGCATGGAGCAGGAGGCCTACCGGCGCAAAGGCGTGGCTGCCGTCGTCGCGCTCACTGGAGACATCGAAGGCCGGATTGTCTTCGATCTCGACCAGGCAGCGGCCGTGCGTGTCGCCAGCTGTTTTGCCGGTGCTGAATTGCCCGAATCCGACGATCTGGTGCGGGAAACCGTCTGCGAGCTGGCGAATCAAGTCACCGGAAATGCCGTGACCGCCTTGAATGACCAGGGTTTCCACTTCCGGGTGCATCCCCCCGTTCTGCACACTTCCGAACACATCCCCACCAGCAGTGAGGACACCGAAGCTCTGGTAATCTGTTTCGAAACCGCCAGCGGTAGCGTCTTCATGAATATCGCGCTTCGCTACAACGTCCAGCGCTCGGGTGAGCTGGCAACAGCCGCAGGCGAGTAAGACCAGACTTCAGACCTCGGACGTCGGACGTCGGACCTCATAACTCGAGCCCGCAAGGCTCGCTTGTCAAGATAGGTCGCACTTCAACCACAAACAAAAGTAGTGATTTGGTGTCGCCGAAGGCTGAGGTCCGGGGTCCGGGGTCTGAGGTCCGGGGTACGCCTCTGAGGTCCGCCTCTAGGGTCCTGCCAGAACAAAAACGGGATTTTGCGGCAACGCATTTCCACCATTGGGTGGCGTCGTCACGCTTAACGGAGCTGCCATGTCCAGCACAGGGACGTCGTCGGAGGTCCGTATTACATCTGCGCTTCCCGCGTCGCACTTCGCTACCACTACCTTCGTACTATCCGCGGAAGCGGCAGCAAACGAACGGAAGCGCACTCCGCCAAGCACACCTCCCGGGACACCCAGGCCGATCGTGCCGCACCCGGTAGGCGTCGACGTGTTGATTTCCACGACCACGACTCCAGTTCCATTCTGACTGCTCGCCTTGACTCCCGCGCCGTTAACTACGCTGAATATCCCTGAGCTCGCGCCCGTCACGGTAAACGTTCCGTTGTTCCCGGCATCGGTCATGCCAGTGACGACCACTTCCATTCCAGGCCGGAGCGCGGGACCGGAAACCAGTGTGTATTCGTAGCCGGTGGCTGAACCGCTTTGCGTTGTCGCTGTAATTTTCACCGTCGACTCGAGCGGAATCACAGTCTTGACGCTTCCCCCGGTGGCGTTAACCACCGTAACCTGCGAGGCCATGCAGAGCTGGGCGTCACTCGGATCAGACGTGCACGGCGGAATCGTCTGAGAGCTGACCACATAAGCCCGGCTGCCATCGGGCAGCACGGCCACGCCATTCGGGCTGGCCGCAACCGGCACCGTAAACAACACCGTGGGTGGATCCGCCGTGATATTCACTGCGGTCAACGTGTTGGCAACTGGATTAGTGACGTAAAGCCGGTTCAGCTTGCCGTCGTACGCCATATAATTCGCGCCGGCCCCCACTGCGGCACTTCCGACCAGTAGGTTCGTGGTCGTATCAATCGCAGATATCGTGCCGCTGCCGCTGTTGAGTACGTAAATTCTGGCGCTGTCCGAACGAGCCGCCGCCCACACCGGAGTAGCCCCGGTTGCGATCGTCTGAACCACAGTCCGGTCCACCAGGCTGATTGCGCTCACGGTGCCATCACCCTGGTTCACCGCGTAGAGCTTCTTCTGATCCGGCGTTTCCGCCAAAGCCACTGGGTGATTGCCCACAGCAATCAGTGGACTCAGAGCCACGTTGGTTGTGATGGAGATCGCTGCGACCGTGCTGCTTCCAAAGTTCGCGACGTAGATCGTGCCGTTCTCGGTAGTATGCACAAAAATCGGATTCGAACCGGCAGGCAGAGATGTGGTTGTGACTGATGTCGCGGTTCCAGGAGCATAGGACGAAATACTGTCCTCCAAGGTATTGGCCACATACACCCGGCTCGCGTTCGGGGTCAATGCCGCGTGGACCGGACCCAGCCCGAGTTGGGCCACCCCAATATTGGTGTCGCCGGAGACATCCAAACGGCTGCTGGCGCCGGGATCATGAGTGCCGTTGTCACTAAGCACCAGGGCGAAGTGAAAGGCGGCGGGATCGGGTTGAGCACCAACAATGGGGATCGCCACCGGGCGGTACTGATCGCCGCAGCTGACCCCGATCAAACAAAGAACCAGAATGCCCAGCACCCTGGTCCCACACCGAAGATTAGTCCCTACTGCAAGCGAAAGTCGCATGAACTGACAATGATCCGGAAGAGTTTCCATTTTAATGGTTGGTCGGAAGATGCGCCAGCCGACCCGCCGTAGCCCGTGTGGGGCGGACACTCCTGTCCGCCGCTCTTGGTGTTGATCTTGTTTCTAGGATTTTGGTTGCTCAGGTGTGGCTAAAGAGGTGCAAATGAATAAACAAAGTCCAAGTCAAAAGCGGCGGACAGGCCTGCCCTGAGCGAAGTCGAAGGGAGTGTCCGCCCCACACGGGGGCTACGCCTTCCCCCTCGACTTCCTCGCGGAAGCCGCTTCCCGCGCCGGGGCCGCCGGCTTCTTCTTGCCTTCCATGTCCGCCAGGCTTTGTTTGAGCGCGGCCATCAAGTCCACGACCGGAGCAAGCTTCTTGGGCTTTTCGACTTCGGCGACGGTTCCGCCTTCCAGCTTGGTTTCGATGAGCTTCTTCACATTGTCCTGAAAAGTATCGTGGTACTTTTCCGGATCCCATTCCGCCGCCAGAGCTTCGATCAACTGGTGCGCAACTTTAACCTCCGCGTCTTTCAGTTCGACGTCAGGCGCGCCAAATTCCTCGACCGAGCGGACTTCATCCGCGTAGTACATGGTATGAAGCATCATTCCGCCTTCGTGCGGCCGCAGAAATACCGTATATTCGCGATTGTGCATCGTCAGTTTGGCGATGGCCACATACTCGCTCTCTTCAAGAGCCTTGGTCAGCAAAGCATACGGCCGTCGCCCGGCTTCTTCCGGCACCATGTAATACGAGGACTCGAAATAGACCGGATCCACCTCGCTGGACTTTACGAATTCGAGAATCTCCATGGTCTTGGCGGTCTGCGGCTCGATCTTCTTGATCTCTTCGGGCTCGATGACCACGTATTCGCCCTTGCGGAATTCGTAGCCCTTTACAATTTCATTGCGCTCCACCACCCGATTGTCGGCGGGACAGTAATACTGCTGTTTGACCCGCTGCAGGTCGTCGCGGTGCAACATGTTGAAGGAGATGCCGTTACTGCGCGCGCCGGAGAACAGGCGCACCGGCATGGAGATCAATCCGAAAGTAAGATAACCCGACCAAACGGAGGCTGCCACAGTTCACCTCGAAGGCAAAAAGGCGCGGAACCCGCGCCAGCGTAATGAAGTTTAGTTTACTCAGGGGAGTTTGACGCGGTCCAGAGGAAAGGGTTACCCAAAGAACAATCACCACCGATTGGGTCACACATGAAGTTACCCCACATCTTGTACTCCGTTGGGCCGCCGGTCGTGGCCCTCGCACATTGCGAAATGCGACCTCCGCCCTTATTGTGGCCGGTGTGCATAAGCTCACGGCGCTTCATCACTTGATGAACATCGATTTGTCAGGCCTCGCTCTGACCGGCGTCAATCTCGGCACCTACGATCCGAAGAGCTTCGCGGATCGCTGGGCGATCGGCGCGTTGCTGACCTTGATCTTCGCCGCCCTGGCCCGCTGGGCGCGCGGCGTGACCAACGCGGGTGCGCTTGCAGGGGCGGTCTGTTGCTTCACTCTTTATGTCGGAGGAGGCCCTGGCGCTTTTGCGGCGCTGATCACGGTCTTCGCACTGGCCTGGACCACCACTCGGCTCGGCTACCAACGCAAACAGAAGCTGGGAATCGCCGAAAGGCGGGAGGGTCGAACCGCATTTCAGGTCTTGGCTAATCTCGGCGTGGCCACGGTTTGTGCAGCGATCTTTGCTCTTGGCCACCACAGTTTACCCACAGCAAGATAATCTTCCTGCTGGCCATGTCGGCGGCGCTCTCCGAAGCTGCAGCCGACACCGTTTCGAGCGAAGTAGGGCAAGCCCTCGGCAAGAAGGCCCGGCTGATTACAACTTGGAAGTCCTGTCCCCGCAGGAACGAACGGCGCGGTCAGCCTTACCGGAACTACTGGCCGGTATCGCGGCCGCGGAATCGTGAGCTCGATCTGCCTGCTCGGTGGACTCGTTCCCGTGCGCTGGCTGGGAGTCTCTGTTGGCGCAGCCGTCCTTGGGCATGTTCGTCGACAGTCTCCTGGGTGCCACGCTGGAACGCCGCGGCCTGCTCAACAACGACTCAGTAAACCTCCTCAGTACTTTAGTGTCAGCACTGGCATCTTCCTGGTTAACCTGACCATAGTTAACCTGACTCCTCGCACTCTGCCTGTTTCGTAGAGACGTGGCTGCGCTACGTCTCCCCCACGAGCCCGACCTGGTCAGGTCGCGCGCTTCTGCTGCTAGAGCAAGAGGTTGCAAGAACGTCTCTACAGCGAATCGTATCGCCGAGCGGCCTCTTCAGTGTCTCCCTCTCGATCAAGGCAATTCAGGCTTTACCCCGGCAGGTCATGTACTTGTGGTCCTTGCCCGAGGTTACCCCCAAGCGGAAAATATAGAGTGCATCTTGACTGAACGACGCACGCATCTCACTGCTTGAGCTGGTTTTGCCGGAAACTTCTTCGACGAGGCCCGTAAAGCGACGAAAGACGATTGAAGTAATGAGGATTCAGACGTTTGTAATCGGCTCCGTGCTCGCGCTGGCACTGTTCCTGTTCGCTCAGCGGCCGGGTAATGCTCAGCCCGGCGCCTTCCGTGACGTTGTAGACCTCACCCACTCGTTGCCGACGCACGGTTCCGATCCGGCCACGAACTCCGCCTATCGGTTGCAAACCGTTGCCATGAGCGAGAGTACGCTTTCGTCCATCCCAGCCTCGTCCGTCCTGGCTTCGGAACAATTTGCTACCCGAATGGACGCTCCGGCCCGCCTGGTTCAAGGCAGTTGGACGGTAGACCAGATTCCCGCCGGCCGGCTAGTCGCGCCGCTGGTGGTTCTCGACGCAAGCGCCAGCGTCAAGAGCAATCCTGATTACGAAATTTCCGTGCAAGACATCGTGCGCTGGGAGCAGGCCAACGGTCAGATTCCGTTGGGCGCGGTGGTAATGGCACGCACCGGATGGGGATCCCGCTGGAACTCCGCCAAGAGCTATCGCAACACCGATGGCAAAGGCATCATGCACTTTCCCGGATATTCGGAAGACGCCGCCCGCTTCCTTGCGGAAGGACGCAATGCTCTCGGCCTCGGCATTGACACGCCCAACCTGCAGCACGGTGCAGCAAAGAATCTTGCCGTAAACCACTACACCCTGGCACACGGGCTCTACGTTCTAACCAACGTGGCCAACCTTGACCGCATGCCCGCCAACGGCGCCGTCGCCATGGTCGCGCCCATGAAGCTGACGGGCGGGTCGGCAGCGCCGGTAAGGATTCTCGCGCTGGTGAGATAGCAAGGCAGGGTCCCTAGCGGTTCGTTTCTAGCACTCGTCAACTCTATTCAAAAACAGACCGCTGAGTTTCTGGTGAAATGATTTTTCACCAATAAGCCGAATCGTGGCCCGTGGTAAGGTTCGGGAATGAGGACCCGGCCACGCCTTGTGATCGTGATGGTATTCATTCTTTGCGCGGGCGGATGCGTCCGGCGCGATGGGCGTAATTCGGACTGCAGATGGCCGGGAGAAACCTCCAAGCACCCAATTAGCGCTCGCCATCTTAGTGCGGACGCTGAGTTCGCGGAAGATCTTGCGATTCGCTATGCCGATGCTAACTTTGGTCTGCGAAGCCCGAACCCGAGCGAGAAGTACGGAGCCGAACGAGATCAATGCATGGAGAGATTGTTTGAGGAGATCGGGAAGGAAGATGGTGTTCCGGCTTGGGTAGTGTCCGGTTCGCTGGGCCGGAACCGTGCGTACATTGATGTTGCCGAGGCTCTGCCCTTCGCGCTGCTATACGGTTTAACCGCCATCGTGGCTGCCCGCATGATTTGGCGCCGCTACGCACCCGCTGAAGACGGTTGGGCACCTGGAATTACAATGGCACTGTTCGTTTCCCTAGCGCTCGCGGCGGGAAGCACCATGCTCGGAGAGGTATGGATCTGGTTTGTGGAAGCTCATCGGATCGGCAACAAGCATATGAGTTACCGTGCCGACCGATTGTTTTGGGCCAAGCACCGATTTGAGCTATTTGCTGCAGCGTTGATGATCTTCTGGTTGGCAGTGATCAATGCAGCACGCCGCGTCCGCTTGGAACATCTCAACGGACGTTGACAGCGTTTACACCAACCACCCTAGCCGGATTTGTGACCAGCCGATGTGTTTCTAGTTTCCGGTTCGTCCAGCGTCCGGTCATGCTCTAGCCTAAACACTCTTGAACAGCATCTGTCTTTGAAATTTTTCTCGGATCGTCCTTCTCCATTGCATTTCAGGAGTTTTTCGAGTTTCCTGTTCGTGTGATGGAGGAGAGTATGAGCGACCCACGTTATCCAATCGGAAAATTTACCTTTGCAGGTCCGCCTGACGACGTACAGCGGAAGAAACTGATCGACGACATCGCGCAGACGCCCGCTGCGCTCCGTGCGGCGTTGCACGGTCTCACGCTCGCGCAGATCGAAACCCCGTACCGCGACGGCGGATGGACGGTGCGGCAAGTCACTCACCACGTGCCTGAGAGCCACATGAACGCATACATCCGCTTCAAACTGGCGTTGACCGAAGATGCCCCGACCATCAAGCCCTACATGGAAGACCGATGGGCTGAACTACCCGACGTGCAGTCCACGCCGCTGGAAGCTTCGCTGTCTCTGCTCGACTCTCTGCACGACCGCTGGGTTCGCCTGTTGCGCTCGATGCAACCGGCAGACTGGAAGCGGACGTTTAATCATCCCGAATTGGGGATCATGCCGCTGGAAAAGAATCTGGCTCTCTACTCGTGGCATGGGCGGCATCACGTAGCTCACGTCACGGAGTTGAGGAAGAGGATGGGATGGTAGCGGCCAGTCTCACCAACCTGCATTCCCATTCTCGCCCATGTCATTCTGAGGCAGAGGAGTCCGCCGCGAAGCGGAGGACTCCCAACGAAGGACCTATGCATTTGGCCGGCGCCCTTGCCGCTACCTGGGAATGCATAGGTCCCTCGGCCCGCAGAAAACGCGGACCTCAGGATGACAATGTGATTAAGATTCGAGGGCGGAACAGCTACGCGGGAATGCCCAGGCGCCAGGCCAGGTAGCTGGCGGCTTCTCGCAAGACCGCCAACATTCGCTGCCACATGGAACGCGGGCGCGAGTCAGGACGAGGCGCCACGTACACCTGCACTCCCTCATGCTCCAGCAACTTGCGAATGCGGAACACGTGATATTCATCGCTGACCGCCACGCAACTGCGCATCCGGTTGGTCCGCATGATCACCGCAACCCGTTCGGCGGAGGAAGCCGTATCCGTGCCCTGGGTCTCGGCAATCAATTTTGCTTCGGGGATGCCGCGGTGCATCAGGTAGTCATGGCCGACGCCGCCTTCGCTGAAAGTGGGATCCGCCGCCGCGCCACCCGTGGTGATGACCACTGGCGCCGTCCCGCGCTGAAACAGATCGTAGGCATGGTCCAGTCGGGCGCGGTAGACAGGCGAAGGGCGTCCAGCGTACTCAGCGGCCCCGAATACGACGATTGCGTCAGCCGGATGAACTTCCTGCAGCCCAGCCTCATGCACGATGCGAACGCTGCGTGATCCCGAGAAGGACTGCGACACCTGCCGCAGCCAGCGCCACCACCCATAAGGGCCAGGGGCTATGCCGGCGCCGGTTTGCTGCTTCTTTCATCCTTGCGCGAAGAACTCGGAGATCTCCTGAGCCGGGATGGCGCCTTCCCGCATAATGCGCCAGCGGGCTTCTTCATCGGTGAGGTCGACGATCGTGGAAGCCACTTCCCGAGGCGAGGTACCGCCATCCACGATGATCGATATACGGTCCTGCAGCTGATCGCGAACCGCCAGAGCAGTGGTGCACTCGTTCTCGCCGCTGAGGTTGGCGGAGGTGGCGGTGATGGGAATCTGCGCCGCATGCACTACGGCCAGGGGAATTGTCGCCTTCGGAACCCGCAGCGCAACGTTACCGGTGTTGGCGGTCACTTTCAGGGGAAGCCGCGACGAGGCCTTCACGATAATGGTCAGCGGTCCCGGCCAGAAGCGCCGCGCCAGCGCGTAGAACTCCTCGGGCAAAGGCTGAGCCAGTTGTTCCGCCTGGTCCACATCGCCGATCAGCAGCGACAGCGGCTTGTGCCGGGACCGTGACTTGATGTCATACACACGATCTACGGCGCGCAGGTTGAACGGATCAGCCGCCAGCCCGTAAAAAGTGTCGGTCGGCATGCCCAGCACTTCGCCTGCGCGAATCTGGTCCGCCGCGTATCGAATGAGCGACGCTTCCGGGTTATCGCAATTAATCTTGACGATTTCTACACGCACCACAGGTCCCTTCCAGCCCCAAAGTCTTAAATTCGCGAAAGCTAACATAACATGGGGAAGCACTGAAAGCCGAGAGGAAGACAGGTGGTGGGTCAGTATGAATTCTGAGTGATCTTCCACGGGCACTCTAGATTTGGGTGGAGCAGCGCTTTAGCGCTGCAATAAAGGCGGCGCAGTGCGGGCGGCTTCAGCCGCTGAGGTACCTCAGGGGCTGAAGCCCATCGCACAAGAGCTGTATGCAGGCCTAAAGGCCTGCTCCACCCTTTGACCGATGACTGTCATGCAGGGCGTTTCAACTGACCCACTACCAGAAGCTAGCCGAGAGGAAGAAAGCCTGGGGAACAGGTATCATGCTGGTCGGACCAGCGAAATATGAAGGAAACCACGAAAGAGCGAGACTCCAACCTCCGCTTGCGCCGCATCGAGGGACGCCACAACGCCCTGGTCAAGGAGCTGCGCCGCGCCTTCGCCCGCGGCGAGCTCACCCCTGACGGGTACTGCGCCATCGAAGGCCTGCGGATTCTGGAAGAAGCCATTCGCAGCGGTCTGCGGTTTCGGGCGGTCTTTTTCAATGAATCGGCCGCACCCCGCGCGGAACGCCTGCTGTCCCAGCTGGGTGCCCAGGTCGAAACCCTCTTGCTGCCCGACAAACTGTTCGCCAGCATCGTCCCCAGCGAGTCGCCTCAAGGCGTGGCCGCGCTGGCCCGGTGGAAGGAATTTTCGCTCGAAGACGTGCTGGCCAAATCCCAGGCGGGCCCCGTTTTAGCGGTTGCCGGAGTACAGGACCCGGGGAATCTGGGGACAATCCTCCGTTCCGCGGAGGCCTTCGGCGCTTGCGGCGTCGTGCTGGGAGAGGGCACGGTCAGCCCCTTCAACCCCAAGGTTGTGCGCGCCTCGGCCGGTTCGGTGTTCCGGTTGCCCCTGTCCCGCGCGAAACTGTCCGAAGCTCTTGACCGCATGAAAGCGCTCGGCCTGCGGCTGGTAGCCACCGCATCGCACAAAGGCACGCCCCTCGATCAGGCCAACCTCTCCGGCCCGTTGGCAATTTTTGTCGGCAGCGAAGGCGCCGGAGTATCCCACGACCTCATCAAAGCCATGGACGAAGTCGTGGCCATCCCGCAAGCCCCCCAGGTGGATTCGCTGAACGTGGGAGTGGCGGCGAGTATCGTGTTGTATGAAGTGGCCAGGCAAAGAAAGTAGGCATTCTTTCACCACGGAGACACAGAGACACGGAGAAAATCGAGGAAAGAGGACCCTAAGAGTTGCTCGCTTCGTTGTTGGTGTCGTCGTCGAGAGATTTTCCAAGTTTCTGGTTTTCTCCGTGTCTCCGTGCCTCCGTGGTGAAATGATTGGCACATGAGTCTGTTCCAGACCACCCCGAGCGGCGACAACCCTGGCGACCGCACTCGCCCGCTCGCCGACCGCATGCGTCCGCGCACGCTCGACGAATTTGTCGGCCAGGAGCACTTGGTCGGGCCAGGCAAACCTCTCCGCACCCAGATCGAGCGCGACGACCTCGGCTCGCTCATCTTCTGGGGCCCGCCCGGCACCGGCAAGACCACTCTGGCGCAAATCATCGCGCACATGACCAAAGCCGAGTTCATCGAATTCTCCGCCGTGCTCACCGGCATCAAGGAAATCAAGCAGGTCATGGCCGACGCCGAGCGCGCCAAACAATACGGCACCCGCACGATCGTTTTCATCGACGAAATCCATCGCTTCAACAAAGCCCAGCAGGATGCCTTCCTCCCCCACGTGGAGAAAGGCAACATCCGCCTGATCGGCGCCACCACCGAGAATCCTTCCTTCGAAATCATTTCCGCGCTGCTCTCTCGCAGCCGGGTCTACGTGCTCAAGCCGCTGACCGAAGACCAGATCGTCGAACTACTGAAGCGCGCTCTCACCGACGAAACGAGAGGCCTGGGAAGCATGAAATTGCGTGCCAGTGACGACGTCCTGAAGAAGATCGCAGCATACTCCAGCGGCGACGCCCGCAGCGCCTACAACGTGCTGGAAGTGGCTGCCTCGCTCGCCCGCGGTCGTGACGGCAAAGAAGTCGGCGCGGAAATTTCTGACGAAATCGTCACGGACGCGCTGCAGAAGCGCGTGCTGCTCTACGACAAGGCCGGCGAAGAGCACTACAACCTAATCTCCGCCCTGCACAAATCAGTGCGCAACAGCGATCCCGACGCCGCGCTTTACTGGCTGGGGCGCATGCTCGAAGCCGGCGAAGATCCGCTCTACGTCGCGCGTCGCGTAGTCCGAATGGCGGTGGAAGACATCGGCCTGGCCGATCCCAACGCGCTGGCGCTATGCATGGCCGCCCGCGACGCGGTCGATTTTCTCGGCATGCCCGAGGGCAATCTGGCGCTGGCCCAGGCCGTGGTCTACCTGGCAATCGCGCCCAAATCCAACGCGCTCTACACCGCCTATGGCGAGGTTCAGGGCGACGTGGAACGCACCGCCGCCGATCCCGTTCCGCTGCACCTGCGCAACGCTCCCACAGGATTGATGAAGGGGTTGGGCTACGGCCAAGGCTACCAGTACGCGCACGACCTCGAAGACAAGGTCGCTGACATGCAGTGTCTGCCCGACAATCTGCGCGATCGCGTCTATTACCACCCCACCAGCGAAGGCGTGGAAAAGCGCATTCGCGAGCGCCTGGAAGAGATTAGAAGGCGGCGAACCCAGGCTGCAAAGGGCGTTTCCAGAACGCCGAAAACAGAATCCGGCACGTAGAGCCTGGCATCCAATACCCAGTAAGTTCTTCGTTTTCCCGGCTGACAGTCATTAAGGAGTCTGTACCATGGCCACAATGCCAAGACCCGTCGTCACGGACCCCGTCAGCGTCCGCCCCATACATCCCGAACAGGTTGAACATCTCCTCAAGCTGCAGAAATGGTCGCGGAAGATCACCTCCATTCTTGATCTGGATGAGTTGATCGATCACGTGGTAAACGACGTCTCCTGCGCATTCGGATGCGTGGAGACCAACCTTTATCTGCACGACGAAGAGCATGGCGAACTGGAAGCGGCCGGTGTTCATGGCTGTATGCTTCACGAGAAGGGATCGCGCCTGAAGGTTGGCAAAGAAGGCATGGTGGGCCACGTCGCCGCGACTCTGCAGATGCGATACGCGCCCGATGTGCGCAAGGACCCGTACTATATCGCCTGCCAGGACTCGACGCTTTCCGAAGTGGCCATCCCTCTTCTGGTGGATGGGAAGCTGGTGGGTGTATTTTCGGCCTCGCATCATGAACTCGATGCCTTCCCGCGTGAGCAGTTGCGGATGCTGCAAGGCCTGTGCGACCACCTGGCGGTGGCGGTGCATAATGCGCGGCGATTCCAGCACGAACGGCACGAGCGCGAGCGCATGAGCCATGAAGAGCGCGAAGCGCGCCTGATCCAGCAGGCTCTATTGCCAAAGAGCTCGCCCTACATTCCCGGTTTCTGTATTTCCGGATTGTCCATCCCGGCCGGCGCCGTGGGCGGGGACTGGTACGACTTCATTTCCTTTGACGATGGCTGCTGGGGGCTGGTGCTGGCGGACGTTTCGGGAAAAGGCACAGCGGCTGCTCTGTTGATGTCGGCGACCCGCGGCATGTTGCGCTCCCTGGCCCAGACCTGCAGCGGCCCGGGAGAGGTCCTGACTCGGCTCAATCGCCTGCTGGTGGAAGATTTTCCTTCGGGCAGGTTTGTCACCATGTTGCTCGCGGTGCTGAACCCGTCCACGCGCACGCTGACGTTTTCGAGCGCCGGCCACCTGCGGCCCTTGTTGGTGGACGATCAGGGCGCACGTTTTCTGGACAGCGAACGCGGAATGCCCCTGGGTCTGGGCACGGGAGAATTCTCCGAAAGCCAGGTACAACTCTCTGAAGGCTCACGGCTGGTGTTCTATAGCGACGGCATCACCGAGGCCACGGACGGATCGGACGAAGAGTACGGCGCGGAACGCATGCGGGACCACGTGCTGCAGCCAGGAGCTTCCGCCGACAGTATTCTGGCCAACGTACGCAGCTTCGCCAACGGCGAGGGCCTCCACGATGACGCCACGGTAATTTTCGTAAAGGCGTAACGGACACCGTAGACTCACCACCAGCCACGTAGGGGCGGGCGTCCGGGCCTACAGGGTTCGTAGTGTGCTCCGTGCTTAATGGTTTGCTGGAATCACCCGAAGCGCGCTTTGTGCTCCCTCAGAATGCACCGGTCCATAATCACAAAGATGCCCGCCTGCCGCGCTTTCTCCGCCGCCTTTTCATTGACCACGGATTCCTGCATCCAGATGGCAGGTACCTTCAGCCGAATCGCCTGATCGACAACTTCTTCCACAAACTCCGGCCGGCGGAAAATATTGACGATATCGATTTTCTCCGGAACATCGAGCAGCGAGGCGTATGCCTTCTCGCCCAAGGAGCCATGGATTTTTGGATTCACGGGGATGATGCGGTAACCGTTCGTCTGCATATAGGCGGACACCCCATGGCTGGGGCGCAGCGGGCTATTGGAAAGCCCTACCACGGCGATGGTTCGAGAACGCTTGAGCAGGTCCGCGATGGGATCCGAATCCGGCAAGGAAGCCATGGACGAATTGTAACTCGCGGGGCAAGGGTACGCCGGTCCGGTTTTTCCAATCAATCAGTCGGCCACCTCACTCTGTCATCCCGAACGGATTAGTCGCCAAACAGAGGTTCACTTCCTGCCGCTGTTGCTCTCCATTTTTTGCTTGAACATCTTCGTGGCCAGCTTGCGAACCGTGTCCGAAACTTCCTTGTTGTTCGACAAGTTACGCAGATCGCTTACGAGGATGTTCTTCATGAGCCCAAGTGCAAGGTCCAGCGGCGTACGCGGGTTGAAAACAAGTGCCCGTACGATCGAATAGTTCTTGGCGAACCGCCGCTTCATCGGGATGCCGCGAAGCACAGCTTCGAGCACGTTTTTCTGGCCGGCAAATTTCTCTACTTCGCCATCGCTGACTTTAGGCGACTCCAGCACCGCCAGGGCTACGATTTTGGTGCCATCACGGATTAGAAGCGAGCGCTCTTCCTTCGTGCCTTTCATGGCCAGCTGAATGCGATCTTTGATGCCTAGCTTGGCAATTTTCTGCAAGGCGCTGCCCCGCTCTTCGCCCGTAGGCAGGCCGGTTTTCCTGCTCGGCGCCTTCTTGGCGGCCGCTGCCGTCCCCGTCGCGTTGGCCACCACTGCCGGCTGCGCTGGCGTTTCTTCGGCCGAAGGCATGAATTCCTCGTAGGCGCCGCCGATGGGCTGAAATGGGTGATCGGCTTCGGCAGCAATCTCGTTTGCATGCTCGGAAAGGTACGCGAGCACGCCTTCGTCAAGAACCTGGTCGGGCTCCTGAGCGCCTCCTGCCGGTGACAGATGGAAGACTTCATCCAGTTCACTCTTCACTGTTTCTTCTGGAGCGCTCTTCGCCTGCGGCGCCGGCACGGGTTCTTTTTTGGTCACACTCGGCTCCGCCGTCTGCGGCTCCGGAACGGCTGGCTGAAGCAGGTTCCGTATCGTCTCACCCTGAATTCCGGTGAGGTGGGGATTCGACAGCAGTGCATGCAGAATGGCGGAAGACCGGACGACCCGTTCGCTCTTCAACATGGCTTCGATGACTTCACGCCCAGCAATCGGCGCC
This sequence comes from Terriglobia bacterium, assembly GCA_963809295.1. Taxonomy (GTDB): domain Bacteria; phylum Acidobacteriota; class Terriglobia; order Terriglobales; family Acidobacteriaceae; genus JAIQFF01. The sequence goes on along the minus strand of CAWEJA010000002.1, from coordinate 198,336 downwards.
AGCTCAACCAGCGAGTCAGCTGAAATCGAGGGGTTTGCCAACAAAGCCGGTAGCAATACCGGACGCAGATTCGCAGGAGAAATCAGATAGTTCAGCACTTCTTTCGGAGTGGAGGGATTGCTCGCCGCTGCCCGCGACGCGGCCTCATCCCAGCCCGCAAGTGTGAGCTGCGCCTGCTGGCCAAAAATTTTGTTATGGACGGCCAAATGCACCAGGATCTCGACCATCTCCTGAGGAGGAACGGAGAGCGATCCCTTGGAGGCGGACTGCATCAGGTTCGAAGGCACCGCCGAGACGCGAATGAGATCGATCATGCGGGACATAGCGGCTTCGTCTGCTCCTGGGTACTCCCCTCATAGGATTACGCACGCCCTCCGAGTTTGCCAGTGCTTCCCGCCGGATGAGGTTACCTTGGGAACCATGCCGAAAACAGGCTGGGAACGGGCGGGAAGGACTTGCCCCCTGGCTAGCGGCCGGGTTTCTCTCCTCGCCGCATTCTCAAATAGGCGCGGATAAATGGTTCCAGGTCGCCATCTAGCACCCGGTCCACATCACCCACTTCCGTTTTGGTGCGGTGATCTTTGATCAAACGGTACGGCTGCAAAACATACGAACGAATCTGCGAGCCGAAGTCAATGTCGAGCTTGGAGTCTTCGATCTTCTTGGTAGCAGCTCGCTGTTTCTCCAGTTCATACTCATAGAGCTTGGAACGCAACATGCTCATGGCCCGCTCCCGGTTCTTGTGCTGCGAGCGCTCGTTCTGGCAACTGGCCACCAGCCCGGTGGGAATGTGAGTCATGCGCACCGCCGAGTCGGTGGTGTTGACGTGCTGCCCGCCCTTGCCGCCAGAACGGTAGGTATCCACGCGCAGGTCTTCCGGCTTGATCACAATTTCAATGCTGTCGTCGATTTCCGGCGAGACGTAAACGCTGGCAAACGAAGTATGGCGGCGCTTGGCCTGATCGAAGGGCGAAATCCGCACCAGGCGGTGGACGCCGATTTCGCTGGTCAGCAGGCCGAAGCTGTACTCTCCATTGACCGCAAAAGTCGCCGACTTCAGACCTGCTTCTTCACCCGGCTGGTAATCGTAAAGAGTGGTCTGGAAGCCACGCCGCTCAGCCCAGCGAAGATACATTCGCAGCAGCATGTCGGCCCAGTCCTGCGATTCCGTGCCGCCGGCTCCGGGATGGATGGTCACAATCGCGTTGCGCGCGTCGTTTTCCCCGGACAGCAGGCTTTCGGTTTCCAGGCGGTCGACAAGATTTCGCAGCCCGTCCATCTCGCGCCGCAGATCGGCTTCAACGTTCTCGCCTTCGCGGCCCAGGTCGAAATAGGCGGAGATATCCTCGCTCCGGCGCACCAGATCAGCCTCGGTGGCCAGCACGTTCTCCAGGCGCTTCTTCTGGCGCATCACCTGCTGGGATTTTTGCGGATTCGACCAAAGACCGGGGTCAGCTGCCTGCTTATCAACTTCGGCTAGCTGTTCACGCAGCTTGCCTGCGTCAAAGGTACTCCCGAAGATCACGGACTTTGTCCTTAAGCCCTGAGTATTCCTGTTCCAACTCTTCAAGCATGATTATGGTTCTGTCCTGGCGCGTAATAGGAAGTGCCGAAGCAATCCCGCTACAGAAATTATCGCACACAGATAAGCGAACCAGTCCCCGTGACGGGTGTAGAAGGTGGTTACGTTGGTCAGGGTATAGTTGGCGTCAAGAGCCGCCCTGATCTTGCGCGGGATAGAGGACACCACCCGACCGTAGGGATCAATCGAGGCGGTCACGCCGGTATTGGTGTCACGCAGCAGCCAACGATTATTTTCCACCGCACGCATGCGAGCCTGTTTCAGGTGCTGCGCATAGGCGCCGCTGTCGCCGTACCAGCCATCGTTGGAAATATTGACGAAAACCTGAGCACCGTTCGCCGCCAGCTGCCGGACTTCATCCGGAAAGATCGATTCATAACAGATGAAAACGCCGAGCCTGCCGCTCCCAGCCTGAAGTGGCGCTCGCGAGGCGCCGGGCGAAAAATCACCGACTTCCTTCGTCAACCCACCGGCAAAACCAAACACCCGCTTGAACGGTACATACTCGCCGAACGGAACCAGGTGCATCTTGTCGTAGCGGCCCACCCACTCCCCGGCCGGACTCACCAGGCTCCCGGAGTTATACAGCTCGGTTGCATGTTGTGGCGTCTCGCTCGCGTTGCGAACCCCCATGCTGCCCACCAGCACCCAGGTTTGCGCCTCACGCGCCAAGTTGCTGACCGCATCGCGGAACGTGGGATCGGTCGTGAAAAACGGCGCAGGCGACTCCGGCCACACAATCAGATCAAGAGGCGGAGCCGCTGCCCTGGGAGAACTGATAGACGAGGAGCCGGCGGCCGCACCGGAGCTGGATTGACTCCCACCGGGATTGTTCAAACTGACCCAGCCCAAATCGCGCAGCGTGCCCTCAAAATATTCCTTGGTCCAGTCGGAACCCTGCAGAATCGGGACGTTCGCCTGCACCAGACGGGCGCTATGGTCGGTCGGAAACGGCGGCGGACTAATCCATCTCCCGGCCTGCAGCACCACCACCGCTGCTATTGTGGCCAGCAGCAGCGGTTTGCGTTGGCTGGGTTGCCCTCTCTCGCCGCGAATCACAAACGCCGCCGCCAGAGCTGCATTTACCACCATGACTTCGAATGACAGCCCGTACACGCCAGTCACAGTGGCAATACGCGCCAGCGGAATGTTGTCCACCTGCGCGATGCCCAGCAGATCCCAGGGAAATCCGGTAACGCGGGTGCGGGCCAGTTCTACTGCCACCCACAAAAACGGTGCCAGAAGAAGGACTTGCCGGGTACCAAAATTCGCCCCCGTAGCGTCGCCACGGATTGCATCGACTCCAGACCCGCCGCCACGATTCGCCAACAGGCCAATCAGAAGGCCAAAAACTCCGTGATAGAGAGCAAGATACAGACAGAAGAGAAGCAGAAGTCCCAGCGCCGCAAGCGTGCCAACGCCGCCGTACTGCCGCATAGTGTTGTAAATCCAGTAGCAGGTTCCGGCATACCACAAAACCCCGCAGCAGTAAGCCAGCAGGAAGGCTTGCCCCGGCCGGGCCGGAAGTAGCTTGACCCCAGCGAGGAGTTGTAACGTGTCCGGCTCCCGCGCCCGCAACAAGGCAATCAGCAGCGGACCGATGGCAGCCCAGCAGAGAAAATACAGGTTCGGCAAGGGGAAAACCACCATCTGCAAGCCGGCTGAAAGCACCATCAGCAGCCAGGCACTCTTGTGGATTCGCCACACACGGCAAGCATAACAAACCATGTGGGGCGGACACTCTTGTCCGCCGCTCTTGAAGTTGATTTTGACCCTGGCCATTTGAAAATCTGACTATTTAAATTTCCGGGTGCTGCTGCCTCAGAAATTCAAATCAAAACCAAAAATCAACGGCGGCGGACAAGAGTGTCCGCCCCACACCGGTTCGTCCCTCCGATTAGCCAAATCGGTTTTCCAACTGTACCGCTTCCCTGTCGATGGGCTAACATAAGCAACGCGTATGGGGTCCCGCCTCAGGGATACAATTCATCTGCTAAAGTTAGTCACCACAGGAGCATTCGGCTCGGTAGTCGTGCTGGCCGCAGGCCGCGCCCAAAACAGGGAGAATCCGCTGGCCGCTGATGATTTCGGTCGTCGTACGAGCTAGCCCCCCTCTGCATGGCATCTCCTCTCCAACCCGCTGGCTCAACCGCGAATCGCGTTCGCATCGTGGTCGCGACGTCGGTCATGCTCACTTTCATTTCCTACTGGCGAGCCGCCGCCATCGTGCTGAACGACCTGGGCTCGTCAGCCTTTTACGCCGCCGGCATCGCCGAACAAGCGGTCGGGAAATCGGCCCCGTGGTTCATCCTCGCGGTAATGCTGTTCTCCTTCGCGGTACGCGCCGTCTACGTGGAAAGCTGCTCCATGTTCGTCCGCGGAGGCGTCTACCGCGTCGTCAAGGAAGCCTTGGGCGGCACCCTCGCCAAGATCAGCGTCTCCGCCCTGATGTTCGATTACATCCTCACCGGCCCCATCTCCGGCGTTTCCGCCGGACAATACATTGCAGGGTTGATCAATGACACGTTTGCCACCGCCGATGCCCACGGCTGGATCCCGCGTGCCATGCACACCCTCTTCCACGGCACGCCCCACGTAGACGTCAATTGGACAGCGGTCGTTTTCGCCGTGGCAGTCACTATGTACTTCTGGTGGCAGAACACCAAGGGGATTCAGGAATCCAGCGAGAAAGCCCTGCGCGTTATGCAGGTCACCACAGTGATGGTCATCATCCTGCTTGGCTGGTCCGCCTTCACCCTTCTGAAGCAGGGTTTCCAGGCCGTACCGCTCCCCACCGCCGACAACCTCAAGTTCAGCTCGGAAGCTCTCGGCTTCATGAGGCACACCAGCCTGGCCCAGGATCTTGCCCGGAAGTTTGGCATCCTCGGCATTCTGATCGCCTTCGGCCATTCCGTGCTGGCCATGAGCGGCGAGGAATCGCTGGCCCAGGTCAATCGCGAGCTTGCCCATCCCAAGCTGAAGAACCTTAAGCGCGCCGCCATCATCATCGCCGTTTACAGCTTCGTCTTCACGGGACTCACCGCCCTGCTGTTCGTGATGATCATCCCGGACTCGGTGCGCATACCGGTTTACAAGGACAACCTGATCGCCGGGTTGGCCATGTATCAATACGGCCCGTTGTTGCTGAAGCTGTTTTTCCGCGCTTTCGTCGTGGTCGTGGGCTTCCTCATTCTGTCCGGCGCGGTCAACACCGCGATCATTGGCTCCAACGGCGTCCTTAACCGCATTTCCGAAGACGGCGTCCTGACTGACTGGTTCCGTCAACCGCATCCGCGATTCGGAACGACTTACCGGATCGTAAATCTGGTCGTCTTTCTGCAGCTATTCACCATTCTGGTGAGTCACGGCAACGTCTATCTGCTGGGCGAAGCTTATGCCTTCGGCGTGATCTGGAGCTTCACCTTCAACAGCCTGGCCATGCTGGTGCTGCGCGTGAAATACAAAGGCGAACGCGGCTGGAAAGTTCCACCCAACATCACCGTCGCCGGCCACGAGATTCCCCTGGGCTTGGCCTCGGTGTTCATGGTCCTGCTGTGCACCGCCATTGTGAACCTCTTCACCAAGTCGATTGCGACGGTAGCAGGCGTGTCTTTTGCCGCCGGGTTTTTCCTGATTTTCACTGTCTCCGAGCGTGTAAACCGCAGCAAGCACGCCCTGGCCGAGCAGCATATGAAGGAACACTTCCAGCTGCTGCAAAGCGACACGGTCGAGCGCTCCGGGCTGGGAATTCGTCCCGGAAACGTGATGGTGACAGTCCGCGACTACAACACCCTGAACCACCTGAAGTGGGCGCTGGAGCGCATTGACACCAAAGAGCAGGATATTGTGGTCATGTCGGCGCGGGTCAGCCAGTTCGGCACCGCCGCCTATGACCTTTCCACGGAGCAGATCTTCAGCGACTACGAGCAACAACTCTTTACCCGGGCCGTATCAGTCGCCGAAAGTTTTGGCAAACACGTTTCCCTGCTGGTCGTGCCGGCCCGCGACCCCTGGTCCGCCATCGTGCAGACCGCCAACAATCTGGAAGCTTCGGCGGTCGTCTCCGGACTATCCAGCAAGATGACTTCGCAAGAACAAGCCTTTTACCTCGGACATGCCTGGGAAGCCATGCCCGAACCCAAACGGCAATTCATCTTCCAGGTAGTTCGCCCGGACCTTGCGGTGGACACCTTCCACATCGGTCCCCACAGCCCTTCCCTCAAAACCGAAGACGTCCACCTGGTCCACCGCCTCTGGCTGAACATCACCCACGAACCCGGCTTGGAGACCCTGCATCACCACGACATCCTCACCGAAGCTCTTACCCGCTTCGCCCGCGAGTACTCTGGCCACGAGCGCCAGGAGATTCTGCGGGAACTGCGAAAAGCATCCGGCGTAAAGGTGACAACTCGAGCTTTGGGGGATAGCGGCGATTGGACTGCAGCGCCCTCTATTGCGCATCCCGCCGGGCAAGCGCCCGCGCCAGACCCGCCCAGTCCGGACAAAGATGACGAAGGCCCGCCGATCGTAGGACCGTAGCGCCTCGACATTCCGGAAATAGTGACTCCATCGACGCCGTCTAGTCGTCAGGTAAAGCCTGTTCTGATTTGAAACCCGTATGTGCCAGTGTTAGAACTTCTTAATCCAGACTGTCAACAGTTCGACACATACTTGGAGCGGTGCTGGTGACGCCCTCTTTCATGGGCTCACCGCAAGATACCAGCGACCCCGTCGAAAGTGGGATGCCTGACAAGAGGTTTTCTAATCTGGAACCCGTCCCTGATCGCATGGCAGACAAGTCAGAGCCTCGTTTCAATGTAGAACTCCCGATCCGAGTATTTGGTATGGACACGGACGATCGTCCATTCTCCCGGATTGCCCGTTCCAGAAACTTGAGCGACCACGGCGCGAAGCTTGTCGGACTGGAAGAAAACCTGAAGCCCGGTGACATTATCGGAGTCCACTTCGGTCACAAAAAGGCCCGCTGTATCGTGATATGGGTAGTAGACGCCGGCGAGACCCACAAAACGGACGTGGGAGTGAAAACGATGGAAGGGCAGCCCCATCCCTGGCAGGAAGAAGTTGAAACCCGGCGAGCTTCGGGAATGGCTCCGATTTCCCGATCCGCACCAGAGGTGGAAGACAAGAGAAAATTCTCACGCCACCGGATTCCCTTTCAGATCGAAATCCGTGACGGCCAGTTTGCCGGAGCGCCCATCAGAACAAGGACGGCAGACATAGCTGGCAATGGCTGCTACGTCGAGACGATGCTGCCTCTCCCCGTGGGAAAGAACTTGACCGTAACTTTCTGGCTGAATTCGGATCGCGTTCGCACCCCGGCGGCTGTCAGAACCTGCGATCCTGGAGTAGGCATGGGTATCGCGTTCATCGGTCTCGACGACGCAACTCAAAAACGGCTGCAGCAGCAGGTTGAGGCCATCGCCGTGGAGTCCGCCGAGATCATCTCGGGCGCGGAAATCACTGACGTGTGGATGCGCCGTTGAGCGCACCCTGTCGCGGAAGGCCTTGCACTGCACTTGTCGGATACTAACGTAAAATCGACAATGGGCTTTGTTTCAGCTAGAGCGTTAGCTTCCCAGTAACCCTGCTGACTCGTATTCGCGATGCCATTGACTCGAAGCGTGCGACACACGGTCAGGTCAAGGACCGCGATCAGGGATATTCGAAATTATCTGGACAACACAAACGCACTCACCGAAGGCACCACCATGACAGACGTCGCCCGTGTGTTTCAGGCATTCCTTGCTCCCGCCATCTTTGTCTCTGCCACTGCCTTGTTGATCCTTTCCATCAACGTCCGCCTTATGGGTATCGTCAGCCGGTTACGGCAGTACGTACGCGCGAAGAGTGACGCCACCAGGAATGACCGCGTGCAGGAAGCCGAGGCCTATACTGCCCAGATCAACTCGATCGAGCAGCGTGCGGAAATGATTCGCCGATCCTTCCTTCTGTCGCTCATTTCCCTTGCAGGGACGATTGTATCGTGTCTGCTGCTTGGATTCGGCCTCTACTGGAAAGAGGCCGCAGTGGCAGCCGTCGTACTTTTTGTCTTAGCCCTGATGTGCTTGCTGGCGGGTACGTTTTACTACATCTGCGAAGTCAGGGTGGCACTGAGTTCCGTACGCACCGAGGCGTCTGATTCGCGTTTCATGGATGCTGGTAGCCAGTCGCGAGATGCAAGGCCGCAGTCGGCGCTGAATGACCTCTCAATGTAGGCCCGATCGTGCCGCTTCCGCGCACGGTCTGCCGGTGTGAGAAATTGAGATCAGCCGCTTCAACCGGTCGTAATTGCTGCCGGGTCAGCTAAAGAACATCGATTACGATCAGCGTGATGTCGTCCTGCTGGCTCATTGACGCCGGCTGCCACTTTCGGAGTTCGGAGAGCAGCCGCTCTGACAACTCGGAGGCGGATTGCGATCGGTTATCGCGGACAACTTCTTCGAGCCGCCGGTCCCCGAATGGTTCGCCGTAAGCGTTCTCGGGCTCCAGCATCCCGTCGGTATAAATCAGTACGCGGTCGCCAGACGCAAGCGTCAGACTGCGCACCGGATATTCACAGTCGCGCGCGACTCCGAATGGCAGGCCGTTGCTCTCAATGTGTTGCAGCTCGCCGCGCGAATCCTTCCAGCACAGCAACGCGGGATGTCCCGCAGCCGAATAGCGTGCGCTGTGGCTCTCTCCATCGATCCACAGGTAGGCTGCGGAAGTGAGTTGGCCCCTCAGTTCAGCGGAGAGAATGCGATTCAAGCTGCGCAGTACCTGGGCTGGATCATCGGCGGAAACGACGACCGACTGCATCGCCACTTTGATCATGGACGAAATGAGCGCGGCCGGGACACCATGACCGGAAACATCGGCCACCAGCACCCCCACATGATCCTCATCGACTGGGATGAACTGATAAAAATCCCCAGCAACGGCGGTCATGGGACAGTAAGAAGCTGCAATACGGAGGTTCTTAAGCTGGGGAACGCTGGCGGGAAGAATCGAGGACTGGATCTGCCGGGCAGTCTCCAGTTCCGTCTCGATAGAAAGCAGACGGCGCTCGTTTGTAAAGAGTACCTCCAAGGCCACGTACCCCAGCGAAAACAGCAGGACAGCAAAGCCTAACGAGGCCACCATTGGCAGGATGCGGTAGTACAACACGCTCGACAAGTTGGTGTACAAGACTTCTAAGGCAAAAATCAGCGTGGCGGCGGTGAAAATGCGGTGATTCGGTATAACCAGGAACTTGGAAAACCTTGGAACCAGCACGACAGTCAATAAGACGAGCATGGCAAAAACTGCAAGCAGGTGGTTGTAGAACATCCATTTGTCGTCTGGACCGCCGAGGACGAACGTGCCAATACCGACCAGAGCAATCGCCAGCCCCACGAAGATTTGCAGCTGGATAAGGAGCCTGAGTTTACCGAGGGTCAGCTCTCGCCAGGCGAGCAAGCCAGAAACCTGGAGCAGGTACATGACCGCCGTACTCACATAGGGCGCGGCGGATTTCAGGGGGTGGGGCAGCGCCGCCAGAACGGCGGGCGTTTGGACCAGTGTTTGGAGGCCGAACATCCCGCTCAAGATTCCCCACCATACGAGGATGCGCACACCCCTGCGCCAACGGATCGCGGCGATCGCACAGGCGGTTGCCCCAATGGACAGGAAAACCGTTCCCTGGACTATATCGATCACTTGGGCCCGGAGCGTTGCTAGATCTGCACCTGCGATACTCATGCCATCCATCGAAGGCTCCGTTTCGCGTCCCTGGCCCTGCCTGGGATGAAGGCGGCCACGGATACCAGATCCAAGGCGCTCCACAGCAAGAAATGCGGGAACGACCATGCTGCCCGCAACATCAATCTCATTCTTCGGCACAGCCCCTTCGAGCAAAATTGTAACTGGCGTAACCGGGCGATTACGTTCAAAATGAGTAAACTGCCAAACTGCACACGTTGGTGCCTTGCCCTCCGCACCACGCTCTTCTATGATCACAAACAGGCAGGGTCTAAATGCCCGAGAAGAAGCCTCCCAAGCCGCAAGTCGCGGAAAATCCAATCGCCGACGTGTTCGAGGGGCGCCATCCTTCCCAATCTGAAAAAGACTGGGCGGAAAAAACTCTCCTGCCGACTCTGGAAAAGGCCCCCGAAAAGCCCATCGGCGCGCCCACCGGTACAAATCTCGACCAGCACGGCCACGCCCGCTTCACCACCATCTCCGGCGTCCCGGTTCGCCGCCTCTACACCCGGGCCGATCTACCCGAAGACTGGAGCGCGGAAAAATACCTGGGCTATCCCGGCCAACCCCCGTTCACGCGCGGCATTCACGCCAGCGGATACCGCGGCAAACTCTTCACCATGCGTCAGTTCTCCGGCTTTGCCTCGCCGGAAGAAACTAACCAGCGCTACAAATACTTGCTGGAACACGGCGGCAGTGGCCTTTCGGTCGCGTTCGACCTGCCCACGCTCATGGGCTATGACTCCGACCATCCGGCCAGCGAAGGTGAAGTCGGCAAGTGCGGCGTCGCCATCGATTCGCTCGAGGACATGGAAATTCTCTTCGGCGGCATCGATCTGGAAAAAACCACAGTCTCCATGACCATCAACTCGCCCGCGTCGGTCCTGTGGGCAATGTATCTGGTGGTAGCCGAAAAACAAGGCGCCGATTGGAAAAAGATCTCGGGCACGTTGCAGAACGACATCCTCAAGGAATACATCGCGCAAAAGGAATACATCTATCCGCCGAGTCCATCGATGCGGCTGGTGGTAGACACCTTCGAGTTCGGTTCAAAATTCACTCCGAAATTCAACACCATTTCGATCAGCGGGTACCACATCCGTGAGGCAGGCTCCACTGCCTTGCAGGAGCTGGCTTTCACTCTCTATGACGGCGTCGAGTACGTGGAATGGGCGCTCAGGCGCGGCCTCGATGCAGATGACTTCGGCCCCCGCCTCAGCTTTTTCTTCAACGCCCACAACGACTTCTTCGAAGAAATCGCCAAGTACCGCGCCGCGCGCAAGATCTGGTACCAGGTCATGAAAGACCGGTTCAAGGCGAAAAACCAGCGCAGCTGGCTGCTTCGCTTCCACACCCAAACCGCAGGCGTCTCGCTACCGGCACAGCAACCCATGAACAACATCGCCCGGGTCGCTCTGCAGGCCATGGCCGCGGTCCTGGGCGGGACCCAATCGCTGCACACCGACTCCTACGACGAAGCCCTGGCCCTGCCGACAGAAGAAGCCGCCCGCATCGCCCTGCGCACCCAACAGATCATCGCCTACGAATCAGGAGTAACGCAGACAGTCGATCCGTTCGGCGGATCATATTTCCTCGAAACCTTAACGCTGGAAATGGAAAAGGGTGCGTTCGACTACTTCTCCAAACTCGACGCCATGGGCGGCATGGTTAAAGCCATCGAGCGTGGCTATCCGCAAAAAGAAGTTGCCGAAGCCTCCTACCAATACCAACGCGCCGCCGAAGCCAAAGAAAAAATTATCGTAGGCGCAAACGAGTTCGTCATCGAAGAAGAGCCGCCTCACACCCTGTACATCGACGAAAGCGTAGCCCGCCAGCAAAGCGCCAAGCTGAAAGCCTTGCGCGCCCGCCGCTCCAACGAGGAAGTACGGCGGCGCCTCGACGCCCTGAAAAACGCAGCCGCGATGGAACCCAGATCGCCCGCGACGGGAGACATTTCCTCGGCCAACACCATGCCCTACATCGTAGACGCCGTCCGCGCCTACGCTACCGTAGGTGAAATCTGCGAAGCCCTCCGCGCAGTGTTCGGCACCTACACAGAAGTAAGCATCACGTGAATGTGGTTGTGTGGCAGATGTGGCCATGTGGCGCGGGCGCCCTCGCCCGCGTTCCCGCTGCAAGGACGCAAAATGTAGGCGCGAGCGTCCTCGCTCGTGCGGCAGCGGCAAAGACGCTCAAGACTCCCTTCAAATTCGACGTCAGCAGGATTATGTTTGAGGTCACAAATTGTGACCTCAAACTGAAAAGCTTGCAGTTCTTGAGGTTGCAAATTGCAACCTCAACCCACAGACCCTTCAAATCTTGAGGTCGCAAATTGCGACCTCAAACAAAGAAGCGGTACTCTATGCCTCATGCCGAAGAAGCTGTCGACCGTCGCCGTGCCGGTAGAATCTCGGATCCTGATCCTCCGCCACCAAAGAGTGATCCTCGATAGCGACTTGGCCGAACTTTATGGCGTCCCGGTCAGGCAGTTGAACCAGCAGGTAAAACGAAACCGGGAACGGTTTCCCGCAGACTTCATGTTCCAGCTCACCGCCAAGGAAGATCAAATCTTGAGATCACAAATTGTGATCTCAAGTCAGAAACATGGCGGCCGCCGCTATCCTCCCTACGCCTTCGCCGAGCACGGCGCGATCATGGCCGCAACCGTCCTTAACTCCAAGCGGGCCATTGAGATGAGCGTCTTTGTGGTCCGCGCCTTTGTGCGCATGCGGGAAATGATGGTCAAAAACCGCCAGCTTGCCGCCAAAATAAACGAGTTAGACCGCCGCCTCGAAACCCACGACACCGCGATTCAGGACCTGATCGACGCCATCAAAGAACTGATGGCTCCGGAAGAAACGTCGAAACGGAAGATCGGTTTCCAGCTCCCCCCCGGAAAGTCTTAACCGCGTCGTAAGGGGCCGTAAGTAACAGAAGGGTCAGCCCTTAACATCTCATTCCGCATATTTATGTAAGTACAATATGGATAGTACAAAATGTTCCACGTGGAACACTTCTCGATTCCCCCCGGCCTATTTCCGCCTCTGCCGGTACAGCGTCCCGTCCACCTGCCGCGTCATGGCCTCGACGTCAAGAGGAAGCTCCAGGAATTTCGCAACCCCCTCTGCCGTCTCCTTCGGCTCGCGCAGGACGGCGTGGTACTGCACCCGGCTCACCTTCACGTAAGTCTTGCCGTTGAGCCATGCATAAACGTCGGACAGATGGTCCTGGAAAGCGCGCGCCACCGCGGAGTTGTCCTCATCCGGATCGAAATTTCCACGCCGCCGCAGCATCTCGTCCTGCGACGCCATCACTTCAGGCAGCGGCCGCTGCATAAAAATGACGCGGTACTCATGCCCCACAGGAAGCGAAAGCAGGAGCTTGGAGATCACCTTTACCGCTTTACCTTCCGCATCGGCGATGCAGCTGGGGTCTTTGGGTAGTTGCTTGATGCGTTCCCACTCCAGATAGCCCCGCGGGTTGTCGACATCAGCCCGGCGTTCACCATCGGACAGAATGGGTACGCCACCCGCAGCCAGCATCTGCATCATCAGAGAAGTGCCCGAACGCGGAAGCCCAGAAACAATTGTGATCATGAGTGCCTTTCGCCAAAGTTCAATAGTAAACGGTGAAACGGCTGTGTGGCGCGGGCGCCTCGCCCGCGTGCCCGCAGTGAGGAAAAATTCGCCGAAGGCACCCATGCTACACTGGCCCGCGTGTCAACCACTCGCAGACGATTCCTGGGACAGTGCGCAGCCGCCGCAGCCGGAGCGTACTTCGGCCCCACCTTGGCCCGAGCAGCCTCCGCCCCCAGCGTTCACTTTCCCTCCGAGCCACGGCAGCGCATCGCCGTTGCCTCCTATCCCTTCCGCGAGTTCATCGCCGGGCCTGAACACAAGCAAGGCAACCCGACCGTTGAGCTCAAGGACTTTGCGGCGCACGTGGTTGAAAAATTCAACGTGAACAAGATCGAGCCTTGGACCGGGCACTTTCCTTCCGGTGGTGCGAAATATGATCCAAAGTATCTGGAGCAATTTCGAGCATCAGTCGAGAGGGCAAAAGCCGCGATCGCAAACATCGCTGTGGATGGCGAACACAGTCCTTACTCTCCGGATCGCCCGGAGCGCGACCAGGCGATTGCCTTCAGCAAGCAGTGGGTGGATGCTGCCGTCACTCTCGGAGCGCCGGGCATTCGCACGAATATTCCGCCGGCAAAGGGCGTGCAACCAGACCTCGGTCGTGCCGCTGACAGTTTGCTACGCGTGGCCGAGTATGCGTCAGAAAAAAACGTTGTGGTCAGTCTGGAGAATGACAACCCGGTCAGCGAAGATCCGTTCTTCCTGGTGAAGCTGATCGAAAAGGTGAATAGCCCGTGGCTCCGCGCCCTGCCCGACTTCTGCAACACCCTAGCGGTCAAAGATCCTGACTACGCCTACCGTGGGATTGACGCAATGTTCGGGCACGCCTACAGCATCGCGCACGTGAAGTCCTCCGAAACCAACAGCCAGGGAATAACAGTGCATGTGGACATGGCCAAGACATTCGGGTTCATGAAACAGCACGGCTATAAGGGTTACTGTTCTATGGAATGGGACGACGTGGGGGATCCTTATCAGGGTACCGCTGGACTGATTAAGACGACCTTGCAGTATCTTTCATAGCAGTCGTCGGGTCGTCAGTCATCAGTCTTCAGCACAATCCTACGGCGTCTCAGTCCAGCTCTCTCTGACGACTGACGACCGACGACTGACCTTCTGCTATCCTCTTGGGCCTGAATCTCGTCAAATATCGGCATGCGCAAAGCGATTAACCATCTGAAGAAATCCGATCCAGTGCTCGCCACCATCATCGAGCGCGTCGGGGCATGCCGCATGGAGTTTGGCCCGCCAGAGTTCCACAGTCTTGCCGAGGCCATTGTCTATCAACAATTAAACGGGAAGGCTGCGGTAACAATCTTCAAGCGCTTTGCCACGCTGGCGGGCGATCCGGTCATGCCGGAAGGAATACTCAAGCTGACTGACGCTCAGTTGCGCTCGGTGGGACTGTCCAAGCAGAAATCGTCCTATTTGAAAGACATGGCCCAACGCGCCTCCCGCGGAGAACTCGACTTCTCGCGTCTCCCTGAGATGAGCGACGAAGAGGTGATCAAGCACCTGACCCAAGTCAAGGGCGTGGGTGTTTGGACGGCGCACATGTTCCTCATGTTCACATTACGGCGAGCGAACGTCTTGCCCACGGGCGATTACGGCATCCAGATGGCCATGAAGAAGCACTACAAGAAGCGCAAGATGCCCAAGCCGGAGCAGATGGCAAGGATTGCGAAGCCCTGGGAGCCGTACCGCAGCGTCGCATGCTGGTATTTGTGGCGGAGTCTGGATATCAAAACGATGTAGGAAGACGATTGCAAATTGAAGATTGTAGGTTGCAGATTTCAAACCTCACCCGCAAGAAAGGGTCGATTTTCAATCTGAAATCTGCAATCTAAAATCTGCAATTCCGTCGGTAACCTGTGCTCCTCTGTGTCCTCTGTGGTTAAATGGAGGCTGTGGCAGAGCAGAAGATCCGCGTGCTGGTGGCTAAGCCCGGCCTCGACGGACACGATCGCGGCGCCAAGGTCATCGCCCGCGCCCTGCGCGATGCCGGCATGGAAGTCATCTACACCGGCCTGCGGCAGACGCCAGAGATGATTGTCAACGCGGCACTGCAGGAAGATGTCCACGTCATCGGCCTCTCAATTCTCTCCGGCGCGCACAATGCCATCGTTCCTCGCGTGATGGAACTGCTAAAGCAGAACAAGATGGATGATGTCCTCATCGTGCTCGGCGGCATCATTCCCAATCAGGACGTGGATAGTCTGAAAAAAGCTGGCGTGGCCGCCATTTTCCAGCCGGGCACCGCGATGGACGACATCGTCCAATTCATTCGCGCTAACGTGAAGCCGCGCGGCGTGCCTACGGCTAGTTGATGGCCGAGATCAGCACCTCGCGTTTGAAAGAACTCCTCCAGCGCACTGTCGGACCGGCGCCCTGGTACTGGAAGACATTCCCCGCATTCAACTCCGCCTCTGGCCAGCGCTTCGTCTGGACGCATCATGGTCAACAAGGACCGCTCGCCTATCTGGTATCCCTGAACCTGGAGCAGGAACCCGAGAAGCCTCGCCTGGCGTTGAATACGTACTGCCGGCCGTTCTTCGTGCCGCCAGCGCATCTGGGGATCTGGTGTCCCGAGGGCCGGGGCATTCGTTTCGTCTGCTTCGATCCTGACCAGCTCAAGGCTTTCGACTTTGCAGAAATTGCGGGATGGTTCAAGCAGTCCAGCGAGCGCATCTACGCCGCGACCGAACCCATTGCGGATTTTGAAGTCCCGCTCGGTCTTGCACAGGCAATGCACAACATCGAAGTGCCGACGGAGTTGCGCGAGGTGGACGAACTGATTGTTCCGACCAGCTATCCCGCCAGGAACTCCGACGATCCCGCATTCGCGCTCTACGTAGTTTATCTGCAAGCCGGGCTGGTCGAGGTTCTGCCCCAGAAATGGTTTACAGCCAGCCAGTACCAGGTAGGAAAGCAATGGATCACGCGAGCGGCTCGAGACCAGGAGTCACACCGAATTTTTGGCGAGTGTTTTGGATCTGGCAGCTTCCTGCTGGAGGAAGACGGATGCCGCCTGGAGCGCTGGATTGAGAAGAGCGAGTAGTGTCGCTCTGCCTCGCGCCAGATCCTTCGTGGCCTTAGGGCCCCTCAGGATGACGCCTTCTGTAAACGGATCGGGCACAAGCTGAGGTTTGCGCATGTGCCCCAGCTGTTATACCGTAATCGGTTTCAGATTCTTCTCGTATGAGTGACCGCATCGATCCCGTCACGCCCTCGAGTTCTACCGTCCTCCAGTCGCGCGTCGACCCAACTTCGGCGCGCTTTGAAGCCAACATGCGCTTCCTGGCAGACCTGGTTTCGCAAGTTCGCAATGAAGAAGAGAAAATTCGCGAGGGTGGCGGGGCGAAAGCTATCGAGAGCCAGCACAACAAGGGGCGGCTGACCGCGCGAGAGCGGATCAACCTACTAGTTGATCCCGGGACATTTTTTGAACTGGGCGCCTACGTTGCGCACGGCATGTATGAAGAGTGGGGCGGCGCGCCAGCGGCCGGAGTCATCACGGGATTGGGGCGCATTCAGACCCGGCTGGTGATGATCATCGCCAACGATGCCACCGTAAAGGCGGGCGCGTTTTTTCCGATGACGGCGAAGAAAGTAATTCGCGCCCAGAACATCGCGATTGAAAATCGCATCCCGACGATCTATCTGGTGGACTCGGCGGGCGTGTTTCTGCCCCTGCAAGAAGATGTTTTTCCTGACACCGACGACTTTGGCCGCGTGTTTCGTAATAACGCGGTCATGTCGGCGATGGGGATTTCGCAGATTGCCGCCATCATGGGCATGTGCGTAGCCGGTGGCGGATACTTGCCGGTGATGTGCGATCACGTGCTGATGACCGACGGCAGCGGGCTTTTCCTGGCCGGCCCGGCGCTGGTTCAGGCCGCGATCGGGCAAAAAGTTTCCGCAGAAGAACTGGGTGGAGCGGCCATGCACTCCGCCATCAGCGGCACGGTGGACTTCCGCGAACCCAACGACGAAGCTTGCCTGGCGCGAATCCGCGACATTATCGAGAAGTGGGGATACCGCCGACAATCTCCCTGGGACCGCAGGAAGCCACAGGCGCCGGCGCTGGCTGCGGAGGAGATTTACGGCATCTATGATTCTTCGCCGGCTCGGCCCTATGACATGAAAGAGATTCTGGCACGGATCGTCGACGGCAGCCGCTTCGACGAATACAAACCGGAATATGGCAAGACCATCATCTGCGGCTATGCGCGCATTGGCGGCTTTGCCGTGGGGATCGTGGCCAACCAGAAACTACACGCGCAGCAGACCGACCACGAAGGCCACAAGAGAATCGAATTCGGCGGCGTGATCTATACCGAATCGGCGGAAAAGGCCGCGCGGTTCATCATGGACTGCAACCAGAATCTGGTTCCGCTGGTTTTCTTCCACGACGTGAACGGCTTCATGGTAGGGCGGGATGCGGAGTGGAGCGGCATCATCAAGGCCGGAGCGAAGATGGTGAACGCCGTGTCGAACTCAGTGGTGCCTAAGATTACCGTAATCGTCGGCGGGTCGTTCGGCGCCGGACACTACGCAATGTGCGGCAAGGCTTACGACCCGCGGTTTGTTTTCGCCTGGCCTACCGCACGCTACGCGGTGATGAGCGGCGACGCCGCGGCGGGCACCCTGGTGGAAATCAAGATCAAGCAACTGGAGCGCAGCGGCAAACAATTGAGCGACGAAGAACGTAAGGAACTGTTCGAGGCGACGAAGAAGACCTATGACGAGCAGACCGATCCACGCTACGGTGCGGCCCGGTTGTGGATCGACAAGATCATCGACCCGGTGGAGACCCGTGACGCGATCACCCAGGCGCTCGAAGCGGCGGCGCTGAACCCGGATGTGCCCGAGTTTAAAGTTGGGGTGCTGCAAACTTAACTTCATTGCCACGGATTAACGCGGATTGACACGGATCAAATAACATTTTGCGGGTCTTGATCAGCGAGAATCTGCGTTTATCTGTGGCGGCGAATTTAAAATGGCTGATTCGGTAAAACTCGTTGAGTGTCCACGCGATGCCTGGCAGGGGCTACAGGGTCAGATTCCTGCCTACATCAAGACCGACTATCTAAAAGCGCTGATCAGCGCGGGGTTTAAGCACATAGATGCGGTTTCGTTTGTTTCTCCGAAAGCTGTACCGCAGATGGCGGACTCGGAAGAAGTGCTGAAGGAACTTGATCCGCCGGACGATGTCGAGATCATCGGAATCGTAGTCAACGAAAAAGGGGCGCAGCGGGCCATCGCAACCGGGGCGGTGGGGACGCTGGGGTTCCCCTATTCGATTTCGCCGACTTTTCTGCAGAACAACCAGCATCAAACGCTGGAAGACGCTATCGATGAATTGGAGAAGATTAACAACCAAGCTGAGACCGCCGGGCTCGATACGGTGGTTTACATTTCGATGGCTTTTGGCAATCCTTACGGCGACCCGTGGAATGTCGGCGAAGTAGTAGATGCGGTGGAGCTTCTCGAAGCCGAGGGCGTTCGCACAATCTCCCTAGCTGACACGGTGGGGCTTGCCGGGCCGGCAAGGATTCGAGAATTGTTCGACGCAGTAAGTTCCAAATACTACTATCTCGAAATTGGGGTGCATTTACACAGCCGTCCGGAGCAGGCAGCGGAGAAGATATTGGCTGCGTACGACGCGGGTTGCCGGCGATTTGATTCCGCTCTCGGGGGGTTGGGCGGATGCCCGTTTGCGCAGGACGCGTTGGTGGGAAATATTGCAACAGAGAAAGTAGTGGAGGCGCTGACGAAAAGAGAGGCGGACCTTCCAGCTCTGAAGCCGCTGGATGTTTTGCTGCGGGTGACGAACGAGATTGGAGCACGGTATACGGCGTCGGCGGCGGATTGAGGGCGGTCGTGCGGGGCTGAGGCGGAATTTCGCGATGCGAAATTCCTGTGCGGTCGAGGCATCCCCACTTCCGGAGTAGGGATGAGGGTAGAGATCCTTCGACTGCGACATCGTTTCGCGAAGCGAAACGATGTACTTCGCTCATGATGACAGGGCGCTAAAAGTAGTGGCGAGATACATGGAATATAAAACTATTCAGCTTTCCTTCGATTCCGGCGTGGCCACCATCACTTTGAACCGGCCAGAGAAGCGCAATGCCGTCAGCTTCGCGCTTGTGGAAGAGCTGCTGGGCGCTCTCGATGAGATCGAGCAATCCTCGGCTCAGGTGGTCATACTTACTGGGGCGGGCAAGGCTTTTTGTGCGGGCCTGGATCTCGATGAATTGAAGAACCTGCTAGGGAAACGGCCTGACGAAAACGTTGAAGACTCTTCGCGCATGGGCCGCATCTTCCGGCGCATTTACGATTTCTCACTGCCTACTATCGCAGCGGTGAACGGAGCTGCCATCGCCGGCGGCACAGGATTTGCCACCATGTGCGATTTCACTCTGGCCGTGCCCGAAGCCAAGTTTGGCTACACCGAAGTGCGCATCGGATTTGTGCCCGCGATCGTTTCTTCGATGTTGGTCTGGCAGGTAGGGCACAAGATTGCCCGCGACCTGCTTTTGACGGGACGGCTGTTTGACGCCGCCGAGGGGCATCGCTATGGGCTGGTCAATGAAGTGGTAGAGCCGGAGCGGCTGATGACACGGGCGCGCGAACTGGCGGCACAGCTTCTGGAAAACAGTCCGTCGTCGGTGCAGGCCACCAAGCGGCTGATCAATGGATTCATTGCCGGGCAACTCGATCAGCAGATCAATCAGGCAGTGCAGGACAACGCGCGCATTCGCACCACGGCCGACTTCCGTGAAGGCATCACGGCATTTCTTGAAAAGCGCAAACCGCGCTGGAGCGGCAAGTGAGCGCTCGAGGGAACCACACGGGCATAGTCTGCGAGAGCCGGCTGCGCGTGCGCTACGCCGAGACCGATCAGATGGGAGTGGTCTATCATGCCAATCACTTCATCTGGTTCGAAATCGGGCGCGTGGAATTGATGCGCCAGCTGGGATTTACTTACCGCGACATGGAGCGGGATCATGAATGTTTTATTCCAGTGGTGGACGCGCGCTGCCGCTACAAAGCTCCGGCCCGCTATGACGACGAGATCATCGTGCGCACGTATCTGAAGAACGTCCGCGAGTCCGTGATTCATTTTGGATATGAACTGGTGCGCGCCAGCAATGGCGAACTGCTGGCGGAAGGCGAGACAACTCACATGATTCTTGACGCGAAGATGGAGACGTCTTCGCTTCCGGCAAATATTCTGAAGGTGTTTCGGGAAGCGACGGGGAAATAGGCTGGAGTGTTCCCGTGCTGTGCGGCTTGTCATTCCGAATCGGCTCTAGCCTTGAGGAATCTGGCGCGACGGTCGAGGCGGGGAGAGACCGAGATTCCTCGGGCCTGCGCCCGCTCGAAATGACAATTACCTTTGCGGCTTTGGGAACTTGGAAACTAGGAACTGGAAACTCTCTTGAACGCTCTTCACATTAACGGTAACGATCTCGCGCTGGAGGCCGTACGAGAAGTCGCGGTTGAGCGGCGTCCCGTCCTTCTCCTTGCCGAGGCGCGTGAGGCTGTAAACCGGGCGCGTGCAGTGGTGGATGCGCTGGTGGCAGAGAACCGCGTGTCTTACGCCATTACGACGGGTGTGGGCAAGTTGAGTGACGTCCGCATTGCGGGTGAGCAGATTCGAGAGCTTCAGGTGAATCTGGTGCGATCCCACGCCGTGGGTGTGGGCGAGCCACTTTCCGCCGCGGAGACTCGCGCCATGATGTTGCTGCGCGCAAATTCGCTCTCCAAGGGACACTCTGGCGTGCGCAGCGCGGTCATCGACACGATTTGCGAGATGCTGAATCGTGGCGTCACGCCCATGGTGCCATCGCAGGGCAGCGTGGGAGCAAGTGGCGATCTGGCGCCGCTGGGACATCTGGCGCTGGCGCTGATCGGCGAAGGCGAATGTTTGGATGAAAAAGGTACACGCATTCCCGCCGCCGATGCCATGCGGCGTGCGCAAATCAAGCCGCTGGTGCTTGAGGCCAAGGAGGCGGTCTCACTGATCAATGGGACGCAGGGAATGCTGGCAGTGGGGGTGCTGGCTCTGCTGGCAGCAGAAACGCTGGCGGATACGGCCGACGTGATTGGCGCTCTCGCGCTGGACGCTTTGCGAGGCACGGACGTCGCTTTCGATGAGCGTATCCACAGGGCTCGTCCGCACGGCGGCCAACTTCAGACGGCCGCGAATCTCCGCAAAATGCTCGAAGGCAGCCAACTGCGCGAGTCGCATCGCGATTGCGATCGGGTGCAGGACGCATATTCGCTGCGTTGCATGCCGCAGGTACATGGCGCGGTCCGCGACACGCTGACTCATTGCCGGGAGGTCATGGAGATCGAGGTCAACTCGGCGGTGGACAATCCGCTGGTATTCATGAGGGGCCACGTGGGGGCGGAGGCCCCTTCGGCTTCGCTCAGGACAAGCTTCGTCCGTCCGGCGGAGCGAAGCTCCCCGGAGTGGAAGCCGACGTCATCTCCGGTGGGAATTTTCACGGGCAGCCGCTGGCGTTCGTTCTGGATTTCCTAGGCATTGCGCTAAGCGCGCTGGCAGGAATTTCAGAACGCAGGTTGGAGCGGATGGTGAATCCTGCGCTGAACGAAGGTCTACCGCCATTTCTGGCCGCAGGAGCGGGACTGAATTCCGGTTTCATGATGCCGCAAGTGGTGGCCGCGTCGCTGGTCAGCGAAAACAAAGTGCTGGCGCATCCCGCATCGGTGGATTCGATTACCACCTCCGGGAACAAGGAAGACTACGTTTCCATGGGGATGACGGCAGCCCTGAAACTGAGAAAGATCGTCGAAAACACGCGCAACGCGATGGCGATCGAGGCCATGGCCGCGGCCCAGGCACTGGACTTTCTGGCGCCGCTGAAGACTTCGAAACGAGGACAGGCAGTGCATGCGGCCATTCGCTCGGTGTGCGCGACCATGGATAGAGATCGAGTCATGTATCAGGATTTCGCGCGGATTGCGGAATTGATTGCCAGCGGGAAGGTGGCGGAGGCGCTGCGGTAGTTGAAGTAAGGGCGGACGCCCTCACGACAGCGGCGGCACGCCTGCAAGCCTGCCGAGCTTCGCTCAGCTGGGCGGGTGAGGGCACCCGCCCCTACGTGGCCTGTGGCTTCTCAGGCTTTTTTTGCCAGCTTCTCGGCTTTGGCGCGGATGAAGGCGTAGTTCAGCGCCGGTAGTGAATTGAATTTTGCCGCGTTGCTGTAGAACTCCTGCGCTTTTGCGTGGTCACCTTTGCCGTCATGGGCCTGGCCCAGGCGATACAGGTTGCGCGGGTCTTGCAGGTTGGATTGTTCTAGCTCTGCGATGGCCTTGTCGTAGTCTTTCTGAGCGAGGGCAATCCTTCCCGCCAGTTCATGGGCCAGCTTTACCTGAACCGGGTTCTTCGAGGCCTCGGCGCCCTGGCGGTATTCTTCCGCGTGAGTTTTTGCTGCCGCATAGTCTTTCTTCCCGATCGCCAGCGCGGTCAGATTGAAATGATGCAGAAGCTTTGCATTGTCCTTGATCTCCTGCGACAGACTTGAGTCCTCGATGTACTTCAGAGAACGATCGAACTGCTGATTTGCCTGGTCGTATTTTTGCATCTCAGCCAGGATGTTGCCCTTGGCCTGAAGGTCCGCGGCCATGGCGGCCGCGTCATTTTTCTTTTCCGCGACGGCAAATTCCTTGTCCATCTGTTGCAGGGCCTTGTCCAGGTTGCCGCTGTCGGTGGCCACGACCGCCATGCCGAAGAAGGCGGTGCGGAGTTCACCGTCGTTGCGAGCCTGATCCGCCATTTTTCCCAACTCAGCTTCCGCTTCCTGCGGCTTGCCCATGTAGGTCAGGTCGGCGGAGATTCCAAAGTGCGAGGGAACGAAGTGGGGATCGATGCTTAGAGCCTTGCGATACTGGACGATCGATTCGTCGAACCTTCCCATCTTGAGCAGCAGCTCAGCATAGGAATCGTAGGGATTGGGATCGTTGGGAATCAGTTCGGTATATCTCTTGAAGGCCTGTTCGGCGTTAGCGTAGTCCGCCTGTTGCCGGTAGGCGTAGCCGAGAATGTTGTACGCTGGCGAATAGTTTGGAGCCAGTTCAGTGGCCTTCTTGTAGTGCTCAACGGCGGGGCCGTATTCCTGCTGGCCAAAATAATAGTTGCCCAGAGCGAACTGAGCCCGTTCGTCATTGGGATATGCCGTGACCAATTTGTCGAGAAGGTCTTTTTGTTTGGGCACGTCGCCGTTGGTTCCCGCCTGATTGGCGAGGATGAAGAGCTTCTCGCCGTCAGAAGCCTTGTCCGCGAGGCTGACCGCTTTGTTCAGATG
This sequence comes from Terriglobia bacterium, assembly GCA_963809295.1. Classification (GTDB taxonomy): domain Bacteria; phylum Acidobacteriota; class Terriglobia; order Terriglobales; family Acidobacteriaceae; genus JAIQFF01. Next base: position 175,039 of record CAWEJA010000002.1, on the reverse strand, counting down.
CTCGAAGAATTCCTTGGCGGTGGGCGAGTTATTGGCTCGGGCTAATTCGGCGGAGGCGAAATCCGGGTCGAGCGCGAGCGCTTTGTCGAAGTGCTGCAGGGAATCCTGGGCCAGCAGCTTTTCCGCGAGGTCGCGTCCTTGCAAGAATTCGGTTCGCGCCTCGTCTGTTTTGGCGGTAATGGGGACCTTGCCGCCATTGGTCGCAGCGGGAGAACTGCCGGTGTTGGCGTTGTTGCAGGCTGTCCACACGGTGGCGGTGAACGTGAGGATTAGGGCAAACGCTAACCGCAAGGAATTGTTTGAGCGCATTGGGCTGCCTCCTTCGGAAGTTACGCGGGCGCGAATGTCGGCGCCGTTGCAAAAATGGCCCTCACTTACAATGGATCGGTCGATCGGAAGTTTCAGAATGGCCCGTGTTGCTAGACGTTGAGTGGATAGGTTTGGATAGCAAGGGCTGCTGGGCACCACGCAGTTCTTGGGGTATTCTGGCAATACATAACACCCCACAATTGATTTGCTATACCGGACTTGGCCGGACGAGCGAGGCGCTCACCCCTACATGGCCTGTGGTGGCACGAGCGCGGACGCTCGCGCCTACACTAACCCTAACTTGTCTGCGATGCCTTTCATGGCCTCGATGCAGAAGGCGATGTGCTCTTCCAGGTCCACACCCAGGTCGGAGGCGCCGTTTATGATGTCTTCGCGTTTTACGCTGCGGGCGAAGGCTTTGTCTTTCATCTTTTTTCGGACTGACTTGGCCTCGACTTCGGCCAGCGACTTTCCCGGCTTGACCAGCGCGCAAGCGGTGATGAATCCGGCCAGCTCGTCGCAGGCGAAAAGCGCTTTCTCCATGGGAGTGTCCCGGGTTACGCCAGAGTATTCGGCGTGAGACATGATGGCGCGGCGGATTTCGTCCGAATAGCCGCGCTCTTTCAAGATCTCGTTCCCCTTGTAGGGATGATCGTCGAGGCTGGGATACTTCTCGTAATCGAAATCGTGCAGCAGGCCGACGATACCCCACAACTCTTCTTTATCTGGAGAATCGACATCAGAATCGGAAGCTAGTTTGCGGGCGTAAGCGCGCATGCAGGCCTCGACCGCAAGCGCATGCTTGCGCAAACTTTCCGACTGGGTGAACTCAGTTAGTAACCCCCACGCCTGGTCTCTAGTGCTCATGGTTTCGTACCTGTTTTCTCCGTCTTTTCTCCGGCTAACTTTGCTTTTATTGCGATCTGTTTTGTGTTTAACCCTTAATTGTTCTTGACATCCACAGGTGTTGTACCGCAAATTACGCTGCAGGTTGGAACGAGAATTTTTTTGTTTTCTGTTTTTCGTTCCTGGAGACGCCCCCGCTCTGGCACCTCCCAACCTTAGATGGCCACTACCCTTGCACCTGTAGATTCAAGGGAAGTCGTTCGTTGCGATCACTGCCTGCTGGTCCAATTTCGCACTTCCAACGATCTTTGCCGCCGTTGCCATGCCTCGTTAGACGAGGAGGAGCCGGAAGTCGTAATGGCCCCGCCACCGCCGCAGATGATGCCGGCGAATGGTAACGGCCGCGGACACCTAAACCTGGCAACTTCAATCCGCTCCCTGCGCCTGCGGAACGGGCTCAGCCAGCGGCAACTGGCGGCGCGTATGTCCGTTCCCCGGACCTATGTGTCGAAGATCGAAAACGAGAAAGCAACTCCGACCCTTTCCTCACTGGAACGGCTGGCGCGAGCGCTGGAAGTCACCGTGCCCGATCTCCTTTCCGGCGGCGAACGCAACCGCCAGGAAGAAATCGGCGAGCTGATGAAGGACCAGTTTATCGCGGAATTGTTGCCCTTCGTCTCACAGTTGAACGGGATGCAGCTATCGAGCGTGCTGGCCCAGGTGCGCGATCTGACGTTGAGACCAAGGCGGAGCGCGTAAGCTATCAATGTGGGCGCGAGCGTCCCGCTCGTGCGGGAGCGCCAGGAACCGTAGCCAGATGGGCGATGGCGCTCGTCTTCACAGACAAGAGTTTTATCCGGGCAACCACCAACCAAGGCCGGGACCGCAAGGTTCCGGCTTTTCCTTTCACCTTCCAACTGTCATCCTGAGCGGCACATCAGCATTCGCTTGCGACCGCTGATGTAAAGTCGAAGGGTCCCTACCCGCTTCACAACACCGCAATTGCAGTCTGGATGCGATCTCTGGCCTGACAAGCCCCGAGAGATCCTTCGACTCCGTCGAGTCATTCGCGAAGCGAATGACTCGGCTCCGCTCAGGATGACACGGGTATCTTGCTTACGCGACAAAATCCTCGCTCGGCGGCAGCAGAACGTGTGGGGGCAGACGGTCAGTCACCGCGGCTAGCGCAGCTAGTTTCTCGGCCACGGCGCTAGTCAGCGATCCGGGCTGGTAACGCCAGCGGAAGTTCCCTTCGGAGACGCTGGGCGTATTCAGGCGGGCTTCGCTGCTCAATCCAAGCACATCCTGCAGCGGAACTACCGACAAGCTCGCGACCGACTCCTGTGCCAGTCGGATGAAAGCCCAGTGGATCCCGTCGTCGCTCTCTCCAACGTAGGCTTGGATGGCGCGGCGTTCTACTTCCGATACCCCGGACTTCCACCAACCCAGAGTAGTGTCGTTGTCGTGAGTGCCGGTGTAGACCACACGGTCCGGCGTGAGACGGTGCGGCAGGTACACGTGGGCACCGGCGTCACCGAAGCCAAACTGTAGCACCGCGATTCCGGGAATCTGATGGCGTTCGCGCAACGCGTGGACCGCAGGGGTGATGTAGCCCAGATCTTCGGCGAAGAATGGCAAGCCACCCAAAGCTTCGCGAAGCTTGTTGAACAGCTCGTCCTTGGGGCCATCTACCCAGCGGCCGTTGACCGCGGTTGGCTCGCTGGCTGGAATCTCCCAAAACTGCTCGAACCCGCGGAAGTGATCCAGCCGGATGTAGTCGCAGGTCTGCGTGGCCCAGCGCAGGCGGTCAATCCACCAATCGTAGCCTCGCGCCTTCATTACGCCCCAGTCGTAGAGCGGGCTGCCCCAGCGCTGCCCGGTAGCGCTGAACGCATCCGGGGGAACACCGGCGACTGCTTCGGGTTCAAAGTTGTCCTTCCTCAGGCGAAAGAGATCGCGGTGTGACCACACGTCGGCGCTGTCGTGGTCCACGAAAATCGCGATATCGCCCACCACACGAACCGAGCGCTGTGCGCAGTAAAGGCGCAGCGCGTGCCACTGCTCAAAAAAGAAAAACTGGAGGACGCGCCGCAAGTTGATCTCGGACGCAAGTTCCGTACGCGTGGCTTCCAGAACCGCAATCTGGCGGCTGGCCAGTTCGCGAGGCCACTGCTTCCAGCATTGCCTGGCATAACGCTCTCGCAGAGTGTCGAAAAGGACGAAGTCTTCCAACCACCATGAGTTCGCGACGCAGAACTTCTCAAAGCGCTTGCGGGCATTGGGCTGAGCTTTCTGAAGAAAGGATCGAGCGGCTTCGATAATCAGCGGCAACTTGCGCTGATAAACCTCTTCGTAGTCGATGGCACCCGTTTCCTCCGTGAGCCCTGCAAGACCCGAGTACTCAATCCAGCTGCGTTCTGCCAGACGCTCCAGGCTGATCAGCAGGGGATTGCCGGCGAATGCCGAAGTGGACGAATAAGGAGAGTTCCCGTTGGCTGGCGGACCGAGCGGTAGCACCTGCCACAAGCCCTGGCGGGCGGAGGCAAGAAAATCTATGAACTCATACGCGGCGGGACCGAAATCCCCAATACCACCGCGAGACGGAAGGGAGGTCGGGTGAAGCAGGATGCCGGTAGCGCGGGGAAATAACATCGTCCTGAACTACACCCGATGCTACCAGCAAATCAGGAATCGGAACTGCGCCCGGCTTTACTCTCCCTGTTCCTGTGCCTGCGCACGGGTCAGGTTTTTCATCTCGTCCTGATTGATCTTGATCTTTCCCGCCTTCTCCAACTGGGCACGCAGATTTGTCAGGAACAAACCAAACATCTCTTGTTGCTTGTTCGCAAGAAGTGAATCCCGGATCTGGTCTTTCCTGGATTCAAAATCTTGCTGAGACGGTTCCTGCCGGTCCAGCATCGACAGCACGACACCCGTGTTGCCGTTGCTGATCGGACCGCTGATTTCACCCGGCTTCAGGCTGAAGGCTACTGAGGCGGCGCCCGCCATGGAACCAATGTCGGGGACCTGACCGTCGGGCTGCACTAGTTCGCTGGTCTTGATAGCGGCGCCGGCTTCTTTGGCTGCTTTTTTCAGGTCGTGCCCGGCTTTGGCGCGATCGGAGAGCTCCTGGGTCTTCTGTGCGAGCAGCGCGGCCACTCGCTCGTTCTTGAATTCGCTTTCTACCCGGCCGCGAATTTCATCGAAGCTGGGAGTGGTGGCGGGCTTGATTGCCGCTACCTCGAATACTGCATAGCCTTGCGCCAATTGCACCTGGTCAGGCGGGGCTTTTTCGGTTTGACTGAATACAGCGCTCATGAACTGGGGCGAATTGCCGATGCCGGGCATGTTATCGTTGCGGCTGACGAAGTCGGTGCTCACGACCTGGAGGCCTTTGGCGCCTGCCGCCTTTTCTAAGCCATCCTTGCGGGCCTGCGTAAGCAATGCGTTCACCTGGTTGGTCACCGCCTGGGCAGCCTTCTGTTGTTTGATGCTCTCCTCGATCTGATCTTTGACTTCGTCCAGCGTCTTCACGTGGGCGGCCTGCTTGTCGTCCACGCGGATGATATGAAAACCGTAGCTGCTCTGCACCAGATCGCTGGTAGAGCCTTTGGCGAGCGAGAACGCCGCCTTTTCGAACTCAGGAACCGTACGGCCTCTGCCGATGAAGCCAAGCGATCCGCCATTCTTGCCGCTGCCCGAATCTTCAGAATATTTCTTGGCCAATTCTGCGAAATTTCCGCCAGCCTTCACCTGCTTCAACACGTCTTCCGCCTTCTTGCGAGCCTCTTCCACGCCCTTGGGATCGACTTTCCCGTCCGTGCCGGGAAGCGGAGTCTTGATCAGAATGTGGCTGACGCTGACCTGCTCGGGGACTCGGTAATCGTCCTTGCGCTGATCGTAATAGCTCTGCAGTTCCTCGCGGGAAACGCTGGTTCCGGCCTGGATTTTGGCCATGTCCAGCACCACGTAACGGACTTTGCGTTTTTCCGGAATTGAATTGTTGTAGGTGGCCTTGTTGCGTTCGTAGAATGCCTTCAACTCGGCTTCGTTGGGCTGAATCTGTTTCAGTAAATCGTCTTTGCGGATTACTGCGTAATCGAATTTGATCTTGACATTCTGCTTCTCAAATTCCTGCCGGACTTCAGCATCCGAAACCAGGGCGCTACCCGTGATCAGGTTGCGAAGCTTGTCCAGCAAGATGTCATTCTTAATGGTCTGTTCGAACAACGGCACGCTGAGGTCTGCACCCTGCAGAATAGCCTCGTACTGTTGCTGTCCCACGAAGTTGCCGCCGGGAAAGAATGTGGCCGAATAGCGCCCGTGCTGAAGTTCGTCACGTACTTCGTCGTCGGTGACGCGCAATCCGACGCGCTGCGCCTCGGCGAGGATGGCTTGCCGGCTGATCAGGTTCTGCGCAGCGCGCTCGGCGAAATAGGGAAGCAGCATGGCTGCCTGTTCGCCACCACGTGGGAACTGCTGGCGCAGCATCTGCCGCGCCTCACGCTGTACTTCAACGGTTGTAACTGGCTCACCCGCCACGTTGGCCACGACACCCTGGCCGGGGGTTCCGGCACCGATCACGTCCGACCCCAGGCCGCCGGGAATCAGCGTAATGGCCATTGCGGCGCAAATAATGGTCAACAGACCGCCGAGAACTATCTTCTTGATGGGTCCGGGGGTTTGCAGAAATCGGATCATTTTCTTATCACTCCAGAATGTAACGCGGAATCTTTAATTATAGACTACGCATGATGCTGGAAATGAGGGCGCGAGCGTCCCGCTCGTGCAGGCAGCGATTATGTCCCGGCGGACCGAATATGCGCCAGATGGGGACGCACGGGCGGGACGCCCGCGCCCACATTTGAAAAATCAGCCATTGAAACGTATTAATAAGACATGGTATTAACTTGAGGCCCTTAAATTGATGATTCCTACGCAAAGGATCCATTGATGAAGATGAACAAGAGCAGCTCGCTGTGCGCACTGCTGCTGTCCTTCTCCGGTCTTGTTTTCTCGCAGGAAGCAAAACCCAGCCGCCATGTGGAAGCCGCTCTTACCCTCCGGGAGGGTTGGGCTCTTCAATCTTCGGGCAAAGTCGATGAGAAGGGTGAGACTATCTCCAGCCCCGGGTTCCAGCCGAAGAATTGGTATATGGTGACTGTGCCCACAACCGTGGTAGCGGCCTTGGTCGAGCACAAGATCTATTCTGATCCGTTCTTTGGAACGAATCTGCGGTCGTTTCCTGGTGTCACTTATCCCATCGGAGCAAATTTTTCCAACATCCCGATGCAGCAGGACAGTCCTTTTATTATCCCCTGGTGGTATCGCAAGGAGTTTCTCCTGCCCGCAAGCTTCAAGGGAAAGAGCATCTGGCTGAACTTCCACGGGATCAACTACCGCGCTAACATCTGGCTGAATGGCAAGCAGATCGCCAAGTCCGACGATGTGGCGGGCGCGTGGCGCACCTACGAATTCAACATCACCGACGCCGCCCTGACCGGAAAAACGAACGTGCTCGCCGTGCAGGTCTTCTCGCCGACGGACACTGATCTGGCCATCACCTTTGTGGACTGGAACCCCGCGCCTCCCGACAAGAACATGGGGTTGTTCCGTGACGTCGATATCTCCACCAGCGGGCCCGTGGCGCTTCGCTATCCCGCCGTGACATCGACAGTGGAATCGCCGGGCAATGACAGGGCTCACCTTACGGTGAGCGCGTTGCTGAAGAATGCAGCCAACCACCCGGTAAAAGGAACGCTCAAAGGTCGGATCGAAAAGATCGAATTTTCCCAGGAGGTTGAACTCGGAGCGGGAGAATCGAAGGATGTAAGTTTCACTCCGGAACAATTCTCCCAACTCAACGTGGACCACCCGCGCCTGTGGTGGCCAACGCAAATGGGCAAGCCAGACCTCTACAACCTTAGCCTGGAATTCAGCACGAGCGGCAAGATTTCCGACCAGACGGAAACGAGGTTTGGCATTCGCGAGGTCAAGTCTGAAGTGCTGGCGGCCAACCGGCGGCTGTTTTCCATCAATGGCAAGAACATTCTGATCCGCGGCGGCGGTTGGACTCCGGACATGATGCTGCGGGAAAGCTCGCAACGCCTGCGCGACGAGTTCCGCTACGTGCAGGACATGGGTCTGAACACGGTCAGGCTGGAAGGCAAGCTGGAGACCAAAGAATTTTTCGACCTGGCTGACGAGCGCGGCATTCTGCTCATCGCCGGCTGGTGCTGTTGTGATCATTGGGAGCATTGGCCGAACTGGAAGCCGCAGGATTTCACCATCGCGGAACAGTCATTGCGCGACCAGATTTATCGCCTGCGCGGTCATCCCAGCCTGGTGGCTTGGCTGAATGGCAGCGATAATCCGCCGCCACCCGACGTGGAGCAAACTTATCTCAAGGTGGAAAAAGAGCTGCTGTGGCCGAATCCGATCGTATCATCCGCCACCGCAAAGCTTGCGGGCTACTCCGGACAGAGCGGTGTAAAGATGACTGGCCCGTACGAGTACGTCGCACCCTCGTATTGGCAGACCGACAAGACGGACTCAGCCCGCCAGTGCAACCAGGGCGGATGCGGAGGGGCGTACGGCTTCAACACGGAAACCAGCATGGGGCCGGCGGTGCCGCCGATTGAAAGTATCCGCGCCATGGTGGGTAAAGACCATCTCTGGCCGATGGATGACACCTGGAACTATCACGCGGGTGGCGGTGCGTTCAAAGACGTCCACGTTTTTACCGACGCTATCAACGCCCGCTTCGGTCCAGCGACCAGCGCCGAAGACTACGCTCAAAAGGCGCAGCTTCAGACCTACGAAGGCGTTCGCGCCATGTACGAGGCCTACAGCCGGAACAAGTACGTCTCGACGGGCGTGATCCAGTGGATGCTCAATAACGCCTGGCCTTCGATGATCTGGCACCTATACGATTTCTACTTACGCCCGGGCGGCGGCTACTTTGGAGCCAAGAAGTCGATGGAGGCGTTGCACCCGGTATATGGCTACGACGACCACTCGATCTGGATCGTGAGCAGCCAGTATGTGGACGCCAAGGCGCTGAAGCTTACGACTAAGGTCTTGAACCTCGACATGAGCGAGAAATTTTCGCAACAGACCCGACTTGATGCCGCAGCCGACAGCACCAACAAGGTTTTGTCACTCCCCGATATCGACGGCCTTAGCCCAACTTACTTCCTGGTGTTGCGACTGGAAGACGCCAGCGGAAAGCTGGTGGGATCAAACTTCTACTGGCTTTCGAGCAAACCAGAGACCCTGGATTGGGAAAAGTCGAACTGGTATACGACGCCAACAGCTTCCTATGCGGACTACACGGCTCTTTCCCAACTGCCCAAGGTCAAACTGAACGTGGCGCACCACACCGAACATAAAGGTGAAGAGGCCATCACTCACGTTGTGCTGGAGAATCCCAGCAAGAGCCTGGCATTCTTTGCGCGTCTAAAGGTAGACAAGGGCAAGGGCGGAGACGAAATTCTTCCCGTTCTGTGGCAAGACAACTATATTTCTCTGCTCCCAGGCGAGCGGCGCGAAGTGACCGCGACATACAGGGCGCAGGAATTGGGAGCGGCACAGCCAGCTGTAGAAATTAGCGGGTGGAACGTGGAGTGAGAAGAAAATTGAGTAATTGGGCAATTTGGTAATCGGGTAATTTAACGAACTCGCGTTACTTCTTGCTTGCTGGATGGCGGAGTTCGCGTATGGTTCTTCCCTGCTCTGAGTCTTCGATGAGCCGCGCGAGCCGTTTCAGTCGCGTTTCTTCCTTCTTCGCGCTGATTACCCACCAGCTTGCGGTCCTCTGATACCACGGTGGTTGGGCCTGGAAGAACTTCCAGGCCCTCTTGTTGGCGCGAAAGGTTTTTTCGTGAGCGCTGCTGAGCTTCGCGCCCATCCGCTGCTCGTAGGCGTAGATCTCTGATCGGTTCCCGGTGCGCTTCTGGAAGGCCTGGACGCCTGCTGGCCGCATCAGCCCCAGTTCAGTCAGTTCAGCCACGCGTGTGATGTTGATGGCGCTCCAAACGCTACGCGGACGTCGCGGCGTAAAGCGAATTACATAGCTGGTTTCATTCAAAGACCTTCGGACGCCGTCAATCCAACCGAAGCAAAGTGATCCGTCGACCGCTTCCGGCCAGGTGATGCTGGGTTTGCCTGAGTCCTTCTTATGAAGCCCGACCAAAAGCTCGTCATGTGTTTCGTGATGCTTTTCAAGCCAGGCATGCCAATGGGAGGGGGATGGAAAGAATGTGGGCTTCATCTACAAGTTGAATAATCGGCAAACAGAGTTGGTCATTCTTCTGGGGGCAGTTCGAAGTCCACCAATTCGCCGCGGAAGCCACGCGTCTTCCAGGCGCCGAAGGCGATGCCAACAACCATCCAGATCGCTCCTACGATTCTCGCCTTGGTGCTCAGGTTCCACCACAGGATCAGGCAAATGAAGAAGCCCAGCACCGGCGGCAGAAAATTGGAGATTTTCTTCTTGTCTTCGCGGACGAAGTAGCGAACGAAAGCGGCGGCATTGACGCCCATGAAAGCAATCAGGGCGCCGAAATTCAGCAGATTGGCGCCAAGTTCGTAGCCGGTCGCTGCGCCTGCGATCGCGGGCAGCAGGAAAGCCCCCGCCAGCGCCAGCGCGCCAACGAAAACCACGTTGTTGCGAGGCACGCGTCGTTTGGGATCGACCGCACCGAAAAACTTCTTGGGTAGGGCATTGCTGCGCCCCATGCCGTAGAGCAGGCGGGCGGCGCCGAGTTGCGCTCCCATACCGGAGCCGAAGTTAGCCACTACCAGAGTGAACCCCACAATCGCGAACAAGGGCTGCCAGGCCCGGCCGGCAACGAAGGTAAACGCGGTGTCCACGTTGGGAAAGGCCTCGGAGGCCGGCCACACCAACTGGGCGGCATAGACTTCCAAAGCGGAAAGCAGGCCGATCACCACGCATGTAAACACTGTGGCCAGCAGGATGTTGCGCCGGGGATTCTCAGCCTCCTCGGAAAGCGTGGAAATCCCATCGAAACCGATGTAGGTGAGCACGGCGAGCGAAGTGCCGCCCAACACCAGTTTGGTATTCCAGGTTTGCGGATCGTAAAAAGGGCGGGTCAAGAACCCGGGATCCTGCGGATGTCCGAAAATGTACCGCGCCGCAGCGACAAAAAAGAGGGCAATCACCACTCCCATGCCGGCCGCCAGCCCGGCGTTTACCCGGGCGGAAGTTTTCACTCCCTGAATGTTCAGCAAGGTGAAGACAACCGCGAAGAAGATCGCCCAGGCCCAGTAGGCGACGCCAGGGGCAAACACGTGTGCTTGCTGGCTGATCCAGATGATGCAAATCATCGGATTCAGCATGTAGTCCATCACCATGCTCCAGCCGGTCACGTAGCCGAGAGCCGGATTGATTTCCTGGCCGACGTAGGTGAAGGCCGACCCGGCGCTGGGATACGCGCGCGCCATGCGGCCGTAGCTGATCGCGGTAAACAGCATGGCGACCATCGCGATCAGGATCGTGGTGACAACGTGCCCCTGACCGCGCTGGCTCAACACGCCAAACACTGACATCGGCGCCACCGGCTGGATTACGATGACGCCGTAAAGAATCAGGTCCCAAAGCGTGAGCGATCTGCGGAGCCGCGGACCGGTGGAGGAAGAAGTGCCCGTAGGAGTGGTTGCCATTCCCGCGTATTGGATTATGCCATGTGCGGCGCTGTCAACTATTAAAACGATTTGGTAGTGATTTCCTTACGGATTCCAAAACCTTACTGCCAGCCGGGGATTGCCTCCGCAGTCGCCATGTGCCGACCTATCGACCCCCGGTCACCGCTAGTGCGAATAGTCGAACCGGTATCCTTTGGGCTCATTCCCCGACAGATGCCGCGTGTTGTAGTTCAGGAAATAGTCAACATGCGCGTCATCCAGCGGGAACGATCTGCTCTTCGGGTATGGATACGTGCCCATACCGCGGAACGGCAGGGGATGAACTGTGCTGGCCTCGGCGGCATAAAAATCCATGTCTTTTTCATAGCCATTCGCCACGAAAAAGTAATCTCGCACCCAACCGTTGGGCAATGCTGGCAGTTTCGCGGGATCAAAGTCCAGAACGACCTCGTCCCCTGACCCAAAGACCGCCAACCGGTCGTCATAGCCAGTCAACAACGGACGCACGTCGCCGTAGCGCGTGTAGGCGCCAGCGGGACGCGTATACGGGCCAGTGGGGCTGGTCTTTTCGTAGACATACAAAACGTTGCCGGGTGGCTGGTTTTCAATCTTCAGCGGGAATCCGTGGTAGCGAAGGTCGGCGCGTGCCAGTGGAACTGGCGTGAGACGAGAGTTCTGATCCTGTGCGGCGCGATTGACCAAAATGTTGTCCCAATAAATTTGCAAATTGGTCGTGATGCGGATGCGCTGGGTTCCCCGTGGCAGTTTGTCGGTGAGATCGGCGGTCATGGTGCGAGGCCCGCCGGCGGGGAAGCCCATGTCATCCACCACGCGAGCCCACTTTCCGCTCGTATCCTGCACTTCGACAAACGGCGCAACTGGTTCGACGCCAGACTGGTAGGCAGCAAACATGCTGGTCGCGGAGAAGTATTCAATCTCGCCGTGCATGAGCAGCCACAGTGGGCCGCCTCGATACGGTTCACCGAGATCGAGTTCTAGGGTGTGCGTTTTGGTGAAGCCCTGGAAGCGCTGCAACTCGAAATCGCCGAAATAGCGATGAGCCAGCAAATCCGGCAGGACATTGTGCCCGTGCTCGTCCCACGCTCCCGCGGGCGGGCGGGCATCGCGACTGAAGACAACTTTGAACGGCGGATACGGCGGGTTGCTGGCGAAATATTCGTTGGGGAACACATCGACGGCGCCGGGATGGTCCACAGCCAATAGCTTCACCTGGTCGAGGTAAACGGCTTCTTCCAGCGGCTCCATGAAGCGGAAGCTGAGCTTGCCGTTTTTCTCGCGAATCGAATTGCGGGGTATCTTGATGTATTCCGTGGGCCTCGGAATGTCCCGTTGTTCCGGCCCAATCCAGTGGCCGACCACACCCGCGCCCAGCATGTCGCCGATCAGTTCATAGTGCGTGCCGTCCCAGGCGAACAGGGTGGGACAGGAGCTGCCGCGGCGATCCATTTCCAGAAACTCGTGCTCTTTGAGACCAGCAACCTGGATTTCGTCCTGAATTACTCCTGAAGGCCAGAGCATGCGCACCACGTCGGCTTCCTTTGCTTGGCCCAGTCCGACAACAAAGTCCGTCGAGTTTTGTCCGAGATAGCCGGATGATCCCGCAATTTCAAATTTCTGGCGGTTCGCCCCGGCAAAGACCTCAACCTTCGTGCCAATCGCGCTCTTGTTGTCAGCCAGCCCCTTGAACGAAAGCCGCAGCCAATTATTCTTGTTGCCGCCTTCGTTGCGCAGCAGCACAGCCGGGCCGTGGTTCTGGGTGATGAGCAAATCGGTGGCGCCATCGCCGTCGTAGTCGCCGGTGATGATCGCTCGCGGATCTTTCAGCTGAATCTTGTCTAGACCCACATCGCCGGTGACGTCTTTGAATCCATCCGGACCCAAGTTGCGGAAAAGTCGGACTTCGCCCTTGCCTTCTTTCGTTTCTCCCACGGCAACGAGGTCAATCCAGCCGTCGTTGTCATAGTCAAAGGCGGCGACGCCATAGGCGCGAACCCAATTGGTGGTGGGCAGAGTCACGCGATCGAACTTCTTTCCCTTGTCATTTCGCCAGAGAGTCAACCCAGGTGCCGCGGAATGAGTAAATGCCAAATCCATCCATTCGTCATGGTCGAAATCGAGAACGGAAATTGCCACTTTTGGATGTGGAACAGCTAGCTCTATGAGAGGTTTTGCCTGAAATTTTCCTTCACGTGGATTCTCAAGAAACGAGGGCCCCTTGAGGTCGGTAACCACCAGATCGACGGCGCGGTCGTTGTTGTAGTCCGTCCCTATCGCGCTGATGCTGGGATCGAGATCAAGATCGAGCTCTTGAGTGACATCCGTGAACGTACCGTTGCCGTTGTTACGCCACATGAAGTTACCGGGAAACTCGAGGCCGCTCGGAAACTCGATGTCCTGTCCTGAGGCGGGCGCGGGCGCGTTTCGTAGAGTGCTGGTAACGTAAAGGTCCAGATCGCCATCGTGGTCATAGTCGATGAACGTTAAGCCCAGATTAGGCCCGTCACTCTTGATTCCCGCAACTTCTGTAACATCTTTGAACGTCCCATCCTTTTCGTTGTGCAATAGAAGCACACGGCCGTTGAGGCTCACAGCAAGATCGATCGCGCCGTCGTTATCGTAGTCGCCTGCCGTGCATCCGATAGCGTGGATGGTGGGATCCAATCCGGCTTTCCTGGTCACATCTTCAAATTTGCCCGCGCCTAGATTGTGATACAAGGCCATTCCGCCCTGCGGACCATTGTCGGGCAAGAAAATGTCGGGCTTGCCATCGCCGTCATAGTCGAGGAAGCAGGCGCCCGGCCCCAGGAACGACGTGAGGTCGTTGGCAGGCCCTGCTACGGGCTTCGATGTGAGCCCGGCAGCGTCCGTCACCGGCACAAAGCGCACCGGAATCTGAGGCAAGGCTTTTTCCATTGCCGACGGCGATTCTTCCACCAGCGAATATCTTCCCTGGTCTCCGTAAGCCAAACCGATCGGCGAGCCCAGCTTGTTCTGCGTGATGTGCTGGAAGCGGACCAGATGTTCGCGCGCATGCGGCGCGTCGCCCGACTGCTGATAGGCTCGCGCGACGCCGAATTCGGCCGAAGCATGCAGCGGGTTCAGCTTGAGAGCGTGCTGGAAGGCGTCGATGGCTTGCGGATATTGCCTGAGTTGTGCCAGGGCGGCGCCTAGAAAATACCAGCTATCGGCGTCGTTGGGGTCGATTTCAGTAACGTGACGAAACGCGTCGACCGAGCCCTGGGGATTGTCGGAATTCTTATAGAGCAATCCCAAGCTGAACCAGGCATGGGGATCGCCGGGGTTCTTTTTTACCGCGGCTTCGAGAAGCGCTTTGGCCGGATCGATTCGCGTCAGGTTGAGCAGGGCCACACCCTGGTTCAAGACCCCAACCTGCAACTCGGGGTCGAGAGCGGCAGCCTCCTGGAAGGCCTTGAGTCCCTTTTCGAACAGCTGCTGGTTCATGTACGCGGCGCCCAGATTGTTGAGGCGCGCCGCCTCTGCGGGATTGGCAGGCGAGGTTGCCGCCTTTTGCGTGCTCGCAGCAAAAATGCCGAACGCTGCCAGAGTTATGATCGCGAGAAAGGTTCGCCGAAGCATATAGAGAATTTTGACCGTGTAGGGACTGGACACTCCCAACTCGCAATCTTACTAGATTGGGGGAGGCTGCCAGCCGCCACGTTGCTCTTCCACAGCCGCCGCCACCGAAAGAACAATCTCTTCTTCCCAGGGACGTGCCACGATCTGCACTCCGATGGGCAAACCTTCAGGCGACTTCCCCAGTGGTACAACAACTGCAGGATTGCCGAGCAGATTGAACCACTCGGTATAGCTCCACGCGTCAAGATACTCGACGGTCTTTCCCTCAACCTGCCAACTGCGTTCGCCATGCCGGAACGCGGGAATGGCAGCCACAGGACAAAGCAGAACTGGATACTCTCTCATCTGGGCAAATATCTTCATGCGCACCAGGTCACGCTGCACCCAGGTATCAAGCAACGATTCGCCAGTGTGTGAAGGCTCGGCGGCTGCCCAGCCGGAAAATTGACTCAGCAGAGGACTGATCTCAGCCTCATGACCCCTCATTATCGGACCGAGCAACATCCCACCGGCAACGCCGAACATCTTCCACCATAGTTGACGAGCGCGTTCCAAACCTTCCGGGAGGAAAGGTTCAACCTGAAATCCTGCTCGTCGAAGGCCCTCAGCCGCAGTTCGCACCGCGGCCCGCGTCTCGGCCGTCACTGGCGTGCGACCATCGTCCTCAAAATAGCCGATGCGGATTCGCTTCAAATCATCTGGTTCAGGCCAGCGCACGGGAACCGGCGCTGCCGAGGGATCTCCATCGTCGGGACCCTGCATGACTTCGAACAGCACTTTCAAGTCACCTACCGTTCTGGCCATCGGACCCACCACACCGATCAAAGCGAATGGCCCGGCTGAGGCGGGAAAATGTCCGGTTGCCGGTATGCGGCCCGGCGTGGGTTTCAGGCCGCAAATTCCGCTGAAATGTGCCGGCACGCGAATCGATCCTCCGCCGTCGCTGCCTACGCCACCGGCTGACATGCCGGCGGCAATCGCAGCTGCTTCCCCGCCGCTCGATCCGCCGGGCGTGCGCTCAAGATCCCAGGGACTATTGGTTCGACCGTAAAGAAGGTTGTCCGTCTCCCACGCCATCAGTAGCTCCGGAGTATTGGTCACGCCCAGAATGATTGCACCCGCCTGGCGCAGGCGAGTGACCAACGGAGCATCTTGCGAAGCCACAAAGCCCTCGCGCAGCTTCGATCCAGATTCACAATGCAGGCCGGCAACCCCAATCGAACTCTTGATGCTGATGGGAACGCCATGCAGCGAACCCAGCTTTTCACCGATGCGGACGGCTTCTTCCGCTACTCGAGCCTGCCGTCGTGCCCCTTGAACATCAACCTGCACAAAGGCATTTAGCCTTGGATTCAGTTCCTGAATTCGAGTGAGATGGGATTCGACAAGCTCGACAGGAGAGAGTTGCTTCCGCCGTATTCGCTCAGCCATGGAAACAGCAGAAAGGAAATTCAGTTCGGACATGCCATCTCAATCGAACGATTTCAATCGACGAAGAAGCTTGAGTCTAGCATGCAGCGGAGAAGGAGCGCCGCCTGGCGAAGCTCAGATGGAAAAGGAAAATCTAGTGGGAACCGGCCGCTGCGCGGCGAGCCTTCTGGCCCCGTGCAGAACGCACTTCGGTTTTCTTCTTGGTCTCGCGCTTCACAAACCACTGTTTGAGATACTTCCGCGAGGCTGGAGTGAGCTGGGAAAAGAGCATGCCGGCTCGTCCGCCATCGTCGGCCCAGATCACCTCGCCCATACCTTCCACCATATTGCTGGTACCGGGCAGAACAAAACGCAGCGGCACCTGTTGAACCGGCGGTAACGGTTCCGGCGCCTGCAGGGCCATGCCGTCCTGATTCAGATCCAGCACCATGGCCGGGAGAGCGGCGATGCCGAACTGCAGGTAAACCAGCGATTCCAGCGGCTGACGTTGCGACTGCCTCCGGTCCGCACGCATGAAACCACGACCTGCGCGCAGGCAGCGGACAATCTGTTCGAAGGCCAGGGGCTTATAAATGATGAAGTTAACTCCCGCCTGGAAAGTCTCCGCTATTTCGGTGAACGCCCCAATCATCCCGAAGATCACCGGCCTACGACTTGAAGGCGCCAGTCGCGCCATGCGAGCCACGGTCGCCGCGCCGGGCAAGTCGAAGTCGAGCACCAGCGCCGAGTAGTGCCGCACAACAGTCAGATCCAAAGCCTCGGGTGCCGACACGCACACTTCCGGCTCCATCTCAACATCTTCCAGGGCGGTCCCGAGAATGCGGAGAGCCTGTTCCTCGCGGCACATCAGCAGGGCATTGAGCGCCATAAGGTCGCAGCTTACGACTGCACCGGGCCGGGGTAAAGTAACCCCGGTAATCGCCTGGCCCTTACTGGAAAAGCACGAAGTGCGAATAGGACCCACTTTCGCCCGAATCTTGTTGTGTTCAAACCACCGTCCCCCGGAAATTGTCGGAGTCGAAACCGACAGCCAGTAGCGAACACAAGGCGAATATTCCATGAGAAAACCGGTCGGCGCTCTTTCGTAATCTCCCCTCCTGAGGGAGCCAGTGGCATAGTTGGAATAGAAATGCCTCGATCGAAACGAGCTGACAAAGCGCGCCGCGCCCCGCGGGTAAAACTCGCCGGAGCCATTCTGGCCCTGCTCCGGCTGGACAATGGCCGGGAGGTCCGCGCTCGCCTGCACCAGCTTTCCTTTACCGGCGGCCTGCTGCACCTCGAAAAGCCGCTGGATGAGGGAATCAAGGTAGATGTGATCTTCCACGTCAGTGAGAGCACGATACGAAGTAGAGCTGTAATGTTGTTCCCCATGTGGGCTACCCAAGGTTGTCTCCAACCCTTTGAGTTCTCAAACCTCGAGGAAGAAGACCGCCAGAAACTGGAATCCGACCTGCAGAAATTCTTGAGTTCCACCGCGAGCGATTCTCCGTCTTTCGAGCGCGCCGCCGTGGCCGGTTCCGAATAGCATCGCTGGAAACGCTGCCTTAGCCAATTCTTCCCAAGACCCGGTTCGCTCCAGCGGCGTGGTTTTCGATAAAATGGCGTCACCGCCGTAGCGACTCAATCTCATGGCACACCAGCATTCCGCCAGGTTTCTGAAGATTGTCGAGGATGCCAGACACCGCATCCGGGAGATCGGCATTGACGAAGTCAAAGCCCAGCTCGACCGTGGCGAAAGATTTCTCTTGATCGATGTCAGGGAGGAGAGCGAGTACGCGAACGACCATCTGCCGGGGGCCATCCATCTGGGTAAGGGCATCATTGAGCGTGATATCGAGGAGCGCGTGCCGCAACTCGACACGCCCCTGGTCCTGTACTGCGGTGGAGGCTATCGCTCCGCCCTGGCCGCCGACAATCTCCAGAAAATGGGCTATACCAGTGTGCTCTCCATGGACGGCGGCATTCGCGGATGGCGCGAGAAGCATTTCCCGTTGACCAGGGGATAGCAAGGTTCCCGTCCCGCGCTCCCAAAGTACCTCAGTAACTTGATGGGATCTCTCCCAAACGTCAACATGGAGTGAGCGGCATATCCTTCTACGCTTCGACAATGGGGAAAGACAATAAAGTTTCGGGTCAGGGCACGTCGGCGGCCGCGGCAGCGCCCGCGCTCGATCGTAAGGCATTGGAAAGCCAGCTCGTGAATGCCGGCAGTCCCGAGCAGTGCCGTGTCGAACTGTCAAAACTTTTTCGTGTTCGACCCGACGAAGTTGCGCTGTTACGCCTGGAAAATGGACTACTGCGGTTTCTCTTTCCCACCGAACTTACCACCGCGGGATCAATTCCGATTTCCAGTTCCACGGCGGTGGCAGCTCATACCGCGGTCAGCAAGAAAGTCGAGTTGTTCAACAACTTCACCAAGATCAAGCACGCCAGCATTTTCGAGAGTGTCAAGCCGGCTGGGGCAAGCGGCGAAGAACTTCGCCCTGCAACCATCCAGAAACTCATGTCCGCGCCGGTGCTCGACAAAGCAGACGATGTTCTGGGTGTGGTCCAGATTTGCCACAAGGGTTTCGATCTAACCTCCGCCGGGCCAGACTTCACCCTCGACGATCTCCAGAAACTCGAGTTTGCCGCCAAGGCGTTGGCCCAGGTTGGGTTCATGTGCGAAGGTCGCTAACGAATTTGTTCAACGCCGTACTTCTCCAGCTTTGCGATTTGTGCAATGTATCGCTTCGAATCGAATTTCCTGCCCGTGCTGGCCAGTGACATATAGCGAATCTTGCCGTACACCGGCCGATCCGACCATGCCCGGTCATGCTTGCCCACGATAGCCCACGCAATTCCCGCGTACCCGTTGGGATCGCGACCGTCCAGTTCGTAGCGGTCGTTGAGTCGGACTGCTTTCTGGTAGGCTTCGGACACTGATGCACTCCACTCCAGAATTTTCTTTGCCCAGTACATGCGCAGATAGTTGTGCATCCAGCCAGTCAGAACCATCTGTTTCTGAGCCGCGTTCCACAGGGGATCGTGGGTCGCGCCCTCCCCCAGTTGCTTCTCGCTGTAGAGCACGGCCCGCGGGTCGCGCGCATGCTCGGCAAACGAGCGCTGCGCCCAAGGTTCGAGACAGCCAATGGAATCGTAAGCAGGATTGAACCGAACAAGATTGATTGCCAACTCGCGCCGTACGATCACCTGTTCAAGGAAGGCCGCTTTCGCCCTGGCGGGCGCGTCGCAGTGCTGCACACCAGACGCAACCGTCTGCGGGCCGAGATGTCCAAAGTGCAGGTAAGGAGAAAGCCGGCTGGTGCCGTCATGCTCAGGATGGTTGCGGGCCTCCGGGTAGTCTGCCAGCCGATGGCGCACGAATTCGCCAAGCATGCGCCACGCCCGCTTGCTCCCGCCACGCCACGCCGGGACTGGCTGGACCGAACCGTCAAGTTTCCATGCGCAGACGAAGTCCTCATGCAACGGAATCGAGTGCAGCGCTCTCGGAGACACCCAGGGCACATGAGGGCTCAGATTTTTCTGCCAGACCATGAACCTGGGAAGGAGCGCATGGATGCGCGGGCGTATCGTACGCGCGGCGAAATGTTCCTTGAGCAACAGCTTAGACGGCACAATCACGTTCGCATCGACAGTCCAGAGCGGCACGCGGATTTTCCCCGCCACCGTGACCCGCCACTGCTCCGGCTCCCGCATCGGGTTCTCATCCCCAATCACCATCGCGGGCCGGAGTTCTTGGCAAAACTTCAGCAGGCTGTGGTTAGGATAGGGGCGCACAACCAACCCGATATTCCGCCTGGCAAGGTCTTCCGCGATGTCCGGAATGCCTTCCGCCAGGAATCGGTAGTGCCTGAGATTGGCGTGCGGATAGAACGGTATCGGGGCAAGAAATACCACCACCGGCTTTCTCAGTTCGTTGGCGACTTTCACGGCGACGTTGAGAGCTGGATTGTCGGTGGCACGTTGAGCGCTCTGCATCCAATAGACGACACTTGTTCCGTCGCTGTCGGGCAGGCCCGGCTTGCGTACACTGATCCGTTCATCCTGAAGGATCTCCTCAATGACGTTCATAAGTGAAGGTCTTCAGCTTTGCACCAGCCAATGTCAGGTACGCACGTGATTTTGCATGGCCTGATCGATCGCCCGTTTCTCAGCCGCGTTCAGGGCACGAACGCCGCCCTTGGGAAGCTGTCCCAGTGCGAGCGGACCGATGGCCACCCGCACCAGCCGCAGCACCCCCACTTCGAGCTGTTCCAGCATTCGTCGAATATGACGATTCTTGCCCTCGTCCAGCACAATTTCGAGCCAACTGTTGCGTCCACCACCGCGCAGGATGCGAGCGTTCTTGACACGAAGGAGTTCTCCATCTTTCGCTTTGACTCCACGGGCAAGCGATTCCAGCAAGGCTCTATCGGCAACCCTGTCAATCTGCACATGATAGGTCTTCTCCAGGTGGGTTGCCGGTGCCAGCACTCGCGCCGCCCATTCGGAATCGTTGGTCAACAGAAGCAGTCCCTCGCTGGCCTTGTCCAGACGACCGACCGGCGCGACCCAGGTTTGATCACCTTTCACAAACTCGGGTCCCAGAAATGCATACACTGTTTGGCGTCCCTTTTCGTCGGAGGCTGTGGTAACCGTTCCGCGCGGCTTGTTGAGCATGAGATAAACTTTGGCGGCGGTCGCGACCAGCCGGCCATCGACCTCAAGGCGATCCTTAGCCAGTCGGACCGGCGCTTCAGGATCGCGACGGGTTGCGCCGTTCAGCCGCACTCGCCCGGCGTGGATGAGATCAAATGCATCTGACCGCGAGCAGTAACCGAGCTTCGAAAGCGCGCGCGCCAAACCCACTCGCCGGGAAGGCTTCTGGCTAGTCACGCTTCCATGTTTACCACGGAAGCGAATCGTTAATGCGAAACAACCACGAAACACCTGCTTCCGAAAACTGTATCCTCTACAATCACATCCGACAGGTTACTGCCATGAGCACAGAACCGTTCTCTCTTCCCTACTCCGACGCTGCAGTAGAAAATCTGCGCACTCGCCTGGCCCGAACCCGCTGGCCCGATGAGATTCCCGGCTCAGCCTGGGAATATGGCGTCAATCTTGACTTCATGCGGCAGCTCTGTGCGTACTGGAAGGATCATTTCGACTGGAAGGCACAGGTGGAAACGCTGTCCGCCTTTCACCACTACCGCCGCGCCGTGAACGACACGAGGATTCACTTCATTCACGAGCGTGGCAAGGGGCCGGCGCCAATCCCCTTGATCCTTCGCAGCGGCCGAAGAGCCTGAACTGTTGGCCAAGGACATCGCTGCATTCTTCGGCTCTCTGCGGTCGACCGCCTGATAGAGACCCTTGGCCGTCATCATAAGTAGCAACAACCGTGGCTGTAGTTTGGTGATAGTCTGTCTGAGAAAATAGCGTTAAGGGCGAACTCTGTTCGGCCGGCCCCTTATGACTGAGAAGAAGGTTAGCGAAGAGAAAAATACCGGCGACAGCCCACCCGTGGCCAGGAAGCCATACGTGAAGCCGGAGTTTCGCTATGAACGAGCCTTTGAGACGATGGCTCTCTCTTGCGGCAAGATCCGCGCCAGTCAGGCCCTTTGCCGGTTCAACCGCAAGAGTTCCTAACTGCTCGTCCGTGATTCGTCAACTCAAGAACTTCTCACCTCAAGCGCAATCAGGTTGCCTTTCCTGCCAGCCACCAGCGTCGCACAGCGACGAGCGACCATATGCCTTCAACTAGCCCAAAAGGCCAGGCTCCCTGCAAAAAGCCGTAAACCGAGCCCAGCATGCAGGCCCCGCTGAACGCCAGGATGAACCATCGGCTGCGATTTTCGAACGCATAGCACACCAGCATCGCGGTCACCGCGAAGAGCCCAAAAAGGCTGAGGCGGCTCACGCGGTTGCTCTTTGGTTGGAAAGGTCCATTTGGGGCGTCACAACTTTTAGGATA
The DNA here is from genome assembly GCA_963809295.1 of Terriglobia bacterium. Lineage (GTDB taxonomy): Bacteria > Acidobacteriota > Terriglobia > Terriglobales > Acidobacteriaceae > JAIQFF01. The sequence continues at coordinate 153,210 of CAWEJA010000002.1, read as the reverse complement.
CAGCCCGCACTAAGTCGACGCAGAATCTGGAAGGCGCCATCCGGAGCTTGCGAAGGACTACGCCGCGGTAAGAGACTCTTGGAATATCCCTACTTCGAGAGCGCATCCAGTGCCAGGTTCAGTTCCAGCACGTTGACCCGCGGCTCCCCGAAGAAGCCCCATTGCCTTCCCTGGGTATTTTGAGCAACGAGTGCTCGCACCTTTTCCTCACTCATTCCTCGGGCTTTGGCGACTCGCGGGACCTGGAATTCCGCAGCGGCGGGTGTGATGTGGGGATCGAAACCCGAGCCGGAAGTGGTGACCATATCGATGGGCACCGGCTTGCCGGGATTCTCTGCCTGTGCGCTGGCGACGTCGCCATTCACCCGGTCGATGAGCTTCTGATTCGTCGGGCCCAAGTTCGATCCGGCGGAGTTGCTGGCATCATAGCCGTTCGTGCCCGCCGCCGAGGGACGCGGGTGAAAATAATTCGCCCCAACAAAGGGCTGGCCGATGATGTGCGAAGCGATCACGGTTCCGTCGCGGCGTATTAGTTGCCCGTTCGCTTTCTCCGGGAAGAGGACCTGCGCCAGTCCAGTGACCACCAGGGGATAAACCAGGCCCAGCAGCACGGTCGTGACTACGGTCATAAGGACGGAAATCAGAAGATTCTTCTTCATGGTGATCCTCGTCTTAACTAATCAAACTTCAGGCCATCCCAATGCGGGTGATGACCATGTCAATCAGCTTGATACCGATGAACGGGATAATGATTCCGCCCACGCCATAGATCAAAAGGTTATTGCGCAATAGCGCCGCCGCGCCCATGGCGCGGTACTTCACCCCGCGCAGGGCCAGCGGTATCAAAGCGATGATGATCAGGGCGTTGAATATCACGGCGGACAATATCGCCGACTGCGGCGTTTTCAAGTGCATGATGTTGAGCGCGGCCAGCACCGGGAACGTTCCGGCAAACATGGCCGGGATGATGGCAAAATACTTGGCCACATCGTTGGCGATGGAAAACGTGGTCAGCGCTCCGCGAGTCATCAGCAGTTGCTTGCCAATTTCCACGATCTCAATCAGCTTGGTGGGATTCGAGTCCAGGTCCACCATGTTTCCCGCTTCTTTCGCCGCCTGCGTGCCCGTGTTCATGGCCACGCCGACATCGGCCTGCGCCAGGGCGGGGGCATCGTTTGTGCCGTCTCCGGTCATCGCGACCAGTTTTCCATCGGCCTGTTCCCGGCGGATCAGATCCATTTTTTCTTTGGGAGTAGCCTGGGCCAGGAAGTCATCCACGCCAGCCTCGCGAGCGATGGCGGCTGCGGTGAGCGGGTTGTCACCCGTGATCATGACAGTACGAATACCCATGGAGCGAAGCTGGCTGAAGCGTTCGCGGATTCCGCCTTTGACGATGTCCTTCAGGTAGATCACGCCTAGTGCGTTCTTATTCTCCGAGACCACTAGAGGCGTCCCGCCCGAGCGTGCGATTTGCTCAACCGTGGCCTGTACTTCCTTGGGAAGGCCGTTGCCATTCACTGCGGAGATATATTTTGCGATCGCGTCCGACGCACCCTTGCGGATCTCACGACCATCGAGGTTTACGCCCGACATCCTGGTCTGTGCAGTAAAGGGCACAAAATGCGCCTCGTGCGAAGCCAGGTCGCGTCCGCGCAGGCCGTACCGTTCTTTTGCCAGAACCACGATGGAGCGGCCTTCCGGCGTCTCATCGGGGAGCGACGACAACTGGGCCGCGTCCGCCAACTGGGCCTCCGAGACTCCAGGCGCGCAAACGAACTCCGCTGCCTGGCGATTTCCTAACGTGATGGTGCCGGTCTTGTCCAGAAGAAGCGTGTTAACGTCTCCTGCTGCCTCCACCGCCCTGCCAGACATGGCCAGCACATTGTGTTGTACAAGGCGATCCATGCCAGCGATACCAATTGCAGAAAGTAGTCCTCCGATGGTGGTCGGAATCAGGCACACCAGCAGTGACACCAGCACGAACACCGTTTGCGGCGCTCCGGAGTAGACCGCGAACGGCTGCAGCGTGACCACGGCCAGCAGGAAGATTATCGTCAGGCCGGCCAGCAGGATGTTTAACGCGATTTCGTTCGGTGTCTTCTGGCGCTCAGCGCCTTCCACCAGCGCGATCATGCGATCGAGGAAGGTTTCGCCGGGGTTGGACGTAATCTTGATCTTGATGCAGTCCGAGAGAACGCGCGTGCCGCCAGTCACTGCCGAGCGGTCGCCTCCCGCCTCGCGGATCACCGGCGCGGATTCACCCGTGATTGCGGATTCGTCTACCGACGCCACACCTTCCACAATTTCGCCATCGCCTGGAATGAACTCCCCGGCAGAAACGTTCACCACATCACCCGAACGCAGCTTCGAGCTGGCGATCTTTTCGATCTTGCCGTCCGGCAGAACCCGATTGGCGACGGTTTCCGATCTCGCCTTTCGCAAGCTTTCCGCCTGTGCTTTGCCGCGGCCTTCCGCCATGGCTTCGGCGAAATTCGCGAACAGCACGGTGAACCACAGCCAGAGCGTGATTTGCAGATTGAAGGCGAATGCACCCTGGTGTTGAAGCGCATCCCGCACCAGAAGAACACTCGTAACCACGCTGCCGACTTCTACCACGAACATGACAGGATTGCCCATCATCTTGCGGGGGTGCAGCTTCACGAATGAATCCCAGATCGCGCGTTGCACGATCTTCATGTCCCAAATCGCTCTACCTTTTTTCTCTGCCATATTTCCTCAACAGCCCTTCAGAAGGTCTTGCCGGCTTGCATCAGCAGGTGTTCAAGAATCGGCCCCAGGCTTAATGCCGGGAAGAACGTCAGCGCTCCCACGATCACGATCACACCCACCAGCAACACGCTGAACAGCGGCGTGGTTACGGGAAACGTTCCCAGGGACGGCGGAACATATTTTTTCTTCGCCAGGTTTCCGGCAATCGCCAGCATGGGAAGAATCATGAAGAACCGACCCACCAGCATCGTCATTCCACCGGCGATGTTGTACCAAGGCGTGTTTCCGTTCAGCCCGCCGAAAGCGGAGCCGTTATTGCCCGCCTGCGACGTGAAAGAATAGAGGATCTGAGTCAGACCGTGCGGGCCGGGATTGCTGATGCTGGAGGTGCCGAATCCCTCCACCGATGAAATGCCCGTAAGCACCAGGATTACAAGCGGGAAAACCAGCGTCACCAGCATGGCCATCTTCACGTCGTAAGCTTCGATCTTCTTGCCCAGATATTCCGGCGTGCGACCCACCATGAGTCCGGCGATGAATACGGAGAGCACAACGTAAATCAGGATCCCGTACATGCCAGCGCCCACGCCGCCGAATACGGTCTCACTGAGCATGATGTTCGCCAACGGCACCATCCCGCCCAGCGGAGTGTAGGAATCATGCCAGCCGTTGATGGCGCCGCAGCTCGCGTCGGTCGTGATGGTAGCGAACAGCGTGGAATCGGCGATGCCAAAGCGGACTTCCTTGCCCTCCATGTTGCCACCGGACTGCGTGAGACTCGCGCGCTGATCGACCCCCTTAAGCAGCGGATTGCCCTTGGCCTCGGCCCAATAAGCGGTTGTCACACCCGCCATAAACAGAATCGCCATCGCAGCCCACACAGCCCACCCATGGCGTTGCGAACCGGTCATGCGGCCCAGGGTGTAAGTCAGGCCGGCCGGAATCACGAAAATGGAAAGCATCTGCAAATAGTTACTTAAGGGTGTGGGATTCTCGAAGGGATGCGCACTGTTGGCGTTGAAAAAACCGCCGCCGTTCGTTCCCAACATTTTGATCGCTTCCTGCGACGCTACCGGGCCCTGAGCGATCACCTGGTCGGTAACCGTATCCATCACCGGCTTCCCATCCTGACCCACCGCCGGTTTCCCGTCGGCACCGAGGTGAGGCACCTGTTGTGGCTCGACCAGCTTTGCCGTGTCATACGGTCTGAAGTTCTGCACCGCGCCCTGCGAAACCAAAAGCAGCGCGTAAACGATGCAAGCCGGCAACAGCACCCACAGAGTGGTCCGCGTCAGGTCAACCCAGAAATTGCCAATGGTCTCTTTTTCCCGCCTCGCGATGCCGCGAATAAACGCAATCGCCAGCGCAATGCCCACCGCCCCAGAGACGAAGTTGTGATAGGCGAGGCCAGCCATCTGCGTCAGATAGCTCATCGTGGCCTCGCCACCGTAGTTCTGCCAGTTCGTATTGGTGGTAAAAGACGCCGCGGTGTTGAAAGCCAGGTCAGGACCCACTGCTGCGAATTTCTGGGGATTCAATGGTAGCCACTGTTGCACCCTCTCGATCAGGTACAACACGAGCATGGATACGCCGCTGAACAGCAGCATGGAGAACGCGTATTCCGTCCATCGCATGTCGTGCTCTTCGTCAACCAGCGTCAGGCGGTACAACAGGCGCTCCACCGGCCGTAGCACGGGGTCGAGAAATGTCTTCTCCCGGTTGAATACCCGAGCCATGAATATTCCCACCGGCTTGGTCACCGCCAATAACACGGCGAGGTACACGATGATCTGCAACCAGCCATTTACTGTCATTTTCTAGAACCTCTCGGGCCGCAACAACGCATAGAGCAGATAAACCATCAATCCCGCGCACACGATCAGCATGACAATCGATTCGACATTCATAAGCGTTTCACCTTTAGCGGATGCGATCGCAGAACTTCACATATGCGATGGAAATCAGGAAGAAGGCAATCGTAACTGCCACAAAAACAAGGTCTCGCATGTCCATCTTCTCCAGTCAGTAGCAAATCCTAGCTCGAGCGGTAGCGGCGTGCAGTCGCAGAGCCAGTCTCCCGCTCCGGCCCGGCGAACACGACAATGTTGGACCGCTCCTGTGTGTCGCGCCTGCCTTCACGGCTGGGATTCGAGGCGAGAGCAGTGGTGATCCTGAGGACTCCCATCGCAAGGTGAGCTGCAGGATCGACCGCAGCCCCTGCGTACTCGCTAACCCCTTCAGTCGCGTAGTGTACCCCCCGGGGGCGAACCTGGTGCACTACCCGTATCTTGTCTTCTTCGCCTGTCAGCGCGATAAAAAAACGGACCATGAACCCGATTCCTAAAACGCACGTTGCCAGCATGACCAAGGACGCAAGACTCGCAAGTATGTTTGGCTCAAGCATTGTGGCCTCTCACTACATTGGATAGTTCGAGGCGTAAATTTTGTATAAGAAGTGCATAAAAAGTTTATAAAGATCCAGGCTTCGAACAATGGCGGGGGTTTTTTGCAACCCCAAGAAAACACAGGCTTTCATGAACTGAGAACGGAGAACTAACCGCCGGGAACCGGCTCCCTTTTGTTCTGCCGCGCCGGGCCGCTGATCGGACCCGAAGAATAGCGCGAACCTTTGTGACGGGAAGGTATTGGGCCGGACCTGCTACTTTTCCCCGGTTGGTTCGAACCGGTATCCCACCCAGGGCTCGGTGACGATGTAATGAGGTGTACTCTCGGTGTCTATCTTTTTACGGAGTTGCGCCACCAGCACCCGTAGATGTTCTGGTTGCTCAACGCTATTAGGACCCCAGATGGCGAGAAGCAGAGTTCGATGGGTCACCACCCGGCCGGCGTGTCTCGCCAGGTAGAGCAGCAGTTCGAATTCTTTGGGAGTAAGCCGGACCTCGTTGTTCTTCAAAGTCACCCGGAAGGCATCGGCGTCGATCTTGAAGTCTCCAATTGCGATAGTTCGCTGCGAACTGTCGGCCGTCAGCCGCGTTCGTGCCAGGTTCCGCCGCACCCGCGCCAGCAGTTCATCCATACCCACCGGCTTGGTGACATAGTCGTCCGCCCCTGCGTCGAGCGCCTCGACCTTGGTCTTCTCCTCGCCTTTCACTGATAGCACGATAATGGGCAAAGCAGACTCCGCGCGAAGCTGGCGGCACAATTCAATCCCGTTCATGTTCGGCATGGAAATATCGGTGATCACCAGATCGGGCTGCCACTCCCGCGCCACTCTCAGGCCGGCGTGCCCGTCGTCCGCGGTGCGGACTTCATAGCCGCTACCGGTCAAAGACATCCGCAAGACGCGCGTGATCTGCGGTTCATCGTCCACCACGAGAATGCGTTTCTTTTCAGCCATGTCAGTTTGGGACTGCGTAGCCAGACCTGCGCAGCCAGGCCTGCTCAGCAATATTACTCAGGAAGACTGCTGGGTGACGATATGAACATCCACTGGCGGCGCGTCTCTGAGAAATTTGTGGATAGCATTCAAGTAAAGATACCGCTTCCAGCCCTTCACCGCGGAATGGCCAAACACAACCTGCGTGATGTGTTTTTCTCTGACAAACCCAGCTACTGCCTTGGCCACCGTCGGAGACTTCAACTTAACCACTTGGGCGCCAACCGCCTCGGCAAAGCGAACGTTCGAGGCCAGCGTCCGCTGGTTGGCCTCATTGTCATCTACTCCGATATCCACGTAAACCACATACAACTCGCCGTCCAATCTCTTTGCCATTCGCGCCGCCCGAGCGATAAGCTGCTGCGCCGCTGGATTCGAACTAATGGCTACTGCAAACCTTTCACGGACTCCGAGCTTGCGTTCCCCGCCTTCCTGATCAAGATAGGTCTCAAGACTGCGGTCCACCTCCTGCGCGACTTCCTGCAGAGCCAGTTCACGCAGCGCAATCAGGTTCCCCGGGCGAAAGAAATTTGCCAGCGCCTTCTCCGCCCGATCGAGAGGATAAATATCGCCGCGCCGCATGCGGGTCTGAAGCGCTTCCGGGGTCAGGTCAGCCATCACCACCTCTCGCACCCGCTTCATCACCCAGTCCGGGACCGTCTCCCGCACCGTAATCCCGCTGATTCTTTGCACACTAGGAGCGACGCTCTCCAGGTGCTGTACGTTCATGGTCGTCAGTACGTCAATGTCAGCATCCACCAGCGCCAGAACATCCTCGTAGCGCTTGTGGTGTTTGCTGCCTTCGATGTTGGTGTGTGCTAACTCATCCACCACCACTACGGCCGGTTTGCGGGCCAGGATTCCATCCAGGTCCATTTCCTCGAAAACCGTGCCCTTGTACTCAATCTTCTTTCTCGGGACGGTCTCGAGTTTTGACGCTAGCTCAACCACTCCCTTACGTCCGTGCGTCTCCACCATGCCGATGACCACATCTTCGCCACGGCTCTTGCGTCGAATGGCCTCGCTCAGCATGTTGTAGGTCTTTCCCACGCCAGGCGCATACCCGAGAAACAGCTTCAGCGTCCCACCCTTCTTCTCGGGCGCAGCTTGTTCCAGCCATTGCTCTGGCGTCTTGGTCATCGCCGACTATTGTCGTGGACGGCGTTCGATTTGTCGATATTCAGCTACAATCCTTGATCGTGAACCAGTCCGCGATCCGGGTGGCCCTTCGTTTTGCACTTTGCGCCGCAGTCCTGTTCATTGTCGTATACCTCTATACCGCGATGATTCGTGTGAATCCCACCACGGTCGCCCTTACTTTCCTCGTCTTTGTTTTGATCGTTTCTGCGCTGTGGGGTTTGCGTTACGCGCTTTTCACTGCATTCGTCGCGACCGCGGCATTCAACTACTACTTTCTTCCGCCTCTCGGCACTTTCACCATTGTGGGCACGCAAAACTGGATCGCGCTCCTGGCCTTTCTCACCACCGCTGTGATTGCCAGTCAATTGTCAGATCGAGCGCGAAAGCAGACCGAGGAGGCGGTCGGGCGCCGCCGCGAACTGGAACGCCTCTACAGCTTCAGCCAGCAATTGCTGACATCGGATAACGTTCTGCAGCTGCTGAACGCCATTCCGAATCACGTCATCGAGTCCTTCGGTGTCGCCGCCGCGGCCATCTATCTTCCGGAGAAGGGGAATATCTATCGCGCCGGAATCGAGGCCCCCGATCTGGACGCCGATCAACTCAAATCCATCATCGCGCGCGGTGAACCCATGATGGACCTCCAGCGGAACTTGAGTTTCGCCCCGCTGAAGATGGGAGTGCGGACGGTCGGCGCACTTGGCATTGTCGGCCACTTGTCCCGCCAGACTCTCGACGCCATGGGAAGCCTTATCGCGATTGCGATCGAGCGCGCCAATGCAGTGGAGACACTAACTCGTTCCGAGACCACCCGCGAAGGCGAGAGACTACGTTCTGCCATCCTGGATTCGGTAACTCACGAGTTTCGAACGCCTCTCACTTCGATCAAAGCTTCGATCACCAGCTTGATGTCCAACACCGGTCTGAGCGCGGACGACCGCCGGGAGCTGATGACCGTCATCAACGAAGAAAGCGATCGCCTGAATCGTCTGATTGGCGAAGCCGCCGAGGTCGCACAGCTTGAATCCCATGAATTTCAGCTCGATCTCCAGGCGTGTCGCGTCATTGACCTGGTACACGCGGCCGTCGAAGACGTGAAGCAGGTTGTGGGCAAGCATCCCGTCGAAATCCGCGTGCCCGAAAATATCACTGTGCGCCTGGACGCGGACCGCATCAAAGAGGTCTTGGTTCAGTTGTTGGAAAATGCCGCTAAATATTCACCGCCAGAATCCCCCATCCGCATAACCGCGGAAATGCAAAAGGAAGACACGAGCCTCGAGCTCAGCGTCGCCGACCAGGGCGCGGGCATTGACGATATGGAGCAAACCCTGATCTTCGACAAGTTCTATCGTGGCAAGAATCAGCGATACCGCGTGCAAGGCACCGGAATGGGATTGGCTATCGTAAAAGCCATCGTTGAAGCTCACGGCGGAAAGATAACGGTCACCAGCCAGCTCGGATGCGGCTCAGTCTTTCGGATTGTGTTGCCGATAAAGCCCTAGGAAACTCGCTGGAGAATGCCGGCTCGGATGGGGCCTTCCGGAAAGGGCACGACTTCCAGTCGTGCCGTCAGTCGACAAGCCTGGTCCGGCTTTAGCCACCGGGGCCAGGACGACCAGTGGAGAAAGACACCAGCCGCCTCTGTTACAACCGATTCTTTGATCCATGATGCCCCCCGCATCGGCTTAAGCGAGACAACTCGTCCATTTTTCACCCGTGATAATCAATTCGGGTCCCGGATCAGCAGGAACCACCTCATTACATGTCGGAATTCCGACTATCCAGCAACGAAAGCTATGTGTGTGGCTAGAGTGGGAAACAATAATGACGGTGTGATGAAGCGCGACGAGCAATACGAATCCCGGATAAACACCCGTCAACATCAGAGGTATGAACTCGAAACCGAACTAACAGCCAATATTTGCCGAGGGGAACGCCGTGAGGCGATGCGAGGGCAATGTCTGAATATCAACGAGGGAGGGATCGCGGGGCTATTTGCTATCGGGTGGGACGTAGGGACCTCCGTAAACCTGCAATTCTCAGTGCCCATTGCAACTGCCCCGCTTCGCGTGAGCGCGGTCGTGCGCAACCGCACAAGCTATCGCTATGGATTCGAATTCATCAATTTGACTCCTGAGCAGCGTGAAACTATTAGCCGGACCTGTAGAACTCTCGGGTTGCTTCAATAGATCGAAAGCGACAAAGTCGTTGATCAAATATATGAATCCTCGGTTCAGCTAGACAAGGTCGAGAAAGACAATACGCGCATGGGCCTCAGCATACTGTGGGCCCCCGGCACCCCGATCTCCGTTAGCTATGATTGCGCCATAGTTTAACGCCTTAGCTGCACTCGCCGGCAGTACAGGTACGACATTGGGAAAGCGCCGAGATCCTCGGATACCAGCCAGATTTGGAGTGGTGAGCGCGGTAGGAATCGAACCTACAACCTACTGATAGAACGTCTGCTTAACCAAATCAACGGTTTCAGCGACTTCCGGGCGTTCGCAATAGGCACTTTTTGGCAGATTTAGGCATGAATGCTACCAAGTTGCTACCAAATTCCCAAACAGACCGCGATTTATATCCCGGAACGATACAACAGGACGGAGGGGTGTCAAATTCCGTATCGACCCAAAACCCGCATCCATAGCGCAAAGCAGCCGACTTGCTGCCAAATTCTAAAGTGGATGAAATTTCGATGAAGATTCACCTGTCGGCGACGGGAAGGACTCGATTCCGCGATTGCTTTCTCCAACAGCATAAATGCTACTTCAAGAATAACGTCGCAGTATCCTCCGAACCACTGGCGCGTCTTCGAACACCGTGAGGGGTGGTTGCCCAACTGGCTTCCCCGCTTTCCGCTTCGCCCAGTAACCTCGTCCGGGGTGGGGTATTTGCAGTTTCCGACACACCTTGCCCAGCCTGACGTCTGAGATTCCATACTTCCGCGAGAGCTTCACGAGCGGCTGATCCCACACCTCGTTGTACAACTCAACTCGGTTCCAAGCGGAGCAAGAATGTACCGGATAGGTCGCACTGGTTTCACAGTTGTTGGAAAGAGCCTTGGGTTTTGCGGATCGTCTTCGTCGCATTTCTGGCTTCAAGAAGAACTGCCCCAACTCGCGAAGGCGGCTATGGAGACCGCGAAATTCTGGCTTCGCAATCCCAAGCAACTCGGCGGCAGCAGCAGGCGTCGTGGTCGCCGCAATCGCTCCCATGACAGGGAGAACACCCGCATCCTCTCGCCGTAAGAACTCTACAAATTTAGTCAGCGTATGACTCGCGTCCCTCTGCCTCTCCTGACGCTGGCACCTCCCCCGCAGGTGCGCTTCCGCCAGCTTTCGTGAGCACGATTCCCTCCTGTTCCGTTTGGAACCTGCCTGCGCTCACACCCGATGGTGAGGACACGTAAATCCTGTTTGGGCGATCTTCGTCATCGAAGAAGCGGACGTGCGGATGATAACGAAGAGAACGCAGATACTTGGGCAACGGTAGCGAATCAATCACGTGCCCGACCTCCAACCATCCGAACACTATGTGGCGTCCATGCACATCCTGCGGATCAAACGTCAGTTTTCCGTTTCGTTCAATTGTCCTTCGGAACCATCCGAAGAACACAAAGAGATCGCCGACTCCTACACCTTGATTGATAAGGTGTCCTGCGGCAGCGCCGGATTGACCGAACGCGGGTCTCCAGCCCGATGTCCGAGAAGTCATCGCATCGCGCTGGAGTTCTGGATCAAGATGTGCGAGTCGATTTGACCAGCGCGGGTTCAGTTCTCTGATGATCTGTCGCACGGAGCGATTGCCAAAGTGGACGTCTGAGTACGAAACGCCGCATCTGTAGGGTATCGGGATGGAGCGCACCCGCACGGCAGAATCGGGCTTGCCATTTTGCCCGACCGGGCACCGCTGTCGATTCCTTTCCTGCTCAAGATGATTTTCATTCGACCACTCGCCCTCGTGTCTGACTTAGGTTGCTGGCGATTTCGATAGCTCCATATACTCATCCGCACCCACGATCCTCAGCACTATCCGCACAGGAATGGGGAATCGCCGCCGAGTGGGATCACGCACGACCTTCGGAGCGGAAAGGTGATACTTCTTCCCGCGAGTTTTGAGTTCGCAGCCGCCCGCCGCGAGCACGTTCTTCACCCATTCCGATTGGCTGCTGTACGTGAGCGCGATGATGAAGCCGTTCGATGCTCGAAAGACGTTTATGGGTGTACGGTAGACCTTGCCTGATTTCCGACCTAGATGCGTAAGGATGCCGAAACCCGGAAGCCAGCCTGCGAACAACCCGGTGATCCGATTAGTGAAGGCAATGTTGATCTTTGCCAGCCATCGCTTACGGAACCGCATCATGAGCACGCCCGTGGCGGCGATAGCGATAATTATGATGGTTGCGGCATTCATGGCTTGATGAAATCAGATGCGCTTGCGTTTATTCCGAAACGGCGAAGGGCGTGCCGCGTCGGCGGTCACGAACTTGTGAGCCATGCCGAGCAAGTCCCGCAGGACATCGGGCGTGACGCGGGACATGCGAACCAGCACGGCGCTGTAGTTGAGATAGTGGTCGGTCACGTAGTAAACATCGGGAGCCGCAGCAAGCAGTTCGGCGCGGTCGTCGAAACCGACGCGAACGGCAAGCGAACCCGGCTCAGCCGAACGATGAGTAGGCAGGCACGCCAGCAATTTTCCGCGAATCTTGAGCGCGGGTGCGCCGTATGCTGTGCTCTTCTCCACGCCGGGCAACGCCAAGCCGATCTTCCGTACCGTGTCGAAGTCAATTGTGCTCGCATGTTTCTTCGAGCTTTTGATCTGTTTCGGCGATCTTCCATCCGCTCTTGATCGGGACTTCGACGTTCGTGCGCCCGGAATCTTGCCGATCCGAGGGTCGCCAGCCAGCACAAGCTCGCATGCCCGCAGCGCCGCTGCTTCAAAGTCAGGTGCATCGACTGCTAGGACTTGCCAGCCCGTTACCTGTTTGCCCAACACTTGAATCGACCGCATGTTTGGGAACTCGTGCCGCAAGCTCTGGTGGTGTTCTTGGGTAGTGGCGAGCCATACTCCGTTGTCCGCAGTGTCCGTAGGCTTGTCCCGCAGGATCAACACGATTTTGTCTCTTACATAGATTGCAAGGCAGCCAAACATCGGACGGGTGTACGGCGATAGTGTGGCAATCGCATCAAGCACGAACGCATGTGGAATGGGTTTGCGGTGCTTGGGCATCACGCTCGCATCCAGAGCTTCTGGAGAGATGTGTTTTCTCTTAGTCATACCCGGACACCTCCAGAGCGCCGCTTCCGAGCCTTTCGTGGACGCGGTAGTGCGAGATGGTCTGCCCGATCACACGTGGCGCACGGACTCAGCAAGCAATGTTAGGGATCGCACCAAGACTGAGTCAACAAAATGCGCAGGAATCTACCGACCGTTGGCAGCATCAACTAGAGGACTTCCGCGAGGAAGAATCTCGCATCTCACAACGATCTGAGGGGAACTACCAACCCTGCGTTCCAAAAGGGTGAAGTCCACGCCCTCGTTTTTCGCGACCTTTCGCCCCCTGTTTCGCCTCGGCGGAAGACGGTCAGCCAGTATACCTTCTGAGGCTCACCCAACCGCAATGACTGCCAACGTCCAATGCAGCCGTGGCGCGGCAGCCACAAGCGCCGACGAGATCGGGAAGGGTTTTCGTCGCACTCGATCAAGGCATGCGCCAGTGCTTGATCTGCGAGGGTGTGTTCACGCAGCAAGCCGCCGCCGAGCACGCAAACATTGTCTGCACGTCGGGAATGAACATGAAAACTGGGAGCAGTTGCTAGGGTTGGTCTTTTGCGACCAATCGGCGGTCGCGATGCGGACTGGTGCGCGGTTGCCCAGTGCTGAGTTCACACTTCTCTCCCGGAGCGGCTCCACAAGTCGGACAGCGGAGGGCGAGTATCTCTTTTGGAGTGAGTGCTTTTTGCATCAAAACCACCGCGTCTTAAGTCTTTGTGACAACTGACATAGGTCGATTTTGCAGAAAGGCGCTGATGAGGGCGCTATTTATTTGCAACCCGCCGTTGTACTGGACGAAGCCTTTCTTCTTGAACGCGCTCATGAATTTGCTTACCCTTGCGCGGGTGGTGCCAACCATCTCCGCTAGAGTTCCTTGGCTCACCTTCAGGGGGTTCTCCGGCTTTGATTCCTTGGTTATTTGCGCAAACAACAACAGAACCCGTGCCAGTCGCTTTTCGCTGAAATTGAAGAACTGATCTGCAAGGTCTTCCTCGACTCGAATAACGCGAGACAGCAGATAGGCATTAAGCAACTCTGCAAACTTCCGGTCTCGCTTGAGAGCGCGAATCGTGCTCTCCTTCTGCAAGCGGGTGATATTGGATGACCCAATTGATCTCGCCGTATACATCCGCAGCGATTGCCCTCCCAGACAGCCTTCGCCCAAAAAGCTACCGCGCGGCAGGACGGCGATTATCGCTTTCTTGCGACGGGTAGCCGCCATCGTGAGTTTCACCGTACCGCTCTGGATATAGAAAACCGCATCGGCTTTGTCCCCTTGCGCAAAAATGATCTCGTTGTCTCGGTAGCTCCGCACAGTCATCGCAGATCGAAACTTCTTGCGGAAAACTGTGGAACTGAAGCCGAGAGTTTGTTTCGCCATCTGTCTCCGTTGGCACGATCAATTCACTTGGGAGTACGCCCTCTGTTCTAGAAAAAATAAATCATATGGCTTGGGAACCTGCGTTGGCTGGTCAATAAAGCTCATGCACAATTGCACAGGGTACCTACGTGGTAATCTTTGGCGCACTCCTCTAATCGCGAGGCTCAAATAGCACGTGCCCATGAGTTTGTCGAGCATCCCGTGAAACTGGGGTGCGTGATCATAGCGATTACATGAAAATCGCGCAGTCACGGTCTTTAGAGATGCGGCTCCGAATTGACCTCCCCGCCGTTTCGTTAGATATTGAGACGGAATGGACGTTGAACGCATCATTGACGACATCGAGCAGCTACAGGAAATGTTCGAAGCGCCGGACATCAGACCACTCAGCGCAAGCGACATCTCTGCTGCGAATCGAAGGCACGACGAGACGTTAGCCCACAGCCCGTGGTTCAAGCTCTGGCAGTGCTATGGTGTCTGTTGCCGAGAGGGGAGTCCACTTAGACTGCGAGCGAAAGTCTGCATTAGCCTAAGCGGGTACCCATCCGAACCGGGGAAAGTCAAGACGGGAGGCGTTGAATGAGGCTTTCTGCATGTTGGAAACCAAGTCTAATTCTGCTTGCCTTCGCTGCTGCTGGGACTGCTTCACCGAAAGCAGCCGTCTCGGTTGATACTGCGGCAATCGCCGAAACAATTAAGACGGACGTTGCTCAACTCGTCGCTGGGCTGAATGCCCACGATGCAGTCAAGACAACCGCTTATGACGCCCCGAATATCATCTCGATGGAATGCGGCAGTCCCTCAACCATTGGGGTCGAAGCCGATAGAGAAGGCTTCAAGACGGGCTTTGCCCACGACCCCTTTTGGAGAGTCAGTCTCATTGACGAGACCGTAGATGTTGCGAGCAGCGGAGACTTGGCGGTCTACCGTGGCACCTATAACGAAGACAACAGTCGTGCAGGTGTGCTGATGACCCATCAGACAAACTTCATTGCGGAGTTCAAGCGTCAAAGCGATGGATCGTGGAAGATCGTCTGGTATAGCGTCTCCAACATGGAACAGTCGCATCCGAAGTAACTGTCGGATGCGCGATCTCCACCCCAAAGATCACACGACAGTACCACGGCTTACGGAGGTCAATTGGCTAAAACCTTCCGGGTATAACTTCGAACCACCATGCACTGCGTCGGGGAAAATGCGCCCTTAATCTAAGGGGAGCAAATAACCGGGTGTTTTCATGGCTCCACCGAACAGCATGTCGTCCAGAATCCGCATATCCCACGTGTACCAACCAGTGGGTGTCAGTTTCAGTGTGATGTCGTCCATCGCCGCCATCGTGCCGCCTGCGCGGGGATCGGACAGAGCAGCTTCGCTCATATAACGGCTGTGAATCCGAGCATTCATTTCCTTTGAATGTTCACCTCTGATTGTTTCTGTCCTACACACCGCCACCAGTCCACGCTCCGATCCGGGCTTTCTGATGTCCACCATGAGCGAGGCGTTCGGTCGGAGCATTACGTTACGAGCCTTGCGACTCCGCGAGGAAGTTGCTACGTACAAGCATCCATCTTCGAAGAGATACCACACCGCCGTGAGATGTATGGAGCCGTCTTCGCTCTCTGTACCCAGACTCGCGATGAAACGTCCCATCAGAATTTCCTGAGACCCCGGAGGCATTGTGCTTTGCATTGATAAGCCTTTCCGCCACGCTAAATGAGGCACCCTTTAGTGCAGCTTGTCCTGTCAGTGAAGTTCAACCACGACCTCAAAATCAAAACTTGGATAATACTCCTTCACGTTGGTCGTGGGGTTCCGATAGAGGGCGGGCGCTGGCGGATTGACTGGCAACGCACGAGTCGCTCAGGAAAGACCAATGCCGTCCCGTTTGACCGTTGCAGTGCTTATGTTGGATATTGAGACGGATGGACGCTGAACAGACGATTGCCCAGATCGAGCGGCTGGAGCGCATCTTCGCGGTGCCCGACACCAGACCGCTGAGCGCAAGCGACCTCGCGGCTGCAAATCGAAGTCATGATGAGAAGCTCGCCAACAGCCCGTGGTTCCGGCTGTGGCAGCATTTTGGCGTCTGTTGCCACCCAGAATCCCCGACACTCCGGCTAGGGGAATCGGAGAGCTAACCTCCACAACAGTATTGCTGGTACTCGGTAGACATCCGAAGGTACGGCGCAGCAGGAACGAGATCGGCTGCTATAGTGCCTTCCTGCTGGGCACATCGACGGGATTTGAAAAGACTTTAGTCAGCCCCTTCTGGCACTTTCTGCTTCGGAGAGACTTGGCGAACCGCATCCAATTCCGCATAGAGCCGAAGCCGAATCTGTTCTAGCTCTTCTTGCCGCTCGTGATACTTTGCACGCTCGGCAAGGGTGGGGGATGGATTTCGGTAGTAAGCCCTGTCCAGTATGGCGATTTCTTCTAGCGCGGCTGCGTGGCGCGTACAGATCGAGGATTCAGGGCTGTCAGCGGAGGCTGGGCGGGTTGGGGATTGAGGAGGCACAGTGACCGACACGGAGCACGCAACACGCCAGAAGCAGCACTCTGCAACTGCATAGCGGAACAAGGCTAGGAATCAGCGGTCGCGGAATTTATGCCGACATTTCGGCAAGCGTGCCGAGCACTCGGCATAGAGATCGTCATAGACATGGGTTAGGCAACCGAATCCCCTACTGCCCAGACGGATTTGCCGCCAAAGATCAGCCTAAGAAAAAAGGGGCGCTTCGCCCCGTGGCTGATCCCGCGCTGGACGTACTCCGCTTCGAGTTGTAGGCTAAACCGGATTACATTTTCAATGGTGGTCGCCCATGACTCAACCATCCAGTGCAGTTGACGCGTTCGCACGCGATGTCCGCCTTTACCTCTTCGGTGAGGCTGCGAATACTGGGCGCGTGCCGCAACCGCCTGAGATCGCGGCTGCTTTGGAACGTTCGCAGGTTGAGGTGGAACAGGCTCTAAGACAGTTAGCAGCGGGCAAGGTTCTGATTCTTGCCCCGAACGACGGCAACATCTGGGCGGCGAATCCATTCTGCGCAGTGCCGTCACCCTTCCGCGTCGAAGCTCGTGGCAAAACGTACTGGGGCATCTGCATCTGGGACGCTCTCGGCATTGTCGCGGCGCTGGGCACGGACGCCGTCATCCGAACGGCGTGCGGCGACTGTAGCGAGCCGATGCTGTTGGAGATCGCAGCCGGGAAGCTCAAGCGCAGCGAGGGAATCATTCACTTCGCTGTCCCGGCGCACCATTGGTGGGACAACATCGGCTTCACCTGAAGCACGATGCTCATCTTCCGTGCAGAAGAGCACATTGATCGTTGGTGCGAGACCCGCAACATCAAGCGCGGCGCGACACTCACGCCTCAGCAAGGCTGGCAGCTTGCTTACGGCTGGTACAAAGACAAGCTGAAACCAGAATGGAGACGGCACACACTGGAAGAAGCCGAGGCGCTGCTTGCAGGTGTCGGGCTCACGGGTTCCTTTTGGAATCTTCGAGATTGAAGCCCTGCGGTCTTTACACTGTGAGGTGCTAGGCGAACAGCCGATTCTGAGCCTCAGCAACTTCCACGGGACGCGAGCATTCCTCGTCGTCATTCGCCACGTGGTTGATCCGCGTGCTCACGGGATAGCACCGCATCGACTGTGCATCGTACGGCTTCAGCATTTCCGAAATTACCTGCACGTTGGTCATGCCGGGATCGAGCCAGAGGTCGTAACTGTCTGGTTCAAGGATGACGGGCATCCGGTCGTGAACAGCCGAGGTCACTGCGTTCGGGGTGGTCGTCAGTATCGCGCACGACTTTACCCATTGCCCACTCGGATCACGCCAGCGCTCCCACAGTCCGGCAAAGGCAAACAGTCCGCCGTCACCGACCTCGAAGCAGAAGGGCTGCTTCGCCGAACCACGTCGTTGCCACTCGTAGAAGCCATCCGCCGGAACGAGGCATCTGCGCAGTTTCATCGCATCACGGAACGCGGGCAAGGTGTGTGCCGTCTCCGATCTGGCGTTGATCATTCTCGCCGCGCCGGACGTGTCCTTCGCCCACGACGGAATTAAGCCCCACCGCATCGTCGCGATTTGGCGAACAGGCTCCTTCGGGTGCTGGCGGATCACCGGGACTTGCTGGGTTGGCGCGATATTGAACCTTGGCGACCAGTCGTCCTGCCAATCGGCAACGTCGAAGTGTTCCTCGATGATCTGCTTCCGCCGCGAGAGTCGATAACGTCCGCACATCCATGCCAATTATGGCAGATGGTTGGGTTGTGCGGAATTCGCGCACGTGTAGTCGCTTCGCACTCCGATTCTGTGCCGAATTTTCAAACGCTTCAAGGACACCAAACGGCAGCCGAGTGGTCGTGTTGCTGTCCTGTCTCAATTTTCCTGAAGACCATATCGTCATCCTAGCGCCCGCAGTTCACTCAAAGTTCTGCGTGGTGCGAATCCAAAACCGAGGGAAGAACAAGATGGCTACTCAGGGTCGTAACGAATTGTGCGCGTGCGGGTCGAGGAAGAAGTACAAGAAGTGCTGCGGGAGGTTCACGCTGGACGAGATGGCATCGAAGCTAGCTGCCTACGCCGCAGCCAACAATATCGTTCTGCTTTTCTTGCAGCCGACTTCTCTGCCTTGGCTTTGAGGATGCGTTGTGCCTCAAGGTACAAAGCACCAGTAGGAACCGATGGCTTTACACCAGCAACTCCAAATCTCTTTGCTTTCATACTTCAAAGCCTTTAGAGGTTTTGAGTTTTTGATCTGCTTGAGCGACACCACCGCCGACGCTAGTGCGCGGCGGCACGCCGCTTACTAGGTGCGGGGCTGCTGATCGTAACTGCCTGCAAAAACCTCTGAAAGATTCAAAGACTAGTGAAAGACTACGTACACGGTCAGTTGAACCGTGGCTCACGGCTGAGGTGTCCGGTGGGTCAACGGCTGAGGTGACCGTGGGTAACGGTTGAGCTAACCGTGGCTCACGGCTGAGGTGACCGTGGCTTACGGCTGAGGTGACCGTGGGTTTATTCACCGTCTTCCTCCATGATGGCGCGGCGTTTAGCCGTCCGACCGGGCTGATTGGCGGTGCTGAATGATCCTTTGTTGGCGGTACGCGGCACGCTGTAACGCTTCGGACGGGCTGCGATGGCAGCCTCTTTACCAGTCGGACGCTGGAACGCATCCACCACGGACTCCACCACTTTATATTCCGCATGGGGTGTGCCATTCTCGTCATACCAATCGCGGTATTGGATCACGCCGTCCTCTTGGAAGCGCTCGATCCAACGCCGCATGGTGCGACCCTCGTCATCGGTGCCAAGGCGCAGCGACATCTTCCACTGCGCCATCCAGCACCAGCCTTCTTTGTCGTCTTTGTATGGTGACTCGTCTGGATAGGTTGAGTCTTCGTCCATCGCCTTGTGAGTGTTGCGACATCTGAAGCGTAACGCCGTTCATTGTTAGCGGATCGTGCCGCATCAAGCAGAGTCGCCAACTCTTCGATGTGTGGACGACCTGTTGCATTGATCAGGGTTGTAGCCAGCAGAAAGAGATACCAGTCCCTCGCGCTCCGTTTGTACGAGCCGTGCTCTATGTTCGCATCTCTTAGTTCTTCGAGCAGAGCTTTAGACTCCTGCAAGCGTTCGCATACCTTGGCTAAGCTGCCTTGCACATACGGCATTGTGGGAGAGAAACGGGGGTTCTCCGTCAGTGTCAAGACTTCTTCGAGTAAGTTGTCGTAGCGCGAAACGACTCTCTCGATCTCGGTCACCAGAGCGTGGTAGGCGTCTTGATCTCTATCGACAGTCACCGTTTTGCGGAGTGTCAATAGGTACAGAAGGTCTATGATGAATGCAGTGTCGCACTTCTCCTTAACCGTGTTCCACGCCTCCGAACTCTTGCTTTGGTCATCCGCGACTTCTTCGGCAAATCTCTTTAGCCAGTCGGTCTTACTCAGATCATACCCACCCCAATGTGTAGAAAGCGGCGGACAGCCGTCGCTGGCGTGATACTTCTCAACGATCTCCCTAGCTAATTTCTCTTTGCTCTCTTTTGATAAAGCGCGTCTGGAACCCTTGGTGTCCTTTTTCGCTTTCGCCATCAGTCCTCCGTTAAGGACAGTTCTGTACCCAACATTGCCCAGTTTGCTGTCCTCGGTACAACGCGCATTTATGGATACTATCGCCGTGAATGAAGATCGGGCACAAGTCGCTACTCAGTGCCCCCGAACCGGGGCTTGAAAGTGCTCTGCCTCGGACTGCGCAGTCGCGACCGCCAGAAACAATCCCGAGTCCGCTCTGGGATGTAAAACAAGCTGCCGAATACCTAAATGTTTCCGAGTCGTGGGTGCGGCGGCATCTTCACGAGTTGCACCATCGCCGAGAGGGGCGGCTGATCCGCTTTGATCCCGAAACGTTGAAGCGTAAAGTGGAAGACCGGAAGTCGCTGGAACCGACTAGGAGGCTTATGCCAAATAATCGGTATCAGCGAGGAGGAGTTTATTTGCGAGGGAAGAAGAAGATGTGGTACGGCACCTACAGACTCGACACGCCTGAGGGACGCTGTCCGATCAACATTCCCCTCGGCACATTGCAAGAACTGCCAACTAAAGTCAGCGCTCGTGACAAGCTAAGAGAGAAGATCGCTGAAATAACCAAGCCCGCCGCGATCCCCCAAACCGCGAGTTCGATGAAGTTTTCCGAACTGGTCGAAAAGTGGAAGCGGAGTGAAGGAGCGGGTATGAGCGAGCCAACGCTGGATCATTACTCCAATGCCTTGCGCTCCCTCGTTCTTCCCCGCTGGAAAGGTCGTAACATCGACAGCATCCAACGCGAGGACATCACGAACCTGTTGAACTCGCAAGCAGCGAAATACAGTCGATCTTCGCTGAAGAGTATGCGGCTGGTGGTTACGATGACGCTCGCGTGGGCTGAACGGAACAGCTACATCAAGCGTCCCAACGGATGGTTAGACGGGATCAAGTTGCCACGGAAGACTGGCGGTCGTAAGGTGGTGCGCACGGAGTTGGAGCCGTCGCAGACCCTTGGCATCGTCCAGCAGTTGAAAGAACCCTACTCAACGCTGGTGCTGTTCTTGGGTCTGTGCGGTCGCCGGATCGAAGAGGCGATTGGAATCAAACCAAGCGACCTTGACGACAACAATGTGCTCCACATCCGCCGAGTGATTTACAAAGGTCGCGAGGAAGAACTGGAGGAAGACCAAATCCAAGTATTGCCACTCGACCAGCCGGAGCACGCCGAACTTGTTCGTCGGCTCCGCACTCTCGGCGGGAATCACAAATGGGTATTCCGCTCGCGCAATGGAACACCTCTCGATCCCGGCAACGCCCGCCGTCGGTATCTGCATCCCGCTGCAAAGGCAGTCGGGGTCAAGATTGGCGGCTGGCACGACTTCCGGCACACGCTGATTAGGAAGATGCGCAAGGCAGGCGTGCATCCGGTGGTCGTAAGCGGAACAGTCGGTCACAAGCGTGTCGAGCTTGCGCCCGAAGTGTACGACCGTGCGAACCAGAGCGAGATTCGTGCCGCACTCGGTGTGGTAGGCAAGCAGTTGCTACCAAACGTGCTACCAAGCGGGTTGCCGAACTAGCTAAGTTGTTGAAGATGGTGAGCGCGGTAGGAATCGAACCTACAACCTACTGATTAAGAGTCAGTTGCTCTGCCAATTGAGCTACGCGCCCATCTGTGGATGGAGTTTCAGCCCCTGGGACCCGCTGATCATGTCGCGGGTTGCGGGCGGATGGCCTCAGGCGGAAGCCGGGAAGCGGCTTGCCGGAACCACTCGATCAGCGGCCTACGAATACCTCGAAGATATTATCACAGGCGATTGCAGGCGTACCAACGATGCCACATCGTGAACGAGGCTCCGCGACGACCGCCTTTTCGCAGCAGCCGCAGAATTTTCAATTTTCAATTCTTGACCTTAATTTATGACCGGCGCTGCGCGTTGTACGGGGCGAAGCGGGCTACCGCGTCCGTAATTCTGCTGACGGGCCGGCGCGGCGGCGTGTCGTTCACTTCTGCGCCCACGACTATGGGTGGCCGGCGCTCCAGAGTTCCGACGATGGGAGCTTCCACTCCATTCTCCTGGGTCAGTGAGACAAAGCGTGGCTCCACGCACAAGAGGTCCATAAACCTGCGTTGTCCCGGAGTCAGGACTTGCAGGGGCAGGACTTGAAAGTGGCGAAAGATCCAAAACAGGTAAATGCGTTGCGCCAACGAAAGTTTGATGTAGCGCGGCCCCAGCGGGGTCAGTACTCGCAGCACGCCGGCAAACATTTTTTCCAGCCACATACTGCACCACTCGAATCTTCGCGATTCTTAATTTACAAATCCGAAATTCGGAGAATCGGAAACCTTTGGATTCAATTCCTTGAACCAGAGCAGTTCAAGGGCCAGCATTATTGCACCAAAAGTGATGCAATGTATTAAAAATTTCACATTTTCGTAAAATTCTTGCGTACAGCGCGGTCTAAGCTGCGCCCAGGGCATGGACGCGGGTGCGTTAGAAGTTATTCAATTCTATTATTATCAATATCTTAGCGTGGTATTTCAGGCAGAATGTCCATGCTGCGGATGGTGGCGGCAACTCCAAAACTTCCTTCCTCCCGGCCCTCTTCCACCCGCACCACCGAAGCCTGGCAGCAAACCCACTGCTTCTCGCTCTTGGTGATTTCGGGTGGCAGAATTAACACCACTTCCAGTTCGCTGCCTTCGCTGATTCGCGAGTCGGTATAGAGGAAAACCCCGCCTGTACTCAAGTCGCGGGTAACGCCGGTGGTAGCTACGCTCTCGCGCGGAGCCTTGACCGAGACCGACACACGCACTGGATGACGCTGCCCCGTACGACGTTCGTGCTTGGTGTCCGACATAGCGAGGGGAGCGTATCACAGCTGGCTGGACAAAGAAAAACGGGACACAGAAGAAATGGCAATGGAAAACGGCTCCTCGTCAGCATGCACGAGGAGCCACGAAGGTGTCTTTGGAAATCTAGAAACTAATCTTGGCAGCAAACTGAACGCCGCGCGGCCCGCCGCCACCCAAAAAAGGATTCCCTATGCCCACATCGCCGGTAGCAGTGAGAGGCAAGAGACCGATGCCGCGGCCCGCTGCGTCTAACCCATTGTTTGCCGGATCAGTAATAAAGTTCGGCAGGTTCGGATTGGCGAAGTTGGGATGATTGAACAGGTTAAAGAACTCAGCTCTGATCTGCAGGTTTACGTGCTCGGTGATCGCCGTGTTCTTGAAGATGGAAAAGTTGAATTCTTTGAAACTGGGTGCGCGAAGCGAGTTGCGTCCCAGATCGCCGAAATGGCGAGTGCCGGTGAGACAGTCGCTGTCGCCCCCTTCGCCAAAGCCGGTTGTGTTACCGAAAGTGCAGGGCACTTGGAAGGACGACAGATCCACGCTTGATGCTCCACTGCCGTAGCGAATCGGGCCTACTACATCGGGACGGTCAAAGCCTTCGCCTGATCCCGAATAATCACCCTCGAAGTTGTAATTGAGCTGGAACGGCTGACCGTCTTGCAGGTTCACAACACCGTCAACCCCCCATCCATTTCTCAACCGCGCCCAGCTTCCAGTCATCTTGGGAAATTCATAGCCAAAGTTCCAGCTGAAGCGGCGGCGAATGTCGAAGTTCGAGTTGCCACGATCCAGGCTTGCGTTCTGGCTGTTGTTCGGCTGCGCAGCATTGGGCACGAAGTCTTCGCTGTCGCTGGCATCGTCAATCGAGTGCGACCAGGTGAAGTTCACCGCCGAAGTCACTCCCCGCCAGCTGTTCATCCGCAGACTGGTTTGGATCGCGTGGTAGGTCGAACCTGCCTTCGATTCTTCCTGGTTGACATAGAAGAGAGCCGGAAACGCGGTGCGCGGCACATTGAAATTAGTGTCATCTGGGCCGTCAAATCCGGCTATTGGGCAGTTGGGAACGACTGCCCCAGCACACTGAGCCGCAGAGGTGTCGTAAGCCGTAATCTGCGCCTGGCCCGGCTGGTTGATGTCGCGGAAACGGAACAACTTGGTTCCCTTCGCGCCCACATACCCTACCTGGACGACGGCCTTGCCCAGCTGTTGCTGAACATTGAGGTTGAAATTCTGAGTGTAAGGAGTACGGATGTGCGAGTCGGTGGTGAAAAAATCACTCAACCCGGAGAAGCCGGAGAAGACGGGCGACCCAGCGGTGATCGGACCCCCCGCAAGGCCAGCAGCGCCAATGGCGGCCGGACCCTCTCCGGTAAGAGCGGGCCCAGGACAAAACGCGCAGTTGTACGGGATGTGCCCGAGAAAAATGTCTTGCGCGAAGGCATCGTAAAACACACCCCAGCCGCCCCGTATCACGGTTCGCCCTTTCCCGGTGAGGTCATACGCGAAGGCCAGGCGGGGAGCAAAGTTGTTGTAGTCCTTGTCGTAGAGCTGCCTCGTGGGAGATACATTGGTAGCAGTGGACGGATCCAGCTGGTAAAAGAGATGGTCTTTCTCTCCCACCACCCCGAAGTAGTCCCAGCGAAGGCCGAAGTTGAGCGTGAGCCGCGAACTCATGCGGAAACTGTCCTGAACATAGAACCCATGATTGTTTTCGAACGAATGCCGGCGGCTGTTGCCCTGGATCTGCTTGCCGCTGCCCGGGAAGCCTTCCAGGAAAGCCTCCAGAGGAGTCAAATTGTCGGGACCGCCGTTTGGATCAGCAATGCTGTCGTCGAAGCCGAGCCTCCCCCGAAATGTGTTGTCCTGGATCAGCTGGATGGTGGTCCTGCGGAACTCGTATCCGAACTTTACGTCATGACGGCCAAACTTCCACGAATAGTTGTCGATGAAGTGCCAGTTGGAATCGACGCGCGACCGTGGAACCGAATTAGTCGCGCCGATCACGGAGAAGCTCCCTACAGTGATTTTCGGCAGGCCGAAATCGAACGGTGAAGTCACACCGGTATTCAACCCGATCGACGAAGGATCGAAGTTGCTGTCCTCGGGGAAGAAGCCCTCGACGAAGCGGTTCCAGCCCAGCCGCGCCTCATTCAGCTGGTTGGCGTTGACCACTTTTACATACGAAAGCGAGACCAACTGCACCCGAGTTGGAGTCACCGTGTTGAAGCCGGGCAGAAGCCCTCCGGCGAGCTGCGCGAAGGGAAAACTCTGATCGCTGTCTCCAAAGTAGTAGCGGCCAGTCAGCAGGTTGCTGGCATTGAAGTTGTGGTCAACCTTGGTGATGAGGCTATCCACCCGGTTGTTGAAGCGAGTGGAGATGGCAAGGTTGTTGGCGCTACAACCGCTGGCGTCGCTGACGCCGCTCGGGATATTCGGAGTCGGCCAGGGGTTTCTGTCCAGCAGCGCCTGCATTACAGGGCTCACGGTTTCGCCCTTGGCAACGATTCCAGCTTCGGTAGCCGCGATCACGGACGGATCTGGCACGCAGCTCTGGCCCGCTTGCGCTCCCGATTCCCGCTGCCCCTCGTAGTCCACGTAGAAGAAGGTATGGTCTTTAACGATGGGACCGCCAAGCGAACCGCCAAACTGGTTGTTATGGAAGGGATCCTGAGCTCCCGCCGTATTGAAGAAGTTCCTCGCCCCGCCAACCGAACTTGTGCGGTTGTATTCCAACGCCGACCCATGCAGGGAATTCGTACCGCTCTTGGTCACAATATTGACCACCGCCCCGCTGTTGCGTCCGTATTCGGCTTCGTAGTTCGAAAGCACGCGCAGTTCGGCCACGGCATCGATCGGCAGAATCGTCGCTGGGTCGCCAAACACGCCCGCTTCGTTGATTGCGGGATCGTTGCGATAGCCGTCGTTCATATCCGTGCCGTCAAGCAGGAAGTTGTTTGCCCGTCCGCGCGATCCATTCATCGAAAACGTGCCGAACGACCCTGGAGAATCGCTGATCTGGTCCGGCGAACCAGCCACTCCCGGATTCAGGTAGATCAGCTTGGTATAGTCCCGGCCATTGACCGGCACGTTTGCAATAGCATCGGCCGTGAGCGTACCGCCCAGCTGAGCTGAGGTGGTCTCGACCTGGGAGAGCTCTTCACCCGAAACCTCCACCGTCTGCGAGACTTGCCCAGCTTTGAGCTCGGCATCCACCCTGCGCTCGCTCGCGACATCCACAACCACGCTATTGGTGACCGAGGTCTGAAAGCCGCTTTGCGTAATCGTGACCGTATATGTCCCAATGGGCAGCTCGGGAACGCTATAGCTGCCGTCAGCGCTGGTCTCCGTAGTGCGCTCCTGGCCGGTATTTATATTGCGCACGGCCACTTTGGCGCCGGAAACGACAGCTCCTGAGGCATCCGTAACTGTCCCCAACACGGTTCCGCGGAAAGTCTGGGAAAGCAGCGAAGTCGCCGCCAAAACGACAAAAGCGAGGATCATCCTCACTCTCATGAAAGGTCTCCTTTGTACCGGCCAGTGAAAGCAGATGGCCTCGACAAAAACATTTGTTAATACTGTCTATTGAAATTTGGCCGATTATACCCCGCTGAGATGTCATTTGTCTTACGGATCGCGCCTATCGCACATTCGGGAGCAGGTTAAGTTTCTACCTAGCGGGCAAAAGTCGTTGCCCGGCCTTGGAACTCATCTTGAGATTGGTCAGCTTAGCAGACGATCTTCGAACCAGGGGAGCGGGTTTCTACGCGCAAGCGATCCAAGTTCGAGTGATTGCAGTTACGTTCGACCGTGATCTCTGTCACAGAACCTCGTTGGGCTCGGGAATAGAGTTTGTTCGAGCCAAAATTCATCCAGGAGGTTTCACAATGGCACCAACCGCAGTTCTTTCAGAAACAGAAGTCCTTACCAATCAGAAGACGATTCTTCAAAACCAAGCATTCATCCTGAAGAACCAGGAAGAGATCAAGAAGAATCAAGAGACCCTGAATGTCATCGTAAAGAACCAGGAAAAAATTCTGGCTGCTGTGCGTCACTAGAGATTGTGCCCCGGCGGAGCTGAACCAGGATTCGCCGGGGCCACAGTCTTCCGGGGATCGATCAATTTGGCTGACCCGCCGTGCTCATATCAATGTCGGCGGCTTTGATGTCCGTCGGTATGAAGGAACGATCGAGCAAATCCTTCATGTCTGTCTTCGTTGTCAGAATTCCCGCCTTGATCCCCATGTCGCGGATCCTCTCCATCTCCTGATCGGTCGGGTTCAGCATGCGATAACTGACCCGGTCAGGAGGTTCTGTTAGGACGTAACGGATCAGCTTCTCGTCCTGCCGGAAGTAGGGATAAACCACCTTGGCAGCATCCACACGATGAGTTTCAGCCCATTCGCCGCTCTGTGCGATGCCTCGAACCAAATCCGTGACCACGGCAGGTCGTTCTTTGATCAGCTTCTCGTGAACGACGAGCACGCAGGAGATGAAATGAGGCCAGATGTCCTTTGCGTAATAAAGGACCCGGCCACTGCCATCGAGTTCCGCCTTGGCGGCAAATGGCTCGCCCACAAAGTATGCATCAATCGCTTTCCCCGCGAGAGCGCCGGGCATGTCCGGAGGCGGCATCTCCACAAACTTGATTTCCTCCGGCCTCACACCCTGTTCTTCCATGAGCTTGTGGATGACCAGGTTTTGATTGCTGTACCGGCTCGGGATCGCAAAGGTCTTGCCTCGAAGATCACCCAGGCTTCTAACGGCAGTATCCTTCCCTACCATCACTTCCGAACCGTCCCGATGCCCCAGGTATAAGATCTTTACAGGAATACCCTCCTCCCTCAATTTCATTGCCAGAGGAGCAATCATGAAGGCGGCTTCGATGCGGCCGGCCTTGATCGATTCAGCCATGGTCGGGAAGTCGGTGAAGCGCTGGGACTCGAATCGGGTCGATTTGCTGGCCTTGGACGCAAAGTCGGTTACTGGGCAGGTGAGATGACACGTGACCGGCAAGAAGCCAACCTTCAGCACCTCGCGTCGGTCTGCCCACTCCGAGGCGCCTCGGTGGGCATCACTGCGCTGCCAGGGCTTGAAGCGAAGCAGGCTGATCACCGCAACGAAAACAACCAATCCGAAGAGCCAGCGAACGATGGAAGATCGAAACATATGGCTCACTCCTTGCTCAAGTGCTTGCGCTCACAAGAGCGTATTCTCTGCTCACGCGGTAGTGTACTCACCCGAATCCGATTCGACATCGAGTTCGGCCAAGATTTGACGAATCGCTTGGACGACCTCTGGGTGCGTCGGATCTCGCGGCCGCGGCGTGGCGAGGCCCAGTTCATAGCGAATCTGCGCCGGCCGCTCACCGAGGGCAATCACTCGGTCCGCAAGCTGGGCCGCTTCTTCAATATCGTGAGTGACGAGCACCACGGTACGAGGCCGTTCCTGCAGGATGCGCGCGACTTCCTGACGCATGCGGAGCCGAGTCAAATAGTCAAGCGACGAAAAAGGTTCATCGAGAAGCAAAATGTCGGAGGAACCCGCCAATGCCCGCGCCAGTTCTACGCGTTGCCGCATACCTCCTGAGAGCTGGTGAGGATAACTGTTCTCAAATCCTCCCAGCCGAATAAGGCTCACTAGTTCCTGGACCTGCTGCCGCCGTTCCTGCTCGCTCTTCACAAGCCGCAGCCCCAGCGCGATATTTTCGGACACAGTCTGCCAGGGAAACAAACCATCCTGTTGGTGCACCATCCGGCTCTTTCCCTTCCGCTCGATCGAGCCAGAGGTCGGGTGGTCGAAGCCCGAGAGAAGATTCAGCAATGTCGTTTTTCCGCAACCGGAGGGACCGACAATCGCCACGAACTCTCCGTGCAGGACTTCGATCGATAGATCGCGCAGCACTTCCAAGGTACCAAAGGAGTGCGAAACGTGACGCAGTTGCAGTGGGGAAACTGTCATCCACCTTATCTTAATTGTTCTTTATCTCTTAATTCTTTATCTTTCGTACCCCCACCGGATACTTGGGATCTTGGTGAGTTGTTCGAGGGCACGGTCAATCCCGACCCCGACCGATCCGATGACGATCATCTCGACCACCAGGATGTCCGTTCGGAGTCCGTTTCGCGCATCCATCACGGCAAAACCCAGACCATCGCGGCCAGCTATCATTTCCGCGGCAACCACAACCAGCCAGCAAACGCCCGCGGTTACCCGAAGAGTAGTGACCACCTGCGGCATGATGGCCGGCAGCGTAACCCGCACCAGTTTTTCTAAATCAGACATTCCGAAGTCCTTGGCGACTCGCGAATAAACGGTGGGAACGTTGGCGGCCGCGGCCATGGTCGCCAGAACCACGGGAAAGAACGCGGACAGAAAGATGAGAAAAATAGGAGATGCGTCCCCTACACCAAACCAGAGAATCGCAAAGGGAATCCATGCCAGCGGCGAGAGATTCCGGAAGAAGTTGACAATCGGGAGAAATGCCGTTCGCGCCAACTCTTTCTGCCCCATCCAGAGGCCCGCCGGTATGCCGGTCACGACCGCCAGGCTGAATCCACAAGTTACCCGGAACAGCGAGGTGATGAGATCGGTAAATAGCCGGCCGGTCTGAGCCTCCTCTCTGAAACCACGAAGAACCGCAAGGGGCGCAGGAAATGCACTCGGGTGAAAGATGCCGCTTCGCCAGACGATGGTCCAGATCACCATCATCACTGCGACTACCGCAAGAGGAAGAGCGAGCGATCGAATGGCGCCAGGCTTTCTCATTCCAGGCTACGTAGAAATTTTTAATTGTCTGGCTAACAGGTCCGAGAGTCAATAATAGATTGGCACTACCACCCGCTGAGCAAGACCGACTCTTTGCGTGCAACTGGCCTCGCTTGGAATGCGAAGGAAGTGCCTTCGTTGCCGGCTAGCTTGCTCGCCGACAGTCGCCTTGTGTTTAGCGATTCAGGATGATGAATTCTAGCAGGTTGCGGAAAAACGCAGCACCATAGATGCGATGATGTGGTGCGAGCCTAACTCGCCGGTCCGAATTCCGCTTCGTGGGCGTCGATTGCTGCTTCCAGCGTGTCGTAGGCCCCTGTTCTTTCGTCAGGAGCCTGCTGGACGAACAGTTCAATGTGTTGCCGATCGAGCTGATCTGATTGGGCCGGGTTCTCGGGCAAGCGGTAGAAATCGGCACTCTGGACGGAGTACTTTCCTGTCCGAAGACACTGGAAGCATCTATACCGCACCGCTTCTGAATCACTGATTCGTTTCCAAACGTCGATCGCTTTGAACATCGGATTAGTTCTTTCGCCATGGGCCTCGGGCGAAACCGAAACTGTACCAGAAAACACTCTTGCTTCCACAACGCAACCTGATAAGAAGAAGGTATGCGCGGAAAAGATGAGCAGCAGTTGGATGTGTTTAGTTACATCAGTCCCGAGCAGCGGGTTCCTCAGGACCACCCGCTACGTTCTCTGCGGGCCATGACCGACGAAGCACTGCAGCAGCTGCAACCTCGATTCAACAGCTTGTACGCCAAAACTGGGCGACCCTCGATTGCGCCGGAAAAGTTGTTACGAGCCCTCTTGCTGCAAGCGCTGTACTCGGTGCGCAGCGAACGAATGCTAATGGAACAGCTCGACTACAACTTGCTGTTCCGCTGGTTTGTAGGCTTGAACATGGATGACTCCGTCTGGGACGTGACTGTGTTCACCAAGAACCGTGAGCGCTTGCTCGATGGGGACATCGCCGAAGGGTTCTTCCAAGCCGTGCTCCGGCAAGCCAGTGAACGGGCTCTGCTCTCGGACGAACACTTCACGGTGGATGGAACATTGCTGGAAGCATGGGCGAGTCTGAAGAGTTTTCAGCGAAAGGATGGCAAGCCACCTGCTCCGCCGGACGATCCTGGCAATGCAACGGTAGACTTTCACGGTGAGAAGCGGTCGAACCAAACGCACGAATCGAAAACGGACCCGGATGCGAAGCTGGCACGCAAAGGCAGAGGCAAGGAAGCCAAGCTGAGTTATAACGGGAATCTGTTGGTAGAGAACCGTAACGGACTAATCGTTAACACAGAGGTGTTCGAGGCCAACGGAACGGCGGAACGCGACGCGGCGCTAGTGATGCTGGAACAGATCGCTGGCACGAAACAGGTCACGGTGGGAGGCGATAAGGGATACGACACGGCGGACTTCGTGGCCGAGTGCCGCAACCTCAAGGTCACACCGCACGTGGCTCAAAATCTGGAGCGACGCGGTGGAAGTGCGATTGATGCACGCACGACGCAGCACGCTGGATACGCCATCAGCCAGAGGAAGAGGAAGCGTATCGAAGAATGCTTCGGATGGCTGAAGACGATCGCGCTTTTACGGAAAGTTCGGCATCGTGGAATCTTTAAGGTCGGATGGATCTTTACCTTCGCGGCCGCGGCCTACAACTTAGTCCGTATGAGGAATCTGGCGATTCAAGCGACGTAAGCCGCGGTCGCGGTGTGCCCGCAGGTCCGAAAGTGAATCCGCGCTGGACACCTGCAGATGCAGCCAGAGCCCTTCCCGAATCACAAAATCACGAGACCGGAGAGAATCTAAGTCGCGGAGTCCATTTTTCCGCAGCCTGCTAGATCGCGGTCGTGTGACGGACTACTCGGAGTGATCATCCGTGTAAAGAAGTGAAACGAGTGCGGAGAGTTCGCCTGCCGTATGTCTGAAAAAAACGGGTGACGTTGTTGGTCACGACAGATTCGAACCGCCGACCATCGCATCCAAAGGAGTCTTCCAGAAACTGGTGAGACTTCGTCTTGGCTGAAGACCAACGACCGACAATTGAAGACTGACGACCCTAGAAGGAAAACGCCACGCCGCCGCGAATGGATCGCGCCGACTGCACCAGATAAACCGTGCGCCCATCCTGGCCGAGTAACGGCACATACCCCTGGGCCAGAAGGTTGCGTAC
This sequence comes from Terriglobia bacterium, assembly GCA_963809295.1. Classification (GTDB taxonomy): domain Bacteria; phylum Acidobacteriota; class Terriglobia; order Terriglobales; family Acidobacteriaceae; genus JAIQFF01. Next base: position 121,465 of record CAWEJA010000002.1, on the reverse strand, counting down.
ATCAATCACCGCGTCCATGTGGCCGGGCAGGAAGCCGGTTCCTGGGATGGGCTGGCGCAGATAAATGTTCAGATATGGATCGGACTGTCCGGCGGAGGCGTTGAACATATCCACCGGGGTGAGCGCTTGCCCGCTGATCCAGCGGTAGGAGGTAATCCAGCGCGTCTTGGTTCCCGGCAGCGTCCCGCCGAATTTTGCCGCGGCGGTGTGACGATTCCGCACCAGACTGTCGCTGCGCGCGTCCTGCAGGGAGATGTCGGCGTGGCTCAGATCGAGTACTCCGCCGAATCCGTAATCCAGCGTAGCCGTAAGGTCTGACGCCAACTGGCGCTGCAATACCACACGCATTCCATTCGCGTCTAATTTCTTTCCCCGGTAGGTAAACGTTTCGGAAAACAGATCGGGAAGAACTTCTCCACTGTCTGCTGAGGCATCGCCGACGCCGGTCAGCGCTGGATCCGCAACCCGGTCGGAATATAGGGCAATCTGCACATTCGTTTTGCCCTCGCGGTGGGAGAGGGAGACTTCATGATGATGAGCTCGTTCCAGCGTCGACCTAAAACCCGCCAGGGTAACGCGCGGGCCGGACTCGCTTAAGTCCGCTGGCGCTGAGTCAAAGCCCTTTTCCGTCCGGTTGTCCGGCTGCGAAGTAGCGTAGCGGTACTCCAGCACGGTATTGGGCGAGAGATGCAGATCGGCCGACCCAAACGGACGGAACGCCGTCACCCGTCCCATGAATTGAATGGTCTGCAATTCGCTTCCGAATCGAAGCTCCAGAATGTCGCCGAACGTAAATTCATCAGACGCGGAAAGTGCCAGAGCCTGCAACGCTGTGGTGCGCGGATCGATTCCCGGCGCGGCCAGACGGCGCATGGTAAAAGCCATCTCCGGCTTCGACCCATTGGCCATGGTGTGGCTGTAGGAGGTGCGCAGCACCGCGTTCGGCGAGCCATTGCCGTAGCCGACGTTGCCCTGGAAAGCCATGGTTCCAGTCGAGAAGATCGATTTCTCGACCGAAAAGACCGTGCTCATGTCGGAGGCGCTGCCAAAGCCTTCGGAAGCCGAGCCGGCTACGAAAGAAAGCCTTCCTTTGAGATCGTGGGAATCGCCAGATTCCACCGCTGGTGCGACTGAACCATCGTCCAGCATGCGCAGGATGGGACGGTTGGAGGCCGAACGCAGCACCCACTTCCAGTCATCGTCTTCGCTGGCAGAGGCACCACGCATGGCCGGAATCTGGATCGCCTCGAATAGCCCGCTGAGCTTAAGATCAACCATCACGCTGCTGCCGGGGCGCAGCCCCACGCGTTCACGGAGCGCGGGAAGGAATGACGGAGAGTACGCTTTGAGGTTGTACACGCCTGGCACTAGGCCAGCGGCGGAATAGAAACCGTTCTCGTCAGTGAACACCCTTAGCGAGTGAGCCGCCGAGCCCAGTACTTCCACCATGGCGCCCATTTGGGGGACGCCGGCGGCGCTGCGAACGTATCCTGAAATCGACGCGGAACCTGGTCGGTCCGCCGCCAGCACCGGAAGTGCCAGCGCGATCCCAAATAACCCGAGCTTCAACCCGAGTTTCCCCAGCTTCACTCCAAACACCTCAGGAGACCAAGCTCTCCGGTTACTCCACGGCAAAGGTTGCCGAAGGATCCACCGTCTGCTTGGAGATGTTGTCGTTCACCTTGATTTGAATGCGATAGACCCCGGGATCAAGACTGGAGGCCGAGAGCGGTTTTTCCAGGGTCATCTGGTCTCCAATATTGCCCATCTGGTCTGTAGATTCCACGGTGTGAATCACCGCTTTGTTCGTCGCCGCGTTAATCACGTTATATTCGACTGTGGCTGAGGGCTTGTGAGTCTTATCGTCCATGCCCAGATTGTAGATCTGCATCCAGAAATACACTTTCTGGTTTCGCTTGAATGATACCGGCTTGCCGTTCGAGGAGGCCACACGCGGCCGCACCTTGGTGTTGCCGATCACAAACTGTCCCGTGCCGATCTCTTTAGTCGAAACCGGAGCCATGACGTCCGCGACGATCAACGACGAAGATGCAAGACGATCATCGTCGTAGCTGGGCACGGCCAACCGGCTGCTCCACGAACCCGAACGGTCCCCATTGACGTCCTTCACCGCGACGTCAATGCGGTAAAGGTTTGGCCGCAACGGCAGCGCTTTCCAGTAGACCGAAGAATTCTCCGTTACCTTGGGCAGCAGTTCGGCAGGAACATCGACCTGTACAGTGTTTTCATCGGTTTGCACGATCTTGCCGGTGAGGGTCGTAACCCGGATGAAAATATTCACCGTCCCCCGCTGCACGCCATCTTTGTTCACGAAAGTCACGTCGCGATTTTTTACCTGGACTGTAACCGGAACCAAAACCGTATCGCTTGTCACCCTCACAAAATCAGTACGCACATCAAACGGCATCAGATTGACGCTAATCTTGTGGCTAACCACTTCCTCCAGGTCCTTGAACTTCACTGCCGGCGGTTTCTGCAGCTTGTAGAATTGTTCCAGCCGGTCAAACTGCTTGGTCTGGTTATTAGTGCTAAAGGGGCCGGTACCCAATCGCTCAAGGCCGCCACCAGTGAAACGGTCTGCCTTGTTGGCCATGCCCATCTGTTCGTACAAGGTCAGTCCGGCATTGGGTGTATAGAGCAGCGCGTCTTTCTCTGACCGGTCCATGGTCATGTGATAGTCGCCGCACATGCAGGTGTCCACAAACTCAATGATGATTTCCTGCCCAATGTCCTCCAGATAGCGATAGCGCCAGTCTTCGAAAGGGAATGTAGAAGTCTCGCCGCCGCCTTCTTCCATCGGACGTTCGTATGACCCGCCCGAGGGATGCGACTCGATCTCATCCGCCGGACCATACATTATGTAAATTCGACCACGATCGGATTTCCAGCCGGGAATGCCAGCAGCAAAATGTTCGTTGGCGTAGGCCATGCGCCGGTAGTGTTCTTCCTTGAATTCGTTCTCGATCGTGTCCGGCGTGGGATCACGGCGCTGCCAGAAAGCCTCAATGAACTGGTCGCGCTCTTCGTCGTTCGAAAGCAGTTTGAAGGCTTTCTGCTCTTCGTCGGTAATGATCCAGCGCACGTCTTCGTCGAGCCACTTCTTGTAGGTCTTGCTCAACTCAATCTTCAGCGACTTGGAGTTCTGCTTCTTCTGCTTTTCCGTGAGTGGCCGCTTGAGTGGATCGACGTCCGCAGCGCCTTTTTCCGTAGCCCCCGGCGTAGAAGTCGACGCGGAGGCCGGAGAAGACTCGGCTGCGGCGGGATCGGTGCCGTCCCCTTTCCCATTTTGCGCAGCGGCAAAAGACACCGCGGCTAGAATGAGAGACGGAAAAACCAGAACCGTGAAAAAACGACTGAGAAAACCTACCCGGGACATAAAGGGGGCACTCCTTACGACGCAAACAACCCTGGTTGGCATTCTATGACTTTAGGGTCCCTAAGGCAAGGCTAACTAAAGCCCCCTAACCAATTGTAAAGATTGTAAAATCCGCGTTCCCGCGATGCTATTTCCTGCTGATGTCCCTGCCTCAGAGTTTGTTCAATTCTCAGCCTTCTTCAGGCTATAATCTACTTGTTATCAACGCCCCGCTTGGGACGGTCTTTTCGACTGGGGCCCCAGACCGGACACCCCGCATGGCAGTTTGACCCACTGGAACTTTTGTGTCTGCAAAACCGTATGTGATGGAGTGTCCCCAGTTGCGCCGGTGAATTGCTGCGTCGGGAATCCTGGAGCCGAGATAGTGGCGATCCAGAACTAGAATTGTATGTCGGGCGACCTCCCCTCGTCGCAATCACGAGAGTGCAGGATTGCAGGGCGTAACAAGGGAACAATGAGCACCGGAAAGAAAATAGCGATCGGTATTGGCATCGCCGTCATCGTACTGGCGATTGTCGGCATTGCGGTTCATCAAAGCCACAAGGGCGTGGTCACCGTGCAGACCGGCAAAGCGGAGTCGATGGATCTGGCTTCGATTGTCAGCGCATCGGGCGAGATCAAGCCGAAAACCTACGTCAACATCGGCGCCAATGCTTTCGGCAAGATTACCCGGCTGTATGTGAAAGAAGGCGACCGGGTCAAGAAGGGCCAATTGCTGGCACAACTGGAAAACGTGCAATCCTCGGCCGACGTGAACGCCACGCAGGCCGGACTGGAAGCAGCCCAGACCGACGCGATCGCTGCTGAAGCCGCACTGAATACTTCCGCCGCGGATCTGAACCGCGCGCAATCCGACTATGAGCGCGCTCAACTCGATTGGACTCGCGCTCAAGGTCTGTACAAAGGCGAACTGATCGCAAAATCAGAGTACGACAGCCGGAAGGCCACATGGCAAACCGCGCAGGCCGGCCTGGCACAGGCGCAAGCGCGTGTCGCCCAGGCCAAAGCGCAAAAGGATTCTGCCGATCGCCACATTGCGCAGAATGCCGCCAATCTGACCCATGCAGCCGACGTGTTGAAAAAGACTACGTATGCTGCACCCTACGACGGCATGATCACCAACCTTCCCGTGCGGGAAGGCGAGACGGTAGTAATTGGCATCCAGAATTCACCCGGCAGCACGCTCATGACGCTGGCCGACATGTCCGTCATCACCGCCGAGGTCAGGGTGGACGAAACCGACATCGTTAACGTGCGGCTGGGCCAGTCCGCCGAAGTCAGCATTGACGCCATTCCCAAAAAGACTTTCAAAGCGACGGTGACCGAGATTGGAAACAACGCAATCGTTCGCTCCACCGGCGTGTCCACGTCACAACAAACCTCGGCCAGCCAGGAAGCGAAAGATTTCAAGGTCGTGGTCACGCTGCAAGAGGCGTTGGAAAATCTGCGGCCCGGGTTGTCCGCTACCGCGAAGATCACTACGGCGACGCGCGGTCATGTGCTGACCGTGCCCATCCAGGCGCTGACGGTGCGTTCGCGAGAGGAGTTGAAATCCAGCGGTGGCGAGAAAGACGCCGTGCAGGCCGCCGCGCCGCCCAAGGAAGCATCCAAACGTGCAGACGCGGACAAGGACGAAGTTCAGGGCGTATTCGTCATCCGCGATCGTAAGGCGGAATTTCTTCCCGTCGAAACCGGCATCACGGGCACTACCGATATCGAGGTGCTGAGCGGGTTGAAGCCGGGTGACGAAATCGTTACCGGCAGCTACAAAGTGCTGCGCACTCTGCGGCCGGGCGCTAGCGTAAAAATAGATAACACGGCGCCCAAGAAGGAAGACGAGAGCTAGTCATCAGTCGTCAGTCGTCGGTCGTCAGCAAGAGCAAATTGAGGCGAAGAGCTCTTGACGACTCCTGACTGACGACCGACGACTAACAACTGACCTGGTTAAGCGTCCAACAGGCAGCCAGAAGATCGGAGCGGGCGAGTGTCCCGAGAGGACCAGGAGAGAAAAATGGCAACCGCAGAAGTCATCAACTTTAAGCAGCCCGTAGTGTCGGCGCCTCCCGAGTCGTGCATGATCTGCACCGAGGACCTGTGGAAGACCTACGACATGGGCTCGGAGCAGCAGGTGCACGCGCTCCGTGGCGTGAACATACGCATCCAGCGCAGCGAATACGTCGCCATCATGGGACCCTCCGGCTCCGGCAAATCCACGCTGATGAATCTGATCGGCTGCCTGGATTCGCCCAGCAAAGGCAACTACTGGCTGAACGGCCAACTGGTCAGCGAACTGGACGACGACGAACTGGCGCGCATTCGCAACAAAGAAATCGGCTTCGTCTTCCAGACCTTCAACCTGCTGGCTCGCGCCACTGCGCTGCACAACGTCGAACTGCCACTGATCTACGCCGGCATCCCCGGCGAGGAGCGCGTGGAGCGCGCCAAAGGCGCGCTGGCGGCGGTCGGCATGGAATCCCGCATGATGCACAAGCCCAACGAGCTCTCCGGAGGCCAGAGGCAAAGAGTCGCCATCGCCCGTGCCCTGGTGAATCGCCCGTCCATCATCCTGGCCGACGAGCCTACCGGCAACCTCGACTCCCAGACCGGCAACGAGATCATGGCGCTATTCGATCGCCTGCAATCCGAAGGCAACACCATCGTCCTGGTCACCCACGAACACGACATCGCGGAATACGCCCATCGCGTGATCTACGTCAGGGACGGCGTGGTGGAGAAGGACGAGAGGAAAGCTAGTCGGTAGTCGATGGTGAGTCGTCGTTAGCGGACGCCCAGCCGGAAGGCTGGGCGTTTGTGTTTGGATGATCTGTTCCTCGGTGAAAATGCCTCTACGCTGGATCCACTTTACAATCGCAACCGCCTGTCATCCTGAGGTAGCGGAGTCCTTCGCAAAGCGGAGGACTCCCAACGAAGGACCTGTGCAACTGGCCGACACGTCTGCCGCTGCCAACAAATTCATAGGTCCTTCGACCCGCGAAAACGCGGGCCTCAGGATGACAACGGGGTTAGTGCAATCGCAGAGGAGCGCGTCGCTTTAGGATTGTGTTGGGGAGGCTATCGCGGCCGCGCGGCTGAAGTCTGTGACGCGTGAACATCCCCGCCCAAGCGGAGCTTGGACGGGGCACCCTCTAACTTGTTACGGTGGCAATCGTCTAAGACAAGTGTGAGGCATAAGGTGGTCTCTGGCCCGCGAATTGTCGCGTCAAAGAACGATCCCACGGTGGCGGTAACTGCCACCCCTACGCGCGTCCGTCTCGAATCAATTGACGTCGTACGCGGCGTCATCATGATTCTCATGGCGCTCGATCACACTCGCGACTTCTTTGGCCAAACTGCCTTCAGTCCCACCGACCCTACCCAGACCACCGTTGCGTTATTTTTCACCCGCTGGATCACGCATTTTTGCGCGCCGGTTTTCTTTCTGCTCACGGGCACCGGAGCGTATCTTTCACTGCGCAAGAAGTCCAAACCCGAGTTGTCAAAATTTCTTTTCACTCGAGGACTGTGGCTGATATTTCTGGAACTAACGCTGTTCCGCTGCCTCGGGTTGCAGTTCAATTTCGACTATCATCTGACGCTGCTCGATGTCCTGTGGGCGCTCGGCTGGGCGATGATCGTTCTTTCGGCGCTGGTTCACCTGCCAACACCACTGGTCACTGCGCTCGGCGTGGTGATGATCGCGGGCCACAATTTGCTCGACCCCATTCGATCCTCCAACCCGGTCTGGTCCATCCTGCACTCTTTAAATTTCATCGTGGCAAATCCGCAGCACTCCGTCTTCGTCGCGTATACGTTGATTCCCTGGGTTGGAGTTACCGCTGTGGGATATGGTCTCGGGCAGATTTATGCCTGGGCCTCCAACCGCCGGAGAGCTTTCCTGTTGCGCACCGGACTGGTAGTTACTGCCGCATTCGTGATTATTCGCAGTATTAATATTCACGGCGATCCAGCGCGCTGGAGCACGCAGAAATCTGCAGCCTTCACCGCGCTCTCGTTTCTGAACACCAACAAGTATCCACCGTCACTTTTGTTTCTTCTGATGACGCTCGGTCCGGCGCTGCTTCTTCTTTGGGCGGTTGATGGCGGGGCGCCACAACTCCTGCGCCCCGCAATGGTCCTCGGCAAAGTGCCGATGTTTTATTACTTACTGCACTTCCCACTCATTCATCTGCTCGCGGTCGCCATTTGTTACGCGCGTTACGGACAGGTGCACTGGATGTTCGAGTCGCCAACTATCGACAAGTTCCCCATCACTCCGCCACCTGGGTGGGGATTCTCTTTGCCGATTATTTATTTGATCTGGGCTTCAGTCGTGGTCGCGCTCTATCCGCTTTGCCGCTGGTTTGCGGCCTTGAAACAGCGCCGCAGCGATGCCTGGCTCAGCTACCTCTAACCCTCCTCGTTGTCATCCTGAGGAAGCGGAGTCATCCGCGAAGCGGAGGACTCCCAACGAAAGACCTGTGTATCTGGCCCGTGTCACTGCCGCTGCGGACGAATACATAGGTCCTTCGGCCCGCAAAAAGCGCGGGCCTCAGGATGACAAAGTGGATGGGGAAGATGCAATCTGCTGCCGAGCTACGCTCGGCCGGACAGCCGGGGGCGGCTGTCCCCACGCGGTTCGATCTACTGCTTGATGACCGTGCCGTCGCGCTTTCGTATCTCTCCCCAGCCACCGTTCAGATTGTCTGGGCCGGAGACGAACGGGGACTTGGCGGCTGTTTTTTCGTCGATCTCAATTCCCCATCCCGGCTTCTCGCTGACCCACAGGTATCCATCTTTCATTTCGGGGCAGCCGTGGAATATCTCCTGCGTCCGGTCATTGAATGGTGAGTATTCCTGAATGCCGAAGTTGTAGCTGACGACGTCGAGGGTGACATTGGCCATGTGGCCGACCGGCGAAACGTCGCCCGGGCCATGCCACGCCGTTCTGACGCCAAACTGCTCCGCCAGGATCGCAATTTTGCGGGCTGGAGTGAATCCGCCTGCCTGCGAAACGTGCACCCGGATGTAGTCGATCAGTCGCTCTGCGATCAACGGCTGCCATTCGTGCGGACTATTGAAAAGTTCTCCCATGGCGATGGGCGTCGCGCAGTTCTGGCGGATTTGACGGAAGTAGCCGAGATCCTCCGGCGAGAGAGGGTCTTCGAGAAAAAACATTTTGAATTTTTCGGCGTCCTTGCAGAACTGCACCGCCTGGTTCGGCAACAGGCGTTCGTGCATGTCATGGAGCAACTCGATTTCTTCGCCGAGCTCCTGGCGGCAAATTTCCAGAAGCTTCAACGCGCGGCGGGCGTAGTAGGCGGGCTCGAACAGGGGCTTATCATGAAGCGCCTTCAGCGGTGCTCCACTGCGGCGCGCACCGTAGCCGGCCATTCCCGGTACCCCCACCTGAACCCGGACGTGGCGGAAGCCTTGTTCCATGTAGCGCTTCGCGCTATCGATGACCTCCTGGAACTCAGCGCCGTCAGCGTGGGCGTAGGTGTCGGCGGCCTCGCGGCACTTGCCGCCTGCGAGCTGGTACACCGGCATTCCCGCCTGCCGGCCTTTGATATCCCATAGCGCCTGGTCGATCCCGCTGATCGCGTTGTTCAGCACGGGACCGTTCTTCCAATAAGAACTGTCGTAGCAGGACTGCCAGATGTCCTCGATGCGGTCGGTGGCTTTGTTCAACAGGAAGGGTTTCAGATATTTCTCGACGGCCGGCTTTACCAGATCGGCGCGTTGTGTGAAGGTGGCACAGCCGTAGCCGTAGAGTCCATCCTGGTCAGTCGTGATCTTGACCACGGTGAGGCGCACGCCCTGAGGCTGGCATTCGATGACGCTGATGTCCTTGATGCGCGGCGCCGGCATTCCACGCGTGGCCCGGGTGGCTTGCTCTTGCGCTCGCAGGGGAAGAGTGACGCCGAGCAAACCGGCGCCGGCGACGGACTTCAGGAAATTACGGCGTGGTAGGAACATATCAGGGCCTCTCTCAGCCTTTGTGCAAACTCCAGATCCTACCTGAAACCAAGCTTCGCCGTGAGCTTGGACGCGTAGCCGCAATAAAACCACTTCCGGTTTTCCGACCACAAACCGCGTCGGCATACCGACTCGATTACTCTCCCGCAAGGGATAGTCTCTTCAGTTATGAGATTTGCACAGCATATTTACTTTCGCGCGCGTTTCTGTCTTGACTGTCGCGACGCATGAAATATATGTTGTGCGCCACGCGATGCAAATCGCGTTTTGTTTTCTCCGAATTGCTTCACGCTCATCCCCGCCGCTTTCAATTTGATTAGGAGATTTTCCATGCGACGTTCCCGTCTCGTTACTTTTGGACTGCTAACCCTGTTGCTCAGCCTGTTCACCGCAAACCTGTTTGCTGCAGAGATGTTGCACGCGAAAAACCGCGCATCTGCCAGCCAGGTGGTTAAGTTCGACGTGTACCTGCGAACTCAAAATCAGGATGGACTGGACCAGTTGCTGGGCGCACAGCACACGCCCGGCAATGCCCTTTATCGTAAGTGGATCACGCCGCAGGAATTTCGGTTGCGCTTCGGACCGAAAGCGGAAGACATTGCCCGCGTCTCCGACGTGCTCAAGGCATATGGCCTTGCGGTCACCGGCGTCCATAGCCACGGTCTCCACGTACAGGGCTCCGCAAAGGCTGTGGAGAGCGCCTTCGGGGTCGCGTTGTCGAACACGGTGACCGCCAATGGTCATGCCAGGATGATGGCGGGCGGAGGGCTAAACTTACCCTCGGCCCTTAGAGAAGTAGGTGCTCAGGTCGTAGGTTTTTCCCCCGCAATCCGGACGCGTGTTCATTCCCGCCGCATGGCCAGCGCCATACCCGACAATCGATTGTCGCCGGATGGAGGGTACTGGTTCGACGATCTCAAGCAAGCCTACAGCTTTCCCTCGTTCAAGAAACTTAGCGGCAAGGGACGCACTATCGCCATTGTGATTCCGTCAGACTTCAAGAACAGCGATATCAATGCGTTCTTCAAGCATGAGAAGCTGTCGCCCCCTACAGTGCTGCGGCGCTCGGTGGGCGGCGGATCGAAGTTCGATCCCAACAGCGGCAACTCGCTGGAAGCTGAACTCGATATCGAACAGGCCGGCGGGATGGCGCCCAACGCAACAATCGTGGTCTACAACCTTCCCGATTTTTCCGACGATTCGGTTATCGCCGGGTACGACGCTGTGGTCGAAGATAACCTGGCGGACATCGTGAACTCGTCGTTTGGCGAATCTGAAGTCTTCTTCAGCGCCGAATACAATGATGGGACCGACTTCAGCGGGATTCTCCAGATCTACGAAGATATCTTCAAGCAGGGCAATTCGCAGGGCATAACCTTTGTCGCAAGTTCCGGTGACAACGGCGCTCTCGATGCTCCAGCGCTGTCCTATTTCACGGATCCGCCGACGACTCCGCCTCACGTAGCGGGGACATACGTACAGACGATTGAGCATCCCGCGTCAAGTCCCAGCGTGACCGCAGTTGGCGGTACGAATCTGGTCACGACCTTCAATCCGCCAAGCCTCGAGTCCAAGTATGTAAGCGAGAACGCCGATGACGATCCGCTGGTCGACGAAGATCCTTTCGGCGTCGGAAATCTGGTCACGGGAGGAGTTTGGGCAGGGGGCGGCGGGCCAAGCATCTTCTTCTCCAAGCCGCTCTATCAAAGACTGGTAAAGACCGGCTCCAACAAACGCACCGTTCCCGACATCTCCGGACACATGGGTGGTTGCCCGGGCGATGCGATACAGCCCTGTGGTCCGCATCGCAGCTTCGTCATCGAGGCATTCGCGGGGGAGTTGGTGGGTGTCATCGGCACCAGTGCCTCGTCACCGGATTTCGCCGGAATCCTGGCCTTAAAAGAAGAGAATCTCGGCGGTATAAGGCTGGGGAACGAGAACTTTGATATTTATGCCCTGGCTGCGGCGCAACAGCTCGTCGGGTCGCATTTTCAGATCTACCGCCAGAACATAAGCGGCTTTAACGGTGTCTTCTCCACCAACCCCGGCTACGATCTTGTGCTTGGAAACGGAACGCCTATCGTGAATAACTTTGTGTTGGCGCCAAATGCACCTGTAGCCGGAGACCCGCAGACGCCGTCGAACCCGTAGCTCGAGAACAAGCTGTCATCTTGAAGCTGCGGAGTCTTCCGCGAAGCGGAGGACTCCCAACGAAGGACCTGTGCATTTAGCCGACGGTATCACAGCTGCCAGCGAATCCATAGATCCTTCGGCCCGCAAAAAGCGCGGGCCTCAGGATGACAAGCGGGTGAGCGGAGTGTAAATAACGAAGGGCCTCTGAAGAGGCCCTTCACCGATGCTGATGACTGAAAGCTGACAACTTACTGCTGAGTGCTGCTCACCGGCTTCACGTCCGCTGCCGTGTCAGCTGGCTGACTTGGGTGAGCTTCGAAGAAAGAGTGGTCGTAGAGGCTGCGATAGATGCGGCCGGAAATTTCTGCGGCTTTGGGGCCGAAGGTGGGGCGTCCACCTTGCAGGAAGACTACGACGACGATGCGGCCGACGTCGGTCTTGGCGTAGGAAGCGAACCAGCCGTAGCGAGTGCCTGCCCTGGAGCAGGTTCCAGTCTTACCTAGAATCTCTTCCTCGTTGAAATTAACTCGCAGGCTGCGGGCTGTGCCGTAGCTGACCGCCGCGGCCATGCCGTCCGAAATTTCGGGAATGAGCGGAGCGATATCGAGGTGGCGTTTTACCCTTGGCTCGAAATTCGCGACTTCATCCGGAGCGGTGGGATGCTGCAGGTAGTAGAGCGTGCCGCCGTTAGCGATAGCGGAAACCATGGCACCCAGTTGCAGCGGCGTCATGGAGATGCCTTCTCCGAAAGAGCACATCTTGCCTACCCCGCCGAGCTTGGATGAAATCTCCTCCTGCGGATAGGTGCCCATCTGCTCGCCCGGGATGTTGTATCCGGCGAGTTCACCCAATCCGTACTGGTGGGCGTAGAAGCTGACTTTTTCAAATCCCAGGCGGCGTCCCAGAGCCTCGAAGTAAGCGTTGTTGGAATGCGCCAGGGCGGTGGTGAGATTCATCCGGCTGCGACGGCCCAGGGCGACTTCGGTATTCTTGGTAATCAGGTCTTCGCTCAGGGCGGCCAGGGCTACCGATAACTTGATGGTGGAGCAAGGCTGCGCTCCGCTCGACAATGCCAGTTTCTGGTTCACCATGGCTAAGACCCGGCCACTGGTGGGCTCGATCGCGAGCACCGTGCCGTTCATGTTGCCCAGGGCCTCGAGGGCAGCCTGGCGGACGATAGGATCCTCGCCGGCGGTGACGTCGTTTTCAAACTTGTCGTCGACGAATGAGCTGGCAGTGAAGCGCTCGTGATAGCGACGACGACGCGCCCGGCCGCTTCTCGCCACGCGCGTGGTGCGGGCGCGGCTCCGCGAGAGCCTGGTCAGGCGTTTCCGGGCGTGCGGGGCTTCACTCACTTTTTGGGATTTCTTCCGAGCAGTCAACGAGCGGGTGCTTACTGTGGCTGCGGTCCCGAGTTGAGGGAGCAGCGTCAAGACGAACGCGATCAGCAATAAGAAAACAGAGCGTTTGCTAGAAGTCACTGATTCTTTCCCCAACCAGACTCGGATGACCCAGACTCGGACAACCCGAACTCGAATGTGTAATCTGATGCACGAGGCTTGCCAAGTCTTAAACAGTCACTGGCTAGCGCTTGCAATCCTTCGATACTAAGGGACTTAGCGCCGCTCGTACATTAAAAAATCAGTTTGTTACCATCTGCGAATCAAATGTGTAACCTTATGAAAAAACGCGGCTTATTGTCGTTCCTGGGACTGATTACCGCCCTTTCGTAATGGGAAAGCATTTACCCTCCGATTGCCCGGCGAGGAAAACTTTTTCTCTTTTTTGCCGGAAGTTTTCCGAAATTTCGGCAGGAGTGCGGGCCGAGCGTCGTTTTCAGTGGTTCGATTGCAGAATTCAGATTTCAGACTGTAGATTGGCCTGGGACTTTCTTAGCGGCCTTTGCGTTGTCTTGGCGTCCTCCGCGGTTAAAGGCTCTTCACCGCAAAGGGCGCTGAGAAAACCCGCAAAGTACGCAGAGAAGATCAATCTGAATTGCAATCTGAAATCTCGGTTTAGAGGACTTTCATGACAGACTGCTTGTTCTGCCGCATTATCGCCGGTGAGATTCCCGCCAAGAAGGTTTTTGAAGACGCGCATACTTTCGCGTTCGAGGACATCAATCCCCAGGCGCCGACGCATGTGCTGGTAGTGCCCAAGAAACATATTCGCGGGCTGAAAGAAGCGTCCGCCGAGGATGCGGACATCATCGGCCGATGCCACCTGACGGCAGCGCAACTGGCACGGCAGCGCGGCATCGAAGACGGCTATCGTACGGTGCTGAACGTCGGCCCGGGCGCCGGGCAGTCAGTGTTCCACATGCACATACATTTGCTGGGAGGGCGGTCTTTGAGCTGGCCGCCGGGTTAGATTGTGTGGGCGCGAGCGTCCCGCTCGTGCTGCCTTGCCACGAACACTCCCGCACTAGCGGGACGCTCGCGCCCACATCCTAAACGGGCCTGGTTTCTTCCGCTGGTTCGGGGGCGCCGTGACGGCGTAACAGCTGCGGCAAGTTCTGCGAGAAGGCAGAGCGAGGCAACACCATGTCACATCCCACTTCGTGTGCCTTCATCTTCAGGTCACCCTGAACGTGCGACAGAAATCCAATGATGGACGTCCCCTTCTTCAATTTTGTCTTGAGTTTTGGGATCAGGGTCAGGGGTTTGGCATTCGCGTTGTTCATGTCGAAGATGATCAGTGACGGTTTTTCTTCGCCATTCTGCTTCATGTGATCGAGCAGATCTTTTTCCGTCTTGACGAATTCCACCTTCACATTCAGCTTGCGCGCGGTCTCCTGGATCTTGGCCTGAAAGAACAGATCGTCGACAAAAGCAAAGATTCGGGAATTGCCATTGTCGCCCTGGGGCAAGGGCTCGGGCTCGACCGGGGCATACGTGGGGGCGAATCCTGGACGCATGCGTCCAGGTCGCGAACCGTTGTTGCCGTTCATGGCGGCTCGATAGCTGTGATCCATGGGGGCCGAGTAAATGCCGCCACCTGGCTGTTGACGATCGCGGCCAGGAGCTCCGCCGCGATTGGGCGGACGACGCCCGCGCCGACGCTTGCTTCTCCCTCCTCCACCTCCGGAGGGGTGTCCGGGTCCTGCATTCATATTGTTCTCGTTTTTGTAACTGTATTCAGTCCGCCCGAGGGGGGACTCGATTTTTGCTGCTGGATTAACACCTTCTTTAGTAAATCCTTGGCGCACATGATGGAGCTGCGCCGAAAACCAATGCGGCTGGAACTCACGCGTGAATGATCTTTAACGTAGATCTGTAATTCGGTAGATCTCTAATCCGTAAGATCGCTTTTCCGTTTGGCGTCTGGGGCCAGGGGGCGCGGAGGGCCAGCTAGAGAGCATGGCCGCTGGAAACATCTACGATGGTACCGCTCGCGCGGGAGAAAGCGCAAGTCCTAAGTCAGGTAGTTTTGCACAATAGTAACTGTAAAGAACCCCGAATCGCGCCCCAGCAGCTCTGTCGCAGGCCGGAAAGAAATCATCCGCCACTCACCTGCCGGGCCCATTGCATCGCCTGCCAGTAGATTTCTGCGACTTCACTTTCCCGCAGGTCAAGGGATCTTGCCAACTCAGCCGCTCGTTGCCAGTCGCCGGATTGCTGCGCCAGCATCAGTTGATACAGCGGGCGCAAGCGGCTCCCCCCGCCCAGAAGCACCGCTTTGGTCTCCTGGTCGATGGGGACGCTATCCACTACTTCAGCCATGGAGACTTCCAGGATGGAATCCATCATGGAGAGCAATCCCAACAAGAACAGGTCGGAATCGCCGCTCTGGATTTTGGGCGACAGCAACTCGCAGAAGCGGGCACGAACCAGGGCGGAAAGCACCAGTTCGCTCGATTTGTTCTTCCCCGCCGACAAAGTGACGACCAGACGCACCCAGCGCCGGACTTCGCATTCTCCCAGGATCGAAAGAGCGTGGCGTACTGAATGGATTTCGTTGGAGAAACCGAAAACCGCGGAGTTCATGTAACGCAGCAGGCGATAACACAGCGAAGCTTCTCCCTTGATCGCATTCTCAATCTCGCGCGGATCCAATTCCGGTTTGGAAACCACCTGAAGCATGCGCACGTAATTCAGCTGGTTGCCGGAAATGTCATGTGCTCTCAGGGTCTCCGGCCGGCGGAAGAAATAGCCCTGGAAATAGAGAAAGCCGGCCTTCTTGGCCGCCACAAATTCCTCGCGCGTTTCCACTTTCTCGGCCAGCAGGCGGCGGCGCCACGGGCCGTAGCGTTTGACCATGGCGGCGCGTTGCTCCGCCGTGGTGGCCCGCACATCCACTTTGAGGATATCGGCGATATCGGTCAGCGGCTCACGTGGATCGTCCACGGCAAAGTCGTCGAGGGCAATCATGTAGCCGGCTTCTTTTAGACGCTGGCAAGCCGCCATCACCAGGTCATCGGGCTCCACAGACTCCAGAATCTCGACCACGGTCTGGCTGGAAGGCAGCAAAGTTATGTAGTCCTTCAACAGCACCTCGCGGGTGCAGTTGATGAACGCCCGGCGGCCGTCGCAGAGCACGTCCAGTCCCATAAGCAGGGAGGTATCCAGCGTGCTGCGCGAGGCGGCTTCGGGATCGGTGGGACAGAAGTAGCTCTCCACGCCATCGCGAAACAACAGCTCATAACCGAAGACTTTTTCATCTTTGGTCAGAATCGGTTGCCGCGCAACAAAACGCGCACTGGGCGGGGGTACAGCTTTCGCTACGGCGGGAGTGGTCACGTCTGGTCTATCGGCAAGTCTCGAGGAAGCTTGACTGTGCCAGGGGCCTTGGGGACGGTCCCGCGGCGCTACTTTTCCCAGGCCCAGCCTTTATCATGAACGCCATGCCTGCACTTAAGGTTGACCGCAAGAGTATTGCCAGCACTTACGGACTGATCCGGCCCCATATACGGCGAACCCCAGTGGTTGAAGTCGAGGGCGCGGACTTTGGATTGAACGGCATCGGCTTGGTCCTCAAGCTGGAGTTGCTGCAGCATTCCGGCTCCTTCAAGGCCCGAGGCGCTTTCGCCAACCTGCTGATGCGGGAAATTCCCGCGGCAGGCGTAGTTGCCGCATCAGGCGGCAATCATGGCGCGGCCGTGGCTTTTGCTGCCATGAAACTGAAGCGGCCAGCGAGAATTTTTGTTCCGGAAGTCGCGTCCCCGGCCAAGCTGGAACGAATCCGTAGTTACGGCGCGGATCTGGTTGTCACTGGCGAACGTTATGCCGACGCGCTGGCGGCAAGTGAGGAGTGGGCAGCACAGTCGGGCGCACTCGTAGTCCACGCCTACGAGCAGGTGGAAACTCTGCTCGGCCAAGGAACGGTCGGTCTGGAATTTGAGGAACAATCTCCCCAACTCGATACCCTGCTGGTGGCCGTGGGTGGCGGCGGCCTCATCGGTGGCATCGCCGCCTGGTATCGATCTCGCATCAAGATTGTTGGCGTGGAACCGGAAGCTGCACCCACGCTCACCCGGGCTCGACAGGCCGGGCGCCCGGTGGATGCAGAAGCGGGCGGAATCGCCGCCGATTCGCTGGCGCCGAAGCGGGTGGGCGAGATGATGTTCCCCATCGCGCAGGAGCACGTGAAGGACGTCTTGCTGGTTTCCGACGATTCCATCGTGGAAGCACAGAAGGCGTTGTGGAACGTCTTGCGCGTGGTGGCAGAGCCCGGAGGTGCGGCAGCTTTCGCGGCCCTGCTGTCGGGGCGCTACCAGCCCCAGCCGGGAGAGCGCGTAGGAGTGCTGGTCTGCGGAGGGAATACAACGGCAGTTGATTTCAGGATGTAGGAATGTGTGGGGTGGACACTCTTGTCCGCCGCCTTTGACTTTGAATTGGTACTTAAGACAAGGTCAATGCAGCAACCCCCAAAATCAACTTCAAAAGCGGCGGACAAGAGTGTCCGCCCCACACAAGCTACTGCACCGTCAAGGCAACGTTAGCTGTGTGTGACAGCGAGCCGCTGGTGGCAGTGACCGTGATGTTGTAGCTGCCTGTGGGCGTTCCTCCGGAGGGAGTCGTATTGCTCTTGCTGCTACTACCGCCACCACAGCCTGCACCGGCGGCGAAAAATACCAGCAACATCAGTCCGAATCCCGCCATGCGGCGACGTTGGCGCGAAGGCGTGCCAAGCAAGAAAATGCCGGCGAACAGGCCGCTGCTGCCAGCAACCAACCACCCAAACCCGTGAGGATGGAGCGAAGCTGACGCGCCCGATACGACGTGCGGCGCGGCGGTTGTAATCGTCATGGTCGCCGTACCACCCGATGCACCGACCGTAACCGAAGTGGGGCTGATTGAGCAGGTGATTTGCGCGGTGGTTGAGGACGGCTGGCAAGTAAGATCCACGCTGCCACTAAAGCCAGCGGTTGGTTCCAGAACGATTTGCGATGTAGCAGTCTGACCAGGAGCTGAAGCGGTGGCGGAAAAAGCCGAAACTGAAAAATCCGGGGTGAGCGTTAGCCCTGCCATGGCATTCGCCAGGGCTGTCACATCTACCGAGCCCAAACCCGTGACCTGGTCGTAACCCGCGCCCGCACTGAAACCATATTGGAAAGGAGCAGCGGTCGGACAACCTGTCGAGCTTTGTGTGCAGGGGACGATGTTGTCACCACTCGTGATGTCATGAAAGGCGGCTGGTGTAGACGCCGCCAGACCGTAAAGCGTTGGGTTGATGTTGCCCAAACCGTTGGAACCGGTCTTCTGATTCAGCAGGGCAACAATGCCGGCAAAGGCGGGCGAGCCCACAGAGGTACCGCCAACCACGGCCAAAGAGGCTCCATCGCTGGCCCGGAACCCGGTCGTACAGCTGGTAACGGCGGGCGTGACGCCCACGAAAAAGCTCTGGGAACAGATCAGGAAACCGTCATGGTTAGGCGAGGCGCCCAGTGAAACGTCAGGCACGTCGCGGGAACTGTCGCTGGGCACGCCGGTACCGGTCTGCCAGCTTGGCTTGGAAAAAACTTTGCTCTTCCCTCCGCCGGTGGCGGAGAGGGTCCCGACCAGCGTGGTGTCATTCCAGGTCGTTTCCGGAATATAGGACAGCGCTGAACTGAGGTTGTCGGTGGTGCTGGTGGTGGCGCCCCAGAAAGTGGTTGCACCGGCGGTGGTATTGGGAGCAGTCCCAGATAAAGCACCTGCCGCGTCTCCAGTGAACTCAGTGCCGCCGATTCCGGTGACTTCGGGGATGCTGGCGGGCGAATCCACTGCCAACCCGTGGGCTCCCGCGCTGGCAGTGCTGGCGTCGCAGTCCGCTGCGCCCGCGTCTCCTGATGCCGCGGTGATGGTTTGCCCTTGCGAGTTAGCCTGCTGCGCGCTCTGCTGGAGGGTCGTAAGAAAGCCGGTTAAGTTCGCTTCACAATTGCCATAGCTGGTGCTGATAACCGGCGCCAGATTCTGGTCCACGGCGTACTGCAGCGCATCGAAGACGTTCAGGGTTGCCGAATTCGCGCCCGCGTAAACGAACAGGATGGTCGCCTTCGGGGCAACTGCGTTTGACCACTCAAGATCGAGATTAGATTCAACCTCGTCTCCGTCGCTGAAGCCGGTGCCGCCGCCGGGTATCAGGATTTGCTGAAAGTTTCCGGAGGTCCGGGCCGGCAAGCTGGCTGCCGTACGAAAGGCATCAATGTCCGAGGTGTTAATTTGAGTTTGTCCCACTACAGCGATCTTCTGGCCCGTGCCATCAAGTGCGGCGGGAACATTGTAGATAGTGGCAAAATCACCAGGCGCCACGAAGTGGTTCCCCGACTGATGCGAGGTGAAGTTCGGCCTCACCGCGACGCGCGCCCTGGGGCGGGGACGAAAGTTGTCGAAACCCCGAAGACCCAGCACCATGGTGGAAAGCGCCTGTGGCACGTAGAGTTCGGTGGCGTTGGCGAGGCTGGTCTCGCCGTCGATCAGATAACGGTGGAACTCGGTGTGAAAAGCGGTCTCGACCTGGGACGCGGCTCCGCTGAAGAACACCCGGGTGCGGGCGCGGGAGTAACCGTTCACGGTCAAGCCTTGTGATTTCAGCCAGGCAGAGACTTTGGCGAGGTCAGCGTCACTCATGCCAAAGCGCGCGGCGTACTGCTCCGGAGTCAGCCACTTGCGATAGTTCGGAGAGTGCGGGTTCTGCTGTTCCGCCAGTAGTTTCTCGAGGGCGGTTTGCTGCGTTGGCGCCAGCTTGAACACGATCGCAGCGTGATCGATTCTCAAGCTGCCTTCGACTCGTCCCCGATCAAACTCGGCCCGGGCCAGGGGATGCGGCGCCGAAACCATGACGGGTTCGGTGTCACCAATGTTTTGCGCGATGCGGTTCCGGACTTGCGCCGAAGCAGTGACGGCGAGAAGCGCAGCGAGTACAACCACCTTGAAAAACGAACACACCCGGATCCTTGCCATTCCCAGGTCTCCTGTCAAAATTTGCCGCTGTCTAATTTGCCGCCTTGTGCCGGGGGACACGAACCGGCGTCGCCATTAAGAGTATGGATTCAGGTTATCCCAGCAAAGGATGTACGGAAAGTGCCGTTAGTGCAGGTAGAAAAGTCATGTCAAGCTGGTTTGGCCGCTCGACTGCAGAAGGCGGGTAATCATACGGCAGGTTACCCTTACAGTTCTGACTATTCATCGAGCCGTTCATCATTTGAGCTGCTGGATTTGAGCTACGAGGTTGCCGGGTGTAACATCTCGGCCTCGAAACCAATGGGTCGACTTACCAAGTACATAGGTATAGATATAGACGACGGCTACGCTGGAAGGATTACATGTCCGCCAAAGTAGATCTGTACAACAGTTCGTACGGAAACTATGAGCGGGACGTTTATCGCGAAGTCAGGCTAGAGACCTACGGCGAAGACTTCGGCCAGACTAGTTGGGTCGTAACCGAGGAGTCTCACGAAATCCCCCGGCTCCTGGAGCTAACTGCTGATTCTTCTGTTCTTGAAATCGGATGCGGATCGGGGCGTTATGCACTGCACATCGCCGAGACTTTCGGGTGCGTGGTTATTGGCCTTGACCTAAATGCGGAAGGGATTCGCAACGCCAGCGCTCTGGCGCAACAGCAGAATTTGAGTGAGCGGGCCCGCTTTCAGCTTTGTGACGTTTCTCAGCCTCTTCCCTTCGTGGATGCGACCTTCGACGCGGTTTATTCCAACGATGTTCTGTGCCACATTCCAAGTCGGCTTGCCTTGTTGTGTGAAATACGGCGCGTGCTCAAACCTGGGGGACGTCTGATTTTCAGCGATGCCCTGGTAGTGGACGGGATGCTCTCGAACGAAGAGGTCGCCACCCGCAGCATGATTGGCTACTACCTGTTCGTGCCCCGCGGAGAAAATGAAAAACTGATTGCGGCAGCCGGGTTTCAGCTGACGCGCGTTACCGATTCTACAGAGAACGCGACGCTCGTGGCCACACGATGGCACGACGCCCGCGAGAAAAGACGATCAGAATTGATCGCACTCGAGGGAGAGACCAACTTCGAAGGACTACAGAAGTTCCTCGCCTGCGTCCGTACCCTTACCGCCGAAAGACGGCTCTTGAGGCTTCTCTACCTGGCTCGGAAGTAGGATTCGCAAGTCAGACGCGACCCGGCCAACATCAGGGGCTGACACTTTCATATTCGGCACTATCTTCGACAGGTTCCGTAATAGCTGAGTCGTCTTCGGCAACTTCTTTCACGGAATCGAGATCGCCATCGTGCTCATGGTATTCGTGGATGCGGACTCCCGCGGAATCAATGGTCAGGTAGGTGGCGGGAGAATCTGCCCAACTGCCGGAGTTGTAGTATGCAACCGGTTCGCGCTCGATGAAATCAGCCTTGTGGGTATGGCCGCAGAACACCCGGTCCACCTGGCGCAAGCGCGCATGGGCGATTGCGCCCGAAGCAACTTTCGAGGAAAGTCGCAACCATCGCGCCCCCTGGCGATCCAGAAAGCGGGAAAATGCTTTGCCTTTGAAATCGAGCTTTTGCAGTTGCAGATGCAGGAAGGTTCCAAGATTACTCAGCAGCAGGTTGTTGACCACAAAGCGGTCAAACTGGTGGCCGTGAATAGCGAGGTGACGGCGGCCCTCAAATTCCCATTCGTATTCTTCGTAAACTTTCACTCCCACCAGGTGGGACATGACTTCGCTCAATCCGCGGTCGTGGTTGCCCTCCACCCACACCACCTCGACGCCGCGCTTGGGGTTCGAGAGTTTGCGGATGTAGCCGAGAAACTTCCAGTGCGGTTTGGTGAGGCGGCCAAAATTGAGGTCGGAAAAAATATCGCCCAGCAGGATCAGGCGCCGGAAATGGTTCTCCCGCAGCATCCGCGTAGCCTGTTCGGCGCGGCTGATCTCCGATCCCAGGTGCAGGTCGGAAAGGATGAGCGTGTCATTAACGGCGGAACTCATCACCCTGGTTGTAACAAAGGAATGTTACGGGGTGATGAAAATTGCACATAAAATGGGGCAGTGGACCAATGTAGGACCACGTGGAGACAGCCGCCCTCGGCTGTCTGGTCGAGCGTAGCTCGACAGTCATTGCCAGCACCCAAGACAGCGGAGCCTTGCTCCGCCGGACAGCCGGGGCGGCTGTCCCCACGTGGTTTTTGCTGGTTCCGCACGAGCGGGACGCTCGCGCCTACATTTACTTCTGGGGGACGTATTCCTTGGGCGGGGCCGCGCCTTCGCCGAAGAAATATTGCTCCATCTGCTTCACGATGACTTCCTGGTCCTCGCGACGGGCGGGGTTAAGGCGATATTCATTGAGCAACATCTTGCAGAATTCCGTCCATCCCCTCCATGCCTCCTGAGAAACGTTGTCGTAGACTTTCTGGCCCAAAGGGCTGTCGAAGGGTGGCTCGTCCAGACCCGGTAGCTCCTTCTTCAGCTTGACGCAGAAGACTTTGTGCTCAGCCATGAAGTTCCTCGTAATTCAAATTTCGCGCGATTATGGAAGGAAAATTATCTCACAAGACGAGTCGTCGCCACGCGGGCTGGGGCGCTTTTGATGTAGCGATAAAACCTGAGTTGTCCGCGCTCTTTCCAATATTGCGCGTCATAGGCATCGACGCCTGGCCCATGACGCAGTTTGCTGAAGAAGACACGCTGCGCCGGATTGACCACGATACCCACATGCCCCGGCCAAACTACCAGGTCTCCGGGCTGAGGTCGCGTCACGGGCTGAAAGTTGTCGGCTCCGTCGTAGAGATCGGAAGAACTCGCGTAGGGATAGGGAAATCCGGCTCGAAGATATATGGCGTGCACAAGGTGTGAACAGTCACGCTGTCGAGCCGCCTGGACCCTCGCGTCAAGCGCGGCAGCAATTACCGACAATCCATCGTCCGGGCTCAGTGCAACCCGTGCCGTGCGCCGGCTCGCTTTCTCGTGATGAACCTGGGTGGTCACGTCCGAGCTCGAGTTCTGTTGACTCTGTGGTTGCGCGGGGAGCGCGCTAAGTGCGAGTGCACACAGAGTTAGTGCCGCTACGGTTTTCGCGCCCAATCGCATGGCTAGTATTGTGATGCGGCATCAGCAGATGGAGCAGGTTACGCTGGTGCTAGGACGTCCGCCAGGAAGAGGCAGCGCGAGCCAACCCTGTCTGATCCGCCTTCGTACGACCCTTGCAAAAAACGTAAGGGTGAGGCAGCCTCATTAGAAAACAAATCCTGGAAAGGGCACCCCCGCCCGCCAAGTTCGAAGGAAATGTCAGGTGCATCGAGCTCTCGCGGTCGCCCTCTTCGTCGCACTCGCGGTTGTTCCGCAGACACGGGCTCAGCAACCCTTCTTTACCGATGACGCCGATGTTGCTGAGCGCCACCACTTCCACTTTGAGACCAACCTTGAATACGACGTTCTGCCCAACCAGTCCTTTCCCAATCTCCGCCAGCAGACCCACACCGTTAAGTTCAGCTACGGCCTGTTCCGCAATTGCGAGGTTGGCATGGACTTCCCGCTGCTCGTAATCTTCAATGCTGCGAGCTCCCGACTAGGGAACCCATTTGGGCTGGGCGACACCGACTATTCCATCAAGTACAACTTTCGCAAAGAAACCGAAGGCTCAAAATGGCCCGCTGTCACCGCCAGCCTGAATATTGAGCCACCCACGGGGAATTCAAAACTTCAGCTCGGTTCAGGGCTCATCGACTACTACCTGAACGGCATTCTGCAGAAAACCCTATCGACCAAGGACACGTTGCGGGTAAATGGTGGCGCCACTTTCGCCGGCAACACTCTTACCGGGGCTGTCGGCATCAAGACGCGCGGCACGATCCTCACGAGTGGTTCTTCCCTCACCCATCACTTCACGAAGAAATTCGATCTGGGTGTGGAGGTCTACGGCGGCTACACCGCAAATCTTGCCCTGGGCCGAGGTGAGTTGCAGGAGCAGATCGGAGGGAACTACGAGGTCCGCAAGGGGCTGACCATTGATTTCGGCGGGATCGCCGGGCAAGCCATCGGCAGCCCACACTACGGTTTCCAACTGGGCTTCTCGAAAGACTTCTGACCTGGGCGTGTGGGGCGGACACTCTTCGTCCGCCGCTTTTGAAGTTGATCTTGAAGATTTTGGGGATCGTGCACGCCATGTGGGGTTTCACGGGCTGAACGAGAGTTGCAAGATCATTAAATCCAGGTCACAGGCGGCGGACAAGCCTGCCCTGAGCGAAGTCGAAGGGAGTGTCCGCCCCACACCGTCATTGAATCTATCGAATCTCAGACGTCGCACAAGTCCACGGCTTCGCGCAGTGAAGTCAGGGGATCACGCGTGGGCACGAACTCATGCGCCACATAACCATTGAAATTTGAGGCGGCGATGCCGCGCATCACGCCGTCCCACTGCACTTCCTGGGTGCCGTCGAGTTCGTGACGGCCGGGAACGCCGCCGGTGTGGAAGTGAGCGAGCCACTGGATATTCGCCTGGATGGTGGCGACCAGGTCTCCTTCCATGATCTGCATGTGGTAAATGTCGTAGAGCAGCTTCACGTGCGGTGAATTCACCGCCTGTACCACCTGCACTCCCCACGCGGTGTGGTCGCACATGTAGTCTTTGTGATTCACCTTGCTGTTGAGCAGCTCCAGGCAGATGACGACACCGTTGTCCTCGGCAATTTTCTTTACGCGGTTGAGCCCCGCGATTGTGTTCTTGGCGCCCTCTTCGTCCGACATGCCGTTGCGGTTGCCGGAGAAGGTGATCACGTTGGGCACCCCGGCCTTAGCCGCCAGCGGGATGTTTTTGCGAAACCCTTCTTCGATCTTGGCGTGATTCTCGGTGCGGTTGAGGGCGTTCGTCAGCTCGCCGCCTCCGGCATAGGCCATGCTGCACACCAGGCCGTAGCGCTTGGGTACCTCGTATTCATCGGGGTTGAGCAGGTCCATGCCCTTACACCCAATCTGGGCGGCGTAGGCGCAAAGCTGGTCGAGCGGAATGTCCTTATAGCACCAGCGGGAAACCGACTGTTTGATCCGACCCTTGCGCTTCACCGGAACCGTCTGCTCAGACCACGCCAGGGACGGAACCGAAGCCGCTGCCACTCCGGAGATAGCACCTTTCAACATCGTGCGCCGCGATAGTTGGTCTGCCGACAATTTAGCCATAGACCGCAGAGTGTACATCCGAACCGAAAAAATGGGGAGGGCTAAGGTGGAGAAGGTTTGCAGTCGCCGTCCTCGGAGACTAGACTGCGTTTTCGCTCTGTCTCGCGACCGCGTTCCCGGGCACCACCTGATTGCCCACTGGAGGATATTGTCTCGATGATGCGTTCGATAGCGTTTGTCCGTGAGTCCAAATGGATCGTGCCTGTTGCGGTTGCCGTCCTGACCTGCGCCTCGTTCCTGCCGGGGCAGACAAAGCCCGCCGGCGGCGCCGCCGCCCAGCCCGTCTCACAAGCGACGGTTGAACGGGGCAAGACGCTGTTCGGCCAGAACTGCGCCTTTTGTCATGGCCGCGAAGGGTTCGGTGGCGAGACCGGACCGAACCTGATGGATTCAGACCTGGTCACGAGCGACGTGCAGGGCAATAAGATTGGCCCGGTGGTGCGCAACGGACGTCCCGAAAACGGCATGCCTGCATTCAAGCTCCCTCCGCAGCAGATAACCGAGTTGGCCGCTTTCCTTCACGCGCAGAAGAAAAAGTCCGACTCGCGCCCCGGCGGACGCCGCGGCGTATCCGTCGCCGATCTTCAGACCGGCAACGTCGACGCCGGCAAACAATATTTCAACGGCGCTGGAACCTGCTCGTCCTGCCATTCTCCGACCGGCGATCTAGCCGGCGTTGCCAGGCGTTATCGCGGACTCGAACTGGAAAAGCGAATGCTCTATCCCAAGAACGCTACCTCAACCGTCGCCGTTACTCTCCCCTTCGGCCAGACTGTTTCCGGCAAACTTTCCTATCAGGATGAGTTCACCATCGGTCTGACCGACGAGTCGGGATGGTATCAGTCCTGGCCTGCAAATTCGATCAAGTACACGATCAAGGCACCCGCAGAAGCTCATGTCGAGTTACTGGGAAAGTACACCGACGACGACGTTCATAACCTAATGGCTTACCTTCAAACCCTGCGCTAGGAGCGAACCGGATTGCGAACCGTAAATTACTTTCATAAAGCTCTAAATCTTCTCGTGTTCGTGCTGACCTCACTGACTGCCGGCCGCCTGCTTGCCCAGGGACTCGATCCGGCGACAATCGCAAAGCCGTCCGCCGACAGCTGGCCGACCTATCACGGGGATTATTCCGGCAAGCGCCATAGCCCTCTGACCCAGATCACTCCGCAGAATGTTTCGTCACTGGGGCTGGCCTGGGCGTTTCAGACCGGTCAGGAGGCGACCATCAAGTCTTCGCCACTCCTGGTCAACGGTATCCTCTACTTCACCGTGCCGGACAACGTCTGGGCGGTCGATGCCCGCTCGGGACATCAGCTCTGGCGTTACACCTATCCGCCCAACAAGGGCCTTCTCCTCGGACAGCGCGGCGTTGCGATGTACAAAGACTGGCTGTACTTCGTCACCCCAGATGCCCACCTCGTTTCACTGGACGCCAAAAACGGCAAAGTCCGCTGGAACGTCGTGATTGCCGATAACGAAAAGGGATACTGGTCCAGCATGTCCCCCCTGGTGGTGCGCAACCACGTGATCGTCGGCGTTGGCGGTGACATGGATAACCTGCCCGGACTGCTGCGGTCCGTCGATCCCGAGACCGGCAAGACGCAGTGGCAGTGGGACAGCACGCCGCCGCTCGGCACTCCGAACGCAACCACCGGCGGCATGACGTGGATGACCGGCACCTACGATCCGGAGTTGAACCTGCTTTACTGGGGAACTGGCAACCCGACGCCGGTGCTGACCGGCAAGTCGCGGCCCGGCGACAACCTTTACACCTGCAGCATCGTGGCCCTGAATGCTGACACCGGAAAACTTGCCTGGGCGTTCCAGGTCTCTCCACACGACACCCACGATTGGGACGCGGTCGAAGTTCCGATATTGGTCGACGCCGACTTCGGAGGACAACCGCGGAAGATGCTGATGCAGGCGTCGCGCAACGGCTACTTCTTCGTGCTCGACCGGACCAACGGAAAGAATCTGCTCACCGTCCCTTTCGGGCCGGTGAACTGGACCCTCGGCATTGACGAACAGGGGCGGCCGATTCCCAATCCGGAGAAAGAACCGGCCCCCGACGGCCGCCTGATTGCACCCGACGAAGGCGGCATGACCAACTATCGCTCCCCCAGTTTCGATCCCAAGACTGGACTGTTCATCGTTTCCGCTCACCCCAGTTGGTCAATCTACTTTGCCAAGCCCGCCGACGGCACCTACGGCTGGGCCGGCGCGGACTACGGCGTCTGGAGCAAGGGCGTCATCGAAGCCATCGACTACCAGACCGGCAAGATTCGCTGGAGCCACGACATTGGAAAAGATGCTTTCGCCGGAGTGCTGACCACCGAATCGGGAGTGACTTTCACCGGCGACATCAGCGGCAACGTTCTCGCTCTCGACACCAACAACGGCAAGACGCTTTGGCACGCCGGCACCAGCGTCCGCATGGAGAGTTCTCCGATAACTTACGAACTGGACAAACGCCAATACGTGCTGACCAGCAGCGGCGGAGTGATCTTTGCCTGGGCCTTGCCGGAGAGCGTGCAGTAGATTGAAGGAAAAACGGTGGATCATCGGCACCGCGCTGTTTTTGGCTCTCGGATCAGCAGTCCTTCTTTTTCAGTTGGGAAAAACGGATTCGTGGCCGTTGACGAGGTGTACGGTGGTTGGGAGCAGAGTGGTTCGGGCGGATGTTGCGGACTCGTCTCGCGCCATTGTCATGTACAAGGGTGAGTATCAACTTCGCTACACCGTCGCCGAACACGACTACTACGTGTGGGCAACCTCCGGGTGGGCCTACGTTGACAAAGAGTTTGTTCAATCTAAACTCGACCATTTGCCGGACACCTGCGATTTCGATATTCGCTACAATCCACGCCGCCCCTCTGACGCGATGGCTATCCGCAAATGAACTCATAACCGTTGCACTTCGACGAGGAAGACGGGTGCGGGCCGCTCGGCCAGTTGCTGCACACTGTTACACGGAACGAGAGGGCGGCGTGAGGGAGCTAAGACAGGAAAGAACTTGGTGGGCCCTCCAGGATTTGAACCTGGGACCAATGGATTATGAGTCCACTGCTCTAACCGCTGAGCTAAGGGCCCCCTTTGTTTACCTACACTTACAGCCTATATTTGCCGGCTGAAATCGCTGTAGATGGAAACGTAGATACCATGTTACCTTCGACCTCATGAGCTTGTACCTTCGCGGGAGCATCTGGTGGTCGCGCATCGAAGTTGACGGAAGTGTACATCAGTTCAGTACGAAGATGCGATCGAAGCATCAGGCGCGATCCATCGAGGCTGCCAAGCGCACGGACCTCGTAAAAGGACTTTCCGGCCTCTCAGCTCCTACCCTGAATGAGTTCAGCGAGCGATTCATAAATTCCCTGCCTGGGCGTGTCTCTCGGCAGACCTACAGCTTCTACATCCGGCACTGGATGCCGCTGATGGATTTCCCGGCACTGTCCGACTGCCGGCTGGACCGCATCGGGCCCGCCGTAGTTCAGGATTTCATCTCGTGGCGTCGGAAGCAAGAGAACGGCCGCGGTGGGACCATCTCAGTCGTTACCGTCAATCACAATTTGCGGACTCTGCGACGGGCGCTGCACTTGGCAGTCGAATGGAACGTCATCACGAAGGTTCCCAAGATCCGCCTATTACCGGGAGAGAATCAGCGGGACTACGTCTTGAGCGACGCGGTGATAGAAAAGTTCTCCAAAGAGCCCGATCTGATCGGCAAGATAGTCCCCTTCTTGGTAGACACCGGCCTTAGACGTGGTGAGGTATGCGCGTTGACGTGGGACGCGGTGAACTTCACGGAGCGATGGGTGCAGGTGTCCAAGGGAAAGACGAAATTTGCTCGTCGGAAAGTGCCGCTCACCAAGAGAGCAGAGGGAATTCTGAAAGAGCTGAAAAACACTGCCGCGACGCAGTACGTGTTTACCGTCCGAAAGACAGTTCACATCACCGGCGACTGGCTCTCCCACAGCTTCCTGAGAGTCCGCAAGCGGCTGAAACTGCCCGAGGCTTGTGTCCTGCACTCCACCCGTCACACGTTCTGCACTCGCCTGGGCGAACGCGGAGCCGATGCCTTCGCGATCCAGAGGTTGGCAGGCCATTCCAGCATCGTGATCAGTCAGAGATACGTGCATCCGGCAGCTGCACGTCTTGACGCCGCTATTGCTCTTCTCGAAGATCAACCTAAGTAAGGGCGGTGCATGTACCTTCGAGACCTAGTCAAAGACCAGTCAGTCAAGTTACTTTCGACACACAATGAATATTGTCCCGTCGTCTACCGGATAGTGTACCGCCGTGTAATGGCGGTAGGAATTAGGGGAAGTTCTATGCACCCGACCTTGCGGTCTTTCGTTGCTCTCGGTTTTCCCGCACTTGCGTTTCTTGGTCCATTTCTCGGCCATTGGATCGGGCTGTCCCTGACGGCGCAAGTGATTGTTTCCGTCGCCATCATCGTGCTTGGGTCTGTGTTACGGGAACTATGGCAGCCATCCAAGTCGAAGCATCGGACGCCCTGCCGAGCACGGACGAAAATCGGTGAGCCCTGCCCATATCTGGCCGCGGCTGGGGAAAAGTGTTGTCGCAGGCACCAGCGGAGGATTGGCCAAAAACTGCGTGCTTTTACGCACAGAAACCTTGATCGTGCTGTGTCATATTCACTGGCGATTTTGTTTGGACTTCAAGTTGCCCCGCCGTTGATTGTGAATTTTCTGGCTCAGCCTCCGCAGTTCGCGATCGAAAGACCAGCACCGGCGAGCATAACTGCTGCCCTGAAGCCGCCAAAGGTAGAACGACGGGCACCCAAGGGTGCCAGAGTCGCACCGCCGACTGGGCTTTCCGCTACGGTGATCGAAACCCCGGAGTCGTCGGCGTCCGAAGCTCCGGTGCCGTTAGCTGGACTAGCCCCTGCCGAGTTGCCCCATGACGTGTTGAATTTCATATCCGGCAAAACGGCACTCCCAACTCTGACGACTGCAATACGACCACAGACTGCAGCTCCAGCAGCGCCGACCGCGTTGATGGCTGTGGTGCAATAGTTAGCGCTTGCGGCCCCCCTCGGCCCGCCGCGCTCCCGTTCGGTGTCCTGAACAGGAGCGAAGCGGCTTCGTATTCCTACTTGTTGAGAACCGGATCATTCGCATCCGGTCCAATACTGTGCCTCTTCAACCACTCGTATCCAAGAGCACCACCGATGATGCGCGTGACCGTCGGATGTTTGGCCGCCAGCTCTAATAAGCCCTGAAGAGCTTCAGGTGCGCTCTCGAGGGGCTTTGGCCGCGGAGCTGACGGCGAAGGATGTGATTCAGTGAGCGTATGCCCTAAAGACGATCGAAGAGATGGCAACGAAGCCGGAGGAGACGATTCAATGACACATGAAGAGGCAAAGATGTGGCTCACGGTGCACAACCTCTTCCCACGCGTAACGCCCGTTGCAGAGCCGGGCATGTGGCATCTGCGAAAGGAGGACGATGGCTCCATGGAGTTCGTCCACCGCCGACTGGGGAAGTCATTGCCTTGGGAGCGCCCACAGCCGCATCAAAATGTACAAGCAGGCCCGACTGCCCCTGCGACTTTTGTGTTCACGTCCGTGGCAAGATCGCCGAAGGCCACTCGGAAAAAGGCTGCCTCGTGGCGTTGGTTACGCTAGCCGCTTGCCGGTCGATACGATGACGCTCTCAGACTTGCGCCGGATGTGCGAGGAGGTATGGGAGAAGGTTGTGGAGATTCAAGAGGGTAAAGCCCTCCGGCGCCGGGGCATCCTTTTTGGTTCCTCCGGGTCGCCGGAGAGGAGGACGTAAACGGGCGCATCCTCGCGCTATACGCTAGGATCGTACCTGGGTCCGGCTGTGTCGACTAGTGAGGAGCATGAGTACTGGCCCTAAACCCGTCCACCCGTTCAAGTTGCGACCTGAGTTTGCTCAGAGAATCCAGAACGAGATTGGGGAGTACATCGGTCGGGCTGAAATTGACGCCGCTCTCGCTCTCTTCGCTCGTCTCGTTCGCTCGGACCATCTTCACCGAACCAGTGAACTAGGCAATAACCCCCTCAGTGTGGTTTTCACTGTCCTCGACCGTTTAGCTGTTTGCCGTCGTTTGCGGCAACACCCACCTCATCCTCCTCTAGTGCTCCCTTTTCTAGACGACCCACTAGTTAGTTATCTCTATTTGACTTGTTTCGATCGGCTGGGACAGCCCGCGGATTGGATGGACTTTGGTGCGTGGTTGGAAGCTTGTCGTTGCAAAGATGAGCGTGACGCCGCAGTCAAGCAAGCTTCAAAAGCGGGAAATCTAATTGAATCCATGAAGATCGTCTATCGCCAGTACGTGACTTTGTACGGAGTAAGATCAGCATTCTTCCGGTTTTTGCATGAAGGCCTACCGCCCGACGTGCGTGGCGAATTACTTCATAGTATCGACAGGGTGATTATGACCAACCCTCCGGATACGACATCACGGCAAGCGTCGGATGACGAAAAGGAGAAGTACTTGTTCCGGAGGCGCAACGACTACACTCACAAAGGGGACTTCAGGCCGCCTCCTGGCGAGTGGTTCGGGGGCGGTGTAACAAACCCAGTTCAAGAGCACCATGCTACCTACTGGACAAGCACTAGGACTGTAGGTTGGCCAGATATTCTCGAAAAAGCGGCACGTACCGGTCTTGCACGTTATCTCCTTGTCCCTTCAAAGGCCGTTCGGCAATCTAGCCGCCGAACAGAGTCTTCACTCCGGAATTAACTTGAGAGTTCCCGCCGCTGAGAGCGCTACCCAGGCCAGTGGCGAAGCTGTCTCCGAGCTTGTTCCAGAATCCGGAGTTCTGTGAGTTCGAGTACGCATTACTCAATCCGGCGAGGCGGAGCTGCCTTGATTGGCTGCGACTTGCTGGAGGGCTGATGATGGGTGGTCGAGGTCGTGGTGTGGCCGGCGGCGGTCGGGGTTGGAGCGGCCCGTCCTCGATCTCCTGTTCGCAAAAGGGCGGAGGATAGCAGGAAAAAGTCGCTGTGGTGCGGTCGGTCGGACCCACGAGCCAAGAAAGCGGGTCGAGCGGGCATCGGCAGCCAGGGCGGCCCACTCCGACGCCCTCTCGTTGACTTGGCTACTTCGCCCCACCTAACATGGCAGCCGCATTTCATTTGCACGGGCTACTCTTAGGCAGGACCTATGATCGGCCAAACCATCTCGCACTACCGCATCGTTGAGAAGCTGGGCGGCGGCGGGATGGGGGTTGTGTATAAGGCCGAGGACACTCGCCTTGGCCGGTTCGTGGCCTTGAAGTTCCTGCCTGAAGAAGTAGCTCACGATCCCCAGACTCTGGAACGTTTTCGTCGCGAGGCCCGTGCTGCGTCCGCTCTTAACCATCCCAACATCTGCACTATCTATGAGATTGACGAAAGCGAGAAGCGAACCTTCATCGCGATGGAATTGCTGGAGGGAAACACTCTCAAGCATCTGGTTTCGGGGAAACCTCTAGAAATCGAAAGCGTACTGGACCTCGGCATTCAGATCACCGATGCCCTGGATGCGGCCCACAGCAAAGGCATCATGCATCGTGACATCAAGCCGGCAAACATCTTCGTCACTGAACGCGGTCAGGCGAAGGTACTCGATTTTGGGTTAGCGAAACTCACGATCAAGCCGGAAGCGGGGTCCGCAACCTCCGCGCCCACCGCGACCTTCGACGAAAACCTGACCAGTCCCGGAGTCGCGATCGGAACCGTCGCTTACATGAGTCCGGAGCAGGTCCGGGGAAAGGAACTCGATCCCCGCACGGACCTGTTCTCCTTCGGCGCTGTTCTCTATGAGATGTGTACGGGTATGTTGCCGTTCCGTGGCGATACCTCGGGAGTGATCTTCGATGCGATTTTGAATCGGGCGCCGGTTGCCCCAGTGCGCCTGAATCCGGCAGTTCCTCTTAAGCTCGAGGAAGTGATCAACAAAGCGCTGGAAAAGGATCGCGAGGTCCGGTGCCAGTCTGCGGCGGAACTGAGGGCCGACCTTAAGCGCCTTAAGCGAGACACGGAAACTGGAAGAATTTCAGCCCAGATGCCGGATAGCAGTGATACCGGCCCTGCCTCTTCGACCAGGAAGTGGACGGTCGCCGGGCCCGCCGCGGTGTTTCTGGTCCTCGCTGGCCTTGCTCTGGGATGGTTCGCGTGGCATCGGGCGTCGCGGTCGAGCATGTCGCAACCACCGGCCACTCCGCGACGCTTAACCTCAAATCCGACAGAGAACCCGATTTCCGCAGTGGCCATATCTCCCGACGGAAAATATCTGGCCTATTCCGACAAGACCGGCACCTACTTGCGTCTGCTGTCCACCGGAGAAGTACACCCTCTATTGTCCAAGAATACTGAGGTTCAATTCCTGGCCTGGTACCCGGACAGCACCCAATTGCTAGGCGCCTGGTCCTCGTCCCAGACCGCCAAGATGAGCCTTTGGGTATTGTCCATCCTGGGTGGAAACCCACGGCAGCTCAGCGACGAAGGTTGGTCAGCTTCGGTGTCTCCTGATGGCTCACAAATCGTATTTCTCAAGTTGGCGGGATTCGGAGAAACCGGCCAGGAAATCTGGCTCATGCGGGCGGACGGAACCGATCAGCGTCGGATCGTTGCACCAACCGCGGATGGAGCCATGTTGGCTTCACCGGTCTGGTCTCCGGATGAGCGCTGGATCGCTTACGACAGGTTTCGCTATGGGCCGTACGGCAATGAAGCCTGGATCGAACTTTTCAACTTGGAGCACGGGACTACGACTGTGGTCATGGCAGAACCGCGCCTGGATTGGCCTCTTAAATGGCTGCAGGATGGGCGGCTGCTGTACGCTGTTAACGAACCACCACCGAGTCAGAACAGCTCGAATTTCTGGGCAGTCGGCATGGACTCGAGCACCGGCCGCGCCGCCGGAACTCCTTCCAGAATCACAACCGGTGATGATTTCGCCATTCAACCCAGCGTAACTTTCGATGGCAAGCATCTAGTGTTTAACCGGCTCAAACCGCAACTGGACGTGTACCTGGCGGAATTCTTCGCCAAGGGACCGCGCCTCGGTACCCCCCGCCGTCTGACGCTTGACGACGCCGACGACCTCCCCTTCGATTGGACAGTGGACGACAAAGCCGTCGTGTTCACGTCAAATAGAACTGGCGCGGGCGGCGTCTTCAATATTTTCCGGCAACGGATCGATGAAACCTCCGCCGAGATGGTGGTTTCGGGCCCGGAGCAGAAGACTATTTCGCGGCTGAACCCTGATGGCTCTCAGATTCTCTACTTAGTGCCGCCGAATCCGGGCGACAACGGCGGCCAGCGACGGTCGGAGGTATCGGATACAAAATCAGCGGGAATCGGTTCGCAACACGTCCGCCTGATGAGGGCACCCCTTGACGGAGGCCCGCCTCAGATCGTGGTTGAGGCTCCCAATATTGTCAATTATCAATGTTCGCGAGCGCCTGCCGACGTCTGCGTTTTGAGCAGAATAGAAGCGAGACAAGACGTTCTCTCCACTTTTGACTCGGTCAAGGGGAATCCGCACGAGGTGGCAAGGCCTGAGGAGACGGCGAACGGCTGGAACTGGAGTCTGTCTCCAGATGGAACCTGGATTGCGCTAAACACATTCAGCGCGGGCAATAACGGGATTCGATTGATGTCGCTTTCGGGCCAGCCCACTCGCGAGATTACTGTGAAAGATTGGAACAGTTTCACATCCATAGACTGGGCGGCGGACGGAAAAGGTTTCTTCGTTTCCAGCAACCCTACCGGCCGCCTGTCCACTCTGTTGTACGTGGACTTGATGGGGAATGCGCACTCACTCTGGAGAGTGAAGAACTTCCAGGCCACTTGGGCCATTCCTTCGCACAACGGGAAATATGTGGCAATTCCAGCACCCACGGTCGGTAGCAATGTCTGGATGGTGGACAATTTTTGAGGCTGCACGCCTGCCAGCCCGAACACGCCGACCCCGACATCCCCATCCTGAAGGATGCCAAGGCCGGAGTACGCGAAGCTGAAGTGGTCGCGGGATATTGTAGAATGGCGGGCTTAACGAGGAGAAGCTTAGCGAAAATCACGAAACGAAATCGGTGACAACCAGTCGAACGTGAAGTGAGGTCATGCAAGAGGAGAAAATCAACCGGGTCAGCGGCATAGTGCTTATTGTCCTATCTCTCATAGCGCTGTTTGATGTGCTGCTTCTCGGTTACACTAGGCCGCGACTATCGGATGAAGGTGCCGGCGCACACATTTTCCAGCTATCAATGATCGCGCTAGTGCTCACCGGTTTCCTCTTCCTTAGCACGGCGGATTGGACGCAGCCCGTGCGAATCGTGCGTCGTTTGGCATTTCCAGCCGTCCTTGTGATTCTTGCCTTTGCAGCCCTCTACTACCTTGAACACTACTTTTACCCTGCGCACTACCGATAGACTGCACACAACCCGCAATGAGTGAAATCGCGATGCTACCCAGTGATCTCTTCGAGAGATCAACTCCTCGGCGTTCATTGACTTGCGCTCACACCGCGCCTAACATTGCCCCGATTCCATGATCGGCCAAACTATCTCGCACTACCGCGTCGTCGAGAAGATAGGCGGTGGCGGGATGGGTGCGGTCTACAAGGCCGAAGACACGTCGCTCAGTCGCTTTGTCGCTCTCAAATTTCTTCCCGAGGATGTCGCGCAAGACCCGCAGGCGCTGGAGCGTTTCCGCCGCGAAGCCCGTGCTGCTTCCGCTCTCAACCACCCAAATATCTGCACGATCTACGAAATCGGTGAGCACGACAGCCGGCGCTTCATCGCGATGGAATTTCTGGATGGGCTAACGCTGAAACAGGACACCGAGCCGCATTG
Source organism: Terriglobia bacterium (assembly GCA_963809295.1). Classification (GTDB taxonomy): domain Bacteria; phylum Acidobacteriota; class Terriglobia; order Terriglobales; family Acidobacteriaceae; genus JAIQFF01. The sequence continues at coordinate 85,560 of CAWEJA010000002.1, read as the reverse complement.
CAGTCCAGAGTTCCTGACTTCCGGTTGGCCGACAATTCGCCAACCGACCGTCAACCTCAGCTTAGGTGCGATGGGCGAATCGAACATCCAAAAACATGCACCGACCGCAAAGGCGCTTGCATCGAATCGGGCTGGGAGGAAATTTATGAAGGCTGCGGTCGTTCCCGCTGTGAGCAGTGCGTGGCAGATCAAAGACGTTTCGCAACCTCAGCCCGGCCCCAATCAAGTGCTCGTGAAGATGCATGCAAGCGGCATCTGCTACACCGACGTCCATCAGACGCTCGGACACCTGCCCGGACCATTCCCCCGAATCCTCGGCCACGAGCCGGTCGGCGAGATTGTTGCCGTGGCTCCCGACGTCACCACGCGAAAGGTAGGTGACCGCGTGGGCACCGCCTGGATCCAATCCACTTGCGGCCGCTGCGAATGGTGCCAGCGTGGCCGCAGAATGTTCTGTCCCTATCTGAAGGGCACAGGAACTGACGCACAAGGCGGACACGCCGAGTACATGCTGATGAATGCCGATGCAACCCATCTGATTCCTGACAAGGTTTCCTATGAGCAAGCAGCCCCCATCTTCTGCGCGGGTTACACGGTCTATAGCGGGCTCCGCTGGGCCGATCCCCAGCCGCATGAGCGCGTGGCTGTGCTCGGGATCGGCGGGCTTGGGCACTTGGCCGTGCAATACGCGAAGGCCGCAGGTTTCGAGACCATCGCAGTTTCGCATTCTCCCGATAAAGACAAGATGATCCGCGATCTGGGCGCCGATGAGGTCGTCCGCGACGGAAAGAGCCTTGCAGCAGCGGGGGGCGCAGACGTGATCCTCAGCACCTCAAATTCGACCAAGTCGATGGTGGACAGCATTCAGGGATTGCGGCCGGACGGCCGGCTCGTCACCATGGGCGCCGACGCAGAGCCGCTTTCGGTCTCGCTGATGGATCTCATCTCGAAACGCATTCAAATAATTGGCAGCCAGCAAAACGGCCCCGAATATCTCTACGAGGCGCTTGATTTCGTAGCCCAAGGAAAGGTTAAAACGATCGTCGAGACGTACCCATTGGCAGAGGCATCGAAGGCCTACGAGCGCGTTGCGCAGGGCAAGGCTCGGTTTCGCGCCGTCCTCACAATGTAATCGCCGACCCGAGCAGTCAGCGCCCTCTCGGGCGGAATGGCGTAGCGGATCTGACATGCCTGACCTAACCGATAGCAAGGCGTGCAAGGTCAAGCCTGGCTTATTCACAGGTCAAGTGCATTCTCACTTGTGCCAGTGTGGGTGGGTACTTGCCGCCGATCCATTTTTCTAGGTTGCTGATTAATAAGCTAGTTCGGAGCGGACAAGCAGCGCCGAAATCGCTGTAAGTAACACGAAACAAGCGATATATTCCATCTTTCGAAAACGAAGCTTTCGACGACAGAAATATCTCAGTTGCGGTCAAGATCGAAAAGCAGGCTTTCGATAAGGTGCTAGGGAAGCTAATTCAAACCAAGCCAGTGAAGCGGAAGACGTGAAGATCAAGAACCAGAAGAACCGCGAGAAGTTAATCCCACCACAGAAGTAGTGAACTGACTTTCAAACCATTTCCTAATGTCCCTCGGTCGATTTGGCGGGAGGCTTTCTAATTGGTGGGCTCGACTCCGCTGGTTGCACCTGAAGGGACGTCAATTCCCATATCGAATAGTCACACTTTGCCTTGCAGGAAAAACAAGACACATCGGAAAACTTGAAGTCGCCTTCTCCTGAAAACGGCTGTATGGGCGGAGCAGGGCACGAGATAATCGGGATTGTTGCCTTGCAGGATTTGCACCGGGCGCACAAATACCACTCGCCGGTCTTTATTTGACCGTCCATGGCGATGCAAATTATACCCTCACTGGAATTGTGATGGTGTCTTAAATGATTAAGACACCACGGAATTGTTGAAGCCGCGATGAGCTGTGGCGGTTTAGCCGCGAGTGTGGTATTTGTGCCACAATGGCCTTCTTGGTACGCATAACGGAGTGGAAACCTGGCGGACGCGAGTTTCTGATTTCCTACGATGAACTGCCAGCTATTCTTGCAGAATCCATTTCTCGGGCAGAGCCAATATCTCTTCGTATGTTAGTAGGCGGCTCTTGCCACATGGACACGTCACTCGCGCCGCAGCCTGCCCCGAAGGATTTGTGACCTCGCACATGGTAGAAACCTCGCGCTTCATCACTCGCACGAGGGCGCCGCATTCACAGTAATAACCGTTGCAAAAATATTCAGTCACCGGCGGGCCTTGCCTTCGAGGGTTCGAGGTATTTCTGCGTGGTCGCTAGCGACTCGCGGCCTAGCCACTCTTGCACCCCAGCTCCGAACATCGCAAAAAAGCGGTGCTCCCGCAGGATGCACCGCCCTTCTCGCTGCTTCACCCTCACAACGAAGCGACGATTTTGCGATACTCCCCTTCGGTAAAGGCTTTCATGGTTTGGGTGGTCACGTTGCCCAGCGCTCCCGTGGCCAGCATGAATTTCGCGCTCGCCTCATCATTGGGAAATTCCGAGATGATCACGGCGTCGTACTTTCCCATGGTCAAGTACCAGGCGTGAATCTTTCCTCCGCTTTCTCTGCAGCCTTCTTGGCAGCGTCGAGCCGCGCCGGGCTTTCCTTGATTTTTGCGGCTCCTTGTTGGGTGTAGCGGATCAGCGTAACGAAGTGCGACATACGCGTTCCTCCTGATTCGAGACTGAGACCTAACCGGAATTTCCTTGTTGGTCAATCGCGATATTACGCCAACAGCCCTTTTGAGATACCACAAACTCCACGGCTTTCATTGACTTGCCCGCACTTCCGCCATAGCATGCTTGCGCATGATCGGCCAGACCATCTCGCACTATCGCATCGTCGAGAAGCTCGGCGGTGGCGGAATGGGTGTGGTCTACAAGGCCGAAGACACCAAGCTTCACCGTTTCGTCGCCTTGAAGTTCCTGCCTGACGAAGTGGCTAAGAACCCGCAAGCGTCGAGTCGCTTCCAGCGGGAGGCGCAGGCCGCATCCGCCCTGAACCACCCGAATATCTGCACTATCTACGAGATTGACGAGCAGAACGGACAAGCTTTCATCGCTATGGAGTATCTGGAGGGGGCGACGTTGAAGCATTTGATCGCTGGTCGCCCGATGGAGCTGGAGACACTGCTCGCGATGGGTATCGAGATCGCGGATGCGCTGGATGCGGCGCACGCGGAAGGCATCGTACACCGCGACATCAAGCCGGCCAACATTTTCGTGACCCGGCGGAATCACGCCAAGATTCTGGACTTCGGCCTGGCGAAGGTGTCAGGGCAGCCAGGACGGGGTGAGAACGAGGCGGGGTCGTCGCTGCCGACGATGGACGAGCAACATCTGACTAGCCCGGGGACGGCGCTGGGCACGGTGGCTTATATGTCGCCGGAACAGGCCAAGGCGAAGGAACTGGATCCGCGCAGCGATCTCTTCTCGTTTGGAGCAATGCTGTACGAAATGGCGACGGGGACGTTGCCCTTCCGAGGAGACACTTCAGCGGTCATTTTTCACGCCATTCTGGAGCGGGTGCCAACATCGCCGATTCGATTGAACCCGGATGTTCCGCCGGAGCTGGAACGGATTATCACCCGGGCGCTGGAGAAGGACCGAGATCTGCGCTACCAGCATGCCTCAGAGATGCGCGCGGAGCTGCAGCGTCTGAAACGTGACACCGATTCGGGGCGCAGCGCCGCATTCACTTCGGGCGCTGCTCCCGTTGTCGTTCCCGAAGTCGGGCCGACGCCGAGTGGCGGCGTGACGACCGCGGGCGGCGCAAGCAGGTCGGTCACGGGAGCCGTGACCCCCGCGATCAGTATTGCCCCCACTGTCTCATCGCCGCCCGCACGCCCGACGCGCAAATGGATTCTCCTGGCCGCCGCTGCCATGGTCATGCTACTGACGGTGGTCGGTTGGTGGTTCTTCCCCAGCCGCGCAGGTCGTCCCGGCGCCACCTCCCAAAAGTCTGTCGCCGTGCTCTATTTCACCAACCTCTCGCAGGATAAATCCCTCGACTGGCTCGACCGCGGCCTGAGCGAGATGCTCACCACCAACCTGGCGCAGGTACAGGGCCTCGATGTGCTCTCTACCGAGCGCATCCAGGGCTCGCTGCAACGCCTGGGCAAAAAGGACAGCGCTACGATGGACCCGGGTCTGGCGCAGGCGGTGGCGCGCGATGCCGGCGCCGACGCCTTTATCACCGGCGCGCTTCTGAAGATCGGCCCCACGCAGTTGCGCCTCGACGTGCGGGTGCAGGACACACAGAGCGGCCAGATCCTTGAATCCGAGAAGCTCGAAGGCGAGAGCGTGCAGAACATTTTTGGCATGGTGGATTCGCTCACCGCCCGCATCGCCGGACAATTCCTTCCGGGAGGCGCTCCTACCAAGGCGCCGGCCATCGAGCAGGCCGCCACCTCCAACCTCGAGGCTTACCGGCACTATCAGTTAGGGATGGACGATGAGAGCCGCTACCTGACTGCCGGAGCCATCCGGGAGTTCGAGGAAGCCGTGCGCCTGGATCCGCAATTTGCCTCCGCTTATCTCCACCTGTCATTCAATTATGGGTTCCAGGGAGATCTGCGCAAAGCCGACGAAGTGAACCGCGAAATCGAGCAGCTCCAATCCCGCCTGCCGCGCCACGAGCAACTCTTGTTTCAGTTGAATCAGGGCCGTCGAGGGCGTGACACGGAAGGGATGATCCGCGCTCTCGAATCCATCGTCGCCGAGTTCCCGCGCGACAGCGGATCTCGCGCCACTCTCGGGGTCGTGCTTCAGGGCGTGAACCAGCCTGACCGGTCCATTGACATCCTGCGTCAAGGCCTGGCCACAGATCCCAAAGATGAATCCCTGCTGAACATCCTGGGGTACGCCTACGCCAGCAAGGGAGACCAGGCAGCCGCGCTCCAGGCCAATGATCAGTACTTGGCAGTCCGGCCAGGGGACCCGAATCCGTGGGACACGCGCGGCGACATTCTTTACGAGTTCGGCCGCGACGACGAAGCCATCGCTGCCTATCGCAAGGTGCTGGAGTTGAATGCCGATTTCCAGGACCACACCGAGTACCTTAAGCTGGCCGTGGTTTACGCCGACCAGGCGAAGTACGCGCTGGCCGAGGCGGCCCTGCAAGAGTTCGCGCAACGCACGACCCCGCTCTCCGGCCTGTACTTGCCCGTTTGGCAGGCGCAGATCCAGCAGGCGCGTGGCGACCTGGAAGGCGCCCTGGAAAGCTATCGCAAAGCGGTCTTGCAACTCGGCCGTGCCGGCCAGGACTCCGCCGCCGGGGACAGCCTGCAATCATTGGCTCTGCTGGCCAGTTTGAGCGGCGACGCCTCTCCTGCGCTGTCCTTCGCCCGCCAGCAGAGACTCCATGGCGAGGAACTACCGGCAGTGGCTCTGCTCGAAATAGTGCAGGGGGATTCGGGCGCCTCCGAGCGCGCTCTACAGCAATACGCAGGTACTAGAGGAACTTCGCCACGCTACATCGAGGTCCAGCGGGCTTTGCATCATATGATCGCCGCTGTGACCCGCAGCGACGGCAGTAGCGCTCTGAGTGCCCTGACTGGTCTGCCGGATTTCCAGAACGAGCCCATCCTGTTCAACAAGGGGCGCGCCCACCTGCTGTTGAACAACTATGCCCCTGCGGAGCAGGAATTCCGGCGCACATTGCACGCGAGTCATAATACGGGCAACTTGCGCTTTATGCTTGCCCACGTGCCGCTGTTTGCCGTTCTTTCCCACTTCTACCTGGGCCAACTCTACGAAGCCACCGGTAAGAGCCAGCAGGCCATTGACGAATACCAGTCCTTCCTTTCGCACTTCGAGGGCCCCCGCACCCGCTTGCCGCAGGTCGCTGAAGCCCGTACCGCCCTTAAGAGGTTGATGGGGTAAGGCGGCGGACCTGCTCCAGTCCGCCGAGTGCCCCTGGCAGACCTCGCCCAGCCCCGCGCCGACGCTCTCCAAGGCGACTCCGCCAGGGCTCACGCCGGCTAACCAACCAAGACCTCTTCGCCCTCTGGAAACGCGCCGACATCTCCATCTTGGAGAAAGCCGCGCAGAGTACGCAAAGTTATACAAGGGAAGGGAGAAGAAGCTGCGCAAGCCGTTTCCTTGCTCGTGACTACTGGTCTTCTGATACGGTTTGTTCTTGACAGAGCAAGTCTTAGCCCTTTAAGAATTAAACTGTGTCCTTAACGACAGAAAGACGCCTTGAGGCAGGGCGACGAATATTACAGTCCCCGCGACTGTCAAGACAACGTCCTGTGCGATTCGGCACAAAGAGTGTACGTCGAAGGGGCTATCAGACACTAAATGGACCGTCACGGACGACCGTGTCGACCTGGCTGAAACTCTAAATTCTAAGGACAAACGCGATTGGCACAAGCGAGGCTTTCTTATCATTGGAACGCACCAGGGGTTGCTACGAATTACCAATCTGCCGTGTCACTCCATAGCCACACCAACCACTCCAAAGAAAGCCTCGGCTTTATCCCAGAATTCGCCCAAAGATGGCCTCTGCTGCAGCGGGCGCTCAGGCACCAGTACAAGCGATCCCGTGTCCCAGTCGACTTGACCAAGGCGCATTGGACGCCACCTTTGACTCCTAAGTTGGCCTTTGAGGCGGAGAGAAGCCAAGTCGAAAATGTTCTCGGGCTGAAGGGTTTGGTGGCGCTTACGGACCATGACAACATCGAGGCGCGTGTTCTACTGATGGTGGAAGAGACAAAAGAGATTCCGTTTGCGTTGGAGTGGACGGTTCCTTTCGGCGAAGCGATATTTCACCTCGGGATACACAATTTGCCCGGCCATCGCGCACACGAAATTGTGACCGATCTTGTTGCCTATACCCAGAATCCGGGGAGCAGGGACCTGATAGACCTAATCGCGATGCTTGACGAGTTTCCCGAAGTGCTTGTCATTTTCAACCATCCTCTTTGGGATTTATGTGGCCTGGGACGACAACGTTACCTCCAGGTTCTCGATCAGTTTCTGCAGGGTAATGTGCGATTCTTGCACGCGTTCGAAGTCAACGCCATGCGCAGCTGGAAAGAGAATGAAGCTGTCATACAGCTGGCCGATCGCTGGGAGCGCCTAATCGTTTCCGGTGGGGACCGGCACGGCTGTGAGCCCAGCGGCGCCTTGAATCTGACTCGCGCCCAGAGTTTTTCTGAGTTCGTCAACGAGGTTCGGAAAAAGCAATGCAGTCACGTGCTTTTCATGCCACAGTACGCTGAATCGATGTGCATGCGCACGATTCAGACACTGCTTGACGTAATTCGCGAATACCCTGAATATCCGGTGGGGTCACAGCGCTGGGATGGTCGAGTTTTTCATCCTGATCACATCACCAATATCGATCGGCCGGTTTCTGCATTTTGGGATACTCCCCCAGCCTTCCTCGAACGAATGTTTTCCACAGTTCGCCTACTGGAAAACACAACCGTTCGCCAGCTGGTGACCGGTGTTCTTCGAGATGAGGGCTCGTGGCGCTCGTCGGATGTTACGTACGAGACGACCTTGTGAAAATCGAGACGTTGAGGGTCGCTTTTTTCCCAGACTCCTATCACGAGATCGACGGTGTCGCTAACACGAGCCGGCACTTCGAAGCTTTCGCTAGGCAGCGCGGACTCCCGTTTCTAGTCGTTCACGCGGGCCCGCGCGACGAAGTCGTGACCTCAGGTTCGGTAACCAGAATTCAAGTTCCGCGCAGTCCGATGAGTTTTCCCCTCGATGGGACGCACCGGTACGACCTTTTGTTCCTAAGGCACTGTCGCGAAGTAGCACGGATGGTGCGGGACTTCGATCCGCATGTCGTGCACATCACAGGTCCCGGCGATGTGGGTGCGCTCGGCGCGATGCTTGCCCACCGATTGGGCATCACTTTAGCTGCCTCCTGGCAAACTAATCTGCATCAATACGCCCGGAGTCGCGTTTCCTCGGCATTGTTGGGTTTGCCGAAGCCTTGGTCGCGCCCCTTGCTCGACTCGGTTGAACGCTGGAGTTTCCGCGCCACGGCGCGTTTTTACAAGATACCAAAAGTCCTGTTCGCCCCGAATAAGGAAATGGTCAAGCTGCTGGAAACGACCACCGGTAAGCCTTGCTTCCTGATGTCGCACGGTGTCGACACGGCAGACTTTAACCCAGAGTTCCGCAACCGCCAGGGAGGCGTGTTCACCATCGGCTATGTGGGACGGCTGACTGCGGAGAAAAACGTGCGGTGGGTCGCTCGGCTTGAGCGTGCTCTCCTGGCGATGGGCCACCGGGACTTCCGCATCGTAGTGGTCGGTCAAGGGGCGGAACAAGGATGGCTCCGGGACAACATGCGCCACGCTCAATTAACAGGTGTGCTCACGGGCAAGGATCTATCGCGCGCATTTGCGAACATGGATGTCTTGGCCTTCCCGTCTGAAACCGACACCTTCGGCCTCGTGGTTCTGGAGGCGCTCGCGTCGGGAGTGCCCTCTGTCGTCACTGCAAGCGGAGGACCAAAATATACAGTCCAACCTGGGAAGACTGGGTATATCGCTAAAGACTTCGATGAGTTCGTGGCAGCGGTGGCACTCTTGCTTACACATCCTGATTTGCTCTCATCGATGCGCACCGCGGCTCGCCAATACGCTCTGTCAACCTCCTGGGACCCAATCTTCGAAAGCATTTACAAGACCTACGAACGCCACCTGCAGGTTAGTGATTTTGGTAGGCTGCGGCTTTCTGGACTAGCAAAGACTTGAAGCCCGATCACTTTCCCGGTGCGTGGGGTACGTTCTGGCGGATTCCGAACAAGTCGATCCGCATCGCAGAGCCCTTTATGCTAGTTCATCCGCGCAGTTGCGGTTTGTGGGTCCTTAGTTGTGCACTATTGATAGTACTGATGTTAGAGCAGGGAGGAGCGCAAGCTCAAACGCAAGACTCGGGCGAGACCAGATTGACGGCCTCTCAGATCGTTACCAGACTAGTGCAGGAAAACGCCGAACGCGCAAACGCTTTGGAGCGCTACCAGGGCAGGCGTTCTTATCGCCTAGATTACGTCGGGTTCCCCAAAATGTTGCATGCTGAAATGATAGTCGACGTAATCTACAAGGCGCCGGACTCGAAAGAGCTTAAGGTTGTTTCCGAGACCGGGTCCGGGTGGATCATCAAACATATATTGAAGAGGTTGCTCGAATCCGAACGCGAAGCTCTTGAAGGCGCAAATCGGGAACGAACAACCCTCAATAGCCAGAATTATGACTTCACCATGCTCGCGGACAAAAGTACGGGCGCGGGCTGCCCATACGTTCTGGCCGTCCAGCCAAAGGTGCCGAATAAATTTGAGTACCGCGGTCGGATATGGGTGGATGCGAAGGACTTCGCTGTGTGCCGAATCGAAGCTGAACCAGCCCTGAACCCATCATTTTGGATCACGCAAACTGAGATTCACCATGCCTATCTCAAGGTTGGAGATTTCTGGTTTCCCGCCGAAAACAAAAGCGTTTCCACATTGCGCCTGGGCGGTCGCGCCACCCTGACCATCGAGTATAGGGACTACAGGATTCTAGACGCACGCCCGCTCCGCCAGACCGATTCAGCTACCTCCAATCCTGCCAATTGAGTCGTGGGTCCCCTAGAACCGGTGAATCGCTTGGTACCGGGCCTCGCCATTGCGGACAGGCTGAATAAGTACTTGAAGTCTTATTCATATAAGACTAAGTTATCAAAAACAACGAGCGAATGGAAAAGGAGGGTCGAGCGGAGGGGAAGGAGAGCCGCTGGGATCGCTTCCTTGAGGAGATCGACGCGAAGGTTGGTTGAATCGCGATGTCATCGGTCATTTTCGTTGGCGTTGATCGTTGGGCGGATAGTGCTTCTTTATGCGATATATGAGAGTCCGAAGAGCGGCGACGCTTCTAGTTCTGCTGTGTACCCCTGGGTTGCTCGCTTCGCCACAAGATCAGGAGAAAGGACACCGGGTCGTTACCAACACACGACTCCAAGTCTTTTTCTCTGAACTGGAGACCCAATGGCTTAAGGCTGTTCAAGAAAAGAATCCAGCGGCTCTGAATCGTGTAGTCTCGGACGACTTCCATCTCCGGACAGCCATCCCTGGGAACTCGATCTCTCGCGAGGAGTGGCTCTTGGGAGTTTTTGGCCGAAATTTGCAATCCTTCCAGTTGCGGCAATTGGCGGTGAGACAGGTTAGCCCTGAGATTGCAGTGGTCAGTTTCATACAGACCGAGACGTACCAATCTGCCACACCCCAGACTGAGAACCATTTCGTGGTGGATATATGGATTAATATTGGCAGCGGGGACAACTGGCGATGTACGGACCGCTATTTTTCGGAGATCAGCGGCATCCCACTTCGCAAATAATGAGATCGGCAGCAACTGCGTACAGCGCTCTTTAAGAGGATTGAGCCCTCTCAAGGAAAGAATCCTCATCTGCTTTCATGGCATCCCTCCAAAGTCCTATCAGTTTTGGATTTACCGCTAAATCAGGACGCGATCTCAGAGAACTTCAGCGTATTTATCCTTTGTTTCCCGCGACTGCCTCACGAAGGTGCTGAATTGGCCTCTCCCACTCCGCATCGCGCGAGTACCTGGGCTGTCGAAAGCGCGATTCCAGTTGCAGCTCGCCCGAGAACCTTAGCCTGGGAAGATCTCCTTAAGCGCCCACTCAATTCTGTCGACTTCTTCGCGGATTACTCTTATCGATTGTTGGGTTTTCGATGGGTGGGCCAAGGGAGTGATTCCTTCCACTGCGCCTCTTATTTGATGGTTCCGAGCCCGAATGAAGTTGAGCCTTGCCCTCCGCTCCTTGCGATTTCTGTAAACGCCTCCGACGAACTTAGTGGCGAGCCAGGCAAATACCAAACCAAACAGCAGCTCAAGCGGGATACGATCGGTTGTGCCGTCAAAGTCTGAAAACAAGAGTCGATAGACCGCTTCACCCATTCCAAACGAGGCAAACAATACAGTTGCCCCGAACAAATATACTTTTAGCCGCTCCATTGGTTGAAAGCGTATGGAGTCGGTTCCGTCATGTGCCCGCACAGAGTTGATCGCCATGCTTCCCCCAAATTTTGTCACTGTTCCCGAGGTCCCATCAGTACGCGCCGGTCTCGCGGAAATAATAACTTGAAATTGCAATCAGCGGCGGGATTCTCTTTAGCCGTGGTCCGCAAACTAGCGCCCGCTCACACCCAAATAAACTTCTCCGCTTCCGTATTTCTGGTACTGGATGATTCTGAGGAGGGTGGAAGTGTTTGCTGTTGAGATGCCCTCCGAAGAGCCTGAGTTTGTACAACCCGTGAGCGAGCCGCCCACACTGGCGACGCGACTGCGAAAGCGGGTTTACCGCCGGCAAGACTTTGATGGCTAGCGGAATTGTCTCCGCAGAACGAATCGTCACCGTCGTCGATTTCGTGGAGCGAGTCTACTTACCGTGGATTGACGAACACAAGCGGCTCTCGACGGCGAAGGGCTATCGGGACATCTGGAAAGATCACCTCCAGCCTCTCTGCCAGCAAGTCTGGCTTAAGGACACGCGGACTTATCACGTCCAAGGCTGGCTGAATGAGGTCGAGGCGGGCAAGCTAAGCCGCAACACTCTGAAACATGTCAAAAGCGCGATTAGCGGCATTTTCACCCGCGCAAAACAACAGGACTATTTCCAAGCGGAAAACCTTGCTCGCGATACAGCGGTCAATCCAAGGGCCCTAGAACCGCAGGAAACGTACGCCTACACTCTAGAGGAGAGCCAGAGCATTCTTGCGTTACTCCCCGAACCCGCCGCCACAGCTTTCGCAGTGGCAGCATTAATGGGTCTGAGGCACGGCGAAATACAAGGGCTGTTGTTGATTCCGTAGACGGCTGTTGCTGACCTTTCGGACCCTGATTGGAGGAGGAAGGCATATCTGCAACCGGTTGCGCACCTTGTGTTCGTCCACCAGATAGACCCGTGATTTGAAGAAAAGCTGGCGTTGGACCATAAATCACGGCTGTAAAGAGCAACAGGGAGCGCACAAGTCGTGACACAAACTTTGTACTTCGAGCGGTGGACATATTCTTTGGAACTCCTTTACAAACCCTCGTATTCGCTCCGAATCGGAATCTTCTTGGTGCGTATTCTCAGAACTCGAAATCTAAAGAGAACTGGATTTGGCGGCGGTGCCGATCATCGGGTGCCTAAACCCTGGCATCGGCGTTGGAACCGAACACAGGATTTAGCTGGGAGACGCTCGCATTGATGAAAGAGAACTGACCACCGCTGCGTAGCGGCCTGATCGAAGATCATAACTCGGCGATTCACATCACTCCGTCCTTAGCGCCTCAATTGGATTCAAGTTCGCTGCCTCGCTTGCGGGACGATAGCCGAACAGCACACCAACTCCGCTCGAGACGACGAGGGCGACTACAACAGCCATCCAAGAAATATCGAGTGGCAGACCATGTTTGGTCGCCACGGCGACAGACCAAACCAAAATAAGAGCGATTACCACTCCCGCCAAGGCGCCTGTCAGGCTGATGAAGAATGCCTCTAACAGGAATTGCAGGCGGATCTCAGACGTTCTTGCACCGAGGGCTTTGCGAAGTCCAATCTCGTGAGTTCGCTCTGAAACGTTGACGAGCATGATATTCATGATGCCCGTTCCAGCTGTAATCAGTGTCAATGCGGCGATCGCGAGAAGCACAACGCTCATTGCGAACGCAATCTTGCCGGCAGTCTGAAGGAGAGAAGACAGGTTCTCGACTAAGTAGTGTGCTCCTTTGCGGTGGCGGTTGGTCAACAACTGCTCCATTTGCTCGGTCATAGCCGCAACCTCTTCGGGGAATACCGCCTGTGCATATAGAACTTGAAAGAAGTTGTCGCCCGTTATGTCTTTGACCAGGGGAAATGGAATGAGCAGGGTTTCGTCCTGGATCTCTGATCGCCCGAAAGTAGGTACGCCTTCGATAAAAATTCCGATGATGGTGCAACGAAATTGTCCGACCTGAATGGTATTGCCTACCGCGGGATCCGGGCCAAAAGCGGCTTGAACCATACGGTCTGTAATCAGGCAAACTTTGAAGCGGGAAAGAAAATCGTCCCGGTCGAAATATCTACCGGAGATAATTCGCAAGTTGCGGATACTCTCGAAATCCTGAGTAACTCCGACCAGTCGAGGATGGAACGCTTTGCCCCGGAGTTGCAGGTCGACCGGCAGGTCGTAGGTGCCAGCAACCGCTCGAACACCTGGTAGAGTCTGACGCGCGGCTGAGAGATCGCCGGGCGTTAACTCATCCTCCGGTACGGTGGTGGTTCCAGCCCGATCGAGCGAGGCATACGCCAGGTTGGAACCGATCCCTTCGATCTGAGAGATCATGTAGACCTTGCCGGTGGAGGCGATGGTGACGACCAGCACTATGGCGGCGCTGCCGATTACAACTCCCAGCATCGTGAGAGAAGCCTTCACCTTGTCCACCGCAAGAGCCCACACGGCAAAACGAACGCTCTCCTCCCAATGGACAATGGATCCTTTATTGGCATCAAGGAAGCGCATAGTTTGTCAATAAGTAGTTGCCGGAGTTCTCAGTCACGATGCGGAGGTTGGACTCACCGACGAGTTGCGCCAGATGCGGCATTTCCGCGCCATAGGTGAGTAGATAGCACCGGCTCGGTCCCATCCATAGCGACGCGAAATCGCGGTCATCAATGAATCTTCGGGGGGCTCCGGGCGCGTAAGATCCGTACTCGAGGTTGTTGTTGCGCCCGTTCAATAGCAACGCCGTCCGATCCGTATAGAAAAACACAGACGAGAAAGCGTAGTAAGAGTTGGATTCGATCAGCTGACCAGGGGGACTCTGTTCCAGGCTTTGAGCCAGAGGATAAGAGCCCAGATATGTGTCGAAGCGGACCAGCGCAATCCGGGCGGCTTGAAAAAAGATGATCATGCCGACGGCGACAACAAAAACTACTCTCCTGGATTCACTTCGCCATTTTGCGGCCCCAATAGCCATCCCTCCGAATGCCAGCGCAGCGAGAAACAGGGGCAGTTTCAGGTAGGCAAATGCGTTGAGGGTAAGATCCCGGATGTGTCCCATCGAGAGCGTGTAAAGTTCCGGGTGTTGGCTCAGAGCCCTTGAAATGCTGCCCGGTGCAGGCAGTCGCCAAACCAGGACAAGCAGGACTGTGAGTACGACGCACACGATCGAGGAGATGGCGAAGAGAGCGGACGCGGCCGTGCGAATCCTGCGACCTCCGGCGCTGATGGCCGATCCAACCAACAGTGCCAGCCCGGGGTAGATCGGCATGGAGTAGTACTCCTGCGTGGTTGAAAAGGTGAAGAACAGCAACACTACGCCCACCCAGCAAACCGCCATCAATCTGGTTCGATCAGATCGGGAATTAGCGTTGAATGACAACCTTGGAATGCCGAGCAGGAAAGCGGTCCAAGGGAATATCCAGACCAAGTTCAGCAGCCAAAACCATAGCTTTGGCACGGTGTTGTAGTCGCGCGGGTATCTCAGGTTCAGAAAGCGCAAGAGATGTTCGTTGATGAAATAGAACCAGAAAAATCCCCGATATTCGCCGGGCGCACTATCCATGGAAAATGCAAAGTAAGGCGGGTTGCGTAGGGTCGCGAGTACATGCCACGGCACGGCGATGGCTAAGGCGATGGTGATGGCCGTGGCTAGGGTCAATCGACGCCACGACTTGATGGAAGAGAGTTGCTGAGTGAGGGCCATGTAGGCAACACCTGCCAGCACCGGAAAAACCACGGCGATCAGGCCCTTGAGCAACAAGCCGGTTCCCAGACACGCACCCAGCATGACCGACCAGCGAAGTGGCAGGTTTTGCTCCGGCTCAAGCAGCGACAACCACGCCCAGATGGCGCCTGTAATGGTCAAAGTAAGCGCGGCATCAGGGATCAAGATCCGCGTAAACAGAAACAGTCCAACCGAGGTAGCGATAGCGATGCCGGCATACAGCCCTGCTTCCTCGTCAAACGCCCAACATGCAAAGCGATAGGTAACCCAGCACAGCATAACGGCCGCGAGGGCGAGCGGCAGACGTGCAGCCCAATCACGAACCCCGAAAGCTTTGTACGACAGTGCGATCAGCCAGTAAGTGAGGGGCGCTTTCTCGAGATAGGCAATGCCATCAAGACGCGCCGTAACCCAGTCGCCACTCGCCAGCATATTGCGAGCAATCTGTGCCTGGACCGCGTCCACGTCGTCCATGAGACGAGGCGGGCTCACGATACTTACCAGAAAAACGAGGGAGGCTACTAAGACTACAATCCAGCCCCGTCGAGGACTTCGACGCTTGGGATCAAGGGTCTCGCCTCCTCCGAAGCCGGCCCGATCTTCCATCGTTTCATCCAGATCAATAGAACCATTAAGCCCCATAGGTGATATCCGAGATTAGCCCTTCTTTGCAGATGCGCGCTAATCTGTTGCTTCACAGCAGGCCAGTGAAATAGCCCTGTTGCCAAAACAGCTTCCTGCGACAGCGTGTCCAGCAGGAGAGGCCGCAGTACTCCGCGCAGCCACTCATGAATCGGGACATCGAAGCCGATTTTCGGCCGCCGCAACACCGTGTAGGGCAACTTATCTTTCATCAACTGGCGGAGTACATACTTGGACTGAGATCCCCGCAGCTTGAAGCGTTCCGGCAAGCTGGTGGCGAAGTCGACGATTCGCTGATCGAGAAAGGGCGGCCGGACCTCCAGCGAATGAGCCATGCTGATGCGGTCCACCTTATACAGAATGTCGTCGGGCAAATAATACCGCTGATCGAAGTCGAGATAGCGTTGTAGACCGCGGCCGCCGTTCATCTTGTCCAGCACAGCATCCAGGGGGCCAGGGTCGGCAAACAAGAACAGTCTCTGCTTTTCCGCCTCCGAAAATGTTCCGTTCCAGAACACGTGTGCCAACTCTGGCGATAACAGAGAGCCTTGGAGAAATCGCTTGACCTTGTATTCCAGGCTGATCTTTTCGTCGGACACGGGAAGAAGCGTGGCCAGCGACAAAGCTGCCTTGCGCAGTTGATGGGGGATCTTGCGAACCAGCGCATTGTAGCGATCGGCTCGGTAGGTCAGATAGCCTCCGAACAGTTCGTCGGCGCCCTCGCCCGTGAGGACGACTGTGACATCACGGCTCGTCATCCGGGCCAGGAACCAGAGCGGTAGTGCCCCGGCATCCGCACTGGGTTCGTCGGAGTAGTAGGCGATCTGGTCGATAGCATCCACAAGGTCGACGCTGTCGCTGAGATCAAACTCCGAATGCATTGTGCCGAAACGGCGGCTGACTTCCCTGATGTATTTGCTCTCGTCGAATGAACGTCCCCGAAAAGTGATGGAATAGGTTTGCAGCGGCCCCTGATGCGCTTGGGCGGCGTAATGCAGGATGGTCGATGAGTCCAGGCCGCCGCTGAGCCAGATACCAACGGGCAGGTCGGAAACAAGCTGCTCTTTCAACGATTGGGTCAGCAGCCCGTCCAGTTCCTCGCAAGCAGCGTCGATTGAGTTCGGGGCCTTGTTTACATCTGATGGAGTGACATAAGAGGGAACGCGGCAACGTCCGCTTTGCCACTCGAGAGAATGCCCCGGCATCAGCTTAACGACGCCCTCGACCAAAGTGAGAGGGCCAGGAACGTAGTTGAGACTGAGAAAGCAGTTAAGGCCCGACAGACAGATGTTACGTCTGACAGCGGGATGGAGGAGAATGCACTTCAGCTCAGAGCCGAAATAGATTTCGCCATTCTGAAGGCAATAGTACAGGGGCTTGATGCCCATGCGGTCGCGGGCGAGAATGAGACGACCTTCGGACCGCACCCAGATCGCGATCGCGAACATTCCACGCAGCCGCGAGAAGCACGATCCGCCCCAGAGCAAGAAGGCGTTGAGGACGACCTCGGTATCGCAGCGCGTTTCGAATCTAAATCCCTCGACTTCTAACTCGGCACGTAATTCCGGATAATTAAAAATCTCTCCATTAAAAACAACAACCACGTCGCGGTCCGAACTGAACAGGGGTTGATCACCTCCATCGAGATCGAGAATACGCAGGCGAGTCGCCCCTAGCGACATCCGTTCCGAGTGGAAAGTGCCGTGATGGTCAGGACCCCGGTGTGCCAGCGCTTCCAAGGCCGTGGTGAGAAGTCCTGAGGGCAATGATCCAGCAAGATGGGAATATCCCAGGATTCCACACATTAGCCGTAGCTCCGTTTGGCGAAGGAGTTATTTCGCGCGCACCATTGGGTACACAGTCTTAACCAATTAAGACTTGTTGTCAACTGGATGCATCCAGAAGGGCAAATGGTTGTCCTTATCGTGATTCCCCATCAGGAGTTTCAGAGCCTACCGGCAGCTTGGGTAGAGGGCAGGGCTTCGGCTGCCGGCTTCTTCTGAGGCGACGACTCGCGAGTGAGAAAACGCTCCAATAATGGAGCCCAAGAAGCGGAATCCTGACGCCCCATTGGCTGCACCTTTACCAATATCTCCACCGTCCGGGCCGTGAATTCCGGCATCACAGTCATAATCTGCCATGGACGAACTGGCGAGTGGGACAGAAATTGCGGTGGTCAGATAACAGATCTCGGGGGTTGTAACGTGCGCCCCGCCTTCGGAATCGGGCGTCAGATGTTCGCCATTTTCTACCGCGACACCCGCCAGGCTCGCGTCTACAGCCTGTTGAATTCCACCCGGTGGGACGACTTGGTGGAACGTGATGCGAACCTGTCCATTTCGGTTCAGCTTGCGCGCGGGCCGCACTTGCAGGACTGAACCACGCAACCGGCTCCCTTCGGGGAGAAACGCATAGCTGAATTGCAATAGAACGCGGCGCACATTCGAGCAGAGTGAGCCGGATGATTTCCGAGAGTAAACGCCTGCAATTCAATCTTGAGTCTTACTACCATAAGAGTTGCACTGTCAAGACTGAGAAGGGGCGTAATCCCTCCTTGACAACTAAGTCTTAACCGATTAAGAACTAGATAGTGCTGCTAAGAAACGCAACGGAACTACAGGGGAAAGTGGAGAAGGCAGGCGCCTCGCCGGATCTGGATAAGCCGGAGCCGGACTCACGAGCGGTGTGTCAACAGTGCCAAACAAGTCCCGCCTCCTTTAGCTACGAACTGTTCTCCGCCGAGCATCTCGTTAAAGGCAGTTGCTGTCCTGGTTGCTTTCTCGATCTGCTACGAGGCCTGCGGTGTGTGCGGAACACTAACAGCGGAATCCAGAACGGGACACCGATTCTTGGGAAGTCATGAAAAGTCACCTGATTGCTGTGTTCTTCACGCTGATGGTAGTGCCCGGCCTAATCGTAGGCACGGGAGTTGCACAAACCAGATCCGCCAAAGAACCGCCAAAATCAGTGCTAGTAACCGGCTGCTTGGTTAAGGGCGATGAGCCCGGCGAAGTCTGGCTCGTGCAGAAAACTGGGAGAATCTACGGTCTTGAGGGTGGGAAGATTGACCTGAGCGCACACCTCGGCCAGAAAGTCGTGGTGGAGGGGTACGTTCTGCCGGAGGGTAAGGAAGAAGCCGCCGAAGAAGCGCAAGAGGAAAACAAAGCCGGCAAACGCGAAACCGCCGACCTTCGTGTGCGCACGCTGAAGATGATCAGCAAAAGCTGCACACACAGTGACTGAACCCTAACAGCGACCGACGATAGTCAGAGCACTATGTAGCCAGTTCCGACTAGGGATGCCACCAACCGGCAAACAGAGGTTGTCGAGGGGAAAATAGGAGAGAGATTGGAATTTGGATGGTGCGGTTTAGCGAGTTCGCTTGCGTGGTCCGTCTACATCATCAGGATCAACCTGCCCCGTAGCGATTCCTATCGCTCCGGTGATGGCGCCAATCGCAAGAGAGCGCCATTTCGGGGGACTCGCGAGTGGCATGGGAGCTTCGTCCCAGACAGCGTGCCGGCTCTGCATTCCGATGTTCTCTTTGACACTGGACTCTCTTCCTGGGGAATCGTCGTCCGGCGTCGAGGAATTCAACACTGGCAACGCTCCCGGTGGAGTATCCAAAAGCACCTTGATCGATTCTTCTCCCCCAGGTCGCGAAGTAATTTGGAGTGCTTCCATTGTTAATGTCTTTGGCGTGGAAAGATGCGCCAATTTGCTCCTTGCCCCTCTGTTTCGCGATGAGGACGAACGGGCATTCTCGGGTGGCACCAAAAAGCTGGTCAGACGAATCGGTGAATACAAAGACAGTCCCAGACCTGGCAGCAACAACACGACGACAGTTGCGAGAACAGAGACAAGTCCTGCACGGGCAGCCTCGCGAGAAGGAGAGTAGATCGAGGGTTTGCTCAGAACGGCTCGTACTCTGACTTTGAGCAAGGATTCTGAAGAAAAGAAAGTTATTCCCGGCGAAGACATTCTTCTTGCCATGAACCAACGGGCGAGGTTGGTAAGACACTCTGCATATCGCAGGCGCGCCTCGCTGGATTCCCTCACGACCGCATCATCGCAGGCCAACTCCCGCTCCCAGCGCAGATGCCGATAGGCTAACCACATCAAAGGATGAAAGAAAACCACGCGGCAACCCAAGGCTGCTAGCCGATCCCACAAATAGTCATGTTGTCTGACATGGAAAAGTTCGTGCCGCAGAACATCTTCAAGCTGATCGTTATCGAGATGAGGGACCAGTTCCCGGGGCAGCAAAACGTGACTGCGCCACCAGTAACAGGTAGCCGGGGAGCGCAGGTAGGGAGCCAGGCGTAATTCACAGCGTCCGACATGTAATTCGTGGCAGAGCCGTTCAAAACAAGTCTGCAACTCGGCAGATGCCGGGCTGGTTCGTCGCAGAGCAGATTTGAGTCGCCTTGACTCGACAAATAAATACAGCACTGAGATCAGTAAAAAAGAGAAATAAAGGAAAGCGACGGGGGGGGAGATTCTGGCGAAGTACGACGCCCACGGCTCCGCCACTGGCATTGCTATATGCAGTCCAGCCATTGGCGGCAATGGGACGGAGTGAAATACCGCAAGAACTGGTCGGGTCTCTCGCGCCGGTATCCACAACAAAACCCAGACTGCAATCGCCCAAACGAGAAAACCGCCCCAGATTCGGACCCGGAGACGAGCGTTGTGAATGAAAGCGCAGATCGACAGAGTCGCCAGGTAGGCGAGGACAACTTGAAGAAAATATGTGATCTCAAGGCCCAGGCTCGCAATTGATCGGTCGAACTGCATCATAGTGCCGTTCTTTTAACGATTATTCTTGCGCTCAGTAACGCTTGCCTTGCGATAGCTTCGGATCAAGCCTTCCAGTTCTTGCAACTCGCTATTCCCGATCCGTTCGTCCTCCAGCAGATTGACCAGTAGTTCAGTACGCGAACCGCGAAAATATCGTTGGAGCAGAGACCGCAAGGAAACACGACTAACCTCGTGCCGTTTCACCCGCGGTCGGTACACAAAGGCACGACCGCGCATTGAGTGGCTGACAAGCTTTTTAGTTTCCATGATGCGCAAGACGGTTTGAACAGTCTTGTAATTTAGCCGGCTATCCTCGGATGCGCGCAAGAGATCCTCGATCGTGCCTTCTTCGAGGACCCAGAGAATCTCAAGCAGACGAAATTCCCCGGCGGTAGGTATCACAATTGGTCGGGACAATTGCCCCCCGTAAAATCTGAAACGACATTCTGCATCGAGTCCCCATTTCGGGAGGACTAATTCGTTCAGAAGCTTAGCAGTTCGCCCCAGGGCCATCAATAGCGTGCGCCTCGCGATGTCTGCCGATGGCGCCGCGTCCTCATATCCTTCCCTTCTGCGGATCGGCGGAATGTTCGCGACGAACGTGTTTCAGGAATGCCTGCTCAATCGCGTCGATCGACTGTACCGTTGTTTCGGCCCCGATCCCTTTCACGACTATGACTTCATGACAGATGGAGCATTCGCCGGAAATGACGGAGCCCGCCCGAAGGGTGGCAATCAACTCCGGTTGCCCTGTTGGCGGGATAGGCATGAGAGTCGTTCGCCACACCAAACAATGGACGAGGAACGTTGGCATCCCTCTGCGACGGAATACTAAATCGAAGTCGGCCCGCGTCTTGTGGCACAAAACTCCGAATCTGTAGCCCGAAACAGGTTAACTCTTACTACCATAAGAATACACTGTCAAGAGGGGAAAGTGGCCCGTTAACTTTCACGCGGTCGCTTATCGCTGTGGTCGGTCCCCACAGGCTGGTCAGCTGGTGCGTTGGCAAGACCTACTGACAAGTCAGCATGGCCGTGCCACTGATCGTAGCCGAGATGTTCTGAATTCCGTTATTCACCGTGAAGCTCAAGTTTTGAGGTGCGCTCGCCGTGATCGTGACGGTCCCCGGTGCTCAGCACGTGACTTTGCCGGTTGAACCGATAGTAGCGGCGATACCGCCAGTGCTGGCGGGCGAAGTTTCCCACGAAAGGCCGCCCACCTGTGATAGCTCGCGGCTCTTACCGTTAGCAAAATGCCCCATCGCGGTGTAGCCAACTTGGCGCTGAGGGTTGCTCGTAGTTGTCGCCGATTGAGGACTGACCGTGACACTTGTGAGATTCGCGTGACCTGCGCCGCAGCCGACGAGTAAGACTCCGGCGATGAAAACGAAACAAATTGAAATTTCATAATGACTCCTGGCGCTCTGATGCGATCGCTAGCGGCTGGGTTGGTCATTTCGCTTTGCCTAGGTCGTCGCGGCCAGCGCTCTCGGTGATTTACCCGATGACAGAAAGCATTCTTTACTCTTATGTTTGTAAGACTTACAGTCTGACCAGTGTGCGAGGAACAACAGTGCTGGGTTCGAGGATTGTATCTCGCAAAAAGAGCTAATAAGCGGCGGTGGCTATGCGTGCCGGGAACTATTGGCGATCAGTAGGCCTCGGGAGTTGCTAGTGATTAAGAGAAGTTTGGATTCGCTTCTTTTCAGAATGGAATCGCGACGCTTGCCTCGCAAGATAACGTTGCCCAGCAAACTAGAATGTGAGGCGGTCCATCGAGCAGACAATGGCCGCCCTCGAAACCGTTTTCACCGGAGGTTAAGCGAAGCCTTTACAGTGAGCGGCCGATGTATTTGGCTCCGCCATGCCCGGGGAACCTGGACGGGGCGAAGTGAAAGGGGGCACTGGCCATTGTTACCATATGCCGGGGTTGGATCCGGCAGTAGTTGGCTTCGGGGCTACATTTTTTCATGATCCTTTCAGGATCGTCGCTATACGATCTATGCGGTACATTGCATGCGGATTCTCGTGGTGGAAGACGAACTGTCGATGGCGGAACTCCTGCGCAAAGGACTGGAGGAGGAGCATCATTCGATCATTTCGGCTTTCGATGGCCGGACTGCTCTAGACATTGCCAACTGTACCGAGCTAGATGTGATCCTTCTTGATGTGATGCTGCCTGGTATGGATGGCGTCGAAGTCGTTCGACGCCTGCGAAGGCGCAACAACCAAACGCCTGTCGTCATGCTCACAGCACGCGATTCGGTGCCTGACATTGCCCGCGGTCTTGACATAGGCGCGGACGACTATCTCATCAAGCCATTTTCGTTCGTGGAGCTACTGGCTCGCCTTCGAGCCTCATCCCGGCGCGGTCCGATTCCTCGCCCCGTGCAAATGCAGGTAGCCGACCTTTTGCTCGATCCGGCAACCCGTCGGGTCTACCGGGCTGAGCATGAAATCCATCTCACCATCACGGAATTCCGACTGTTGGAATTTCTCATGCGGCGCGCGGGACACGTAATAGCCCGGAGGGCACTCATTGAAGCGGTATGGTGGGACTCGGATGACATCGAGGACAATACCCTCGACGCGTTCATCTCAATGCTGCGCAACAAGGTCGACAAAGAGCACGGACGTAAGCTGATTCACACCGTACGCGGGATCGGTTACTGTCTGCGCGAACAATCATGAATCTCTCGCTATCGATTGGCGTGAAGTTAACGCTATGGTACACCGTCTGTATGGCCGGGGCTCTGTGCACATTAAGCATCCTCGCATTCCTCGGCATGCGTCACAGCATTAATTCTACTGTCGACGAACAACTTCAAGACCGAATGGGTGCCGTTCGACAAGCCGTAAATCGCTCTCTGAAAGGCGGTAATATCGAGATTCTCCGGCACGAGTTAGACGAAGATTCCGAACTTCGCCCCCAAAGCGATATGTTACAGGTCTGGGATGATCATGATGATTTGATTTATCAGTCTATTTCGCTCAAGGGCAAGAGCCTCCCGCCTCCAGGAAGCCGTTCACGCGCGAGCACAATGTGGATCGGTGGAGTGCCAATCCGTGTGCTGGAGAATGCAATCGCACTGGATAAAGGCGTCTATCACATCCAAGTTGCCACGCGGATGGAGGAATTCGATGAAGCATTGCGGCGGTTTTTAAGACGTCTGCTGATCTTTGCGCCTCTTGCGCTAGTGCTCGCATCTGCGCTCGGTTACTGGATAAGCCGCAAAGCGCTTGCCCCTGTCGACCACATCATTTTGGCCGCACAGCAAATTAGTGCCCGCAACTTGTCGGCGAGACTTTCCGTTCCCTCCTCGGGAGACGAATTGCAACGGCTTGCCGAAACTCTCAACCATATGCTGAAGCGAATCGAGCGGGCCCTCGAGCGGATAACTCGTTTCAGCGCCGACGCGTCTCACGAATTGCGCACTCCGATTGCGGTGATGCGAACGCGCGTTGAGCTCGCGTTACGCCGACCGCGCACCGTGGTCGAAAGCCAACAAACGCTCGAACAACTTCACGTCGAACTGATCCGAGCCTCGGCTTTGCTGGATAATTTGATGTTGCTAGCTCGCGCCGATTCAGGAGCCGAACACCTTCATATCGCTCCGGCCAACCTTGAGGACACCCTTGAAGATGCACTCGCTCAAGTGATGCCCCTAGCCGATGAGAAGCGGGTCTTGCTGCGTTCCGCGCTGTCCGACAATCCTATTTGGATTCCTGCAGACCGCCAACTGCTGCAACGGCTCTTCCTAATCCTGATCGAGAACGCGGTTAAATACACTCCGACCGCGGGTCAAGTGTCAGTAGCCGTCGTGACAACATATGGGACGGCAATAGTAAGCGTCCAGGACACTGGCATTGGAATTGCTGATGACGATCTACCGCACATTTTTGACCGCTTTTATCGCGCTGACAAAGCGCGCTCACGGCAGTTAGGAGGGGCCGGACTCGGTTTGTCCATCGGTCGGTGGATCGCGGAGGCACACGGGGGATCGATCCAGGTCGAAAGCCGATACGGCTCAGGCTCAACCTTCAAGGTGGTACTGCCTACCACGAATTCATGCAACGTCCCGGTCCAGAACCCGACATCCCCATCCTGAAGCAAGCCAAGGCGGAGTACGCGAAGCTGAAGTAGCCGGCCGGAGTTCGACCAGCGGCATACAAGAAAAAGGGTTCGATGCCGGCTTTGCCCGACTGTCCGGAGCCGATAGCCCGTGTTTTCCAAGGGTGAGGGCGACGTGGACGCTGCACAAAGACATCTTTTTTAAGTTGCTGATTAATAAGCCAGTTCGGAGCGGGCAATTGACGCCGAAATCGCTGTTAGCACAACAAAAGAAACGGGATATCTGATCTTTTCAAAATTAGAGCTTTCGACGACAGAAATATCGCTGTTGCGGTCCGCGCTACTACTTGTAGGGAGGGCGTGGGGGGACCCCTGGCTGGCATCGCTGTAAACGGAGAAGATAGCTTCAGGCCTGGATGAGGTGGAAAAGTCGCGCGCGGGCTGCCAAGAGCGCAGGGAGATTTATCGGAGGGCGGATCGATCGGCTGGCGGGGGCAAAGAATGGCCGGCTGGGTTGTGAATCAAGCCGGCCCCCTCCCCTCCTACACTGCCCGTAGGGGCAGGTGTAGAGGGTTTGATTCATGATTCAATAGATATAGAAGGAATCACTGAATCACGCCGATCAGCTTTTCTTCTTCTGGTTCAACCGTTCCAGGCCGGCCTGTTCCGCCCGTTTCAATATGCGATTCACTGTGGGCTGGCTCATGTCCAGGGCCGTCGCGATGGCTCTCTGGCTCTTGCCCGACCGGCTCAGTTCCAGCACTTCGGCCTGCCGGGAGTCTTCACAGACCGACCATTCAGACCCGTTGTAGGAAGCCTCGAAGTCTTGCAGGTATCCGCCGTGTCGGACCTTCTCGTACCCCCATTTGAACGCCAGCCCGTCCCCAGGCAACCAGCCGTAGGGCTTGTCCAGCTTGATCGAAATGTCCAGGTTGTCATCCAGGTCGGTCCTGCCGCGTTGGGTCTGGTTCTTACCGGCGTGGTGAACCACTATGACGCACAGACCCATCTGGCGTAGGTTAATCAAGACATCGTTAACCCTCAGGCACTGCTCGGTGTCATTGGTGTCCATCTTGAAACATCGCGTTAGGGTGTCGAAGATCACGACCTTCGGCTTGAGAGCCTTCAGAGCGTGACCCAATGGATGAATCTGCCCCGTCTTCTCGCCTTTGCCGAAGTCCGGAAACTCTGCGAACTCAGGCGACCAGATTCTGAGGGTGCCGTTCTTATAGTTTCCCATCCCGACAAATTCCTTTATCCGTTCCTGCAACTGCGCTGCCGGCAGCTCGGCATCGATCAACAGGACGTCGTGGTTGCCGTCAGATTTGAAGCCCAACCACTCCCCACCCTGTGTGAAGAGCTTTGCCAGCATGAGTGCGACAATCGACTTCCCCAGACCGCGGTAGGCAAAGATCTGGTTGATGGAGCTCTCTAGGAACACCGGGACTCCGTTGTGTCTGACCAGAGGCCGGCGAGGCTCAATCTCTTGGTGCAGAAGTCGAGTGGACCGGACCAGTTTCTCGTCCCATTCCTCTTCAGCCTGAATCTCGGGATCGTTGTCAATTTCTGCCCGCATGGCCATGACCTCTTCCGTGGTCATGAACTCCCAGGCATCATCTGGCCCCAGGCCCCAGAATGCGCGTGTAGTTTTGCCGGTCACCTTCTGCCGTGCGAACTGTGCCTTCACGATGTCGTGTAGGTCAGAGTCATAGAAGGCTTCGGGAGCCTCTAAGAGTGTGGCTCCTGTCGCCATAATCTTCCGGTCTCTCAGCTGATGGAGGTATCGCAGAGCGTGAGCCTCGCCTTCCTCACGCACAGCACACTGGTAGGCCTTGCCTTCCAGAAAAGCTACGTCGTCTTTATCTTTCGTTGAAATCATAACGGGTGTTCCCTTCCTGTTTGGGTTTGATGGTCTCTTCTTTGCGAATTAGATCCAGATGTCCGCCTTTGAATTGCAGCGCGACCGTCCCATAAAATCTTTCTCTCTTCAGCTTCTCCAACAGTTCAGTAATCTGTGGTGTCATCGAAACTCTCCTCGAAATTTTCCAAGTACCTTGCCGCCCAACGCAGCCTCATGATGTCGTCCTTCATTAAGCCGATCGCGGTGTTGCACGCATGGCACAGCATCCCTCGGTGCCGCTTCCGCTTGTGACAATGGTCCCTGGCAAGCTTTCCCTTCCGGCCACAGATCTCGCAAGCCTTCGGGGCCTCGCGGAGGATCAGCCGGAATATCTCCCGGCTGAGTCCCACGCGCTTTGCCGACCTCAGCAGGTGCCATCGCTTGTCTCTGGCGCGGCGGTTACGAGAGGATGACGGCATGAATGCCAGCCTCGTCGAGCGCCGCTTTAGCATGGGCTTCTTCCCGTAGTTTCCGGCTCTCAGGATTTTCTTCCCACAACTCTTCGTCAGGATCATCCATGCCGACCGCGATGAGGCGAGAGCCGGGAGGAACCAACTCCCGAATCATCCGGGGTAACTCCGCTCCGGCCCTTACATCACCAACATCATTTAGCATCACCACACGGCGGAGGATGGTGACCTTGCCGCCAGGACTGTACTCACCCAGAACCGCAGTCGTGCCCCGACGAAGGTTGTCGGGTTTGGCGTAGATGATGAGACTGTGCGTGGGTGTATCGTGGTGGTCGCGTGGCCGGGGCTTGAACCACTTAGCTTGGTGTGTCACTTTGCCGCCCACGTGTGGGTTGTGTCGGTTGTGCCGCTTAACTCGGTTTCCCATAAAAGCTGAGCCCTCCCAGGGTTCGTTGACTACCGGCCATTGGTTTAGCGTTTGGGCTTGGACTCCGAGACGTCGTAGCCTTGCTTCTTGTACTCTTTCTCGAACACTGGCAACATGACGCCAGCAAACGCCTGTAGATCGCGGACCTGCTTTTCTAACTGCTCGATTCGTTTCTTCATAACTTTTACCTTCCTCTCTCTTTAGTTGGAATTGCTGCATTTAACCGTAACGCTCTCCGGCTCTTTCCTCCCGAAGGGTTCCCACTTTAGGAGGATTCCGTGCCGTTATCCGTAACGCTCTTTCGCCGGCGGTAAGCCGCTTGCTTACACTCTGCCGAGCAGAATTTTGCCCCCGACCGCTTGGGCGTGAACTTCTCGTCGCACCAGTCACAGGTGTGGGTGCGGATGAACACTTTTCGGCCCTTGAATAAGGACGCCGGGTAGATGGGTTTCAGGAACGGCGCGGCAGACTTCCAATCGTCCTCATTCTGTCGCCACTCCCAATTCCAGTACGTTTGCCGATCCATGAACCGATTGAACTTCGTCCTGGCCGCACCGTAGCTGTTGGGCCGGGTGTTGCGAAGGTAGCGTGAAGATACGGCGATGCCGATCCGATCCTCGAAAGTCGTGGCAAGGTGGTCCGGCACGACGTAACTCTTCAGCCCATACCAGAATCGTCGGTCCCAGGGTAGGTTGTCGTCTTGATCTTCAGGTTTCACGTCGGTTTCTCCGTTGTGGATTTAGGAAACTTCGCTGGGAGGTATTGCAAAACAGATGCCAACTGCCTATGCGAATTTGTCTAGTACCAACTACTTGCCGCGTCTGACGTTGACCGGCGAGACCTTAACAGGCGGGCTCTGACAGATTTCCCGCGATTGTCTATTTACAGGTAGTAGACGGAGAAGGGGGCGAAGTGACGAAATCTGTTCCCACAAAGTGGTAATCGAGTTCTCTTCGGCCCCGGGCGGATTAGGATTGGGTTAGCCGCTCATGACACGAACACACGCTCCGCAAGAAATTCGAGATCGACGAGAAGACGGGAAACAGAAACCAGTTCCGTCGCCATCCCCTCTCCGGCGCAATATTTCTAAAAGCGTGAAAATGGTGGGTGTTGGAATAGGCCTTTTGGCAACCAGCCTCGGAATAATTACCGGCTACTTGGCGCTCGTTCCCCGGCTCTCCGTGACGCAAAATCAGCCGCTGAACTTGGACGATCCATTCTCGACTCCGTTCATCCTGTCGAATGATGGGCCCCTTGGTGTTAACGACGCGAAGTTTTCATGCTACGTTTTCCATTTAGCATCCGCTCCTGCGGGGCGACTATCATCCGGCACATCCACAATTGATGAGGTCGGCGCGTCACAGGGTCTTGTTGCAAAACGAATGGAACCAGGAGAACGGGCTACGATCCCCTGTTCATTGCAGCCCTTCACGCTAATGAACCCTGTCAAGACCGGAGACGTAGCTGTTCAGGTCGACTTCCGGCCGGATTTTGTATTCTGGCGCCAAACCCGCAGTTTCCGGTTTGTGACATTGAAATCATCTGACGGACATCTGTACTGGTATCCAGAGCCCATAACCGGACCACCGTCCCGGACAGCACGGTAAATTACAGTGTAGAGGATCATTGTAGAGGCGTGTTCGATGGTTACGACGGTAACGTGCGACTCTCCCAAGTGCTTTGTCTATAACAGCTTTGTTTGCTTTGTGGCCATTTTCGGATTTAGCCGAAGAGGGCATCCACAGAATTATGAGTCCACTGCTCTAACCGCTGAGCTAAGGGCCTCCGCCGCTTTTGACTTGGATCTTTCGTCTGCAGATCTCTTGTGGAATCGCGACGCCCAAAACCAAAATCAAATTCAAAGGCGGCGGGCGAGGGCGCCCGCCCCACACGGTCATCGACGATCCTGCACGAGCGGGACGCTCGCGCCCACAGTCGATTGAATGTCCGGAGGGCCCGGATTATAATCCCGCTGCTTCACCCACCAAGGAGGCAGACATGGCCGAGACACGGAAAGTGATTGATTGTCGTAAATTTCCCGCGGAGAAGCCCTGCTCGATCGCCATTTCGGGCACGGAAGAGGACGTCCTGGAACTGGCTGTGCTGCATGCCACCACGGTTCACGGGCATGCTGACTCGCCTGAACTGCGGCAGCAGATTCGTTCTATGCTTGAAGACGATGGCGCAGCCAGCAAAGCTGCGTAAATCAGTAGTCGGACCAGTGTGCTCGTGTGGGGCGGACGCTCCTGTCCGCCGCCTTTCAAATTTTGATTTTTGTGTGCGACTTCCTCTGGAATCGTGGAAATCCAAGAAGCGAAAATTCAAAATCAAATTCAAAGGCGGCGGGCGAGGGCGCCCGCCCCACACGGGTCAACCATGATCCTGCGCGAGCGGGACTCTCGCGCCCACATTGGCTTCGATCTTTTCGAAGACGGCTTCCGCCCGCCGTAAAGCTTCCTGAACGTTTGCGCAAATGTTCTCTCGCCCCACCACCTCTTCAAATTCCGCCTGGTGAATCATCTGCGCCGGCTGTTCTCGTGCGCCACACAGAATGAGCGTGCGTTTGGTGGCGTGAAGTTGCTTGGCGATTTCTTCCAGGGCGAATAGTCCGGTGGCATCGATGGCGGTCATATTGCGCAGGCGAATGATGACGATCGGTGGAAGCTCGTGCATTCTTTCGGTGACCGCGTTGATCTTGTCGGTAGCGCCGAACAGGAACGGGCCGTGAATGCGGAAGATGGTGGCGTAGTAGGGAATGTCTTTGTCCTGCAGGATGTGCAGCCTCCCGTCTTCCACATAGTCTTCAGTCACCTGTGACACAGTGGTGGTCTCGGCCACGCGGGCGATGAAGAGCAGCGCGGCCAGGATCATGCCGGCTTCGACGGCCACAGTAAGATCCGCGAAAACCGTCAGCCCAAACGTGACCAGCCACACGCTGATGTCGGTTTTGGTCAGGCGTAGCAGTTGCGGAATCTCCCCCCATTCGCCCATGTTGTAGGAAACGACCAGCAGGATACCCGCCAGCGCCGCCATGGGGATGTAGCTGGCCAGGGGCGCGGCAAACAGCAGCACGCACAACAACGTGAGGGCGTGGATCATTCCTGCTACGGGTGACTGCGCTCCCGCGCGGATATTGGTTGCGGTGCGAGCGATGGCGCCGGTCGCCGGCAAGCCGCCGAACATGGGAGAAAAAATGTTCGCGATTCCCTGCCCGATGAGTTCGACGTTGGGATTGTGGCGGTCGTTGCTCATGCGGTCCGACACCACCGCCGACATCAGCGACTCAATGGCTCCGAGCATGGCCACGGTGAATGCTGGTCCGATCAGGCCATGCACCAGGCGGGCGTGCCATTGGGGCAAGGCAAAATGAGGTAGACCGCTGGGTATGCCGCCAAAACGCGTGCCGATGGTTTCTACCGGCAGTTTGAAGAGGAAGGCAGCGAGGGTTGCACCCAGCATAGCGACAATGGCGCCGGGAATCCGGTTGGAAATTGCGCGGCACAGCAGGATCACTCCGACGGTGCTGGCCGCGAGGACCGTGGCTTGCAGAGACCAGGTGGGAGAAGCGGCGGCGAGCGCCTTTATTCGCAACCAGAACTCACTGGGAACTTTGGCCAGTTGCAGGCCGAAAAAATCTTTGATCTGGGTACTGGCGATCAGGACCGCGATGCCGTTGGTAAAGCCGATCACCACCGGCCGCGGAATAAACTTCACCGCCGTCCCCATGCCGGTTGCGCCCAGGACGACAAGTATTGCGCCCGCCATCACGGTGCACATATACAGGCCGTCGATGCCGTGCACGGCGACGATACCAGCAACCACCACAACAAACGCGCCAGTCGGACCGCCGATCTGAGTTTTCGATCCCCCCAGGGCAGAGATCAGGAAGCCGGTTACGATGGCGCAATAAATTCCAGCTTGCGGAGTCAGTCCCGAGGCGATGGCGAAGGCCATAGCCAAAGGCAGCGCCACCAGCCCGACTGTGATTCCGGCGACAACGTCGTGCAGAAATTTGTTGAGACTGTAATCCCGCAGGCAGAGGACGGACTTCGGCAGCCAACGGTCGTCCAATTTTAGGGAAATGGCGGACCACATATACACCACATTATGACAGGCCGGACTTAATGATTGAGTAACGACAAGGGAACGAAGGTAGATATGCTTTCAAGGGTGCCCCGTCCAAGCTCCGCTTGGGCGGGGTTGTTCATCAGTCACCAAACATTGTCAAGGAGAGACCGGAGAGGTTGTCTTCTCCGCAAGAAAACCCCCGCCCAAGCGGAGCTTGGACGGGGCACCCTCGGTTTATTTCTAGACTTCTGGCGTCATGGCTCGGGCTGCGAGTTCTTGCGTGGCTTTCAGGCGGGATACCGTCCGTTCTTTTCCCAACGCAATCATCACCGCGAACAGGCTCGGCGCGACGCCTTGTCCAGTAAGCACGACGCGCGCGCCGTTGATCAGGGCGCCAGCCTTCATTTCCTTTTCGGCGGCGAAATCCCGTAGCAGCTTTTCGGTTTCGGCTTCGGTGAAGCTGCCTTCGGAGGCGGCGTAGCGGTCGCCCAGTTCTACCAGCAATTGGCGGATTCGCTCATCGTGCAGGAATTTTTCCACCGCCGTGGGATCGGGTTGAAACGTGTCGGCGAAGAAGGCGCGGAAAGATGTGGCAAAGTCCTTCAGGCTGCGAGCGCGTGGTTTGAGCAGGTTGATGGTAGCGAGCAGCCAATCACGATCGGTGTGCGCGGGCTCGAGGCCGGCTTTGTTCCATTCTTCCTCAATGAGCGGCAGCAATTTTTGCGCCGGATAGGCACGGATGTATTCGGTGTTGAACCAATCCAGCTTGGCGCGATCGAAGACGGCGTTGGAGTGCGAAATGCCGTCCAGATCGAAGAGACTGATGAGCTGCTGGTCGCCGAGGATTTCGGTGGCAGCCTCCCCAGACACGGCTCCAGGCGGAGTCCATCCCAGTAGCGCCAGAAAATTTCGGAAAGCTTCCGGCACAATACCTTCTTCGCGGTAGGCAATCACACTGGTGGCGCCGTGGCGCTTGCTCAGGCGCGTCTTGTCCGGGCCAAGAATCAGGGGCACGTGCGCGAATACCGGCAAGCGGGCCTCCAGCGCCTGGTAGAGCAAAACTTGTTTAGGGGTATTGGAGATATGATCGGCACCGCGGATGACATGAGTAATGCGCATGTCCACGTCGTCGGTGACCACGCTTAGGTGGTAAGTAGGTCCGCCGTCGGAGCGCAGCAGCACGAAGTCTTCCAACTCGGTGTTGGCGAATTCCACGCGGCCGAAGACGGCGTCATCGAAGAAGGTGGTGCCGGACTCGGGTACGGCGAAGCGGACCGCGGCAGCCTCGCCTGCGGCTCTGCGTCTTGCGCCTTCCGCGCGGGAAATTTTGCGGCAGATGCCTTCATAGCGAGGTGGACGTCCCTCGGCGGTTGCCGCCGCGCGGCGCTGCTCAAGTTCCTCCTTGGTGCAAAAGCAGTAGTAGGCGTGACCGGAGGCAACTAGTTTCGCCGCGTTCTCTCGGTACATTTCCAGGCGCTGGGTCTGATGGTAGGGGCCTTCATCCCAGTCGAGGCCGAGCCAGCGCATGCCTTGCAGAATGCCCTCGACCATTTCCGCGGTGGAGCGCTCGAGGTCGGTGTCTTCGATGCGCAGGACGAGGGTTCCACCATAGTGCCGGGCGAACAGCCAGTTAAACAGCGCGGTACGGGCGCCACCCACATGCAGATAACCCGTGGGCGAAGGTGCGAAGCGGACGCGTGGAAGCGAACTGGAGGAGGAAGACATTACGAAAGGACGTGCACTGATGGTACGGGCTGAGGAAATCGAGCGTCAAGCTGCCAATGCCCTTAAATTCGATGCAAGTGGCTCATCTAGAACGGGAAACTCCGTTACGATAGTGCCTCTCCTACCCCACACAAGACTATTGTCTTGCCTGAACCAGTGTGAAACCATTGATTGTTAGAAACAGCTTAATACTCTGGCTAAAGTAGCTGTTTTCGCGCCATGAACAGCGTCACGATCAGTATGGTTGTAGTACCTGCCGTCGTTGCTCTGCTGCTCTTTCTCGTCTTCACTTACCTGTACGAGCAGACCCGGCAGGACTACTTTCGCGCCTGGCAACTGGGCTGGGGAGCCTACACCCTCCACTACGTCCTCGATGCCTGGAGTGTGTTCCGTTATCCCTCGGCCGTGACTTCACTGCTGGCTTCGCTGCTTCTGGCAGCGATGGCGCTTTGTATCTTCATTTCCACGCGGCTGATGCGCGAAAGATTCCGCCTGCGCTGGTATGACGTTGTCGTGGGCGCTGCCGGAGCCGGACTGAGCATCTGGAATCTGAAGCAGCACCTGGTGGGCGGAGTGTTTCATCCGGAAATATTCTCCGCGCCGCACTTCCGTCTGGAAGTGGGTGTGGCTCTGGTACTTCTCTACTGCTCCTTCTATTTTTACCGCTACGCCCATCGGAAGAATTCGCTGGCCTTCACTCTGCTGGCGATGTCACTGGCCCTGTGGTCGGTGCTGATGCTGTTTGGACAATTCAGCAATTCTTATGTACAGCTGTTCGACCTGTTGGGCCCGATCCCGCAACTGTCGCTGGGAATCGCGATGGTGATGGTACTGGCGGAAACCGAGCGCAATGCAGTCCAGGAAAACGCCCTGGCATTCTCAACCCTTGGCGTAGATCCGACGCGGCTACTCTCGGCTGATGATCTCGTACCCAGTATGCAAAGCATTCTCGACCGCCTGGTCGCGCCTCTGCCGGCGCGCGGAGCGGTGATCTGCATTTCGGAGCGCTGGCGCGCCGTTCTACCTTCGGTTCAGCGCAATTTCTCCCCAGAGTTTATCGGCAACCTGGAAAAGACAGGAGCGGGAGAATACGTCTGCGAACTAGCCTATCGGCGGGGCGGGTTCGTGACCTTTCGGAATGTGCCGGAAATGTCCGAACCGCTGCCTGTGTTTCCGGGCGGCCGCTTCACGCAATTTCGCCAGGTGTTGACGGAAGAACGCATTTACAACGTGACCGCGGTGAGCCTGCAGACCCGGGAGCACAACTTCGGCGTGATTCTGTTCCCGCACACCGCGCGCCGGATGTTCGGTTCTTCGAACCTGCGGCTGCTTATCGGGCTGGCGTTGCAGATCGGCCTGACCCTGGAAAATTACGTTGTGATGCACAACGCCCAGCGCCGCACGAAAGAGTTCGCGCTTCTGACCGAGATTGGACAGGCCATCAGTTCGCGGCTGGACCAGGACGAGATTCTGCGCACCGTCCATCAGGAACTGGGCCAGATTTTCGATACCAGCGACTTCTACATCGCCTTCCAGGAAGGCGACGAGATTCGTTTTGAGCTGGAAGTGGAAAAGGGCGAGATTTTGCCCAAACGTTCGCGCAAAGTGGCCAATGGCCTGACCGAGTACATCATCCGCAGCGGACAGCCGCTGGTGATTCGGGCCGAATTGGAGAAGGCGCGGGAGAGGCTGGGCGTCACATTTATGCCGGCTCGGCCCGCCAAGTGCTTCTGCGGCGCACCTATCCTGCTTGGCGGCAGGCCTGCCGGGGTCATGGCGGCGAAGAACACCGACCGCGAATACGTATTCGAGCAGCGCGATCTGGAAGTGATGCAGACCGCGGCTGGGCAAGTGTCCGTTGCAGTCGAGAACGCCCGGCTGTTCGCCGAGGAGCAGCGGCGTGCGCGGCAGTTCGCGTTCCTCAACAATATTTCCAAGACCGCGATTTCCAGCGAGGACTCCGAGCAGATGCTGGCCGACATCGTCGGACACATTCAGAAGAATTTCAGCTTTGACCACATCGGCATCGGCATTCTCGACTATGTGACCAAGGACATCGAGATCAAGGCTGAGGCTGGCATTACGGCGCAGGCTCTGGGAAAGCGCATCCCGCTGGGAACGGGCATTCTTGGCCGGGTGGCGCGGACGGGCGAAGCGGCGCTGGTACAGACCACGGGCGACGGACAACTGCAGGGAGTGATGCCGGGCGCGAAATCCGTGCTTTGCATTCCGATCTCCTATGGTGAAAGCCTGTTGGGCGTGCTCAACGTGGAGAGCCAGAAAGAGGACGCCTTCCTGCCACAGGACCGGCTGATCATGAATACCCTCGCCGACCTGCTGGCCACCGCCCTGCACAATGCTTTCGTGTTCCAGAAACTGCAGCAACAATCCATCACCGACGGGCTTACCGGCATCAAGACGCGACGATTCTTCTTCGAGGCTCTGGGTTCAGAATTGAAGCGCGCGTCGCGCTCCGGCCGTCCCGTCTCAGTGGTGCTGATGGACCTGGATAAGTTCAAGGGAGTGAACGACACCAAGGGACACCTGGAAGGCGATCTGGTGCTGGCCCGGGTGGGGCGACTGCTGGAGCAGAAGTGCCGGCAGTCGAACGTGGTGGCGCGTTACGGGGGCGACGAGTTCATCATCCTCATGCCGGAGACAGGAGTGGAGCAGGCGCTCATCCTGGCGGAACGCCTGCGCTTGTGGATTGCGCAGGACCCAGCCCTCAGTGAGCACCACATTACCGGCAGCTTCGGAGTGGGAAGTTTTCCAGTACATGGGTTTTCCATGGAGGATATCGTCCGGGTCGCGGACGGGGGCATGTACACGTCCAAGCACGCGGGTGGCGACAAGGTATCCACGGCGGACGAGCTCTCGGAGGGAGAGACTGCTGCGGTGCGCCGGCGGCTGATTTCGGGATACATCAAAGGTTTTCTGCAGCGCGAACACACTGGGCCGGAGCATCTGGAAGAGCTTATCTCCACCCTGAAGAAAATTGTGGGCGAGGGCGAGCCGCAGAACATCCCGGTGCTGCGGGAAGCGATCGAAACCCTAACCAGCGCCGCGGAATCGCGCGAACAGTACAGTTCCGGGCACGGTGAGATGGTGGCCCGTTACAGCGAAATCATCGCGCGTTCACTGAGCCTTTCTCCAGAAGAAATTGGCGATCTGTCGTTTGCCGCGCGGGTGCACGACGTAGGCAAGATCTTCGTTCCGGAGCGAATTCTTAACAAACCCGGCCCCCTGACCGAGGACGAGCACTATCTGTTGAAGTGGCATGCCCGGGTGGGAGGGGAAATCCTGGCGACCTTGCCGGAAGGCAAGAAATTACAGGAGGCTGTTCACCACCACCACGAGTCGTTCGATGGCGGAGGATATCCGGACGGCCTGCGGGGCGAGAAAATTCCGCTCTGGGCGCGCATCATCGCCATCACCGACGCCTATGTGAACATGACCAGTGAGCGTTCGTATGCCGCCGCCAAAACGAGTGAAGAGGCGCTGGCGGAGCTGGAAAAAATGAGTGGCACGCGCTACGACGGGATGCTGGTGCGCATTCTGCTGCGAGCACTCAAGGGCGAGAGGGCGTCAAGCTGGGGAAGCTAAATGTAGGCGCGAGCGTCCCGCTCGTGCGGCAGCGCCACGAATGATCCCGCACGAGCGGGACACTCGCGCCTACATTCGACCGCCACTTGCCAATTCCTGACTGAAACTTCAAACTATCCCTGCATGTCTATCCCTCTTTCTCTCTCTGGCAAGGTTGCCCTCATTACTGGCGGCTCGCGCGGTATTGGTGCGGCTACGGTCCGCATGTTTGTGGCTGCGGGAGCGCGCGTGCTGTTCAGCTACGAAAAGTCCAAGGCTCCCGCTGACAAGCTGGTCAAAGAACTTGGACAGGAAAACTGTGCAGCCGTGGCCTGCAATCTCTCTGGCACCGAGACGGCGCACGATTTAGTTGCGACTGCGGTGAAGCAGTTTGGACGGCTGGACATCCTGGTGGCGAATCATGGAGTCTGGCCTCCCCAGGACGCACCCATCGAGAAGATGGCAGACGCGCAGTGGCGCAGCACCATGGCCATCAATCTGGATAGCGTCTTCGCCCTGGTGAAGCACTCGGTGGCACAGATGAAGAAGCAGGGGAAATCGGGAGCGGCCGCGGGGCACATCGTGCTGATCAGCTCCACCGCGGCGCAGCGCGGGGAAGCATTCCACTGCGACTACGCTGCTACCAAGGGGGCCCTCATCAGCATGGTGAAGGGGCTTTCGACCGAACTGGCGCGGGACGCGATTTACATCAACTCGGTAGCGCCGGGCTGGGTAGATACGGATATGTCGGCGTCAGCGCTGAACGACCCTGCGACCAGCAAACGAATATTCGCCGCGATCCCTCTCGGCCGGGTAGCCACGCCGGAAGAGATTGCCGGGCCTATCCTCTTTCTATGCTCGGAATATTCCGGGTTCATCACCGGCGAGGTGTTCAACGTAAACGGCGGGGCGGTGCTAATAGGGTAGTCAACTTAATGTGGGCGCGAGCGTCCCGCTCGTGCTGGGCCTGTAACGCTCCTGCACGAGCGGGACGCTCGCGCCCACATTTTGTGTTTTTCTGCATCTAACGTGGTTGGACCAGCCATGAAGATTCTTCTCTCAATCTTGCTTCTAGCTAGCTTTGCGGTGACGCAAACCGAGATGGCGCCACCCTCCCAGTCCGTTCCCGTGGACCAGGAAAATGCTCGCAAAGCCAAAGCGGTACTCGACCAGGCTATCCAGGCTCTAGGCGGCTCCGCTTATCTAAATATGCAGGATATGAGCCAGGAAGGCCGTAACTACAGCTTCTATCACGGTCGGCCTAACAGCCTGGGCATCGTTTTCTGGCGCTTCTATAGGTTTCCTGACAAAGACCGGATCGAGCTCACGAAAAAACGCGATGTCATTTACGTTTACAACGGTGACAAGGGATATGAGATCACTTACAAGGGCACGCGCGCCGAAGATCCCAAAGACCTGACCGATTATTTGCGGCGGCGCCACTTTGCGCTCGACCAGGTGTTGCGCAAGTGGCTGTTGGAGCCGGGCCTTGCCTTGTTTTACGAGGGTCAAACTGTAGCTGAAGGGAAGAGCGTCGACCAGGTCACGGTTATGAACGCACACAACGAAGGCGTGACCTTGTACCTTGATATTTCCGACCACTTGCCGGTCAAGAAGACATTCTCCTGGCGGGATCCCACCGACAAACAACGCAACGTTGAAGACGAGGTCTACGACAACTACCGGGTAATTCAGGGCATACCGACCCCCTACACTGTCACCCGGTTCTACAACGGCGACATGTCGGGACAGCGCTTCATCACGGCGGTGAGCTACAACCAGGGAATCAGCGACTCCCAGTTCGAGGCCTCCGTGGGAGCCAAGTAGCCGATCCCCCGATCCCAGGCGAAAACCCTGTGGTCTTTGTAAAGGTTGGTAAACAGTGCTTACGGTGGCAGTAATACTTTGGGTTCTGGGCTCCCCGCCTGAATACTTTCAAGTCATTTATAATCAATAATATAGTACAGATGCAAACCGATACTCACACCTTTCCCTAACACACAGTGTGGCTAATTAGCCACAGTCGAAGGTGAGGCGGACGGCGTAGATTCCTCATCTAACGATCTAAATATCCCGATCCGTCATCCGACCTCCGTTTGATACATGAACAGACAATCCGGACGCCCGTGGAATGCAGCGGGGTGGGGCTTCACAGCGGGGCTCCAGTGGAACTGCGGATTTTGCCGGCACCGGCGGGATCAGGCGTAGTCTTTCGCCGCACCGACCTCGACAGTTTTGAACTGGAGGCAGTGAGCCGGAATGTGGCACGGGTCAGCTATGCCACCAGCTTGATGAAAAAAGGCGTATTCATTTCCACCACCGAACACCTGCTTTCCGCCTTGATCGGTTGCGGCATCGACAACGCCATCGTTGAACTGAATAACCTGGAGCTACCCATTCTGGATGGCAGCGCACTTCCCTTTGTGGAAGCCATACACCAGGCGGGGATCCGGAAACAGCGGCGGCCACGCACTTATCTGCGTATTCGCCGCGAACTCGAAATGCGGGAGGGGGACAAGTTCATTGCAGTGTATCCGGCGGATACCTATTCCGTGTCGTACTCCATCAATTTCCCCCATCCCCTGATCGGAAAAGAGACGTTCAGCGTCGACCTTTCGGATGCCAACTACTTGACTGAGCTCGCCGGGGCACGAACATTCGGTTTTCTCCACGAAGCCGACGCGATGCGGCAACAGGGACTGATCCGCGGGGCATCCGAGGAAAACGCGATCGTGCTTACCCGGGATGGCCTGATGAATCCGCCGCTGCGCTTCGCCGACGAATTTGTGCGGCACAAGGTTCTGGACCTGATCGGCGACTTGGCGCTGCTGGGCAAGCAGATCCTGGGCAACGTAGTGGCCGACCGCGCCGGACACGCCATGCACACCGCGTTGGTCTCCCGGATCCTGCGCGACCGATCCCTGTGGGAAGAGACGACGGTCGAGGAAGATTCAGAGGTAGTCAGGCCTCTGGCGCATGCGGTGGCGCAGCCTGCAGTGTGAAGGTTTGCCAGCCCTTCCAGTCTCACCGTATCTCACACCTGTCTTACAATATGGGATAAGGAAGACCGCGGAGCTTGCTTCGCCCCTAAAGCCGAGCACGGCTGTCTAGGTCGCTTGAGGTGAGGGTCAGTCCGCGGGGTGTGGAGTTGGATCGTTGTAGTCCCAGTAGGAACCCTCTTCCAGAAGCTTCTCCAGCTCGGCCCGGGCGTGGGCGGTGAGTTGCGCAGCGTAACTCTTGGCTGATTGTTGATGCTCTGGAGTTAACTCGGCCACCCGGCGAGCCAGCAGCGGCGCGTCCTGTTCCAGCATCCGCACCAACCGCTGCGCACGATCAATCCTCACATGAATCGAAAGCATGGGCCTGCACCTGGTTTAATTTTTTCTCTTCCAGCGTGATGGGCGAAGCGGGAATACACAAGTCTCAAGGTGGGTACCACGCGAAGACCGGTCCTAGGCGAGACCAACGGCAGGTTTAACGGCAAGAGCAAGAGTAAAGGCGGCGGACAAGAGTGTCCGCCCTACATTGGCCTTAGTTCGAGCGTTTGTCTATCTGGCCGGCTAGCCAGCGATCCAGTTGTTCGCGGGACTCTTTGCTCATGTCGGTGAAGCGCAGGCCGGCGCGGCCGGAGTCATCCATCCAGGCGATTTGTACTTTCGGTTCCAGGGGTGTGGCGACCCCGGCCAGCTTGAAGTTCGCGGTAGAAACGCCACCTTTCGGCAATTTGCCACGGAAGAAAATGGCCATGCCACCCTCGCTGATGTTGGTCATGGTAGCTTTTAGCTTCTCGCCCTCGCCAAACGCGACGGTTGCGGGAATTTCCACTGGATGGCGGAAATAGCGCCGCTGCTCGCGAATCATGAAATTGATCGCGGCGCCGAGGCACCGCTTGGCATTCAGCGCGGAAATTGGTTTTTGCAGGACAAAATTCGCACCCATCTGGAAGGCTTGTTGCGTGCTGGTGCCTCCGTTCAGAATCGCGAACGTGACAGAATTCTTATTGCTGGCGCTCTTGCGTAAACTCTCCAACACACCCAGAGCACCCTTGAGGTCGTCGCAGTCTACAAGGACCGCGTCAAACTTCTCGGTGCGCAAGATTTCCTGCCCGGAACTGACACCGCGGCACACTTCGACGTCAATAGACAGTTTCTCCAGTGCCGGCTGGAGGACACGGATGACCTCGGGATCCCGGCTGAGAAGAAGCGATTCCAACGGCATAGAACTATGATGGTAGCTCTCTGGCCGAGCTACGTGAAGGACCCTAAAGGTCACTGGGTATGTGCACCGCTGGGGGAATGCCAGAAAGCAGGACCGTAAAAAGGCTTTACTATCAACGCCGATCTTCTAGTCGAAACCTAACCTGAGAAACAGGAGACTGGGTCCGCCGTGCGTAAGACAACTTATCTTTCGCTGGGTTCAAACATGGGCGACCGCGCGGCCAACCTGAACGCAGCCATCGATCGCCTGGGCAGTTTGGGCGAAGTGATCGCAGTCTCTTCCTTCTACGAAACTGAACCGGTTGAATTCACCGCACAACCCTGGTTCTTGAACCGCGCG
Source organism: Terriglobia bacterium (assembly GCA_963809295.1). Lineage (GTDB taxonomy): Bacteria > Acidobacteriota > Terriglobia > Terriglobales > Acidobacteriaceae > JAIQFF01. The sequence goes on along the minus strand of CAWEJA010000002.1, from coordinate 44,633 downwards.
GTAAAGCTCACCACCGAAAAGATGCCAAGGCAACTACTCAACGGAGTTCTGAACATCGAGAGAAAGATGGGGCGTCGGCGGGTGCAGGAAAAAGGTCCGCGCATCATCGATATTGATATTCTTCTGTTCGGAAATTCCGTCGTCGACGCTAAAGGCTTGACCATTCCGCATCCCACCATGCACACCCGGCGATTTGTGCTGGAACCGTTGGCCGAGATCGCTCCCGAGGTACGGCATCCGGTGTTCAAGCGCACCGTGCGGGAGTTGAGGGATGCGTTGGCCGCAGGACCGGTGGTGAAGCGAGTCGAGAAAGGCTAGCCACGGATTCTCACAGATTTACACGGATGAAATGACTTTTGAACCATTTCTTAATCTATCCGTTCAAATCCGCGGAATCCGTGGCGAGCCTTTTCTGGCGGTTAGGGAACGATAAGGCTGCTGGCCGCTTCCGGCGTGGCGAGGTCACCTGGTTTCTCCGGAAACTGGGCGAGGAGGAAGTCCACAAAGGCCCTCGACTTTGGCCTTCCCGATGTACGACCGTGCGCCATGCGCACCATGAAGACGAGCGCGCGCAGTACTTCAGAGTCTCGCAGTTGGACGTATCCCACATGCTTCTGCTCGGCTTCTCGAAATTCCTTCAGCATGTTTTGTACTTCCGCCACCACGGCATGCTGGGCGGCATTCGGGATGGGGGTTTCGTAGTGCAATCCTGAATTGACCAGGGTTTCGTAGGTTTTCGCCAGCGACGTCACGGCGGCAATTAAGTCGGTGTCCTTCAGATTGCGATCAGCCCGAACGCTCTTGGCCAAAGCGAAGGTCAGCCCCATGATCAAATGTTCGCGCTGGTAAAGAAACTCGTCGCCAACCTCCACCTGCAGAAAGATGTCCGCCGGGTTCACGTCGGCCATGCCACGCGGCTTTTCATGTTCCCGAGCTTGCTGAAGGTATACGCAGTCGCTGGGACAATCGAGCGTCACTTCACGCTGCTCGCCACAGCATTGCGGGCAAATGCGGCCGTGGACAGCCGGGCAGAAGCGTTTCTCCTTGCGCTTTTCGCAAATCGCACAACTCACGGGTCTGGGCCTCCGAAACGTTATTATGACATCAGCGCGGGTAATCAGTAACGTAAGGAGTGGAGGCACGGTAGGGAGAACTGCGACTGGTCTGGCCGCACGAATGAGCCATTTTGGGACTTCCCGCCGCAGATGAGGGCGATTTCTTGTGGCTTTTTCGGCACCACACCCAACAACATCCGCGTAAAATGCGGCTGAAACGCTACTTTTCCACAGAATGCTGGTATAAGATAGCGACACCGTAGGAAAATCCTAGCTTAAATTTACGAGGAGGTTTCATGGCTTCAGGCATGACCAAGACTCAACTCGTCCGCCATCTGGCCGAGAAAATCGAGACCAACAACAAGACCGCGGCGGCGTTTCTCGAACACCTTACCGACACCGCTGTGAAAGAGACCAAAAAGAACGGCATCTTCGTGATCCCCGGACTGGGCCGGCTGGTGAAGGCGCACCGCAAAGCCCGCATGGGACGCAATCCGCAGACCGGCGAACCCATCCAGATCAAGGCCAAGACTGTGGTGAAGTTCCGCGTGGCCAAGGCTACCAAGGACGCAATCGCTCCGAAGAAGTAGTTCTGTCTTTCATGTTCAAAAGGCCGGCTGAGAAGCCGGCCTTTTGTCTTTTGCGGCAACTGTACCTTTTTCTGTAGAGACGTAGCTTGCTACGTCTGGCTCGTGGCGAGAGACGTAGCAAGCTACGTCTTTTGACACCCGCCCTTCGCCCCCTCGATAATCCGACCGTGCCCGATCCAACCACGATTGAGAACTTCGCGCGCTCTGCCGTGTTCCGCCGGTCTTTCAAGAAGACGTTCCCCACGGCTGTTCGCGGCGAAGGCGTATACGTATGGGATTCCGACGGGAAACGCTATCTGGATTTTTCCGGATCAGCAGCAGTGAATTTCATTGGACACGGCGTTCAGGAAATCTCCAGTGCGATGGCCGAGCAGGCGAAGCAGCTGGAGTTCGTGCACACCAGCCAGTTCACCACGCCCGTCGCGGAAGAGTACGCGCGGGAGCTGCTTGAGTTTGCTGGTGAGAACTTTCGTGGCGGAGCGGTGTACTTCACGTGTGGCGGTTCGGAATCGGTCGAAACCGCACTGAAGCTGGCGCGCCAATATCAGGTGGAAATTGGACAAAGCAAACGTTACCAGGTGTTAAGCCGGACGCAAAGCTATCACGGTTCCACGCTCGGCGCGCTTTCGGTTTCCGGCAACAAGCGGCGGCGGGAAATTTACTTGCCCATGGTGCGTGAGTTCGCGCACGTGGGCATTCCTTATTGCTATCGCTGCGTTTACGACTGCACCGACGGCTGCCGAAACTGCGGACTGGAATACGCGGCTGAGTTGGAGAGGGCTATTGAGGCGGCTAGCGGCGAAGCGGCGGCGTTCATTTTTGAACCCGTGAGCGGTGCGACGCTGGGCGCGGTGGTTCCACCGCCTGGGTATCTGCAAAAGATCGCCGAGGTCTGCCGTCGCCAAGGCGTGCTGCTGATCGCCGACGAAGTAATGACCGGCGTCGGCCGAACCGGACGCAATTTTGCGGTCGATCACTGGGATCTTGGGCCGGACATTCTGATTGCGGCCAAGGGTCTCTCCAGCGGCTATGCTCCATTAGGGGCGGTCCTCGCGACCAGGAAAGTTGTGGACGGGCTTGCTTCCGGAGCGTTTCTGCACGGGTTTACCTACAATGCCCATCCCGTCTCGCTGGCGGCCGGTCGTGCGGTTCTGCATTATTTGCAACGGCAGAGACTGGTGCAGGCAGCCGACTCCGGCAACGATCAAACGATTGCTGCGAAGTTGGAACGGTCGCTCTCAACCCTGCTCGACTTGAAGACTGTGGGCGATGTGCGGAGCATTGGCTTGCTGCGCGGCGTGGAGTTCGTTTCCGACAAGCGCACCAAACAGCCCTTCGACCCGCAGTTGAATTTCGCCCCGCAGGTAACGGCGGCCGCTCTGAAGCGTGGGTTGCTGGTGTATCCCATCCAGGGATGCGTGGATGGCGTCTCAGGCGACCATCTCCTGATCGCACCGCCTGCGGTGATTACCGCCGAAGAGATCGATTGGGCGGTGGGACAGTTGGCGGAAGCGATAGGGGAAGTCACCGGCGACGCCAAGTAGCGCCGCCGTCCCCGCGGCTGTCGGGGGGGGTCTCGCCGCTTTTAGCCGACGATTCCCGACCCAGGGACGCACGAGCGAGACGCTCGCGCCCACACTATCACACTTGTTTTCAATCGCTTAACAGTTGATCCGTACTTGATCTGCAGTTTACCTCCAATGCATTGCCGTCAACTGATCTTTCCGGCAGATTGGCTTCTGGAGGGCAGCATGGCGAGTCCACTGGTTGATTTCTGCGAGCAGGCAAACCCCAGCGTGCTGGGCGAAGTGCGTCGCGTTAAGCGATTTGAGAATGCCCGGCGAATCCACAACGGTCTTACCAGCAATCCCGAAAAGCGGGTGCTGATCTGGATGGCTGAGCGCACGCCCAGGTGGGTCAATTCCGACCATCTGACGATGCTAGGGTTCCTGGCACAGGTGATGGCCGGGGTCAGCTATGCACTGGCGGGTTGGAATCGTTACTGGCTGCTGGCAGTGATTGGTTTCCTGGCACTCAACTGGCTGGGGGACAGCCTCGACGGCACGATTGCGCGGGTGCGTCAGCAGTTGCGTCCACGGTACGGTTTTTATGTGGACCACCTTGTCGATAGTTTCGGCGGACTGGCGCTGATGGGAGGGCTGGCGCTTTCAGGGTACATGCATCCCTGGGTCGCGATCGGATTGCTGATAGCGTTCCTGCTACTTTCCATCCAGTCTTACCTGGCAACGTATACGCTGGGGGAATTTCAGCTTTCGTTCTGGAACTTTGGGCCGACCGAACTGCGCATCCTGCTGGCTGTGGGCAACATAGCGCTCTTATATCACCCACTCGTCTTTCACGGACAGTACCGCTTGTTTGATGTGGGCGGCGTCATCGGACTTATCGGCATGTCCGCCATGCTGATTTTCTTTACTGCCCGCAACACTCGCCGCCTCTATCTCGCGGAGCGCATCCGGTGACACGTCAGAGCTGGCGTTCCACCGGGCTGCGATGGTTAAAGTTCTACCTGGTTGGCGGAATCGGGATTGCCGCGCAGTTGCTCATTTTGGTTGTGCTGAAGACAGGATTGGGACTCAATTATCTGGTTGCCACCGCGCTGGCGGTGGAGGGCGCCGTGGTGCACAACTTTCTGTGGCACGAGCGCCTTACCTGGCCTGACCGGTTGTCCGGAGATCGGGGGGCAGGAAGCTGGGCACGCTTCGTGAAATTTAATCTGACTACCGGAGCCCTTTCGATCACGGGGAATCTGGTGTTCATGAAGCTGTTGGCCGGAGTGGGACACATGAATTACTTGCTGGCCAACGCGATCACGATTGCGGCGTGCTCGGTCCTCAATTTTCTGGTCAGTGATGGGTTTGTATTCGCAGAGACGACGGACAATCAATCCATGTGAGCCTGGCGCCCGACCGACCAGATGTCCTCCGGCTTTTGCTCGAACGGATAGACGTGCACCATCCAGCCAAAAATCTGGGGCATGAACTTTCCTCCGGCTGCGTCGCAATCGGCCCTGGTAGCGATGGATCCCGCCAGACCAAACTTTGCATTCGGTCCCCAGACTTCTTTTTTTCTGTCTTCTGGAGGGATGCACATGTTGATGTGTGCGTGCCATTGCGCGATGCTTAACGGAATTCGCTGGTCGAGTTCATTCCAGTTGGCATTCTTGGGCGCAGTGTACATCACACCGATAAGCTTGTAGTCGTCGCCATGCTTTTCGTAGAGCAATGACGTCGGATGTTCGGGATTGAAGCTGATGGCTGCTTCGAAGGCATATCGATAGTTCGTGAAGTGATACTGCTTTTGTGGCAGGTTGGGCAGGAAGATCTTGAAACCGTCCGCCAGGGCGACCTTGTAGTCCGTGTACTTTTCCGCAGCTGCCCTCGCGGCCGCAACTGTCGCGTCTGCTTTTTCCTGATCGCCGGATTTTAGGTCGCGCAGGGTGGTCATCTTCATGTGCGGCCCCATGTTCATCTGGCGACTTTCCATGGAGCGCATGGCGTGGGCGGTACCGTCATTGTTCATTCCGACCATGTCGCGCATGCCCGTGTCGTTCATTAACGTCTCGGGCATTGGCACTTCGGGCATCTTCGCCTCGGGCGTGTTCGTCTCAGTCTTGGTCGCGTCGGACTTTGTCGCCTCATTCTTTGGCGCATCGGGCAATGCTGAGGACGGCGAGTCCGGTGCAGGGCTGATCATGCCGGGCATGTGGTCCTGGGGCTTCTGATCCTGAGCCGACAGCGGCAACAGGGCGCACAGGATAAGGGAAGCCACGGCAAGGATCGTTCTACGCATAGAGCTCTCTCGTACTAACCCTGAACGACGCCAGTTGTTTCTGCAATAGAAGAGAAGTTTCCCTGTGTTACGGCCGTAACAGTGACTATTGCTGAGCAAAACCTCGTTGACACAAAGAATTGACTGGAGTAAGAACTGTGGGCGTCTGGAGTTCACATGCGAAGCCCACTCACGCTTGTTGCTTATCTCCTCATCGCTCTTCCGCCAGCGGCTGTGTCTCAACAGACCACTGGCATGGACGTCACTCCGCTGCTTCTTCCGGGTTTGGGAAAGCACCATCATGCTATCTCCACCAAGAGCACTGAGGCCCAGAAGTATTTTGATCAGGGCCTGATGCTGGTATTTGGATTCAATCGCCCCGAAGCGGTGCGCTCCTTTCGCCGAGCAGCGCAGTTGGATCCCGCGGCGGCGATGCCGCATTGGGGAATGGCCCTGGCCTATGGACGGCATATGAACATGGATTGGGATATCGATGTGCAACCCGCGAAAGCATTGGCGGCCATTCAGCAGGCCATTGCTCTCAGTACGCATGCTTCTGAGGTGGAGCAGCTTTATATCCAGGCACTCGCGCAACGATGTTCAGAGAATCGCGAAGCGGACGGCCAAAAGTTGGACGCAGCCTATGCCGCATCCATGAGCAGACTCGCGGCGCGCTACCCCGATGATTTGGACGCTGCAGCACTCAGTCTTGAGGCGCAGATGATGGTTCACCGCTACGAATGGTTTCACGATGACATGCCGCAGGAAGGCACTAGCGACCTGATTCGCCAAATCGAAGATGTGCTGCGCCGTGATCCAGACCATCCGCTCGCGAACCATCTGTACATACACCTGCTAGATACCGGACACCCGGAAATGGCACTGGGTAGCGCGTACCGTCTTGGTCAGCTAGCACCTGGCTTGGGCCATCTGATGCACATGTCTTCGCACATCTTCTTCAATTTGGGGGACTACGAGACGACCGCGCGCGTGAATGCGCAAGCGGCCGCAGCGGAACGCGGGTACATGAAGCTGGCAAGTCCCGGATACACCGTGTACACCTTGGGCTATTACTTACACGACGTCCACTTTGTTTCTCGGGCGCGCGCGGAACAGGGTCTGTTTGAGGAGGCGAAAAGCTATGCTGATCAGGTCGCGGACTACGTGCGTCCCGTGCAGGACCAGTGGCCGATGATCTCGGACTACTACCTTCCTGTGCCTCTGTTGGTGTTGCTCCGCTTTCAGAGATGGGACGAGGTGCTCCGGCTACCGGAACCGCAAGCCAATCGAAAGATCGGCGATGGTCTCTGGCATTATGGCCGCGCGATGGCCTTCGCCGCGAAGGGACAAAGGCAGCAGGCACTGGCAGAGAAAACGGCGCTCGAAACCTTGCGTCAGAACATTTCTGGCGATGCCATGTGGATGCTGAATACGGGGCAAGCCATGCTCAGTCTCGCATCGCTGGTGCTCGATGCGCGGCTCACCGAAGACCAAGAGCGGGCGATCGAAATATGGAGGCAAGCGGTAAAGGCCCAGGATAATCTAGCCTACGATGAACCACCTGCCTGGTACTACCCCATTCGCGAGTCGCTGGGCGGGGCGCTTCTTCGAGCAGGTCACGCAACGGAGGCTGAAACCGTATTCCGACAGTGTCTCAGCCGGAATCCACGCGACCCACGTGCTCTCTTTGGCCTGATGCAATCCTTGAAGACGGAGAACAATATGGATGCCGTGGAGTGGGTTCGAAATGAATTCGACAGCTCCTGGAAAAATCCAAACCTCCATCTTCGCCTCGAACTTTTCTGAGAACCGTAGGAAGGCTTTTGGTCACTACCGGCATTCGGTCATGTCGACGAAATCTGTTTCATCGAACTGCGGTCGGTAACGTGGACGTGGTCCGTTCAGTCATGTTGGCATGTTGTGCCGAGTGACGGGTTAATTCGTCCTCCTGTCTTCGATATCACTCAGCCGCGACCGCATCGGCTGCCGCTTCCTCGCCCGACCGCACACAATCGGGGATGCCGATGCCGCGATAGCCGTTGCCAGCCAATGCCAGGCCGGGCAACTGCTTTCGCAGCTTCTCGATCCGCTCAATTCGTTCCAGGTGGCCAACAGTGTATTGCGCCATCGCGCCTTTCCACCGGTATACACGCGTGAAAAGTGGTTCCACAGTCAGGCCAAGAACTTCGCGCAGTTCTTCGCGCACGATGACCAAAATCTCTTGGTCTGAGAGCTGAAGAACCTGTTCGTCGCGGCTGCCTCCGAGGAAGCAGCGCAGTAGAGCACGGTCTTCGGGAGTCCGATGCGGAAATTTGTTGTGGACAAACGTTGTCGCGAGCATGCGTTTGCCTTCGCTTCGCGGCACCAGAAAGCCGAAGCCTGGAGGCAGGGAGGAGCGCACCTCTTTGCCGAACCCAAGCGCCACCGTAACCGAGGAGCTATACGGAATTGTCCTGAGCAAGGCGGAAAGGTCTGGACTTGATATCTCAAGTAGAGGGGCGGCAGCCGGAGCCGGCGTGGCCACGATTACGGCATCAAACTGATCAGAGGCGTATCCGGCGGAAACGACCCATCCTCGATCTTGCCGTTGCAGAGCCTGTACCACGGAGTTTGGGTGCAGGGCATTCGGCGTGAGCCTCGCCAGGATCGCTTCGGGCAACTGCTGCATTCCGTTCTTCAGCGAAGTGAATATGGGACGCGGCCCGGTTTCTGATTGCTCCAAATACTTGCGGGCCGCGAGTATGCCGCGAGCCAGACTGCCATGCTTGGCTTCCATTTCAGCGAAACGCGGCAAGACTGCGCGCAGACTGAGCTCGGAGGCGGATCCGCCATAAACACCAGAAAGCAGCGGGTCGGCCAGGCGATCGACCATCTCCGCACCGTAGTGCCGCTCCACCAGCGCCGCGACACTCTCGTCCCCATTCGACTGGCGTGGCGAAAAGCGCCATTCGCGAACCATGCGAAACTTTGTGGCTGCGGAAAAAAGCCGGGACAGCAGAGCAGGCGCAAGTTGGGTGGGAACCATGAACATGAGCCCATCAGGCAGGGGGGCCAGCTGGCCCTTCACCAGAATATAGGTTTTGCGATCGCTGTCGTTGGAACCGATAAGTTGATCCTCGAGGCCCGTGCGGCGGCAAAGATCGGCAGCCCACGGCTTCTCGGTCAGGAACGAGTCAGGGCCGGCCTCGACCAGGCAGCCGTCGACCTGCTCCGTGACCAGTACACCGCCAAAGCGTGGGCCGGCCTCGTAGACTACATACGTCAACGACTCTCCGGCCTGGCGGCGTTGTTCAAGCGCGAAGGCCGCGGCCAGTCCGGAAATCCCACCACCGATAATGGCAACGCGTGTCATGCGAAATCGTTTCGTCCGACGCCGATTCGGTGATCGACAGCTGCGATATTCACTCTCGACGGCGAATCCGATGTTGCGGTCAAAGGCAAGGCAAATTCAAGAGCGGCGGGCGGGGGCGCCCGCCCCACACTAGCTATGGTATTCCTGAACAAACTTGGCCAGAGCCTTGACGTTCTCCACTGGCGTTTCCGGCAGAATGCCGTGGCCGAGATTAAAAATATGCCCTGGCCGACCATCCGCGCGGCGTAGAATCTCTCCTGCCCTGGGTTTGATTTCCTTCCAGTCGGCAAAGAGCACCACCGGATCGAGATTGCCTTGCACCGCTCCAGACCCGACCGCATCCCATCCCTGATCGAGCGGGATTCGCCAGTCCAGCCCGATCACTTCTGCTCCGGTTTGTTTCATGGAGGGCAATAGAGTGGCGCTGTCCGTTCCGAAATAAATGATAGGGACTCCGGCTTTGCGCAACGACTTCACTAGTTCGGTAGTGCGCGGCAGCACGTAGCGACGGTAGTCGTCGACACTGAGACATCCCACCCAGCTGTCGAAGATCTGGATCACGTCCGCGCCCGCGCGCACCTGTTCGGCGGCGTACTCGGAGACGACCGATACCAGCTTGGCCATGAGTTCATCCCAGGCCGGAGGCGAGGAATACATCATCTTCTTCGTATTGACATAGTTTCGCGAGCCACCTCCCTCGATCATGTAGCTGGCCAGGGTGAAGGGGGCTCCGCAGAAGCCAATCACGGGCAGGCGTGGTCCAAAGTGCTTGCATACCAGTTGCACGGCCTCGGCAACGTATCCCAGGTCGGCCGCACGGTCGGTGCGCAGACGGGATATGTCAGCCTGATCGCGGATGGGCTTTTCAATCACCGGACCTTCCCCCGGCGAAAAGTGAAAGGGTAACCCCATGACTTCGAGGGGCAGCAGAAGATCGGCAAAGATAATGGCCGCGTCCACCCCCAGGGCCTCAGCGGCCGTGATCGTGACCTCGGCAGCAACCTGCGGTCTCTTGCAAATTTCGATGAGTGAATACCGCTTGCGCACGACGCGATACTCCGGCATGTAACGTCCGGCCTGGCGCATGAACCAGACGGGCGTCCGATCCACCGGCTGCGCCTGGCAGGCCTTTACGAAGCGGCTTTCTGGAGCGGACATTGATTGTTTAACTGTAGCATTTTGACCAGATGTTTGAAGCTCATGAGGACCCTTACCATCTCAAAACCGCGGAGCGCCCCTCCACCGTACAGCCGGGGGTGGCTGTCCCTCGGATGTTACCGAGGTGTAGGAGGCATCAAGAAAGTACATCCAATCCGTGGACGATTCGGCCTATGATCTTTGAGACCGACCCCGGAGGTATTTCACATGGCAGCGAGTCAGGTGGTTCTTTATTTTGACAAGCCGGAAGACGCGCTGCTCTTCACCCTCGCGGCCAGTTCGATGATCTCGGATGACGGGGCCAGCCGCGCTAATGAAGCTCTGGTAAAAGTCGCCGCGGAAATCCGCAAGGCTAGCCGGATTACTACCGAGGGCGTCCTGGAGCCGTCCAACTAGCACTCCGTTTCAGCACTCCGCTTTCAGCCACCTAGCGTGTTTGTGGGGCCGCTCGATCGGCTCTTGCCGATCTGCGTCGGGAGTGCCTCTCACCAAGTATCGCTTTGGTCCTCAACATCAATATTCTTTGTTCTTTATGTACCCCCATTCATCAGACACCCTCTCGCCCTGGCTCTTCCCCTGAAGATCAGCGTCGGAAAAGCGACTCAGACTGTTCTTTTTTTATCGGAGAGTTTTTCTTGCAACAATTCACGCCGACCCTCGCAATGACCGTTCCGGGCTTCCCCGGGATGGCTAAAGCTGTGTTACGAGACCAGGGGTCGGAGGTGCAGTGGTGGTTCGCTATATCAAAACCCCGAAGAGGCCTTATAAAGCTCCTTCTTTCGAAGTGCTCGACATAAGCACTGCCAAGGCACAACTGGACGCGACAACAACATCGAAGGATGAAGACGCCCGGGACATGCTGTCTGTGATCGAACGGCGAAGGAAAGGAAATTCGGGCCGGATTCGTAGCCTCGATTCGTAAATTGGATTCGTAAAGTGAACAGCTCGGCTGGCTCAATGAAACACAAGAACGTCCGATGGAATCCCGGCACACAGGAATGGTTTTGTTTGGCGTGCGGACGCATCTCGCGTCATGCCGAAGAACCCGATGCCCGCATCGAACTGGAAACGCATGAATGCAACATGCCCTGGGTGGAAATGCCCAAAGCCTCCACTGACCATCCGGGCAACAGATGAGTCTCGAGACAATAAATTCGGTGCCCTGAGCTCCAGTTCAGTCACTCACGGCCTCCGTTATTCACCGTCTTCGTCACTCACGATCAAGGCGAGTATAGGCGTGTTCAGCCAGAACGAGTCCACCCAAGACTCCCGCTCGGCCACCCAGTTGCGGGGGGACCACATACTGGTCAATATCACGCATCACTTCAGGAGCCCGAACGTATCCGTTCAGCAGTTTTGCCAAATCCTCGCGGATCCGGTTAAAGATCTGCGTTTGGCGTGCCACCCCACCTCCAAGCACAATGCGCTGTGGCGACAACGTGAGGACCCAATTCGCCAGTCCGTGTGCCAGATAATGCGCCTCCAACGTCCAGGCCGGGTGATTCGGAGGCAAATCCTGGGCTGCTTTGCCCCAGCGGGCCTGCATGGCCGGACCCGAGGCCAATCCTTCCAGACAATCTCCGTGATAGGGACAGCCCCCGAGGTAAGGATCCTTCGCGAGGTCATGCGGAACCCGGATGTGTCCCATCTCGGGATGCACCAGACCGTGAAGCACACGTCCGTTAACGATGGCGCCTCCCCCAATGCCGGTGCCCACTGTGAGGTAGAGAAAATCTGTAAGATTCTGTGCCGCTCCCCAACGTGCCTCCCCCAGCGCGGCGGCGTCCACGTCGGTATCGAAACCGACCGGCACGCCCAGAGCATCTCGCACGGTGCCCGCAAGATTGTAGTTCTGCCATCCGACCTTCGGAGTGGACGTGACATAGCCGAAGGTGAGTGAAGTACTATGCAAGTCAATCGGTCCAAAGGAACCGATGCCGACCGCCTGCAGTTCTCCATCGGATTCCTTGCGAAGAAATTCAATTGCCTGGGCAAGCGTAGCGTCGGGCGACGTTGTGGGAAACTGAATCGTCGTCAGATCTTCGGGCCCGGTTCCAACGCCGCAAACGAATTTCGTTCCACCAGCTTCGATCGCACCGAACATATTTGGGTTTGAGCCTTAAGGAGTCTGCCACAGAACCGGTTCGGGGTAAAATTCCGTCTTGGACGCGTAGAGGAGAATCCTCAAACCAGGATGGGACCGCTCACGCTCTCAGGACTAGCGGTTTCGCGAAAGGGCGCGCCGGTAGTCATCTGCCGTAGTACGGTAGCAGGGCAACGTTCCATTCCGCTCTTTGGAACTCAAGGCCGGAGAGTCGGCAGGATCCTGAGAATCGGGACGGGGATCGGTTTCAGGCCACGTCATCTGCAGCAGGCTCTCATCGCAACTCTGATCCCGGGTGACGCGAAGCTTGGGCACCGTCCAGTTGCTCGGGCCATACTCGGACAATCGCCGTTGATAAGGAAGAGAAACGTAAACCAGTTTTATGAGCTGTGACTGGCCCCTGGCGAGCTTTCTTTCCGCGATGAAAACCTCATAGTTTGAAAAATAGGAAGAACCTGGCAGGGCCAGCACGGGCCCGATCAGTCGCAGCGGTATCTCTATCGTAGCTGGTTCGTGCGGATCGGCCCCTGCCGAAGCAGTCTCGGCTTGTCCCGTCTCCCCAGATGCTCCGCCGCCTTCGCCAGCAGAGTCGCCTGCATCCGAACCCGCCCCCTGCGCTGACGGTGGCATGGCTTGCAAACCGGCACCGGTGGACAATGAATTCACGCGCCCACTGCCGCCGCTGCCATCACCCTCCATCGACGGTGCCGGTGGGACGGCCTGCAAGTCAGCGGACAATGAACCGGTACGGTTGCTCCCTGCGCCCCTTCCCGCTCCCTGCACGGATGGAGGAGGCGGCACAGCCTGCCAGCCAGCGGATAATGACCTCGCGCGTCCGTTACCGGCCGCGTTGCCGGCTCCCTGCACCGAAGGAGTTGGCGGTACGACCTGCAGACCAGCAGGGGACAGTGCGCCGCCACGGGCACTTCCAGCTAAGTTGCTCGCACCTTGGACCGATGGTGTAGGAGGAACAACTTGTAAACCGGAGCCGGCCAACAAACTCGCGCGCCCACGGGGTGAAGTTCCGGAACTCTGAACGGACGGCGGTGGCGGCACAACCGAACTGCCTAAACCACCAAGCGCTCCCTTGGCCCTAGCTGAAACAGTACTTTGCTCGGACATGGGCAATTGGGGCGCGGGTTTAACCACCGCTGACTCGCCGATATTGATGTCCCCGACCCTGCGGATCGAGCCGGACACGCTGGGCGGCGGTGCGATCACAGTAGCGCTAGCTGTGGTAGTCGCAATTCCGCGCCGGGAGGAAACGCCCACCGCTTCGGGAGCAGGGGCCACGGCAGAAGCTTGAAGCAGACCAGGGCGGCGAGCCGTCGCCAGGCTGGAATCGGGGGGCGGAGCCACGACCCAGGTCGCGCCCGCCGGCACAGTCAGATGCGAACTCTCGGTAGCCGAGAGCGGCATCATGGGAGTGGGCGGCTGCAAAGCCGGAAGCCTAAGCTGCCCAGGCTTGGACGAAATAAGGTCGGGCGGCAGGGTTAATGCCGCTTTCCGGGCTTGTCCCTGCCCTGACCCCGCATGTTCGGACGCCACCCGGATCGTGGGCCGGTGGGCCGGAACGGCCTGGCGATTGGGCTGCGGCCGAACCCGCGCCGGGTGACTCCGCAGCGCAGGAAATGAGTTTGGAGGCGTGTAGTAGCTAACGTATTTCTCGAAGGCGCGCGGCCGCTGGATCGGTTCGGAAGGCCACTTTGGAACCAGAATCAACAGTGCCGTCACCACGATCATGTGGCCAAGCAGCGATTCCACGAAACGCCGCCAGGGCACGCTGGAGGGCACAAGAACATCGTTCCAGGAAGTTGCCGGTGCGGACGTGGTAGTGATCGGAGGCGGCGTCCGGGAGAAAATCAGGTCGGTCAGGTTCCGGAGAAAGACCCGGTACGCGGGCTCCTGCTCGAGAAGTAGCCGGAGGCGAGGCGACCTCTGGGGCGGAGCACTCAACCCAAAAGCAAACACCTCCGGAGCGGCACTTATCTCCAAGTCCCTATTTCTGGGCTCCAAGTCTGCGTTCGCTACTTCTGTGCTCAACATTTCTCCGCCGTGTAACCGCTGCATGCTCTCCCAGTCGTATTCGTATTCGGCCTCACAAATGCGGCAGACCTGGTAATAGCGCCCGTCGCTGGAGCGCCGAGGCCAGACAAACTGATGCGAGCATTGGTCAAGTGTGGGCAATTTAAGAACCGTTTCACTTACTTCAGTGTGGCAGATTTTCGTTCCCGAAAACGCCTACATGAACTAACTATCTTCTAACGGCATCCCACGGCTGGATAGATTACTTTCGCGTCAGAGGTTTTAAGTCTTCTGTGGTAGGAGTCGCGTCCCAGCGAACGCCGGGAAGTGAGGGTGAAGTGCCAGGGAGCCTGCGAAAATCACGTAACCAGCTTAATATTGACGGTCGATCGACTTGGCTGCGGCTTTCTAAGCCGAAAACTGCGAACAATGGAGGATGGAATGGGGAGAAGCTACCGGCGTGCCGGCTTGCTCGTAGCGCTCGCGCTGTGCTCGGCGTCTATTTCGGTGGGCCAGGGCAGGGACAAAGCCGAACGCATCTTGTTTAACGCTAAGGTGTTCACCGGCGTTCCGGATCATCCTTATGCCGAGGCGGTCGCCGTCCGTGGGGACAAGATCGTGGCCGTCGGCAGTCTGGTGGATGTATTGCAAGCTGCGGGAAAAGACGCGGAACGTGTGGACCTGGGAGGAAAAACGCTGCTTCCCGGCCTCATTGACAGCCACGCTCACCCCATCGACGGGGGTTTCAGTCTTATCTCCGTGGATCTGGGCGATCAACTGGATTCGATGGACGACCTGCTCAAGGTGGCCGCCGATGCAAAGAAATCCGGCAAGGGCATGCGCGGCGACGTACTGTACGTAGGCGGGATGCCCATCACCTCCTGGTCGAAGATTGACGAACTGAACGCCCGCTTCAATAGCGGAGCGTACGCTGACCAGGCAGTGTTTCTCGAGGGATCCGACGGCCACACTGGATGGAGCAATCGGGCTCTGCTGCGCCGGGCAGGGATTACCCGGGATTTTCTGGCTCATCTTTCTTCGTCGGAGCGCGCATATTACGGCGTAGGTGCTGACGGCGAGCCGAACGGTTTTGGCGTGGATGCCGGCCTGGAGAAGATTCAGGCGGCCATTCCGCAACGTTCGAAAGAGCAATTGCTCGAAGGCGGGCGGGCTGCGGTCCGCTACCTGAACAGCCTGGGAATCACCGCCTGGCTGGATGCGGAGGCCAACCCGCCTTTCCTGGAAACCTACAAGAGCCTGGCCCAGACCGGAGGACTCACGGCGCACGTAGCTGCATTTCCGGTGGTGAATCCGCGCAACGATCCTGCGAAAGAGTTGAAGATCGTCAAAAAGGCGAGAGAAGGATATGCCGGCATACCGAATCTGACGCTTCCCGGCATCAAGGTGTTCGCCGATGGCGTCGTGGAATTTCCCTCGCAAACCGCCTCCTTGACCAAGCCTTATCGAAATACGGGCAGACCCGGGGACTTGCTATTTGATCCAACCCGCTTTGCCGAGCTGGCTACGGCAGCGGATAAGCAGGGTCTGATCGTGCACGTCCATGCGATCGGCAACCGGGCGGTAAAAGAAGCGCTGAACGGGATTGCGGCGGCGCGAAGGGCAAACGGAGACAGCCATCTTCCGGACACGATAACCCACATTCAGTTTGCCGATCCTGAGGACTTCCCTCGCTTCCGGCAGCTGGGCGTCATTGCCTCGCTTCAGCTTTTTTGGGCGAACGCTGGAGAAGAGACGATTGAGCTGATTAAGCCTTACGTCGATACCGAGATTTACCGCTGGCAGTATCCTGCCCGCTCGCTGCTGGATGCGGGTGCAACCATCGCAGGCGCCAGCGATTGGAATGTATCCACGCCCAACGTGTTTGAGGCGATCTCCCAGGCGGAAACGCGCAAGGGAACGGAAGGCGTCCTCGACCCCGGGCAGCGGATGCCCCGTGAGGCGATGTTTTTCGCCTATACTCGCAACGCGGCGCGTGCCCTGAACCAGCAGGATTCGATAGGCTCGCTCGCGCCCGGCATGCAGGCCGACCTCGTGCTAATCGATCGCGACGTTCTTACGATTTCACCCGAGGAATTGAAAGAGACCAAGGTGATTTGGACCATGTTTGGGGGCGTCACCGTCTATCGGGCGCATCCGTAACGCTCTCCGGCGATCAAACACCTGTAGAGATCGCTGGAACAGCAGGTCCCTCCACTCGCTTCGCTTCGGTCGGGATGACAGCGTGTTGTGAAGGAATAAACCACGAAGGCACACGAAGAAAGAACTCAGGATATGACTGACAAGACCCATAGCAAGCGCGACCGCGAACTAGGAATGCATTGCCCGGTTACACGCCGCGACTTTCTCAACGGCGTGGCTCTCGGCGTAGGCGGCGTTCTGGCGGCTCCGCACCTGGCGAGCGCGCTGGATTCACCAGCGTTCGCGCCCGAGAAGGCTCCTGACTACTATCCCCCGGCGCTGATGGGAATGCGGGGAAACCACGATGGCACCTTCACCTTCGCGCACAAACTGCGCGACCACAAGTTTGCGGCTGGTGCCCCGAGCCCGGAATCGACCGGGGAGACTTATGACCTGATTGTGGTCGGAGGCGGGATCAGCGGACTTTCTGCGGCACACTTCTATCGCAAGATCGCCGGGAACCGCGCCCGAATCCTTATCCTCGACAACCACGACGACTTCGGTGGACATGCCAAGCGCAACGAGTTTCAGGCTGGGGGCAGGCTTCTGTTGAGCAACGGCGGCACACAGTCGATCGAAAGCCCGTCACGTTATAGCGACGTCGCCAAGGGAGTGCTGAGGGATCTTGGGATCGATACAAGGAAGTTCTACAAGGCTTACGATCAGAAATTGTATTCGTCGATGAAGCTGGGCACCGGAGCCTTCTTTGACCGGGAAACGTTCGGCGAGGATCGTTTCGTCGCCGGCATGGGGGAGGTACCATGGCCTAGCTTTCTTGCCAGGACTCCGCTTTCAGAAGCAGCCCGTCACGATATGGCACGCCTGTACTCGGAAAAGGTGGATTATCTTCACGGCCTCTCTCCCGAACAGAAGCGTGCGCGCCTGGCCAAGGTCAGCTACGCAGATTTCCTCACTACGATCGTCAAAGTGCACGAAGACGTCCTTCCCTTCTTTCAAACCCGCACGCATGACTTGTGGGCGGTTGGCATTGATGCCGTGCCTGCGCTCTCCTGTTATGAAGCCGGCGATGACTACGGCATTGGATATCCCGGGTTCCGCGGGATGGACCTGGGACATGGCTCGGGTGCAAGTGACGAGAAGGAAGAGCCCTACATATTTCATTTTCCCGACGGAAACGCTTCGATCGCGCGCATGCTGGTGCGTTTGCTGATTCCCGGCAGCGTCCCGGGCCATAACATGGAGGACATCGTTACGGCCCGCGCCGACTACAGCCGCCTGGATGACGCCGGCTCGACTGTTCGCATCCGACTGAACAGCACCGCCGTCCACGTGCAGCATGCGGAGCAGCCGGATTCTGGCCGTGTAGTTGAGGTGGCATATATGCGCGGCGGGAAACTTCAAACTGTGCGCGGCAAGGCCTGCGTATTGGCCTGCTACAACGGAATGATTCCGTATATCTGTCCCGAACTTCCTCAGCAGCAGAAGACCGCGCTGGCCTACGGGGTAAAGGCACCTCTGGTCTACACCCACGTCGCGATGCGGAACTGGACATCGTTCCAAAAGCTGGGAGTGCATCAGATCGTGGCACCCGGAAGTTACCACACTTATGTAGCTCTGGATTTTCCGGTGAGCCTGGGACGATACGCATTCCCCCGCAAGCCCGAGGATTCGATGGTTCTTTTTCTCCTGCGAGTTCCCTGCCAGCCAGGCATTCCGCAACGCGACCAGTTTCGCGCCGGACGCCAGGAACTTATCACGACGCCGTTCTCTACCTTTGAGCAAAACATCCGCGATCAACTGGCGAGAATGCTGGGTTCGGCGGGATTCGATCCCGCCCGTGACATCCAGGGCATTACGGTAAACCGATGGGCGCACGGTTACGCTTACGAAGGCAACTCATTGTTTGATCCGGACTGGGCCGAAGGTGAGCAACCATGGGTCCTGGGGCGAAAGCAATTTGGACAAATCGCCATCGCTAACTCCGACGCGGGAAATTCCGCCTACACGAATGTGGCCATCGATCAGGCCTATCGAGCAGTGCAGGAGCTCACGGGCAAACATTCGTGATGGATTTTCTCTGCGCGCTTCGCGGCTTCTTGGCGATCTCTGCGGTCAAAAGCTTTTAACCGCGAAGGTCGCAGAGATGACGCGAAGGACGCGGAAAAATTCTGCTGCATCAGGGCGCGGACACTCGATACAACGCGACCCCATGCGACGGTACGGTTACTTTCATCGAGGACGCAACCCCAACATCTTTTCGGCGCCACAAATCCCGCAGCTTGTATTTGGCTGCAGGGAATCCCAGATCTTTCCAGGCGTACTGAAACACTTGACCCGATTCCGAAATATTGAAAAACGCCAGGTACTGGTCCTCCTTCGAGCTGGCCTGCGCCACCCACACAATGGCCTTGTCGGTCGTAATTACCGGATGATTCCCGCTTGAGTGCTGGTCCATCGCGATCACTTCGGGGTTGGTAAGCAGCGAAGTCGTCCACTCGTCGGCCGATGGCAATTCGCCGCCAACCATCAGAGGCGAGGGAAAAATACTCCACAGCGTCATCAGCGTTCGCTGCTCGTCATGGGTGAGCCGGGTGTCGCGCGGCTGGTACCAGCCTGGAGCCGGCCCGAGACGTCCCAGAGGCAGCATATCTGCATCCGGCCAATGTCCCGGTTGCGCTACTCCCGCCCATTTCGCGATGTTGGCGAATTGATCCCCTAACCCCTGCGGATACTCCACGGTGCTGTGCCACACATCCCAAATGTCATTTGAAATGCGCCACATCTGGGCGTACTGACGCATCTCTTCCGTTTTTTCCAACGGTGCCGGGCCGGGCGAAAGGCTAAGCACAATGCCACGCCCGGATTTCGCCAGCGCCGTACTCAACATGCGGATTTCGTCGCCTTTGTAGGGACGGCTGCTGATGCAGTCAACCTTGATCAGATCGACTGTCCAATCGGCGTACAGGTTCGCGATCGAGTCGTAGTAAGCCTGCGCCGCCGGCTTGGCTGCATTCAGGCCATAGTTATCCGGATTCCATGGACAAGTGTCGGAGGCATCGGCAGCGTCGGCAGCTTTGTAGGAAGACCCGGAGATCGGGAGGTTCTTTTCCACCGCCTGTTTGGGGATGCCGCGCAAAATATGAATGCCGAATTTCAGACCGAGTGAGTGTATGTAGTCGGCCAGGGGCTTGAATCCGGCATCGTTCGCCGCGGTCGGGAAGCGATTCAGAGCCGGAGTATATCGGCCGTAGCCGTCCAGCGAATATTGCGCACTCTTGGAATTCCCCTCCGCCGTGGGATTCGTGACAAACCATTCCATGTCTACAACCACGTACTCCCAGCCGGCGGATTTCAAGTGGTCGGCCAACCATTTGGCGTTCGCCTTGACGTCGGCCTCTTTGACGGTGGTGCCATACCCATCCCAACTATTCCATCCCATTGGTGGGGTCGCCGCCAGCACGGGCTGCGCCCCTGGGGCCGAATTGGTTGACTCTTGTGACGCAGCGAATCGTCCAAGGGTCACAACTACTGAAACCAGAATGAGCAAGCTTCCGACCAGCGCGGAACCTCTCTTCATCGATGCTTCTCCTGTTGTCTATTCGGAGTACGGTGGAGCGGCGCACTGGCGGACCCAGCAGCGAGCACGAAAATGTTTATTTCCACGGTAGAATATACGTCTCGCGAGCTGGCCATTCAAGCTAATCGCCTCATACTTCGTCCTGATGCTTCTCTGAAGGCCACCCACTTGAAAACGGCATCGATAACGCCTGGACCGACTATGATAGTAGCCAAATTGAACTCGCATGATCGACCGTCAGAGGGGACCATCACAAATGAACAAGCCGGTTGAATCCAAAAAGCCTGAGGCGAACGAATTTGCCAGCCAGCCGCATCATCAAAAAGGCGCCGCTGATACTTCGTTGCATCAAGAACCACCTCGACGACGCTTCCTGCAATCAGCCGCGGCGGGGACGGTGCTGGGCCTGATCGCAAACGCCGGAGTGAACATGGGCGGTCCCGAATTTGCTTTGGCGCAGAGCACGCTCACTCCGGATGCCGCCCTTCAGGAACTAATGGCGGGCAACCAGCGCTTTGTCACCGGGCATTCGACGGCGCATGAACACGATCTCGCCATCCTGAAACAAAACACAGTCGAAAAGCAGGAACCGTTTGCTGCGGTGCTTTCCTGTGCCGATTCGCGTGTGCCGGTGGAACTGGTTTTTGATCAGACTATTGGCCATGTCTTTGTAACCCGCGTCGCGGGCAATGTCGTCACCCCAGAGATTATCGCCAGCCTCGAGTACGGTGCCGCGGTGTTGGGCACGAGGATAATTGTGGTCATGGGACACGCAAATTGCGGCGCCGTGAAGGCAACCATCCAAGGCAAAGAAGTTCCCGGACAGATCAGCGCACTGTATCCGCATATCCAACCAGCGGTGGATCAGGCTGGTCACGATCTCGAGGCGGCCACCAAAGCGAATGCCAGGATCCAAGCGGCACTTCTGCGTGAATCGTCCACTGTCATCTCCGGCCTGTTGAAAGCGGGCAAGCTGAAGGTTGTCGCGGCACACTACGACATCGCGAATGGCAGTGTGACGGTGCTGAGCTAGATTAAAGAGTACCTGCCCCCGGGCACCAGCCTTTGAATCGGAATCTGATGAGCGCCCAACTCTATCGGAGTTTGTCATCTCCGACAGTCAATCTCTTCCTAGACACAACTACCCCCTTACATTGAGTCGGCCTTGTCTGAATTAGACAGCAAGAATCGGAGTGTCGCGGACCGATGCCGATTGCTAGATTTGCTCATGTTTCGTCGTCAAAGCGAGCGAGAGGGATACTCTCCGGTTGTCGGTCTAACATTGAAACGCAGCGCGCCCGTCTCGAACATGAGGTACAAGATGAACAAATCCAATAACAAATCAACCAGAAGCACAATCCCAGCGAAAGCCGCGGTCGACCGTATCAATTCCCTCGACTGGGAGCGCCTCTCGCAGGATCTTGACGCTCAGGGGAGTGCGCTACTCGAACGCGTCCTGTCCGTCGCCGAGTGTCAGGCTGTCGCCGAGCTTTACCCCGAGGACGGCCTCTTTCGAAGCCATGTCGTAATGGCGCGACATGGCTTTGGACGGGGCGAGTACAAGCATTTCAGTTATCCGTTGCCCGGGATCATTGCAGAGCTGCGAACCGCCATCTATCCGCGGCTCGTGCCGATCGCCAATCGGTGGAACACCGCGATGGGGAACGAAGTCCGCTATCCGGAAGAGCACTCTGACTTCATCAGACGGTGTCATGATGCCGGGCAACTCAGGCCGACTCCTCTGCTGCTCCAATACGGCGAGGGTGATTACAATTGTCTGCATCAGGATCTTTACGGCGAACACGTCTTCCCGATCCAGGTCGCGATCCTGTTATTCGAGCCGGGGAAGGATTTTACTGGCGGAGAGTTTGTCTTGACTGAACAGCGCCCACGCATGCAATCACGGCCAGAGGTAGTTCCCCTTGGCCAGGGTGACGCTGTAGCATTCGCGGTGCATCATCGGCCAGTGCGGGGCACGCGTAGCACGTATCGCGTCAACCTACGGCACGGGGTCAGCCGTTTGCGTTCCGGGCATCGTCACACCCTCGGCATTATTTTCCATGATGCTGAGTAGCACGACGCCAGGTGAGGACAATGGAATGACGTTGAGTTTGTTCGATGACGCGAGCACTGAACCTCGAAAAGACGACTTGGTGCCAGGCGCGCTCATCTTACGCAACTTCGCCTTGGCGAATGAAACCGCTCATCTGGACGCATTGCGCCAAGTGACCGCAAGAGCTCCGTTTCGCCATATGGTTACGCCGGGAGGATTCCGCATGTCGGTGGCAATGACGAACTGCGGATCGCTGGGCTGGATCACGGACAGAACGGGCTACCGGTACGATGCCATCGATCCGGACAGCGGCCGGAAGTGGCCACTGATGCCAGCGTGCTTTTTGAAGCTTGCGAAGGATGCGGCGGCTGAAGCCGGGTTCCCGGGCTTTCTACCCGATGCATGCCTTGTCAATCGTTATGAGATCGGAGCCCGGCTCTCGTTGCATCAAGACAAAAACGAAAAAGATTTCAATGCGCCGATTGTTTCCGTTTCGCTCGGCGTGCCTGCGGTATTCCTGTTTGGTGGACTGAAGCGAGCCGACAAGACGAAGCGTGTGCCGGTAACGCATGGTGACGTGATCGTTTGGGGTGGTCCGGCCAGACTTCGCTATCACGGTGTTATGCCGCTCAAGGAAGGCCACCACCATTCATTGAGCGGATTTCGAGTCAACCTCACCTTCCGCAAAGCAGGTTAGTTTGGAGGGTGTCATCCTGAGCGGAATAGCGGATTCGCTTGGCGAAGCCGCCGCGCAGTCGAAGGAATTCGACCCCCTGAGCCACCACCCTGCCCAAACCCACAGCAGAAAAGTCCTACATGCTGCGTCGATAGCGAAAATGCAGTTACGCTGCCAGAGATCCTTCGACTTCACCAGCCCATTCGCAAGCGAATGGGCTGACTCCGCTCAGGATGACACTTGCAGTAGATTTTTGACTATTCGTATCGAAGACCTTGAATGGGATCCAGTTGCGATGCTTTTCTGGCAGGGTAATAGCCAAAAAGAATTCCAATACCGGCAGCAAACAGGCCGCCAATGGCGAGAACGCCGGGAGTCAACTTGGTCGGGAATTCGAAGAGCTGTTCGACAACTGCGGATGAAATGACCCCAGTCAGCATGCCCAATACACCTCCCAAGAAGCTGAGGGCAACCGCTTCACTGAGAAATTGCACTTGAACATCCCATTCGGTCGCTCCCACTGCCAGGCGGACTCCGATCTCACGAGTCCGTTGGGTGACCGACACCAGCATGATGTTCATGATGCCGATTCCCCCTATCAACAATGAGAGGGATGCCACGCTGGCCAACAGAAGGGTCATGATTCTGCTGGTGGCGAGCTGCGCCTGAATCAGATCCTCCGGCCTGCGGACATTGAAATCGTCGTCCTCGGCGGTGGTCAGGTGGTGACGCTCGCGAAGCAAACCGGTGATCTGGGTCGCTGCCTCAGTCATCGTGTCACGAGAGAGGGCGGAGCAAAAAATGTCATCCAGCCAGAATGTACCGGTGATCCTCTTCTGCACCGTCGTGAACGGCATGATTACAACATCGTCCTGATCCTGCCCCGTGGCAGAAAATCCCTTCGCAATAAGAACGCCAGTGACCTTGCAAGGAAGACCCTGAACGCGAATCGTCTTTCCGGTGGGATCGTCCAGGCCGAAAAGGTTTTCAACAACGGTTTGACCCAGCACACACACGGGAACGGCACCGTCCACATCCGCTGCCGTAAAAAATGTGCCGAGGCCCATCCGCCATCTGCGAATTTGCAGGAATTCCGGCGTGACCCCTCTGTACAAGGTGGCCCAGTTCTCCCCGCCATAAACGACTTGGAAATGGCCATCCACATTGGGAGACATGCTCTTGATCAGCGGAACTTGCTCGACGATGGAAAGAGCATCATTGAGCACCAGGGAACGTGTGCCCCGCGCTCCCGCCCGCATGCCGTTCCGGGCACGGCTGCCCGCCTCGATCCAGACAAAGTTGTCACCTAAACTTTGCAGTTGGTCTTCAATCCTGCTGCTGCCGGCGTTGCCGATCGCTACTACGCAGATAAATGCTCCCACGCCGACCGAGATGCCCAGAATGGTGAGGACGCTGCGAAGGGGATTCCGCGTCAGAGATGTGAATGCTTCCCGAAACAGGGCCGTGAAGTTCATCGAGGAAGATAACCGCGGAATATTCTAAGAGGGATGGACATATCGCACTCAGACTGCCTCGGTCTTTGCGGGGCGCCTCGGCGTCGGACAGCAATCCTCAGCACACACGTCAGGCCGCGGACCCAGCACTCCCAGCACACGCCGCGGCAGGCTTTCATCCATGCGCTCGAGAATCAGTTCGCGAATCATGCTTATGAATCTGGGATGCGTGCCTACGGTCTCCGCTCGCACCATGTGCAATCCCAACTCCGCGCCCAGCTCGCGCGCCTCGGTATCCAGGTCGTAGATAATTTCCATATGATCAGAGACGAAGCCGATCGGCGCGATCACCACATCCAAGCTGCCTCCCCGTGCCTTGAGTTCGCGAAGAAATTTCAAAATATCCGGCTCCAGCCAGGGTTGCGACGGCGGCCCACTCCGGCTCTGGTAAACCAAATGCCACGTTCTATTCTTGCGTCCCAATTGCTCCGCTACCAGGCGGCTGGTTTCGTTGAGCTGCTTTTCGTAGTCGCTGGTCTGCGCCATTCCCAGAGGAATGCTATGCGCGGTATAGACAAGGTGTGCCGCCTCGCGGCGGTCCTGCGGGATCTTTGCCAGCGCGTCGTGCACACGATCTACGAGGGCCTCGACAAATCCGGGATGGTTGTGGAACATACGGATTTTGTCCACGACGGGTGCGCCCTCGGCCACCGCTTCTTGCGCGCGCGCGATGTCTTCTCGGTACTGCCGGCAGCTCGAGTACGAACTGTAAGCCGACGTCACAAAAGCCAGTGCACGACGTACGCCGTCAGCCTTCATCTGACGTAGCGTGTCTGCGAGCATGGGATGCCAGTTGCGGTTTCCCCAATAGATAGGTAGGCGCGGCCCGTGCTGGGCTAGTTCCGCTTCGAGCGCCGCGATGAGCTGCCGATTCTGTTCGTTGATCGGGCTTTTTCCGCCGAAGCGGTAATAGTGTTCAGCCACCTCCAGCATGCGCTCGCGCGGCACGTTCTTCCCACGCAAGACGTTTTCCAGAAATGGCATTACGTCTTCAGGCCGCTCGGGACCGCCGAAGGAAACAACCAGAATCGCGTCGTAGTTCATGCGGCCTTTCACTCTACACAGGCGAACACCTCCGCGGAGTGAGATCGTCAGTGTCTCTAATTTATCTTCTCACAGGCGATCCATGGGCAGACAGGCGACAGCCCGTGCTGCAAAATATGCAGGTCAGTTCAGAGGATCGACCAGGTTGGGAAGCGTCCCTGGGAGCGCCTCAGCCTGAATTCACTTTGTCTTTGTCTTCGTTTCTATTTTCCCACGCAGAACCGTGACCGAAGCCGGCGGCAGCGCATATTGTGCACCCTCGCCGCCATTCAGCTTGGACGTCACCGCAGGGCCATCGGGATCGGCATAGCCCTGCTTCCTTCCTGGATGCCACTGGTACTGAGCTTTCCCGAATGTAGTCACGTTTACAGAACCGGCAAAGAAACGATCGAAGTTGGTAACGCTGTCGTGGAAGGTGACGTGCACGGGATGAGGCTGGTCGTAGTCCTTGTTGATCAGCATGAGCGACCACTGGCCATCTGGCCGAAGTATGGCATATGCAGTTACAAGCACATGACCTTCGGCATCCTTTATGTCGCTTGAGGCCGCGAAAGTGCGATGCTCGGCATCGATCGGTTGGGTCCACTCCTGGGTGAGGAGCTGTGCCGCGAAGAACTGCGATGTTTTGGACTTGATTTCATATTTCTCGTCCACCATGAACATGTGATAGGTCCCCCAACTGTTGGCGCAGGCTGGGTGCGGCGGAGAATATGACAGGGCGTGATAGTAGAAAGTTCCCTTGCCTCCTGCAGTCAGAAAGCCTGCGAAGGTATCACTGAGCCACAACGCTCCGAAGATTTCTACCGACGCTTCACCCCCATGAGCGTTGGTTTCAGTGTCCAGCAATGGAACCTCCGGTGGCAGGCCATCGTCACGCCAGACCTGCATGATGTGAGTGAGTAGCTGCGGCTCCTGGTAGAGATTTTTCCACGGAGTCTCGCAGCCGTCATAGGGATAGTGTTCAAAGGACATGAATGCCAGATCCGAAAGCCGGCCGTGAGCCTTCAGATAGTCCAGAAATCGGCCGAACCATGAGCTTCTCCCTTGCGCATCCGGCCAGACCTTGATGTCCTCGGTGACTCCCTGGAATACGGGTCCGCCTAGTTTGAGGGTTGGATCCACGCGATGCAGCGCCGTCGCCCACTGTAAATAAAACGCGCCATAGTCTTCGGGCAGCATGTATTGCCCGTCGGGCTCTTCTCCCATTTCGCCATACCAGACCGGATAGCCACGCTTCTTTAAATAGGTCATTTGCGCTGCCGAGTCTTCCGGCGTGCTGTAGATCATGGCGACCGGAATCACCGCCGGGAGCCCGCGGGTGATTCCGCTGCTATAGAAGAGATCGAGGCCGGGCTGATCGCCCGACTCCATGCGGTCGGGTGCCACATACAAATCTGATGGCTCATGCCAGGGATCGACCGACGAGCAGTAAGTGAGCGATTGCTGCTGGTCGGGACTGTGATGAAGCAGATCTTTGAAGTTTCCCTGACCGTCCATTGTGCCCAGGTAAAGCTCCTTGATCGCGTAACCGAGACAATTCCGGCGATCGCTCGACCCATGGGTGTCGCATGTATTCGAGGATTCGGTCATCAGTACACGCACGAACTTCGTGCTCGCCGGCGAGCCCAGAGGCAGGGTTGCGGTGCCGCCCTTGCCGTTGGTCACCGCTCCCGTTTCAAACTTCTTCCACTCGCCGTGACCCTGATCATCCATTGCATCTTCGCCGGTCCAATACTCCACCTGGTAGATGCGCGCATAAGGTTCGGCCCACACGATCCGAATCGCATCGACGTCCTGTTTCTTGCCCAGGTCGATCACCACCCACTGGGGATGAAGCGAATCATCTTCGCTGGTGAACGTTTTGGTGAGATAAGGATTGCTCTTCCAGTAGGTATTGAGGTCGCCGTCATCGAGGCGCGAAAAGCCGTCGAATTCCGTTCCGCCATTTCGGGTGAAGCCGCGGTGCTGGAGCGAATAGCCATACGAGTGTCGGATCGCGTCCGCTGTCGGGTTTGCGTTTCCGGTAAAGTATCCTTTGCCTGATGGGTCGCTCCAGGTTCCTCTGGGATTCCAGTGCCAGGCTTGGACGAACAATTCTGTATTCTGCCGGTAACTGACCGATCCCCAACCGGCCGACAGGACCTGCTTGAGTTGATCCGGCCGGAAAAATGTGTCGGTGGCGTTGCTCGGCACCCGGTCGACGGTAGTGCCCAGCGCGTAGAGAGGGCTGAATGAATTGGTCGCGTGGCTGGGCGTGGCATCTACGCGGACTTCTTGCGCATTGCTTTCCGTCGCTAGCGTAAATGCGGCCCCAACCAGCAGGAAGACCAAAAGAACCCGACGAACTTCGCGCGCTGTGGACGGCATCCAGTTACTCCGGGCGAGATGCGGCACTCGCAAGAGCGAAACGATTGAACTCATACTTGCCCTCGAGCAGAATTTGACTGCGCCACAGTCTAAGAGGCAAGCGGCTGCTTGGCAACTTTCCGCGTCTTGTATAATCCAACACTTCGTTGACCGCACGCAGTGCAGGGAGAAAGACATGGGCATGGTGCTCAAGGTATTTCCGGACAGGAAGTCGCTCGGCAAGGCAGCCGCGACACAGGCCGCCATCGCGATTCGCCGCGCTATCCGCGAGCGTGGGGCAGCTCGCGTGGTTGCTGCCACGGCTGCATCTCAAGCCGAGTTTCTCGACGCGCTGGTCAGGGAGCCCGATATCGATTGGACGCGGGTCGAGGTGTTTCACTTGGATGAGTACATCGGGTTGCCAGCCACACATCCTGGCAGCTTCCGCAAGATGCTGCTGGAACTACTGGTGCGGAGGACTGGAATCAAGAAGTATCACCTTCTCGATGGCGATGCCGATCCTGCCGAGGTGTGCAGCCGCGTTGGCCGGGAGTTAGCATCGGCGCCCATCGATATTGAATTTCTTGGAATCGGTGAGAACGGCCATATCGCGTTCAACGATCCTCCTGCCGATTTTGAAATAGAAGATCCCTATCTCGTCGTCAACCTGGACGAGGCCTGCCGTCGCCAACAGGTGGGCGAGGCTTGGTTTGCCGACATCTCGCAGGTGCCAAAGCAGGCACTCTCGATGTCAGTGAAGCAGATTCTCAAGGCGAAGGAGATCCTGGCGGTCGTACCTGACACTCGAAAGGCGGAAGCAGTGAAAGCGTGCTTTGAGGGAGAAATCAGTCCGATGGCACCAGCGTCGATTCTGCGCAACCATCCTAATGCAACAATTTACCTTGATGAAAACTCCGCTGCACTGTTGAGCTCGTCTTTGCGAAAGTACGCGTAGCTATCCTTCGCAAAGGCCGCCATCACTACACTGTCCCAGCGAGACTCGCCGCCTTCAGGCCGACTGATGTTCGCTTGCGAGTTCTGTGCCGATTGTGCTCCCAGCTGCGATTTTGCTGCGGCTGCGAAAGAAGATGGCGATCAGGAGCAGGATAAGAAACGCGCTCAGCGAGGAAGTTGTCCAGAAGGCCTGCCAGTTGCGGGTCACGACGGTTCCGGCGGTATGTGTAAAGTAGTCGACCGTCCGGCCCGAAATCAGAGAGCCGATCAGCATTCCGACTCCGTAGGTCAGGAACGTAATCAGTCCTTGGGCGGCGCTTCTCAGGTTCGCGGGCGCTTCCTGGTCGGTGTAAAGCTGCCCGGTCATGAAAAAGAAGTCGTAGCAGATGCCGTGGAGCAGGATGGCAACATAAAACATCCAGATGCCGCTATCCGGATTGCCATACGCCAGCAGCATATAGCGTACCGACCAGGCAAGCAGACCCATGATCAGAATGCTCCTGACGGTGACGCGCCGCAGGATCACCGGCATCAGGATCATCATCACAACCTCGGAAGCCTGCCCCAGGGCCATCTTGCCCGCGGCATTCTGTACGTGAAGCTCATTCAGATAGGCATTGGTAAACGAGAAGTAGAAGGTGAGCGGAATGCAGGCCAGAATCGAGGCCACAGCGAAAACGGCAAACGACGCCCGTTTGAGCATCACCAGCGCATCGAGTCCGAGGATGCGCCGCAGTGTCACCGACTGGCCTTTGCTGGGCGGTGGAGTGTGTGGGAGAGTCAGGCTGAAGATGCTCATCACCACCGACGCTCCCGCCGCCAGCAGAAACGGAACAGTGGATGTCTCGACTCCGAGGCGTCCGATGGTTACGCCGATTGCGATCCATCCCAGAGTGCCGAAAACGCGAATCAAGGGGAAATCGCGCCCGGTGTCTTTCAGGTGTTGCAAGGTCAGTGAGTTGGTAAGGGCGATGGTAGGGAAGTAACAGAGACAGTAAATGAACATCAAGGCGTAGACCGAGCCGAAACTGGTCACTTTGGTAACAAAATAAAGGAGCACCGCGCCCACGAGATGTAAAACAGCGAGAACCCGCTCCGAAGCAGAGAACCGGTCCGCAATCAAACCTACGAAAAAGGGAGAGATCATGCAGGCCAATGCGGTCGTGCCAAACACGGCGCCAGCCTGCGTTCCGGTGAACTTCAGGTTGATCGTCAGATAGGCGCCGAGAGTCACATACCAGGATCCCCAGATCACGTAGTTGAGGAACATCATCAGGCTGAGCCGAATTCTGTCTGCGATGGGCATGTTAGCGGGCACCAGTGGGTAAATTTCCGTAGTTCATTTCTGCGTGTCTCGCTGGCGTGCAGGACCATTCAGCCACAGATCGATGGGCTTCTTCACAGTGGGTGCCTGGAACGGCAGCGCTATTTTTCGTCCCTCGCCGGCGGAGGCGTATCCAGCATACAGAGCATGCATCACGACCAAGCCATCCTCTCCGGTGGCTTGTGGGGTTTCTTTTCCGCGAGCGCACCGGGCAAAGTGGGTCAGCTCTTGCGGCGTGCCGTAGTTCCAGAGTTCCTCGAAGACCGGGTAAGTCCAGCCTTTCGTCGTGGGAGCTTTCTCGACAGCGTAGCCGTAACCGTTTTCGCTGTAGGTGGGCAGTGCGTTGCCCATATGCAGGTTGGCGTAGGTTATGCCGGCCTCGCCGTAGACCTCGATGCGATCGTCCATGCCTCCGCGACGCGCCCAACTGTTCTCGATCAACGCTGTCGCGCCGTTCGCAAACTCAAGAATGCACAACGAATCGTCTTCGGCCTGAGTCTTGTCTCCGTGAACGTAGGTGCCCATCTGGCAATAGATCGACTTGATGGCAGAGCGGCCAAGGAACCAGTAGCAGAAGGCAATGCCGTGACAGCCAAGGTCCATGAAGGTTCCGCCGCCGGAGCGATTCACGTCCCAGAACCATTCGCTGTGCGGCCCGAAATGCTTTTCGCTTTGCTTCACGAGATAGATTTTTCCGAAGGCGCCGGCGTCGGCCATTTCTTTCGCTTTCAAATACTTCGGTGTGAAGAGAAGCTCCTCGCCATACATCAACAGCACGCCGTGCCGTTTCGCGGCAGCGATCATCTCTTCACCTTCGGCGATGGTCATGGCCAGAGGTTTTTCGCAGACGATGTGTTTGCCCGCCGCGGCACAATCCTTAGTCATTTGTGCATGAAGGCTATTCGGAGCGGCGATGGTCACCAGCTCGATGTCTTTTTCTTTGAGCATTTCGCGGTAGTCGGTGAACACGCGCGGGATGCCGAATTTCTTACCGAACGCCGCGGCGTTGCCCGGCGTGGGCGAGGCTACAGCGACCACCTCCGCCTCGTGCGGCATGATTTGCAGCGATGCGGCGTGAATATCCGCTTGAAATTGTGACCCGATGATTCCGATTTTTACTCTACCGTTGTTCGCCATGCGTAAAGCCGATCTCCTTTTAGAGTGTACCGAGTGCACTCCATAACAGAATACAAATCAAAATTGCACAGCAGCACCTAGGGCTTTTCCGACGGCCCGAGTCTCTTGATTCTGATATCACGGAACCAGATTTCTGAACCCTCGGCTTCCAGCAGAATCCGTCCGCTGGTGAGCGGGATCATGTGGGAGGGATTCTTCGGGTCAGGCTGTTGTATGTCACGGGCGTTGTTCACGATCCGGCCATTTACCAGGTGCGTGGACCGATCTCCCTGGATAATTACCTCAACCGTATTCCAGCCGTCACGGTTCTCGAAGTCTCCGGACTTCAGCACACGGCTGGAGTCGCCGGGTGCGCTGCGGACACGAGTGCCGGCCTGCATATCGTCGTCGTACATTGGCATTGAGGGCGCGATGAAGAATGCAGTCACCGCTGCGCCGTTCACGATCCACAAATCTCCGACGTCTGTCTCCTCGATCTGACACTCGAGTGATGTCGGGTAAATCGCGTCAGGACCTACCGCAAGATAGAGCAAGCCGCTATTTCGTTTGCCTTCCGAAGCACGCTTTGTGCCCCACTTGTACTCGGCATGGATGCGGACATTGGAGAAATCCTGATTGGTCGCGAGGTAGCCGTTGTCTGACTTTCCTTCGGCCATGGGAACGTCCAGGATATGAATCATCCCGTTCTCTACTTTGAATACGCCTTTCGGATCCTTATTCTTCCCGCTGGAATCCAGATAGGTATACCAGCCACTGAAATCCTTCCCGTTGAATAGAGGAGTCCACCCGTCATTCTCTGGCTTCGGTCCGGAAGCGGCGAATGCAGAAACAGAGCTCAGCACACAGGCCGCCAGGATCAGGCAAAGGGACGAGCGCAAGATCACCGATTTCATGTGAACCTCGTCTACTTAATATTTTCGATTACGAAGATTTTGGCGCAGGATCATCACAGCCGACAAACTGTGCCAGCATCCGATTGCCCTTGTATTCCAGCTCGTCGTGAATGCCGATCTTGGAAGTGTAATAGCCTCGGATAGTCAAGTGTTTCAGCTCGCGAAAGAATTTTACTTCCGGAAGATCGGTCATGTGATCGTTGTCGGAGAGGACGGTGAGCACCGCGATTCTTTCTTCGGAACTGGAATCGACGAAGCCTTTCCCGTTGTAGTGTTCGCTCATGAGATCGATCAGGCGAAGCCCCTCACGCCAGGTCGATTTTTGATTGTCATCGACACTTTCACTCAGGACTTGCTCGATGTAGTCGGCAACTTTGGCAGCCTTCGCGCCGCCGGAGTGGCTGTCGGCCGGAATAATCGTTTCCGACAACTCTTCTACCAGCGTGTGTTGTGCCGGAGTGAAGAATCGCGCGCCAGATTTGGCTTCGCCAGACTTCGCTTGCGGCGCGGCTGGTGCGGTTTCTGCCTGGGCCAACTCCGTAGGCATCACTGGCAAGGGCAAGAGTGATGCGCCGAGAACCGTGGCAGACGTTTTCAGCCATTGGCGGCGATCCTGTTTCAGATCGATTGGGCCGTTTGACATTGACTCTCCTTACACCTTTCCCTACTGGTTTTCCCCACTAAAGATTGCCTTTGCCGAGTTCGTCCGCGAGGTAGTCGCAGGAGCGCCAGCACAGGGACATGATCGTCCAAGTAGGATTCTGACAACTGGCATTCACGAATGCGCTGCCGTCCACCACGAACAGGTTTTTGACATCATGCGACTGCTGAAATTGATTCAGAACCGAGGTCTTCGGGTCACTACCCATGCGCGCGGTGCCCAGTTCATGGATGGACCACCCCTCGGTAAGCACACGGCTGCTCACCTGCACAGTCTTGAAGCCCGCAGCCTCGAACATCTCCTGGGCAGTTTCCTTCATGTCCTCGGCCATGCGATGCTCGTTGTCGCCAAACCTGTAATGAAAACGCAAGGCCGGAATGCCCCACTTGTCTTTGACCACGGGATCCAGATCGACATAGTTCTCGTAACGCGCCAACACTTCACCGAACGCCCCCATGCTCACGTAAGAACCCTGGTTCTTGCGTACCTCCTCTTTGAATGACGCACCAAATCCGTGTTTGTCTGTGCCCTCCGGAAACATTCTGGCACCGCTTCCGCCTTCAAATCCGTACCCCCGGATGAACTTGGGGTGCTTCTCCGTAAGATTTCGGAACCGGGTCAGGTAGAACCCTCCCGGCCGGCCGTCATCGAGCGTGGATGGTTTGCCGACAAGATCTTGCGCCTGACCAACAACGCCGGGCCCCATGATGTGCTCACAGAAGTTGTGCCCCACGTGGCCGCTGGAGTTCGCCAATCCATTTGGATAGAGATGCGATTTTGAGAGCAAAAGAAGGCGCGCGGATTCCAAAGTTGACGCTGCTACGACGACCACCTTGGCACGGACTGTGTAATCCTTCATCGTCTCGGAGTCGACAAAGTGCACGCCGCTGGCCTTGCCCGTCTGCGGATCGACCGTGACTTCGCGAACCACCGCATTGGTGCGCAACGTCAAGTTACCCGTATCCGCAGCCGGGTAAATCAAGCCGGTAGGAGAGTCGAATGCGGCATGAATGTCGCAGCCCCCTTTGCGTTCACAGGCACCACGTCCGAAGCAACGGCTGCGATACTGGTTGTGTTTGAGACCGTCGGTGGTGACGCCCGCACGATACTGCGTCAGCACCCGGCCCATCTTCTGAAGGCTTTGCTTGAGTGTGACCTCGGCGCAGTTCAGCCTGGTGGGACGCTGAAATATGCTGTCGGGAAGATGGGGAAGGTTTTCCTTCACGCCGGTGATCCCGAGATACAAATCTACCTTGTCGTAGTATGGGGCAAGATCGCTGTAGCTGATGGGCCAGTCTTCTCCGAAACCATCACGGCTCTTGGCCTTGAAGTCGTAGTCCGAAAGCCTGAGTGCCAGACGTCCCCAGATGTTGGTCTTTCCGCCCAAGCAGCGCGCCCGAACCCACGCGTAGTTGGTGCCGGTAAAAGGATTTTCGCGCTCGTCGACAAGGATGTTCTTCACATAGTCGCTACTGCCGATATAGCTGTGAAGGTGCTTGGACTTTTCAAAGCCCGGACCGTAGGGCGGCCTGCGGATGGTGTATTCGCTGAAGGTGAGAGCGTGACGGTCTGGCGGGAGCTGCCCCCGATTAGGATTGTCATAGGGCCACTGCATCGACCGCAGTTCTTCCTCGATGGGGAGTTTCTTCCCCGCCTCGAGCATCAGGACCTTCAGTCCGCGGCTGGTCAGGACATGCGCTGCCATCCCGCCAGCGGCGCCTGATCCCACTACAACTGCATCGTAGGTCTTGCTTAGATCGATTACCGGCTCTGCCATCGAGAAGACTCTCCACCCATTCCCACGAACTCACTCATCTGCGTTGGAAAGGTCCACCATATCAACTGGCGGCTCGCATCGAGTGGGATCGAGCCATATTCACGCGCGCAACTGCATTTAACAGTGGACCGCCGTCTCTTGTCCAGTAGAACGTCGCCGCGGGCGACAGCGACCTAAAGCTCAGGCCAACATATGCCGATAGCATTCCTTCGTAGGCAGAGGGGAATGTTCCGATGCAATGCCGTCGACTTCTGTTGTCGTTGTTACTTTTCGTATTCGTGGGTTGCAGCTCAACCACGTCGAACCAGGCGGTGTCCGCTACGGCCCGCCGGTCGTACAACGGCACAGCTTCGGGCGGAAATTTCCTGAATATCACTCTCGACCCGGCCGCGAAGACACTGACCTACACCGACGTTTCTAACGGAGAGACCGGGGTGCTTCCTTACACGGTCAACGCGGACGGCACGTACACATTGAGTGATCCCACAAACAATCTGGTCGCCGCCTATGAAGTCCCGAACTATGCCTTACTGGTGCAGGCTGATACACAGCAGGATGTCTTCGTGACGTTCATGGATCGTGCAATCCTGTTTTCTTCGTTCAAGACAGACCTGCCGTTGAACCAGGGCAACGCCTATGACTATCTCTACGGAGCTGGTCTAAGGTAGCGGTGTATTAGCCGCCGGGCTCGTCTTACGCTCGAAGGCTTTCTGGCGCCAAGGATGGGAACTCGGGCAAGCGGAATTCCAAGGGGCTGTGGTGAGCTGCTGGGCAAACCTGCCGAGGGAGCACTACTTCCAGGTCTTTTCTAGGATGCGGCTGGCAACTGCTCCCGTCACGACGCATATGAAGCCTACGATGATTTCTGGTTTGTGCTCTTCTAACCATCTTCCCACGCCGACTCTTTTGGGATAGCGCAAGTACACAATGCTTTGCGAACTGACGAAGTAATATGCGACAGCCGCTGCCAGAATAATGCCTGCAGCGAGACGGGGTAATTCATAAGTCGGGACCGGTTTGACCGCGTGTGGAGCAAAAATCCACAACGCAATTGTCAGGAGCCACAAGCCTGCAAATATCTGCCATGCCGCAGTACGAATGGCAGATTTTAGTCTTAGCTTTCTTTTCTCAAAAATCGCCGCGACGTTCACATATTTCGACCATGCCGGCAATTGATCCCCAATTTCATAGATGTGTATTCGCGTCGAGGACGGTGTAAGTTCGAGAGTTTGGTGCTTCCCGGGTGACGAGATGTCCATCACGAAATGGGTGGTGCGGCCACCCAGGTCCTTGAGATCGTCCAGCGAGTCGCATTTCGACTTGCCGGCAACGAACCTTGCCTGACAGTCCGCACTCGAATCCGTCAGAACCTGCAAGATCTCGGTTATGTCATCGAGATAGAGCTTCGCCGGTGGGAGTTTGGTCGGTATGGACTGCGGTAAGGATTTTATCGTCATCGTCCCTGGCTGGAAGAAACGGGCTGGGAGATCGTCCTTGTCGGCTTGCGAGGAAGGCCCGCCGTCCGTATCGCAGGAGTAGCGCGTGGTGTCCGAGATCGGGATGGCGTCATTGCTGGGATGCTGTTTTCCCGCTCAGACAGCGCCAGCAGTTGCTTCATGATGGCTGCTTTCTCCGCCTTTTGTGCTTTTTTGGGTTTACTTGCCCACGTTTTCAACACTATCGCGAAAACTACCAGTGCGGTCACAACCCCGATACAAAGGATGGTAGTCATCGGCGCCTGCTTTCTGGGCAAGTGTGTTCTAGCGGGCTAAAGATCCGTGGCTCAAGATCTAAGACAAATTGTGCCCTTTTGGGACTCTGGGATGTAGGTTACCGACGTTCCTGTCCTGAACGGCCTTTGGCTGTGTACTCATACCTCGCCAGGGCTGGCCCGTCGGACCAGTAACCCACCTGGACCGTGGACTGCGAACTGCAAGGTCTGAGGCCTTCCGAAATCTGTCCGTCGTTCGGTGCCCTGTACCGGGGGTCCGGCTTACTCGGTTGCCTTTCTGGTGTCATCTTCGAGCGCGTGGGAGTCGCTCATCTCACGCTGGTGGAGTCTTTCGAATTCGGCCATTACGCTTTTTGATTTCTCAGCATCTCCGAGCCGGGCATATACGCGAGACAGCTGGTAGTAGGCGGCGCTCAGGTTGGGTTCGTAGTGAACTGCCTGGCTCAATTCCTCAGCCGCTGCTGGCAGCCGATTGGACTGCACAGCAGTTTTCCCAATTCGTAGTGTGACAATGCATAGCTGGGAGCGAGCTCAATCGCCTTTCTGAACGATGCTTCGGCTTGGGCGTTCTGGTTTTGGCGCGCGAGAAGAAGGCCAAGCTGGCAATGGAACCGGGCATTCTCTGGCTGGAGAGCGATGGCGCGGCGAAAGAACTGTTCGGCCTCGCCAGACCTTCCCTGGCTCACCAGGGTTACGGCTTTCATGAAAAGTGTGCGAGGTGAACGCGGGTTGAGTTCAACCGCCCGTCCCAGATTCTTGTCCGCTTCAGGAAAACGTCCGACGAAGTAAAGGCTGACCCCGGCGAGGTAGTATGGCTCATCCCAGTCAGGTGCCAGGGAAGCGGCCTTTTGGGCGACTTCGATGGCCTCATCCTGTTGCCCTGCACGCTGAAGGAGTCGAGTGCGAAGGACCAGGATACGGGGATTGTCAGGGGCTAGCGCGAGCGCCGCTTCCGATTCCCGGTCAGCCTCCTCGAATCGGTGATCGAGATAGCGCTGCCGCGGAGGTAGTGATCGTCGTCCGTCTTCGGCTCCGCGATCAGCTCCAACACCTGCCCAGGCTGGCCGGATTGGAGATAGGCTAGCGCCAGTTGATGACGAACCTCGACGTTCTCGGGATGGCTCGCATTGGCCTCTCGAAGATTGGCGGCTGCATCCTTCGGCTGAGCATTCTTGAGGAACAGGGCGCCGATGGCGGCGTTCCACTGTGGGTCTGAGCCCAGCCGCCCGGCTGCCGCTCGCGCCTCGGTGCGCGCCTCGACAACGCGTCCGGCTTCCAGCTCAGCGCGGACAATGTTGAAGGCCACGTCTGGACGGCGGGGATTGAGCTTCCTCACGCGGGTCAGATAGCTTAGTGCCTGCGCGGGATGGCCTTGTTCCAGAAGCACGACGCCGAGATCGTATGCGGCGTCGGGCTGGTTGGGATCCAGCTTCACCGCCTGCTCAAGCTGGGCACGTCCTTCCTCCAGTTTGTGATCGCGCAGGTAGGCCAGGGCCAGATTGTAGTGACCGGAATAAGAACCCGGCTGCAGCTGCAGGGCGCGTTTATAGTGCTCGATTGATTTCGCGGTCTGGCCACGCTGAAACTCGGTGAGGCCGAGCAAAAGGTAGGCTTCCGCGTAGTTCGAGTCGGCTTGTATAGCCTGGTTCAGTTTCTCGATTGCGGTGGTGGAGTCTCCGGCAGCCAGAGCTTTTTGGGCGCTCGTAAAGTAGGAGCGGGCCACCGAACGTCCGCCTGCAACGTGCTGCGCTTTTTCCGGAAAAACCGAGGACAGTTCGAGCAGGATAACGATGAACCCTATCGCCAGCGATCTGACGATACGGCATTGCGGGACTCCGCGTGTTCTCTCAACCACCTGATGACAGATGCCCGAAATCACAAGATTGAATCCGGATTATATCTTGACTACGCATATGGGGTTATGTAATTTTGGGAGCACTAAATCGTTTTAGAAAGCACTCCAAACCGCTCGTGGGAGGTGCTGTGTGACTAGGTCTTTCCCTAAGGTTCTCATCTGTCTCTCCACCCTGTTGATTCTGGGCAGCAGTCTGCACGCAGAAGTAACCGGCTCGATCTTTGGCGCGATCCTCGACCCGAGCGGAGCTGCAGTCCCCAATGCAACCGTAACCCTGAAACATGCGACAACGGGATTGTCTCGCCGTGTTCAGACGGACGCCGCGGGCAACTACGAGTTCTTAAGCGTTCCGGTAGGAGAAAACTACTCACTTCAGGCGGAGACCCCGGGATTCCAGACCAGCGTTCAAACTGGCATAACACTTCTGGTCAACCAGAAGTACCGAGCCGACTTCAAGCTTGTGGTCGGCGCGGTGAGTCAGACCGTCGAGGTCTCCAGTTCGACGACGCAGGTAGATACCACCAGTACCCAGCTTGGAGACGTCATCGAGAGCAAGAAGATGACCGGCATCCCGCTGAATGGCCGCAGCTACATTGACCTGATGGGCTTGCAGGCGGGCGTCATCCCGGTTTCCGCGGGCAGTCCCGACGATCACAACCGGCTGGTCTCGGGCAATGGGAATACCGGTCAGGTGTCGGTGAACGGACAGCGGGAAACTTCCAACTCGTTCATCGTGAACGGCGGCGACGTCGAAGAAAGCGTGCAGAATTACGATTTCATTCGTTTCATTACGATTTTTGCGGCAAAAGATTGAGCTTCTGCAGAACCAGTGTCCAGCGCAAGTTAGTGGGGTCTGTGAGCGGCCGGGCAGGTATGTTTACCGGTTGCGTTCGCTGCACGAATTCACATTTCCGGGAGGTCGAGATGAAAAAACGTAACCGACGCGCGACGTTAACTCTCCTGCTGGCTTTCGTAACGGTTTTTAGCTCTAGTCTTCTTCGCGCGGACGTAACGGGTTCGATTCTGGGCGTGGTACATGACCGTTCGCAAGCCGTGGTTGCAGGCGCACACGTTACAGTCACGAACGTGCAAACCAATTTCATTCAGGAAACCACTTCGGCCGCAGACGGTTCCTACCGTTTCCTGGCGCTCCCTGCGGGGACCTACAAGCTGACCGCCACGTCCGCTGGATTCAGCCAGTTCGCTACGACGGATATTGACTTAAAAGTAAACGACCAGTTGCACCTGGACATCACTCTTCAAGTTGGCAGCGTAAAAGAGGAGATCAGTATCTCCGCCAATGCGGTACAGGTCCAGTCCGAAAGCACGCAGTTAGGCGACGTGATCGAGTCCAAGAAAATGCTCGCGCTTCCGCTCAACGGTCGCAGCTACATCGATCTTCTCGGCCTGCAGGCTGGCGTTGCACCGGGAACCGCCGAGACGATCCAGCAGGACCGCCCGGTGTCCGGCGGTTTGAATCCTGGCAACATCTCCGTGAACGGCCAGCGCGAAACGGCAAACGCCTTTCTGGTGAACGGAGGCGATGTCAGCGAGGGCCGCAACCTGGGCGCGGGTCTAGTTCCCAACCTCGACTCGATTGCGGAATTCCGGCTGATTACCAACAGCTTCGATGCCGAATATGGCAAGTTCAGCGGCGCAGTCGTGAACGCTATCACCAAGTCCGGCACCAACGGGATTCACGGTGATGTCTTCGAGTTTTTGCGTAACGACGTCCTCGACGCTCGCAACTATTTTGTGCCTGCCAAGTCCGAATTGCGCCGAAATCAATTTGGCTTTGCGGTAGGAGGGCCGGTCTGGAAAAACCACATATTTTGGTTCTCCGACTACCAGGGCACCCGGGAGATACAGGGAGCGGAAACGGGACTTGTTACCGTTCCAACCGCTGACGCGCGTCAAGGCAACTTTGACCCCACTACCCTGACCGGAACGGTTGACGGTGCTTACTGGGCGCAGGTGCTAAATACGCGCCTGGGTCTTCCCGGAGGGACCATTTTCCAGGGCCAGCCGTACAGCTTCGCCGGCTGTTCCAGCCACGCGACTTGCGTTTTTCCCGTAGACCCGGCGACCGGCTTTGCGAACATTCCGCAGGCGGCCTGGTCGGCACCATCCGGCAATATCCTTCAATATATTCCGGCGCCGACCTTGCCTGGAAATTCGCTGAACTATTCGAATAACAGTGAGAGAAACGTTGCCAGCGACAACAAATACGGGGAACGGGTGGATTTCAACACCCAGGGAACAGGGAACTGGTCGTGGTACTACCACCTGGACAATTCGAACGTGAACAGCGCACTCGCCGGCTTCGCCACTGTGCCTGGATTCCCTACGTCAACGCCTGCGCGGGCCCAGCAATTCGTCATGAGCAACACCAAGCCGTTCGGAAACACGGCAGTCAACGAGGCGCGGTTTGCCGTTTTCCGCAATGTGCTCCACAAGGACAACCCGGCCGCTAGTTTTGCCAGTCTTTCATCCCTTGGCTTCGTGACCGGCGCTGGTACCCTCGGCATCATCCCGCTTGCCGGGTATAAAGAGTATGTGCCTCAACTTCAATTTAGCAACTCTGGCCTGAACATCGGCGTGCCCACGTTGAATACGTTTCAACCCAACACCACCTACACGATTTCTGACTCATTCTCAAAGTCGTTGGGAAACCATACTTTGAAATTTGGAGGCGAATTCCGCTACCTGCAAGTCAACGAGCGCAATTTCGCGAATCCCAATGGCGGCTTTACCTTTAATGGTGGTGTGACGGGAGACGAGTTTGCTGACTATCTAGTCGGGGCGACTTGCACTTCGTGTTCTGCTCCCTACACCCAGGCTGCCTTACAGCTCCTGGATTCCCGGACACGCTACGGCGGCGCCTTCGTCCAGGATGGTTGGAAGGTAAAGCCCAATTTGACTGTCAATCTTGGGTTGCGCTGGGAAGTAAGCATGCCCTGGTATGACACGCAGGGAAAGATTCAGACCTTCGTTCCGGGGCAGCAGTCCACGGTCTTTCCGCTTGCCCCCAAGGGTCTGGTATTTCCGGGAGATGCTGGCATTCCCAAGACACTGGCTCCCACCACGTACAACAATTTTGGCCCACGATTGGGATTGGCGTATTCACCGGGATTCACAGAGGGAGTCCTGGGTAAAGTGTTCGGTGGCCCGGGCAAAAGCAGTATCCGTGCCTCGTACGGCCTCTATTACACTTCGGTCGAGGATCTGAACCTCTTCTACGAAGTTGCAGATGCTCCGTTCGGCCTGTATTGGACCTCCCCTGTATCGGTCATGTTTGACGAACCCTTCCGGATTCGCGCCAACGGGCAGTCCCTGGGACAGCGTTTTCCTTTCACCGCTCCGATTCCCGGCGCACCGTCGAACAAGACACTGGACTTCTCGGTTTACGAGCCCTTTAACTTTTTTCCGGGCTACAGCATCCATAACCGGCTGCCTTACGCGGAGCACTTCAATCTCTCGATCCAACGCGAGCTAACCAAAGCCACGGTGCTCACAGTGGCTTATGTCGGAACTCAGGGGCACCGCCTGATCACCCAGGCGGAATCCAACCCGGGCGACCCTGCTCTGTGTCAACAGCAACTCAACGCGCCGGGCGTGATCGACACGACCGCAGGCACACCCGGCTGCGGACCTGGTAACGAGAATGACGTTTTCCAGCTTCCGGGCGGTTCCTTCGTTTACAGCACCAGGCACTCGCTCCTCAACCCCAATTTCTGCCCCGGCTCGGCACTTCAGGTCTGCTTTGGCTCGGGTAACACCAACACCACCAACTCTGCCAATTCGGTTTACCACTCCGGGCAAATCACTGTGGAGCACAAAGCCAACGATCTGACCTTCCTTGCGGCCTACACATTTTCCAAAGCCCTGGACAATGCTTCGGCCTTCGGCGATTTGGTGAACTTCACAAATCCAAGGTTGAGCCGTGGTCTGTCATCCTCTGACATTACTCACAATTTCGTGGCCAGCTACGTCTGGGCCATCCCGTTCGATCGCGCTTTCGCCAATGGGCCGAAGCGTTTGACCCAGGGCTGGCAGATGCAGGGGATTACCCGCTTTTCCACTGGGTTCCCCATCCAGATGAATCAGAGCGATGGAGACGCTTCCCTGGTGGGAAGTTCTTCCACGGATATGCCGAACCTCGTGGGAAAGGTGGTAACGGTGAATCCACGCGACCCGAATCCAGGTTGCCCTTCCCCAGACAACACAGGATGTTACTTCCTGCCCAGCGCTTTCGCCGTGAATACTACCCTGGGGACTTTCGGCACTTCGAACCGCCGGTTCTTCCATGGCCCGGGCTTTAACAACACCGATTTCGGCCTTTCGAAGCGAACCGTGATTCATGAGAATTACGCGTTTGACATACGGATTGAATTCTTCAACATCTTCAACCACGCGCAATTTAAAAATCCTACCGGAAATATCAGCGACCCCAGCTTCGGACTGGTCAACAGTGCGCGCGATCCGCGTATCGGTCAGCTCAGCGCCAAATTCTATTGGTGATTTCGCAAAGCGCCAAACGTTGCTAACATCGTTGGGAATGACCTGCCTCCCGGGGCAGGTCGTTTCGTTTCTATGAGCGCAATGCGGCGAGCGCGATACGATGAGCACAACTAGGCGAGCGCGATACGGGCCAACCCCTTTGTCACGTTATTTCTGCACACTATCGGCATCGACCCTGGCTTTTGTCCTGGTTGTCGGCCTCGCGTTCACGGAACCTGTCGTGGCGCAGACCGCGGCATATTACCGGCAGAAGGCTCTTGAGTCGTCTCGCGCGAAATCGTGGGACGAAGCCATCGTAAATTATCAGAAAGCGCTCGCAATGGAGCCCAACGATTCCCTGACTCATTACGACCTGGCCCTCACCCTGAAGTACAAAGGCGTCCCTCAACAGGCAGTTGAGGAGTTCGAGGCCGCTCTTCGCCTGAAATCAAATTGGGCCGATGCTCACTACGGCCTGGGTGCGAGCTTGTACGATTTGAAGGACTTTCCCGGGTCCCTCAAGGAACTGCGTGCGGCGATAGCTCTCGATCCAAAAAACGCCGGCGCACATCGCCTGCTGGCGCGAATCTATACGCAGCAGAATAATGATGCAGCCGCCGAGCGAGAACTACGCCTGGCCCTTGCCGCCAAACCCTCCGCCGATCTGCATTTCGAGCTCGGTTCAACGCTCGGGCAGCTTGGGAAACTCGATGCAGCTGCCGCTGAGTTTCGTACCGCTCTTCAGTTGGATCCCAAGATGGCCCCTGCCCACACACTTCTGGGGGTGGCGCTTCGCCGTCAGGGCGACCGCGTTGGCGCCCTGTCGCAATTTCGCAAGGCCGTTCAAATCGATCCGAACGATGCCGAATCACAGTATGACCTGGGCATGGAGCTGAACTTGTTGGGCGATTCCGCGGGAGCGATTGCTGCGTTTCAGAAGGCCATCGCACTGAAGCCTGACTTCGAGAAGGCGCACTACGGTCTCGGCACTGCGCTGCGAGCGCAAGGTCAAGCCGAGGCCGGAAAGAAAGAGCTGGAGCAAGTAAATGCGCTGCACGATTTTCGGGCTCGC
The DNA here is from genome assembly GCA_963809295.1 of Terriglobia bacterium. Lineage (GTDB taxonomy): Bacteria > Acidobacteriota > Terriglobia > Terriglobales > Acidobacteriaceae > JAIQFF01. The sequence continues at coordinate 1,285 of CAWEJA010000002.1, read as the reverse complement.
CTCGCGCAGTCGAAATACCTCATTCTGCAAGGGGTGCAAGCGCTGGAGCATCAGAAGCTCGATGACGCGCTGGCGCTCTTTGAGAAATCAATTGAACAGAGTCCTGAGCTACCCACCGGTCATTATTACCTCGGCATCACCTGGGAAAAGAAGGGCGACCTTGCTCGCGCGACAGCGGCCTATCAGAAAGCGCTCGAAATGAAGCCGGATTACGCGCAAGTTCATTCGAGCCTAGGCCTGCTGTATTGGCGGCAAGGGGACCAAACACGTGCGCTCGAGGAATTCCGCCAGGCGGTGATGTCTGATCCGGACCTGGCTGAGGGCCATTACAACTTCGGGCTCGCCCTATCTCAGGTGGGGCGTTACCAGGAAGCGATCGGCGAGCTGAATGAAGCGATCACGCTTGATCCTAAATATACGAGCGCGCGCGTCCAGCTAGGATTGGCCCTTAGTCAAAGCAACGATATGGCTGGGGCCATCAGTGTCTTCCGGGAACTTGTACGTCGCGAGCCGGCATTCGCCGAGGCCCACAATAATCTTGGGCTGGTGCTACTGCAGACTGGCCGAAACGCCGAAGCTCAATCTCAATTTGCAGAAGCGGTTCGCCTCAAGCCACGCTATGCGGAAGCGCACTACAATCTAGCATTGGCCCTTCATCAGAAAGGGAAGGAGGCGGAATCCCGCGCGGAGTTCGAGAAGGCGTACGAGATTGCGCCGGAGTTGAGACAGACTCCCCACCAATAAAGAATGATTTCCGTCATCACAAGAGTCGAACTCGCACGACGCCTTAAGCAGCACCCTCTGCTCACAGATGTTCTAAAGAAGTCCGATCACCGCTGCACCTCTTCCACTGACTGGATTAGAAAATTGGACGTTCTGATCAATGCCTGAAAATCGGGACCTCTGTATCTTTAGGTGAAGAATAGAAACAAGCCTTCGAAACCGTAAAGGAATGCCACAGTAGACCGAATCCGGGTAGCCCGCGCTTTATGGACAGCCAGACGCGGAGACAGCTACTTAGCAGCCAGCAGCCGTGAGAGTACTTTGCATTCCAAATCCAGCTTGAAACCCGCGCTGCAAGTCTGTGATTTATTCCAAGCGGATATAAATTGATACCAGTGATACCGTTTTAGTGGGAAACAGGGACTATTGCGGAAACTGTAGAATGGAACCGAAGAATCGAATTGCTTGAACCCCCGACAAACGCAGGGTATTCTGACCGAAGTGTAGGTTTCATAGGAAATTGCAGAGAACGACTGGAATAGAATCCCACTCTCTCCGCCAG
>CAWEJA010000001.1:0-463787 GCA_963809295.1 Terriglobia bacterium | reverse complement strand
CCGTTGCCCGCTAATTTCTATAGAGCTCGGAAAGGGTTGCGGTTGCTCGCCGTGCAATTGTCCATCCCGCACCTCTGTGGGACATACCTATCGTCTTTGTTTCGACGTACACTCGCTTCCCACAAGTTGTCTTGTCTTGGCATGGTGCTGAAGTCGAACTAGACCTCGCGAATCCTTGGATGTCAGGGTTTCGGTTGCGGGCGGCGCTGAGACCGACCGTGTTAAAAACCTGTTGAGGATTCGATCGTCGACTGCTTTCCGGCGTCGGCCATCGGTCGTGTGTTGGCCACTGACTCGATGCATCCCGATCAAAAGCACGACGGTGATGATGACGATCAAAACAATTACTAACATTCCTTACCTTTTCACGCGAAATCCATCTCAGCAAAAGCTTCAGGTATTTTCCCGCCTCCCCACCCTTTTTAGCCCTAGGGAGACTCTGATTAAGCTCTCTGCTTTCCACAGTCGGTCAAGTTAGAGTGTCTGAGAAATGAAACAGAGGACTCTAGCGATGATGACTGGCTTTGAGCAGTACACGAGGAAGACGCGGCGAGCGATATTTCTGGAGGAGATGGAACAGGTGGTGCCTTGGCGCGAGTTGTGCGCGCTGGTGGCGCCGCACTATCCCAAGCCTGGGAACGGGCGGCCGCCGGTGGGAGTAGAGCGAATGCTGCGGATTTACTTTTTGCAGCAGTGGTTCAACCTGTCGGACCCGGCGGTCGAAGAGGCGCTGTACGACTCCGCGGTGATGCGGCGATTCGTGGGCATTGATTTAGGGTGCGAGCCAGTGCCGGACGAGACCACGGTGTGCAAGTTCCGGCACTTGCTGAAGACACCAACTGGGGAACAGATCCTGGGACAGGTAAATCTACACTTGCAAGCGAAAGGGGTGCGAATCACGACCGGCACGATCGTGAACGCGACCATCCTGCACGCCCCCACTTCGACCAAGAACCGGGAGCAGCAGCGCGATCCGGAGATGCACCAGACGAAGAAGGGCAAACAATGGTACTTCGGAATGAAGGCGCACGTGGGGGTAGACAGCAAGACCGAAGATCATCCACACGGTGGTGGCGACGGCGGCCAACGTAGCCGATTCGGCGGTGCTGCCCGACCTCTTGCACGGCGAAGAAACGTAACACGGCCACGTTGTTGGAGGTGGTGGTCGCGATGAAAATGCCGACGCTCTCCGGCTTAGATCCAGCAAATGCCTGAGTTGCTCGCTGTCTTTGAGCTGAGTTCTGGAATTTCGGCACGGAGTTTTTCAACAGCCACGCCTGTTTACAACATCTCTAAAGAAATGAGTGCGCGCCTCGACCAAGAATCTTAGTCGTTACTTCCGCGCGAGGCTTTCACCTTGCCGAGTTTTCAGATCGTAGGCGGTGCCTACCGCCGCACCTGCTGCTGCACCGACCGCACTTCCTGGTGGCCCACCAATCAGGCCCCCCACGGACGCTCCCTTCAGTGCCGTCCCACCGATAATCTTCGCGTGCTGCAGCTTCGTGCGATGCCGGATATAGTACCGGTGATGAACGTCGTGATGAACCCGACGATGATGGACACCATTCTGCTGAACCACGCCTAGCATCGGGGCGGGTGTCCAAACCAGAAATGAGACCAGACTAATAAGACTGATAAGTAATTTGCTCCGCATGGGAACCTCGCAAACCAGGGAACGTCAAAGACAAGAGTTTCATACGTACAGGTGCAAATCTGTCCACAATTGCTCCATATGTTGAGCAGTCACTTGTCTTATCCGTGGTCCCTGTCGAAACATCGCCGTCCTTAACAATATCGGCAGCTACTGGTGTAAACGGACTTACGACAGTTACGCGGGTTGGAAACGTAAAGTTTGAAGCATCGAAACACGGCCATGACGAAATGCGTGCAGCTCACCATTTGCGAAGATAGGCAGGTAGTTTTCCGGCTGCTCAATGCCAGGGAAGTTTATTCTGGCGTCGTAAGATTCGTTGAGGACGATGGCTTTTGGATCGACTCGCCGCCACTGACCGGCCAGATATCTGCCATCGAGGCTTGGACACCTCATGTTAGGCACATCCAAGCTCCGATTGTCTTCGTACCAACTTCGAGTCTGATATATTTGATCGCGGCGCAGGAGTCAGGAGTGAGACTCGATCAAGTTGCGAGTTTTACCAGCTTTCCGGCCTGTTGTTAGAGTGCTGTGGGCTTTTTGCGCCTTCCTGCCGCCCTTTCCCTGCCTGGATTGCGCGTTCCCGATCAAATCTCCAGACGCGCCTAAATGATCGGTTTGGGGGATAGAGCAATATTGAACAGACGCCCCTCCGACGATTCGACTATCGTGGCCTCATGAATACCGCTTTGAAGAAATCATGTTTCGCATGAATGAATGAGGTAAATCTCAGCCTTAGTTCGATCTATTTGCTTCTGCCTGTTAGTAGAGCCAGTTCGCGATTCGTCGAAGAAAGGAAGACCGACAATGCTGATACTCATCATCATCTTGATATTGGTTTTTGGCCTCGGTGGAGGGTACTACGGGCATACCCGCTGGGGTCCGGGCGGCGGGGCCGGCATAGGGCTGGGGACAATATTGTTGATTCTCCTCATCGCCTACATGCTTGGCTTGTTCCGCTGATAGTATGACAACCGGCGATGAATCAAAGGAGGAGAAATATGAAAATCAAGCTGCTTCTGTGTGTGGTTCTTGCTGCTTGTACGTTTGGATTTGCCAAGGAGAAGGCGGATGTAAGGGATGTGACCGGGTGCCTGTCGAAGGGTGATAGCGCCAAAGAGTTCCTGCTAACCGGAAACGACGGCAGCACTTGGGAAGTGCGGAGCAGTAAAGTGGCTCTCGCTGAGCATGTAGGTCACACCGTGACTGCGACCGGAGTCGTGTCCAATGCAACCGGGCACAACTTGAAGGAAGACGCGAAAGATGCTGCGAAGGATAGTGGCATGACGAAGACTAATGCCGAGCACGGACATCTGACGGTCACGAAAGTAGAGATGGTCAGCGATTCGTGCAAATGATGCCGACGGCAGCCCAGTGACTGTGCCGAACAGGGAATTCCAGCAGCGAATGCCACGCTCTGTCTTCCTGGCTGCCTTTCCTCCCTGATTTACGCGTTCCCGATGAAAGCTGCAGACGCGCCTAAGTGTACGGTTCGGGCTACCCGGGTGCCACTTTTTCAAAACGGAAGCGAACAATAGTCAATGTTTATGCGGGTCCGACTTCAGAAAGGGGCTTCGCCATGTCAACTTTATTTATCTATTTCCCAAATGGGAAATCCAAGGGATACACGGGAGTGGAGAGCACCTTGAAAACAGAGGACGGTGTGCTTACCTTCTACTCTCAACCAGAGCGTCAGAAAAACGTCAGGGAGAAAATCAGGAAGAAAGTACAGACTTCACTGCCGTTCCTTTTCGAGCAGCACGAACCCCGGGCCGGAACGGGCCATTAAGGGCCACTTGGGGATTTCATCGAAAAGACGTAATTTGGGCGGGTGCAGGCAGCAGGAAGACGCACAGACCCCGTGTTCCAGATGAGAGCTGCAGGCGCGCTTAGAAGGTCGGTTTGGAAGTGGAAGGAACGTAAAAGCGCCGACGTTCGCTGGCAGGTGCCCCCGGAACGCCGGTGCAAGCCGTTTTTACTTCTTCAAGAACGTAAGGATCTTTTCCTGGTTCTTCACGATGACATCTAGCTTCTCTTGATTCCTTTGATGTCATTCTGATTGTTCTTGATCACATCCTGATTCTTCAACAGAGTGGCTTGGTTGTCTAGAATCCTCTTCTGATTGGCGAGAACTTCACTCTCTGTGCCAGTCACGACTACACGTCCAGTTTGACCGGTTGCCGATCTTCATCGGCTTGCAGACAAGCCTTTGGATTTTTCCGCATCCACTCAATTTTTTGGCCGAGAGTAGAAAAGATGTAGATGCAATTGGGGAATCCGGTCGAAGGTGAACGCGATTCCGGTCTGAAGCTGAACGCCATTCCGTTGTGATTCCGAACAGCATTCCGGTCTGAAGGTGAACGCGATTCCGGTGGGAAGGCGAACAGTTTTGCTCGTCTACCGGAATGGTGTTCGGCTTGGAGCGGAATGTTTTCCACAGGTGAGCCGCAGGAGGAGGTAGCGACGCTGGACAATTACCCGGCAAAAGAAACTCCATCAATGAGGAGAACAGGGTGCCGGCTAGGAGAATGTCCATGCGGAAAACGAAGGAAGTCCTGCGGTTGAGGTTTGAGTTGGGGCTCGGGCAGCGGCAAATCGCGCGCAGTTGCGGGATGGGGCTGGCACGGTCCACGACTATTTAGAGCGGGCGGCTGCGGCCGGGATCGGTTGGCCGTTGCCCGAAGAGTGGAGCGAAGAGGAACTGGAAGCCAAGTTGTTTGGGAACCAACCGGTTCAGACCCAAGCGGCGAGGCAGCGGCCGCAACCGGACTGGAGAAGCATTCATGAGCAACTGCAACAGCATCGCCATCTGACACTGCAGTTAGTGTGGGAAGAATACCGGCAAACGCATCCCGAGGGATATCGCTACAGTTGGTTTTGCGAGCGCTATCAGCAACTGCAGACCTGGATCCAGGTGCACATCCACGCCCTGGAATTTTACGGCGGAGCACCAACTTTGACGGTGCCCGATAACACCAAGACGGCGGTCACCCGAGCTTGCCGCTACGATCCGGACCTGAATCCCACCTATCAAGAGTTTGCCGTGCATTACGGCATGGGAGTGGTACCGGCGCGTCCCTACCGGCCACGGGATAAAGCCAAGGTCGAGAGCGGAGTGCAAGTATGCGAACGCTGGATCATCGCGGCGCTGCGCAACCGGAAGTTCTTTCACCTGGCGGAACTCAACCAGGCGATCCGCGAGTTGCTGGTGCGACTGAACGAGCGTCCTTTCCGCAAGCGGGACGGATCGCGGTCCAGTCTGTTTCACAGCCTGGAGAAACCGGCTCTGACAGCGTTACCGGCCGAGCGCTTCGACATGAGTCAGTGGACGCGGGCCACCGTCAACATCGATTACCACATTGCCTTCGATGGGAACTTTTACAGCGTGCCCTACACCCTGGTGCAGCAGCTCGTAGAAGTCCGCTCCACTCCGACCACGGTGGAGATCTTTCATAAAGGAAACCGGATCGCTTCCCACCTGCGCGATCGCCGGCGAGGTCAAGTGGTCACCCAGAACGAGCACCGTCCCAAAAGTCATCAGGCCCATCTACAATGGACGCCCTCGAGGATGGCGAACTGGGCGCGCAGCATCGGTCCCAACACCGCCCAGTTGTTCGAACGAATCCTGAACGCGAAGCCACACCCGGAAATGGGCTACCGCTCCTGTCTTGGCATCATTCGCCTGGCGCAGCAGTACTCTGCGCAACGCGTGGAAGCCGCGGCGGAACGGGCACTGCTCGCCAAGGCTTGTCGCTATCAGAGCGTGAAGTCGATCTTAAAGAACTCGCTGGACACGGTTCCCCTATCTCCTCCACCACCCCCCGGCTCCCCGCCTCTGACCCATGACAATGTTCGCGGCGCGGAGTACTTCGACCAAGGAGGACCGACCTCATGCTGAGCCAACCGCTGATGGAAAAACTACCGGCCATGCGCTGGCAAGGCATGGTCGAAGCTTTGAAGACGCAAGAACAAGATCGTGCCATCCACGAACTCAGTTTCCTCGAACGACTCTCTCGCTGGTCGATCAACAATGGAACTGGCGCGAGAACCAGGCGCTAGAGCGAAGACTGAAAGCGGCCAAGCTCAGAGGACCGGCCTGCGTGGAGGACATCGATTACCGGGCTACGCGTGGACTGGACAAGTCGGTGCTGCGCGCTCTGGCTAAAGACTCCGCCTGGGTCCGCAATCACGAGAACATTTTCGTGATCGGACCTTGCGGCGTGGGCAAGAGCTTTCTCGCCTCAGCTCTGGCACAGAAAGCTTGTCGCGACGGCCACTCGGCTCTCTATCTTCGCGCCGCTGCCTTACTGCGGGAACTCGCCTTGGCCCGAGCCGATGGCAGCTTGCGCCATCTCTTGGCTCGACTCGGTCGCATCGATGTTCTGGTTATCGATGACTGGGCCATGGCGCCGTTGGACGAAAGCGAGCGTCGCGAAGTCTGGGAAATCTGCGAGGATCGCTACCAAACTCGCTCTACCGTTCTCACTTCCCAACTGCCGGTCTCGCGCTGGCACGAGCAGATCGGGGATCCCACCATCGCCGACGGTATCCTCGACCGTTTAGTCCACAACGCCCATCGCATCGAAATGCGTGGAGAGTCCATGCGAAAAAACCGCAACTCACCCAGGGATCCAACCCCGGAATGAATCCCTATCTTTTACATCGAGGAAGCAGGGGCAAAGGGGCTGCTGCCCCTTTCCCCTGCACCCCAAATCCCCGCCGACCCGGACCTCCGCTTCGCTCCGGACAAATCTTGCTTGACCATTCCGAACACTTACTTCACAATCACCATGCCAGCGTCGCTTCGCTCCGACTGCTGTTCACCTTCGCTCCGGAACGCCGTTCGGCTTCCCTCCGGAAACGATGTTCACCTTCACCGGAATCCCCACTCCAGTGTGGAGCCAACACAATGCGACTCTTGCCGCTTCCTGAAGACTGCATATCATGCCTTTCGACGAACGCCTCCTGCTTTTCGCACTGGGCGCGATCCGCTCTTGATCTGCAGACGGCAAAAGTGGCGCAGCACACCCGGCGGAAAGACGGACAGTCCTCAGACCCCTAACGGCTGCGCTCACCACAAAGCTCACGACATTTCGGCTCTCGACCGCTCGCCTCACGACTCGATCCTCTGCTGGCCCTGCTGATTCTGTTTACATCTCGCCCACGACTTCTGGTGCGAGGACGCTTTGCTCTCTCACCCGCTGTGGTCCAGAGAGTGATGCTGAACCAGCAAATTCAGTCCGGTTGAGCGTGCTGTTCCACATTGCTGCCAGCATTTCTCTTCTGGCTGGATCCAGCGGGCAAATTCTTGCCGCTTGAACACCAATTCGAGCAGGGCCTGCCAGATGAGCTGTAAATCCCGGCTGTCATCGATGAGTCGAGCCATACTTGTCGAGCATGGCGAGTTGGCTCCGGTAGAGCTTCACCGTGATCCTGCTGCTTAGCTCGTTTAATTCTTTAGGGAATGAATGAGGCTGGCGTCGTTTCTCGCTCCGCGATCTTCCACTCGTGATTCGATCAGCGCTTTCTAATTTTATCACTGGAAGAATGTATCACTGACGGCAAGTCCCTCAAGTGGCCGGGAGCCACACCCCCGAAGTGACAATAGGAACGAAGCGGGTTTGTGGCGGCTGAAGGGCCGCACCAACCGAGGTCGCTCCCGCCCTTGAAATTTTTTTGGCGTCTGTGCTTCGCGTACGACTTCGCCCTCCCACTCCCGCCGACCTGAGCCTTAACTTTCCTAAACTTCGCCCAGCGGGCCCTTTGTGCCGCTGCGATCTTCGACAACGCGTTACCGCTCTCAAGCCCGAAGGACAACTCTCGTGCATGTAGCTAGGTTGTGTTTAGGCCACAGCGGTCTTTGGGGCAGTGCCGGTGATCTCGGCTGCGGCGCGGAGCCAGTCATCGAGGTCGTGCCCGTCCTCGCGGCCGCGGGCCTCATACAGTTCATACGCCCGGCGGCGGATCTCTTCTTCAAGATTCGTGTGCGGATCGGTTGTGAGTGTTCTCGCCGTCACCGAGGGCGAGTGCTTGTGCCACATTGCCTGATGCTCTCTCAGTTCTTCGGCAATCCGTTGCTCCTCGGAAGTCAGTTTCTCTGCGGCGGCGTCCGTAAGCTCGCCTCTTCTCCACAGACGTACACGACGCTCGCGCACATCCCTCTGACGCTTTTCGTGTTGCTCGCAGTGTTTGCACCGCTCGGGCATAAAATGACCCTCTGCTTATTTCTGGCCGCCGGTGACGGACTTCTGCGCCGCATTGCCTGGTATCAGGTCTTTTTTCTGTGCCGGAAACCTTTACCCTTAAATTTCGAAGACCGCCGATGTCAGCCAATGAGAGGTGCTTTCGGATCTAGGACGTTCCCGTCGCTCTGCGACAGGCGGCGCCGTCATGCCGAAATATGGCCCCATCTTAGTCCTAATGTCGTCCGGCATCTTGGCGTGCTCAGGGCGCTGCCGTAATATCTCATTTTTCTCGACCGGCAGTCGGAAAGGGTAAGAGAGTGGTTTGGAATCAGTGCTCAGTTCAGTGTGCCTGCTCACATGGTCTCCTATCATGCACAGAAGACCGTCGCCTCGCTGGGGTAGCGGAGAGGTGCGTATAAAACCATCATACACCTTTTTTCACGAACAAAACTTGTCACCAATTCATCACCAAAAATAGATCGTGCAGCAATTAATTGGGCTATCGCTTGCTTGCCAACGGACACTTTCTCCGCGACCTCCAACGATCCGGGACGCAAACGACCCAGGGGGAGACTGTGGCTAGAGGACGCCCGCCCGCGCGCTCATTTCGGGAAACCACAAACAGGAAGCCGATCGAGCATGTTGAAGTGCTCAGTTGTCTGAATCACAAGTGTTCTTGCGACGGCTGACAACAACAGTGCCGTGGCTCGGCTGTTTGCGGCATCCGACCTTGTGTTCTTGCGTAGAAGGCCATCGGCCTGATTAATCAGCTCCACGGCTTGAAAAAGTTGGCTTTGGACTTTTTGCTGTTCCGCATCCAGTGCTTCATGTGATGCTGGTTTCATTTTTCCCCTTCCTCATTCTAAGGGGAGGATAGCACTCGGAGAGTTCCGCCCTGAGCGCGCGGCCAGCCCGCCCCGGTGTCACGTTTCTAAACCGGCAGTCAGAACATTGGCATCTTGACATCGCCCCAGAAACTGCGGTGCGGAGGATCAATGGTGCGACTCACCTGCTGTGTGGCTGCGCTGACATCGACAACGTAAACAGGGGTCATCTTCGCGCTGAGGTTAAACAGCCGGGCTGGGGAGATGGGCTGCCCGTTGGGACCATCCACGCGGGAGAAAACAACCCGGTATTCCTGCCCATTCGAGCCCATGAGGTCAGTGCGCACGTGAGAATCGAGAAACGGCAGAAGCCATCTGCACAGATACGTGAAACGCGACAAGCGAACATTTCCAGGCGTCATGTGATGGGTGCCAACATCGGCAAACATTCCGATCATCCCATAGTCGTGTGGCAGAACATGCGCGACAAAAGTGGCGTTCCCCTCCCGCTGCAAGGCCTGTTGAACAGAGGGATCGGAGAAAGCCAGGGAGGCTACTTGTCGCATCGCCATAGCTGCCATTGGGTAAACCGAGACGACTTCCACGTTTGGTAACAAGGCGGTGCGAGCGATATGCCGCACAGCGTAGGCACGCAGGCCGAATGCCGCCGACAGAACCAGCACGAGCAAGCTCGTCAGTGCGAGCCGCCGAGCGAATTTCTGCTCGCGCAGATTTCCAAATAGGCGCCAGTAGAGACGGCCGCCAGGGTTGCCGGGGAGGAACATGCCAGTGCCCCGCATGTAGTCCACGTAGGTGTGATCGATCGCGAGCATGCGTCGCTCCTCCACTCGCGCCAGGAAGTAGTAGGCGAACAGCATGCCCACAAACAACAGGAAGATGATCATGCGCGGCCACATCGTGAAGAGGCCAAAAGCCGAGAGCCCAAGGCTCAGATACTGCGGGTGCCTGATGTAACGATATATGCCGGAATTTACGAATTTTCGGCCAAACAGCTTTGAGCCATAGATCTGTGCAGCCAGGACAAAGAAAGCCAGCAACCCCAGCCCGAAGAAATAGCGGCCCAAATCCCAGCGAAGAAACTCCAGGAACGGGCTGGTAGTGAAGACTGCATGCGGGAGCAGGAAGCCAGTAAGCCATGCCGTAGCGGCTGAGTGGTTCAGCCATTTGAGAGTCGGCCCGTAAGCCGCGTAGAAGTAAAACGCAAACGGGCTGACCATGATCACGACTTCAAACATGACCAGGCCATAGACAACTGCGACCGCACGCGACAGCCAGCGCCGCGCTCCCTGTCTCGTCGCGTCCGACTCAGGCGCTTGGGCGTTTTCTTTAGCAGGCATCATTTCCTTGGTTCCAATGCAGCACCGTGAAAAACGATGGGGACCCAATCTACAGCAGGTGTGCCCTCGTCGACTAACTGCTGAAGAACTCGGACCATACGGCAACTCGCAATGTTCGCCGGGCGCTTTCGTGCTTCCGTACGCAAGAGTGCACCTAAACTAGTGCGCCCGGAGGTCCTTGTACCTAGAAATGTATGTGTTTGTATCTGCGAGCAATCGGGTACAACTGTGCCCCCAACCTGGATCGTGGGTCACCACCAAGTGTGATTAGAATCACTAACTTGACATCACAATCGCGCTAGACTTCTATTGGTCCGATTTCAGGAACCGACACGGGGTTGTCCAGAGCATTTCATCTGCCGGTCATGGAATCTCTCATTGCAAGCGAGAGCCGGAATTTCGATTTACTCGGAGGCTTCTATGAATTTAAGCAAAATTTTCCTCCTCGTCCTTTTGATCACACTCATGGCCCCTGTGTTGTTGCTGCAAAGTCAGGATCAACAAGCCTCGTCGGTGATGCCCGTCGGCAAGCCAGTGCAGATCAAAGCTTCACTGGGACTTCCACCTGTGCTGATCCCATCCGACAATCCGCCAACTGCGGAGACCATCGCGCTCGGCCGCCGTCTTTTCTACGATCCGATTCTTTCGCTGGACAATAGCGTCTCGTGCGCCACTTGTCATAGCCCGCAATTCGGTTTCGCGGATCCTAAGCCGGTCTCCGAAGGTGTGGGGAAGAAAACGGGAACCCGCAACTCTCCGCCGGTAGTGAATGCCGCGTATTTCAAGGTCCAGTTCTGGGATGGGCGAGCAGTCACCCTTGAGAACCAAGCGGAAGGCCCAGTGCAGAACCCAGTGGAGATGGCCAATACGCTGGCAACGGTCGAGCATAGGCTTAATGCCGACCCGAGCTATCGCGAACAGTTCGCCCAAGCATGGGGTCAGAAACCAATTACTTATGAGATGGTGGAGAAGAGCATTGCTTCGTTCGAACGCACGGTGATCGGCGGCAACTCGCCCTTCGATCGCTGGAAATATGGACATGATGAAAAGGCCGTGGACGACGCCGTGAAGCGCGGCTTCGTCGTGTTCACTTCGAAGAAAAAAGGTAATTGCGCCGTCTGCCATACGGTGGGAGAGAAGTACGCTCTATTTACCGATAACCAGTTTCACAATGTTGGGGTCGGCGTGGATATGGGGCAGTTCACCGATGTCGGCCAATACGCCGTGACCCACAACGAAGCAGACAAGGGGAAGTTCAAGACACCTTCATTGCGAAATATTGCGCTGACTGCACCGTACATGAGCGATGGCAGCCTGAAAGACCTGAAACAGGCCATCGACTTTTATATCGGAGCAGGCAACTCCAATCCCAATCTGGACAAGCAGATTCACGTGCTGGATTTCTTGACGGGACAGGAGCGCAGCGACCTGCAAGCGTTCTTGAACTCCTTGACGGGAGAGATGCCGCCAGATGTTGGTCCGCCGGAGGTCGCAAAGTCGAAGGCTAGCAAGAAGTAATGTCTAGCAACCATTGGCGACGCACACAGCTTGTCGATGGATGAGTCGACATTCCAAACTAACACGGCGGGCAGAGTGAGATGGGAAACGGTTCTATTACGGACGCCCACAGCCGCTTTCAAACCTATTTTATACGCGAGCTCCTTTGATTCCGTGCGCACTATGATGAGGGAAATAGGGAAGACGCCGAGCCGATGGCGATTAGTCTCTATGTCACGATGGGGATTTTCTTACTGGTGGCAGCGCGTAATCCGTTGGCGAATCGCGGCGTGATCATCTTCGCCGCATGGTTGAATATTGCTCATGCCGCTGTCATGGCGGTCATGGCGGTCCACCTTCCGAACGAACGCGAAGGTCTGCTGATCGCGGCGGCGGTGTTTGGCGTCATCGGCGCAGCCCTGATAATCCTTGCGCCAAAGCTAAGGGTAGCTGGACACAGCAGCTAAGAAAGTAGAAAGCCCATTCAGACGGGCTCAACTTTGGTTGTGTATCCACGTCGTTCCAGTTCCTTTGTCGCCATTGTGCTTCAGTGGATGGAAATTCAGAAGCCTGTGCCTTAGGTACGACTAAAACGTCGCCTCTCGGGCTTCGCATCGCGTATTTTCCAGCGGCATTTGTAATCTTGATGAGTACGTACTCTATCGGGGCTGCGGGAGTCTTCGATTTGTGTCCCCATCGCGGCATGGCGATGGATTCTACATCAACATCGCGTGCCAATGGCATCCGGACCTGGCTGACCTAAATCGAGTCGACTTGCCAGCCATACAGAAAAAACTCGACACACCCGATTTGCGAGTGGCGTTGTGTCCGGTTGCGCGGGCCAATCGCTCCAGTTGAGAGCAAGAGTCTTAATGAATTAAGATATCGTTCGGTGCCATGAAAGCACCGCTGAAGAACGCCGGGTTGATGTACGCTTAGTTACACAGCCAGAGGACTGACTGTCTTCTGGTAAACAATTGACTCTTACGGCTGGGTCGAGTTCACTCCAATGTAAACAGCCCAACCCGCGATAATTAAAATCATAATCCCCGAAGTTGCGCCCACCGCTTTTATCAGAGGACCTATCTTGTTCACCTTGGCGATGAGTTGTCGCTGCTCCGTTTCTAATCCAGAGGCAGACTCGTCAAGGAAAAGCTGGTCATCCTCCTGCCGTGTGAGCATACTGCGGTAGAAGAGGAGAATGAGGAATACTCCCGTCACAATGCCCCACGCAATCAGAAGCCATTCCAGTCCCGGGAGAACCTCATGAACCCGCACCGACTGCTCCCTGTGCTGTTGTTGGCATTCACATTTGCCGTTCCCATTCACGCCCAAGTTCGACCTCAGCCTCGAACCGATTCTCTGCTGCAGGCTGCGAGCAAGGCACTGGACCACTATCAACAGCTCTCACCGGCTATTAAGTGCGAAGATGCGACTGAGAAAACGCTCCGCGATTCCTGCAAGATCGTGCTGGAAACGCTGGGAAGAGACGTTCAGGACGCCAAGGAGAAGATCGCAACCTACCGGCAGCTCTCCACCGCCCAGCCTGTCGACTTGTTCGACATCTATGAAGTTTTTCAGAAGATGATGGATGGGGTTGGCAATCTCGGCTATGCGGGAGAACTTTATGGCGAGCGCAATCGTGCGCTCTTCGCTGAAGCCTACAACAACTTCGTGAAGATCACTCTTTGGTTTGGGGGCGAGGTGAGAAATACCATGCAAGGCGCAGAAAAACGTTCTGAGTGCGGACATGTTGCCATAGATAGAAAACCACGGCAGCTTGCTGCCCTTGGAACTTGTCCACAGTTCCCACCCTCGACCTGGGGGAAGCCTTTCTGCCAGCGCGGAGACCTGCGCGTTGTATGGAGCCACGATGAGGATGTCCTGAAGCCCGAGGGCATGGGTTTCGCCCCTTTTGTCTGTCCAGGAGGCGGGACAAAAAACACACTGCTCAACTTAGAGCTGATGGCTGGAAGGTGTTTCGAATCTGGGAACACGAACTCTTGAAGTCCGAGAACATAGTCAAGGCCTTGCGTATAGAGGTGGGTGTCACTGCTTTGTGAACTCTGTAGCCTTCTTGTGTTCTCGAATCTGGGAGTAGCTGACAGCCGGTTCCGATCCTAACCCGATTTTGCCTTCGTAGTCGTTGACTGGCTCATTGTCCAGAGTCCCGAATACAAGTTGTTTCGCGTCGTCGCAGTGGCTGACACGCATCCACATCCACTCACCGATTACGGTGGTTTCGTCTTGAAACTCGACCTTGACGTAGTCACCGGGCTGATAGGTCACTGACGGCTCCGAAAGTCATTGTACGACATCTTCCTCGCAGGTGATGATGACGTCGATCTTGTTCCCGCCCAGCCTGATTGGTATGAGGTCTAGAACGTCCGGCTCGACGTCCTCAGGGTCTCGCAGTTTGAACTGCTCCGGCAGCTCCGCCTCTTCCTCCGCGGACAGCACCGGTCCAGGTCTCGACTCGGCATGGTAAATTTCTGCCGCCATGCCTACTTGGAAGTCGATTGTCTTGAAGGCGACAGGAGTTGGGGTAGGGTTCGTGCCACAGCTAGCCAGTTGCCAAACCGAGGCGGGGGTGTGGTCTATTTTAGCGAGGAAAAAGTGTCCCACCCGTAAACCAGATATTTTTAGACGGGAATGGGGAGCGGCGATCCGGCGGGCGAGGGACAGTGCGCTCGGTAGCGGAGTGGTGCGAGTGGTGGGGGGCGCTAGAATGGATTAACTGAATAAAGTAAAGAGGCGGGAGATGAGCGCCAA
This sequence comes from Terriglobia bacterium, assembly GCA_963809295.1. Classification (GTDB taxonomy): domain Bacteria; phylum Acidobacteriota; class Terriglobia; order Terriglobales; family Acidobacteriaceae; genus JAIQFF01. The sequence continues at coordinate 449,500 of CAWEJA010000001.1, read as the reverse complement.
TGCAGTTCTGAACGATCCACGGGTAGCGAAATGTCTCACCGCCAAGCGTGAATCAAAATCTGTCGAGTTCAAAGAGCGGTTCACGCCTACTGATACTTCGCAGGCACTTGAAGTGCTCAAGGACATTGTAGCCATTGCCAACTCAGGCGGCGGAACCCTTGCCATCGGTATAAGTAATGCAGGCAACGCTTGCGGCTCAGACATCAAGCCCGTTCTCGACTACGATCATGCCAAATATTGTGACCTGATTAAGAAATACACGATGCAGAATTTCGCCGATTTCGAGTTGATTGAAGCTAAGAAAGACGGCCATAGCGTTGCAATCTTCCTAATCAACCCTCCTGATTCCCCCCTTGTTTTTGAGAAACCAGGTACTTATCCCATTGGAAATAATCAGCAGCAAAGAGCTTTTTCGCAGGGAACGATCTACTTCCGGCATGGGGCGAAGAGCGAATGCGGGACAACAGATGACTTGCGCAAATTTATCAGCCAACGCGTTCGAGAAATGCAAGATCAGCTTGTCAAAGGTATGAGGAGAGTTTCCGAAGCGCCGCGTGGCTCCCAGCTCCACGTCGTTCCACGTGGCACTGCCCGCGCAGGATTAGCAGGAGCCGTGCCCGTCAGGATGACGCTCAATCCAGACGCTCAAGGTGTAATCGCTGTTGACCGCCATGAAATATTCCCCTATCGCCAAAAAGACGTCGTTGAAAGGCTGAAGAAGGTTTTGCCTGCCGGTGTGGTTCCGAATACCTATGATTTGCAAGCGATCAACAAAGTCTACAAAATCGCGGCGGAACAAAACTTATCGTGGCAGCCCGACTTCTCGTCTCGCCAGTACAGCGAAGCCTTTGTTGAATGGATCGTGGATAAAGTTAATAACGAGAAAGACTTTCTGAAAAAGACCCGTCGCCGTTTTCGTGAAATGGGTGTAAAGGCAAAAAGACCAAAATAATAAGCGCCCGGGCTGCAAAGCCGCTATTCTCTGACGGAAATACGAAGGATTGTTTGACTATTCGCGAGATGCTTTGTACGGCCCATCAGAATCCAGATAGTGGTGTAAACGCTGATTACGCCATCTGAGTAATTGAGTGAATTGCGCTAGAAAAAATCGGATCGGGAATGTCTACGTTATCATCTTGAAAAGGGTGATACCTCAGCTTCAAACTCCGCGTCTTTTTCTGCGTTCGCTAGAGCTTGCGGACGCCCCGCAAGCACAGCTCCTGTTTCCACATTGGGAGATCGTTCGCTATCTATCGAATGCCGTTCCCTGGCCCAACTCGCCGGACGGTGTCTACACGTTCTATCGCGATGCTGTCCTTCCGGCCACGGACCGCGCGGTCATCGTCGCGTGTTTGTGAAACGCAACAGCAGCGCGACTGCCACGCCAAGCGGCACGGCTCCGAACAAAAAGATTGGCGCAAGAGTAGGCATGCTCACGAGGCCAAGGACGAGAAATCCAGCCGCGATTACGATTCCTGCAATTCCTGAGTCCACCTGCGGCACCCGCCATAGCCCAGGATGCGGTTTCTGATCGTCACGCATGTCTCGATTGTGTCACTCTTCTGCGCCAAAGGCGAGGTGCTGAACTGATAACTGTCGTAACATCGCATATCACAAGGTTGCGCTTTCCTTTCGCCTGTCTGGCGAACAAAAGGCGCAAAGTTGTGATAACGCCTTCCATGAGAAGGCCGGTCGGAGTCAAGGGGATTCGATTTGGTATTTGTTGGTCACGCTGTTTCTTCCCAGTCGAGTCGCCACTGTCGCCACCCTTCCATCCGCACTCTTCGATGAGCGCTTGGGTTCGCTCGGTGCAAGTTGGGTGTTCTCGTTTCAGCCGGTGCTGCCACCTGATTATCGACCTCGGTTCCATCTCCAAGATGAAAGCTGGGCCAGGCGTTTAACGCAGTCACCGGAACTCGGCTTTGGGCTTTGGTCGTTCCATCCCCGTGATGCTTCTACGCGGCTGCCTGCGCGATAAGTTGCTTGCTATTGCGCAACGGTTCGTACACTTCTCCGCTTACCCACAGTCGATGCAACAGCACGGCTAACTTTCGGGCCACGGCAACGATAGCTCGTTTCTTTCCATTCTTCCCTCCACGTTCGGCCAGTTTCAGCCCCCAGCGCCGCAGATCGCTGTCCGCTCCAAACGGTCCCAGAATGTGGTGCGCTCCCTGCACCAGCAGCGTTCGCAAATAGGGATCGCCTTCCTTGCTAATGTGCATCTGCGGTTCGCTCTGCCCCGAGTTTCTCCGTCCTGGCTGCAGTCCCAGATAGCAGCCCACGTCACGACTCTTGCGAAAACGATGCGCATCTTCCAGCGTCAACAAGAAAGTCAGCGCGATTAGCGTGCCCACACCCTTGACCTGTTTCAGCAGCGCCACTTGCGGATAGCTCTGCTGCGCCAGCTTCTCGATGCGCTCGTTGTACTCCTGGATCTGTTCACTCAGTGACTCGATGCCCGCCAGCAACGGCTCCAGCGCGGTTTGCAGTTCCGGGCTCAGGGCCTTCGCTTTTTCCGGATTCATGTTGCGCACGCTGCACCCGCGCAGCCGCTCCCCGTAGCTCTTGGCCAGTCCGCGTACCGTGTTGACCAGCGCCGTCCGCGCTCGCACCAGTCCAGCTCGCGCCCGGATCACCGTCAGATCCGCCTGCGCTTTCGCACTGCGATGCTTCACCGGACACAGCAACTGCGGATCGATCCGGGCCAGCCGAGCCAACGTCTGTGCATCCAGCCGATCGTCTTTCTTTCGGCTCTCCCCGATCAGCCGCACATTGCGGGCATGCGCCACGATCACTTCGTGTCCCAACTCGCTCAACAATCGACTGACCCAGGGCGAATGCATCCCCGTTTCCAGAGCGATGCGGCAGCGCGGCATGCCTCCGAACACTTCCTTCATCGCCTTCGGAGTCGTGCCCAGTTTCTGCTCCAGCACAATCGCGCCTGCTTCATCCAGCACGCAATACCAACTCCATCGATCGCCCAGGTCCAATCCGATCGTCAGCTTCGGTTGAGAAAAATCCCTGCTCTGCTTTGCGGCTACGGTGCTAACCTTCTTCATTGCCGGTCTCCTTTTTATCTGTGCCTCGAGCACGTCGATAACTTGGGAGCGTACAGCATCCCGTCCGGAGACCGGCCTTCTCATCCCATCTGGTTACGACAGTTACAATGGGTCCTTCTCTAATCCATGGCACGCAAGGTGTCATACGCTTCTTTCAGCGCTGGCTCATTGAGCCCAATCGATTTCAGCTTTGCTTCGATGCGCTCTTGAACAGCTTTGGAATCAGGGAAATCCTGGTTAGTCCAAAACCGGTCTTTGCGCTGGAAATAACCGGCCTCCTGTAGGAACCAAATTCCGTACCTATAAGCGTCACCCTGCGTGTCATCCAAATCGCTCACCTTGAAAGAGCCGTCTGGCTGATACGATTTGGTCAGGCACCAATCCAGCATCCGGGAAATCTCCCCACGGATCTGTTGCCGGGAACGTTCGTCGAGGGTCGGCCACGCGAATCGGAAGATCTTTACCGCGTCCCAGTTCAGATGGTTTTCGTAGTGGCCGTCAAAACGGATACCGGCAGGAAAGTTGACGTGGTCGAGTTGCAGAAGGCGCCGGGCAATCATGTCCTGATGTTGCACCTGACCCTTAAGGTCAGAAATGACATGGAACGTCATCGCCATGTCGTCCATTTTCCAGACTCTTCCTTGCCGATCCACCAACCATTGTCCCCAGCATCCGGTTTCAGGATTCTGCCAGCGCTCGATAAATGCACGCAGAGCATCTTTGAGTTGAGGATGAAATGCATAGCACCCTGTTTGTCGAGTCTCGAACAATAACCGGGCCATAGCGGAGAACGTTTCGTCTAACTCTTCGCGGTTGAATACTCCCGTTTTGGTGAAGTCGTTCCTCAAGTCCGAATCGAGCTGAGCGTCAAGCTTTTCCGGAGAATTCATCCGATCCAGAAAGGACAGCGGGTATCTCGGAGGTGGCTGGCACTCGTTCGCATGATCGACGGAATAATAGAGCTTGAGATACCACACTTCAATCCCTAATCCCCAGCTTCCATCAGAGGCCTGTTGTTCTCCAGCCAGTTTCTGATCTACCGGTTGCGTAAGGCTCTGACGAAGATCGGAAATTCTGTCCCTGGTAGTTGCAATATCTGGCGTGAAGTTCAACCGCCAGCGGATTTCGCGATAGATGTGCATGGAGTAGTGCATATCGTCGCCCGCAGCTTGTTGCCGATTGATCTCTTTCACAATCGGCCGCAAAGTGGAGTCCAGCAGCTTCAAGCGTCTCTCTCTCGCGAAGGGGATCTCCGAGAAATCCCAGTAAAACTGGGCGGAATCCCGAAGCCGACGCCATCGAGACTCACCCGCGATTGGTGACGGAGCAGTGAATATGTGAGCGTGATAAATGGAGGCCGCGATCACAGCACGTTCCAGTTGGGCGCGAACGGCGTAAACGGCGAGCGCCAGAGCAACAACGACCATCAGAGAAATCAACCACCGCCTGTACTTGCTCACGCTGAAAATGATACATCTTCGGTTCCAGCATTCATGTTTGACCTCTACCATGAACGTTCCAAGAAGCATTTCGTTGGATTGACCTGGGCTAATGGGCCGTGGTGCAGGACTGCGGGAAGACGATGTCCGAGACTGGATTATTGGCGTAACATCGCCTCTCTGACAATGTCGTTCCCGTCAAGTACTTTTGGAGCGCACTAACCCGTGCACTCCGAAGAGCGCGCCATTTCGCTCTGGTTGAAGATGTGCCATACCAACCCCCAGGCTCGCTCGTAATCGGTTTCAGGTCAGGAACTCAGTCCGACCCATGCATCTCTTCGGTCACAACTTCGATCATGATTACTACTTCAGACTCCCCGGTGAAGGGGAGCGGGATACCCAATCAATTACTCGGTGTTTAAGCGCACACCATCGCGATGTCCGGGTTGTCCCGCGTGCGAACCGAACTTTTTCAACTGCTCGTAATTCCATCCTTTCCGCATCATCCAATACATCCGAACCGCGAGTCTGCGGGCCATGGCGACCTTGGCGATCTTCCGCCCCCGCCATTACGCGAGAATATCCTCGTGTACCGAACCACCAGCGCGATACCGAAACGCACGAACTGACAGACCAGGGTCCGAATTGGGCTTTTTCGGTAGGTCGTTAGGAGCACGGAAGATACACTCTCCCTGGCGTGCTTCCTGAAAGGAATAATGGTGACGTCCACCGCTCAAACGATTTACCGTAAAACGGTTCGCCGTTCCTTTGGCGGGCTGATTAGCGTGAGAATGCTACCTCGACAGGGTAGGGACCTGAATTCACGCCAAGAGTCCCTTTCGTGTGGAAGAGGGGAGCATGTCAACCCGGTGAAGTGTGGAACGGTCCTTGAACCGATCGCCAAGACCGGCTTGCAGCCGAAACAGCTACTGACAGGTCTCTGGTTGGATTGCAACATGATGAACGCTGATCGGCAAACGCTTCTCAGTAAAGGGAGAGAGGAATTGTGGCCGATTAGCGAAGATACGCTCCGAAGAACCGTCAAGACTATCCGTAGAGCTGCTGACCAGATGGATACTACGGATCAAACACAGTTCTCGCCGACTCTTACCAGAGCATCGGACACAACTTTGACGGGCTGCCGCAAACCCTCCACGACCAGTGGCGCTGGAGCGGTTTTCGCCTGGCAGATAGCCAAGATAAAGGTCCGGGCCGTAGCAAGATCATAGGTCCGATTGCCGTTCGGGCCCCACTTCTCACAATGAGTTTGCGTACCGCTACATTGCGAGTAGTCCCACTAACCAGGCCCCAGAACGGCGGAAGAAGGTTGCAGGCCGTATGGCCCGAATGCACATTCTGAGAGTCCGAATGAGACGACCGAAAGAAACGGAAACAGCTATACGTGCCCAGAAGGAAGAATTACGCCATCGCATCGAGCATGATCCTCAGCTGAAAAAGGATTTCGGCTTCCTGATCGCCAAGACCGGCTTGCAGCCGAAACAGCTACTGACAGGTCTCTGGTTGGATTGCAACATGATGAACGCTGATCGGCAAACGCTTCTCAGTAAAGGGAGAGAGGAATTGTGGCCGATTAGCGAAGATACGCTCCGAAGAACCGTCAAGACTATCCGTAGAGCTGCTGACCAGATGGATACTACGGATCAAACACAGTTCTCGCCGACTCTTACCAAGAGCATCGGACACAACTTTGACGGGCTGCCGCAAACCCTCCGCTCTTACGCGAAAGAATTGGAGCGAAAAGTCAGCATCTGGGCACCGTACTGGAAGCGAAAGAAGTCGAGTATACCGACCTTGGTTGCTCTGACAAGGCAACACTCACTTTACGAGCGCATCCGATCCTCCACCGGAGGGTATCACCAAATTCGTTTGCTGCGCTTAGTGAATGCAGCGCGCGAGGTCGAGGGTTTTCGGAAAATCGAGCTGCGGGCTTTTACAATTTGGCTCAACAGATTTGAAAAGAGAAGAAAAGAACACGAGGGCAACTGATTCTCCTCAGAACGACGATCGCTCTTAGCCCGCCCATTACTTCACACTACCCGAAAAGCTTTTCAAGCCAGTGAACTAGACTCCTCGCGCATCGTCGTCTACCGTCACAGTCGGGGGGGCTGCGGCGAAAGGGCGCAGCACAGGATGGAAATTGCTGGCCAAAATGCGATGACCCGTGGGGAGGGTCGTGGTATTGTTGCGGCCGAGGCAAATTGCGGCAGGCCATCGAAAGGAGATTTTCAATCGATGGCACGCCGGAGGTTTCAAGATCCCGTACCCAGGCGGGAAGGGAATTGGTGGTACTTGCTCTATTGGCAGGATCTATTTGCTAACGGAACGAGTACCAGGAAACGCAAACGTCACAAACTTGCTCCGGCAGAAATTCCGGAGCGTGAAGCCAAGAAGATGGCCGCAGAGTTTCTGCGGCCGATGAATCAGGGTCTCGCACCGATCGGCTCGGCAACGACATTCGAGGACTATGTGGATACCATCTACAAGTCGACATTGTTGCCCCTGATGGCAAAGAGTACCCGTGATCGCTACGATGGAGTGATCAAGAACTACCTGAAGCCGGCGTTCGGATCAAAGTGCCTGCGCGATCTGACGCCACTAACCCTGCAGCAGTATTTTTCAAGCATGAAGAACTCGGAACTTTCCTACGAGTCAAGGGACAAGATTCGGGATGTCATGTCGAGCATCCTTGCGTCTTCGGTGACTTACGGGCTTCTAGTAAAGAACCCGGTCGAGGGGGTGAGGCTTTCACCAGGCAAAAAGGGGAATCGAATCAAACCCTTCATTGATCCGGCGAAATTTCACTCGTTACTCGCGCTAATCCCAGAACCCTACGCGACAATGCTCTACGTTGCCGTGTACACGGGTCTTCGACCAAGCGAGCTAATCGGACTGAAATGGAGGAACATACACGCGGATACGATTACTGTCGACGAACGCTATTGCCGAGGTGAATGGGGTATTCCTAAGAGCGAAGCCAGTAATGCCACGATTCCCGTGAACGCGGGAGTCATCGAGCGCCTGCACTGGCTCCAGACTGTCACGGTTGAAATAAAAGCGGGTACTGCCATACGGCGGTACGCCGCTGTAAAGGGGACGAACCCAGATGATTTGGTCTTCGCCTCGGTGAAAACAGGTGTCCCAATGCGAGACAACAACATCCTCAGCCGATTCATAAAGCCAGCCGCAAGGATGCTGGGAATGGGCTGGGTCAATTGGCAAGTATTGCGGCGTTCCCACGCAACCTGGCTAAAATTGGCAGGGGCGGATGTGAAGGATGCTCAGGCTCAAATGCGTCATTCGAGGGTGACTACAATCCTGGAGATTTACCAGCAGTTTGTGCCGGAGTCACAGCGGAAAGTAGTGAACAAACTCACTGAACTGACTGGGAGGGGCCTTGTAAACCAAACTCTTCCAAATGCTGTTCCATTACTGTTCCAATAAAAGGCGGAGTAAAAGTGGAAGATCTGATGAAAAGAGTCGGAGAATCAACAAGATTGAAACGGCTGACTACAGCCCTGAAAAGGCTGGCGTCGGGGGTTCAACTCCCTCCCTGGCCACCATGTTTTCAACTACTCAAGATAAATTGTTAGACCCTTGCGCAGCAGAAAAGACCTTCTGTTGCTAACCACCTGAACAAATAATGAGATATCGGCAAGGTTAATGTTAGCGGGGTGCGCGAAAGTTCTGCAAAAAAATCACGCGATGCGGATGTGGTTTGCGCCGAGGCGACATGGAGACCGGGGCGCCACGCGCTCGCCCCTCGTGTAATGTCGGCTCCAAAGCCGAGGCCGCACACCTCGTGGCGTATCTGCGCTCGGAGACTCGCCTGAGCGGCATGACTGTTTGGTTTGCCGTGTCTGTGCTTGCACCCGGCCTGAGCTTGGGACGTTTGATGCGATGGTATCGGTCGATACCGTCATCCCCTTGATTCCTCTCGACACTTCTGGCTTAATCGCTGTAGTGCATTCGATAAAACTGCCTAGCCTCACCTATTCCAAGGAGAGGGAAGGATGGAAGACAACACCTTAGCCAAGTCGAGCTTTTCAGCAACTATCAATGCGCCCATTGAGGAGATTGAGAAGGTGGATATTCCCTCCTGGTGCTTTACGCCGCCCGAGTCGGAATACCAATCTTGCTCCCCAGTTCACTGCTCCAACTACATCGAGGAGATTGGCCAACCCGATCACCTAAGACTCGCTTCTAACTCAGGCGTATTACGCCCACGGGCCGCACAAAGATAGGCGTGATCTGGGATCTGAGCGTCAAGAGGTCGACGAAAAAAAGTGTGAGTTCACAAAGGCGGTTCACAGCACTGCCACACCGGAACTCATGGATTTCCTCGGCAAACAAGGAATTCCGTGGGAGGTCTTCCAAGCTGCCCGTAAACGTATTTGAGAGGCTCATAACATGCAGGAGAGGCCTCTCTTCGCAAAGCGTATCGACGTCACGCCTTAAGGGGAAAGTAATCTCGATCGGAACGCGCGACAAAAAGTTTAAGAAAGGAACCGCTATGGCTCTCCACAAAATGCAGTTTCTTGCGGTCGCAGCCGGACACTTCGCGGCGTGGGAACAGCCGAAACTTTTCACTCAAGAGGTCTGCGCCGCGTTCCGATCGCTGCGCTAATCGGAGAGATCTATGAACACAAATCTAGCAGAGCAAATGGAAGACCGCGGAGGGCCTCGTTCGACCAGCGCCGAGCAGCGGTTAAAGGAACTCGGCATCCGGCTGCCGGCGCCGCCTGAGCCGTTCGGCACTTACGTGGAAGCGGTACAGACGGGCAATCTGCTTTTTCTGAGCGGAATGCTTCCCACGGAAGGGCGGGAGGCGAAAGTCATTGGCCGCATTGGAGCGGAACTCGATGTGGAAGCGGGACGCAAGGCGGCTTACCTGGCTGCCCTCAACGTCCTCGCAGTCGCGCGAAAGTATTTGGGGTCGCTCAACAAAGTGACACGGATTGTCCGACTCGGCGTGTCCGTGGCCACTGCGGGAGATGTCCGCGATCAGCCGAAAGTTGCTGACGCTGCTTCGCAGTTGCTGCAGGACATCTTTGGAAAAGACAAGAGTCCCTGCCGCCTGGTATATGGGGTCGCAAGCCTTCCGCTCGGAACTCCGGTCGAGTTGGAAGTTGTTTTTGAGGTCGGCGCGTAGGAGAGGGCGGTGCGATGAAACATTACTGCACGGCGCTGGCGGTCTCCGTGATGCTCGCATCACTTCAATTGCCGGCTCAAGCCCAGGGGAAGAAACGTCCGATGGAACACCCGACTTTTTATCGCACGATTCAGATCGATGGGCTGTCCATTTTTTACAGAGAGGCCGGCCCGAAAGACAGACCGATGCTTCTCCTGCTGCACGGACTGCCTTCTTCGTCACGGATGTTCGAGCCGCTCTTCGCCCGGCTTTCCGATCGCTTTCATCTTGTAGCACCCGATTACCCGGGCTTTGGACACAGTGATTGGCCGGACCCGAAGAAATTCGCATATACGTTCGATCACTACGCCGAAATCATGAACCACTTCACCGAAGCACTCGGGCTCTCGCGCTTCACGATGTATATGCAGGATTACGGTGGCCCCGTAGGTTTTCGCATGGCCTTGGCGCACCCCGAGCGTATCGAAGCCCTCATCGTTCAAGACGCGGTCGCACACAACGAAGGCTTGGGAGCGAACTGGAAGACGCGGCGAGCCTTTTGGGTCGATCGCGCTGTCAATGAAAGTGCGCTTCGCACAAATCTGCTCTCGTTAGCGACGACCAGGACCCGACATGTCGGAAGCGATCCCAGCGTGGAACGCTATGACCTGGATCTCTGGACCGATGAATTCTATTTCCTCAATCAACCCGGCCAGGCGGAGATTCAAAGCGACCTGTTCTACGACTATCGAACCAACGTGGACTCCTACCCGAAATGGCAAGCTTGGATGCACGAGACGCAGCCTCGGCTGCTCGTCCTCTGGGGCAAATACGACCTGTCATTCGACCTCGGTGAACCAGAACGCTACCGCAAGGACGTTCCGAAGGCGGACGTTCACGTTCTCGAAGCTGGCCACTTCGCACTGGACACAGCTGCCGATGAGATCGCCTCATTGGTCCGAGGTTTTGTCGGTCCTTCGCATTGAGAAGAGCATTTATGCCAGACAAAAAAACAGCCATCGTCACAGGAGCACGGCAGGGAATTGGCGCCGGTTTGGTCGAGGCCTTCTTGAAAAACGGTTATAACGTCGTCGGAACCTCTCTCCATGTCACTGAATCGTTGACTGCATCACCTAGTTTGGTTCTCGTCGACGGCGATATTGGCAAGTCGGAGACCGCTGCCAAAGTTGTCAAGGCAGCGATGGAGCACTTTGGAACCATCGATGTTCTCGTGAATAACGCTGGAATTTTTCGCACAAAGCCATTTACGGACTTTACCACCGAGGACTTCAATGCCCTGGTCTCGACCAACCTGCTCGGATTCTTCTATATGACACAGCTTACGGTGAAACAGATGCTGAAGCAGAAATCGGGCAGCGTTGTCACCATTACTGCGTCGCTTGCTGATCAGCCGGTCGCCAGCATAAATGCCTCGGTTTCGATGATTACCAAGGGAGGCCTGAATACGGTCACCCGGCATCTCGCCATCGAGTATGCAAAACAAGGGATCCGCTTCAATGCCGTCGCGCCCGGTGTCGTGGATACACCGCTGCACAAAGGTGATCCCAAGGACTCTCTCAGAGCGTCCCAGCCAATGGGGAAAATCGTGGAGGTAAAGGACATTGTCGACGCAGTTCTCTATCTGGCAGAGGCAGGGCAAATAACTGGAGAGGTGCTCCACGTAGATGGCGGCGCTCACGCTGGCCGCTGGTAGTTCAAAATTTAGGTGAACAAATAGGAGGAAAGAACATGGCAAACCTGACGAAAGAAATCCGTGGTAACGAGGCGAGAGACGCGAGCGCCGCGAAAGTCGACATGAAGTTCGAGCTGGTCGTCATCCCCGTTTCGGATGTCGACCGCGCGAAGGAGTTCTACGGGAGGCTCGGGTGGCGGCTCGACGCCGACTTCGCCTCTGGTGACGACTACCGCGTGATCCAGTTCACGCCGCCTGGCTCCGGGGGTTCGGTCATCTTCGGCAAGAACGTCACTGCGGCGGCGCCCGGCTCCGCCCAGGGCCTGTACCTGATCGTTTCCGACATCGAGGCCGCCCGCGCCGATCTGCTTGGTCGCGGCGTCGAGGTCAGCGAGGTGTTCCACGGCGGCAGCGTGTACGCTGGCACGGACGAACCCTATCTGTTTGGGCGGCTCCGGGTCAACGGTCCGGATCCCCAGCATGGCAGCTACCGCTCGTTCGCTTCGTTCCGTGATCCGGACGGCAACGGCTGGCTGTTCCAGGAGATCACGACGCGGCTTCCTGGACGCGGACTCAGCCTGGACGTCGCGACTCTGACAGAGCTTCTGCGAGAGACAGAGGAGCGCCATGGCCAGTACGAACCGACCGCTCCGAAGCACCACTGGTCCGGCTGGTACGCCGCCTACATCGCCGCGCGCGAGAACGGGAGGACTTCCGACGAGGCAGCCAAAGACGCCACGCTCTACATCGAAGGTGCCCGCGACCGCGTGCCGTCGTAGAGGTTGGCATGCGATCCGGCATCGTTCCCGGCGGGCCGTCGAGGCTCTCGATCACGGATTCTTGGAGGAATCATGAAGACCGCAACCACCACCTTTCCCGTTTTTCCCATTCAGCGCGAACCGGAACTTCTCGGGCAAACCGTCGTCGTGATCGGAGGTAGCGCAGGCATCGGGCTCGAAACGGCGCGGCGAGCACGTTCGGAAGGGGCCAAATTGATCCTCACCGGCCGGAATCCCGAGCCCCTCCAGCGCGCCGCGAGCGAGCTGGACGCGCTGAGTACCGCGGCCTTCGACGCGACGGATTCTGCTTCACTCGATCGGTTCTTCCGTGACCTGCCGGCCACGATCGACCACGTGATGGTGACGGCCGGAGGGCCGCACTACGGGCGCCTCCTCGAGATGGACTTGGAGCAAGCGCGCCACGCCCTCGACGCGCACCCCTTGCTGATGCTTCAGGTCGCCCGCAACGCCGCGAACAATGTAAGACCGGGAGGCACGCTGGTGTTCATGGGCGGAACCGGCGGCCGCCGCCCCGGCATCGGACTGGGGATCGTGCCGACGGTCACCGCAGCACTCCCCGCTCTTACCGCCAGCCTGGCGCTCGAACTCGCGCCGATTCGAGTCAACCTCATCGCCGCCGGCTTCGTAGACACACCGCTTGTCGGCATCGCTCCTCGGCGATGAACTCGAAAGCCGCCGCAATCAGCTTCGCGCCACGCTTCCCATCCGGCGCGTCGTCGGACCGGCCGACGTCGCCGCGCTCGCCGTACACATCATGACCAACACCGCCCTCACGGGCGCAACCTACGACATCGACGGCGGGCAGCAACTGGTCGCCCGCTAGATAGAGACCCGGCATGAGCTGTATCGACCGGAGTAATCGAAACTCGACTCAAAATCCCAGGGGTCTTGAAAGCGAAGGACAATAGTTTGACCAAATAGAAAGGAGACGGTATGTCTACGATCCACCTCCACCAGACAACCACTTCGACGCCCGAGCAGTACGTTGCCGGGCTCACCGACTTCGGGCCTGGGCGCTCGAAGCTCTTTGGCAACAGCGCCGACGAGTATCTCAAAGTGCACAGCCGGGGCCCTTCGCAGGCTGACGTCACGGAAGGCTCGGGCGGCATTTGGGAGCGCCTGCGCTACGACTGGTCCGACCCCAACCACGTCGTCCTCACGACGACGGACTCCAATATTTGGGGAGGAGCGTCCGGTCACACATACACCTTCACGCGCCGGCCTGACGGCATGACCGACATTGACGTGGTCGTCGTACGTGACGGCAAGAACCTCAAGGGACGGTTGCTGGGCTTGGTGGTCGGGACCATCGGCAGAGGTGTTTTGGAAGAAGCGCTTAAGAATTCCGTCAAGGCCATCGAAGCCCGGAACAGCGAGGCGAGAGAGGCACGCGCATCTTGAGCTGGGTGTTGAGTGTTCTGGCTGATATCTGAGTTTAAGTTAACGAAATATGTGTATTTAAGGAGCATCGATCATGGATGTGAAACTTGAGGTTGTGGTCGTCCCGGGCTCGGATGTCGACCGCGCGAAGGAGTTTTACAAGAGGCTCGGGTGGAGGCTGGACGTCACGCCGCCCAGCGTGGTCCAGTTCACGCCGCCGGGCTCCTGGTGCTCTGTTCAATTCGGCAAGACCCTCATCTCGGCCGCCCACGGTGAGCACGAGAAGCGCGTCGGCTCGGCAGACCCGAACTGGTCCGACTGGTACGCCGAGTACACGGTGCGCGAGCAGACCGGCGAAGAGCTACCGCAATGACCAACTACGACGCAATCATCATCGGGACCGGCCAGGCAGGGCCGTCTTTGGCTGCGCGGTTTGCGGCTGCGGGCATGGCAGTCGCCATTATTGAACGCCACAAGTTTGGCGGCACCTGTGTGAATACGGGATGTATCCCGACAAAGACGATGGTTGCGAGCGCGTACGCGGCCCATGTGGCTCGCCGAGGCGCCGAATATGGTTTTGATATCGGCGGCGACGTGCGCGTCGATATGAAGCGTGTCAAAGCGCGCAAGGATGCAGTTTCCGGACGGTCGAACCGGGGCGTGGAAGAATGGATGCGAGGACTTAAAAATTGTACGGTCATCCAGGGCCATGCCCGCTTTCAGTCTTCCCGCACGGTCGTGGTCAACGACGAAGTTCTGCAAGCCGACAAAATTTTCATCAACGTCGGCGGGCGCGCCTCTATTCCCGAGTTGCCAGGGATTCATGATGTCCCGTTCCTCACCAACTCATCGATGATGGATATCGACTTCTTGCCGGAGCATCTCGTCATCGTCGGCGGAAGTTATATCGGGCTGGAATTCGGCCAGATGTATCGCCGCTTCGGGAGCGAAGTCACGATTGTAGAGATGGGACCGCGCCTGATTGGACGGGAAGACGAAGATGTTTCCCAAGCCGTGCGCGAAATCGTGGAGGCTGAGGGAATACGAGATTCGGCTGAATGCGAAATGTATATCGCTGGCGAAGCGCGACGGCGGTGTCGCCGTCGGTGTCGAATGCGACGAAGGTCCGCCGGAAGTATTAGGTACTCATGTTCTTCTAGCGGTGGGACGTACTCCCAACACGAACGACCTGGGTCTCGACCGGGCCGGAGTTGTGACCGACCAACGCGGCTACATCACCGTTGACGATCAACTGCAAACCAACGTGCCCGGCATCTGGGCTCTGGGTGACTGCAACGGCCGCGGCGCCTTTACGCATACTTCATACAACGACTATGAGATCGTCGCCGACAATCTCTTCAACGCAGACCATCGCCGCGTGTCAGACCGAATCCAGGCATACGCTTTGTATACAGATCCGCCGCTAGGCCGATGCGGCATGACAGACGCCGAAATACGGAAGTCTGGGCGCGCTGCACTCGCTGCGAAATATCCGATGAGCCGAGTGAGCCGCGCCTTTGAGAAAGGTGAGACACAAGGTTTCATGAAAATCTGTGTTGATGCGGAAACAAAACAGATTCTTGGTGCTGCGATTCTTGGGACCGGAGGCGATGAAGTAGTTCACGTTTTGCTGGACGTCATGTATGCGAAGGCGCCGTATACGGTAGTACAGCGCGCCATGCATATTCATCCAACGGTTGCGGAATATCTCCCCACTGTCCTGTCCAAACTGGAACCCTTTGCGTAGGAAGCAGCTACGATTCCGCGAGTTTGGACCCGGATTTTGGGAATTCTGCCGTTAGCCATTGGCGTAAGGGATCTGGTTCGCACACATAGGTCACGGGTCATCCACGCGGAGCCCGCCGAACGCACCTCAGGTTGGTCCTAGTCGTCTATGGGCTATTAGTGCTTGTTGTCATGCGATTCCTTCGATTCGTCCAATCGAAATATCAAATCGAGATTGGCACACTGACCTTGCCAACCTGCCTGCAACAGCGCGGAAAACGGGTGGTTGCGTCACTTGGCTGGGCTCATGCTGCGATGAGCAAGCGAGATCCGAGTCTGACTTTACGACTTTTTTACGAACTTTTTATATGTTTTTTACGCTGATCAATTTCAAATCACCGCTACTTTGCGGAGCGGAGGCGGGCTGCCATGAAGAAGATCGATGCCGTGATCCGGCAAGAGAATCTCGGCGACGTAAGGGACCGTCTCACCAACGTCGGTGTCGAAGGACTCACGGTGACCGAGGTCGTCGGCTTTGGACGGCAGAGGGGCCACACAGAAGTTTATCGTGGCTGCGAATACAAGGTGGACTTTCATCCCAAGCTGATGCTGACGATTCTGGCCAGCGACGATCAGGTCGAAGAGATATTGAACGCCATCGTTGAGGGTGCCCGCACCGGGAAAATCGGTGACGGCAAGATCATGGTTACGCCGGTGGAAGAGGTGGTCCGAATTCGCACCGGAGAGATTGGCAAGGCAGCTGTTTAACGCATTACCGCCCGAATACCTCCATCATTCTTTCTTTCGATATAAACAGCACTCGATTTTGCGCTGGCTAGGGGAACTATTTTTCAAGGAGGAAGAAATGGCCGAAGGAAAAGACGGAAACATGGCGCCGCATTTCGCGACGCGGTCGTGGTGGTGTCTGCTCCGGCATGGCGCAGTACTGCTTCTTGCAACTGTTGTACTGGGCGGGCTGCTAACTCCCTGTTTCGCTGACGAGGGGCCTGCACCCGATCCAGCGGGCACCGCAACTGGCGATAAGACCTCAACCACCGACGCCGCTGGCAATCCGTTTGTGGTCGCTGCGCCCACCGATTCGAACGCGCCAGACTATGCGCAGAAAAAGAAAGATTACGACGACTACCAGGCCCAGTTAGCCAAAGAACCTTTGGCGGGGAAACTCGCCGACCATGTCGGGCACCTGCGCATCGCTACCAACTTTTCCTGGACCCTCCTCACCGGATATCTGGTGCTGTTCATGCAAGCCGGCTTCGCGCTGCTTACCTGCGGCCTGGTGCGTAAGAAAAACGCCGGCCATCTGATGATGTTGAACTTCGCCGCGTATGTGTTTGCCTTCCTGGCCTACTACGCTGTTGGGTACGCGTTTCAGTTTGGCGCAGTGGCAGTCAATGCGGCCCCGGCAAATCTTGGCGGTGTTCCCACCCTCAACCACTTTCTCCTGGGCAGTGGACAATGGGGCTTTCTCGGAGGCAAAGGCTTTTTCCTCTCGGGCCCGGGATATGATGCCGGCAGCCTTTGTCTGACGCTCTTTGAAGTGGTTTTCATGGAGACGGCGGGTTACATCATCGTAGGCGCGATCTGCGAGCGCATTAACTTCTGGTCGTTCCTGCTGTGCGAACTTTTCATGGGTGCGATCCTCTATCCCATCTTCGGTTGCTGGGTTTGGGGTGGAGGTTGGTTGTCGCAGGTGGGCGCGACCTTGAATCTGGCCCACGGATATGTCGACTTCGCCGGATCTACCGTAGTCCACGCGGTAGGAGGGTTCGCGGCCATGGCGTTGGCGGTGATCCTCGGCCCGCGTCTGGGCAAGTACGGGCCGGACGGCAAGGTGAAGGTGTTTCCGGCGCACAACCTGGCATTTGTTGTCACTGGAACCTTCATCCTTCTGTTCGGCTGGATGGGATTCAATCCCGGCTCCACGCTGGGCGCGTCAGACCTTCGCATCTCGGTCATCGCGGTGAACACCAACCTGGCTGCGGTCGCGGGATCCGCCGCGGCGCTGCTGCTTTGGTACCTGATCTTCGGCAAGCCTGACATCACCATGGCCTGCAACGGCATGCTGGCAGGGCTGGTCGCAATCACCGCCCCATGCGCTTTTGTATCGCCGAACTCGGCTGTGATCATCGGCGTTCTGGCGGGAGTGGTGGTCTGTCTTGGTGTTCTGTTCAATGATCGAGTGGCCAAGATTGACGATCCCTGCGGAGCGATCTCGGTGCATGGCTATTGTGGCTGGCTGGGTGCGGTTTGTGTCGGTATCTTCGCCGACGGCACGTACGGCGCAGGCTGGAACGGGATTGGCGCCTCCAGCTACCTGGGACATGCGGGCCAGGGAGTGACCGGGCTGCTTCACGGGGACACGCGGCAGTTTCTCTGCCAGTTAATGGGTGCAACCCTATGCGCGGCCTGGGCCTTCGGAGTGACCTTTGCTGTCTTCGGAGCGGTCAACAAGATCAAGAGTATGCGGGTCTCGACTGAAGCTGAACTGGAAGGGCTTGATGTTCCCGAGTTTGGGCTGAAGAGCTATCCGGAAGATGCTGCGGTTACGATGGAGGCCTGAAACAGTACGCTCAGTTTGAAGCAGTGGATTCTTGTTGTTCCCACAGCTCACGACAGTTCTGGCGACATGGAAGAACGGAACCTGCGGATCAGCAGTGTGTGTCGATCGGAACGGTAAAAACCGAGGACATAAATGGTGGCCTTACCCTTGGTGGAATAAATGACCTGACGAATGCGCAGCAACGGGGTCCCGCGTGGGATGGCGAAAAGTTCCGCAATCCTCGGGTCGGCCGCGGTCGCATCGACCTCTTCGTCGGCGTGGGCGAGCACGATACCGTAGTCGCGTTCCAGGGTGGAAAACAGCGAGCTGCGTCCCAGACCGGCGGAGACCAGACCACCAACTTCTTCGGCTGACAAGTAGCACGTTTCCAGGGCGAAGGGTTCGTTAGCGGCCTGACGCAGGCGTTCTACCTTAAGCAACTGGCTGTTGGCGGGCAAAGCCAAGCGTGCCGCAATCTCCGGTTCATGGTCGACGATCTTGCAGCACAAAAGATTAGAGCGGGCTACCAGGCCTCGACTGGCCATTTGCTCGGTGTAGCTCATCAGCTTGTTGAAGTGGACTTTTGGAGGCGCCACAAAGGTGCCAGCGCTACGCCGTCTTTCAACGATTCCTTCGCGCTCCAGCGAAGTGAGAGCATGACGCGCGGTCATCAGGCTTACCCGATGAATCCTGGCCAGCTCTCTTTCCGAATCCACCATATCGCCGGGCTTGAGTTGCCCGGTCTCGATGCGCTTCCAGATCACGCTCTGGATTCTCTTGTAAGCTGGAGTCCCATTTCGACCGTTCTTAGTCATTGATCATTCCAATCTCAAAGTATATCGCGCAACGCAATCGCGAGAATCACATAGTACGCGGCTTTCCGTGTTGCATCCTCGTTCTCCACGACGCAGATCGGAATGCGTGCCAGCATTGCACAGGGTTTCGCTGTGTTACTTCAAACGCGGACGACGCGCCCTGCGATCTTGACAGAATCTCCGGGCGACGCTTTAGCCTGTCCGGTTGAACCTCGCCAGGCTGCACATGGCGCCGCCGTGCCCTGCCTGAATCCATATGCCGTTACTCATCCCGATGACAGCACCGGGACGAACCACCTTTCGCCGGGAGCTATAGTGCGCTGTCCGGACCTAAAAAACGCGGCGCGCCCTTGGCACTGGCAAGGCCCTAGATTGGCGAAGCGTAGTTGGCTGGCCAGGAAACCAATCGCGCTGCAGTCGCCCGCCCTCGCTTATGGGCATTATCTGCACATTTCGCCCAATTTGGCCAGAGTCTATCACGCTGCATGGCCAATTGAGCCAGGGCTGCCAATCTTTTAGGGGGCAAAACGCCATGTTTCCAGATCATGGTCATCGAAAATATTATTTCCGGCACCATTTTTTTCTTGACGGTTATCAACGTTCTGCTATATAGCAAGTAACCAATGGCGCTCGACGGCTACGTCCGTGCTGTGGGGAAGCGTCTCTCAGGAGGTTTGTGATGCGACAGTCGATGAGGGTTGGGGTTGTGCTTTTGCTGCTGGTGGGGGTCCTCGGAGTTCTACAACCTGCATTTGGTCAGGAGGTAACCGCCGCCATCGTCGGCACGGTTACGGATCCTAGCGGCGCGCCGCTCAAAGATGCGAGCGTTGTGGCAACTGATACCGAGCGGGGAACCGTGATGACCACCAAGACGAACGACTCGGGCTCTTACAACATCACCCGTGTTCCAGTCGGGAGTTATACGGTGAAGATTTCGGCGCCAGGATTTCAGACTGCCGTGCACACCGGCATCACGCTCGTGCTTAACCAGACTGCCCGCATCGACATGCAGATGAAGATGGGCCAGGTTTCGGAGACGGTGGAAGTCACGGGCTCCGCCCCCGTCCTTCAGACCGAGAGAACGGAAGTAGGCACGATCATCGATTCCACGACGAACGAGGCGCTGCCGCTGGCCACGCGCAACTATGTGCAACTGACTTTGCTGGCACCCGGTGCCGTGACGCCAAATCCCGACAGCTTCAATAACGGCGACAACACCGCCAGTGGCGGACGGCCGTATATCAACGGAAACCGCGAGCAGGCCAACAACTTTATCCTGGACGGCATGGACAACAACCAGGTGTCAGACAACCTGGTCGGGCTTCACCCCGGCGCCGGATGCCATTCAGGAATTCAACCTCATTACACAGAATGCCTCGGCCGAGTTCGGGAACTACCAGGGCGGCATCGTCAGCACCACCATCAAGTCCGGCACGAACAGCTTCCACGGTGATCTGTGGGAATTCTTCCGCAATGACAAGCTCAACTCGAACTCATGGGAAAACAGATTCAACGGAAACCCAAGACCCTTGTTACGCTGGAATATGTTCGGCGGCACCGTCGGTGGTCCCATCGTCAAGAACAAGCTGTTCTTCTTTTTCGACTACCAGGCACAACGTTTCGACCACCCGTCTACGACCCTTCCAATTAGCGTCTTTACAACAGCAGAGCGCGCTGGAAACTTTGCGGACATTTGCACGGGCCGAGGGTTTTAACTGGCAGGCGCTTGTAACAACCTGGCCCACCAGCTCTATGACCCGCTCAACGGTAACGCTTTGATTCCCAATAACAATATCGCCGCGGTCGAGCCGATCGATCCGGTGGCACAGGCGCTTTTCTCGTCGTCTCTTTACCCGGCGGCGAACGGTACAGGCACGCAGAACAATGCCAGCTACACTCGAACCGGGCTGGTCAACAGCAACCAGTACGACATAAAAGTCGATTTCAATGCCACCAACAACGACCATATCTTCGGACGCTTCTCCCATGCCAAGCAACACAACCCTACGGTCCGTTCGTTTGTCCTGCTGGGCACCAGCTTCTCGGACGCGCCAATCGACAACTACGTCGTCGACTGGAGCCACACCTTCAACTCGAACCTGCTGAACGACCTTCGCTTCGGGGTTAACCACGTCAAACTGCACAACGGAACCGAGTTCGACAGCACAGTCGGAGACCTGGGTACGCAGCTCGGGATCGCAAACGCCAACGCCGGTGGGCCAGGGCTGCTCGCTCTCGGTTTCAACGGTGGAAATCCCAGTGGTCCGGGCACCGGAGTTCTCACCAACGTGGGCGACGGTGGGGTCCAACAGAGATTTCAGGACGCTGTGATTCAGGCATCGGATGCGATAGTCCTGACTCACAACCGCCATGTGTTCCACATGGGCTTTGAGTTCTGGCGCGACCGCATCAACACGTTCTACACCGGCAACAGTGGAGCGCTCGGAGCCATAATTTTCAACGGCGCATTCACGTCGTCGGATCCGACCAACGTAACCACGCCGACCGGTGGGTATGGCGGAGCCGATTTCTATCTCGGTCTGCCTTCTTCCTACGGTAAGGGTATTTCGTCCGGACAGTGGGGCCAAAGGGCGAACATCTGGGCCGGGTATATTCAGGACGACTGGAGAGCCACCCAAAACCTCACCATCAACCTTGGCCTGCGTTACGAAGCCCACACTCCCTGGGTGGAGGCGCATGACCTGCAAGATAACTTCGATCTCGTCACCGGCCAACTGCTTGCGCCCAATTGTGCCAAAGTAAATGTGGGTACGGCCCCGGTGACTTGCAAGCAAACCAGCAACCGTGGCCTCTACGAGGGTACTTACGGCGTGAAGGACCTCCAGCCCCGTATCGGCTTCGCATGGACACCGGCGTTTCTTGGTGAAAAGACGGTATTGCGCGGCGCCTACAGTATCTCGTCCTATCTCGAGGGAACGGGTACGAACCTGCGCCTACCCATCAATCCGCCTTTCACTCCGGCTGAAACGTTGGTGCAATACAACAACGTGGCATTGCCGGGCACGACAACTGATCAGGGTCTGGCTCCCGTGGGCTCAGCCAGCGATCCGTTTGCGCGGTCTCTGGTCCGGGTCTGGGATCCCCACGTCCAACCCGCCATCACTCAGCAGTGGAACGGGACCGTGCAGCACCAGTTGGGCAGCAACGGTAACATCCAAGTCGGGTATGTCGGGCAGCACGGGACACACTTGATGGTTCCCATGCCCTACCTGCAGAGGCAGCTACTTCCGAATAGCTGCTTGTGCCACGCCGCCTTGTACGGCCCCGAGCTACTTCTTTTCTGGCAATCCGGCGTTCCAGTCGGATATTTCCCAGATATCGGGCACGGCCTCGGTGGGCAATTGAACTACCACGCGTTGCAGGCCGTATTCCAAAAGCGCTACTCCAGCGGCTTGCAATACCAGGTGGCATACACGCTCTCGCGGTGTAGGAGCGACAACAGCGGTTACTACGGCAACTGGGGCGCGCAAGCTTCCCCGGCGAATCCGTACTACCAGAACCTCTACGACCCGAAGGCTGACTGGGCTGACTGCTTCTTTGACGCCAAAGCATGTGCTCACCAGCTACGCGGTCTACGAAATCCCGTTCGGTCGTGGCAAGAAGTTTGGCCACGATGCTAATCGGGCGGTTGACGCGATCGCCGGCGGTTGGTCGATCGCTCCTATCATTTCCATTCATTCCGGCTTCCCGCTGGCGCTCTACGATTTCGGTGCCGATTCGACAGGAACCAATTCGCGAGGACTGCGTCCGGATTGCGGTTCTGGTGCGGGGAAAACCTTTGGCCGGCAACCAGCCCTTAGTGGTGGCCAGTATATCGGCTACCAGTGGTTCGATCCGACGCCCTACTCGGCGCCTGCCGTTGGCACCTTCGGCAACTGTCCGGCGCAGGGTCCGGTTCGTGGGCCAGGCTATGGAGATGTCGATTTGAGCGTGCAAAAGGACTTCAGGTTTACCGAGAGGGTGAAGCTCCAATTCCGTTCCGACTTCCTCAATGCCTTCAATCGAGTGAACCTGAACACTCCGTCGGCTTCACTGGGCACAAACATGGGGGTCGTGAACACCTCTAACTCCCCACGTGTGATCCAATTTGCCCTGAAGCTCTACTACTGATCGCTGTATGATGGGGCAGGCGTCTGTGACGCCTGCCCCGTTTTTATGCCCAGACCCCTCTCCACGGTTGTCATTGCCACCCTTCTTCCGGTTCTTATTGTTGGAAGCCTCGCCGCTCAGACGTCCAAGACGCAACCGGGAGGCAGCTCCACGTCCCCCGCACAGCAAGGGCTGAATCTCGCCAAGGGCGGCCATTGCGAGCAGGCCCTTCCATTCTTGAGAAAGAGCGTGCCACAACTCACTGACAAAGATCTCAAGCGCGAGGTGGGCTTTGCCGGCGTACGCTGCTCCATGGCCTACAATCGGCCGGAGGCGGCGATGGAGTTTCTGCGACTCCTGAATCGCGAGTTCCCGCACGATCCGGATGTACTCTACGTTTCGGTGCATACGTACTCGGACCTCTCTACCTGGGCGGCGCAGGATTTGGCGACGACCGCACCCAATTCTTATCAAGCCCGTGAACTCGATGCGGAGTCACTCGAGTTACAAGGCAAGTGGGACCAGGCCGCGAGTGAGTATCAGCACATCCTGGAACAGAATCCGCGCATCCCGGGTATCCATTTTCGGGTGGCGCGGCTGCTGCTTTCGAAGCCGAATCCCAGTCCGACGGTTGCGGAAGATGCGAAGCGCGAACTGCAGCAGGAAATCGAGATTGATCCCAACAATGCGGGTGCGGAATACATTCTGGGCGAATTGGCGCGTCAGGAGAGCCAGTGGCCCGATGCGATCGCGCACTTCACTCGCGCAGCCAAACTGGACACGGGATTCGGAGATGCTTATTTAGGGCTTGGCGTGTCCTTGCTTTCCGCGAAGCAATTTTCGGAAGCGGTTCCGCCCCTGGAGACCGCAGTCAAGCTGGAACCGCGGAATCCATCGGCGCATTACAATTTGGCAATGGCGTACAACCGCACCGGACGCAAACAGGATGCGGACAAAGAATTTGCGATCCACCGGCAAATGACACAGAAGGACGAGAATAAGCAGGAAGCGCCACCCGCCGCTCAGCCGGACAACTCGAATTGAGCCATTTGACACCGCGGTTACTCAATCGAAAGAACATTTTCTCCCGGCGCGACCTGCTACGCGGCCTTGCAGGCGGCTTGGCCCTCGGCGGATTATCGCGACTGGTGTCAGCCTTGCCAGGCACCGACTATCCGTTTGTCGAAGTTCCCGCCTCCGCTAGCGGCATTAGCTGGGTACATGTGAATGGCGCATCTCCGGAGAGATTCCTTGCCGGAGACGACTGGGGCGGGCTGCGCCTTTTTCGACTATGACAACGATGGGTGGATGGACATCTACCTGGTCAACAGTGGAAAGTGCGATTTCTTCAGTCCCAACCCTCCGCTGCGCAACGCGCTCTATCGGAACAACCATGATGGCACGTTTACCGACGTGACCGAGAAGGCCGGAGTGGCGGCCGGCGGGTTCGGTCAGGGTGTGGCGGTTGGCGACTACGACGGCGATGGCTTCCCAGATCTGTACGTAACGCAGTACGGCAAGAGCATCCTCTATCACAACAATGGCGACGGCACCTTCACCGATTTGACCGAGAAAGCTGGCGTGGCCGCACCAGGATGGTCCTCCAGCGCCGTCTGGTTCGATTACGACAACGATGGCCGGCTTGACCTATTCGTCTGCCAGTTTGTGGAATTCTCCAAATCCCTGAACAAGACTTGCGGACCCGGCGAGGAAGGGAAGCACGGATACTGTATTCCGCGCCTCTACCGGCCCATGCCGAACTGGCTCTTTCATAACAATGGCGACGGGACCTTTACGGATGTCAGCAAGGTGTCGGGCATTGGGAACTATCCCGGGAAGGCCTGGGGAGTGGTAGCGAGCGACGTCAATAACGACGGCCGGCTGGATCTGTTTGTGGCCAATGACACAGTGGCCAACTTCCTGTTCATGAACCGAGGGGCAGGGAAATTCGAAGAGATTGGTACTCCTGCAGGTGTGGCTTTCAGCGCCGATGGCCGCGCCCGCTCCGGTATGGGTGTGGACTCCGCCGACTACGATCAGGACGGATGGGAGGATCTTTTCGTGGCCAATATCGATCGCGAGATTTACTCCATTTATCAGAACAATCACGATGAGACTTTCGATGATCGGGCACGGGAAACCGGCGTGGGCATGGCCACCCGGCTGATGAGCGGCTGGGGGCTGAAATTCTTCGATTATGACAACGATGGCAACCTGGACCTGTTTCTGGCCAACGGCAATCCGGATGACCTCATTGAGTCCCTGCACCCGGGAGTGACTTATAAGGAGCCCCCGATTCTCATGCACAGCACGGGGAGAGGGTTTCAGAATGTCAGTGCTCAGAGTGGGCCGATATTTGCCACTCCGATTTCAGCTCGTGGCATGGCCATTGGAGACTTCGACAACGATGGCGCGGTAGACGTTCTGATCGCCGTCAATGGCGGACCGCCGGTTCTTTTGCGTAACAGCGTAGGCAAACAGAACCGCTGGTTGGGAGTGAACCTGATGGGAAAGAAATCGAACCCAGACGCGATCGGAGCGCGAATTAGTTACCAGGCGGGCGACCTCAAACGCAGCCACATGAAAGTGGGCGGAGGCAGCTATCTGTCGTCACACGATCCCCGTATGGTGCTGGGACTCGGGCAGCGCAAAAAGATTGACTGGCTCGAGGTGAAATGGCCGCAGCCGAGCGGGATGGTGGAACGCTTTACCGATCTCCCCATCGATCGCTACATCACCATCGTAGAAGGGCAGGGAAAGTGGAAATGATTTGCGCCGCGGGAAACTCACAAGCCACCGCCGGAGCCGGTAGGCTGCCCTGCTTAAGGCATTGCTTGAACTTGCGAATCGTTCTTAATGAGCGCTGGATCTCCCGCTGGTCAGACGCACCCGGCCTGCGATCCGCAGCGAGGGAATGACAAACTCGGTGAATTCTCCACGTTGTACCGGGGTGAGAGACTCGCAGCAGGCCCGGTCAGGAGTCTCATAAAGAATCGACGAAAACGATCCTTTGACCTGCACCTGGACTGGGATTGGATCCTGAGCGTAGTTGATGAGCTCCACAACCTTGTCGCGGCCGCCGCGCACGCTGTATGGAACGGCAATGACTGTTAGTGCATTCCAGAGGCTGATTTCCACCTTGTTATCCACACCTAACAGGCGGCGTATGTCCTGAGCAAAGGTTTCGGGGTCGATCACCGGTCCTGGGAGTTCGATAATACGGCCTTTGCCTACGGCATGAGCAACGGACTCTTCGCCGGCAGGAATAGCCTGTCCGGATTGCCAGGGGTACGAGCCAGGCACGCCGACCAGCACAGCAATGCCACCATTGGAGGCGAAATCGGTGATCGCCGTCACCGTCGGCCCATCCGGAGCGGCAAAGACAATGAGCAGGTTAAGAGCACCGAGGCTTTGAGGCTTCAGGTCCGAAGCGTTTACAACCACAAACGGGATGTTGTGACGCGCAAACAGGTTGGTGGGTTCGTAGGCCTTCTGGTAAGTATCGGTGACCACGCCGACGTTGGCTTCGGGTTCGTCCACCTGCCTATCCCCTTGCGAGGAAAACGCCAAGTAGCGTTTGATCTCCTTCAGAACGACCCAGGCGGCAGGGGCGTTCCGCGATAGATCGGTTTGGAGTCTGGGATGAAGGCTCAGAATGAGATCCGCGTGGAACGCCCCAGCCTCTGCCACGGCAAGCGTGTAGTCTGTGGTAGCGGGGCCATATTCTTTCTGCAGAGAATCCTCCAGGTCCCACTGGAACTCGTAGAGAGGAGTTTGCGTCGGGCGAAAGGCCTGATTGAGCCTCACCAGGGCGAGATTGGAATCGATCCACGGTTGGGCAGTGGGGCTGGTCACCTGAAGAACGCCATCCCTTTTGATGACCAACTGTCCCTTCATCTGCGGCTGTTGTGCCTTGGGGTTGAGAACCAGCACGGGGAGGGCGGGATAGGCGGATCGGAGTTGGCGGAGGTCCTCCTCAACCTGGCCGGGCTGGGAAGTGCCCGGATTCAAGACAATGCCCGCCAGCATGTTTCTTGGAGTGCTCCGAGTCATATCGGTGGCTTTGCCCACCGGGACCTCGGCATAAACGCGATAGCCCTGCCTGCGAGCATTCCTGATGAGAGCTTCGGAATCCCAGGAAACCAGCAAGTCCTTGATCCCGACAGTCGCCGCTGACGGAATCGAAGACTGGTTCCATCGCAAGAGCACTTTGCTCCAGCTAGGCGTTGCCGCCAGCAGGCAAAGCAGTATCAGGATTAGCTTTCGCATGATGAATATGAGGTTTCCACTCGCTCTCATCGCTGTCCGCCGGAGTCTGTCTGGACTTTGGTAGAAAGTCTCTGCTTGCCACCGCTTAGCAGAATCTGAGGCCCACTGGATTCTTGCTTTGCCTGCCCGTCTGGGGAAACCCATATGGCCGCCACGCCCGCCACCTTTTTTATCAGCTCCTTGCCTTCTTCGGGCCCCATCAGCAACAGCGTCGTCGAAAGTGCGTCGGACGCAGTTCCGGTGTTTGCCACGGCACTGACCGCGAATGATGTTCTGACCGGCACACCTTTATCAGGATCAATGATGTGCCCTGGCGACTCAGGCTCGAGCAAGCTCGGTGGAGTTTGCTCAGAGGTGGAAACACTGCTGTCTGACAGGACCACCTGAGGATCCACCTTGTTCGACGGGTCTCTCAGGTGCACCAGCCAGCCAGCCTGACCCGGAGGGGCGCCCATCGCGACAATCGTGCTTCCTCCTGCGTCAAGCAGAGCGCCCGAGATGCCACGCGAGCGCAGCACTTCAGCCGCACGGTCCAGGGCATAGCCTTTACCGATGGCTCCCAAATCAATCTGCACGCAGGGCGAGTTGAACTGAACTCGATCCGGAGGGAGCAGTTCGACCTTTTGATACCCCACGCAGGCCCGCACCTCTTCCTCGTCCGCGGACGATGGGGTAGGTCCTCCCCGGATTGCAGCTTTCCATAGGTTGACCAGCGGCCCCACCGTCACATCAAACTTGCCTCCTGAAAGACGGGAATACTGCAAGGCCTCGCCGATTATCCGATACAAATCGGGAGGAACGGATTGAGGGCTGGAATGCGAGGAATGGTTCAGATGGCTCAAGGCGCTGTCGGCCTTGTAGTCGCTCATCACATCATCGAGCCGGACGATTTCCCGAAAGGCCTGATCGATAGCGTATGAAGCTTGCTCCGGCGATTCGCCATAGGCGACGATTTCAAAAACCGTGCCCATTACGTACTTCTTTTTGTGGACAAAGGGCGACTGGTGTTCATGAACAATCGGAGCCTGAGCCTGGGAGGCTGAAGCCATGGCCACTGACGCGCAAAATAAGAGGACGCGAAGGGGCTTATTCCAGTGCATAAACCTCACCGTCGTTGGTGGCCACGTAGATTGCGTCTCCGGTCAGCACGGGAGCTGCCTGGACTGCTCCGCCCAAGCCTGCCCTCCAGACCACCTTGCCGGTGGCAATGTCAAAGGCCTGCGTTCCTCCCGCCTGAATACAAACCACGCCGCTGCCGATGACGGGGGGCGCCGTGACCACATCGCTGATCTGCACCTTCCAGCGCAACTGGCCACTTTGAATCTCGAGCGCGTAGAGAAATCCGTCCTTGCTGCCTACCACGGCAACATCTTCGCTGACGGCAGGAGATGACGAGATACCCAATCCAGTCTCATATTTCCAGCGTACTGATCCAGTTTTGGCATCAAGGGCATAGAAGAAGAAGTCTTCCGACCCGATCAGCACTGTATCGCCCGCGAGAGCGGGAGAGGAGTCAATGCCATTTCCGGTGGGCGTGCTCCACACCGTCTTGCCGGACGACGCATCAAGACAGTAGACCTTGCCGTCACCACAGCCAAGGTAAAGATTCCGTTCCCCGACGTTGGCGGTGGAGTAGACGCGGCCACCTAGTTCCTGCGTCCATCGCTTAATGCCTTTTTCGACGTCCACGGCATACATGCGGGAATCGGCGCTGCCAAAATAAGCTACGCCATCGCGGACGACCGGCGAGGCCCAGACTTCCGCGACCGCGCTCGTCTCCCACAAACTCTTGCCGGAATTGCGATCCACGGCATATACCTTGCCCGAATCACAGCCGAAGAGCACTCTGTCTCTCGAAAGAGAAGGAGTGGAGTGGATGTTGCCTGCGGCTTTGAATTGCCAGTTCTGGCGTCCTTTTTCGACGTCAATGGCGTGCAGGTTTCCCGCCATCGAGGTCACGTACAGAACTCCGGCGCGCAGGATAGGCGCGGAGCGGATGGAGCTTCCCATGCGAAGGTGCCAGCGCACATGGTCGGGAGCCTTGGCGGCTTGAATTCCCTGACCTCCCGTTCGTTGGTTGTCCCGAAGCAGAGAGGGCCAATCGGTTTCAACTCGCGAGGGTTCGAGCGTCTTGGGTGGTTCTTGCATTGAGTCGGTTAGCCGAGGGCGATTCGACCGTGATCGATGCGCTTGAGGTCGCCGACGCCCAGGCCCAGCTTTCCTGCGGATGCAATGTGCCCGGGCCGACGATAGAACAGGTTCTTTTTTGGATCGTGGTAAAACTCCTGACTGTTGCTGGTGATGCTGTCGGCATTATGCTCCCAGACCGAAGGTACGCCTTCTTCGCGCCGCTTCTTTTCGATGGCCTCCAGTTCGACAGTGTCGATGGCCACCGGATCAGTCCCGAAATAGAGGATTCCTGCCTGATGGATGAAATTCTGGACCTGGGTCAGCGGGCCGCCGTGCCATACCTGGCGCATGCCGTCCATGATGTGCAAGACCGCCTTCGAACGCAGCGGTTCAACCGAGCACATAAGTCCGATGAGCGGATCGGTAAACGAATAGGGCGAGCGATGCGATCGGGCCACATTATTAAAGGTGCCGTAGCCCAGGTTCTTCAGGCAGCCGGTTACGCCGGAAGCGGAGTGGTCCTTCATCGTAGGAACGTTGATGATCTTGGTGAGGCCGTGGGCCACGATGCTCGCCATATACGAACGGTTCTCCCATTCGCCGAAGAAAGTGGCCTGACAATAGACGTTGGCATCGTAGCCTGCGTCCACCAGGCCGTCCTGGATACCCACCACGCGGACACCCGGAGGGAGCAGTGCCTGATAGCTGCCGATATCAATTTCGTATTCATAGCGGTCGTATACGACGATGTTGCCCACGGGGACGCCGGCGGACTGAACCCCGTTGATGATCTCCCTTACAATCTCGGGCGATGAGCAGCAAGCCGGGGCGCCGGACGGATTGATCTTGATTCCGACAACATCGGAGGGCTCGACAAATTTCGCCCAGGCGGCCGCAACCGAGTGCTCGCCGGTCAATTCCTTCATGCCGCGCTCGATCATGGCACGGACGACCGGCTGTGAAACCCGGTTACGGACGATGGAGTTCGAGTCGGAGATTTCCACAACCCTGCCCGGAAACAATCCGGGCATGCCGAGCGCGGACTTGGGCCGCGCCCCATGAACGATGTCGATCGGCGGCGGCTCGGGTAGGGTCACGTCGCCAAAAGCCCTGGGATCGAGTCCATCGAGGAACAGGCTGGCGCTTCCCACACAACTGGCTTTGACGAAGGTTCGCCGATCCATAAAGTGACCCCGGGTGAGTGAAGAGGTACCGCTCAGGCTACGCTATGCTCCCGGCCATTTCAAGCGGGCTTTGGGGGATTTCACAATTCTCCTTAACCCTGATATTTTCTGGTTCAGCAATGATGACAATGCTGCTTTGACTGGGTAAACTTGCTCGCTTGGCGAAGGGGTACGTGAGCAAGCTCTTATGGTTTCCCTGTGTCCCCTGTGTCGTCAGTGGTTCATTCGTACGTGTGGCTGACCACAGAGGACAAAGAGAAAGTCAAGAAAGGTGCCATATGCGGCAATGGACTACGACGCTACTCGGAGCCGCTGTATCGCTCGTTATAATTCTCGCTATGCCTGCGAACGCATTAGCCCAGACGCCCCGCTACGACTTGCTGTTGAAGGGCGGCCACGTGATTGATCCCGCGAACCACGTAGACGCGGTGATGGACGTCGCGGTTTCGAAAGACAAAATTGCAGCGGTCGAGAAAGATATTCCCGCAAGCCAGGCGGGAAAGGTAGTGGACGCTTCGGGGCTATACGTCACTCCCGGCCTTATTGATATTCACGTGCATGTGGGCCATGGAGGCGCGCCGCTCGATTGGTTCACCCCCGAGGGCCGCAGCAACCTGGCGCCATACGGGATTCCCGCCGACCTCGCCCTGCAGGCGGGCGTGACGACGATAGTCGACGCAGGAAGTTCGGGCGCGGACACGTTCCTTCTGGAAAAGGAAGAAGTCATTGATCGCGCCAAAGTGCGCGTACTGGCCTTTCTGAACATCGTGGCGAATGGGATGCAAGGCGACCTGGAACAGACCGTGGATCAGATGGATGCCAAGCGTTGCGCCGAAACGATCAAGAAGTATCCCGACATCATCGTCGGTGTGAAGACGGCGCATTACTGGACGGAGCAGCTTTGGGACGGCGAACACACTCCATGGGCAGCGGTAGATAAGGCAGAAGAATGCGGGCGCGCGGTCAACCTGCCAGTGATGTTCGATTTCTGGCCTCGGCCGGACCGCAGCTACGCCGATCTCATATTAAAGAAGATGCGGCCGGGCGATATTCACACTCACGTCTTCGCCCAGCAGTTCCCCATTCTGCTGCCGGATGGCAAAATCAATCCGATCCTGGCTGAGGCACGGGCCCGTGGAGTGATTTTTGACGTCGGCCACGGGGCCGGGAGTTTCTGGTTCCGCAACGCCGTTCCCGCTATCAGGCAGGGATTTGTCCCGGATTCGATATCCACCGATTTGCATACCGGCAACTTTACAGTGCTGAGCATGACCAACGTGATGTCCAAGCTTCTGGCGATGGGAGTGCCGCTGCAAGATATCGTGCGGCGGTCGACGGTTAACCCGGCGCAGGAGATCCATCGGCCTGAGTTGGGAACTCTGTCAGTCGGGAAGGAAGCCGACATCGCGGTGCTGGAACAGCTTAACGGTTCCGTCGGTTACATCGATTGTGGTCTTGCCCGGATGGATGCGAAGGTGAAATTGGTGGCGCGCATGACGGTGCGGGCGGGAAGGATTGTCTACGATCCCTCAGGTCTTAGTATGGTCGAGTGGGAGAAAGCCCGTTCGCAGTATTTCAATACGCCAAATCTCGGGGATTCCACGCCAGCGCGGGCGGATGACTTTCCCAGATAACGTCGGATCGTGATGTCAGGAGCTGTCAACCTTGAGAACAGACCAAGGGGGATCCAAATGGCAGAAACCATCAGCCGTCGAAAGCTGTTGCGGACGGGAGGACAGGCGATTGTTGCCGGTGGCGCTGCCGTCTGCGCCGCCTCGGCTGTGCCGGCAGTTGCGTCATCGAAATCGAAGGTGAAAGGAGTGGACTACTACGCGAAGCTGGGAGTCACTCCCTTCATCAATGCGGCTGGGACTTATACGGTTCTTACCGCATCTCTCATGCCGGATGAGGTGCAGGCGGCGGTGGCGCTAGCCGCACTGCAACCGGTCAACCTGAACGAATTGCATGACGCCGCAGGACAGTACCTGGCCAAACGATTGCGTTGCGAGGCGGCCCTGATCACCGCCGGAGCCGCCGCTGCCCTTGTGGTGGGGACCGCCGCCTGCATTACGGCTGGCTCCGATCCGGCCGTTCTCAGCATCCCTACCGACATGAATGGGTTGAAGAATGAAGTGATTGTCCAGAAATCTCATCGCTATGGGTACGACCACGCCATCCTCAATTGTGGAGTGCGCTTTGTTGAAGTCGAAACCATGGAGCAGTATGAGCAAGCCTTCAACGAACGGACAGCAATGACCCATTTCTTCAATGCAGGAGAAGAACACATCAGCCGCGAAGACTGGTTGCGCGTGGCCCATAAGCACGGTGTCCCATGTTTCAACGACGCTGCCGCCGACGTGCCGCCGATTTCGAACCTGTGGAACTACACCCAGATGGGATTTGATCTGGTGACGTTTTCCGGAGGAAAAGGCTTGAGAGGACCGCAGTGTACAGGATTGCTCCTGGGCAGAAAGGATCTGATCGACGCTGCCAGGAAAAACAATTCTCCGAACTCGAATACTATTGGGCGCGGATTGAAGGTGGCCAAGGAGGAAATCGTTGGTCTGGTGGCTGCCGTGGACTGGTTCCTGGCCCAGGACGATGCCGCCATGGAAGCCGAGTACCGCCAGCGGGCGGAACGGATCGCCGCGCAGGTGAAGAGTATCCCCACCGTGCAAACTCAGATCTTTATTCCTCCCGTCGCGAATCATGTTCCCCATCTGCTGGTTACGTATGACCAGAGTCGGATCAAGATCACCGGGGCCGAGGTGATGAAGAAGATGCGCGAAGGCACACCTCGCATCGAACTTAATCCCGGAACCGGAGGTCCTCCAGCAAGCGCTGGTCTGCCAGGCGGCAGCAACACGATCGTGGTCGGAGTCTGGATGATGCAACCAGGTGAAGACCTGGTAGTGGCGAAGCGGCTGCGCGAAGTCTTGCAGGGCGCGGTCGGCTCTTAAGGGGATGGCGTTGGCCGCCGAAACTGCTGGAGCTCGAGTCGTTCGCGGCCTTCCTCGATGAGATAGAACTTATCAGCTTCTACGTTGCGAAACGTTTGCTGCAGACCGCTGGGCCACTTGACTTCGACGGTCTCAGCCCGAGCTGCCTTACCCAAGCCAAAACTGGCGCGCAGGTCGCTCTGCGAGAGATAGCTCCCGCCGCCTTCGACCTCCCGAATTTGTGAGATGCCGCCGGCCAGGACCCGTATTCGCGCGCCCATTCCGTCACGATTGCTCTTGGTGCCCACCAGCCTGAAGTTCAGGAAGTGATTCCCGTTGCCGCCGCTGTTGTGAAGTAGCAAGGGCACATCTCCGTTGTTGGCCACCACAACATCCACGAATCCGTCGTTGTCGAAGTCCGCAAATGCGACCCCGCGGCCGACATAGGGAGTTTGAAACCCGCTGCCTGCCGACTTGCTCGTTTCCACGAACTTGCCATTGTGTTCGTTGTGAAACAGGCTATTGAATTGTTTGTAGTGAATTCCGGGCGTGGCTTGCTCCACTTCGGGATAAACGTGACCGTTGGCGATGAAGAGGTCCAGCCAGCCGTCGTTGTCGTAGTCGAAAAACCCTCCCCCAAAACTAAGCACGTCGTGGGTGGCGCGGGTAAGCCCGGACTGGTCGCTGATCTCGTCGAAGAAACCCTTGCCGTCGTTCTGCCACATGTGATCGGAGGATCTCTGAAAATCGGAGATATAGAGATCGAGCCAACCGTCGTTATCAATATCGCCCAGTGAGATACACATCGCCGCCATGACTGCACCTTGTCCGGTGAAAGCCATGCCGGTGGCTAAGCCGATCTCCTTGAAGGTGCCGTCGTGCTGGTTACGGTAGAGGTACGCGCTGAGCCCGTCGTTGGCGACGAACAGATCGGGCCAGCCATCATCATCGAAATCGGCGGCACCTACGGAAAGGTTCTTGCCTTCGGGCTGGTAGATCTTGGCCTTGATAGTGACGTTGGTAAATGTTCCGTCACCATTATTATGGTAAAGCGCGTCCGGGCTGCCGCGGTAGACACTGGGAGGGCAACTGCTTTGCACTCCGCCCAGATTGCAATAACGCCTGTTACCCAGGTCGACGTAACTGCCGACGTACAGATCGAGCCGGCCGTCGCGGTCGTAGTCAAAAAAGGTGGCGCCGGAATGAAACGTCCCTGACTCCGTGCCGGCTACACCGGCCTTGTCGGTCACATCGGTGAACGTCCCATTTCCATTGTTGTGGTAGAGAACGTTGCGACCGTACTGGGTAACAAACAGGTCGGGGAATCCGTCGTTGTCATAGTCGCCCCAAACGCAACCCAGGCCGTAACCAGTCCCGGGGACGCTTGCCTTGTCCGTGACATCTGTGAAAGTGCCATTGCCATTGTTTCGATAGAGCGCATTCCGGACGGCAATGCCACGGTTGTACAGGTCGCGGCCATTCACGAAGTAAATGTCCTGCCAGCCATCCCCGTCAAAGTCCGCAACGCAGATTCCGGGGCCAAATTCCTCCCGGTTGATGGAGATACCGTCATTGCCCTTGAAGTGCACAAACTTGATCCCAGCAGGTGCGGTCATGTTCGTGAATTCAATCGCAGACGATGGCGGCGCCTGCGCAATCAAGCGACAGCAGAGCAAACAAGGAATACCCCAGAGCAGGAACAAAGCCGGCAGCAGACGCCTTAGGGCATTGTTTTGATAGGCTTCGGGCACGAAACGGAGGATAGCATTTTTCCAATGCTATCTATGATATTCATCGGTCTATCCCATTCAGGAATCCGCTAAGGAGAAATTGCTATAATCTGGCCTCGGGTCAGTAGCCTTCCAAGGTGGTCCACACTTGATTCTGGGCGGAGATATTGGCGGCACTAAATGTAACCTGGCAGTCTTCCAGGAAGCGGAAGGGACTGCCCTTCATCCGATTTTCAAGCGCCGCTACGCAACCCGCGAATTCTCAAGTTTTGAAGATCTGATCGCGCACTTCCTGCGGCAGGCGGCGAAAGTTGGGGGCCAGCGGATAAGCGCGGCGGGTTTTGGCGTAGCGGGTGCGGTGGTCGAAGGCCACCTTCACGCCAACAATTTGCCCTGGACTTTGAATCCGTCGGAGCTGGCGCAACGGCTAGATGTAAGCCTTGAAAACATCGTGCTGCTCAACGATGTCGTCGCCACCGCTTGGAGCCTGGACCAACTGCCCGCGAAGGATTTGGCCGTTTTGAACCAGGGAGTCCTGCAGCCGAACGCGACCCGGGCGCTGATGGCCGTAGGTACTGGCCTGGGCGAAGCGCTTCTGGTATGGGACAGCCGACAGTACCGGGTATTTCCTTCCGAAGGAGGCCTGGCTGGCTTTGCGCCGCGAACGGATCGCGAAATCGGGCTTCTCACTTTCCTGAAGAAGCGCCTGCCTCAAGTCTGTTGCGAGGATGTTCTTTCCGGCCGCGGGATTCTTGCCATCCACGAATTTCTGGATCCTTATTTACGTCATCCATCGTTCGACGGTGGCGGCGATTCCGCGCGCGAGATCAGTGAAAATGCATGTGCGAACACTTGCCGCGTGTGCGTTGACACACTGGATCTTTGGACCGAAGCATACGGCTCCGAGGCTGGGAATCTTGCATTGCGTGCCATGGCAGTCGGTGGAATCTATGTGGCGGGCGGGATTGCGCCGAAGATTCTGCCCAAGTTGAAAGATGGAACATTCTTCCGCGCATTCTGCGACAAGACCTTGCTTTCTCCGGTACTGGAGCGCATTCCGATCTACGTCGTTCTGAATGAAGATGCGCCCATCTGGGGAGCTGCTCACAAGGCGCTGGCTGCGGCACGCTCTCGTCATTTGACCAACCCCCAACGCAAGGCTGGCTAGTGAGCGGCACGGAGCACCCTTCTCAGTTGTTGCCGTTCTTCACGAAGCAATTCTGGAACGGGGGATCGGTAGCCGATCGCGGCGCGCTATCATGTGCTTAGCTGTCACACCGCCTGGTGGCTGAGCGCCTCCCGATTCGCAGCCCAGTTTAGGACCTCTTCGATCACGCGCTCGACCTCTTTATCGGTGAGTTCCGGGTACATGGGAAGCGACAGAATGCTGGCCGCGGACTTTTCGGTAACTGGCAGCGAAGTGAACCGGGCAGCATGTCCCCAGGGAACGCCTTCCTGCTGATGGATTGCGATCGGATAGTGGGTTAGAGCGGTGATACCTTTCGAATTCAGATAGGCCTGCAGCCCGTCCCGATCATCGCTTTCAATCACGTAAAGATGGTACACATGCTCGTAGCCACGCGGCGTGAAAGGTAGAGTCATCGGCGCTTCAGCCAGACCTTGATCGTAGAGTTTCGCAATCTGCCGACGCCTTTCGCTCCACTCGTCAACGTGCTTCAGTTTGACCCGCAACACGGTCGCATGAATATCATCCAAGCGGCTGTTGTAGCCGATGCTGTGATAGGAGCGTTTCGTAGAGCCGTGATTGCGCAGCCTGCGAATGTTGGCTGCCAAGTCTTTGTTGTTTGTCGCCACCGCGCCGCCGTCGCCGAAGCACCCCAGATTCTTCTGAATGATGAAGCTCAAGCAAACCGCGTCGCTCAGCTCTCCAATGCCAAACTGATCGCCTCGAGCTCCGATTGCCTGGGCGCAATCTTCCACCACAAACAGATTGTGGGCCTTGGCAATCCTCGCGATCTCCGGCATGTCCGCGGTGAGCCCATATAGATGCACCGGCACGATGGCGCGAGTTTTCGGCGTGATAACAGCTTCGATCTTGGTTACATCGATATTGCGCGTTTTTGGATCGGAGTCCACGAATACGGGGGTGGCGCCAGCCAGCCAGATCGCTTCCGCAGTCGCGAAGAAAGTGTTGGACGTGGTGATGATCTCATCGCCGGGGCCAAGACCCAGGGCGAGAAACACGAGCAACAGCGCATCGGTGCCCGAATTGACTCCAACGGTCTCCCGCACCTTCATGTAGCGGGCGAGCTCATCTTCAAACTTCGTCAATTGTGGGCCGAGCACATAACTGCCGCTCTCCAGCACGTCAAGGATGGCCTGATCGATCTCAGCCTTCAGGTTGTGGTATTGCTTCACATGGCCATAGAAACCGATGCTTGATTCTGGCATCTGACACCTTCCCTTTCGAGACTCCTCAGGCGGAAGTTTTAACTCTATTGAAACGATTCAGTCGCTGGCAAAATGAGCTGGCGAGACTTTGTACCCCGGTAGAGCCACTTTCGCTAAACTCAAAAATCTGATGCTGACAAATCAAAAAACTAATACCTTGACTCCTTCAACCCTCGTTCCTGCGCGAGTAAAAGGATTAACAGTTTTTCGGGCTCGCTCACGCGTTTGTGCGCCAAATGTGGCCAGAAAAACCCCTGTGCTATCATGCGCCAAACCTCATAACTTGCGGCATGCTGGCTGAAGGGAGAGCGACATCGATGTCCCGCTGGCGAGTATCCTTGGCCGGGACTTTGTCCCGTCATTTATTGCATTTTCTCTTTCCAACTTCAGCCTTGGTTGCACTGCTCGTACTCCTGGTGTGCCCGACGGTTGGACAGACTCAAAATCCTTTCTCAGCAGACCCAAAAGCTGCGAATGCTGGTGAATTCGAGTTCCGCATAAACTGCGCTTTATGCCATGGGCTTGGCGCTCGCGGCGGCGGCCGTGGTCCCGATCTTACGCGAGCACACAAGCGGCACGGAGACTCTGACGGCGACCTGTTCCGAAATATCAGCCAGGGAATTCCAGGCACTGCAATGCCAGCCAACGGAACTAATGGGCAAGGCGTCGGGATGACGGACGAAGAGATCTGGCAAATCATCACTTACCTGCGAAGTATTCAGGCGGGCGCGTCCTCCAAGAAACTTGGGAACGCTGCGCATGGGAAACAGCTCTTCTATGGGGATGCCAACTGTTCGACATGTCACATGGTGGAAGGAAAGGGGGGGCGTGTCGGGCCCGATCTGACGTCGGTGGGAATCTCGCGAACCGTCGAAGCGCTGGTGGAGTCGGTCCGGGATCCGAGCAAGCGGCTCGCGTGGGGACTCACAGAGCCAACGAAAGAATTTGCCCAACGCTACGAAACCGTGACGGTCGTGACCCCGGACGGCAAAGAGATCAAGGGGGTAACTCTGAACGAAGACAGCTTCAGCGTGCAGGTGATGGACGCCACCGAGCAGATCCATCTGTTGGACAAGACCAAGCTACGTTCGATCAAGAAGAGTCGAAAATCCTTGATGCCGGCCTTTGAACCGGGCACGTTAAGTGACCATGATCTGAACGACATCATCGCCTACCTGCTCGATGTGGGTGAGAAATGAGAAGAGCCGACGTGAAGAAGACGCTGCACCAGCTCTCGATCAGCATTTTCCTGCTATTGGGCTCATCTTTGTTCCCGGTAAATGTTTGGGGGCAGGTCACGTTCGAGCGGCTTCTCAATTCGTCGAACGAACCGCAGAACTGGCTCACGTATTCGGGCGACTATGCCGGCCGTCGTTACAGTTCGCTGAGCGAAGTTAACACCACGAACGCGCGCTCGCTGGTTGTGAAATGGGTATTTCAAACTGGCGCCACGGGAAAATTTGAAACTACGCCACTGGTAGCGGATGGCGTGCTGTATGCGACTGGCCAGGATGACCGTGCCTTCGCCCTCGATGCCCGCACCGGACGGCCGATTTGGTTATACCAGCGTCAATTGCCGGCTGACATTCGACCATGCTGCGGCCGCGTGAATCGCGGACTTGCCATTCTGGGCGATAAAGTTTTTCTCGGTCTGCTCGACGCCCACGTTGTTGCCCTCGACACGAAAACCGGAAATGTCGTCTGGGATGTTTCGGCCGTCGACTACACGAAGGGATACAGCTTTACGCTGGCACCGCTCATAGTGAAAAACCTTGTGATTCTCGGGGTTTCCGGCGGTGAATATGGCATCCGGGGATTTATTGACGCCTACGATGCGGACACGGGCCAGCGGAAGTGGCGGTTCTACACCGTGCCTGGCCCGGGTGAGCAGGGGCATGAGACCTGGGAGGGCGACTCCTGGAAGACCGGTGGCGCGCCGGCGTGGATGACGGGGGTTTATGATCCTGCGACCAACCAGCTTTTCTGGCCGACGGGCAATCCTGCGCCTTCCAACCGCGGCGAGGGCCGAGCCGGCGACAATCTCTACAGTAACAGCCTGCTGGCACTGAACCTGGATACCGGGAAACTCAACTGGCATTTCCAGTTCACCAAGCACGATGAGCATGATTGGGATGCCACACAGGTGCCAATCATGATTGATTCTGGCGACAAGCACTTGATCGCCCAAGCCAACCGCAACGGTTTCTTCTATGTTGTCAATCGCACTACGGGCAAACTCCTCTCCGCCAACGCATTCGGCAAAATTACATGGAGCGATAGCAAGGACAGCGAGGGCCGCCCCGTCGCAACCAAGCAAAGCTCACCGACTCCGGAAGGACGAACGGTATGCCCGGGAGCGTTGGGCACTACGAACTGGATGTCGCCAAGCTTCGACGTACAAACCGGCCTCTTCTATGTAAGTGCGCGGGAACAATGCGACATCTTCAGCACTGCGCCGCAGCCCTATGAGGCGGGACATGCTTACTACGGCAGCGCGTATTTTCCATCTGACGAAGCGGAGCCGTATTGGGGAGCTCTGCGGGCAATCGATCCGGAAAGTGGACAGGTGAAGTGGGAGTTCCGCCATCCCTCGCCGACATGGTCGGGCGTGTTGTCGACTGCAGGTGGACTGGTGTTCACGGGCGATGCGGAAGGGAACTTTGTCGCATTGAATGCATCCACAGGCAGACCTGTATGGCACTTTCAAATGGGTGGGGCAGTGTACGCTTCGCCGATGGCGTTTGCGGTGGACGGCAAGGAG
The DNA here is from genome assembly GCA_963809295.1 of Terriglobia bacterium. Classification (GTDB taxonomy): domain Bacteria; phylum Acidobacteriota; class Terriglobia; order Terriglobales; family Acidobacteriaceae; genus JAIQFF01. The sequence goes on along the minus strand of CAWEJA010000001.1, from coordinate 409,345 downwards.
TACATTGCGATCGCGGCGGGCAGTTCGTTGTATGCGTTTGGTCTGCCGTAGATATCGGGTTTCAGTCCACCCCGGGAGATATCCTGGGTTAGGCCAGCCCCGCGCAGGCCCGACTGCGGTTGTTCTGCGCGTGAAGAACAGTTTCGATGGTGGCAAGAAGCTCTTGGATCTGCAGCGGCTTTGAGGTGTAACCGTCCATCCCCGCCTGCAGACAGCGTTCCTTATCGCCCACCATTGCGTGGGCAGTCATGGCGATGATGGGAATGTGCTTTCCGCTGGTCATCTCGCGTTGACGAATGGCGGCCGTGGCCTGCAGACCGTCCATCTCCGGCATTTGCACGTCCATCAAGACGAGGTCGAAGGGTTGCTGGTCCACCAGTTCCAGCATTCCCAGGGCTCTCATTCCAGTTTCCGCCACCACCACCGTATGTCCCCTCTTTTCCAGCAGCCGGACCGCCACTTTTTGGTTGATCACGTTATCTTCAGCCAGAAGGATATTCAGTCGTTCTCTGGTTTCACGCAAGGAATGAACCGTGACGAGGGAAGGATTCTCCCGGGACTGGTTCTGCACTCCGAGTGCCATGCGGATCGCGGCCAGAAGGTCGGAGCGCTTGATTGGTTTCGGCAGGTAGGCGCTGATACCCAACTCGCGGCAGCGAGCCGCGTCTCCCCGCATGCCGGCGGAGGTCAACATGATGACGGCTGCGCCTGCCAATGGCGTATTTTGGGTCACTCGTTCGGCGACGCTAAATCCGTTCATTTTGGGCATCTGGGCATCGAGCAAGACCAGGGGAAAGGGAGTACCTTGACCGGCGGCCTGTTGCAGAACAGCGAGCGCCTCAGGTCCATCTTTGGTCAAGGTCGGGTTCATTTGCCAAAGCAGCAACATCTCCTGAAGAATGCGCCGGTTCGTGGCGTTGTCGTCCACCACCAAGACCGGAAGACCGTGCAGCATTTCTACCCCGATTGGCTCGTACTTCCACGGCGCGGTCTTCTGCAACGGAAAGAGCGCGGTGAAGTGAAACGAGCTTCCCTGGCCGGGTTCACTCTCCACCCAAATGCGTCCGCCCATCATTTCAACCAGCCGCGAGCAGATGGTGAGACCCAAGCCCGTGCCGCCATATTTCCTTGTGGTGGAGCCGTCCACCTGGGAGAACGCTTCGAAAATAGTCTGCTGCTTGTCGAACGGCACGCCGACTCCGGTGTCGCTCACGGAAAAATGGAGCAGTGCGGTGTCCTCCGCTGCTTCGCCACGGTCGACACGAAGCACAACTTCTCCGATGGTCGTGAACTTGATGGCGTTGCCCACCAGGTTCACCACAACCTGTCGCAGACGCGTGGGATCGCCTTGCACGGCTTCGGGAACGTCAGGCAGCAGACGGCAGGCGAGCTCGATCCCTTTTTGGTGGGCGCGCAAGCTCAGACCCTTAATGGCATCCTCGAGCGTATCGCGCAGGTTGAAGTCGATGGTTTCAAAATCCAGCTTTCCGGCCTCGATCTTGGACAGGTCCAGAATGTCGTTGAGCAGAGAGAGCAGGGAATCGGCGGAAGTCTTGACCATGGTCAAGTACTCGTGCTGTTCCGGGGTCAGCTGCGTGTCCAGCGCCAAGTCGGTCATCCCGATGATGCCATTCATGGGGGTGCGGATCTCATGGCTCATGTTGGCCAGGAGCTCGCTTTTGGCGCGATTGGCCGCCTCGGCCGCTTCCTTCGCGTCACGCAGTTCTTCTTCGATTTGTTTCCGCGCCGCGGCGTCGCGTGCCTTTTCCACGGACAACGCCTCTTCCATGGTCTTGCGCTCTACGGCATAGCGCAGGGCCCGCAAAAGCCCGCGCGCCTCGATCTGGCCTTTGATGAGATAGTCTTGAGCGCCTTCCTGCAAGGCTTGTGTGGCCAGTATCTCGTCGTCCATGCCAGTCAGCACGACCAAAGGGACGCGGGGCGCGACCGCCTGGACCCGCCGTACCGCTCCTAGTCCTTCCGCATCGGGCAAGTACAGGTCGATCAAGATCATGTCAACCGCATGTTCCGCAAGATGCTTCTCGGCCGCCCTCATGTATTCCACGTGCGTCACGCGGGCGCTATACCAACCCTGTTCGTTCAACATCTCGCGGAGCAGGAGGGCGTCTCCAGGATTATCTTCAACCAGGAGAATTTCCTTGATCGATTTCTGGCTCATCCGCTCTGCTCCTGCGGCAGCAGCGTGACCCGGGTCAGCCAGAAATCATTGATGCTCTTCACCAGGTTCTCGAACGCGTCCAACTGCACCGGCTTGCTGAGGTAGCAGTTCGCCTGGAGTTGGTAGCTTTTCACAATATCCGCTTCGGCGTCAGAAGTGGTCAGGATCACGGTAGGAATGGTTCTCAGGCTGTCATTCTCCTTGATGTGAGCCAGGACGCGACCATGCCGCGATAGCGGACCGCACCCCCTACGACCAACATCAAGACGGCAGACCCGAAGGCGAGTTGCACCTTGCGATTCAGCCGGGACGTGGTCTTCATTTCACCTGACTTCTTACTGTGTTCAGTGTTTTAGGATTCCCGGTTCGAGTAGGGTGCGGACGCCTTGAGGTGAGCCACGACGAAGCTTGCCTTACCGGCGACACTTTAAGTATTTACTCGAACGCGTGAGCGTCAGATTAATAAGTTCTCGTGCTGACAGATATGGCTTTCAAATCGGGACGCCGCCCAATTGCGAACCGAGCCGAGGTTTCAAAGGCAGGCCAGAAGCTGCGCTTCGCGACTCATTAAAGGGTCCTACTCGCCTAATGAAAACAGCGTGAACAGACGATGGAGGGTTTGAAGAGATTGAATTGACGATTGTTCACATCATGGGACCTCACTCAGCCATGGGAGGCGCAACGCAAGCAAGCGCCACCAGGCGGGCAGCGACGCGGCCTCGCGACGTCAGGAGCAATCGGGAAAGGAACGGCGGATGAGCGAGGATGATATCGTCAAGGATTTTCTGGTCGAAAGTTACGAGAACCTGGACCGGCTGGACCGGGATCTGGTCGGTCTGGAGAAAAATCCGCAGGATCTAGATGCGCTGGCCGGCGTGTTTCGCACCATTCACACCATCAAGGGTACGTGCGGCTTCCTGGGCTTTAACAAATTGGAAAAGGTCGCGCACGTGGGTGAGAACCTTTTGACACGTTTGCGCGACCGTCAGCTGACCCTTAACCCAGAAATCACTACCGGGCTGCTGGGCATGGTCGACGCTGTCCGCCAGATGTTAAAGGAGATCGAATCTACCGGCCGGGACGGAGATGCAGACTACCCGGAGTTGCGGGAAACTCTGGCCCGGCTGTCTAACCTCCTCGCCCGCTCCAGTTGAGGCCAAGCCGAGACCAACCCCGGAGACGCCACTCATCTCCATCTGTGCTGGCAAAAGAGATTCTTTCTGCAGCGGCGGGAGCCGCCCTGCCGAAATCAGTTGAGCCACCTGCCGGACCTCGGAAGAAACGCGCCAGTTCGCAACGAAAGCCTTCCCGCGAAGCGATCGGTAGGTCGCTGGCTGAGCCTAGGGCAAAGGACATCACAGCACCCTTTGAGGGGCAAGAAGAGAGAGAGCGATGCGCCGATGAAACGCCGGCGGCGGCGTGGCCGACCAAGCAGGAGCATGTTTCCACGAACCAGCAGATCTTGGAATCAAAGCCTCGCGATGCCTCATCCGACACCATTCGTGTAGGTGTCAACCTGCTGGACAAACTGATGACACTGGTCGGCGAACTGGTGCTGGCCCGAAACCAGCTTCTGCAACTCACCACCAGATTGGAAGACAGCGGGCTGCAGACCGTTTCCCAGCGCATGAACCTCATCGCCACCGAGCTGCAGGAAGAGGTCATGAAGACCCGCATGCAGCCCATCGGAAACATCTGGGGGCAATTCCCGCGGACGGTGCGCGACGTCGCGCTCGGTTGCGGCAAGCAAGTGAACATCGAGATGGAGGGCAAGGAAACTGAACTGGACAAGACCATCATCGAGGCCATTAAGGATCCACTGACTCACCTGGTCCGCAATTCCGTGGACCATGGAATCGAACTTCCCGAAGTCCGACTCAAGGCGGGGAAGGAGCCGGCAGGACGGCTGATTCTGCGCGCCTTTCATGAAGGCGGGCAAGTAAACATTGAGATCAGCTGATGACGGCGCCGGGCTGAACGGGGAGCGCATCCGCAAGAAGGCTTTAGAACGCGGATTAATCACCGCCGAGCAAGCAGCCCATGATGCCAGAACGCGAAATCTTCAATCTGATCTTTCTGCCGGGGTTTTCCACGGCGGAGAAAGTGACCAACGTATCCGGCCGTGGCGTGGGCATGGATGTGGTCAAGACCAACGTCGAGAAAATTGGCGGCACGGTCGACGTGCAGTCTACCCCGGGCAAGGGCACCACGGTCCGGGTGAAGATTCCCTTGACCCTGGCCATCATCCCGGCGCTGGTGGTGACCTGCGGTGGCGATCGCTACGCCATTCCTCAGGTGAGCCTGCTGGAACTGGTGCGGCTTGAGCCCGACCGGGCGCGCACATGCCATCGAAATGGTTCACGGCGCGCCCGTCTACCGGTTGCGCGGACGCCTGCTACCGCTGGTGTATCTGAGCCGCGAACTGCGGCTCGGCGAAAACGCAGACTCCGCGACACCACCGAGCGGTTTGGTCAACATCGTGGTGCTGGAAGCCGACGAGCGGCAATTCGGACTGGTGGTGGACCAGATCAACGACACCGAAGAAATTGTAGTGAAGCCGCTGCGGAAACAGCTCAAGACAGTTAAGACATTTGCCGGCTCAAGCATCATGGGCGACGGCAAAGTAGCGCTCATCCTGGACGTGTCTGGGTGTGGCGCAGCGATCTGGCGTAGTGAGTGCGGCACGGAGCCGCGAGTTGGTTGAAGCGGTCACGGAATCGGCGGAGGCGCAGGAGAAAAACAAACTTTCCTTCTCTTCGCTGGCCCGGGCGATTCCCGCATGGCCATACCTCTTGGCATCCTGGCGCGGCTGGAGGAGTTTCCGGTGTCCAGCAGGTGGAAATTTCCGGCAGCCAGTGGGTCACCCAGTATCGAGGCCAGATCCTGCCCTTGATTCGTCTGAATGTTGTGCTGGAAGAGCGGCGCCACAAGCTGCGAACCTTGCAAGGCGCGCCGGCGGCGGATTCGAAGCCCGCTTCAGGTGTTGGTGCTGAACCACGAGGGGCGCTCCTTCGGCCTGGTGGTGGAACGGATTCTGGACATCGTCGAAGACCGGGCGAACGTGAAGTCGGCGGCTACGCCGGCCGGCGGTTCTCTATTCAGTCGTGATCGGTGAGCGAGTCACGGAATTGCTCGACATCCCCGCAATCCTGCGAACTCAGGGCGTGATTTTGGCGGAGCAGTCCGGCTCGGCGATGAAGGCGGCGGGAGGCGCGAACTAAGCCATGGCCCATAGTTCACAGTTTTGCACGTTCTATCTGGACGGGCTGCTGTTCGGTGTGGAACTAAAAGGCGTCCAAGAGGTCATTCGCTCTCTGGATCTGACCCGGGTTCCGCTGGCGCCGGGGGTGGTTGCGGCCTGATCAACCTGCGCGGCCAAATCGTCACGGCGGTCGATCTGCGGCGGCGACTGGAGCTGGAACCCGGTCCGCCCGAACGACGCTCCCATGAACGTTGTGGTCCGTTCCGAGGATGGCGCAGTGAGCTTGCTGGTGGATGAGATCGGAGATGTGGTGGAAGTTGAGGAGAGCAGCTTTCGAGCCTCCGCCCGAAACGCTGCGGGGCTCGATCCGCGCCCTGATCCTGGGGGTCCACAAGCTGGATGACCGGCTCATGCACGTTCTGGATATCGAAAAAGCCTGTGAGATGACTGAAACCGCCGAGTCAGTGTCGGCGGGAGCCTAGAACGATTACTCATGGCGAACGGGAAAGCGATCCATTTCGGGAAACTCAGCGTTGCCTTCAGCCCTAACCTTCCCATCCGAGACGCATGGGCCACGGCGATTTTGCCGATGGAAGCCGCAGGGGAAATCATGGCCTTCCAAAAGCGTCTTCTGTTGGGCTGGGTCACTCTTGCCTTGACTCTGTCTATGGCTCGAGACCGCGCGTGGGGACAAGAACCATCTGTCTCTGCAGAGGAACCCTGCCTGCACTCCATCAGCCTCTCCCTGGCGCGACGCCCTCCCATGTCTAATTCCACGAAACTAACCCACTGTAGGCTGCTTCCAGATGTCCCAGACACCCTCCGCCGGCGCGCCTATGGCCGCGAGTACCACACCCACCAAGGCCAATCTGTTCTCGGGGCGAGTCAAGTTTCTGGCCGCTGACAGCATCACCCACTTTCGTTACATGGACACAGGCCCTGGAAAGGTGACCGCGCGCGACGAATACTACAAGATCAGCACCCGAGTGCAGATCAACTTCGTGCGAGAGGGCACCACCTACCTGCAGGCCCGGGGCGAGTCGGGGCGCAACTTTCAGGCCAGCTACGATTACACGGGAATCGGCGATCACGTTGCCTACTGGTCGTTTAACCTCAAATCGTTGTTCCTGGGTCAGAAAATCGGGCACCATTTGGAGGCCCAGGCCGGCGGAATCGAGTTCGACACCGGTGCTGGCAGCGAAGTCACCTATGCCGACAACGACGCCTGGCTGGAGGGCTACCGGCTTAGCTACGCGGGGCAAATCCACAGGTTTGCCCCGGATAAGATCAGCGTGACGGTCGGCTACGTGGGAGACTTCCTGCAACCCAATGCATTCGCCCGCTTGCATCGCATGGGAGACGAGAACTACATCCAGGTCCTCGCCACCCGCAAGTTGGGAAGCACACGCGATCTGTCGGCGGAGTTCGATTCTATCCAGTCCATCCGTTTCACCCGTGAGGCCTTCCGCTGGCAAAAACTTCCGGTGCCGGTGGTTCAGGATCTGACCGTCGAGGCCCTTACCCGTGCCTCCGACAACCCGACGTTTGGCTGGTCCGGCACTCTCTCGCGCGCCATCGACCGCAAGGCGAGGCTGCGCCTGGGGATGTTCTACAGCGACATGCCGGCAGGAATCTTCCTGAAGAATGGGTCAGCAGTGTTCCTCAACGGTGACTGTTACTTGACTGGAAAGCGCATCGGCCCAACTGTCAAGCTAGTGCCGTTTCCGAATGCGGAGATCGCCCTATTTGGAGGCGCCCGGGTGGACGACACGCCCGGCACGCGTTACCGCGGGCAAATCGCGTTCCGCTACCAGCTGGCTGGTTTGTTCAACCGTGGCTTGCGCCAGGCCGGTTGGTGACGCGCCGGCAAGTATTGCCTTGCAGCCGATATCACCACCGCGGCCTTGGCCCTCGCCTACAAACTGGATGGGGGGACGTAGTGCGCGTGCAGTGAGCGTCCTGCTCGTTAACTACATCTTGGGTACTCTCCAAGATCCCAACCGGCCTCGCTTCTTCTTTTCCACCTAAAGTCCATTGCCGCATCGCCGATGAACTCTCTTGGGTGGGCATGCCCGTGACCATGTATTCGCGTCCCAAGCCTCGCTGCCGGAAGAATCCGTCACCACTGGTGATACCCAAGGACCGATGTCCTGATCGAAGAATACTCCAGAGGAGAAAGCAGTTATGAACAAATTGAGCCTGAAGATGAAGCTGGGCGTGGGATTCGGCACAATTCTAGTGCTGTTGCTGGCCGTAGGCCTGGTCAGCTACTTCTCGATCATCCGTTTGAATGAGTTGGGCGATACCGCTAACCTCCACATGACGAAAAAAGCTCTGGTCAGCACGTGTGAGACAGACATCCAAGAGCAAGGCAATGCGGTCCGTGGATTCCTATTGTCGGGTAACGAGGAGACACTGCAAGCCTACAACGAACAGGTGCAGGAATTCAAAGACCACATGGATGCGCTGCTTAAATTGCTCATTACTGAGAAAGGTAAGCACCTTCATTCGACCATCTTAGAAAAGCAAGTTGCCTTCCACGACATCCTGCAACAGGAAATCGGACTACGCCGCGCTGGTAAGACTAAAGAAGCCGTGGAATTGGCTTTTTCCCCCCAAGCAGTTCAAGTAAAGAAGGACCTTGCGGCTGCGAGCAGTGACCTCCGGGCCCTGACGGACGATCTGGCAAAGCAAGCCTCGGAAGAGCAAGACGCCTCCGGAGCCCGAACGAAAATGGTGATCTTAGTGCTGCTTCCAACTGGCGTGATTCTGGGCCTGGTGGTGGCCACATTCATGACCCGCTCGATCACGGGCGCTGTCTCCCGCATGCTCTCCATGATTCAGGAGATCGCGGGAAATAATCTGACCGCTAATGACCTCGCCATCACGTCCCAGGATGAGATCGGCCAGGCCGCGACGGCGCTCAACAGGATGAAGAACAACCTTCATCAGGTGATCCAGTCCATCGCTGGCACAGCCGTGCTAGTGGCCGGCGCCAGCGAGGAGTTATCCAGTACCAGCCAGCAAATCACAGCCAACTCCGAGGAAACCTCGGCCCAGGCCAACGTGGTTTCCAACGCCGCGCAGCAGGTCAGCCAGAATCTCCAGACCGTGGCCACCGGCGCGGAAGAGATGGGCGCCAGCATCAAGGAAATTGCCAAGAATGCGACCGAAGCCGCCAAGGTCGCGACCTCTGCCGTCAGGGTCGCCGAGACGGCCAACGTCACCGTGGCGAAACTGGGCGACTCCTCCACCGAGATCGGTCAGGTCATCAAGGTGATCACCTCGATTGCCCAGCAGACCAACCTGCTGGCCCTGAACGCGACCATCGAAGCCGCGCGCGCCGGCGAGGCGGGCAAGGGCTTCGCCGTGGTGGCCAATGAAGTGAAGGAACTGGCCAAGGAGACGGCGAAAGCCACCGAAGACATCAGCCGCAAGATCGAGGCCATCCAGACTGACACCAAGGCGGCGGTGGAGGCGATTGCCACCATCGGCACGGTGATCAACCAGATCAACGACATCTCCAACACGATCGCGACGGCGGTGGAGGAGCAGAACGCGACCACCAACGAGATGGCGCGCAACGTGAGCGAAGCGGCGCACGGCAGTGGCGAGATCACCAGCAACATAGGGGGCGTGGCCCAGGCGGCGGAGAGCACGTCGCGAGGGGCCAGTGACACGCAGAAAGCAGCCCAGCAACTGGTGGAGACCTCCGCCGAACTTCGCCGCCTGGTGGAGCAATTCAAGATCAATACCAATGGCAGCGGAAATAATGCGGGAATAAACATACCCACCAGGAGCATGGCCGCTAGTGGGGGATCGTAACTTTCAAAGCGGACCTGTGCTAACCGTGAACTAGATCGAGACGCCTTTACTATGTCCCCTATTCGCATTCTGGTTGTGGACGACTCGGTGGTGATCCGCAAGCTGCTCTCGGACGCGCTGATGCAAGATCCGGAGTTGGACGTCGTTGGTACGGCTCGTGATGGACGAATCGCGCTGGCGAAGATTTCGCAGCTCCATCCCGATTTGGTTACTCTCGACGTCGAAATGCCGGTGATGGACGGTCTCGAGACGCTTGTCGAAGTCCGCAAGCTTTATCCAAGAATACCGGTCATCATGTTCAGCACGCTCACCGAACGCGGTGGAGCTGCGACCCTGGACGCGCTCTCGCTGGGAGCGTCGGACTATGCGACCAAGCCGAGCAATACGGGCAGCCCGGCCGAGGCCATCGAGGCCATTCGCACCGAGCTGATCCCCAAGATCAAGGCGCTATGTGCTGGTTGCCCCACGAAGCTCACGCCCTTGCCGACTCCTGTCCCTACCCGGGTTCGGGCACCGTCCAACCGCCGCATTGAAATTGTCGCCATCGGTACTTCCACCGGCGGTCCCAACGCGCTGGCCGAAGTCTTGCCGCGGATTCCGAAGGACTTTGCGGTTCCCATTGTTGTGGTACAGCATATGCCACCTATTTTCACTCGACTTCTGGCGGAGCGATTGGCCTCCCGCTCGGCGATTCCAGTGCAGGAAGGGAGCGCGGGCATCATTCTTCACGCCGGAGATGCGTGGATTGCGCCTGGGAACTTTCACATGACCGTGAAACGCTCTGGCACAGACTGGCGCTTGGTACTGAATCAGGATTCACCCGAGAACTCGTGCCGGCCGGCGGTGGACGTGTTGTTTCGCTCTGTTGCGGCGGCCTATGGCCCCTGCGTTCTCGGAGTGGTGATGACCGGCATGGGCTCGGACGGAGTCATCGGGGCACAACACATTCGCGACGCGGGAGGAGAGGTCATCATCCAGGACGAGGCTTCAGCAGTGGTGTGGGGAATGCCGGGATTAGTGTATGCGGCGGGATACGCCGACGCCGTTTATTCCCTCGACCGCTTGGCGCCCGAGATTACTCGCCGCGTGCGGCAGAGCCGCGCGCCTCAGTCCAGCCCTCACTTGACGAGCTATGCCGCGGTGGGGCGGGCGGAAAAATGACAACCGGCACTCCGATCGCCGGTACGCCGCTGGCGCCCTTCAAGGCCAGCGCAACGATTGACCCGATCTTCCGCCAGATTCGTGACCTGGTATACAAGGCCTCGGGCATTTTTCAACTCGACGAAAAGCTCTACTTGCTTGCAGATGGCTGCGGGCGGCGGATGAAACAATTGCCAGTTCGCAGTACGCGCGGGTATTGGGACCTTCTGAACGCGCCTTCCAGCCGCGATGCGGAACTCCGGCAACTGCTGAATGAAATCACCATTGGAGAGACTTGCCTGTTCCGCAGCCAGCCGCAGCTCGACGCGCTGCGCAAAGTAATTCTCCCGGAAATCAAAGCGGAAAAGACCAAGCAGATAACCAAGAGACTACGCATCTGGAGCGCAGGCTGCTCCACCGGGGAAGAGTCCTATACGCTGGCCATGAACATGCTTGAGGAAAGTGAGGATTTACTTAAAGGCTGGACGGTGGAAATTCTCGCAACTGATCTGAACGATCGTTCCGTGGAAACCGCTAAAGCTGGCATTTATGGTGACTACGCGCTGCGCAACACCAGCGACTACTACAAGCGGAAATATTTCTTGATCATCGACCAAAAGAAATTGCAAGTGCGGCCGGAGGTAAAAAAGCTCATCACTTTCAGTCGCCTGAATCTACAAGATGATTCAAAGATGCTGTTCATGAAGGGAATGGACCTGATTTTCTGCTGCAACGTGCTGATCTATTTTGACGTACCGTCGAAGTCGAAAGTGATCAGCCACTACTTCAGCAATCTCAACTTCGGTGGGTATTTCTTTCTTGGAACCTCGGAATCCCTGTTGAAATTGAATGACCAGTTTCATCTGATCCATTTTCCCGGCGCGATCGCGTATTGGAAGCCATCTCTTAAGAGTGGCAAGCTATGACCACATGTCTTGACGCGGAAGTTGTCGAACGCGTAAACCGCATTGAAAATGTGCCTGCGGTTCCCGCCATACTGCTGCCTCTGCTTAACGTGCTGAGGAAGCCGGAGGGTGAAGTCGACATAAATGAAGTGGTGCGGCTGGTGTCCTACGACAAGGCCATTGCCGTGCAATGCCTACGCATGGCTGGTTCAGCTCTGTTTGGTCTGGCGCAGCCCCCGGAATCCGTTTCGGCGGCTGTGTTGAGTCTGGGACTCAAGCGCGTCGAGAATATTCTGCTTGCCACCTGCATGGGAGACATCCTTCCGCTCAAGAAGTGGGTCCTCGATCCGGTCGGATTCTGGAGGCATTCCCTGGGTTGCGCGATGGTGTGCCGGAAGTTCAGCGAGAAGATCGGCGGCGTAGATCCCGATAAGGCTTATTTGGGCGGGTTGCTGCACGACATTGGGTTTCTGGCGAACTGTCTGGCCTTCAGCGATGACTTCGCCCCAGCGGTGCGGCGTGCCTGCGATGAGCAGATACCGTTGGACCAGGCCGAGCGTATCACGATGGGCTTTACTCATGCCGAGACCGGGCGTGCCTTGGCCAAGAAGTGGTGTCTTTCCGACGACATGGTTCAGGTGATTGCGCATCATCATGCTCCCGAGATGAGCGAGACGGCACATTCGCTGGTAGCGCTGGTACACCTGTGTGATCTTCTCTGCCGCATGCGTGGCCTGGGCTATGGGTACTATGAGCGGCTCAAGGCGGACCTGATCTTGGACCCCGCGTGGTCTATTCTGTCGCAAGAGCATCGCAATCTGGAGGGTGTGGACCTGGTGCGGTTCACGTTTGAGATCGATGGCGCGATCACGGAGATCTACGAACTTGTGTCCGCGGTATTCGCGCCAGCTGTGGCGCGAGTCTGATTGCACCTCTTCAAACACCTGAAAGCATCGAGCCTGGGCGGCTGCCCCCGGCCATTTCCGTGTGATACCTTTAAGATCCAACCATGCGACCCTTACTTTATTGTTGCTTGTTTGCTTGTCTTTCTGCCTGCCTATTGTCGGCCCAGGAATATCCCAAGGCCGCAATCTCGAATGGATTAATTCACGCCGAGCTGATGCTTCCCGATAGCCAGAACGGCTCCTACCGCGGCACGCGGTTTGACTGGTCTGGAATCATTTCCAGCCTTCAATTCGAAGGGCATGAATATTTTGGACGCTGGTACGAAAACCACGATCCGAAAATTCATGATGCGATCACTGGGCCGGTGGAGGCGTTTCAGACTAATGACAAGGGGCTGGGCTATGACGAGGCGAAGGCTGGCGGAACATTTATCCGTATCGGCGTTGGCGTGGTCCGCAAACCCGACGAGAAGGATTACCGTCCGTATGATACGTACGAGATTGTTGACCCGGGAAGGTGGACAATCCACAAGCACAAAGACCGGGTCGAGTTCACGCAGCGATTGACGTCAGAAGAAGGATACGCGTACATCTACCGCAAGACCGTCCGTCTGGTCAAAGGACAACCGCAACTGGTGCTGGAACACTCGTTGAAAAACACCGGCCACAAAGTGATTGAGACGAACCAGTACAACCACAATTTCTTCGTGATCGATCATGAGGTGGTGGGTCCGGACGTTATAGTCAAGTTCGCGTTCACTCCGGTCGCCGAGCGCGGCTTCAAGGATCGTGCTGAAGTTCGCGGACAGGAAATTGTCTTTCCCCGTGAGATCCAGGGTAAGAACGGAGTCTTTTCGGAACTGACGGGATCGAGCAAGGATGTCAAAAACTACGACTTCCGAGTGGAAAATTTGAAGAGCCGCGCCGGGGTTCATATCACCAGCGACCAGCCGCTGGACAAAATCAACTTCTGGGCAATTAATACCGTGGCGACTCCGGAGCCTTACATCCAGTTGCGGATCGAGCCAGGCAAAGAGGCGCGCTGGACCATCCGCTACGATTTTTACAAATTACCGCCGGCGGCTAAATGACAAGAAGCAATCCTTCGCCTATTGTTTTTTGGCCGGGACGCGGACGCCACCGATCCAGACTGACTCAATGCTGCGAGTGTTCTTGATGTCGTCGAGAGGGTTCGCGGACAACACCAGGAAGTCAGCCAGTTTGCCCTTTTTCAGCGTGCCGACTTCTTTGCTGATGTTCAAAGCCTGGGCCGCGCCGCTGGTTGCAGATACCAGAGCCTGCATCGGCGTGAGACCCGCCTTGGTCTCGTATTCCAGTTCAAGATGCTCGAAGTAGCCCTGGAATCGCCCGGGCCCACCGCCGCTGTCAGTGCCGGCAGCGATCACGATGCCCGCATCTGAAATCTTCTTCAGATTACGCATGGCGATCGGCATGTGCTCCTTGTACCACAGAGCACCCGTCGTCGCGCATTGCATCCTGCCGCTTCGGATCTTCCATCTTTGTCATTTCCGCCGGGTCGGCTTCCTTCAGGAAGAAGGGATCGCTGAAGAATGCCGGCGTTTCAGAATAAGTGAACACGGCCAACTCGCGGGTGAGGGTCGGCGAGTAGAAAGCGTGTCGCTTCTTCATAAGACGAATGAATTCGTCGTCTACTTCTTGGTCGCGGACGCTGTGGGCGATATAGTCCACTCCCGCGCGCAGCACGCCCTTGGCATCTTCCAGCAGAACGATGTGCGCCGCGGTTCGAAATCCATTCTTGTGCGCTTCGTCAATGACGGCCTGATAGACCTCAGGGCTCATTTTCTGACGTGCACCAAGAAAATCATCGACGCGCACTTTGACGATGTCGGGTTTGTTACGAATCAATTCATCTACGCTTTTTCGCGCTTCTTCCGGAGTCTTGACCACGACGGCTCCGGGGATGACCGAGGAATCCTGTATCAGTCCGGCAACATACAAGCGCGGCGCTGTTCCAGGAGGCGCCTTCTGGCTTTGTTCCCGCAAGGCGAATTCTTTGTCGCCGCCCAGGCTCAGGATCGTGGTAATGCCGTCGCGCAGGTAGACCCCGAATTGAGCTGCATCGTTGACGTGCCCGTGCGCGCTGATCAGCCCGGGAATAATCGTCTTTCCCGTCGCGTCAATCCGTTCCGCGCCGGCCGGGATCTTGACTCGTCGGCCTACGGCCTCGATGCGCCCATTTCGAATCAGCAGTGTCGCGTTTTCGATCGCTGGCTTCCCGGTTCCGTCGATGATCCGTGTCCCTACCCATGCATGAACGGCACGGGCTAGACGGTTCGCTGTTCTGGTTCGGCCGGCCGCAAGGTGTTCGACGTAGTGAAAAGAGGAAAAGGAGTAGGATGGCTGCGACGATGGCCGTGACGGTGCATGCAGGTCTTTCTTTCGGAGTTCATGTGACCTCGACAGATAGTATTATAAGATCATTATCTAATTTCTGTCGTAACACCTTTGTTTGGAGAGATTCGCATGAAAGAGAACCGCATGAAAATGCTTCCCGTGGTTGTCCTACTCCTCGTCTCCACTACCTGGCTTCGCGCGGCCGACCCGGAAGGTTTCGGTCTCTGGAAGGGCACCATGGTCAAGAACTCCGGGAAGGAACTTGCCAGCAAGATTGACGATCAGAAATTTGCCTGGCAGCCGTTTGCCACCTATCAGAACCATTTGATGGGAATTTCCCATCGTGAAGGCGACGGCAGTGCCGAACTGCACGAAACTCAAGTGGACATCTTGATCGTCGAAAGTGGGGAAGCCACGCTGGTGGTTGGGGGAACGATGGTCGCTCCCAAAACCATCAAACCGCACGAAGTGCGCGGAACGTCCATTGAGGGTGGGGAGATTAAGCAGCTTACTCCCGGGCGACGTTGTGCACATCCCGGCCAAAGTGCCGCATCAGTTGAAAATTGTAAGCGGCAAGACGTTTACCTACCTGGTCGTAAAAGTGGATTCCAACTAGAGGCGGAGAGGACTTCGCCGGAGTCCGGTACTCGATTTTCCGTTGAGACGTAACTGGCTATACCGTTTGGGCCCGCCACGGGAGGCGTAGCAAGCTGCGTCTCTACAGAGAATGGGCTTTTCCGGAGAGGCTCACGCCGACTCGCCGCTCTTCTCCGCCGCGGGCACCGACGGTTGCGGGTAACGTGGCAGCGGCCTCGCCCGCCGTCTGCAGGATGTGCGCGTTTCGCTCCGCGGCTTGAAGATGGGCTCGCATGGCGTGGCGAGCTTTCTCCGGATTATTTTCGCGGATTGCGCGGTAAATCGCCCAATGCTGGCGGAGTCCGGCCTCGGGCACTCCGGGCATTTCGTTGGTACGGCGGCTAACTTCGATCAGCGGTTCGGAGATCGCCTGCAGAACCATGATGGCGAGAGGATTTCTGGTGGCTTCGGCGACCGCTTTGTGAAACCGGATGTTGGCCTTACCGATGGCCTCGTGGAAAAGCAAATCGCCGTGCGGCGTGCTGCGGTCCATACGGAGCGCGGCTTCCTGCTCAGCCAAAACTTCCCGCATGGCTGCCCAATCAGCTTCCGTGGACTTTTCAGCGGCCAGGGCCACTAACCCCAGCTCCAGAACTTTACGAAACTCGATCAGGGAATCTGCCTGCTGCATAAAGGCAGAGGTAGAAAGATATTCCGCATTGATCAATGCGACGGGAGAAGGTTCGAGGACGACCGCGCCAATCTTTGGTCTAACGCTGATCAGCTGAAGAGATTCAAGCGACTTAATCGCCTCACGTACGCAGGTCCTACTGACGGCAAGCTCTTCCGTCAGTTGCTTTTCTGTCGGCAGGCGCTCGCCCGGCTTCACCTGCCCTTTTCTGATCAGGTCGAGAATGTAAGTGATTACCTGGGCGGTAATCGTCTGTCTGCGAATCAGGCTGTACCTCCAAAGCTACTTGCAGTCCAAGGACTAGGCACCCCTTGCTCATACTATAGCACTATTGTACTGGCACTACTCTCGGTGTTAGACGTGTCGTTTGGTGAACTTCCCGGAGGCATACTCGGGCGCAGTTGAGTTATGGAATTGTTCGTGCGTCTGCGATTCAGGGTTTGACAGCTAGTACGGCGTCGAGGGGGCGCCGGTGATTCGGCTCTGTACCTTTCGGAAGCCCGACAGCTTCGAGCAGGCGGCAGTATTCTACGAGCGTCCGTTCCTTGCCTTCCGTGCACACCAGCATGTTCAGGGACTGCAACTGGGCAGATGTAGGGCCGGTCTTGTCTTCGCGCAGCAGCTTCTCCGAAATCAGGATGCCGCCGCCCTTGGGCAGTTGCTGATAGATCTTGGCCAGGAGTTTATGGATTTTATCTTCACTCCAATCGTGAAGAATGCGGCCGATCGCAAACAAATCTGCCTCCGGCAAGTCGTCGCGGAAGAAATCTCCCGCTATCACTTCAACACGTTGCGCTGCATGTGACTGGCTTGCATGGGCACGCGCAACCTCAATCACCTGGGGCAAATCGAAAACAACAGCGCAGAGGCCGGGATAGCGTTCGCAAGCAGCGATTGCCAGATGGCCCGTCGCGCCGCCCAGGTCCACCAGACGCCGAAAGCGGGACAGGTCGAAGGCTTCCACCACCTTCGGCGAACTTAGGAGTCCGAGTCCGTGCATACCCTGAAGAAAGGTCTGTTTCGCCTCTTCGGTGCGGAAGAAATGATCGAAGATGCCACCGTCGATGCCGAACTCCTGCTTCCAGCGCGGCGCTCCTTCGCGAACCGCGTCTTCGAGGTGGCTCCACAAACGGAAGAGGACGTCGTTGGAATAAAGGATGTACCCGGTAAGCGCTCGCTCGCTGTTCCGGCAAAGATAAGTGCTGGCGACCGGCTCGTTCTTATAGGATGCGCCATTCCGCCGCAAGAGCTTCAGCCCTACGCACGCGTCCAGCAGTCTCTCGAGCGGTTCGACCTCGACGCGTAACTCGGCGGCTAGTGGCGCGGCGTTGACGGGCTTGCTTTCCAGAAGATCAAAAACACCAAGGGACACAGCCGCGAACATGACCTTCGAGCGTCGGAAGGCCTCAATGAGATCCATGATCGGAGAAGGATCAGGGATCGAAGAAGAATCGGGGGCCGAAGAAGAGTCGGGCAAATCCATCCGGACCTTGTAGCGCGCGGGCAAACGCTTCATTCCATTTTCTTGCGCGCATCTTCAAGGATACGCTTGGCGCGTGACGGGTTGAAGATTCCGCAGGAACAGAAGCGAGCCATGTATGTAACTGCCTCCTCAGGAGTGCGGCGGCCTTCCTTGACCCAGTCAATCATTTTCTTTCCCAGGCTGCTCGAGATCATGCCATGGCCGCACATGGTGGTCAGCGCCAGTAGTTGAGTGTTCGGCAGCTTTTCGGTTTTGCCTTCAAATCCCAATGAATAGCCGATGCTATGGGGCTCGATTCCAGCAAACCTGCAACACTTTCGAGCGCCTTCGATGGAGGTGGAAATGTTGACGCTACAGGCCGAGATCAGCGTCCTTCACGGTCTTCAGGAAATTTTCCGCTGCCTCCAGGTTGTCGAATACGGCCGCCACTGAGGCGGGTTCGTCTATCCCATCGATCACCGCGCGGAGGTCGCGGCTGCACATCACGATGCCAATGCGAAAGGACGGTCTCGTTCTTCGAGGGCCGTAGAGCTCCGCCATGAGCGGGGTCTCCGATGTTCACGGGCTTGAACGGCAACGCCATTTCCAGGAACTTCTTCAGCTTGGGGATGCTGTCCTCATCGTTCTTGCCGCGGCTGGGGCTGGCAAAGACGATGTAGTCGTCCAGAAAGCTTTCCGCGTCCCCGTAGCGGTGCAAAGTGTTGGTCATAGAACCGCCACACTCTCCTTTGGCGATTTTTCTACGGCATTGGTAACCCTGCCCAAGCCGGTATTTGTCTTGGCCCTTTCGAGCCGGTATCCCAAACGCTCCAGAATCGGTGCCACGACGTGTTCCTCACCGTTTTCGATCGCAGCGCGTGCCCACGCCGAGAGCGACCACGGTATCAATGTCCTTCTCGACTTCGTGCACCAGTTGGATGATCTCTTCAGTGCGGTCGACCGGCACTTTGATCTCGACGATCGCCGAAAGAATCTTCTCATCGAGGATGTCCTCCCGCAGGGTTCCGGTCGAAACGTCGCTCATCAGCAGAGTCAGAGGGTTCTGTCTTCTCGAAAGGCACGTTCGCGTTCGCCAGGGCGTGGGTCATCTTCTGGATGTCCCGGAACCATACGCCCACTCCCGGCCTGCCGAACTCAATGGTAAAGCCGACCTCGCCATGCTTGACTCGATCGGTCACGTCGTTGGTCTTGACCTCTTCGGTGCCGCGGCCCTGCACGCCGGTGGATTCGTGAGTCGCACGCGGATCGGAAAATGCCCGACGCACGACACGCGGCCACTGCAGATCTTCTGGTTCGAAGGCGGCGGTTGGGCAGATGTCCGGCTCCGGATCGAAGCGCAGGCGCGCCATCTGAAAGAGCTTTCGGACCGTGCGCACCAGGTCAGGATTCAAACGCTCCTGGACTCAGCCCGTTGTAGCAGGCGTAACACTCCACACATTCGTTGCGGTCCACGGTAGCCCGCTTGATCGCCGGATCGACGTAGATTGCTCCCATCGGGCAGACGTAGATGCAGTTTCCGCAGGCAACACACTTATCAGCGTTGATCTTCATGAACGTGCACTTTCGTTGGCCAACCCTGTAAGGGATTGGGTCTAAATATAGTCATATAATAGCATAACAACTCTTTGCGTCATGAGTTCGATTGCGAATTCACCAAACGTAAACCTTTCAAGCGCTGGGATTAAACTGCACTGCAGGAGCCCAAACAATTTTCTTGTCAGCATTGATCCCGAGGCTCAACACTGCCCCACCGGCGCACAATGCAGCGCACACGAGAAACGGCATGTTCCAACCGTAAAGTCCAACCAGGTAGGCGAGCAGGAGCGGGGAAACGGCGCTTCCCAGATTGCCGAAGGTATTCATGACCGCGGCAACCGAGCCCGCGTAGTCGCCCGCAATGTCAAGCGGGATCGCCCATGACACGCCGACCGTTACCTCCAACCCGAAGACTGCGACGCAGGAATACAAGACCGACGCCGTGGAGTGCTGCGTCAAAGTTGCCGGCAGGATGAAGACAGCGGCGAGCAGGAAGCCCGCCAGCGCAACCACACGGCGCGCGACTTTAAGATTTCCAAAGCGCCTGGCGCAACGATCCGATACCGTGCCACCCAGGAGATCGCCTGCGGCGCCGGCCAGCAACGGCAGGCTGGCGTAGATACCCATCTGCGTCAGGTTGAAGCCGCGGTGCTCGTTCAGATACTTGGGGAACCAATCCAGATAGACGTCGATGGCGTAGCCGTAACAGAAATACATCAGCGAAAGCGTCCACAGCGAAGGGCTGCGAAGAATTTGACGCCAAGGTACGGATCGCACCCTGGCGTCACGAACGCCGAGCGAATCTTCAATTAGCTGGCGCTCCGCTGGGTTGATACGGGAATGCTGTCCCGGCGTGTCTCGGTAGTACCAGTACCATAGCCCAGCCCAGCCCAGTCCGATGAGGCCGAAGATGAAAAACGGCGTACGCCAGCCGAACCGGAGCATCATCATTACCACCAGTGCCGGGGTCAAGGCAGCGCCCAACCGTGATGCCGCATGAGTGACTCCCTGAGCGAAGCCCCGTTCCGTCGGCAACATCCACCGGGAGAGCGATCGGGTAGCAATCGGGAAGGCTCCAGCCTCGCCCACTCCGAAGAAGAAACGGAACACCCCCATGGAGGTTGCATTCCAGGCGAATGCCGTCAGCGACGTAAAGACTGACCACCACACAACCACCAAAGCCAGGGCGCGCCGGCCTCCGATGCGGTCGCCCAGCCATCCCCCAGGGATTTGAAAAAAAGCATATCCCCACCGAAACGAGGCGAAGATCCACCCGATCGTGATCATCGAGAAGCCCATATCCTTCTGGATCACGGGCACTGCGGACGCGATATTCACGCGGTCCATGTAGGTGATCATGTAGGCGCCGACGATCATGGCCAGCACCACGTGGCGGGTATGTGTGGGGCGGGCAGTGATCGTCGTTTCAGTCATTTAGGTGGGGATCTTTCCGCCAAGCCAACTGTACATCGGATGTTCCCGCGTCCCCCGGTGACTAGATAATGCCGACCCCCAGCGGTCGCGTATTTATATTACGATAGCACATGATGCTAAATTGTTGGACGCCACCTGTCGGCGGCAAGAAACTAAAGGTGCCGCGAACTCCAGTCAAAGGACCGGAGCGTTCCACAAACTGTTAAGGGTGATGACAGGGGGACTCCAGCCAATTTGGCTGCGGCAGTCTTATTTACAATCTGCGGCCGGGGCGGGTGTTGATTTTTTAGCAGCAGGTTGCTTCTTGGTGGTGCCAAAATTCTTAGCAAGGTACTCCACAACAGTTTCAATTTCCTCGTCGGGAACGTCGGCGCCTCGCGATACCATCTGGTCGACCAGCGCGGACCACTGCTCCCGCGACGCCCTCTTTGAAGTGATCACCTTGAGCGCATGGCACCCCGCACAATCCCGCTGCACGATCGCCTTGCCTTTGCCCGGGGGAAGACTCGGTACATTAGCGGCAAACGCGAGATAAACAAGAGTCGTAAATACCATGTGATTGGCCTACCTAGCCTGCTGATATTGCGATCGGTGTTCTGCAAAACAAGAGTTTCATTTTAGATTAACGTACCCAACAGGAGTGACCTAGTACTGACTCGGCTGGCCGGGCAATTCAAGAATGGCGCGGGCCTCTGCCGGCGTGGCCACCGCACGATTCAGCTCATGTGCGATCCGCACGGTTCGTTCTACTAACTCGGCGTTGCTCTTGGCTTTTCGTCCCCGCGAATAATAAACGTTATCTTCGAGGCCAACCCGGACATGGCCGCCCATTAACGTGGCAAGTGTGGTCAAAGGAAGTTGAAATGGACCTATGGCTGAACAAAGCCACAAGGCTCCATCTGGAAACTCCTTCAAGAGTTGGAGAATGTTTTCAACCGTCGGGAAACTGCCGGTCTGATAACCCATCACGGTCTGCATCCAGTACGGTTTTGCGATCAGATCGTGCTCGATCAGGTAGTCCACAACCCAGGCGCAGCCGGGATGGTAGAGCTCCAGTTCAGGTTTGATTCCGCGTTGTTTCATCTCCGCGGCGAACTGGTGAATCTGACCATAGGTGAATGGAATACATTCGTCGATTTCAAGGGACGGTCGCGGATAAGGCAACGGCGGACGCCGCTCCTTCAATTTGAATTTGCTCATGTCCGGCGCCAGGTTCAGAGAAGCAACTTCGGGTCCCGCCGCCAGACATGCGGAACGCTCTTCCATGCTCAAGCCTGGGCCGGCTCCAGTGGTTGCGTTGATGATGATTTCCGGACAACCTTGACGAACCTTTCTTAGCACCTCACGCCATGTTCCGGTCTCGCGCGCTCCCTGAGTCAATTCTTGGGGATTGCGTGCGTGGATATGAACCATTGCCGCACCGGCCTCGTATGCGGCTTGAACTGATGCTGCTATTTCGTCCGCGGTTTCCGGAATGAACTCGTTGGCCTCCTTGCCCTGGATTCCGCCGTTGCAGGCCACGCAGATGATGAGGGGCGGCATGCCCGTGCGAATTCTCTCCATGAAATCGTGGCTGTCCGTGTAGTTGAACCAGGCTGGTTGCTGGGATGAATCCGGGCGTTCTCTTTCAGACACAAGGCTCCTTTTTCCGGTCAGACAACTGGTATTGCGAAGTTACCGCTTATCCCGCTCAGTCACTCCGTCGCAAGACAAGAGCACATTAGATCGAGGTCGAGCACACAGCCCAGAACAGACAATAGAGATTCACGCAGCCAAGCCTTTATAAATAAACAAGTCGTTCCCAAGCCAACAAGCGAAATAGTGCGAAACCATTATCCGACTATGAAGTGCCGGGACAAAAAGGCGATGTGAGTCCGTCAGTCAGCCCTTCCGGTTGGAGAAAATTCCGCACCACGACAGTCATAAAATAGCTTATTACAGTGAAAGAGAAGCTTGCGTGAAACTGGTACCCCAGTGTAGTCTCCGGTGAAGAGAGCACGTGGTTGACGAAATCTTTGAGTCAGTCCCAGTTCTTTCAGTTTCGCGCACTGCTCGATTTCTGGCTTCCTACCTGTTCTCCCGCACGCACTGACGTGGCGTTTGTTTTCGATAGGTGAATCTCAGGTTCGCCAGTCGGTTAAACTTCCGCCAACCACCATGATCAAAAACTTTGCGCCGCCAATTTTGAACTCCTCGCAATCCACAGGGCTGGGTGCGAGTACAGACCGATTGGACTCCTGGAAAGAAATCGCCAGCTACCTGCGGCGGGAAGTTCGTACAGTGCAGCTGTGGGAGAAGAGGGAAGGCCTGCCGGTCCACCGTCATTTTCACAAAAGTCTGGGTAGTGTGTTCGCTCTGCGCTCGGAGATTGATCGATGGAAACGGCAAGTCTCGCGAGAGAGTGGCAACCAGGAGACTGAATCGGCAGTGCTGTCCAGATCCTCCAGGCGCGCGGGTGGACGCATCACGATTTACGTACTGCCCCTCAAGAATGTAACCGTCAATAGCGAACGCCGTCGTCTTTGTGACGCCATCGTGGCCCAGACGGTTGCCGCCCTGGAGCAGGTAAACCCCGGGAGCCTGGGCATCGTAAGTCCGAAGTTTCCCGTGCAACATGAGCATCCGGAATCTCCTGTCAGAGTTTCGAGCGACGAAAAAGTTGACTACGTGCTGCAGTGGAGCATCCAGGACGACGGCAACGGCCTGCGAGTCAACGTCGCTCTTCTGTTTGCCGGGACTGACGCGTTAGCCTGGTCCCACACTTATCGCTGTCGTCCGACCGATTTCGGCGATCTGCCCGCCTATGTGGCGGACCAGATTGTTCAGTGCCTTTGGCTAAAGGTGTTCTCTGCTTCATCACCCGTCCCCGTCGAGGGTCAGCGCGAAAAGCCGGGGTCGCGTGAGGCGTATTTGAAGGGCAGATACTTCTGGAATCAGCGCAGCGAAGAAGGTCTGCGCAAAGCCATTCATTGTTTCGAATCAGCTATTCGCGAAGATCCGGAGTTCGCCCTGCCTTATTCGGGGCTTGCCGACTCTCTGACTCTGCTGTCGTTCTACGAAATCGTTTCTCCCTCCGAAGCCATGCCCTCGGCGCGCCGCGCCGCGCTGAAAGCGATCGAGCTTGATCCAAATCTGGCTGAAGCCCACGCTTCGCTGGCGGATGTTCTACTGCACTTCGATCGGGATTGGCAGGCCGCCGATCACGAGTACCGGCGCTCCATTCAGTGCAATCCGGATTACGCTCTCGGCTATCACTGGTACGCGAATCTGCTGGCAGCCCGGGGACAGCACGACGCGGCGCACATCGCTATCATGCACGCTCTTGAGATCGACCCAGTTTCGATCATCACACTTGTCTGGGCCGGGGTCACGTCTCATCTGGCGCACCAGTTTGATGAAGCCATCAAGCACTATCAAAGTGCTCTGGAGCTGGATCCGCAATTCATCTGGGCACATATGTACATGGCTCAGGCGCTCGAGCAGAAGGGCAACTTCAAGGAAGCGCTGCGAGAATTTGAAACGACCATCCAACTGGCGGGAGGAAACGATTGCGTAAAGGCCATGAAGGCTCATGCTCACGCAGTTGCAGGCGATAAATCCTCTGCCCGCGAGATATTAGACGAACTCAAGGGCGCACCTTCCCACCATTGCATGCCGTCCTACGACATCGCCGCCACATACGCTGCTCTTGGGGAGTCCAATCAGATGGTCGCATGGCTCAACCGGGCTTGTGACGAGCGCAATATGAAGCTCTTCACGCTGACCCAGGATCCGCGTTTTGATCCACTTCGCCATCGCTCCGAGTTCAGAGAGATCGTCGAGCAGATGGGACTTAAGCATTACAGCCCAACCCGCAGACGAAGCCGTCAATAAAACCTGCGAGGTGAGAGCTGCCCGGCGAAACTGTTTCTTCTTGCCTCTTACCACCAGCTTCTCCGCTGACGCCGCGCCACCTGAAATTTCAATTCGAACAATCCAATCGGAACTTTAGCGACGACTGTGGTATCTCTTTAGACCCAGTGGGGGGGAAATTTTGACGCAAAAAATAGAGAACACCCCAGTCGCCGCGCCCCATCGCGAATTGAATCGGAGTCTCGGAGTCTTTGACTCCACCATGATTGTCGCCGGATCGATGATTGGCTCGGGGATATTCATCGTGGCCGGTGAAATGGCACGAGAGGTTGGGAGTGCCGGCTGGCTGCTGCTGGCGTGGGTTATCGCCGGCGTCCTTACGCTCGCGGCCGCGCTGTCCTACGGAGAGCTAGCAGCAATGATGCCGCGGGCCGGAGGTCAATATGTTTACCTGCGCGAAGCGTATTCGCCTCTCTGGGGATTCTTGTACGGCTGGACCCTGTTTCTCGTCATTCAGACGGGGACGATAGCCGCTTCATCAGTTGGGTTCTCCCGCTATCTTGGCGTGTTGTGGCCGCAGATCTCGGAGACGAACTACATCATCCGACCTATTCATATTCTTCCGACCTATGCACTTTCGCTCTCTACCGCTCAACTGGTCGCTCTCTCGGTCATCACTTTCCTGACCTGGACGAATATGAGAGGCCTCAAGTATGGAAAGGGAGTCCAAAATGTCTTCACAACGATGAAAATCGGGTCATTGGTTGGAGTGATCGGGATCGGCGTATTGATCGGCTGGAAGGCTTCCGTGGTCAAGGCCAACTTTGGTCACGCGTGGACGCCGCAAGGATTCACCCTGGCGGGACATGGGCTATCTCCGGCTACAGCATTCGGAATGCTGGTGGCGTTATGTAGCGCGCAAATTGGGGCGCTGTATGCAGCGGACGCGTGGAACAACATCACATTCACCGCCGGCGAAGTTCGGAATCCGACTCGAAACGTTCCTCTGTCTCTCGCCTTCGGCACCATCATCGTGATCGGACTCTACGTCTTCGCCAATTTCGCGTACGTGGTTGTGCTGCCGTTCAGCGAAATTCAGCATGCGCCCTCGGATCGCGTGGCGGCCACGATGCTACAGGCCATCTTTCCGTCCGTCGGGCCCACGCTGATTGCTGTTGCCATCATGGTTGCGGCGTTTGGCTGCATGAACGCGCTGATCTTGTCCGGGGCCCGCGCTTACTACGCGATGTCATTGGATGGTCTCTTCTTCAAACGCGCAGCGATTCTGAATCGGGCGAATGTTCCCAGCGCGGCGTTGGTCATGCAGGGACTGTGGTCGGCGGTGCTGTTGATGATCCGGACCTACCAGCCGGCGACCGGAACCTACGGGAATCTTTACAGTAATCTTCTGGACTACATCATCTCTGCCGCGTTGATCTTCTACATTCTGACGATTGCCGGCGTGTTTCGACTGCGGAAGATCAAACCGAATGCCGACCGACCATATCGCGCTTTCGGCTATCCTCTGATTCCGCTGCTTTACCTGATCTGTGCGGGGATCATTCTGGCAGTTTTGTTCGTGTACCGAACCGCCACCACCATTCCTGGCGTTGTGATCGTGCTCATCGGCGTTCCGGTTTACTTCCTCTTTAAGAGCCAAATGAAGCACGATCGAGACCGGCCGGGAAACTCAGCCTGATCGCCGGATCGTAAATCCCTTTCGTTCTCTTGGGATGCGGGGAGAATGTGAGTAGGCGGGGGGCGAAGCAACCGTCGAATAGACCGCCTCGTTTGCGCTCCCCCAGCAGTTCAATTCCGCAGTCGACCTGTCTTCCCGGCCCCAATTCCAGAAATTCTTGTCTTGACAACGCATCTTAAGTTCTATTATATGACAAATGATTCGAGTTTGGTGCCGGCTGGAAAAGCCACTTTGTGGACCCTTCAGCCCTTTGGTTTGGGTCCGTGATGACCGTGAGTATTTACGAGAAATCCGCCGAAATTCGACAGATTAGCTGTTCTCTGCCGCCGTCGGTCCGGCGCCCAGTTTCGTACTATTTCGCTTGTTGGCTCTTTAAAAAATGATATTGTCGCACAAATCTTGAATCTCCGGGGGTAGTGTTATGCAACATCGTGCTTACCGTTGCCTTTGTCTCTGTCTAATGGTTCTGCTCGGTACTGCCCACCTCTGGGCAGACGTCACTGGGTCCATTCAGGGATACGTTCGCGACAGTTCGGGGGCCGTGATCTCCGGCGCTCATGTGGTTGTCACCGAGATCGCTACCAATGTTAGCCGGGAAACCACGACCGACAATCAAGGGGCCTATACAGTCCTGGCGCTGCCCCCCGGCAGGTACAGGATCATTGCCACGATGACTGGTTTCCAGCAGTCCACGGTCAACAATGTCAACCTGAACGTAAACGACAAGTTGACTTTTGACGTAACCCTGCCGGTGGGCAGTGTGCAGCAAAATGTTGCCGTCGAGGCGAACGCTCTGCAGATCGAGACCGCAACTACGGCGACGGGCACCACGATCGAATCTCCCCAGATTCTGGCCATGCCGCTCAATGGCCGTTCGTATCTCGATCTACTCTCCCTTCAGGCAGGCGTTTCGCCTGTGAACACGAACAGCGGCTACAACGATCGCGGTCCCGCTTCCGGCCTCTACACCTCATCGGGGAATGTCTCCACGGATGGTCAGCCGGAGTATGCCAACGCCTTCCTGGTGAACGGCGCCGAGGTCAACGAGACCAGGAATATGGGCGCGGGCCTGATCCCGAATGCCGACTCGATCGCTGAGTTTCGTCTGCTCACCAATAGCTTCAGCGCTGAGTATGGAAAGTTTACCGGATCAGTGATGAATACGGTCACGAAGTCTGGAACCAACCGCTTCCATGGAACTCTCTTCGAGTTCTACCGCAATCAGGGGTTGGACGCGACCAACTACTTTGACACCTCCAAGGCCGAGCTGAAGCAGCATCAGTTTGGTGGCGTTTTTGGCGGTCCGATCGTGAAGGACAAGCTGTTCTTCTTCACGGACATTCAGCAAACGCGGCGTGTTGCCGGAGTAAGCACCGGCGTTTTGGACGTTCTGAGTGCCGATGAGCGTAACGGCATTTTTCCCGATAGCCTGCTCGGGAATGCTGTCCAGGGTGACGCATGGGCTGCAACCCTGTCGGCTCGTGGCGGCGTACCGGTTGTGGCTGGAGTCACGACCTACAACCAACTTGGCACTCCGGTGACAACCACCGATAGTACCGGCGCCAGCGTGCCAGGGCATGACATCTCCGCTTTTATCGATCCCGTCACGGCTTTGACAATGTCGAAAATTCCGGCCGCGAATTTAGGGGTAAACCAATATTCCGACTCAAGCCACGGCGGAAAACTCGTCGATACTAACATGGCCCAGCGGATCGACTTCATCAACCATACAACGGGCGACTGGTCGTTCTACTATCACTACGACGATGCCACCGCCACCCAGCCTGTCTACCAGCAGGCCTATATGGGAATAACCAACGTGCCAGGCTATCCGGCGACGGTTCCCTCGCGCAACCAGTTGTTCTCGATGAGCAACACGAAGACTTTTGGTAGCACCGCGGTCAACGTCGTACGCCTGCAGTTTTTTCGCACAGCGGTCCGAACCGCGCAGCCGGATGCCAGTTCGACGATTAGTGGCTATGACGCATACGGCTTCAATACGGATCCCGCCACCGGTGGTCTGATCAACACCGGAACCCCTGGATATGCGTCCTCATTGCCGATGTTCCTGTTCAACAGCTTTGCAGTCGGCAACAACTGGTTGAATCTCTATCAGCCCAACACCACCTACGGTATCGGCGACACCTTCAGCAAGACCATCGGCAACCACTCGCTAAGCTTTGGCGGTGATTATCGCTACTACCAGCTGAATGCTCGAAACGAGTGCGGACCCAACGGATATTTTCAATTTACCGGCAACGAGACGGGTTCGGATGTTTCTGACTACTATGTCGGCGCTCCAACGGCTTTCGTCCAATGCTCCGTCCAGTTGCTCGATAACCGCACGCGCTATGGAGCGCTGTTCGTCGCAGATACCTGGAAGGTTACCCACAACCTGACCTTGAATCTCGGTCTGCGCTGGGACGTTGCCAGGCCGTGGAGCGACAACTTCGGTCGGCTCACGACGCCGGTTCCGGGAGTGCAGTCCACCAAGTTCCCCGACTCCCCGGCTGGCAACCTGGTTCCGGGAGATCCGGGAGTTCCCAGTACAATCTCTCCTACCCAGTACAACAATTTCGGGCCGCGTATTGGTATCGCCTACGCGCCTTCCGGCGGCATCTGGGGTGAGAACAAGACCAGCATTCGCGCAGCGTACGGTGTCTACTACCTGGGCGCAGCGGATAAGGGTAACTTCGGTATTATCGGTGATGCTCCCTGGGGCCTCTATTGGGCATCTCCGCAACCGACGGAATTCGCCAGTCCTTACATCACTCGTGCAACCGGAGTCACCCAGGGACAGCACTTTCCATTCACCTTCCCCTCGGGTAACGGACCGTTTCCAAACTTCAAGTTCGGATCACTCATGCCTCTTTACGTGCCCGGCTACTACAACAGAAACAAGACGCAAATGGCCGAGCACTATAACCTCTCCATTCAGCGGCAGCTCGACAAGTCGACCGTTCTGACTGTGTCATACGTTGGAACTCAGGGGCATCACATTGAGCGTGGGATAGACATACTCTATGGTGATGCGGCTCTCTGCCAGTCACTTGCAGGCTGCGGCCCGGGCGGCGAAGGCGGAGTCTACACACAGGGTGGGCAAAACTTCTACGGAACCTTCACCGGTCTGATCGACAACCAGAACATCAGCCAGGGCTACACCAACTCCGCGGGAGGTCCGGTGGTGGCCTTCGCCTCGGCGACCTGGCTGCAAAACTCGGGCAACTCGAACTACAACTCACTGCAGGTCTCCGCGGAACGCCGCGCTCGCGACCTGACCTTCCTGGCCAGCTATACGTACTCCCACTCGCTGGATGACGTTTCTGCCAAGTTTGATCCACGCGATCCGAAGCGTGCCTATGGCCCTTCGACTTTCGACCTGCGGCATAACCTGGCGTTGAGCTACAACTGGGATCTTCCGTTTGCGCATCTGTTCGGCTCGCGCCGGATTACCACGGGGTGGCACATTACGGGCATCAGCCGCTTCTACACCGGCACCCCGGTTAGCGTAAAGAGCGGTGGCGACTTTGCCCTGACCAACATCGGACTTGACTATCCCACTCAGGTCGGTTCTATCCACACGCTGGATCCACACAATGCGGCCCACAACTTCTTCAATACATCTGCTTTTGCTAGTGGTCTTAGCTGCGGCTACGAAGTGTGCGGCGTGACCGGCAGCGCCAAGCAATTCCTGTTCGCCGGACCGGGATGGGTGACCACGGACCTGGGCGTGGAAAAAGATACGAAGATCACGGAGAGCATGGCGTTCAACATGCGCTTCGAGATGTTCAATGTCTTCAACCATACCAACTTCTTGCCAAGCGGGGTCGTCGGCAATGCCAACAGCAGCCAGTTCGGCCAGGCCACCACGGCTGCACCGGGCCGCATCGGTCAGATCAGTGCGAAGTTCATTTTCTAGTCTAGCCCCGCGGCGAGCAATCGCCACGGCCAACCATTGAGGGGGAGGGGATGCGAGTGATCGCATCCCCTCTCTGCTATTAGGCCACAAGCCACTTTTCTGAGTGGCCCGGGGACTTTATAGTTCTGCAGTATGGGGACGAGTATATGGGAAAGGGAACTTGAACGATGAAGGCGATAGTTTCGATCCTTGCCTTGCAATTGTGTATGACAGCGTTTGTATCGGGCCAGATGCCGGGCATGGCAAGTCATTCAAGCCAGCCGCCGGACGAGTCGAACGCGTCGAGCCCGGTTGCCAACACCTCCAAGGTCACGTTCACGAAAGATGTAGCACCCGTCGTGCAGCAACATTGCCAGAGCTGCCACCGTCCCGGTGAGGGTACACCGTTCTCAATGCTGACCTACGAAGACGCGAGGCCGTGGGCAAAGGCCATGAAGCGCATGGTACAGCAACGGGAGATGCCGCCGTGGTTTGAAGACGGGCATACCGAGAAGTTCGAGAACAACCGCTCGCTGACCCAGGCCCAGATCGATACCATCGTCTCCTGGGTGAACGCTGGTGCGCCAAAGGGCGACCCGAAAGATCTTCCACCGCCTCGGCAATTCGTTCAAGGATGGAGCATCCCCAAACCAGACGTCATATTCCAGCTTCCAAAACCGTTTTCTGTCCCGGATAGCGGGATTCTCGAGTACCAGTACATCATTCTGCCCACAGGCTTCACCCAAGACCGGTGGGTGCAGTTTGTAGAAGCTGCGCCGTCGGATCGCTCTGTAGTGCACCACATTGTCGCGTACGTCCGCCGGCCTGGGTCGAACTACTTCAAGGACCAACCTAAGGGCGTGTTCTTCGAAGCTCCACCCTCCAAGGCGAGTGCGAAGGCGGATCCGGATGACGTGCCGAGTGATTGGCTGGTCGGCTACGCGCCGGGACAACCACCGGACATTTTTGAACATGGGCAGGCAAAACTTGTTCCGGCCGGCTCGGATATCGTTCTGGAAGTGCACTACATGCCGGAAGGCAAAGCGACGACAGACCAGTCGAGTGTGGGACTAGTTTTTGCGAAAGAGCCTCCCAAAGAACGCGTCATGACTCTGTCAGCGGTCAATGAGACTTTCAAAATTCCCCCGGGCGATCCCAACTACAAAGTAGATTCCTCGTTCACGGTGCGACACGAAGTAACTCTGCTGGGTATGCATCCGCACATGCACACGCGGGGCAAGGACATGGAGTATCGGCTGGTGTTTCCCAACGGAGAGACCCGAACCATCCTGAATGTGCCGCACTACAACTGGCACTGGCAGCTTTGGTACAACCTGGAGAAGCCGATTACGCTGCCTACGGGGACCAGGATCGAATGCACGGCGCATTTCGACAATTCGGCCAATAATCCGGAGAATCCGGACCCGACCAAGACGGTAATCTGGGGACAGCAGAGTTTTGACGAGATGATGGTCTGCTTTTTCAACCTGGCATTCCCCGCCGAATTATCGGCCAAAGAAGTGCTGCCGCTTCCGAAGAGCGACGCACCCTTGGCTCAGAAGAGTCAGAAGTAGGAAAGACCAGAAATAGATAAAGGTCAGAAATAGGATTAATTCCTGGCCGGCCCAGCAGGTAACCCAAACACGATGTAAGCTCCCGGTATCGGCTCTTGCAGTGCGGGACGACCGGGGAGATCGTGCGTATGCGCAGTCGCTTGCGCAGCAGCGCAGAATGCAACATATTCACGTCCATCGATCTGGTACACGGCCGGCATTCCCTCGAGAGCGGCTCCCACCTCTTTCTCCCAGAGCACCTTGCCAGTCGCGGAGTCGAGAGCGCGGACTTTACGGTCGCGCGTGCCGGTGAAGAGCAACCCGCCGGCAGTCACCACAGGGCCAACCTTGGGAAAATGCGAGCCGGTATTCTTGGACCCTTTTGCGGCCAATTCAGGGACTTCGCCCAAAGGCACCTGCCACTCGATGGTTCCTTTGTTTAGGTCATAGGCAGTAAGCGTGGTCCAAGGTGGAGCGATGGCTGGCAGTCCGCTGCTGGTGAACATGAAACCGAAGCTGCTTCGATAGCGGAGCTTTTCCGGCGGGAAGGAAGCCGATGTGGTTCCAGTCTTGGGGGAAGGTTCGGGATGAGCCTGCTCCGGATGAGATAGATAACTCAAAAGAGAATCCAGAGCTGCATCCGACAGCTTGGAAAACCCTGGCATGGGGCCGCGGCCATGCGTTACGACTGCGCGGATTTGATCAGCGCTCAGTCTCGATCCAACATCCACTAAGGAAGGCACAGCCGGAGGTTGACCTGCCAGATCAGCGCCGTGACACAAGCGGCAATTGGATTGAAAGACGGCACGCCCTTCTTCTTCTGGCGAACTACCCTCCGATACCTCCATTGCATTCAGTTCCAACTTGAGCATGGAAGGAAGATCCTTCGACACAACAAATAATGTGCCGTGCGCGGGGTCGGCGGCCGCGCCCTGAAAATTGGCTCCTCCATTATTTCCGGGCATCTCGACCGTGTCGGTCAGGCCGGGCGGAGTGAAGAGTCCCTGGTTGCGAGCGCTTTCCAATTGTTTACGAAGCTGCTCCCGCTCCGCAGCCTCCATGAACGGACTCAGATCTTTGACGGTGAAGCTTTGTCGCGCGAATGGCGGCGGCTTTGAGGGGAATGGTTGTGTGGGCCAGGTTACTTCTCCCGGCATATCCGACGGCGGCACAGCCCGCTCTTCAATGGGCCAGAGTGGCTCGCCGGTTTCGCGGTTAAACACCCAAACAAAACCTTCTTTTCCGGCCTGTGCTACTACGTCGACCATCTTGCCATTGTGCCGGACGGTCAAGAGCATCGGAGCCGTCGCGTTGTCGTAGTCCCAGACGTCGTGGTGGACCATCTGGAAGTACCAGATCAGTTTCCCGGTGCGCGCGTTGAGCGCAATCAGGCAGTCTCCGAAGAGATTGGCTCCGGTTCGATTGGCGCCGTAGAAGTTGTATTTGGGACTTGCGGTCGGAATGAAGACGATGCCGCGTTTCACATCCAGCGACAGTCCGCTCCATGCATTGGCGCCGCCAACCGTCTTCCAGGCGTCTTTCGGCCAGGTGTCATACCCGAATTCACCTGGGTGCGGCACCGTATGAAACGTCCAGACCAGACGTCCCGTTCGGATATCGTAGGCGCGAATATCGCCGGGGCCAGACTCGTATTCTTCGTTGGTTGCCGAGCCCAGGATCAGGAGATCTTCAAATACGCGTCCGGGAGTGGTCGATTGAACCAGCGTAAGACTTTCAGGATCGCGTCCCAGGCCTTCGCGCAAATCGACGTGGCCGTTCTCACCAAAACCCGAAATCGATTTGCCTGTCCGGACATCAATTTCCTCTAAGAAATTGTCGGCCGCGAAAATCAGTCGCCGATCGGAGCGGTCAGAGCTCTCCCAATAGTTGATTCCACGATTAGTGATCAGTGTTGTCTTCGGGTCCGTCGGATGGATCCACAGTTCCTTACCGGTTGCGGCATCGAGCGCCGCGATTGAATTGTTATGGGCCAGGACATACATCGTTCTGTCGACCACGATCGGGTTAAACAGGTATTTGTTCCCGTCGCTGGTTGGATAACTCCACGCAACCTGCAACTTGCCAACGTTGGAGCGATTTATTTGAGCCAGCGAAGAATACTGAGAGCCATCTGAAGCGCCCGCATAGTCGCTCCAGGTGGAGTGAGTCTGAGCAACAGTGCGATCAGAACGAATACTAGTGAAACGCTTCTGGCTGACGGCGGCCCTTTCTGTTTGCGCCGCGGCCGTTTGCGCCATCAAGGGCGAGTGCAAGGCGAACATCAGTTCAGAGACCGCCAAAAGAGCGAGCGTTCCTCTACTCATCCTGATGGCCACGGAGCCGTGCCTTGTTGCCGAGAATGCGTTGAAGATCGACTGCCAGACTGTCCAGCCCAGCCTGGGCAGAGGACTTTCCGCTGATGACCTCGAAAAGGCGGCGCTCCATCGCTTCCGTCATCTCCGCGGATTGCGCTATTGTCGGTTTCACTTTTGCGATGGGAATGCTGGCCGCAAACGCGGAGGTGTAAGGACGAGCGAGTACTGCGGGGTTATCGTAAGTCGATTTTCTAGTGGAGGAGTTTCCGTGCAGCTGCTGTTGATCCTGTACTTGCGCGGACATTGCCCATTCAAGAAACTTGTAGGCTTCTCTCGGATGTTTGGATTCTGTTGGAATCAGGTAAGTAAGGCCTTCCAGCTGGCTGAAGGGTTTGCCTGTGTTCGAAGGAATGAGGCTGTAACCGATCTTGCCTGCCACTTTCGAAACCGCGGGATCTTCCAGAAAAGGCGCCTGATCGTTCCACAAAAGCCCCATGAACACGTGTCCTTGCTGTAGGGCAGACTGCGCTTCATTCCATCCGTAGCTCAGCGTGTCGGGCGGACTGAAAGCAATCAGCTTGACATACTGTTGGGTGGCGGCAACATTTTGGCGAGAGTTCACCACGATGTCGCCGTATTCCCATCCGTGTTGTGTGTCGAGAATGTTTCCGCCAAACGAATAAATAAGGTTGAGCCACTCGTACCACAGCGCGAGACCCTGCTTCCCCTGGATATAAGTGCCGTAGAAGTGTTGATTCGGTCGAGTGAAGAACTCCGCCAACTGCATGTACTCCGGCCACGTGGTGGGAGGCTTAAGCTCGCGGTGATAGCGAGTTCTGAATTTGCGCTGGTTTGCAGGGTCAGCCAGAAGGTCCTTGCGATAGCAAAGGAACGTCGTCAGGCCGGTGAAGGGATATCCGTATGTGCTGTTTTCGTAGGAACTCAGTTCCCGCCACCAGTTGGGAAATAGCTGCTCCTGCGGCATGAAGTTGGCATCGTGGAGAGTCGGATCGGAGAGAAGGGAATCGATCGACCGAACCTGGCCTTTTTGAAGCAGCGCGCCTAGCAGGCGGTGACGCATCACAAGCACGTCCAGCCCGCCATCTCCTGAAGTCGGGCCACGATCGAGTTCGCTCATGATGGTGCGATCATTCTTGTGCAGGACATCGACGTGAATACCGCTTTGCTTTTCGAAGACCGCGATCATTCCGGTCTTGGTAAGGGAATCGAGGAACCATTCGTCTCCGGCGAGGCGAATGATTAACGGGTGTTTTCGTGCGCAACTCAGGTGTGGAATTCCGACGACTAATAGCGACAACAGTAGTGCGACGACTCTTCTGCCGGACTTTCGATGCATGGGTCTTTCACACCTAGGGGCAGATGTCCTCATCTGCCCGGCGGAGCAAAGCTCCGCAAGTTACCGGCAAGAACTGTCGAGCTTCGCTCGACTCGGCAGATGAGGACAATTGCCCCTACGTGTTTCGTCACCTCTTGATCGAGTTACCCGAGAACCAGAGGAACTTGACCGGAGCGTCGCCCGAATTAATGTTCGAGTGCGTCATCGATTGATCGGGCCTAATCATGTAAGCCATTCCCGGATGCTGAACCCGCAGCTCCGAACCGATGAAGGCAAGACTGTTTCCGTCGATGGCTGCCCAGATTTCCTCCTGGCCAGGATTGTGTGGATGCGGCTCACCCATAGTCATGGGATTGATCTCTACCGTGATCAGATCTCCGATGATGGCCAAGCCGTCCGTCTTTGAGAAGAGGTCTCTGACCACGTGGGCCCAGTGACCGGAGGCACCGGGGAGCGTGTAAGGAGATGCCGCCATCGGAGTTCTTACCGGAACCTGTCTTTCATCGGTGGTCAACATCGCTTTTGCCGGGACAAAACCTGCCGGGGTGGGTTCGCTGACAACGTACATCTTCAACTCATCGTCGCCGGTGTTCTTCATGACAAATTCAAGATCGGCTGGAATGAAGACGGCAATATCTTTGTGCAGCGTGACGGTCTTGCCGCGTGCAGAGATTTCTCCCGTGCCGCCCACAACGTAGAAGACGTTCTGCTCGTGATCCAGCCGCGAAGGTGTGGTGGAATTGCCCGGCGCGAGGCGGCCGTAGGCAAGGAAATTCGCAGCCTGAAGGACTGCTCCAGGCTGAGGCGGATTGAAGTTGTCGCCGCGAGTGAGAATATCGCGCAGTACCAGCGAGCCGTAAGCGTGACGAGGCATCGAGTCGCGCCAGTCACCGATGAACATGTCGATTCTTCTGTCCAGCGAATCTCTGGAGGGCTGATACCGTACCGCGCCCGGGCCGTCGAAGCTGTTCCCGCCCGCACTGGGCGTCGTTACGGGTGGTTTAGCCACGACCTGAGCGCCGGCCAGTTGCGCCAACAAGCCCATGCTCAAGAGCGACAACGCAACCCAAGCGAGAGCATTGCCTGGCAGCAAACTCCTGGTTCGGTGTGTTTGGTTCATTGCTTTCCTCGATTCGTCAATCTGGTTGTCGCTGCAGAGCACCCGCATCTCATTTACCGCGGCGCTGCATAGGCGAGCCCGTCCGCGCCAGCACCGGCGTCGATAATTCTTGTTGCCTTCCAGTCGGAAATACTAATAACGACAACTTTTCCGCTTTGATCGCAGGAGACGTAGGCCAACTTGCCATCGGGAGAAACGATTACTTCCTGCGGCCTGGTGGGGACGTCGATCGTGCGCGCGACTTTCATGGTGCTCAGATCTATCACTCCCACCTGGTGAACCAGTGGCAGAGCGATGATCAGCCAGCGGCCGTCGGGGGTGGGCGCACTTCCGTAGCCTAGGCCGGGCATCTGGACCCACGTTTTGACTTTGTTGGTGGCCGTGTCGATTACGGCGAGCTGAGGCTTAGTGACGTCGGAGGTGAAAACCAGTTTGTCGTCAACCGAAAGCGAGATGCGCTGAACCTGGGGAGAAACCGGAATTATAGCGACGGTTTTTCGCGCGTCAAGATCGAGCACGGACACGGTTCCCGGTCCCACATTCGCCGTATACGCACGATGCCCGTCGCGGGTGATGGCGAACATATGCGACTGTTCTTGCCCGGTTGGTACCGAGCCCACAATTTTCAGCGTGGCAGGATCAATGATGCTGATGGATCGATCGAGTTCAGTGCTGACGTACAGCAATCCGTTCTTCGGTCCGAAGACGGCGCAGTGCGGTCGGACACCTTTTCCGAAACCAAGATTGCCCGTGATTTTTCGCAAGGCCAAATCGATGACCACCATGTTGGTGCCATCGGTGCCGGGTTGGCCTACGCCAGAATTTCCGTAGATCGGTACATAGGCGAACTTGCCGTCTGGCGATGCGGCGACTTCGTGGCCGGTTATCCCTCCCTCCGCGATTTCGGCAACTTGCTTGCCAGCGACCGGGTCGATGATCCCGAGACTGTTGTCTCCTTTATTGGCTACCAAAAGAAGCCCACTCTGCGAAGGCGGCGGCGCAGGTTGTGCCCATATAAGTAAGGAGGGCAGTGCTACGAAAAGTAGTGTTCGAGCCAGGTGCAGTCGTCGCATCTCAAACTCCGTTCGGACTTCGCAAATGCATGACGGGGATTTTAGGCAATCATCATATCATATTGTCTGATGATTGCCTGTTGTCAGGTCAAATTCCAACGCGAACGTTTTTTCGGTCGCCATTCGCGGCGCCTTGTGCTTCGCGGTTAAGAGATCTTAAGCGCGAAGAGCGGAAACGAATCGCAAAGGGCGCCGAGCAAATCGTCGCTCGCTAATATTCCCCAGTCACGACATTCAACAGAGGTTCACCGCGAGCGAAACGTTCCGCCTGAGCGCTGGCCAGTATGAACAGGCGCTTCATGAACTTCGCACTGTCTCCTGCCACATGCGGTGTGATGAGCAGATTGGGCGCGCTCCAGAGCGGATGTTCCAAAGGCAGCGGCTCCGGATCGGTCACATCGATGGCCGCGCGAATTCTTTTTTCGTTTAGCGCCTGAAGCAACGCGTCCGGGTCCACGATCGCACCTCGCGCCGCATTCACCAGCAGTGCCCCAGGCTTCATTTTCGCTATGCGCTTTGCATCCATCAGATGCCGCGTTTCCGACGTCAGGGGAATAATCAGGATCACGATGTCAGCCAGGCCCAGCAGTTCGTCCAGTTTGCTGACCGGTTCGACACCCTCGCGCGCACTGCGCGCGACTCGCAGAAACCTCGGCCCGAAGGGCGTTAAACGGGCCTCGATGGCTTGCCCGATGGATCCGTAACCTACGATCAGAACAGTGTAATCGGCAACCTCATCGACCAGTGCTCGCGAACTCCCTTCCTTGCCATGCGATAGATGATAGATCTCCCGGGCTTGCCAGCGCCTGGTCCAGTCGCCGTGTTCCTGCATCTGGACGTAGAACGGCAGGTATTTCTGCATGGCCAGAACTGCCGCCACGGCCCACTCGGCGGTGGGAATGTCATGCACTCCTCGCGCATCGCACAGGATCACTTCCGGAGGGAAAACGTGCCAGAGCAGATCGACTCCAGCCCACGGGGCCTGGACCACGCGCACCCCTTTCATGTGCGGCCACTGATCCGGAACCCGGCTGGGATGTGACAGCGGGATCCAGAAGTCGACCTCGATCTCGCCCTGCGGCTCGTCGGGAATCCACACCAGCTGAACCTCTCGCGTGAAGTCTTTCAGCAGTGCTTTGTCGACTGACGCGTTCACTCCGACTCGAACCATTACTTTCCTCCACGCTCCACAATACAGTCGCGATGAGCTCAATTATTCAAGGCAAAAGGGGAGCCCGAGCTTACAGGAGATTTGGGAAAATATTGACAGATGGCGGTCTATTAGTGGTATGATATCACCATGAAACTGCGTTTGCTGATTTTGACTTTCTCCCTGATCGCGATCTCGTTGACGCTCAAAGCCGCGGACATGCCACCTGGCGGTTTTGTCGGCACGTGGAAGGTTAACTTCGCAAAATCGAAATTTCCCGGAAAGCCTCCCCTGGTTGACATGGCCACCATCGACCCCGACGGTACGGTTACCATCAACGAGACTAGTTCTGAGGGGAACAGTACCAGTTGGCACTACAAGCCGGTAGAGGGCCAGGCGGTGCTGGTTGTGGGTCGGGACAATACGACCGTCATCGTAAAGAGAGTGAACGATCACACCAACGAGCATACCTGGAATTCCAATGGCAAAATTGCGAAGAGTAAAGCAGTTCTGTCAAAGGACGGCAAGACGACAACCTTCACCATGGACGGGACGGACAAGGAAGGCAAGCCCTTTCACGAGTTGGTTGTCTACGACAAAGCGGAGTAAGGCCTCGAAAATCCCTCACCCGCGGCCGGAACACTCTCCGGCCGCTGTCCATTTTTCTGCATTCCCCTCCCCTGAGCGAAGACAAGTCCATGTGGCTGGATGCTCTTGTCAGCCGCTCTTGAGTTTGATTCTTGGGTTCAGGATTCTCGAGCGATTGCGGAATGGATTGAGGGATCGGGTAAATCAAGTCAAAATGAAAAGCGGCGGACATGAATGTCCGCCCCACACAGTCTATGGCAGGGTGAAGGCGATCACCGAGTCGCCTGCCGTGGGGTCATAAAAGCTCCCGCCGCTCGCGACTAATACTACGTATTGCTTACCGTTTTTGCCCTGATAGGTCATGGGTGTGACGTAAGACCCCGTTTCGAGTTTAGTCGCCCACAACTCTTTGCCCGTCGCGGCGTCGAACGCGCGGAAGCGCTGGTCGTTGGTCGCCGCGATGAACAGCAGTCCTCCTGCCGTGGTGATCGAACCGCCAAAATTCAGGGTTCCCGTGCCATGTACGCCTTTCGCTTCCAATTCCTCGATAATTCCAAACGGGATTTTCCAGGCGACATCGCCCGTGTTCACGTTGATTGCCCAGAGTTGTCCCCACGGAGGCTGCTGGCAGGGCCAGAACTTGTCATTGTTCCAAAACCGCACGTAGACGCCCCATGGGCTGGTTCGCTCATACGCCGGGTCTGCGCCGTCCTCGGATTTCGCGACCTTGCCGACGTCCGCAACGTTCACCGTATTTACGAACAGATATCCGAGTCCAGGGTTGAATGACATGCCGGGCCAGTTCGTCGTTCCCAGGGTACCCGGAAAAACAATCGTCAACTTGGATCCATAGTGGATATACGGGCCTCCGCTCTGCATCCCGCCCTCTGTGGCCAGAAGGTCGGTGCAGAATTTCTTTTGTTCCGGAGTAACCGTGGCAATTTCATCGGGGCTGAAGCTGTTGCGTCCTAAGGGTGGGGGCTTCAGAGGGAACGGTTGCGTAGGCCAGCTGGCTTCGCCGGGAACTTCGCTCGCCGGCACTGGACGTTCCTCAACCCCGTAAATGGGATTCCCATTACGCCGGTCGAGGATAAACAGGAGCCCGTTCTTTCCAATGATTGCGACGGCGGGAATCTTTGTGCCGCTCTGAACCACGTCCATCAGCACCGGAGAGGACTCCAGATCGTAATCCCAGGTGTCATGATGAACGACCTGGAAATACCAGGCCAGCTTTCCAGTATCAGCGTTGAGCGCGACCAACGAATTGCCGAAGAGATTTTTCCCCTTTCGGTCGGCGGCGTAAAAATCGTAGGCGGGCGAACCGAAAGGAAGAAATACAAGTCCTCGCTCCAGGTCGATGCTCATGAAGCCCCAGACATTCGTTCCGGACCGATTTTTCCAGCTGTTGCCCTCCCATGTGTCGTTGCCGACTTCGCCGGGGTGAGGTACCGAGTGGAATCGCCACACCAGCTTCCCGGTATGCACGTCCCAGGCTCGCGGATCGCCCGAGGCGCCCGTGCCGGGCGACTCCTGAATCTGTCCCCCGGCGATTGCCAGATCTTTATAAATCGTGACCGGCGAGGTGACATCAAACTGAGCGTTGGGGAATCCGTTCAGCACATCAGTTCTTATGTCGATGGCGCCGTTGACACCAAATCCGACGGTAGGCTTTCCAGTTTCGGCGTTCAGGGACATCAATCGGCCGTCGCTGGTGCCAAACAGAATCGAGGCAGGAGTTTTCGCATCTCCGTGCCAATAGGCCACGCCACGTCCGGCTGGCCGTCCGTGATCCAATTTGTAAGACCACAACTCCTGGCCTGTCTCTGGATCCAGCGAGATCACGGTACCGTACGGAGTCGGCATGTACAGCTTGCCATTTACCATGATGGGAGTGGCCTGAGATGAGCGCCGCCCGCCCCCTCTGCCGGCCGCTCCGGCCGACAGAGGCCGGGGGCCGTCCTTCTTCATGTGGTAGGTCCACGCCCGCGTTAAGGTCTGAACGTTTTGAGTGTTGATCTGGTTCAGGGGAGAATATCGTGTGCTTGATTCATCGTGGCCGTACATCGGCCAGTCGGACTGGCACCATACCGGGGGAGCAGGCACGGTGAGCAAACAGAGGAAGACGGCAAACATCCCGAATCTCACGTCCAAGGGCCTCTCTCAGCCAAAATTTTGACGTATCATACTATGATTAATCAATTTAAAGCAAATACTTCGTAGAAACGTAGCTTGCTACGTCTTGCCGACGGGATCCAAAAGCCGAGACGTAGCACAGCGACGTCTCTACGGAATGTGTGTTGCATGAACAGTCAAAATATATCGCGGTTCGTTCCGACCTTGCACGAGCGGGACGCTCGCGCCTACATTGCTTTGGCGATCACTTGCCAGTGTAGGTGACGCGCCAGATCGAGCCCGAGGCGTCGTCGCTCACCAGCAGGGACCCGTCCTGCGCGACTGTCACACCCACGGGCCGTCCCCAGACGCTGTCATCATCCACCACGAAGCCGGTGAGAAAATCCTCGTACTCGCCGGTGGCATGACCTGTCTGATGAAGCGGCACCCGAATGACTTCATATCCCGCCCGAGGTGACCGGTTCCAGGATCCGTGCTCGGCTGCGAAGATGTCTCCCTGATATTCAGCCGGGAATTGTTTGCCATCGTAGAAACTCATTTGCAGTGACGCATTGTGCGGCTGCAGTATCACGTCGGGCGTGATGACTTTGTCTTTCAACTCGGGGTGCGTCCCTGGCAGGCGCGGATCCTGATGGCCACCCATATACCACCACGGCCAGCCATAGAAGCCGCCCTCTTGTACGTGCGTGATGTAGTCGGGCACGAGATTATCTCCCAACCCATCACGCTCGTTCACTGAACACCACAGCTCGCCGGTTTGCGGATTGACAGCAAGACCGACAGCGTTGCGAACGCCGGACGCATAAGTGCGCAATCCCGAACCGTCCGGGTTGTATTCGAGGATGGCGGCGCGATTCTTCTCCGCGGGGGTGTCATCGACGTTCTCTTGAGAACCGACGGACACAAACATCTTCGTGCC
The DNA here is from genome assembly GCA_963809295.1 of Terriglobia bacterium. GTDB lineage: Bacteria > Acidobacteriota > Terriglobia > Terriglobales > Acidobacteriaceae > JAIQFF01. Next base: position 367,436 of record CAWEJA010000001.1, on the reverse strand, counting down.
ATCGGGCGAGAACTGGACGTCTCGAGATCGATGATGGCCGCCGCTGGCCAGGTCGGCCAGGTGTTGCGGTGGGCCGGTGCTGGTCAGATCGCCGTTGTGATAAGGAAAGCGCACGACCGAATCCATATTGGCGACATACACCCACTGCGGATTGGGTCCAAGTGGGTAAAACGCAATGCCAAAGGGGGTGTTCAGGCCGGTGGCGAAAACCTGTACCTGCTCCGGCTTCCCGTCGCGAGTGATGCCGCGGAATACCTTGATGTTGCCGCCGTTGGTTTCGGCTAGGAAAATATCGCCATTCGGCGCGGTGCGCATCAATCGAGGATTGTTCAGGCCGGTCGCGTAGAGCGACACCTTAAAACCGCTCGGCGCCTTCGGCCATGCTTTCTCAGGGCGCGCGACAACTTCGGGGCCGTTGGAAGCCGATGGAGTGGCAAACGGCGCGGGAAGATCTCGGAGCGTGATGTGGCGGATAGTACCTGGCTTCTCGAAACGGTAGTCGGTAAAGGGTGGCTTCGGCGGCGGTGCGTTCGATCTTGCGCTCGCAGCCGGAGCAGGAGAGGTGGCGGCCGTTGACGGAACACCACTCATCGACTTGAGATAGGTGACAACTTGCCACCGCCGTTGTTTTGGCAGGCTAGCCCAGGAAGGCATTCCGCTTTTCGCATCACCGTGCGTGATGTACCAGAAGATTGCCCCATCGGATGCTTTCTGGGCGGGTCCGCTTGCCAAGGGCGGGATATTGCCGGAGCCTTCGCCGGCATTTCCATGGCATCTCGAACATTTGCGTGCGTAAACTCCTTTGCCGGTCATGGCCGCTTGCGCCTGTCCTGCGTAGGGGTTCTTGATTTGCTGGGCCACCACAGGTGCGTCGTGGAACGAGGTATTTTGCGCCTGCAAGAGGATAACGCCCGAGCTGGCACAAACAAGCAAGGACAGGATAGACGTCAGGATTCGGCGCGAATTGAGAGCGGATTTGTTCATATGGCGCGGGTGCATAACTTGCTATTATATTTTATGGTTATATTATATGACAATTATAAAGTGCTGTTGCACGGGAGGTTAAGTTGCGGAGGCTCGTCGGATCGCTAGTTTTGGGTTTGTTTGGAGTACTATCGCCGCTGACCCTGGCGCAGACTACCGGCGATCGCATCGATTCTTATTTCGGCGATTGGCACACTTCGACGGCGCGCACAACACGCGGCTCATTCCAGCAGCAAGACATTCTTACCCGCGGCGACGCTATGAATCCCACACGGAAAGGCAGGGTTCTCCGTTACGTCAACTCCTACACGTTTGCCACCCTGGCGCCGCACGCTTCCACCACGGCAACGCGCCTTGACGGACAGCAGGAGATTTATTTCGTGGTGTCTGGTCGCGGCGCTGCCACGGCGGCCGGGCAGACCGCGGATCTCCATCGCAATATCGCAGTGCTCATGCCGGCGAATTTGGAGTTCACAATAAGAAATACCAGCGACCACCCGCTGACTATGTATGTGGTCAACGAACCCGCGCCCCGCGGCTTTCGGCCAAACGCAAACATGTTGGTCCGGGATGAGAGCAAGCTTCCCATTTCATCAAGCGACGGCATGTGGTCACACATCGTGAAGACGGTCTTCGTGGCTGCGGACGGCCTGAGTACGCTGCAAACTGTCCTTACCGTAACGCTCGATCCGCTAACCATCGGGAAACCCCACCCATTTCCAGGGGAAGACAGTAGCGAGATTGAGGAAGTGTGGACCGCGCTGGATGGAACCAGTCTTGCGTTCGTGGGGAATCAACTGCGGCGGCAAACTCCCGGCATGGCGCTTTACCACATTCCCGACAACGAGACGCCGCACACCAACATCAACCAGAGTGAAGACACGCAGATGAGGTTTCTCTATTTCGCGCGCTACCGTGCACACGAACTCCGGCCGTAGAGTGAGAACAAACTCTTGATCACCCGCGCACGGGGACGAACTGGATGCAGACGGGCGTATCCACCTTGATCTCCTTGCCGGTCCTCGAGAGGCGGCCGGTGGTGCTGTCAATCTTGAAGAGCACGATGTTGTTGGTGATCTGATTTGCAGAGAGCAAGTAAGCGCCGGTGGGATCGATCTTGAAATTGCGTGGCATGATTCCGCCGCTGTCGACCTGTTCGACCGGGGCTAGCGTACCATCTCCCGGATCGATCGCAAACACTCCGATGCTCTCCGGGCCTCTGACGAATTCGCTCTGGGTGCGCCGGTTGGATTCGTAAAGAAACTTTCCGTTCGGGTGAATCTCGATTTCGCCGCTGTGATTGCCGCCGAAAAAATCATGGGGCACGGTGTGGGCACGTTGGACTCCAGTGAGTGTGCCTTTGGAGGAGTCCCAGGCGTATACGTCGACGATACCGCTCATCTCGCTGAGCTGGTAGCCGAACTTGCCGGCGGGGTCAAAGGCAAAATGGCGCGGGCCTCCGCCGGGATAGACGGTCGCAAACGGAGGATCGGGCGGCGAGAGCTTGCCGGTCTCGGCGTCGAATCGAAAAATCAGCACTTTGTCCAAGCCCAGATCGGAAACGATCACATAGCGATTGTCTGGTGAAACGCCGATCCAATGCGGGTGAGGCCCGGTTTGAATGGATGGATCAACGCTGCCCCCAACGTTCTGGATGAAAGCTGTTAACTCGCCCAGAGAGCCGTCTTCCTTGACCCGAACGACGGAGACACTGCCGCTGCCGAAGTTGGCCATCATCACAAACTTTCCGGTCTTGTCGATCGAGATGAAGCAGGTGCTGGTACCGCTGGCAGGGGCGGTGTTCAACAGACGCAACTTGCCGGTCGTCTGATCGATGGCGAAAGCGCTGACATACGACGAATGATCGAGCGGCGGCCCCAGCGAGAGCGGGTCCTCGCTGACGGCGTAAAGAAATCGATGGTTCGGAGAAATAGTAAGGAACGAGGGATTGACGACCTCTGCAGCCAGCTCGGGCTCGCTGAGTTCGCCGGTCGCCGCATGGAAGCGGCTGACGTAAATTCCCTTGCTGTGGCTCTCTCCCACTCCCCACGTCTTGCTGTGGTGCACGTACTTGAATCCGGTGTAGGTGCCAACGTACATGAAGAAGTCATTGTCCTGAGCGGGGGCAGCCTGGATAGCCAGGAGCGTGAAGGCGATAAGCAGACTGAACGTGTGTCCGATACGTCTCATGAAGGTTCCTGATCTCCTTACTGCGAGCAAACATTGCAAAAGTGGTGCAGATTCTATTTCTGTACCGGTACGAACACGATGCACACGGGAACGTCAATCTTCAGTTCGGTGTTGGTCGGAGTAAGGCGCCCTGTGTCGCCGTCCACGCGAAAAAGTAAAACGTTGCCGGTCAGCTCGTTGGCTGAAAATAAATATGAACCTGTGGGATCGATGGCAAAATTCCGCGGCATGGTGCCTCCGGGCGGGACCTGTTCGACCTCGGTCAGGGTGCCTTTCACCGGATCGATCGAGAAAACGCCGATGGTGTCTGGTCCCCACAAATTGGGCCCACGAAAACGGCGATTGGACTCGTACAGAAACTTGCCGTTGGGATGAATCGCAATTTCAGCACTGTCGCTTGAACCGATGAAATCAGATGCCAATGTCTTGGCGTCCTGCACGTTGGTGAAAGTGCCACCCGAGGCATCCCATGCCAGGACAGTGACAAATCCGCTCATTTCTTTGAGCGAATATCCGAACTTGCCGGCGGAATCGAAAACGAAATGGCGCGGGCCGCCGCCGGATTCAGCGGTGACGAACGGCGGATCGTCGGGCGAAAGCGCGCCTGTGGCCGCATCGAACCGATAGACAAAGAGCTTGTCCACTCCCAGGTCCGAAACGACAGCGAAGCGGTTGTCCGGCGAAACGTCGATCGAGTGCGGGTGAGCTTGCGACTGAAACGACGGGTCTTTGCCCTTCCCGACATGCTTCATGAACGCAGTTTGTTCACCGAGTGATCCGTCATCCTTGATCCGCAAGACCGTAACGCTACTGCTGCCGAAATTCGCCATTAAAATATAGTGGCCGGTCTTGTCGATGGAGAGGTAGCACGTGCTCGTGCCTCCGGTCGGCAGCGTGTTCAAGAGATGCAGCTTGCCGGTTTTAGGATCAATCGCGAAGGCGCTCACATAAGACGCATGATCGAAATCCGGGCCCAGCGAGCGAGGATCTTCGGTCGCGACGTAGAGGAATCGCTGGTTGGGATGGACTGCAAGGAACGCAGGATTAACAACTTCCGCCGCAAGTTCAGGCTTGCTCACCGCGCCGGTCGCCGCCTGGAACCGGCTGACGTAGATTCCCCTGCTGTGACTTCCTCCGGCAGGGAGGCCTTCCTTCATGTAGGTGAAGCCGGTGTAGGTGCCGAAATAGACGAAATATTCACTTGCAGGTGCGGATGCACTCCAGGCACACGGAACGGAAGAGACAAAGACGAAGAGTAATGCGGACAAGGCAAGGCAATGGATTGGTTTCATGGATTGTTCTGAATGTGATTGTTCTGGGTCGCGGCGCCGCCGGAAAATCGGGCGAAATAGCGAAATTCTACTGGTGCGCGGGGACAATGGCATGGGTGTAGTTGTCACCTTCGGGGAATCGGGCAAAATAAAGGAATTTCACTGGGTTGTCGCCAGTATTGATGTTGGAGTGTATGGTGGCCGCATCCGGCGGCAGCATGTAGGCCATGCCTGGCTTCTGGATCCGCAGTTCCGTTCCCATGAGAATCAGACTGGTGCCGTCGATGGCGGCCCATACTTCTTCTTGACCTGGCCGGTGCGGGTGCGGTTCGCCCATGGTCAGCGGATTGACAGTCACGGTGATGACGCTTTGCTCGGTCGCAAGTCCATCGGCCGGGGAAAATATCTCTCTGACAATGTGCGCCCAGTGGCCTGACGCGCCGCCAACTATGTAAGGATCGGCGGCCGCGGGAGTCCTTTGGCGTGCCGCTCCCTCGTCTTTTACCACCATCCTGTCTTTCGGGTGGAAGCCGCCGGGAGTCGGCTCATTGATCACGTACATAGTGAGTGGCTCATCGCTGGTGGACTTCATCACGAATTCGAGTCCTGCGGGCATTAAAACAGCGATGTCTTTGTGCAGCCTTGCGGTGTCGGTGCCAGCCGTAATTTCTCCCTCGCCGCCGAGAACATAATAAACCTCCTGCTGACCCTCGAGGCGCGACGGGGTCGTCCACGCACCTGGAGCCAGACGGCCGTAAGCGAGAAAGTTGGCGGCACGCAGGACCGCGCTTTTTTGTGGAGGAGCGAAGTTGTCGCCACGAACAAGGATGTCGCGTAATACCAGCGAACCATGCTCGAAGCGGGGAAGCGAACCTTGCCAGTCGCTGATAAACAGGTCGATTCGCCGGTCCTGCGGATCCCTTTCCCGGGCGTACTTGATGAACTCCGGTCCGGGATAGGAATTGATTCCGTTGATGGCGTTTTTCGTGCCACTCGACTGCGGGGCCGCCTGCGCCGTCGCTAATGAAAGCAGAGCCAGGGACAATGCGGAAGCGGTCAGGAAAGCAAGCGTCGCGCGGGGCATGGAACGGGCTCCTTTTCCAGTCTGCGGATGTACGTCTCTATCAGGGCCTGGGGTCGTGCGGATGGTAGCGACCGAAATAAAGGAATTTGACCTGCGAGTCTTCGTTCTGGTTGATATTGGTGTGAGGAGTCTTGTTGTCGGGGATGTGGTAAAAGGCCATCCCGGGCGTTTGCCGTCGCAGTTGATTGCTCACAAACGCGAGGCTGGTGCCATCCAGGGCAGTCCATACTTCCTCGATGTCGTCGTGATCCACAATGTGTGGTTTTCCCAGCGTGAGAGGATCGAGTGTGACCGTCAACACACTCTGCAACGTGCCCAAACCGTCCGCAGTGACGAAGAGCGTCTTTACGATATGGGCCCACAGTCCGTCGCTTGAAGTGATGGGAAGCTTGTTCTCATCCCGGACCAGCATCGTCGAATTCGGTCGAAAGTTGGCAGGCGTGGGCTCATTGATCAGATACATCGTCAACGGCTGGTCACCTGTGTTCTTTATGGTGAACTCCAGATTCGCCGGCATCAGAATCGCGATGTTGCGATAGAGGTCGACGGTTTGTCCCGCCGCCGTGGCAGTGCCCCGACCGGACTCGAAAAAGTAAATCTCCTGCTGGCCTTGCAGGCGTGTCGCTTTGGTGGAGGCGTGAGCCGCTAAGGTCGCATAGGTATAAGAATTGAGGTAACGTAGAACGGCGCCTTTTTGCGTGGGATTCTGCGGGTCGCCGCGGGTGAAAATGTCCCGCTCGCCGAGCGAACCGTGGGTGGTGCGGGACGTGGCGTTATGCCAGTCGCCAAAATAGAAGTCGATGCGATCGCCGGTGGCTTGAGCGTGAGCCAATGGCGACAGCCCGCACGCAGCCAAGACCAGGGATGCGAGAATTCTTCTCATCATCGAACCGTTCTCCTTCTTTCGCGGCTACCCAACGGCACAAAGCCATAATCCAAGAGCGTGAATATTGTCACTATATATGATAATTAAGGATGAAGAGAAAAATTATAGTATCATAATGCGAAATCGTTGTGGCAGGAGTGACTCCCCCTTATCTGGCGACGCCCCTGCTAGCGTAGTCGCCCGTTCTGGCGCACAACTTCACGGGAAGGCGAACTAGTTTTTGGAGAGGCCGTTCATCAAGAGTGATTGAGGAGAATCCATACCAATGAAACTGATTCGTTTTGGCGAGCGGGGCCAAGAAAAACCGGGCGCGCTGCTGAAAGATGGTAGTCGCATCGATGTGTCCGCGCTTGGTTCGGATTATGACGAGGGTTTTTTTGGCGGCGGCGGCTTGGCGAAGCTCGAAGCTTGGCTTAGCAAGAATTCGTCGTCCGCCCCTCGTGTAGCGCCATCGGTACGCTTGGGATCCCCGGTTTGCCGGCCCAGCAAGATCATCTGCATCGGGCTTAATTACCGCGATCATGCGGCGGAAACCAAGGCCGAGCCGCCGAAGGAGCCCGTGCTTTTCTTCAAGGCAACCACGTCGCTGGTGGGACCGAACGATGACTTGGTCAGGCCGCGGAACTCGACCAAGGTGGATTGGGAGGTTGAGTTGGCGGTAGTCATCGGGAAAAGAGCCTTGTATGTCTCCAAAGAGCAGGCTCTCGATTACGTTGCTGGCTATGCTCTGCACAACGACTATTCCGAGCGCGCTTTTCAGCTGGAGCACGGAGGCCAGTGGGTGAAGGGAAAGAGCGCGGACACGTTTGCTCCGTTGGGTCCGTTCCTCGCAACCCCGGACGAGATTCCGAATGTAGGCAATCTCCCGATGTGGTTGAAGGTGAATGGACAGATGAGGCAGAACAGTTCTACTTCGAATATGATCTTCGACGTTGCTACGCTGGTTTCCTATGTGAGCCAGTTCATGACCCTTCTTCCCGGGGACGTGATCAGCACCGGAACCCCAGCCGGAGTCGGCTTGGGCATGAACCCCCCTGTATATCTGCAGGCCGGTGATATCGTGGAACTGGGAATTCAGGGTTTGGGAGAATCCCGGCAGCAAGTTACGGAATACAAATAGCATGCTGATCGCGTTCACCGGGCCGGAGAGGTGCGATGACTGATTCCAGTACCAGCCATGTGCGCTGGTTCCTCATCTTCTGGCTGTTCATGCTAAGCGCTGTAGCCTTTCTGGATCGCGTGAACATCTCTATTGCCGGGAGTTCTCTCGCGGCGGCCTACCATCTGAGCAATGTTCAATTGGGATGGGTGTTCAGTGCCTTTCTTGCTGGCTACGCACTGTTCCAGACGCCTGGCGGAAGGCTGGCAGATCGCTTGGGTCCTCGCCGGGTGCTTGCTGGGGGAGTGGTCTGGTGGGGCGTCTTCACCGCGCTGACCGCGGCGGTTCCTTCCAGCATAAGAGGGGCGCTGTTTCTGTTTGTCTCTATCCGATTCTTGCTGGGAGCGGGCGAAGCGGTGGTCTATCCGGCGTCGAATCAATTTGTAGCGCGGTGGATACCGACGCAGGAACGGGGAATTGCAAACGGCTGGATTTTCGCCGGAGTGGGCGCCGGGGCCGGGCTCTCGCCGCCACTGATCACATTTGTCATGCTGCACTATGGCTGGAGATCGTCGTTCTGGGTATGCGCCGCGATTGGGCTGTTGGCTGGGCTGGTGTGGTTCATTGCCGCGCGCGACACTCCAGCCGAGCATTCGAGCGTTTCGGCATCGGAGCTGGCATACATTCGTTCGGGTCTTTCAGCGGAGAGCTCACAGGGACGGGAGCACAAACTCGTCCCCTGGGGGACAGTTCTTAAGAGCAAGGAAGTGCTGGCGATCACCATCAGCTACTTCTCGTTTGGTTACGTAGCCTGGATATTCTTCAGCTGGTTTTATATCTATCTGGCTCAGGTGCGGGGCTTGAATCTGAAAGCGAGCGCATTTTACGCCATGCTGCCATTTCTCGCCATGGCGACAGGCTGCCCGCTGGGGGGCTTGATCAGCGACCGGCTTACACGCTCACACGGTCCGCGCATAGGACGTTGCTATCTGGCATCGGTGGTCATCACACTGGCGGCCGTATTTCTCGTGTTCGGCGCCGAAGTTGACAGTGCGCGGCTGGCCAGCGTGGTGCTGGCGGGAGGAGCGGGAGCCTTGTATCTCGCGCAGAGCTCCTTCTGGTCGGTGACGGCTGATATTGCGGGCACGTCTTCGGGGTCTGTGTCCGGCTTCATGAATATGGGTGCGCAAATTGGTGGCGCTGTAACGGCTTCGCTTACGCCGGTGATAGCCAGCCGTTTCGGTTGGACGGCGTCGTTTCTGGTAGCGGCAGCGCTTTGCTTGACGGGCGCGGTGGCCTGGCTGTTCGTCGATCCCAAACGAACGCTGGAGACAGGCCACGCGACGGCGGACATGACGGTGACACAGCGTGGCATGGACACTCCCGTTCCGGTTTCCAAAACGCACTAAAGCGCAAGCCGATGAGCGCTGCAATCAGAAGCAGGTCCCTCCACTGCGCTCGCTGGGCTACGCTCCGGTCGGGATGACAAAGTCATGCAACGGACTTCAAGATTCAGAACGCCCCAAAGCTGCGCTTGGTTGCAACCAGTCCTGCCAACGCTTACATTTAGTGGCCCCTGAAATTCTTCGGTGGAGGAATCAGCGTCATGATCTGCAAGAGAGCCGCATTGTGGACGGCAGTTGTCACGATGGTTTTGGCGGCCAGCCTGGTTCAGGCCGCCGAAGTGTACGAAGTGACGGTGGAGCGGGGCGTCAAAGCCAAGATGCGCGATGGCGTCATCCTTCGGGCGGACATCTACCGACCCAAGGCCGACGGCCAGTTCCCGGTGCTTCTGCAGCGTACGCCGTACGACAAGCGTGGTAGCGCGGATTTTGCTCTGAAGGCAGCGGCACACGGATTTGTCGCGATCATTCAGGACGTCCGGGGCCGCTACACCTCCGACGGCGAATGGTACACGTTCAAACACGAATCCGATGATGGTTACGACACGATCGAGTGGGCAGCAGCTCTGCCTTACTCAAACGGGAAGGTTGGCATGTGGGGCGGCTCCTACGTGGGTGCTACCCAGATGCTGGCGGCCGTCGCACATCCGCCGCATCTCTCCGGCATTTGTCCGGTGGTGACGGCGAGTAATTACCATGACGGATGGACCTACCAGGGAGGCGCATTCGAGCAATGGTTTAACCAATCATGGACTTCAGGACTGGCTCAAGACACCCTGAATCGATCAGTAGTCAAAAATACCAACGCCGTGATGGGTGCATGGAAACTTCCTCTTGCCAGCTATCCGGTGTTCAATTTTTCAGATCCCTCGGCAGCGCCCATTTCTCTGTCAGTGCTGGCCCCATACTTCCTGGATTGGCTGGCTCATCCCAACTACGACGAATACTGGAAGCAGTTGTCCATTGAAGAGCACTATGCCGATATAACCGTACCCGTGCTCCACGTGGTGGCCTGGTACGACATCTTTCAAGGCGGATCGCTACGCAACTACAGCGGGATCAAGGCGCATGGCGGAAGCGAAGCGGCGCGCCGCGGCCAGCATCTGCTGGTGACGATTGGCGGTCATGCCGGCGGCGGACGAAAGATCGGCGATGTTGACTTTGGACCCGCGGCCGCCGAATTCGAAGAGAATGACGTCACATTGAAGTGGTACCAGTATCTTTTTCAGGGTGTACAGAACGAGTTTGCCGGCAAGCCGGTAAAGATTTTCGTAATGGGCGCCAATCAATGGCGGGAGGAAGATGACTGGCCGTTGGCGCGCGCGCAGACCACGAAGTATTTTCTTCATTCGGCCAAGACGGCAAGCTCGCTACGCGGTGACGGAAGTCTTTCCACGGTGGCTCCGCGATCGGAACCGTATGACCATTATGTCTATGATCCTTCGAATCCGGCGCCCACGATTGGGGGTCCGCTATGCTGCGATTCAGATCACTTGGCGCCGGGTCCCAAAGATCAGCGTGCGGTTGAAGCTCGAGACGACGTTTTGGTCTACACCACGCCCGCGTTTGTTCAGGACACAGAGGTGACGGGGCCGGTCAGCCTTGAACTTTTTGCCCAGTCTTCGGCAGTGGACACCGACTTCGAAGCCAAACTGGTAGATGTGGCCCCCGATGGATTTGCGCAGAATCTGACGGAGGGGATCATCCGGGCGCGCTATCGCAATTCTCAAGAGAAGCCCGAGCTGATGAACCCCGGACAGATCTACAAGTTCGTGATCGACCTGTGGTCGACCAGCAATGTGTTCCTCAAAGGGCATGCGCTACGTCTGGAAATTTCCAGCAGTAATTTTCCCCGATTCGACCGGAATCTGAATACAGGCGAGGCACAGGCCTGGGCGCAGAAATATGTTGCAGCTACAAACGTTGTTTATCATGATGCTGAACATCCTTCGGCACTGATTGTGCCGGTTGTGAAGACGCACTGATGGCTTGCGGATCAGCTGTTAGCTTTTAGCTAGAGCTTCCCGAACCACGTAGGTGGACGCCTGGGTCCGGAATTCATAGAGACGTAGCTTGCTGCATCTCCAACTGCCAAGCTTCGCTCGGCTGGGCGGGTGGGACACCCGCCCCTACGCAGGCGGTGTTGCAGTACAGAGTCTACGGCGTCAATTTCCCTGTCTCTAGATAGTTTTGGGAAGGGACACCGAAGGCGTCAGCGACGCGATTGAAGAAGGCGAACAATGCCGTCACGTACACGGCTTCCGCAATCTGGTCTTCCTTCCAGCCGACAGCGCGGAGCTTCTCAACATCTTCGGGAGTGGAGCGGTACGCGGCGTCGGTAATGACCTTCACATAATCCATGAGGGCGCGCTCCGCCTCTGTAAGGCCTGCTTCATCCAGCTTGCCTTCCAGGACTGCTGCAACGCATTCATCAGTTGCTCCCTGAACCCGCAGGAAGTAGGCGTGGCTGTCCAGTCAATACGGGCACCGGTTCAGGTAGGAGACATAGCTTGCGATCATCTCCTTGTGCCGTCGCGAAAGGTGTCCCTCGGAAAAGTGAACGGTGTTGGAGAATTGGACTACCTGGCGCAGGAAATCGGGTCGCGCTCCAAAACATTTGATGATGCCGGGAACCTTTTGTCTCCCGGAGCCGGCGCGCCAGAAATCGTAGGCCGCGGCGGTCTCGCCCGTGGCCTCGGCGTCCTCGGTGATCCTGATCTTTGTAGCCGGCTTTGCCGACGCAGGTCCTGATTCTGGAACAGCCGCTTTCTTTTCGTCCGCCATAGCTTCAATCTACCTCATTAACCAGTTCGCGACTTTTCACTTCGGACGGGCGGAACAGCGCATAGGCCGGTATGCCCGCCAACACTACAACGATCCCCAGGGCGGATTCGCGTGGACTGTGAGCCGCCACCGTCACTAGCAACAGAGCTACCAGCGTCAGAAAGGCGAGGGGTGTGAAGGGATATCCCGGAGTCAAAACGGCGGCTGCGTCTCCGCCTCGTCCTCGTAACCTGAAAAGCCCGGCTACCGTCATTCCCAGAAATGCCACCGCAACGAAAATGAAATAGGCGATGATCTGTTGAAAGCTGCTCACCCACACCAGCAGTGTGGCGATCGCTCCCTGGATTGCGATGGCAGCGGCGGGCGTGCCGTAGCGCGGATGTACGCGCCCTACCGCTTCGAGGAAAAGTCCGTCTTTCGCCATTGCATAGTAAACGCGCGGTGCAGATATGGTGAAGCCCGCCAGACTCCCCAGCACACAGACTACGACAATCGCAGCGAAGACCACTCCGCCCGCCGGGCCAAACAGAACCGATCCCGCTTGAGCCACAAAAGTTTCATTGGAAGTGACTCGCTCCAGCGGAAGCACATAGAGGAAAACGCCACTGATCAGGACATAAACAACCGTGACGACGATGACGCCGAGGATCAGGGCGCGCTGCAAGGTGCGGCCCGGATCGCGCACTTCACCGGCAATCTTGCTGACTTCCCACCAGCCGCCGAAAGAATAGAATGCTCCCACCAGCGCGACGGCCAGGCCTGCCATTAGCGGCATTGAGCCCGGGCGCTGGGCTACGAACGGAACAAAGTTCGACCACGAGCCCAGACGAAACGCAAGGGCCCAAACTATCAGCAGCCCCAATACTCCCAACTTGAGCCAGGTGATCCAGCGCATGAAGCTCGCGCCCAGGCGGATGCTCACAATGTTCAGCAGGCAAAGCGACCAAAGTGCCGCAATGGCGGCCAGTTTGATGACTGCGGGAGTCCAGTGGAAGATGTAAGCAGCGTATGAGGCAGTCCCTGTCGCCAAGGACGCCGACAGCCCGGGGTCCATGACCAGCAGACACATCCACCCGTAGAGGAATGCCACGCGACTGCCGAAAGCCTCCTGCAGGTAAACATAGCTTCCGCCCGCGCGCGGGAAGCGGCCGGCAAGTTCTCCAAAGCAAAGAGCGCCGCTCATGGTCATCGCGCCCACCAGCAGCCAAACCAGCAACAGCCACATGGGGGAGCCTAAAGCCTTCGCCATGCCGGCGGGTGTGAGGAAGATCCCTACTGCGATGCACTCGCCAGCCACCACAGCTGTGGCCGAGGCTATACCCAGCTCCCTCCGCAACTCGTCCCTGCGCAACTCATTCCTTCGCAACTCATTGGGTGCGGCCGCTGTCGTGCTTTCCGTGGTCATTTCAGGAAGTTCCGGGAGCACATCGTACACGTCCATGCTGGGTGAGGCTCTAGTACTTTTATAGGATTGCCAGCATTGAACGACCTCATTAAGTTGTCACCTACTCTGAACGTATCCCAGACTTGAAAGGCAGCAACCCATGCACCCTGTGAAAAACCTGGTGTGCTTAGTCGTTGTGTTGGCTGGCGTGAACGTTTTCGCGCAACAGATCACTGGAAGTATTCGTGGAACGGTCCAGGACCCCAGCGGCGCCGTGTTGCAATCCGCCAGCGTGACCGCCAAACAGATTGAGACTGGCTTGACGCGCACTGCGATTACGGATCACGGCGGCGCGTATGTCCTGTTGGAGTTGCCAGTGGGCCATTACCAGCTACAAGTCGAGGCGAAAGGTTTCCAGACATACGTTCAGCAAGGCATTACTTTGAACGTAAACGAGACCGCGACCATTCCGGTTCGTCTCGCAATAGGCGCTGCGACCCAGCAAGTTCAGGTAATGGCAGACGCTCAACTAATTCAAGAGACAGTGACCAGCCTGGGAAAAACGGTCTCGGAGCGCGAGGTTCTTGACCTGCCCCTGGACGGGCGCAACTTTACTCAGCTTGGCCTGCTTCAGCCCGGCGTGGTTCCCCTCACTCCGGGTTTAGAGGAAGCGGGAGGATCGCTGCGCGCGGGGCAGGCATATGCGGTGAACGGCCAGCGGCCTGAGTCCAACAACTTCCTGATCGACGGCGCGAATAATTTCAACGGCGTGGATGGGGGATTCGTTCTCAAGCCGCCCGTGGATGCCATCACCGAGTTCAAGATCCTCACCCACAACGCCAACTCTGAATTCGGAAACAGCCTGGGCTCGACTACCAACATCATCACTCGCTCCGGCACCAACAATTTCCACGGAGCGCTGTGGGAGTTTTTGCGCAACGATGCGTTTGACGCAACGAACTACTTCGCGGCCACTACCGAGCCTCTGAAACAGAACCAATTCGGCGGAACGATCGGTGGTCCGATCCGCAAGGACAAGACCTTTTTCTTCGGATATTACGAGGGTTTCCGCAACCGCCAGGGCGAAACGGATTCGTCGACGGTGCCTTCGGTGGCCCAGCGGAATGGGGATTTTTCGGCGCTATGCACTGCCGGCTTCTCGGGCGGGTTTTGCAACGATCCTAACCAGCAGCTCTTCAACGTCTTCTTCAATCAGCCCTATCCCAACAACCAGTTGCCTCCGGTAGGTGTGCCGGGTGGCATTAATCCGCTGTCGGAAAGCCTGCTGGACTTCTTTCCGCTGCCCAACAACGGAACCAACGTCTTCACCTCGACACAAGTCGTCCGGCAGGATTCGAACCAGTACGGCGTGCGTCTGGACCACTATCTGACAGCCTCCGACATTCTCAACTTCCGTTACGCGATCAGCGACGGTTCACAATTCAACCCCATCCCCACCTCGGGAGCCAGCGTGCCGGGTTTTCCTGTTGGACAAGAGCAGAGGGCGCAGAATTTCGTCGCGCAGGAAACCCACACTTTTTCTCCTGCAATGATCGGGGTCTTCCGTTTCTCATTCCTGCGGAACAAATTTCTCTACGGCGAGCGTACCAACCACACCACTCCCGGCAGCCTGGGTTTTGGATACGACTCGAGCTTAGACGCTGCTGTTGGTCCTCCCTTCATTCAGGTGAACGGATACACAACCATCGGCGATCCAATTACGGGGCCGCGCAACACGTATGAGAATGCTTATGATTATTCCGCCTCGTTGAGTTGGGTGCACGGGCGCCACGAGTTCAAATTTGGGGGCGGGTACCAGCATCTTCATGTCAATGTGCTGCAGGGCATCGCAACCAACGGATTTTTCGTCTTCGTGCCCTTTCCCGTCGTCCCCGACGCCTTCGCTACCTTTCTCTTTGGCCAGCCGATTTTCTTTCTCCAGGGCCGCGGTGATTTTTCACGCGGGATTAACGGACAATCGTTCAACTCGTACGTGCAGGATACTTACAAGGTCACTCCGCATTTGACCATGAACCTCGGCCTGCGGTACGAAAGGCCGTCCCCGTATACGGAAATCAAGAACCGGCAAACCCTGTTCATTCCCGGGAGGCAATCCACCATCATTCCGGATGCACCTCTCGGCTTGCTCTATCCGGGAGACAAGGGCGTGCCTGCGGGTCTGATCCCGACCTACGAAAAGGGATTTGCCCCGCGGGTTGGCATCGCATGGGATCCGACCGGGAGCTCAAAGTGGTTGGTGACATCGGCATATGGCATCTTTTATGAGCCCTACTACACCGGCCAGGGAGGACCGCTGCAATCGCCCATCAGTGCGCCTCCTTACCTGCAGACTCTACAAATCAGTTCTCCTCCTCCCAATTTTGCCAACCCGTACGCAGCCCCTCCGTACAACGGCAACCCTCCAGGCAACGGCGCGTTTGCAACTCCTCTGACCAACTTGACGATTGCGTCGAACCTTCCCTTGCCCTACGCGCAGGACTGGGACTTGAACATTCAACGGTCCTTCGGCTCGGACCTGCTGTTTGAGATTGGATATGTGGGGACAAAAGGAACAAAGCTGCCACGCTTCATCGAAGGCAATCCGACCATCTACCAGCCGGGCTTTGACGCCGGCGGCGACCCCTTATCTACCTCGAGTAACGCCGACCAGCGGCGCCTCTATTCCGGATGCACGCTGGCGGATCCGTCCAGCAGCTGCAAGCTTTCCTCCACCGGCCTGATCGCAGGCATCGCCGACTCGTCTTACAATGCCCTTGAGGCCAGCCTGAAGAAGCGCTTTAGCCATGGCATTTCATTCCTCGCCTCTTACACCTTCTCCAAGACAATCGATGATGCGTCCTCTTTCAACATGACGGGTTCAGCATCGAAGCCTGTGGCCGGCGAAAATGATTTGGCACAGGACCCCTTCAACTTGGCTGCGGAACGTGGGCGCTCTCTGTTTGACGCCCGGCATCGCCTGGTGCTGAGCTACCAGTGGAGCCTTCCTTTCTGGAGGCAGCCTCACGGCTGGTATCAACAGGTCCTGGGCAACTGGCAGGTAAACGGAATCGCCACGGTAATGAGCGGAACGCCATTTACCGTGTTCGACTCAAACGACGTGTCTGTGCAGGGCGGTGCGCCAGAAATCACCGGCTTCTCCGCCAACCGGCCGGATCTGGTTTCAGGGCAAAATCCCAACTCAGGGCCGCGCACGACAAGTTCCTGGCTCAACGCCAGCGCATTTCAACGGCTCACCCAGGACCCCAACTCCCCGGTGCAGCAATTTGGCACGGCAGGCCGCAACATCGCGGAAGGACCGGGATACGCGAATTGGGACTTCTCCGCGTTCAAGAGCTTCCGCGTCGCGGAGTCAAAGGAATTTCAGTTCCGTGCGGAGTTCTTCAACATTCTCAACCATACGAATTTCCGTCTTCCCGACAGCGACATCAGCTCGCCAACCTTCAATCATATTCTGGCGGCGCAGGCGCCGCGGTTGATCCAGTTCGCGCTGAAGTTCAATTTTTGAGAACAGGGGCATAGGGATCGCGCTGCAAGCTGTGTGATATTGTCATCGGGGCAAGGCCTTCAAATTGTTCCCTATGACGATGAGACATAGGTATTTCAACTCTGCAGCGCATGTCCAGACACATCGTCTGGTCGAGATTTTCTTTGGCAATATTTTTCTGCCACTCGTCGTTCTCGCGCTGATCGCTCCCTCCTGGGCACAGTCCGGTGCGGAGAGCGTGAACATCCAGGTGCACGTGGATCAATCCCAAGGTCCACTCCCACCCATCTGGAATTACTTCGGATACGACGAACCCAATTACACCTACGCTCCCAATGGTAAAAAGCTGCTCGGCGAACTGGCTGCACTCGGGCCAACGCCGGCCTATGTTCGCGTCCACAATCTACTGACTACGGGTGACGGGTCCGCATCCCTGAAATGGGGATCCACGAACGTCTACACAGAAGATGCAGCGGGAAAGCCCGTCTACAGTTGGGAGATTCTGGATCGCATTTTCGACGCTCTTCACGCGACAGGAATCAAACCATTGGTGGAAATTGGTTTTATGCCGCAGTCGCTGTCCACGCATCCTGAACCTTATCGCCACAACTTTCCGCAAGGCTCGATTTATACAGGCTGGGCGTACCCCCCCAAGGATTATCAGAAGTGGGCGGAAGTCGTATTTCAGTTTGTTCATCACCTGCGCGAGCGCTATGGCGACGCCGAGGTGAAGACCTGGCTTTGGGAAGTCTGGAATGAGCCCGACATCGATTACTGGCAGGGCACGCCGGAGGGATATTTCAAGCTTTACGACTTTAGCGTCGATGCGGTCCTACGTGCGCTCCCAGAGGCTCGTGTCGGTGGCCCGGACAGCACCGGCCCGGGCAATCCCAAGGCGGCGGAATTCTTACGGTCGTTTCTCGATCATTGCGCGCGTCAGAAAAATTACGTGAGCGGAAAGACGGGTTCGCGGCTGGACTTCATCAGCTTTCATCCCAAAGGATCGCCGAAGTGGCAGGGCGATCATGTGCAGATGGGAATTGCTCGTCAGCTGGCAGCGATTGAGCGGGGCTTTCAAATCGTGGCATCTTTTCCGGAATGGCGCGGAACGCCGATCATCCTGGGAGAGTCGGACCCGGAAGGATGCGCGGCCTGTTCGGCACGGAGCAACCCGCAGAATTCCTATCGCAACGGACCGTTGTATGCAGCCTACACAGCGGAGACTCTGAACAACATCTTCTTTCTGGCCAGCCGAGAACACATTAATTTCATGGGAGCGGTGACCTGGGCCTTTGAATTCGAAGGCCAGCCATATTTTGAGGGCTTTCGCACTCTGGCTACCAACGGGATCGACAAGCCAGTCCTGAATGCTTTCCGGATGTTTGGGTTATTGGGCAGCGACCGTGTTAGCGCGGCCACTTCAGGAGGGGTGCCTTCCGAGGAAGTCGTGAGTGCAGGAGTTCGTGGACGGCCCGACATCAATGTGATCGCTTCTCGAAAGGAACATGAAGTCGAGATCCTGATCTGGAACTACCATGATGATGATCTTCCGGCTGCCGCGGCTCCAATTGAGTTGACAGTGAGTGGTCTACCTGGGAAGTCAAGCCGTGGTCTGGCGGAACACTTCCGGATCGATTCCGACCACAGCAACGCATTCACAGCGTGGAAAGAAATGGGATCGCCGCAATCGCCGGCCACAGGTCAATACGAACAGCTGGAACGCGCGGGACAGTTACAGCTTCTAACTTCTCCAACTTGGCTGCCGATTACCCAAGGTGCAGCGCATTTGCAATTGACTTTGCCCAGGCAAGGACTTTCTTTGATCCGGATTGCGTGGGACTAGCCTCAAGCTTGTTTTTGCTGTCTTACCTTGACCGCAGCGGAAAAATCTTCATCACCGTATCCTTGTGCAATAGCCTGTTTTAATACGACGAGCGCAGAAGTGGCGGTCTGCAGTGGAAGTCCATGGCACGAGGCTTCGTCAATCGCATACCCCAAGTCCTTGGCCATCAAGCGCAGGGGAAAGTTCGGGGTGAAGTCGTTAGCGGCAGCGCTGGCCGCAGCTCTCTTGATGATTCCGCTTCCGGGAGCGCCGCTCATGAGGATGGCTTCGGCTTTCGCGCGATCAAGTCCGCCTGCCTCGATCAAAGATACTGCTTCTGCAAATGAGGCCACTTGCACGCCGCACATGAAATTGTTGATCAGCTTGAGGAGCGAGCCGCTTCCAGTAGGGCCCAGATGAACTGTTTCACGACCTAGCACTGACAGGACGGGCTGAGCTTTTGCAAGCGCAGAGGCAGAGCCTCCTACCAGGAAAAGAAGCTCGCCCGACGCCGCATGGGGTTTGGTACCGGTGACGGGCGCGTCGAGAAAATCGAATCCCCGCTGTGCGGCGGCGGCAGCTAGTTCCTTGATCCAGCCTACGGTGAGGGTGCTTGATTCGATCAACACCGATCCGCGAGTGGCTCCCGCCATAGCTCCATTTTCGCCGAGCCATACACTCTTGGAAGCGATGTCATCAGCCACCATGCTGATGATGATTTCCGTACGGGATGCCGCTTCCCGCGGCGACCCAGCGACGAAGGCGCCGGCATTGGCGAATGGCACGGCCCTATCTGGATTGCGGTTGTAAACAGCGACGGGAAAACCTGCCGAGAGCAAGCGGCTGGCCATGCCGCCCCCCATGATTCCGAGGCCGAGAATTGCCACACCTTGCTTTGCCACGTCTGGCTTTGCCACATCTAGTTTTGACATTCGAATCCCTTACCCCAACGGAGTTGCACTGATCATACGGTCAGGCGTCCCGGCGACGTGAACTGGATTTCGTAGCGGACGGCCGAAACCCTCAATTGCAACTTGCATCACATCCCCGTCACGCAATTCAATGCCGTCGGAGAAACTGAGGCAATCGGTTCCGAAGAAATGAACGTGGACGTCTCCCGGACGGCGATGACCTTCAAATTTGAAATGATGGTGCTCGATGTTCTCCAGGCTGTGGCACATTTCCGCCGCACCGCTGCGAAATGCTTTCGACCAAAGCAGACTGCCAGCGCGTTCAATCTTCACATCCACCGGCACGGACTCGAAGACAGGGTCAACCACAAGTTCGGGGCCGAGCGCGCATGTGCGAAGCTTCGAACCAGCCAAGTTCAGGTAATTCGTCTTCTCGAATCGATGATCCGAAAATTCATTGCCGTCGGCCATTCCCAGGCGCCGAGGTTGGCCGTCGGGAGCTATCAAGTAGACGCCTGCAACCTCGGCTTCCTCGCCACCATCCTGCGCATACGAAGGAATGTCGAGCGGCTCGCCGTGCGCACGCAGCGACGTTCCCGTACCTTTGTAAAACCACTCCGGCGGCGTTCCCATACATCCTGGCGCTGGACGGCCTCCTTCGACACCTGACCGAAACATTCTCATGCTATCGGTTAGCTTCTCGTCAGTGGTGGCGTGCATGCTCTGGCGGTTACGAGCGCTGCCCAGGTGCGTGAGCCCCGTCCCTGAGAGCAGGCAGCGAGCGGGTTCGTCGGGATGATCGATCGGCGCCAGGATGCGCCATGCCGATTGCCCGCGGTAGATGGGGTCATAGTCGAGCAGATCGCCAGTCGCCCCCTGACGTACCGCATCGCTCAGCTTCGAGCCTTTGACGATGGCTGAATTCGCAAGCTCGTAGATTGAGCAGCAACCATCAAGCAGCCGGAGGTGCGGCTCCTCCACGCTCGCTACACGCCGAGTATCTCCTCGTTTGAGCTGAATCAGCCGGGTCATCAAATTGGGTTGTTTCGTTCTTTTCTAACTTCACTCAACGACGTCGAACTCTTTGAGCGCAGTCTCGTTGATCGTCAGACCCAGTCCTGGAACGCTCTCATCGAGATCGATAAATCCATCTTTCGCTTTGGGCTCACCATTGAAAATGTACCAGAACAGCTCGTTGCCAACTTCCACGTCGACGACAGGAAAAAACTCGGCCATGGGCGAGTTCAGGCTGGCCATGACGACGTGATAGTTGTGCATCTGGCCGGCGTGAGGAATCACTGGGACCGAATACGCCTCTGCCAGCGCGGCAATTTTGCGGGCCTGGGTGATGCCACCGACGCGATTGGTGTCAAACTGGATGTAGTCGAGAGCGCGGGCTTCCAGCAGGTCGTGAAAACCGTACGCCGTGAATTCGTGCTCGCCGCCGGCAATCGGAATTCGCCCGTACGACTTTAACTCGGCGTAGCCGTGCACATCGTCGGGGATGACCGGCTCTTCCAACCATCTGAGGTTAAACGGCTCAAGCAACGGTAGCATCCGTTTTGCATAGTCGAGAGTCCAGCCCATGTAGGCGTCTGCCATGACGTCGACGCCGTCGCCAACCGCCTCACGCACGGTGCGAACCAGAGCGAGATTGCGCTGCATTCCGGCGGCGCCGTCCGTAGGCCCCCAGCCAAAACGCAGCTTCATCGCCTTGTAGCCTTCTTTCTTGTAACGTTTTGCTTCTGCCTCGAGTTCGCTTAGCTCGACGCTGTATAACCGGCTGGCATAAACCGGAATGCGTGGCTTCGTCCTGCCTCCGAGCAACCGGTAGACGGGCTGTTTGGCCGATTTGCCCAGAATGTCCCACAACGCAATATCAACCGCGCTGATCGCAACCATCCCGATTCCTTTGCGGCCAAAAGCCATGGTCTTGCGATACATGTTTTGCCAGAGGAATTCGGTATCCCACGGGTCGCGGCCGATCAACAGGGGTTTGAGATAGAGGTCGATCACCTGTTTCGTGACCTGGGGCGCGAGTGCCGCATTGCCGATTCCGACCAGGCCATCGTCGGTGAAGACTTCGACCACCAGCCATCCATGGAAGGTGAATGTCTGCATCGAAGCTTCCGGTAGCTCGAGCATGTCCATGGGGTTGGTGCAAAAGTGGGGTGGCAAAGGAACAATTTTTCCACGCCAGCGAACCACGCGGGTACGAATGTCTTTAATTTTCATCAAAAATTCTCATCGAGCTCCGAGATAACTCAACTTTTGTGCCACAGCCGCAGAGGGAATGGCGGGAATCATGGTCAAAATGATTATGAAAGCAATTACATGAAAACTTCCGGCCAATGTGAACACCACGCCATAGCCGAAGGCGTGATCCAAGAGATATCCGACCAGTTGCCCAAACACGATTCCGCCTATCGCGCCCCCAAAGCCTACCAGTCCAGCAACCGAACCGACTACATTGGCAGGGAAGAGGTCAGTGGGAAGAACCATTACCAAGGTGGACCAGGATTGCTGTCCGAAATACGCCAAACTGAATATCACAAGAGCCCAGGCCACGGGAAGCCGCGGAACAAGCAGGATGGAGGGCATGACCACAGCGCTCAATCCCAGCGCCAGCTTTCTGGCAACGCCCAGGGAAAACTCGCGCTTTACCAGATAGCTCGAAAACCAGCCGCCAAGAAGACAGCCAACTCCAGCAGCGGCGTAGGGAATCCACGCATACGTGCCCACCGCTTTGACGTCGAATCCTCGGGCATCGTAAAGGTATTTCGGAAGCCAGAAAAGATAGAAGTACCACGCTGCGTCGCTGAGGAACTTGGCACTCACCAATCCCCAGGACTCACGGATTCGAAGCAGATCAGTCCATCGCGCCTTTGGCGAGCCAGGAGAAGAGGCGGAAGGGAAAAGAAATTGTTCGCGCTCACCCGGGCTGAGGGCGGGATGATTTTCCGGCGAAAAATAGGATTTGATCCACCACCACACCCATAGCAGTCCGAGTCCTCCGGTGATCACAAAAATCCATCGCCAGCTGGAGTAGCTCAGCACAATGGCAATCAGCGGGGGTGCAATGACCGCCCCCACGGCCGTGCCGGTGTTGATGATCCCCATCGCGGTGGCGCGGTCTCGCGCCGGAAACCATTCCGCAACCGCCCGCGTGGCTGTAGGAAAGCCGCCGCCTTCTCCCATGCCGAGCAGGAATCGGCTTGCCATGAGCATGGCAAAACTCGCGGCCAGGGCATGGCTGGCGTTGGCCAGGGACCAGAAAGTCATGATGACGGCGAATCCTCGGCGCGTGCCGAGCGCATCCGCCAGCTTCCCCCCGCCAGCGTACATCAGCGCATAGGAAAGCAGGAATGCGGATTGCAGAGCCGAAAATTGCTGGTTGGAAAGGGGAATGTCCTTCCCGATCGCGCGAACGGCAACGGGAAGGGTCTGACGGTCGAGATAGCTGATTGCGATAGCAACGCTAACCAGGATGGCGATTCGCCAGCGCAGCAATGCCGTCTTCCTCGATTCGGTATTCTGTTGAGCATCCTCCTTGGCAAAAAATACGATCCTCTTCTGCTGCGACCAAGCCAAGGCAAAGCGCATTCTACTAGACTTCGATCTTGTGTTGCTGCTGCAACGCTATCCGAACTAGCATCACCGTCGAACCGCAGCTTGCAGGCCATTACGTGAAAAGGCGAACATCTTGATTGGGGCGGGAATTGCATGGCGAGTGCCAGTTCCGAGGCTGTAAAGAAATGCAAAACCACTGTCGGCCTTAACGGGAGAATGCTAGGTTGGAAGAACTTCGTAGTTTCGGATAGAGAACTGATCAGTCTGCCATTTGGGTGAGTATTTCAGAAATGCCGGTCTCAGCAATGCGAGTTCGGGAAAAAAGTCGAGTAATGATCTGGTGCGGCCAATGGGTGGTCCTACTTATTTGTATGAGCCTCCCTTCACTCCCCACTGTTGCTCAGCAATCCGCATCTGAACCGAGACCTCGCACTCCCGCACAAAGTGCTATTTTCGTCTTGGGCAAGGTACGTCAAGCATCGTATTGGATACGCGCTGACCCAGGAGTTCGCTTGCCACACCGATAAAGGTGGATGTTCATTCAACTTTTCCAATGTGCTGGGTGCGGTCTCTGCCGGCAGACTTTCCAATGTCTACTACCCGCAGAGCGATCGTGGATTTGGCCTTACGCTCAGCCGCGCTGGCATTGCGCTGCTTTACAGCAGTCTGGGAGGAATGTCGGATGAGTTGTGGCCTGACATCAGCCGGAAGCTGTTCCACAAACACGACAGACGCGCAGCTGAGCCGCACGGCAATCAATAACACACCTGACCGGATCCCGATTACACTGTCCTTTAAATTGTCCAGCCACCATCGATGATATGGATCTGGCCCGTGGTAAAGGCGGATTCGTCCGAAGCCAAATAGACCGCCAGAGCTGCAACCTCCTCCGTGCGTCCTAATCGCCCCATGGGCTGACGGGCGACAAAATCAGAGTAGGCTTTTTCCACATCGCCTTGAGCTGCCATTCGCTGATCCAGCGAAGGCGAGTGCACAGTCCCCGGGCAGATGGCATTGCAACGAATGCCCTGGCGAACGAAGTCGGCGGCGATTGCCTTCGTCAGCCCGATTACCGCCGCCTTGGTGCTTCCGTAGACGAACCGGTTAGGCGCGCCTCTGATGCTGGACGCGACCGATGACATATTGATGATGTTGCCCTTGCCTGCTCGCAGCATGGCCGGCAGAAAGGCTCGGCAGGTGCGGTACATAGATTTGACGTTCAAATCGAAGGAGAAATCCCAGTCTTTTTCCGTGCATTCGAGGATGCTTCCGTTATGAACGAAACCGACACAGTTGAACAACACGTCGAGCACTCCTAGCTCGTTAGCGATCTTGTCTACGTCCTGCGACTCCCGGACATCCAGCCGGCGGACCCGGATACCGGGCCGTGCCTCGCTCAGTGCCTTCAGTGTCGTCTCGTTGATATCGGTAGCCCACACCGTAGCTCCCTCATCCGCGAACGCGACTGCGGTTGCTTGTCCGATGCCTTGGCCTGCTGCTGTCACCAACGCAATTTTTCCTGCCAGTCTGCCACTCATCTTTGGTCACCTTTTCAGAGAAATCGTAAATCTCCGTAAACCAGCGGCTGCGGCGCTCCAGAATAAAACCTTAACAGAACTGAGAGGTACAACTGGGTTTGGAGGAATTCCACGGGAGGCAAGGCGAAACACATCCGAGCACTTGCAAATTCAGGTGTTTTGGGTGGCTGCCCGGGGTCTCAAACCATAAGAAAAATTTTTTCTCGAAGCGGTCGCCAACTATTTTCGAGCTGCGGCTTTTGAGCGGCTCGACAAGAACGTCATAAGCGCCTGCTGGGCCTCTTTCTTGATCTCCGCTGGCCGAGTGGAAAGGTCCACGCCCCAGAAGCTGTTCTGTGGCTGCAAGGATTCAATTCCGGCCTGGAGTTCAGTTGGCGCAAGTTGACGAACCCATGCGATCTGGAACTTCGCCCTCTTCGATCCACGCTGCAAGCTTATGATCGTTCCCGGTTGCAATTGCATGCGGAGGGCGCCAAGCCGCGCTCCGCTCTCGGTGATATCGACGGTATGTGCCAGGTGAGTAACTTGGTCGATCAGAACCTTGACAGGCAACACCATTTTTCTGCGGGGGGATTTTCGTTTTTCCAGCATCAGAAGACTATTATGGTGCGTCGGCAGCTCACGGTGAAGTTACCGGAGTAATAATTCGGTAAAAAGCGGCACTTGGAATGCGAACTGCTCTCGCGAGTGACCTCCAGACAGACATTCTTCACAGAGAAGGCCGTCAGCCGGAATTGTGGTCGTCGAGGACGCTGCGAACCTTGCGCGCCAAGGTATCCAGCAGGAAGGGCTTTAGCAGGACCGGCACGTTCCGGTCCACAGCCTCTTCATCCAAGCTGGCATGTTCAGGATAGCCCGACATAAACAGCACCTTCATTTGCGGACGGAGCGGAGTCAGCCGGCGGGCTAGTTCCTGTCCTCCGATATTGGGCATGACGACGTCCGTCACCAGCAGATGGATCTGATCTTTGTGCTCTCCTGCAATGCGGAGTGCATCGTCGCCATCCACCGCATGCAGGACGGTATAGCCCTTCCGCTGCAGGAATTCTTGAACCAGGTCGCGGATGCCTTCCTGGTCTTCTACCAGCAGGACGGTCTCGGTCCCCTCGGGCGCAGCTGCTAGAGCGGTTCTGGTCGCGGAACCGGGAGCTCCTTTTTCGGCTGCTGTCTCAAACTGGGGAAGATAGATCTCGAAGGCCGTTCCGTTCCCAGGTTCGCTGCGCACCCAGATGGCCCCATCCATCTGCTTGACCACTCCGTAGACCGTGGTCAGACCGAGCCCCGTGCCCTTCCCAGGTTCCTTGGTGGTAAAGAACGGTTCGAACATATGCGCCTGGGTCTCGCTGTCCATTCCAATGCCGGTGTCGGTTACAGAGAGCATGACGTATTTGCCGACCGGTACACCACCACGGCTTCGAGCGCAGGTTTCGTCTATCTTCAAGTTCCTGGTTTCAAGCAGAAGTTGTCCGCCTTGCGGCATCGCATCACGTGCGTTGACCGCAAGGTTCAAAATGATCTGCTCGATCTGTCCGGGGTCGGCTTTGACTCGGCCGAGTTCCGGGGCCAACAGGACTTTCAATTCAATATGGTTCGTAATCAGGCGGCCCAGCATTTTTGCGACTTCAGTCACCACTGAGTTTAGGTCCAGGACTTTGGTTTGGAGCACTTGCTTGCGGCCAAGAGCCAACAATTGCTGAATCAATGAGGCGGCCCGGGCCACCGCACCTTCTATCTCAAGCGAATCCTGATGAGCTGGCTCGCCGGGAACGAACCGGCTTCGCAGACGTTCATTGTGAGCCTGGATGAGCATCAGGAGATTGTTGAAATCATGAGCTACGCCGCCAGCTAACTGTCCGACGGCCTCCATTTTCTGGGAATGGCGGAGTTGATCTTCCAGTCGTTTGTGCTCGGTTATGTCGTATAGCACGCCCTGCATCATGAGAGGACGACCATCCATCTGATGCAGCGTGACAGCCTCGTCGCGGAACCACAGAACTCTTCCGTCACGAGCGAACATGCGGTACTCGGCTTGAAACAACTCTTGAGTTTCCTGAAAACGCCTCTCCGCAGCCAAGGCCATTTCGCGGTCGTCCTTATGTACTTGGTTTATCCAACTCCTGGGATCGGCGAGCCACCCCGCCGGCGAGAAGCCAAGAATGGACTCAATCTGGGGACTCACGTAGTGCCAAGGTCCATCGGCGCCGAGTTCCGCAATGTAGGTAATCGCGGGAAGATGTTCCACCAGCGAACGATAGCGGTCTTCCGCAGCGCGAAGCTGAACCTTTGCCCGATCATGTTCAATGGCAACGCCCGCCAGGTGCGTGGCGTGGGCGATAACTTGCAAGTGTTGAGCGTCAGGGGTGCGAGGCTCGCGGTAGTAGACAGCAAAGGTCCCAAGAATTGTGCCGTCCTGAGTCGCAATCGGTGTAGACCAGCAGGCGCGGAGGCCATAGGGCAGGGCCAACTGCCGGTATTCTGCCCACAAGGGGTCGCTGGCAATGTCCGAAACTACTACCGGTTGTTTTCGGTAAGCGGCTGTGCCGCACGAACCGACGCTAGATCCAATCTTCACCCCATCAATAGCCTGACAGTATGCTTGTGGAAGACTGGGAGCCGCTCCCTCGCGCAAGGTCACACCATCAGGGTCAAGTAGAAGAACTGAGCACAAGAGACCGATATGCTGCTTCTCGATTTCGGTACAGAGCGCACCTAATATCTTGAGGAGCGGCGCTCGGGCCAGGATCATGGCCAGCACTCTCTCGTCGAGCCGCGACAGTGCTTCAGGAGACCTTTGCCGGTCGGCAGCGAGTGCTCTCCCAACTCCCGTGGACATGCAACCTCCGATGTGCGGTCGTGCGAAAAAGATGGATAGGCGGGGGCGGTTACATCCTGTCCCGACAGAACCTCTTCGACTTTCATTATTCGTTATCGGCAGCCGGAACGACCACGTTACCAGCGTAACCGGCCCCAGACCACTTTTCGCGCGCTGGATAAAGCTGGGTGCTCAAGGGCCGGGACGACCGTGCCCACAATGAAGGAGGCCTGTAGAGAGAGGGCCGAGTTATCCCCAACAGGTGGCGCGGGATTCTTTAGGACAGAACTGCGATTGGGGGTCGCGTCGACTCAGGCAATTACAGGGACGTTGCTGACGCCGGCCGTGCCAAACACGCGCCGGTAGCGTTCGATTTCGGACGGCATACCCATCGCCTTCGCATAGTTGTCGGAAAGCTTCACCGCCGGCCGGCCTTCGGCGTCGGACACTTTGCAGATCAAGCTGACGGGGTCGAACCCGCTATTGCCTCCGGGATCGCAACCACGAAAATCGTTGGTCAGCAGCGTGCCCCAGCCAGCGCTGAACCGGATGCGGCGGCCCGGAGTCCATTTTCGCCGGTCCAGGAAATCGGCAGCACTTCGGAAATCGCGAGCCCTTATCCCGCTCTCAAAAGTTCCGCCAAAATATGCATGCAGGCCAAGTATCTGATCGACGTCCAACGCGTCGGATGCAATGATCAGCTTGTCCTGCGGGTCTCGGCCGCGTGTCTTCAACCATTCGATGTATTCGTCACCCGCGACATCGGGATTCTTGCTGTCGATACGCTGGCCGGTCCAGTCGGCGGCCCAGTCCGGCGCGTCCCGCAAGAATTGCGTTGTGCCAAAGGTATCCGGCAGCATGATTAGGAGCGCTCCTTCATAGGTGCGCTGCCAGAGCTCGAGTACCTGGTATTGAGAGGCTTTCAGGGCCTGATCGTCCGGCGCGAGCGCGGCCATGACCATAGGAATCTCATGCGCATTGGTGCCGATCGCTTCCAGGTCGTGTTTGTGGGCGAGAAAGGCGTTGGAAGTTCCGGTAAAACTGTTGCCCAGGTTCTCCGCCATGGCCTCTACGACATATTCCTGCCACAGAAAGCTGTGGCGCCGCCGGGTTCCGAAGTCTGCCACCTTAAGATCAGGGACATCGCGCAGTTGCTCGATCTTTCCCCACAGCTTGGTTTTCGCCCGGGCATACAAGACATCCAGACCGAACTCGCCCAGCCGCTTTAGATTGGCGCGGGTCTTCAGCTCATCGAGAATGGAGAGCGCATATAGTTCCCACATGGTCGTATCCGTCCACAAGCCATCGAAAGACAATTCAAACTGTCCCTCCTTCACAGATAGCTTGTAGTCCGACAATCTGAAGTCCCGCTCCAGCCATGCAAGAAAAGCTGGCTCAAAGATTCCGCGCTGGCCGTAGAAAGTGTTGCCCGCCAACCAAACCAGTTCAGACCTTCGAAAGCGCAGACCACGAACATGCTCCATCTGCGCGGCCAATTCTTCGAGCGCGAACATGTCAGCCAGCCGCACCGATGAAGTGCGGTTGAAGAGCGAGAATGACACATTCGTTTTGGGGTAATGCTTCCAGATAAACTGCAGCATCAGCAGCTTGTAGAAATCGGTATCGAGCAGGGACCTGGTAACCGGGTCCAACTCCCAGTTGTGGTTGTGCGCCCGCTCGGCGAAGTTCACGATCATCGGGTAACGATCCTCTTCCTCGGCCCTGACCAATCCACTCTAACAAACCGCCTAACCAGCCGCGTCGAAAGCGAAAGTGTGCCGGGCACCTGTAGCCATCAACGTTTCAATGTTCTCGACTGGCTTAATCCCTCCACGCGCGCCGAGCGCTGTGCAGTTGAGAGCAGCCGCGGCGCAAGCGAAGTCAAGCTGGCGGGGCAGCGCCCAACCCTGCAAGAGGGCATAGATAAATCCGGCATGGAAGATATCGCCGGCACCCGTGGTATCCACTGTCGTCACCTGGAAAGCAGGAGCGTAGTGGAACCGCAATCCATCCCAGGCAAGGACACCTTCATGGCCCAGGGTCGCGGCGGCAAGGCGGCAGCCAAAGCGGCTGCGGACCACTGGCAGAGACCGGCGCAAGTCTGAGTCGCCCACCAGGCGGCCAGGGATATCCCGGCTCGTAATGAGGTAATCAACTTTCTCTATGAGAGCTTCAACGCCGGGGTAGACGTCATCCAAATCCGCGATCACCGGGACGCGAGCATCGCGGGCCCAGCTGGCGGCCGTAACGGCGGCTGCAGTATCGTGCCCATCCACGTGAAGAGCACGGGCTGTGGTAATCCATTCACGCCGAAGTTCTTCGGGCTGCAAAGTCAATCGGTTGTCCCGTTTCCAAAGTACGGTACGCTCGCCGGCGTCATCGACCAGAATGACGGCTTGCTGGCTGTCGCATCCCATAGCCGTCATCAGATTTGCTTCGACGCCCAACCGTTCAAATTCCGTGCGGTGAATCGCAGCGGCAATGTCGTCTCCCACTTTGCCGACATACCGGGTTCGCAAGCCCCATTGCTGGCAAGCGGCGATTGCAGTAGCGACCTGGCCCCCTGGCAAGATATGCGCGGAACGAAATTCGACCTTGGATCCGAGCGCGGGATGGTGCGGGAGAAGAATCAGCGTGTCGGTCGCATTAAGCCCGACGCCAACAACGTCAACCTGGGAGGAGATCATCACGGTTTTGTGCGCCACTGCGAGCGATCCGCGGAGACTTGCAAGGATAGATCAGACGACGGTGACATCAAGTTGGTCGCTCCGATGGCAGTGTTCCACTTCTTCACAATTCAGTGAAAGCGCGTGGTTCGCCAGAGTGCGCCTCCGCAGAAAAGAAGGAGCACCAGTGTCGCCACAATCAAGAGTACGGCTGGCGCCCAGTGGAACGGCATTCCCGGAGCGCGTGCCATCGTCGCAAACACTACGAAAATACCGGTGGCGCCCGCGACTAGCAACCAGTCCAGCAGCCTGCGTGAAGGCTTGCTCTCCCCCGCTACCTGCATTCCCTGCATGCGGGCTTCGACGTACTCCGGCGGGATGCTGTAGCGCTGGGACTCGCGCCGCGCGGCCTCTTTCCATTGCACCTGCTCTTTGCCGGTTGCCGAAGAAAAAGCAATAGCTCCAACTCCCAACATCATCAGCAGTGAGCCTCCCACTACCTGCATATAGGTTGCCGCACCGCTACCGCGCAACTCGCCAAAGACAAACAGTCCCCACAGCAGACCCCAGAGCTGGTTGGTATTCGAGAGAGGGATGCCCCGGCTGATGCCCGAGTACTTCGCGGCATATTGCTGGAAGATATCCCCGATCACCCAAATAAAGCCACCAAACATCAACCAGAAAAGGACATCGCGTGCCCGCGTCAGTTCCTCCCAGAGCGGAGCCAGACCAAGATAACCCACCGCGAGCGCCGCCATCATGCCCAGTTCGCCGAAAGTGAAGAAGGTTACAAAGGAGAGGGGATTCATTCCAGACAAATAGGCTTTGCGGTAAGGGACATACATTGTCCCCCACAGGACGCCGGCGCCAAGAGCGGCCCAAACGCCGCGCATGGAATGCCCGGCCGGTGCCTGGGTTGAGGATGCGACTGCCAGCAAGGCCGCTCCGACGCACATAATCACCGCACCTCCCAGTACGCCAGCCCAGCGGCGCCAACCGGCCTGGCGGAGCTCACCAAAGAAAACAAAGCCCCACAATATGCCGAGAAGACTGTTTGAATTCCATAGAGGGAAGGCAATGCTCAAACCGATATCGCGGATGGCAAAAATCGTCATCGTGTTCGCCACCGCCCACATGCATCCTGCCAGAAGAGCCCAGATGATGAGGTGAGGCGCGCGGCGGATATCGGCTCGAACGGATGCTGTCCCAAGGATCAAAGCGGGCAGGCTCCAGCGCGCCAGAAAAACGCCAACCACCATGATCAGAGAAATGACGACGGGTGACAGGCCAACTGCAACCAGTTTCGTGGGGGCCTCGGCGGCGCCGAGCCAAGCGCCTGCAGTGAGGCCGGAAAGGATGCCCAACACCTGCAGCTTCCGCGGCCGCGAAAGCTCCTGCGCCGATGATTCATCCCCGGATGCCACGACAGATTGCATGTTCAGCCGATCTTGCCTAGTGAATGGAGTTCAAAAGCAGCAGTCCGCCGATCAAAACCGCAAGGGGGACCCAAAATTGGGCGTCAGTTAATACGCGCATCATCCACCCGCGGGAGTGATCGTTGTCGTCAATAGGCTGCATATCGTCCTACCAGCGCAAACGGAAAGATTACGGGAGACGGACAGATTTCACAAACGGCCCATGTGGCGGGCGCCCTCGTCCGCGTCCGGCCTGAACTGCAAATCGGGATTCGGGGCTGAACGTCCTGCTTTTGAGCAAGGCGGAAGCGTCGTGCTGTCGAACCCGTATGAGCATAAAATCCTAAGAGCATGGCCTCTGCGAAAACTGTGAAGCTCAGTCTGCTCGGTCTATTCATCTCTTTAGCGCTGATCGTCAGCCTGATTGGATTTCGACATGCCGGCCGCTGGCTTACACTCGACGATTCGTTATCGAAGGCAGACGTAATTTTTGTCTTAAGCGGAGGCTTGCCGTACCGCGCTGAAGAGGCCGGGAAGGTCTTTGGCATGGGCTATGCCCCCGAATTGTGGGTGAGCCGGCCGGAGAGTCCTGTGAACAAGATGGAAAGGCTGGGGGTTCGGTTCGTGGGCGAAGAAGACTACAACCGCGAAATTCTGATTCATGGAGGCGTCCCGGAAGCGGCCATTCATGTTCTTCCCGATATCGTCACGAACACGGAGCAGGAAGTCGAGGAAGCGGCACGGAATATGCGGCGCGCGGGAAGAACCAGGATCATCATAGTTACTTCGCCGCAACACACCCGGCGGGTCAAGGCTTTGTGGAGGACTCTTGCGGGCAGCGACTTGACGATGATGATTCACGCCGCCCACGATGATCCATTTGATGCCGACCACTGGTGGCGAAACACGCGCGACATTTTCTCCGTAGTGCGCGAAACTCTGGGTCTGGTGAACGCCTGGGCCGGTCTTCCCGTACCGCCGCACGCCCACTAGTTGCCGTGCAATGGCCGCCTACAGGTGGGTGAGCGTCCCCGTGATCTTCGTTTGGCGCAACGCCCAGGCAAAAATTACACCGGAAAGCGGCAACAGGATCACGGCAAAAAGAATCAGCGCACGCACCGACGGCCACAGTTGGGCAAAACTGGCGCCAGCCAGCAGCGCCTGGCGCATCCCCTCAAGCGAGTAGGTCACTGGAATAAGCCGTGCCACCCATTGCAGCGGCCCGGGCAGTACCGACACCGGATACATGATCCCGCCCAGAAGACTGGACGCGCCTACTATCAACCAACGGGCGGGATTCCCGCGCTTGAACAGCAACAGGTAGCTGGTAGAAATGATCCCCAGGCCGGCAAACGCCAGAATCGAAGTCACGAGAATAACTATGGCGCCCAACCAGTTGGCTTCGCGAATGGGGAAATGAAAGAGCAGCGCGCCCCACGCCAGGTAGATCACAGTTCGCAGGGCGAGGAGAACAAACGGATAGGCGGCTGAGGCCACCAGAATCATGGTCAGTGGCGTTTCGGTGACCAGCATCGCCTCCAGGGTACCGTTTTGCTGGGCTTCAGTGATGCTGCTGTCAAACGCGCTTAGCGAAACCGTGAGATAGTCGAAAAAAGCAAAACCGACCAACGCGAAGGCAAAATAGTCGCTGCCCGCTGGAAGAGAGAGGGCGAGTTGCTCGTTGGAAACGAATCGCGAGAGATAGTAAAAGGTCGCGACGCCAAAAAAGGCCTCCAGAATCTCGAGCGCGAAAGCAATCCGATAGCTGCGGGCGATGGCGACGTCCCGTCTGAAGAAGGCCAAGACTTTCCTTAGTGTGCGGTGCGTATTCACCACAGCACCTCAGCCCGCGAGCCAGGCGGAGTCAGCCGTTCGAGCGCTTCTTCCAGGGTGGCGGAGCCGGTTGTGTCGCGCAGGCGTCGCGGGGAATCGCAGGCCACCAGCCGTCCTTTGTCGAGCAGTATGACTCGATCAGCCAGTTGTTCGACCTCGGCCAGGGTATGAGAGGCGAACAGCACGGTTGTGCCGTGGCGATCCACCAGTTGGGATTTCAGAAATCGCCTGAATTCCGCTGCCGCCATGGGATCCAGGCTACGTGTCGGCTCATCCAGCAAGAGCACGCTGGGCCGGTGAATCATGGCGCGCGCCAGTCCAAGGCGATGCACCTGTCCGGTGGAAAGTGTTCGCACCTGGCTCTCGATAAATGCGCCCATATCCATCAGTTCGGTCAATTCCTCCATTCGCTGCGCGGCTTCCGCGTCGAACAGACTATTCATCGCCGCGAAGAACATCAGGTTCTCGCGCGCCGTGAGCCGGCTGTAGAAACCGCCGTCGGTTGCCGAGTGAAATCCAAGCTGCGCGCGTACCTGGGACGCCTGCCGTTCCACATCGTGGCCAGCCACGGTGGCATGACCGCGCGTCGGCACCAGGAGCGTCGCCAGGATTCGCAACAGGGTTGATTTGCCTGAGCCGTTAGCGCCGATGATGCCAGCCACTTCGCCGGCCCTGACGTGGAAAGAAACGCCCAACAGCGCAGGATGGCTGAGCGGCGCGAAGGGATTGAGAAATGCCCGCACTCCGGTTTGCGGAACCGGGAAGTACTTCTCTATCTTTTCGACGACCAGGGCGCTTCCGGCCATGCTTTATCGTACCCTGAATCTGCAAAGGCCAGGGGCGTCGACGAACGGCACTTTGCGAGAGAATGCCCGAGGACACGACCACACCATGGCTCTCCCACCATGACTACTGAATCGGTGGATACTGAGTGTGCTAGTGCGATGCAGGAGGGTAATTCAGGCGAGGACCGGCAGTTCGGTTAACCCAGCGAGGCCGTTCCCTGAATCGCTTAGGCCGATATCTCGCTACAAAAGTCGGGCCCATTCCAGATCAGGCGCAGGAGAGGGTATGGCTTTTATACAACTCGTAGCCGCGCCAGGTTAGTCGAACCACGCCTCGGGTTTGCTCTTCGACGTGTTTTTCGTTTCTCAATTCGGCCACCACTTCACGGGCCAGCGGTGAGTCCATGGTTTGCCTTGGCAGCGTCACAAACTGGCTCCGATCGTATTCATAGCGCTCGGCCAGAGTCAGCAGGATCGTATCCCGAATGATTTCTCCGCGATCCATATGAGTTTCTCCTTTGCGCAAATACTATGGGTCGCTGGCTTGGTCCGGAATGGCCCTTGTGTGCCAGGGGATAGTTACTATAGTCACGGGTCTACAGGTCAGCCGCAGGCATGGGTAACTTCGTTTGCGTGGTGACCCATGGCAGCGAGAAGCGATGGCTATTCGTGCCGCAAGGCCTCAATGGGATCCAGGCGAGAGGCACGAAAGGCCGGAACCATGCCGCTGACTAGCCCAACCAAGCCCAGAATCAGGGTGGCCGCGATCAGCGTTCCGGGGGCGATGATCAGCCGGATGTCACCAGCCTCTCCATTCTTAGCGAAAGCGCTGTACAGGGTGAGCCTTCCGACCGAAAGCGCAACCACGTAAGCCAGGATCACTCCCAGCACTCCACCAATGAAGGTAATGGTGAGCGCCTCCGCCAGGAACTGCATCAGGATGTACCGCCGTGGCGCGCCCAGCGCCTTCTGCACGCCAATTTCACGAGTGCGCTGCGTGACTGAGACCAGCATGATGTTCATCAGGCCGACGCCTCCGATACCGAGCGTAAGCGTGCCAATGAAACCCATCAGGACCTTCAGACCCAAAGTAATGATTTCGAACTGGTGGACCTGCATCATGAGGTTGAACACTCTTACGGCCTGGCGATCCGTCTGATTGAATTTGTGCGGCACCGCCAGGATGGAGAGGACCGACTGCTCCAGACGCTCGTACTCGGGAGTCTGGTAAGTGAACCAGATGGAATCCAGGTAATGCGTGTCTTTTAGATCGCTCATGGTGGTGAAGGGGACGTATATGACGCGGTTTATATCGTCATTTCCCTCCTGCATCTTGGCGCGCAGGACGCCGATGACTTCGAAGCTAAGGCCGTCCACGCGGATGCGCTCACCCAGCGCATTGCGCCCGGAGAATAGTTTGTCTTTCGCTTCCGAGCCAATCACCGCTACCCGCGCGTGCTGCATCTGATCTTCGGCGTTGTAGTAGCGGCCCTGCCCCAGTTTCAGGGCGCGGATGTCAGGCACGTTGGGATAGTTGCCGGTGACAGCAAAGTCAAAAACTCTAGTGTCGTACTGGATATGTGCCTGCTTGCTGGCTTCGGGCGTGATATGGGTGATCTGGGGAAGGTTGGTGGTAAGCGTGTCCACATCTTCGAGAGTGAAGCGGATGAGGACTCCGGCCTTCTGGCCGCCGGCCTGCATGGAAGTACGGCCTGGAACCACAATGACCAGCTTGGTGCCGAAATTGGCAAAGATGTTGGCGCACGCCTGGCCAAAACCATCGCCATAGGCAAGCAGCATGACTACTGTGGCTATGCCCCAGGCCATGCCCAACATAGTGAGCGCAGTGCGGCGGCGGTTGTGACGCATGGCGCCATACGCTTCCCGCAGCAGGTCACGGAACATATAAGATCATTTGGAAATTTTGTAATCGGGTAATTTCCAACCCTTTGATCTGCACGATCTCTTCAATTACAAAATTACCCGATTGCCAACTTACAAAATCCATTTCATTCCTGCCGAAGCGCTTCCACCGGTTGCAGCATGGCCGCCTTGCGCGCGGGATAGAGACCCGCGACTACACCTGCCAGCGTCAGGCTACCGATCGCTAACAGGGCCGACATCGGCACCATTTTGGGGGGATCAAATCCTCCCGGCCCCTGCACCGTGCCCAACATCGCCATCAGTGCGCCTGCCAGGCCCATTCCAATCAGCCCGCTACCCAGAGTGAGAAGCAGCCCTTCCAGAAAAAACTGGAACAGAATGCTGCGGTTTGTGGCGCCCAAGGCCTTGCGCAATCCGATCTCATGGGTGCGTTCGCTGACCGCTACCAGCATGATATTGATGACGCCGATGGCGCCCAGGGCCAGCGTAACCATCCCCACCGCTCCCAGGAACATGTTCATCACATCGAAAATGGTTCCCACCATTTTTGATTCCTTGATCGTATCCCAGCCGTCAAAGGCGTTTTCGTCGCTGGCATCGAAGCCGTGATTACGGGCGATGATCTTGTAAACATCGGCCTGTGCCAGCAGGTGGTCAGCGGTGACGCGCGGCTGGTATTCAACAAAGGAAATGGAGTTCTCGTGGTTCTCTCCCTTGAGCGGGAAGTACGTGGCCATCACCTGGAAAGGGATGTAGCCACGCATGTTCAGCCAATTGTTGTCGCCCCTGCCGAGGTGCGGCATACTGCCAACGACTTCGAATCTGACGCCGTTCAGCAAAACAAAAGAGCCAACTGCGGGCCGGCCGGGAAACAGGTTCTTCAGCAGCTCGTTGCCGAGGACGATCACGTTGCGCCGCTGCGATCCGTCCAGTTCATTCAGCCAGCGTCCCTCTTTGAGGGGGAGATAACTGATTTCATTGAGCTGGGGCTCCACGCCCAGGATTTCACCACCAGCATTGGCGAATTCACTTACCTCGTGCAGGTCGGTGCGGGAAAGCAAAGGGCAGGCATTGCGGACGTGTGGGGCTTGGGTGCGGATGTCCATGTAATCCCGATAGGTAAGTAAATAGGAACGGGCGGAGTTCATGCTGCCTTGCACGGCGGGCGCGCGCCCGGGAAAGATAAACATGATGTCTTTGCCGAACTCGGCCAACTCGCGCTTGTTGCCCGAGCGGAAGCCTTCGCCCACACCCACCAACAGCAGCAAAGATCCCACGCCCCAGGCGATGCCGAACATGGTGAGAAACGAGCGTAGCTTATGCGCCCAGAGGTTGCGGAAGATTTGCACGAGGATGTCAAGAACCGTCCGCATAATCGACAAACATTGTACCCGTTCGGTGGCTACCTAACTGACACATCCGTTAGGCGGATAGCGTCCTAAAATTCGCAAGCCAGGACATGAAGTTGTACGAAGGCGCAGACCCCAAAGTTCCCTTCTTGGATGTATGCGTCCTCAGTGGTGGAACCAAAGACGCATCAATTGCACACAAGGTTGCAAGATCGCGCACCCCCATCTGCGTTGTACTGGCCCGCTAACGCGATAGACTACTGTTTGGGACGATTGTCAACCGTCGGCTGCTTTTTTCTGCTGGCTTAATGCTCTTTCTGCATGACCGAAGAGAAGCAACATAGAGGCATCGACTGGCTGGACCTGCTCTGGCTGCTCTTTCTGCTCGGGTTGGCTCTGGTGCCGCCTCTGCGAGAGCCTCACAAGCAGTTCACGCTACTGGCCATTGGCATCGTCCAACTGGTCGAAAACAGGCTGATCGCGCGGTGGCCGCTATACGGGAGATACGGTGTCGTTCTGGTCAAGATCCTGTTGGCGACACTGTTAATCAATCACACCGGCGAGATCGGCATCAACAGCAGTTACTACCCCATCTATTACGTCCCGATCGTGACCGCAGCGCTCCACTTTGGCGCCTGGGGCACACTGCTGTGGACCTTGCTGGCTTCGACGGCGTACTGTGCGTATCTCTACCCCGCACTGCAGGAATACACGCTGACGGCCGGGGGCGCAGCCGAACTAGCAATCCGCATATTGTTCTTTTTCCTGGCGGCGATGATGGTGAATCGGTTCACCCTCGAGAACCGTCGGCAGACCGCCAAGATTCAGCAGGCGGCGGAGCAGTTAACCAACACCAATCGCGAGCTTGAACGCGCTCAGGCAGAAGCCCGCCGTTCCGAGCGGCTGGCCGCATTGGGTCATCTTTCCGCCGGACTGGCACATGAGATCCGCAACCCACTGGGTGTGATCAAGGGATCGGCCGAGATGTTGCATCAAAAGCTGGAGGGCTCCAATCCGCTCGCCAGCGAGTTGGCTGGATATATATCCAGCGAGGTGAACCGCGCCAGCGCCCTGGTGACTCGCTTTCTCGATTTTGCGCGGCCGCTGCGAACTGAAACCCGTCTGCAGCAGGTGACTGCATTGCTCGATCAAGCGCTGAATTCCGTGGCTGTGCAGTGGCAAGGCGGGAAGGTCATCGTGCAGCGCGAATATGGGAGAGATTTGCCCCTTGTGCCGCTGGACGAGAAGCTCTGCGAGCAGGTGTTCCTGAACCTGGTCCAGAATGCATACGAAGCCATGGATGCCGCAGGCGGGAATCTTAGCGTGAGGGTTTCGGCGGCTCGCTCGAACGGTCGGAACGGAGTCGAGGTCCGGCTGCGGGACAGTGGGCCCGGCGTCCCCGCAGAGATGCGCGACCAGATTTTTAATCCCTTCGTCACCACAAAGAAAACTGGAGTCGGACTCGGCCTGTCGATCGTTTCGAAGATTGTTGACGAGCATCACGGCACTATTCGGTTGGAGAATGCCGACGGAAACGGAGCTGGTTTCGTTATCTTCTTTCCAGAGGGAGAAGGATCGGGAAAGTAGCGCCGTCGGCACTACGGGACATCAATAAATAATGACGACCTCGAATGCGACCATTCTGATTGTCGAAGACGAAGCCAAGATGCGCCGGCTTTTGGAGCTGAATCTTGCTGACGACGGCTTCCAGACCTTGTCTGCCGGGGATGCTGAGGCCGGCCTGAAGCTGTTGCAGAACGGCCCGGTTGATCTTGTGCTTACTGACCTCAAGCTGCCGGGCATGAATGGTCTGGATTTTCTGGCGGCGGTGAAACGCTTTCAAGCCACGCTGCCGGTAGTCGTCATGACCGCATTCGGTACGGTGGAAACTGCGGTCGAAGCTATGAAGGCCGGCGCCAGCGACTACGTCCTGAAGCCATTTTCCCTCGACGAGATGCGCATGGTGGTCCACAAGGAACTGGACGTCCACCGCCTGCGTGCCGAAAACCGCTCCCTGCGCGAGGCGCTGCAACAGCGCTATCAGCA
This sequence comes from Terriglobia bacterium, assembly GCA_963809295.1. Lineage (GTDB taxonomy): Bacteria > Acidobacteriota > Terriglobia > Terriglobales > Acidobacteriaceae > JAIQFF01. The sequence goes on along the minus strand of CAWEJA010000001.1, from coordinate 328,215 downwards.
TCCCAACGTGGTGGCACGTAGCGTGAAGATGCAGGAGGTTCTAGCCACGGTGGAGCGAGTAGCTCCGACGAACTCTACTGTCCTACTGGGGGGAGAGAGCGGCGTCGGCAAGGATCTGGTCGCGCGCGCAATCCATGAAAAATCGCGGCGAGCCTCAGGGCCGTTCATCAAAATCAACAGCACTGCGATTCCAGAGAATCTTCTGGAGAGCGAACTCTTCGGTTACGAGAAGGGCGCATTCACCGGCGCTACTAGCAGTAAACCGGGGAAGTTTGAACTGGCGGACAAAGGAACCCTGTTTCTCGACGAAATCGGCGACGTGCCCCCGGCGACCCAGGTGAAATTGCTGCGCGTTTTGCAGGAGCGCGAGTTCGAACGCCTGGGCGGCACCCGCACCATCAAAGTGGATGTTCGGCTGGTTGCCGCGACTAACCGGGACCTGCGTGCCGCGCTCGAAGAGGGCACCTTCCGCGAAGATTTGTATTACCGCCTGAACGTGGTACCCATTGACATTCCTCCATTGCGCGAGCACAAGGAGGACATTCCCGACCTGGTGAATCTTTTCCTCTCTCGCCAGGCCGATGAATCCGCTCGCAAAATCACCGGAGTTTCGCCGGCGGCAATGAAGACTCTGATGGAACACCATTGGCCGGGAAATGTTCGTGAACTTCAGAACGTGATGGAACGTGCTGCGGCGCTGGCTGCTGGGACTGTTTTGGAAGCCTCGGATATTCACGTTGATTCGCAGCGCGCGAAGCCGGCTGATTCCACCAGCAGTTTTCTTCCCGAAGGTGTGACGCTCGAGCAATGGGAAGACGAGATGATTCGCGAAGCTCTCCGTCGTGCCAATGGAAACAAGAGCCAGGCAGCTCGGCTGCTGGGCTTGTCACGCAACGCATTGCGCTACCGGCTGTCGAAAATTGGCATTGCCGATGAGCCCGAAAAAGGCCAAGACGCTTAAGTTCCTGGTGGTTGAAATCCACCACTTCCGGTTAATCTCGGCCACCACTATTTGAGCGGTCAATAAGACCTTCCAGGCGCACCTTCTAATCCATTGCAGATAAGCAAGTTACATGGCGCCATTGTGGTGGCGTTTGGCATGGCAACTGCATCGTCCTATGCGTCTGAACTCGCTCGCAAGAGAGCGTTCAAACAAGAGGTGGGGCCATGAAAAACCGTCTTGCTGTAATTGTTGGGATACTGACATTGACGTTGTTCGCGCTTACCAACGCGAACGGTCAGGAAAACGCTGCAGGCGTTGAGCTTTCTTCTGGCGTTGCGCGCATCAGCTTGATCCACGGAGACGTTTCCACGCAGCGCGGAGACTCCGGCGATTGGACGGCTGCGGCTCTGAACCAGCCGATCATGAGCAGCGACAAGGTTTCGACCGGCGTCAGCTCACGGGCTGAAGTGCAACTCGACCAGGCCAATATCCTGCGCCTCGGCGACAACACGCTAACCAGCGTCGCCAGCCTCTCGCGCACACAGATTCAGGTGCAAGTTGCCCGCGGACTTGTGGACTACACAGTTTTCAAGGGCACCGAAACTGACGTCGAAATTGACACCGCCAACGTCGCCATTCACCCCGCGCAGAAAGACGGAATCTATCGCGTGGAAGTGAATTCGGACGGCGAGACGCAGGTAATCGTGCGCAAGGGCGAGGCGGAGATTTCCACTCCCCAGGGCAGCACCCATCTGGAAAAGGGCCGCATGATCATCGTGCGTGGCACGGCTGAGCAGGCTCAGTACAAGGAAGAAGAAGCCTCGTCGAAGGATAGCTGGGATTCGTGGAACAACGATCGTGACCGTACCATCCGCGACGCTCAATCCTGGAGTCACACTAACCGCTACTATGTCGGGTCGGAAGATCTTGACGCTTATGGACACTGGGACAACGTGCCCGATTACGGCTCGGTCTGGGTCCCCGCGGTTTCGGTGGGCTGGGCGCCGTATCGGGCAGGCCGCTGGGTATGGGAGCCGGGATGGGGCTGGACCTGGGTTTCGTACGAGCCCTGGGGCTGGGCTCCGTATCATTACGGCCGATGGTTTATGTACAACAGTTCCTGGGTCTGGTGGCCCGGTCCGGTCTATGGCTATCCGCGATACCGTCCGGTGTGGGCACCCGCCTATGTGTCGTTTTTCGGTTTCGGCGGCGGCGTAGGCGTGGGAGTCGGATTCGGTTCCGTGGGATGGCTGCCCATCGGACCGTGCGACCGCTTCTACCCGTGGTACGGGCGTTATGGCTCGCACTTCAACTCGGTTAACGTGGTCAACATCACGAACATCAATATTCACAACGGACCTGGCCGGGGATTTGGCGGCTTTGCTCCGCTTCGTTCCGGCAACGGTTATTCCAACTTGCGCATGGCGACGGTGAACGAGAGAGTTCGCCAGGGCATCTCGACGGTTCCGTCAGATCGCTTTGGAACGGGCCGCCAGGCTCCTGGATCGGTCAGCCGTGAGGAGTTCAACCGTGGGCGGTTGATGGCGGGAAATCTTCCGGTGGTTCCGACCCGCGAGGCCCTGTCGGTAAGCAATCGTCCCGCTGCGGTAGGTACGCTACAGCGCGGAGGCCAAGGGCAGCGCTTCTTCACCAAGTCCCAGCCCGGACCCGCACCGCAGCCGTTCGACAGGCAGGCGGCGCAGGTGCAGCAGGCGATCCAGCGCAATGGCCAGTTCAAACCGATCAACGGCGATATGAGCCGGGGAGCTGTGAATGCAGCCAGGCCCGGCCAGAATTCTCCGAGTGGCGTTTCGACCGATGCGGCGCGTACTTCCATTCCACGACCGAATCCGGGAGTGCGCATGGGAGCGAACAGTGAAGTTCGCAACGGCTCAAATTCCGCTACTCAGCCGTCGAGAGGTATCAACTCCGTGGGGAACCAGTCCACGGAAAATCAGTCCACTGGAAGCGATGGCTGGCGGCACTTTGGTTCAGGCGCGGGGCAGAACCAGGCAGGCGCTCAGAGCCAGCCGGGCGTGCGGAACCAAGCACCGGCGCGAGGAACCTTGTCTTTGCCGACAAATTCTCCCGCGAATTCTCCGGCAAATTCGTCCGTCCGCAATGACGTAGGAAAATCTCCGGCTTCCGATAACGGGGGATGGCGGCGGTTCTCCGATTCGTCTCCCACGCAGCGTGGAGGCGGTGCGGCAATGTCGAAGTCCCCGGCGGGCACTTCGTCGGCGGGTGCGGCATCCAGCATTCCGCGGCCGGAGAATTCAGCCAGGCCGGGATCTTCCGGTAGTGATGAAAGCTGGCGGCACCTCACGCCACAGTCGCGTGGTACGCAGGATTCTCCCGGCCTCTCCCGAGGGTCGGAAGGTCCACGTGGAGGTTCTCAAGATTCAACGCGAAGCTACTCCCGGCCGCCTCTAGAGATGAGACAGCCTATCGTGACGCAGCGCGTTTCGGAAGGAAACGCAGGGCCATCACGAGGAGCGTCTCCGTCACGAGGTAGTGCAGGTTACGGCAATGGCGGGGGAAACAGCGGCGGCGGAGGCCATTCTCAGCCGTCTGGTGGCGGCGGACACTCTCAGCCATCCGGTGGTGGCGGCAACCACGGCGGATCCGGTGGCGGTGGGTCGCCCCGCTCGGGCGGTTCGGCACATCGGCACTAAGACGGTGTCACGTTAACGGTTAACTTGGCGAGCTTTACGGTCAAAGGCATCTCACCGCAGAGCTCGCCAATCGTTTCTGGGCGCTTGCATTCCTGTCCCGCCGAAAACAAACTGGTGAGACAATCCGTCTGAAGACCTTAGGCACGAATCTTCTTCCTAATCAGGAGGTAGGCACCGTGATCAAGTTAAAGTTGAGTGCACTATTGGCCACGCTTTTGGCCGCAACGCCGCTGCTCGTATTCGGGGCATCACTCCCGCCGGCAGGCAGCCAGGCGCCGGAATTCACGCTCCCCTCCCAGGAAGGCACGCCGGTTAGCCTGAAGGACTATCGCGGCAAGTGGGTGGTCCTGTATTTCTATCCCAAAGACTTCACCAGCGGCTGCACCATCGAGGCGCACAACTTTCAGCGCGACCAGGCACAGTACCAGGGGAAAAATGCAGTCATACTGGGCGTCAGCGTGGATAGTGCAGATTCCCACAAACAGTTCTGCGCCAAGGAAGGGCTGAACTTCAAACTGCTGGCCGACAGCGAATACAAGGTGACCACTGCCTACGGCTCGCTGACGAACCTAGTGCTGGTGAAGTTCGCATCCCGGCATACCTTTATCATCAACCCGGAAGGGAAGATCGTTAAGGTCTACGAGGATGTGAACCCGAACAAGCATAGCGAGGAAGTATTGTCCGCTCTCTCCGAGCTGCAAAAATAGAGGCAAAGTTGTGTGGTTGGACGCGAAGGCGGAAAGCTACGGTTCGATTGTTTCGTCGGCTGGCGAAGGCGCGCACGCGCACATCCTCTTTTCACAAGCCACCACTGAAGCGGCGGGATATTGTCAGCGGTCCCTCCGGGACCGGTTGGAATGGTTCGCGAGCCAGGTTTATTGCACCAGAACCTTCTCCTCTAAATCCCGCGCGGCCTGCCTGACATTCTCCGGCTTGCCGAGATCAAGCCAGTAATATTCATCGGCGCGAAACGCGAGGATTTTTTCCCCCTGGCCCGCGAGACGCAGGTAGGACGTCACAATCGAGAAAACTCCTTCTTCGGTCATCATCCCGAGTAGACGAGGAGATACGATGTGGATCCCGGAGAAAGCCAGTGCCAGCGTCTGCGGGGAAGAAGACCGGACAAGTTCAGGTTCCTGATCGCGACCAGCCCGCCGGCCGCAAAGCTGAAGTTGCTGGTCGAATAACAGGTAGCGGGAAGTCTCGCGCTCCTGCACCGCCAGCGTGACGAGGGCCTGATTTTCCTTATGAAATCGCACCATGCGCCCGAGATCAATCGTGCTGATGACATCCACGTTGTGCAAGATGAACGGCTCGGTAAAGCGATCGGAATTCTCAGAAAAAAAGTAAGTGGCTTTCTTTAGACCACCGCCGGTGTCCAGCAAAACCTGTTCCTCAGAAACCGCGATCCGCATACCGAAGTTGTCGCGCGCTTTCAGATACTGGACGACCAGGTCCGCGAAGTGATGCACGTTGATGATTACGTCGTGAACGCCAAAGCTGCGCAACCGGGTGAGCGTGATCTCCAGCATGGTGCGGCCGGCGACTTCTACCAGCGCCTTGGGACGATCCTCGGTGAGCGGCCGCAAACGAGTGCCCAGGCCGGCGGCCAGGACCATGGCCTTCATCGGCCCATCTTCCCAACGGCGGCCTTCTCTGGGGCTCGCTTCTCCATTGCAAGATGCCGCACCTCGACCTCCAGCCCGCTCCTGCCGCGCAAGCGCTTTGCCAGTTGCTCTGCGAAATACACCGAGCGATGCTGGCCGCCGGTGCAGCCGAAAGACACCATGAGGTTCTTGAAGCCGCGACGCTGATACTCGCTCACGCTGGCATCCACCAGCGACATGACGCTGGCGAGAAACTGATGCACGCTCTCCTGCTGATTGAGATAGTCGATCACGGGCGTATCTTGGCCGGTGAGATTCTTGTATTGTTCTTCCCGTCCAGGATTGGGAACGCTGCGGGCATCGAAGACGAATCCACCGCCATTCCCGGTTTCATCCTTCGGCTGACCCTGGTGAAATGAAAAGCTGAAAACCCGTACGGTCAGGGTTTCCGCCTGGGCGGCCACGCTCTGCAGTTTCTCCGAACCCACCATGCTGGTGAAAGCTTCGATCAGAGTGGGCAGTCCGACAGTTAGCTCGACGTTATGCAGCAGCCACCGCAAGTTGTTGAGGGCGTACGGCACACTTTGCAGGAAATGAGCCCTGCGCTCGTAGAAGCCTCGAAAGCCGTAAGCGCCCAGCGCCTGCATGATGCGGATGTAAACGTAGGCATAGTAGTGCTGCATGAACACTTCACGGTCGAGTTCGATGAATGCGGCAAGGCTGTCGAGGTAGTGATCGAGCAACTGCTGGCGTAGCTCCGGCGGTAGAGCGGCCTTGGCATCGTACAGAAGGGAAGCGATATCGTATTGCAGCGCGCCCTTCCGCCCACCTTGATAGTCCACAAAGAACGGGCGGCCATCGCGTAGCATGATGTTGCGTGACTGGAAATCCCGGTACAGGAAGTACTCGCGTCCGGCGCTTAGCAGAAACTTCGTCAAGCGGCTGAAATCGTCTTCCAGAGCCTGCTCGTTGAAGGGGATGCCAGCGAGCCTGAGAAAGTAATACTTGAAGTAGTTTAAATCCCAAGTGATGGACTGGCGATCGAAACTGCCGCGCGGATAGCACTTCTTGTAATTCAAATCGTGGCCAGCCTCCACTTGAAAACGGGGCAGGAGTTCCACAACTTTGCGATACGCTTGAATCACCGGGGCAGAAATATTCGAGCCATCGCGATTCTCTGACAGAAACTCAAAGAGCGTTGTGTCGCCGAGGTCCTCCTCGAGATAGGCGCCCTGGCTCAAATCTTCAGCGTAAATTTCCGGCACGGGCAGACCGTGCTGGCGAAAATGCCGGGAAAATTCGACGAAAGCGGCATTCTCTTCGCGTACGCCATGCAGAATGCCGATCGCGCTGATGTTTTCGCCAGCCAGCCGGATGATACTGCGCCCCGAACCGCCGAGTTGGCCCTGCAGTGGCTGCACCTGCACGACCGGCGAATTAAAGTGCTGCTCAAAAAGGTTTGTGAGAACGTCCATGAATATGGTCTGCAGCAGTTCAGTTTTGACTCATCATCTGCCCGCAATCAGCATACATGGCCTACTGCTTGGGTTGCGGCTTGGGAGGAATCTCGGCGTAACCCGGCGCAACCTGCTTGAGATTCTTATCCAACGACGCCTTTGCATCGCCGGTCGCCCAGCGAATTCCGCCGGCCAGAAGATTCAGGAAAAACGGAATTGACCAGTTTTCCGGGCGGTCGCCCATGGCTGTATAAAACACTCGCCCTTTGCCATCCATTCGCGCCCACGTCACCGGGTAGGGAGGACGCTGATAAGGCTCACCTTTCATTCCCTGCGTGTCGAGAGTCAGAATCACATGGAGATCAGGCTGAAAATCCTTGAGCGAGTACCACTCTTCAGTAAAGCTGACAGGGGACGTTACACCTTCCAACCCCGGAAACTTCGCGTCGTTCACGACAACATTGGCGGTCTGCAGCCTCGGGGTGCTGCCGTGGAGGATGAACTCACCACCCAGCATCCGGAGGTAGGGATCAGACTGCTCGCCATGGGCTACATAACGATTGGAGAGATCGGCCGGATCGGGCTCGGTATGGAATGTGTCGGCTCCGGCATGGACTCCCACGAAACCCAGTCCGCCGTGGATGGCGTCGAGCAGCGCCTGCTTTCCTTGCGGCGACATGGGTGGATTCTTGTCAGTGCCAGGCATGGTCAGATCGCCTGTTGTGTAGAAGAGCACGGCTGCGTATTTTCGAAAATCCTTGGAATCGAAAACCTGTCCGTCCTTGGAAGTCGTCACATCAAAGCCATGTTGCGCTCCGAGAGCGGTCACCGCAGCTTCCACGATGCTGGGACGCCCATCAACTCGTTTTACGACATCATGTTCCCAGCCCGAAGACTTGGTAAAAACGAGGAGGGACTTCTTCTTTTTCGCCAGCAACTCTTTCGGCAAGGCAAGTCCCGCAGTGGCCATTGCGCTGGCACCTAGAAACTGACGGCGGCTCACAAATTTGCTCATGCTGTTTTCCTTTCTATCTTCCGTTCTCGCGTTTGCCAAAGGTTCGAGTAGTGCTTGCCCGTGTTGATCCTAACTCACCAAGGGAATGCGGCACCAGAATTTCATGTTCCCTTAAGGTTTGGGGAGAGTTTTTATTGTAAGTAACAGTGGGTTGCAATCGGGGTCCAGCCTGCATCCAACCTAACCGGTGGAGGGCATTTCTATGCCAAGGCGGCGTGAACTCAGGGTTGGATGGAGATGGGTCGGCCTGCTTTCGTTGCTGGCCCTGGGGACAGCCGGCTGCTCCCGTGGACGACGGAATTCCGAGGTCACCTCAGACGTACAGAACCGGATTCGCGGCGACGCGCGCATGCAGATGGCCAGAGTCCAGGTGTTGGCGACCAATGGCGTCGTCACCCTTTCTGGTTATGTCACCAGTACCCAGCAGCGTGTCGCCACGGTCGAGGATGCTGCCCAGACCAAAGGAGTCAGGCTGGTGATCGACAATCTGCGAATAGTCGACCCCAAGCCCCAGGATACGGTTGTCGGGTTGCAGAAACCATCGGCTGCAGTCGCCCGATCAGCACCTCCGCCCGCCAGTCATCCTGCGGCTCCAATCATCCTCAAAGCTGGCACTCCTCGAACGACCAAGCCAGCCGCCACTGAAGATCGCCCCTCCGTGGCGCAAACGATTGCCGTTGCTTCCCCGCCTGCTCCTATGACTTCTCCCACAGCCGGGCCCGTTAGCGCCACACCGGAGAGGCACGCCGTCCCGACGGAGGCTCCTGCCGTGGGTGCCTCCGTTGCAACGGCCAGCGTCTCGCCAGTTCCGTCTCCGGCACGATCTGTTCCTTCTGCCGAGCCCGAGCGGGTTACGGTTCCCAACGGTACGGAGTTGGTAGTGCGGCTGACCGAATCGGTGAGTTCGGAGCTTAACGAAAAGGGAGACACCTTTTTGGCAAGCCTGGCGTCCCCCATCATGATCGGCGACCGGGTGGTGATCCCTGCCGAGGCCGGTGTGGAGGGCAAGGTTGTCGACGTGCAAAGCGCCGGGCGCTTCAGTGGAAGGCCGAAGCTGGCGGTGCAGATGACTCGGCTGACCTTCAACGGCAAGACCTATGAGTTGCGCAGCAGCCAGTATTCAAAACAGGGTGCATCGCGCGACGCCCGCACTGTAGCAGCGATCGGCGGAGGCGCGGGCATCGGTGCCATTATCGGTGGCATCCTTGGCGGCGGCAGAGGAGCTGCCATCGGATCAGTAATCGGAGCTGGGGCGGGAACCAGTGCTCAGGCCGCCAGCAAAGCGCCTCAGGTCGGCCTTCCAGCCGAAACTGTGCTGAGCGTTCGACTTCAGGCCCCGCTTAGCGTAACACCTTCGTCGACCCTGCAAAGGGCGCAGAATTCAGGACCAGGGTCCCCGCAAGATCCCTTCTCATCGGATGACGATCGGCCAGTCTTAAAGCGGCGTCCCGGCAGCCCGCCACCGGAAGCGGACGCTCCCGAAGCAAATCCGCATTCCGACAACAAATAGTCCGAGCAAGGTACGTATTCCCCCAGAGCTGGCTCCCTTGCAAGGTCGGGCGCCCGGTCTGAGACCGGAGACTTCAAACCGAGCCATCTCTGCGATGATGGCTAAGTTTGAAAGACGTTGGTCACGCGGTATATTAGCGATCCTATGTGGAAACTTTCATTGCTGTCGATCTGCCTGATCGCTTCTGCGTTTGCAACGGAAAAAAAGTCAGCCCTGCAACTGATCGATCTTGCGAAGTCCAACAGCGGTGGTTTGCGCGAAGCGATTACCGCTACTTTCGAAGCCAAGGACCTGGCGGAGGGGACAGCCTGGGCCGGGCGCGGCCCCGATTTCTTCTTTGCTGTCCAGTCCACTTCCCAACCATCGCTGGTGATCGACAACGCTTCCGGGCCAGCGATGCAGCATCTGGCTGATTCAGATTTCTGGTATGCGCCGGCCCACATCGAGCCGGTGGGACGGTTGCACTCGTTCAATTACGTGGTCGACGGCAAGAAATTTGGCGGCCGTCTTGACTTGCCGGCGTTCGGAAAGCTTTCTTATCTGCAACCTGGGATCCCCTCCGGCACGCTCACCGAAAAGATCAGCCACAGCAGCAAGATCTATGACGGAATGAAGAGTGAGTATTGGATTTACGTTCCCGCGCAATACGACCCGAAAGTTCCCGCCGCGCTTATGGTTTTCCAGGACGGCGGCGGATACATCAATCGCGAGGGCAACAATCCGACCCTGAACGTCATCGACAACCTGATTGCTCAGAAGAAAATTCCAGTAATCATCTGCGTATTCATTAACCCGGGCGATATTAGCGGATCGCCGGGCACACCCACCTACAATTTTGTGAAGGCTTATTCGGACAAGTGGAGCCGCAGTCTCAAAGACTCCATGCGCAGTACGTTGTACGACACCGTCAGCGATCGGTACGGGCGTTTTCTGCGCGACGAAATTCTGGCCGTGGTCGAGGCAAAGTACAACATCCGCAAGGATGCATACAGCCGGGCGATCACCGGCCTCTCGTCGGGTGGCATCTGTTCTTTTAATACTGCCTGGCAACTGCCGGATCAGTTCAGCCGCGTCATCTCCTGGATCGGAAGCTTTACCAGCATCCAGTGGAAGGAAGATCCCAATCTCCCGGATGGCGGGCAGGACTATCCCGAGAAAATCCTGCGCGAATCGAAGCGCAACCTTCGCGTATGGCTGCAGGACGGCGAGGAAGATATAGAGGCGGACCGCTACGGAAGTTGGCCACTGGCCAATCTCCGCATGGCCAATGCCTTGAAATTAAAGGGCTACGATTTTCACTTCAGTTTCGGCAAGGGCACGCACAACCCAGGCCAGGGAGCAGCCGAATTTCCCCAGGAGATGATCTGGCTGTGGAAGGATTACGACCCGGCGAAGACCCAACAGACATACGAGATGGACCCGTCCGAGAAGTCCAAGCCCGTTTTCCGGGTCTCGGTGACCAATCGCGACACCGAGTGACGGCGCACGCGCTCTCAATCCCAGTTCTTCTCACGCGCCCATACTTCGTCCAACGGCACCTTCAAACCCTGGATATAGTAGATGTCGAAATCTTCCAGCGCATACGGATATTCGAAGTGCCCGGCCTTTTCCGAATGCGTCGTAATCTCTGCCAAATGTTCTGGACTGCCCTCGTCCACCAGGATCATGCTCTCGCCCGTATAGCCGTGTGTTCCCCAGAACCAGTAGTTCTGATGTTCGCAAATCACCTTGGGCAGCCCGTACTTCGGCCCGAAATAATCGATGGCGCCTGCCTGGCCGTAGTCGCTGGCCTTGATCCCAGTCTTGGCTCGTAACTCCGGCGGCAGGTTGTTATAGATGCGTGCGACCTCGGCGACCATCGACTCCCAGCCCAGTTCATCGGAATAGTACTGCGGCAACGGAGAACGGGCGTGGCTGTGTTCGCTGATCGGAGGAGCGTAGTGGATTGCCTTCTGAAAAGCCACGTAGCGTTCGACACTGATGACGGGAGCGAAAATTGGCAGCAATGCCAGGAACGGTACGATGAGTAAGAGTACGAATGCTGGCTTCAGCCATCGGAGCCGCGGGCTCCGTTCGAGCCATGACTCGCAGACCACGCTCCCAGCCGCGAAGAGCATGGGATACGCTGGAGCGAGGTAATAGTCCTTCCCGTGCAGGGCAGCGATGACGGCGAAGGTCACAACGTAGGCCCACCCCAGCACGCGGTACCTGCGTCCCTCCCGCCCGAAGAACAGCCACAGCAAGCCCGCTACCCATAGAGGAAAGGCAAACGGGTTGGCCATCCCAATCTGCTGCAGAAAAAATTTGCCAGGGCCGAGTTGGACATCCCGGCCGCTCTGGTGGATGTTGTGCATCAGTTGTACGAACGGCCAGTCATGGCGGACATTCCAAAGAAAGTTGGGAAGGAAGATGAGAAACGCTATCAGGCCGCCGATCCAGATCCATTTGTGAGCCAAGGCCTTTCGCTCGGAGGTGAGGGCAAGCCCGGTCACGATACCCAGTCCAAAGATGGAGATGGAGTACTTGTTGAGCAAACCGATCCCCGCGAGCACGCCGAACCACAGCCACAATCTCTGGTTCCCGGTCTGAACGATTCGAATCACGATGGCCGCACAGCCCATCCAGAGCAGCGGCTCAAAATCGTTGGTGCCAAGCAGGTGTCCGTTGATGACGAAGACCGCTGCAACCGCAATCGCCAAAGCCGAAAGCGCCACCGCATAGCGCTTCCCACCGAACCGATACGCAAGATACCCGGTCAGGGCCACCGCTGCGCTACTCGAGAGCGCGGGGATCAGGCGAAGCACAAACAAAGACGATCCGAGAAATTTCGTAAACAACCAGGTGACGCCCGGAACGAACGGAGGCATATCCACGTAGCCCCAGGCCATGTGCTGGCTGCACGCGTAGTAGTAAAGCTCGTCGCGAAAGATGCCGTATCGATTCGCCGTGAGCAAGTGCAGAAGCAGCCGTAGCGCAACGATCAGGGCCACAATCCAGAAGCCCGTTGCATACCAGGGCCGGAAATTTTGGCCTCTTGGGGGATCAACTGCCTCAAACGCGGTGACAGCCATGAAAGTCTCCTGAGCCTGAAGGAAGAGGAAGGCTCGAATTGCCAGCCTTCTCGTGCGTTACAAGATTGCACCAGCATCGCAGATCGTGCGCAAATAGTGCTAGCATACTGCCGCCAAAGCCTCGCGGGCTTTCGTGGAGCCGTCGCTGCCGATGCTGTTAAGCTGTGGGGGAAGTATCTAATACTTGCAATCGGAGGCCATCGTGCAAGTTGTCGCCGGAGTGGATCTGGGAGGGACTGCCATCAACTATACGTTGGTGAACCAGCAGGAGCAGTTCCTGATCGAAGGCCTGTGCGAGCATCCTGCCCTCTCCAAGCAGGGACCCGAGGTCTGCCTGCGGCAGATCGAAGACGGCCTCAAGATTGCCGCCGACAAGGCGCATGTTGGCTTCTCAGACATTGTTGCGGTCGGCCTGGACACTCCCGGTCCGGCCAGCGCGGCGGGCTTGCTGAGTGCCAAAGGTTCTACCAATTTTGTGCATCCGAACTGGGCTGGATTCGATATTCGCGAGGCTTTGGCGAAACGGCTAGGCAAGCCTGTCACCTATTTGAACGATGGCAACGCGGGGGCTCTCTGGGGACACTTTACGATCTTTGGCGCCAACAGCCGGGAAACATCGGTTTCGGTCGTGATCGGGACTGGCCTGGGTGGCGGCATCATCATCGATGGTAATGTCGTGAAGGGCAGAATGGGATTCGGCGGAGAGCTGGGTCACGTCCTGATCCCGTACCAGAGCATCGCCGGAACCAGCGGGCTGAAGGCAGAATGCAATTGTGGGCGCATCGGAGATCTGGAATCGGTCTGCTCTCTCACCGCCATCGAAAAATCTCTCCTGCCCTTTTTCCTTCCGCGCTATCCCGGCCACGAGCTGGCAAAATTAGGCGACCTCCACCTCGCGGCCAAGCTGGTCCGCGGGCTGGCGGACAAGGGCGATGCGCTCTGCCGGGATATTTTCCGGGTTCAGGCGCATGCCTTGGGACTTTTCTTCGATGAAATGATAAATACCTTCGACCCCGATGCCTTGATCGTGGGCGGTGGCGCCATCGAGGCGAGTCAGGAGTTCCAGCGCTGGTTTATCGAACAGATTCGCGTGGGCATGCCTGCGCAGCGGGAAGAGCAAGCAGATATTCCAATCCTCGTGATGCCCCACGGCGATACCGCGGGAGCGCGAGGGGCGGCCATCGAGGCGCTCAAGTTTTCCCGGCAAGGCGGTCTGGCGTAAGGCTCGCCTCTTACTTCTCCGACGGGGTTGCGATCGGTTGGCCGCGCTTCTGTACCGCCAATCCCGCCAGCCAACTCAGCAGAGGGGAAGCCAGCCACCCCGCGTAGAACCATAGGACATTTAGAGTGATCGCGAAGCCGACGACACCCAGCGCGAAAGATATGAAGAATGCTTCCGCTGCAAGGCCACTGATCCAATCGGGTTTAGCGCCACTGGACGGGATGCGCGCCGGCAAGGAAGGCCAAAGACGCGGCACGGCCCGCTTGAAGGCACGGTAACTCTCTCCCTGCTCCGCTTCGAGCGCGGCTTCCTCGCGGCCAATCAGCCGGTAGCAAAATAGTGGAATGCCGATCACCATCAGCGGCCATCCAATCACCGGCGCGAACAGGCTCACCGCCCACGACATCAGAACATTTCCCAGGTAGAGAGGATTGCGGACATGGCGATAAGGTCCGTCGGCTTTCAGAGCTTCGCTATGCACGGCGTGGTCGTGCACCACTTCACGGCCCAGGTACGCCGATCCCCATGCCCGCACCAGCACGGCCGCAAGCATGATCAGTGCGGCCACTCCAAATACGATGTGCAATGCCGCCGGTTCCGTCAATAGGACCGCGGTGGCGAGACGATCGGCAATTCTCGAACCAATCGGCACGTGGTCGATTGCGAGCAGCAGAAATCCCGCTCCGAAGATAACGCCAAAAAGCCACCACCGGTTGCGGAATTCGAAGTCGGTTGCTTGCATCATAAAAAGTTAGCCTCCGATTGTATCCGCGATTTGGTATTCGTGTCGTTAGGATGGAACTCGCCGAAGAGGGACGGCCGTAGGCAAGTCCACCCATCTCGTCGGAAAACCGACGTACAGTTTGTTCTCGCCACAAGCTGTTATAGTGGCCGCGCAGCAGGGGAGATGTTCAACCAATGAGCTTGAACCCCGCAACCGCGTGGGCGGAGATTATCGGATGGTCGAGGCCTGCTGACGGGTTCAGCGAGGCGGAGCAACTGCTGTCCGCTTTTTTTGCCGCCTCCAACGTCGGCCTGTCCATCGTTGACACGCAGCTGAACTATCAAGCAATCAACAAGGCTCTTGCTGAGATGAATGGTTTTCCGGTCGAAGCTCATCTGGGCAAGTCAATGCGCGATATTCTTGGAAAGGCCGCTGAGTCCATCGAACCCATCCTGCGCAGCGTCTTACTTACCGGCGAACCGGTGACCAACGTCCCACTCACGTTGCAGTTGCCCACAAGGACGGAGGTGGGGCACTGGGTTGTCCACTACTTCCCGATGAATGATGCCTCAGGCAGGATCACGCGAATTGGCGTAGTTGTCGTAGAGGTTACCGAGCAGAAAAAACTGGAAGACAAGCTCGATACCCTGGCGAGCACGCTGGAACAGGAGAAAGAACGGTTCCGCATGCTGCTCGAAATAAGTACGGTACTGAATTCGAGCCCAAACCTGCATCACTCGTTTCCTTCCATTTCGGCGAGTATTCGAAAGGTTCTGCAGCACGACTGGGCTGACCTGTCGATCGTTGATGAAGCCTCCGCCGTCATACGTACGTATGTAGCGGACTATCCTCTCAATCCCGGACTCGCCGCCCCCGGGGTTTCGATTCCACTGCGAGACAGCCTCTCCAGAAAGGCAATCGCGGAAAAGCAGCCCAGGATATTCAATGGTTCGCAGCTGCTGGCCACTAATTCCAATTTCGTTGAGCCGTCAATACAGAAGGGAATGCAGTCGGTATGTTGCATACCCTTTGTTACTCCCAAGGGCTTCGTTGGGAGCTTCAACCTGGCGAGTGCGAAAGCGCATGCTTTCCAGTCCGAAGATTTGAATCTTTTGAAGCAAGTCGGGCTACAGCTCGCCAATGCGCTTGACCATACCCCGGCGCATCGCGACCGCGGTGAAGGCAGCGGCAACATTGGAAGGCAACCGGTCAAGCAGCGGGCCGAAACCCGCTCTGAGTTCGATTTCAAGGAAATTGTCGGAGAGAGTCCTGCATTGAAGCGAGTGCTTGACCAATCCAGGACAGGCGCCCGCAGTGACGCCACGGTCCTGATATTAGGAGCGACCGGCACCGGCAAGGAGCTGGTTGCTCGTGCTATCCACCAGATGAGCTCGCGGAAAGACGGGCCCTTCGTCAAGCTGAACTGTGCCGCCATTCCCGTTGGCCTCCTGGAGAGCGAGCTCTTCGGGCATGAGAAGGGCGCCTATACCGGTGCTGTTTCCCAGAAAACTGGACGACTCGAATTGGCAAATCGCGGGACTCTGTTTCTGGACGAAATTGGAGAGCTTCCCCTGGAATTGCAGCCCAAACTTCTCCGAGTGCTCCAGGAGCAGGAATTCGAGAGACTTGGTGGCAATCGCACGATTCGAGTGAATATCCGATTGTTGGCCGCCACCAACCGGGACTTGTCGACAAGCATTGCGCAAAAAAAATTTCGTGCCGACTTGTACTACCGGTTGAACGTTTTTCCTATCGTCATGCCAGGTCTGAGCGAGCGGGATGGGGACATTCCGCTGTTGGTACGCTACTTTACGCAGAAGTTTGCTCGTAGGATGAACAAGACAATCGAAACTATCCCCGCGGAAGTAATGAACGCATTGGAAGCGTGGGATTGGCCCGGGAATGTCAGGGAACTGGAAAACCTTATTGAACGTTCGGTAATCCTTTCCGAAGGACCTGTCCTGGAGGTTCCACTCAGGGAATTGCGACCCCACACCGCGCAACCGTCGGTTACCCTGGAAGGTATGGGCCGAGAATACATACTTCGCGCGCTTCGCGAGTGCGATGGAGTGATTGATGGCCCCCAAGGTGCGGCCGTGCGGTTGGGCATGCACCCGGCGACTCTGCATTCCATGATGCAGAGAATGAAGATCCCTCGTTAGGAATTCCGGACCAGAAACATTTAGCTGAGCGGCTGCCTGTCCGGTCTTGCTAACTCTCACGCTGCTCCGGAACCCCGCACCTCCGAACAGAGATGCCTCAGGGCTGTGGCAGCCGCAGCACCTTCGACCGGTCAATGACCCATTGTGGAAACACCGGAGATCCTTGCGGAGGCTTTCCCTGGGTGATGGCCCAGTGGTCAATCCAGCCTGTACCCTCTTCGCCGACGAAAGTATCCGGCAGGCCGTACGCCTGATCGCTCAAAGCGTCTTCAAGCGTGATGAAGCGATAGCCTCGCTTGCGCATGACATCGAGCAGTTCGCCGATATGATCGGACTCCAACTGGTTCGCGTGCAACAGCAGAATTTGTTTCGGCTCATAGCCGATCGTTTGTTTGGCAAGCTGCTCGGAATAAGCAAACATCTCGTCGCTATACGAGAGATAGCTGCCCGTGAGTTGTTGCTGTAACGCTGTGTCCCCGCGTTTCTTGGCGTCTTCGTAGACCCCGGCGTACATCCAGTCCCACGCGTCCAGTGTCACCGGTGCGATCCGGTAGCCTCTGGTGACGAGAAATACTTCCGCTTCCCGCCGGGTTACGAGGTCGCGGCCCGTATCCAGAAACGGATGCCGGAAATATCGAAGCTTCATGTTGTGTTCGGCCAGCAGCAAGCGAGTCACGCTCTCGCCTTGAACTACATCGTCTTCCCACGCTTTCAGTCCGGCCTGGTTCAGCGACATGTGGCTGAAAGTGTGATTGCCAAGCTCAAAACCGTAGTCGAGCCACATCCGGAGGGCTTTAATCCGCTCATCCACCTCTCCGAACTTGTAAAGTTTCTTTTCGTTGACGAACCCCACCACCGGGATTTTTTCGTCACGAAGCGTGCCCAGCAACTTCGCGGTCATCTCGCTGATGGTCGCTGTCGCCATCGTGTTGGCGGAGCCGGCCGGCAAGTCGTCAATCGTGATTGCAACCTGGCGGTCAGGAGGTTTTTGCGCCCGCAACGGCACGGTCCCGGTCAGAACGTACAGTGCGCAGATCGCGACAACGAGAAGTGTCGGCAGCGGTTTCATGAAAATAGTCCTCCAACGGCGTATGTTGATGGTTGACGGGAATTACTTTCCACTCGCCGAGTGTCCCCGGAAAATACGCGTCAGTTGCTCCGCCACAATCTTGTTTTCTCCCGGCTGCAGCATAAACGAGCTCATGGCGAGTCCGGGCCGATCTTCCCCGCCCCCCATAACGATGGACGGAGTGGAATCCGCCAACAGCTTTGAGACTTCCTTGGTCGTAAGCGCGACGCGGCTTGAATCCCAGGTGATCGACATGTGCGGCACGTGGTTCGCGATATCCGGAACAAAGAACGAGGTGCTGACCCCGTCCACGCGCGTGATCTCACGGGAAACAGCTTCCAACCGGTCCTGCCACTCTTTCCACAGGGCTTCGTGGTCTTCGTTGAGATACAACTCCAGCGCCTTGACCATGCCGACGATTTCTTCCTTGCCCACTTTCTGACTACGGCCGATCATGTCTTCGTGCGGGCTGTTGTTCAGGAACGCATTTGCGACCAGGTCCTTTCTCCCGATCAGCAGGCCGGCACATTGCGGTCCACGCATGGCTTTGCCGCCGCTGATAGTGATCAAGTCGTAGCCCATATTGGCGTAATCCCAAAGATGAGAAACCGGCGGAGTGTCGGCTGCAGCGTCGTTCATGCACGGGATCTTGTATTCCTTCGACAACTTGACCCATTCGTCCACTTTGATCTGCCCGGCTGCGTTGGCAAAATTCGAAAAGTGCATCATCGCGGTCTTTTCGTTGACCGCCTGGCGGAATTCGTCGCGGGTCTCGATCACCACCAGCTTGATTCCGGTGTTTCGCAGTTGGTGATCGAACGGGTTGCGGTGCGATTTCTGGATGATGACTTCCGACTTCATCCCCGTCAGGTCCGGAATCTGTTTGATGAACTGTTCGTTATCGCCGGTAAGGATGCCCGCCAGCCCGGACTGAATAGCCGCCGCCGCGCCCGAAGTTACCAACGCGGTGTATCCCTCGGGCAGCTTCAGCATTTCAGCGATTCGCTTGCCGGCCGCCGCCTCCAGGTCGGCGATACGGACGAAGTGGCGGCCCGCCTGGGCCATGACCGGCTTCAAGTTCGGGACGAAGAATGGAACCGCCGAGGACTGTCATGGTTCCTACGCAGTTGATGACGGTCTTGACTCCAAGCTCTTCATAGGGGTTACCGGACTGGCCGAACCCGCTTACCTTGCTGCTGCTCTTTCCATGCGAAGAGCTTGCGTGGCGTCATCAGTGACCCTGCTACCACTCCCAGGCTTCCCAAAAAACTCCGGCGATTCCACTCCGAACCGAGTCGCATGACCATGCTCCTTGTGCATCCCTGTGGTTTTTATTCCCGAGCGTTATTTCCACGATTCACTTACAAGTGTCATTTCCGAGCATTACTTACGAACGATGGCAGCGATGCAGTTGATCTCCAGTTTTGAGTTCCCTGGAAGTGCGGCCACCGCGACCGTCGTTCGCGCCGGCCCGCCGTTGGGGAAATAGGTTTTGAAAATCTTGTTCATAGGCTCGTAGTAGGCAATGTCGGCGAGGTAAACGGTGAGCTGCAAAATGCTATCCATTGAGCCGCCGCCGGTGATGACCAACCCTTTCACGTTCTCCATCACCTTGGTGGTGTGACTATCAATGTCCTCTGCTCCTACCGGTCCATTCGAGTTGGCACCTTGCCCAGCAATGTAGAGCAGGCCATTGTGAGTGATGACGGCGGTAATCATTTGCGTCCCATCTGCTGGCTTGCCGTCGCGATTCAGCTTGTGCACGCCCGAATCCTTGTTCTTGGCCTCAGCACTTGCCGCCAACAAGGTTCCTACGCCCATGGCGGAGAGTCCGGCAGCCAGACGGCCCATCAGCATTCTGCGATTGAAAAATTTCGAAGTCATAGTCAGTCTCCTTGGTTTTTGTACTGTTGTTGATGCAAGTCCTGTCGTGATTCCCTTTGCGCCCTTTGCGGTTAAGAGCTACAAGCCTGAAAAGCTGCAAGACTCACGCCCGTGCCGCACAAATCTCACGGCAGGGCGAAACTGAAAATATCACTTCCAGCGGCGATAGCCACATACTGTTTGCCCAGAACCGCGTAGCTCATGGGAGAAGCGCTGAGGTCCTGTCCGGTGTTGAAGTGCCAAAGCGGCTTTCCGGACCGCGCATCTATGGCTTCGAATGATTGTGCGTCATCGGCGAAGAAAACCAAGCCGCCGGCGGTAGTCATGGTTCCGCCAGAGGAGTGTCCACTGCCCACTTGCGGATAGCGCCACGCGAGCGCCTGCTTATCCAAGTCATAGGCCAAGAGAAGTTTTTGTGGAGTCTCTCCCTCGGGCCTCTTCACCCCGGTCGAGTAAAAGGTCTTTCCCTCGGCAAATTCTTGTGGCTTGCGAAAAAAGGTCTGACAATCTTCCAGGGCAAGAAAATAGACCAAGTGGGTAGACTCGTTGTAGGAAGGCGCAAACCAATTGGTGGCGCCGGCAAAGCCGGGACAGATCAGGGTTCCTTCGGACGTTGGTTCGAGGCCGGAACGAATCGGTCGGCCTTGTGCATCAATTCCCTTGGCCCAGGTTAGTTTGTCCACGAAAGGCGTTGCTGAAAGAAACTTTCCGTTAGTTCGGTCCAGTACGTAGACGAAACCGTTTCGATTCGCCTGCACCAGCAACTTGCGCGGTTCTCCCTTGTAAACCGTGTCAATCAGGATAGGTGTTTCGGTGGCGTCGTAATCGAACAGATCGTGTGGCGTGAATTGGAAGTACCATTTTAGCTTGCCGGTATCCGCGTCCAGCGCCAGAACGCAAGCGGTATAGAGGTCGTCGCCTGGGCGCACGCTCCCATCGAAGTCAGGGCTGGCATTGCTTGTGGTCCAGAATAGCGTGCCAGATTCCGAATCGTACGTGCCGGGCATCCATGTGGTGCCGCCGCCATGCAGGTATAAATCCCCGGGCCAGCTGTCGGACCCGAATTCTCCGGGTCCGGGAATCGTCCAGAAACGCCACACCAATTTTCCGGTGGTGGTGTCGTACGCGGCTACAAAACCCCGAACCCCATCATCTCCGCCAGACGTGCCCACGATCACTTTGTCATTCACCACAAGAGGCGCCCCAGTGGCGCCGTAATTTCTGTTCCAGTCGGCGTAAGCTACGTCCCACAACAGATGTCCGGAGCGAGCATCCAGACACAACAAATGGGCGTTGTCGGTTTGCCGGTACACTCGGGAATGCCACACCGCGACTCCGCGGCTCAAGTGTCCGGAAGCGTCGTCGATCAGCCCCTCGGAGATGGGCCAAACATGGTGCCAGATCACGCGGCCGGTTCGGGCGTCCAGCGCGAAGGTGTCGTTGGCCGAAGTCGCGAACATGACGCCGTTTGCCACCACCGGTGTCACCTCCAACCGGTTCGAATTGCTGGAGTGAAAGACCCATTGCGCTTGCAACTGTCCGACGTTGCCGAGGTTAATCTGTGAGAGGCTGCTGTAGCGCCGCCCTGAGAAATCCCCATTGTATGAGAGCCAGTTTGTTCCCGGCGGCTTCGCCACGAGGTCGGCTGGCAGCACATCGATAACGGCCGACATCGATTCATGGGGAGGGTTATCGGCGGGCGCCAAGGCCGGACAGATCGCCAGAATCGCAATCGCTACTGTGATTCGTCTTCCCAGTGCCATTTTCCCTGTCGTTGCTGCGGATCAGTAGCTCAAGCCCGTACCTGGTCTCTTGTCCTGGTTCAATTGAATCGATTTAATCGAGCGAATTATCCAATGAAAGCTGCCAGATTGCAATGATATAAGAAATCAATCTCGCGGGAAAAATCATCGGCCCGCGATTTGTTCATTTGCTCCTCATGGTTGTATACATGTATTCGATTGCGATGTCGCGTAGCACTGCAAAACAGAAATAGCCGAATGTCCAACGGATTCTTGCGATTCTCGACGCTGGTGCTTTTGTTCTCTGCCGGGCTGGTATTTTCGCCTGTCCAATCGCACGGGCAGGTCGGCACTCCTCCGGCGGCCGCAAGTAGCAGCGTTGTCGAAGGCCAGCGGATATTTGCCTCCGTTTGTGCCGCTTGCCATGGACTGGACGCTCGCGGCGGAGAGCGTGGACCCGACATCGCCAACAGGAGGGAACTCCAGCAATTGCCGGATGAGGCGCTTCTCCGCATTATCCGGGACGGTAAAGCGGGAACAGGAATGCCAGGTTTTGGTTCGCTCGGCATCGCACAAATTCAGGCGGTTGTTAGCTACCTGCGCAGCCTGCAAGGTCAGGCCGTCGCGGCACAACTCCCTGGCGATCCAGAACGAGGCAAAGCTCTATTCTTTGGAAAACCCGGATGCTCGCAGTGCCACATGGCCAACGGCGAAGGAGGCTTTATCGGCCCGGACCTCTCGAGCTATGCCGGGGCTAAGTCAGCGGATGAAATTCGCAGCGCCATCGCCGATCCCGACAAGAATCTCGACCCTCGCAAGCGGCCCGTAACCGTGACCACCCTAAATGGGAAAACCCAAACCGGAATGGCGCGTAACGAAGATAACTTCTCCCTGCAGATTCAAGCGCTGGACGGCACTTTCCATTTTTTTGCCAAGTCGGAGCTGCAGAGCATCGAGTACCAGTCTCATTCCTTGATGCCCTCCGACTATGGATCCAGGCTCAGCCGTCAAGAACTTGACGATCTGTTGAGCTATCTAATGAGTATTGGGCGAGCCAATAGTGTTCGAACCGGGAACAAGCCGCCGCCAAGAAATGAAGAGTGAACGAATGAAAAATACTATCGTGAAAATGCGATTGTTCGTGGGCCGTCGGTTCCAGAGCCGCTGGATCAAGACTGCAACCGTGTTGGCCTTCGTTCTTGTCCTGTTTGCTGGCCCGGCACTCATTTCGGTCCGAGCAGGCGTGCCGGAGCGAACCTTCAAACTCACAGCTGAATCTCCGAAATTCTGGAAATGGTTCGACCACGAGGCAAAGCTTACCCAGGTTGCGGGCAATTTTGGTTTCACTGAAGGCCCAGTCTGGGACCAGTCCGGTTTCATCTACGTGAGCGATGAAGTCCAGAACAAGATTTATCGGGTCTTTCTGGATGGTCGCAAAGAGGAATTGATTTCTCTGGGCGATCCCGATGGCAACACCTACGACCGCCAACATCGTCTGATTGATTGCGCCAGTGTTTTGCGTGCCATCCTCGCCGTGACTCCGGACGGAAAATACACCGTATTGGCTGACCACTACGACGGAAAGAAATTGAACAGTCCAAACGATGTGGTGATCGGCCCCGACGGCGCGATCTACTTCACCGATCCCACGCTTGATCTGGTGGAGGGACAGAAGCAGGAAATACCTTTCCAGGGCGTGTATCGCCTGGATGAAAAAGGCGATGTTCGTCTTTTGACCAAAGACTTGACGCAGCCGAATGGCCTGGCATTCTCCCCCGATGGAAAGCACATGTACGTCGACGACAGCGAGCAAAGAAACATCCGCGTGTACGACGTCGCGCGGGACGCGACCCTGAGCAACGGGCGAATCTTCGGTGAGGAACCGGGAGGAAAGCACGAAGGCGTCCCGGACGGCATAAAAGTGGACCGTGAGGGGAATTTGTATGTCACCGGCCCCAAAGGAATCTGGGTGTGGGATCCGCAGGGCCACCATCTGGGTACGATCGAGATGCCGGAACAGCCGGCCAACCTTGCCTGGGGAGACAAAGACTACCGGACGCTTTACATTACTGCCACCACGTCGGTCTATCGTCTGCCCACAAAGGCGCAGCGGCTTCGTACCGTATCACACACACTGATAGCGAAGCCTGAAATACGCCTGAAATACGGAGGAACGACTACCGCAGAGACTCTCAGACCAGCCCAGGCTGCAGTACACCCTGGCGCTGGTCCACTATCAGGCCGGACAGTTTAACGAAGGCCAGAGGATTCTCGAAACCTTGATTGCTTCTGGAAATAAGACTGACGCCATATTCAGCTTGTTGAAGTCCTGGGACCGGCTTGAGACTGAACCGGTTATCGATTCGGCGAGTCTTACAAATTTTTGCTTGACAGTGTCTAACCGGATCAGTAATAAAACGTTTTAATAGAACCCGAGCCAGGAGGGCCTGCTCGCACGGGCGCCCTTGACCCGGACCGCACGAAGTGATCTTTTGGGGAGGTCGTCATGGGTAACCGTTTCGGCGTTGTCATCGTGCTTGGTGGTTCTGATTTGTCTGGCGCTCGTGCTGCCGGCCCTGCTTTTCGGCCAAGCCTACTTCGGAACAGTCAGCGGCGAATTGACTGACGCCACCGGGGCGGTGGTGCAGGGTGCCACCGTCGTCCTGTCCGACCAGCAAAAAGGATTCATGTTTAACACGACTTCCGATAGTAGCGGGCGCTACCTGTTCCGCTCGATTCCGCCGGGAGTGTACACGGTTTCGGCGGAAGCGACAGGGTTTCGACAGGGCGCACAGCGCCAGTATCAAAGTCGACGTCAATGAGAACGTCACGGCGAACCTGAGCCTGAAGGTGGCTGGTACCAGCCAAACCGTCGAGGTGGACGCGCAACCGCAGGCCATCCAGACTGAGGATGCGGAGACCGGCCAGGTCGTCAATCGCAGGTTCATCAATAACCTGCCGTTGATCGACCGCAATGTGATCGCGCTGACTTCGCTGGCGCCCGGCGTCACCGAAATGGATGAGCAATGCGGCGCTGACTGCACCGGCACGAATTTCGTTTCCAACGGCAGCCGCGGGTCGACCGCCGACATCCTGACGGATGGCGCTTCGGTTACGAACTCCGAGCCCAACGGCGGCATCACGGCAGCGACCTATCTTCCGTCGCCGGAAGCGATCGAAGAATTCAAGGTGCAGCAGACCAACTTCAGCGCGGAATATGGATTTTCCGGAGCGTCCGTGGTCAACATGATCACCCGCTCGGGCACGAACAACTTTCACGGCAGCGGGTACGACTTCTTCCGCAACAATAGCCTCGATGCAAACAACTGGTTCGCCAATCGAGCTGGGCAACCCATTCCGCCGGGGCACCGAAACAATTATGGCGCCACCATCGGCGGCCCCATCCGCAAGAACAAGACTTTCTTCTTCGTTGACTATGACGGCCTGCGCTCTTCGGGGTTGAGCACGGCGTCCGGGGCAGTTCCCACCGACCTCATGCGCGCGGGCGATTTTGGCGAAGTATGCGCGGCGCAGGGAGGAACGTTCGACAACACTGGCCTGTGCGATGTGGCCGCCGGTCAAATTTGGGATCCGTACTCCGGAACTTTCGACGCCGGTTCTGGCGGGGCGGTGCGCAGCACATTCATCCCCTTTAACAACCTCGCGACCTACATCAGCCCGGGCAGTCCCAACCTGCCGGCGAATCTTCAGCCGGCTCCCGGCGTGCCCGGCAATCTGATCGATCCCGTGGCGCAGAAGATGATGGGCCTGTTTCCAGAGCCCAATTTTTCTGGAGCAGACATCTACCAGAACTTTTTCGCTTCCGGCTCAAACCGCAATTACAACGACCAGTTCGATATCAAGATTGACAATCGCTTCAGCGAAAAGAACCTGATGAGCGCGAAGTTCGCGTATCAATACAGTCACAGCGTGGGCCTCGACTGTTTCAAGAACTTCACCGATCCCTGTCAGGGCGGTCCCGGTTGGACCAATGCCCACCTGTTTGCCATCAACGACACTCATACGTTTAGTCCAAGCCTGTTGCTGAACGTAACCTTCGGGTTTACCCGCGGGGTATGGCACATCGACGCCTACAACCCGCACGGCGTTACCGACCCGCTCGGCGAACTGGGATTCCCCTCGTACTTGCAGAGCAACGGATTCGCGGGGGTACCCGCGATCTCTATCGATCAGTACGCGAGTGCCGGCTATGCCAACATCGGCACCGATCCCTACGGAAACTACCGGCTGGGCCAGGACACGGGACAACTTTCAACCACGCTCGACAAGGTGCATGGCAACCATCAGATCAAGTTCGGGTTTGACGGCCGGATCCACCAGATTAATTACATCCAGACCAACGCCCCCAATGGCCGTCTTCACCTTTAATAACACGGTTCCAGCGCCTGCCCGTCAGGAGTCGACGACTGCGGCGGCGATTCCATGGCCAGTTTCATGATGAGCCAGATTCACCCAGGACTGTGGCGGACAACAACTGTGGCTCGACCTATGAAATCCAGTTCCGGCCCGCCACCACAAATTATCAATACGGCTTTTTCGCGCAGGACAACTGGAAGGTCACTCCCAAACTGACTTTGAATCTGGGCTTGCGCTATGACGTTACCTTGCCTCGCACCGATCGCTTCGACCGGCAGAACTCGTTTGATCCGAACGTGCAGAACCCCTTGAATGGCGGCAGCCTCACCTACACCGATGCCGTCACCGGTCAGCCGGTAACTGTTCCACTGACTGGCGGCGAAGTTTTTGCCAGCTCCAAGCAACGCACAAACTACGCGACGGACTGGAGCAACATTCAGCCACGCATTGGCTTTGCCTACGAATTTGCTTCCGAAAACGGTGGTGCGAGGAGGGTACGGAATTTACTACGGACAGTCGCGGTCGGGCGTCACTGGCGTCGTGCCCTACGGGTCCCAGGGTTTCAACCAGTCCACCGATGTGATCACTACCTTTAACAACGATGGCGCCACTCCTTACCTGCACTTGAACAATCCCTACCCCAACGGATTGATACAGCCCCCGGGGAATTCGCTCGGTCTGCTGAACGACGTGGGTTTCGATGCAAATGGACCGCTGCGCACCGGCGCAGGCAACCGGACTCCCAACGAGCAGAGCTGGAGCTTCGGGTTCGAGCGCCAACTGCCCGGCAACATCGTGTTCAACGCCGAATACATCGGAAAGAAGGGAACCCATCTGCCCTTCAGCGGCTACAACCAGCTCAACCACCTGGGGCCGTGGGTAGAGAGTTTGCCGATCTCGGGTCCCGACGACACTAACCAGCCCTGCCTGACCCTCACGATCACCTGTCTCAATACCTTCGTAGATAATCCCTTCGCTGGAATCATCACCGACCCCAACAGCTCTCTCTCCAGCTCGCAAGTTCACTACTCGCAATTGCTGGTTCCCCATCCGCAGTTCACTGGGATCTCCTCGGAACCTTTTCTCGTTGCCAATTCCATTTATCACGGGCTGCAGTTGGTGGCCGAGAAGCGGTACTCCAACGGGTTGCAGTTCCTGGTGACCTACACCTGGTCGAAATCCATTGATGACTCTTCCCAGGCCGATGACAACGTGACCTGGCTGGGCAGCTTCTCCAGTCTCCAGGATCCGAATAAGCCGCAGGCTGGAACGCAGTCTTTCCACCTTCGACATCCCGCACGTGTTCCAGTTCAGCTACAGCTACGACCTGCCCTTTGGACACGGTCGAGCCTTCCTGGGCAATATGCCGCGGGTCCTGGACCTGATCGTGGGCGGATGGACAACGAACGGCATCTGGCGCATCTCCGCTGGACGACCGCTGACCTTCACCGTGGCAGACGGCAATCCTCTTCCGACCTATGGTACGCAGCGACCCAACATCGTGGGGACACCCAAGCGCAATCATGGTCCGGATTGGGTGGACCACTACTTTGTGGATGACAGCGTTTTCCAGCGTCCCGACGATTTCACGCTGGGCGACGCTCCGCGCGCCCTAGGCAGCGTGCGCAGTCCCCGGTCGTTTACCGCCAATCTGTCTTTGGGAAAGAAGTTCTCGATTCGCGAGGGGATGAACTTTGAGTTTCGCATCGAGGCCCAGAATGCCTTCAACCATCCCGTGTTTGCCACGCCGAACACTTCCGTGGACGATGAAAATTTCGGGGTGATAACCGACACTGCTGTCGGACCGCGCGAGGTGCAGTTGGCGTTTAAGTTCAACTTCTGACCCGATAGGTCTGCTCTCTGGCCCCCGATTCTGACTTCGGAGGTGGCTGGTTCGGCACGGTTACGTTCTCAAGCAATCCGATGCGAGAAGTGCAGTTGGGTTTGAAGTCTACTTTTAAATTGACGGGCCGAGCCTTCCCCCGACAGCTCGGCCCCTTAACTTTTCTTCCTTCACAAGACTCGAAGTCTCGCGGAACCAAGCCGCTCAAAAGGGAAGTGTGATGAAGGGCATGGATAACTTGATCTACGCGTGGACGAAAAAATTTCTTTCTCAACACTTTCAAGTTGTCCTCGTTGTCCCTCTTTTTGTTCTGGCCGTCGACCCTGCCAGCTTTGGACAACACACCTACCAGGAAGCGATCACCACCATCCACGTGGATGCGTCCCACACCATAAAGTCATTTGATCCCGATGTAGCTCTGGGCTCATCGATTGACATTCTTCCCCAGGGCGTAGTGGACAAAATTTATACTCCGGCGATCCTAAAGGAGTCTCTCTCCGCCGGATGGGGGCCGATCACCTATCGTCAAAATACTGAATTGCAGGGCGCGGCCTGGCACTGGAACCCGCGCGGGACCTGGAGCGACGCGGCGCACCAGAGCGGGTATTTCACGGGCAGCGCGGAACTGGGCGAGCCGATCCGGCATTCCGCTGGTTATCCCTTGCCTCTTCGAGGTAACACGGGTGGCGACGGACACTCGCGCAGTAAATACTCCCGCATGACGGACGGCGACTCGAGCACATATTGGAAGAGCAATCCATATCTCACCAGTAAATTCACCGGTGAAGATGATTCTCTGCACCCGCAGTGGGTCATCCTCGATCTGGGTGCGCTGGAGAACATCGACACACTAAGAATCGATTGGGGCAACCCGTACGGGCGAAACTACGTGGTGCAGTACTGGAGCGGCGAGAAGGAGCCCCTTTCAAATGCCACGGCTGGCGCCTGGATCGCGCTGGGAGTCGTCACTGACGGACACGGCGGACTCGAGACGCTGAAGTTCACGCCGCCGCCCGCGCCTTTGCGCTATATCCGCATCTGGATGACGCAGTCTTCAAATACGGCCAGCAGCCACAAACCCAGTAACGGCGATCCGCGCAGCTCCGTTGGATACGCTATTCGCGAACTCTACGCCGGAACTTCTACCGCGAACGGCGAATTCGTGGATCTGGTCAAGCACCAGCCGGATGGAGGTCAGACGGTTGTTCACGCCTCGTCGGTCGATCCCTGGCACTCCGCCACCGATCTGACTGCCGATGCGGGCGATCAGACCGGCATGGACCTTTTCTATACCAGCGGCATCACCAATCACCTGCCCGCCATGATCCCGATCGCCATGCTGTACAGCACCCCGGAAGATGCCGCGGCGCAGATTGCATACGTAGAGAAGCGCGGCTATCCGATTTCCTACGTCGAGATGGGGGAAGAACCCGACGGCCAAAAGATGCTGCCCGAAGACTACGGCACTCTCTACCTGCAGTTTGCCTCGGCCCTGCACAAGGTGGACCCAAAGCTGAAACTGGGTGGGCCGGTGTTCGAGGGCGTGAACGAAGACATCGAGGTCTGGCCAGACGCGCGGGGCCGGGTCTCGTGGCTGGGCCGCTTCGTTGATTACTTGAAAGAGCACGACCGGCTTGCTGACCTGACTTTCATGTCGTTCGAGCACTACCCGTTTCCGCCCTGCGAAATCACCTGGTCGGATCTTTACCGTGAACCGGAATTGACCGAGGGCATTCTCAAAATCTGGAGAGCGGATGGTGTTCCCGCGAACGTGCCCTTGATCAACACCGAGAGCAACGTTTCCTGGGGACTTGACTCAGCCGATGACCGATATTTTCGCCGCACTCTGGCTGGGCGATAGCGTCGGCTCGTTTCTCACATTCGGCGGCGACATTTATTATCACTCGCCGATCCAGCCGGAACCGATACGTTCAGGTTGCCGCGGCTGGAGCACCTACGGAAATTTCGTGGCCGACGAAAGCCTCAACATTCGCACGCACACGTCGCAATATCACGCCAGCCGGATCATCAATCTCGAATGGGTGAAGCACGGTGCGGGCACTCATCAACTCTTCTCTGCTTCCAGCGATCTTAAAGATGCTGCCGGACACGTGTCTGATAACCGCCTATCCGGTTAAGCTTCCGGACGGACAGTGGTCGGTCATGGTGATCAACAAAGATCAATCGAATCCGCATCGAGTAAGATTTGTCTTCGATGATGAAAGCCGGAAAGCACAGTTCGTTTTTCGGGCCGATTACGATGACCACATTCGGCAGCGAGCAGTACGTGTGGCGTTCTGAAGGCCCGAAGAGCCATCCTGATCCCAATCTTCCGCCGTCGACCACCACACTGCGGGGCGGGTCAAACTTTCTCATTTACTTTACCCAAGGCCTCCCTTAATGTGCTGCGCGGAAAGATCGAGGATGTGTCCCGCTGAGGGCCAGTCAAAGAATTACAAAGATTGCAAAAGGAGTGACGACATGATCCGTAATCGTCTCGCGAATCTGGCCAGCGCAAGAGCGACGATCAGGCTGCTCCTCGCAGCCATCTGTTTCCTCGCCCCGGCGGCAGTTCTGGCCCAGTCGCTTTCGGTCAAATGGGAAGAACTGAGCTCGGCCGAGTTCGTGAAGGGTATTCAGCAGGCGCAGGGAACATGCCTGCTGCCGATCGGAATCATGGAGAAGCATGGACTGCACTTGCCGCTTGGCAATGACTTGATCAACGTTCGTTACGCTTCTCTGCACGCGGCGGAACAGGAATACACCCTGGTCTTTCCCGAATACTATTTTTCGCAGATTTTCGAAGCTCGTCACCAGCCTGGCACCGTAGCGTACAGCGCCCGCCTCCAGCTCGACCTGCTCCAGGAAACCACGGACGAAATGGGGCGCAACGGCTGTAAGAAAATCATTATCGTGAACGGGCATGGCGGCAACGAACATCTGCTGCCGTTCTTTGCGCAGGCTCAGCTCGCGTCACCGCACGACTACATTGTCTATGTTTTCAATCGGCCGTCGCACAGCGAAAGCGACCTGGCCGGTCGTCCACCCATGAAGTCTTCCGGCCGTGCGGTTGACTTTCATGCTGGCGAGGGAGAAACCTCTCGCACCATGGTGGCGCGCCCCGATCTTGTCCATCTGGACCGGGCAGCGGGCGAGTCTGGTGCGGATCAGGCCAGGCAAAAGCTACCGGACAGCTTGTACACAGGAATCTGGTGGTATGCGCGTTTTCCAAATCACTACGCTGGGGATGGTTCGGTGGCCAGCAAGGAACTGGGCGAGTTCGACACCAAGATGGCGATCTCCGATCTGGTCG
Source organism: Terriglobia bacterium (assembly GCA_963809295.1). Lineage (GTDB taxonomy): Bacteria > Acidobacteriota > Terriglobia > Terriglobales > Acidobacteriaceae > JAIQFF01. The sequence continues at coordinate 297,601 of CAWEJA010000001.1, read as the reverse complement.
CCGCTATCCGGGCCGTGAAGGCCGACAGTGAAGGCTTAAAGCTCCAGAAACAATTCTTTGAAGAAGCAACTCACCCGTTGGACACAAAACAATAGTAGAAACAGGCAATCGTAGGATCATCTTTCGTGGGAGGGTTCATGCGTCAAATGGCGCGCGCTAACTTGAGGCTGTTTGTATGGATATTACCTGCACTACTTCTGGTTTGCTTGCTGCCTTCCCTCGCCGCCTCCCAAACGGTACGCGTTGACATTACTCCCGGCCACGCCGTGAATTCATTCGTTCCCACCGAAGCGCTGGGAGCAGGCATCGATCGCATCGAGACCGCCTCTACCGACAAGGTCTTCGCCGAGCCAGTGATGAAACAGGTGCTCTCAGCTGGTTGGAACAGTGTCACCTACCGCCAGAATACCGAGCTGCACGTGGAAGCGTGGCATTGGAACCCGCAAGGCGTCTGGAGTGATCCCGGCGGAAAAGGCTACTTCGTCGGTAATGCCAAACCCGGCGATTTCATACGGCACTCTTTCGGCTACTCCCTGCCTCATCGTGGTTTCACGCGCAACGAGGGGACCGATGCCAACGGCTTCTCCCGCATCACCGATGGCGACGAGAAGACTTATTGGAAGAGCAATCCGTACCTAAGCAAGACTTTCACGGGTGAGGATGACTCGAACTATCCCCAGTGGGTGGTCATTGACCTGGCAAACAATCATGCAGTCAATGCCATTCGAATCTCCTGGGCGGAGCCCTACGCGAAGCGCTACCTGGTTCAGTATTGGACGGGCGAAGATCCCATCAAGCAATCCACCAAGGGGACGTGGGTAACCTTTCAGGGTGGAACCGAGACCAATGGATCAGGGGGAGTGAAAACGTTACAGCTTGCCACTTCTCCCCGGGCAGTGCGTTACCTGCGCATTTTGATGTCGGAGTCTTCCAACACATGTGACAGCCACGGCTCAGCCGATCGGCGTAACTGCGTCGGTTATGCAATCAACGAAATTTATCTGGGAACGGCTTCGCCCGGCGGGGAATTCCATGACCTCGTACGCCATACCGCCGATCCCGATCAATCCATAACCTATTGCTCCTCCGTCGATCCCTGGCACGATCCCACCGGCATCGAGGATCAGGGGCGACCAGGTGGGGATGGACCTTTTCTACACCAGCGGTTACACGCGCGGGCTGCCGGCGATGATCCCAGTCTCGATGTTGTATGGAACTCCGGAAGATTCGGCGAATCAGATTGCCTACCTGAAGGCGCGTGGATACCCCATCTCATACATCGAGATGGGCGAAGAGCCCGACGGGCAATTCATGCTTCCGGAAGACTACGGGGCACTGTACCTGCAATGGGCCACCGCTCTGCACAAGGTAGATCCAGGCCTGAAGCTGGGCGGTCCCATTTTCGAGGGCGTGAATGAAGACATCCAGGTCTGGCCGGACGCACAAGGGCGATCCTCATGGCTGGGGCGCTTCATCGCCTATCTGAAGGCCCACAATCGGCTGCAGGATCTCGCGTTCATGTCATTCGAACACTATCCGTTCGAGCCCTGCAAAATTCAGTGGAGCAACCTCTATGACGAGCCCACGCGCATCAGCCATATTCTTCAGGTGTGGCGCGACGACGGCTTGCCACCAAACGTTCCTATGTTCATCACCGAACTCAACATTTCATGGAACAGCGGCGAATCGTTCCCGGACAATTTCGGGTCGCTCTGGCTGGCCGACTTCGTGGGTTCGTTTTTGGCCTCGGGTGGAAACGCGCTCTACTACTTCCACTATATTCCCGAGTCGATTTCCCACGGGTGTGGCAGTTCCATGGGCACTTTCAGCATGTTGACCGTGGACAAGAACTACCAGATCCAGCAGCCGCTGTCGCAGTACTTCGCCAGCCAATTGATCAACCTGGAGTGGGTACAGCCGGGGAATGGCAAACACCAGTTATTCCCGGCGAGCGCGGATATCGAGGACCCGGCCGGGCACAAGTTGGTGACCGCCTACGCCGTGCAGCGCCCCGACGGTCAGTGGGCGCTTATGATCCTTAATAAAGACCAGGAAAATGATCATTCGGTTCGACTTGCGTTTCACGACGCGAGCACGAAGACCGACAGCCTGTTCGCAGGTCCCGTGGACATGATCACCTTTGGCAGCGCCCAGTATCACTGGAACCCCGAGCCGAACGGTGGCAAGGCGGATCCGGACGGGCCAGCCGCAAAGTCCCAGATAACGGCAGGCCCGACGACAACTTACACCTTGCCGAAGGCCTCGGTCACGGTGCTGCGTGGACAAATTGCCGCCAGCAAAGCACACTGACCGTGAAGACCTAATCGACGCTGGCAACAAAAATGTTGGGCTGAGACGACTTGTGTTTCAGCTCGCCCACGACGAACCAGTACGCGAGCAGTCCCAAAAGAAGAATGATCGAGCCGAGCTCAAAACCCGGAACATAGGAACCATTCCGCTTAATCAGCAACCCCACGGCCAGGGGCGCGACGATTCCAGCGAGGTTGCCCGCGAAATTTTCAGCGCCCGTCCAGATCCCGACCTTATCGAATGGAGCGCAGCATTGAAGGATCGTGAGCAGATTGCCGGTCGCAAGTCCGACCAGGCAGGCGCCGATCAATAGGCAGATCGCCATCGGAGTACTTGAAGTCCGCATGGCAGCTATCAGGAACAGGCCCATGAAGAAGGCTACGGTCACAATTCCTTTTCGCGTCCGGGTTTCGTTCCAGCCACGCCGGATCAGGCTGTCGGCGATCCATCCTCCAATCGGTTCGGTTACGCCAAAAGTGAAGAAGGCAAGTGAAGCGTAGAAGCCGGCCTGGACGACGCTGAGATGGCGCACCGTGACCAGGTAGTCCGGCAGCCATGTGACCAGCACGTACCAGTAGTAGTCAAAGCAAAAAAAACCAAGGCATATGCCCAGCAGATTGCGGTTGAACAAATTGCGACTAAATACTGCGCTCCAACGAAACGGGGTTGAGATCGCGGCGGAGGGCAGGGAAGCCGCGGGTCCGTTTGCCGGTCGCATGCGGCGAGGAAAAACCCAAAGCCATGGGACGATCCACAGCAGACTTGTAAAGCCTAATAAGAGGAACGTGTGGCGCCAGCCATAACGCACTAAAAGCCAAGGGACCAGGATGCCTTCGAGAACTAAACCGGACCGCGTACCGAAGTCGAAGAGTCCCGAGGGAAGCCCGCGGTCTTTCGCCGAGAACAGCACGCTGACGATCTTTGTCCCGCCGGGTAGATAAATAGATTCTCCGATACCAAGAAGAATGCGAAACCCGATCAGCACCGCCAGACTTTCTGCCAGGCCGGTAAGCCCCTGCGCTAACGACCAGAGTGCGAAGGCTCCGGCATAGAGCCAGCGCAGATTGAATCGGTCAGCACACCAGCCAATGGGAACCTGCATGAGCGCGTACGACCAAAAAAAAGAAGAGAGCAGCAGACCCTTGGTTTCCGGCGTGAGATGAAAATCCCTGGAAATCAGTGGTAGAGCGAATGAGATCGCGGCACGGTCGAGATAGTTGATTACGGATGCTGTAAAGAGCAGGCCGACAATGGTCCATCGTCGCTGATTGGAAACGTTCGACAGATCCATCCCGGGATCCTTTCGCACCGCTTCCGGAATCCAGATGCAACCTTGCTCCTGGCGGTAGCACCTAATTTACCCTGATTTGTTTGGATAGTTGCACTGACAATTGCTTCGTGGAAGCCTAACAAACAAACGCGCAGGCTGCGCTTTGGTTCTGGGTTCTGTCAGTTGGCTCAAAACGTACACCGGATGTACCTACGAGTCCCTTAACAATCGTGCGGTTGGCGAGGAGACAATCATTAACGGTCAAGGGAATCAGTCGGCAACGGGCTCACTGAAGCTCGTTTGTAGTGCGTTTGATTTTCTTGATTTCTGAACGATTGTCTCAATCAGCCGGATCAGCTCCTTCTCCTCAGCAGCGGCTCCCTCCACCAATCGCGATTTATCGAAATAGCCGGCAGCTCCTTCGTCTCTCCGCCTTTCTTCGTTGGTCTGGGGGAGGCTGCTGAAAACCAGAATCGGGATTTGCGCCGTAGGCAGATCGTGCTTCAAAGCCTGCATTGCCTCCCGGCCGCCCAGCTTGGGGCAGCAGCATGTCCAGCAGAAGGCGTCGGGAATACTGTTGCGGGCCACTCGCAAAGCCTCCTGACCGTCCCCTGCGTTCAGCACGGTGTAGCCTGTTTGTGCAGAATCCGCTCATTGATCAGTCGCTGGGCCTTGCTGTCTTCGACCAGCAGTACCGTTGTCTTCAAGATGAATCCCCCGGGTTGTCTTGGTCCACGAACATGGGCGTTTACCGGCGCCATCGCGCAAAAGATCGGGCGGCTTGAGCTGGCAGATCAGGGGACGCTCTTTCTCGATGAAGTCGGTGACATCCCGCTCGAGCTGCAGCCCCAAACTGCTACGCGCTCTGCAGGAGCGTGAGTTCGAGCGCCTCGGTAGCACGCGAACCAAGAAGGTCGACGTACGCCTCGTGGCGGCAACCAACCGCAATTTGGAAAAGATGATCGGTGTCTATGTTTTCGGGACCATTTGTGGTATCGCGGTTTTGTTTCTGCTGAGGTTCATGCAAGTCGTCAGTAAAGAATTGCAGGAATTCGGCACACCTCAGGAGATTTTCAGAGCTACACAAGGGAGATATGTTCCAGAAAAAGCAGATGGTGTTTCAGTCAGCGCAAGACCAACCTGCACGATTTCGCAAGACTTCTGCCGCATCTTCGTGGAAGACCAGACCGCGCTCTTCTGTTGGCACTCGATTTGACGGCCGATTGGGAAAAAGGGAGCAAGCTTCGTGGCGGTACTGGAAGACTCCATCCACGGAAACCCGGTCTTCAAGGAGTCGGCACACTCGTGGAGCAAGCGCACGATCATCAAGAATGCGATTCGCATGATCTCGCCGGCTCCGGGGCAGATCAACCCTACGCGGCATGTCTCTGATCCGAGGGTTTTGGCATCGGATATTGGCGGTTTTGTTGACCGCCGTTCTTCAGCTTGTGCCGTTTGAACGTTTTGTCTTTGTTATGTCAGCTCTCGCGCGGGGTACTCAATGCAGGAGTGCTCGATCTTGCTGAAGTGCACAAAGCAGGAAGCTGCGAAAGGCCGAGGGCGTGCGTTACTACAGCTGGCCGGAGCTGACATCAAGCGGCCAACGCGGGTTGTCGGCAGGAAGGGCGTTCGGGCCGCCCACTTTTTGGAACCTCTGCACGCGTCATGACATCTAAATAGCTCCTATAGGGAATCGCCCACTGGGCGTGGGTTATGGGATTGGGTGGCGCAGCGCGGTGCCCGTGGCGAGATTTTTAAGTCTAAGAATTGTTGACGAAAGACGAAAGTAAGAGGGACTCATGGCGAAACGAATGATCCTGATGCTGGCCGTGGCCGTGGCACTTGTCGCGGGCCTTGGCTTTGTGAAATTCCGGCAAATTCAGACCGCCGTCGCGCAGGGCGCCAGCTTCCAGCCACCTCCGGAGGCTGTGACCACGGTAGTGGCCCAGCAGGAGAAGTGGCCGTCCACTTTGAAGGTGATCGGAACGGCCGTGGCGGTGCAGGGTGTGACGGTCAGCGCGGATCTTCCCGGCACCGTCGACCGCATTAATTTCGATTCCGGCCAGGCGGTGAAGGTAGGGGATGTGCTGGTCGAGCTCGACACCCGGCAGGAACGGGCCCAACTGGCCGCCAACGGAGGCCCAACGCGACCTGGCGCACATTAATTTCGGCCGCATGGAACAACTGGTGAAGCAAGGCGTACTGGCCCGCTCGGAGTATGACAACGCAATCGCCCAGCAAAAGGCGACCGACGCCCAGGTGGGTGAGATCCGAGCCACGATTGCGCGAAAGACGATTCGGGCGCCGTTCTCGGGAATTCTTGGTCTCCGCCAGGTCAATCTGGGACAGTACCTGCCGGCGGGCGAAGCCATAGTCTCGCTGCAGGCGCTGAATCCGATCTATGTGAACTTTGGCGTGCCGCAGCAGACCGCTGCCCAGGTGCAGGTTGGGCACTCTCTGCGGGTTTCCAGCAATGACGTAGGGGGAGCGAAGTTCTCCGGACGGGTCACGGCCCTCGATTCGGTCGTGAACGAGGCCACCCGAAATGTCCAGGTGCAGGCGACGCTGGCAAATCCTGGCGGCAAGCTGCGTCCGGGCATGTTCGTGCAGGTGGAATTGACCACCGGGGCGGATCGTCCGGTGATCGCGCTCCCGGCGAGTGCCATTAACTATGCGCCGTACGGCGACTCGGTGTACGTCGTTGCCGATCTGAAAGATCCAAAGGGCAATACCTACCGCGGAGTGCGTCAGCAGTTCGTGAAGATTGAGGGTTCGCGCGGCGATCAGGTTGCAGTGGTGTCGGGCGTCAATCCGGGTGATGAAGTTGTGAGCTCAGGCGTCTTCAAGCTGCGCAATGGAGCCGCCGTCCAGGTCAACAACAAGGTCCAGCCGGGAAACAATCCGGCGCCCAAGCCTGAGGACAGCTAGAGATGAAATTTACCGATCTGTTTGTAAAGCGGCCGGTCCTTGCGATCGTCGTCAATCTGGTGATCCTGATTGCCGGCCTGCAAGCGATCCGCTCGCTGAGCGTGCGGCAGTATCCGCGCAGTGACATCGCCGTGGTGCAGGTCATCGACGGTCTACGTGGGCGCCAACGCGGACCTGGTTCGCGGCTTCATCACGACTCCGCTGGAGCGCGTCATCGCCAGCGCGGACGGCATCGACTACATGGAGTCGTCGAGCGCTCAGGGCCTGAGCACGATCACCGTGCACCTGAAGCTCAACTACGACACCAACGCGGCCCTCACGCAGATCCAGGCGAAGCTGGCGCAGGTCCGCAACGATCTTCCGCCGGAATCCCAGGCGCCGGTGATCGATCTGCAAACCGCGGACACGCAGTTTGCCGCGATGTACATCGGTTTTTCATCTGCCAGTCTCGATCAAAACCAGATTACCGATTACTCTGACGCGGGTCGTGCAGCCCAAGCTGAGCGCCATCAGCGGCGTGCAGCGTGCCGACATTCTCGGTGACCGCACCTTCGCCATGCGCATCTGGCTCAAGCCGGACAAGATGGCGGCGCTTGGCATTTCCGCGTCCGCAGTGCGCGATGCGCTGTCGAAGAACAATCACCTTTCGGCGCTCGGGCAGACCAAGGGTTCGATGGTGTCGGTGAACCTGATCGCCAACACCGATCTGCGCACGCCGGAAGAATTCCGGCAATTGGTGGTGAAGGAAGACAAGGGCGTCGTGGTCCGTTTGGGTGAAATTGCCGACGTCGTTCTTGGCGCTCAGAACTACGACCAGGATGTTCGCTTCAACGGAGAGACCGCGACGTTCATGGGCATCTGGGTGCTTCCCACTGCCAACTCGCTCGAGGTCATCAAGCAGGTCCGCGCGGCGCTGCCGGAAATCCAGGCGCAACTGCCTCCGGGCATGAAGGTCGGCATCCCCTACGATTCGACGGCGTACATCCAGGACGCGATCAACGAAGTGCTGAGCACGCTGACCGAGACGCTGCTCATCGTCGTCGTCGTTATTTTCCTGTTCCTTGGGATCGTTCCGCTCAGTGCTCATTCCGGTCGTCGCCATCCCGATTTCGCTGATTGGCGCCGTCTTCCTGATGCTGATGTTCGGCTTCACCATCAACCTGCTGACCCTGCTGGCGATCGTGCTCTCGGTCGGCCTGGTGGTCGATGACGCCATCGTGATGGTGGAAAACGTCGAGCGCCACCTTCATATGGGCAAGTCTCCGTTTCAGGCGGCCAAGGACGCGGCCCGCGAGCTGGTCGGCCCGATCATCGCCATGACGATCACCCTGGCGGCGGTGTATGCGCCAGTCGGTATTCAGGGCGGCCTGACCGGGGCGCTGTTCCGGGAGTTCGCATTTACCCTTGCGGGCGCCGTGGTCGTTTCCGGCATCGTGGCGCTGACCCTGTCGCCGATGATGGGATCGAAGCTGTTGCGCGCCGGGAGATACCGAGCGCGGCTTCGCGGGCTGGGTCAACCGCCGCTTCGAAAGCGTGCGCAGCACTTACTCGCGATTGCTATGCGGTACGCTGCAATATCGGCCTGTAGTTCTTGTTCTCTGGGCAATCGTTGTCCTGTTGATCGTGCCTTTCTACATGTTCTCGCAGCGCGAACTGGCGCCGGCCGAGGACCAGGGAGTCGTCTTCGGAGTCATCCAGTCCTCGGCGAACTCCACGATTGATCAGACCAATCTGTTCACGTCCGAAGTCTACGACGTGTACCACTCGTTCCCGGAGAGCGACAGCATCTTTCAGATCACCTCCCCGAGCGGCGGCTTCGGAGGCATGGTCACCAAGCCGTGGAGCCAGCGGAAGAAGACTGCGCAGCAACTCCTGGTCGAATCAGTGGGACCGCTGTCGAAAATTCCCGGGATCCGGGTGATTCCGTTGACGCCGCCTCCGTTGCCGGGCGGCGGGAATTTCCCGGTTGAGTTCGTGATTCTTTCGGCAGCGGAGCCGAGACAGCTCAACGAATTCGCCAATCAGCTGGTGGAGAAGGCATTCGCCAGCGGCCTGTTCATCTTCGCCGACACCGACCTGAAGTTCGACCAGCCACAGGCCGAGGTCGTCTTCGACCGCGACAAGCTTCGCTCGCAGGGAGTGGACCTGACCCAGGCGGGCCAGGATCTTTCCACCATGCTCGGCGGCGACTATGTCAACCGCTTCAGCATCCAGGGCCGGAGCTACAAAGTCATTCCGCAGATCAAGCGCGCGGAGCGCTTGACTGCTGAACAGTTGCAGCAGATCTACGTCACCGGATCGGACAACAAGCTTGTCCCGCTGTCGACCTTCGCGACCTTGAAAACCACCACCGAGCCGCGGCAGCTGAACAAATTCCAGCAGCTGAACGCAGTGACCATTCAGGGAGTGATTCCGCCGAATGTGCCGCTGGACAAGGCGCTGCGGTTCCTGGAGGACGAGGCCAAGACGATCCTGCCGCAGGGCTTCACCGTTGACTACGCCGGTGAGTCGCGCCAGCTTCGGGTGGAGGGCAGCAAGTTTCTCGGAACGTTCCTGCTGTCGGCGATCCTGATTTACCTGGTGCTGGCGGCGCAGTTCGAGAGCTTCCGCGATCCGTTCATCATTCTGGTGGGTTCGGTGCCGCTGGCCATTTCCGGAGCGTCTGATGTTCTCCTTCCTGGGACTGACGACGCTCAACATCTACAGCCAGGTGGGATTGATCACGCTGGTGGGACTGGTGTCGAAGAACGGAATTCTGATTGTGGAGTTTGCCAACCACCTTCAGGAGACCGGAAAAGACAAGCTCGCCGCGATCATCGAAGCGGCCACCACGCGACTACGCCCGATCCTGATGACGACGGCGGCCACCGTGGTCGGTCACTTCCCGCTCGTTCTGGCGAAGGGGCCCGGAGCCGGGGCGCGCAACAGCATCGGCATCATGCTGGTCAGCGGCATGATCATCGGAACTGCCTTTACGCTGTTTGTGGTGCCGTCGATTTACATGCTGGTGGCCAAGAGGCACGTGGCACTAGTGGAGGACGCTAGTGAAAGGGAAGTCGAAGTCCCGGAGCCGGCTTATCCGATGGCATAGTTCGGTCTGATGTTTTCAAAGTCGTTCGGGCGGACACCCCACCGTCGTTCGCTGCCCGTGGCGGCCCCGGTTCAAGAATGGGCCTTCGAACTATCCATTGCGGTGCATGCCTTTTCCGGGAGATTTTTCGCTCTTGACCAGCCCCTTCGGGAGGCGTAGCCTCGCCTGCGAAATTGCGGCATGGCCCGCGCACTACTATTAGGAGGCAACCCTTGGTCCCTCTCACCGCTCTTTGGCTCCCGATCGTGCTATCGGCAATCATCGTGTTTGTCGCTAGCTCAATCATGCATGCAGTGCTGACCTACCACGAAAGCGACTGTCAGCAGATCCCCGATGAGGCCAAGATCCTCGCCGCGTTGCGCGCCGCAGGTTTGAAGCGCGGATACTATCACTTCCCTTTTGGCTCTCACAAGGAGATGAAGTCGCCAGCCATGATGGAGAAGTACAAGCAGGGACCTGTCGGGATGATGACGGTATTCCCCAGCGGCCCACCCGCCATGCCAAAGTTTCTGGGCATGTGGTTCGTCTATTGCCTGATTATCGGCTTCTTTGTTGCCTATCTCACCGGACGCACAGTCGCACCCGGCGCGAACTACCTGGCGGTTTTTCGCGTCGCCGGGACTGTGGCCTTCATGGCCTACGGTCTGGGACAGCTGAGCAACGGAATATGGAAGGGCCAGCCGTGGGGTATGACTATCAAAGAAGTCATCGACGGACTCATCTACGGCTTGCTGACAGCCGGCACTTTCGGTTGGCTTTGGCCCCGCTGAAAACGCACATTCAATGAAGCGGTGGAGGGGAGTCGGGACAGCCGAAAAGGAACTTCGCCGGATAGTAGGAATGCCCAACAAGCGGGGTCAGATTCTGAAGGCCGAGTTGTGACAAATCAAGAATTGATTGTTGACGTAAAGGCGATGACGCCTTGTCCTTAGCCAAGGCTTCGAATCTCTCCTGTAGGCTCATGAGGTTATGCCATCCAGAGTCGAATCTAGTTAGCGGCGCTATGCGACGGGAAGGAGTCCGCTGGCCCGAATCGCATCAACGGCTTCGTGGCGGTCGTCGGCATCAACCTCTTTCATAATGCGGCGAAGATGGTTTTTCACCGTGAACTCAGACAGGTTCAGGTTGGCTGCAATTTCCTTATTCGTCAGCCCCCTCTCAACCAGGCGTATAAGTTCAAGCTGCCGCGGCGTCAAGTAATACTTGACCGCTCCTGGCAGCATGGAAAACTTTGCTCTGGTCCGATGCTCGCGAGACAGGTGCCGGCCGAGCGCCATGCATAGCCGAGGGGGCCAGGCAGCCTCGCCCCGCGCTACACCCAGGACGGCTGCGATGATCTCGGAAGCTGAGGCTTCCTGCAGCACATAGCCGCTAACTCCGAGATAGGCTGACCTCACGAACAAATCCAGGTCGTCGTCCATTCCGAACAGGATGACCTCGATTCCGGGCGCCCGCTCGGACAAGTCGCCGAGCAAGCTTGTGCCTTGCTTTGTTGCCATGGAATCCATCAGCAGAATGGCACAGCCGGACGTGAAAATCTCCTGTAACGTCGACTCGGTATACCGGCTCGCACCGGCAATCGACAGACCCCCGCGTTTCTGCAGCAGACGAGCCAGGGTCTCCCGAAGAAGGCGATTCTCGGTCAGGAGATAAACGCTCACCGGTGCCGAGAGAACTTCATTGCTGATCTGCATCATGAGAGGACAAACTCCAAATACCACTGCGCGTGGGGACTATGATGCGGTCACCTTCTGGGAGGACAATATCGCTGGATGGCAAAATTTTATGGTGCCGTAACCTTCACTGTCAACGAAATAGATATCCGAAAAAAGTAGTAAGCGAGTTCCGATTTTCGAATTAGTGCCTGTGGAAATCTTTTGGCGGAGTTGGGAGCTTTCATCGTCGCACACGGGCGAGCAAAGTCTTCGGCGCGGTAGAAGTTACTGTCCTGCATAGCGATTCCTAACAAACTGAAAGTAGTAGGCGGATGGTCTTCAGGTAACAGGCACTAGTCATGGTACATGCCCTTTGACTCCTCGGACAGCACCTGCTAGTGCGGGATTCTAGTGCGCCTGTGCTGCTAACAGACTCGGTGTGTGCGCACTTAAGGGGCCTAATTGCACTCGCGGTCGGCGATACTCACGTCCCACTCGGGCTGGTCCGAAATTCATCCTCTCTTGAGCCTTTCCTTTTGCCTCCAGAAATCAATACTTGTATCTCGACCAGGGAGGGGCGAGGAATGGTGAATAAGGTGATTCGCGTTCTGGTTGCCAATCGGCCGAAGCTCATGCGGGAGACGCTGCTGGCGACACTTTCCGAGCAGCCCTGGATCGAGGTTGTCGGAGAAGTATCGAACGACGCGCAGATTCCCGGCCGAGTCAACGAGAGTTTGCCCGACTTGCTGGTCATCACAGTGGACGAACCTGGAAAGCGCCCCAGCCTTTGTGACTCGCTTCTGCGACAACATCCCGATCTCCAAATCATTGCGGTAGCTCCCCACCAGAACTACACCGTATGTTACCGGGCCTCGCTCGACATCCGTTCCGACGACATCGAAGCCTCTGAGGAAGGTTTTCTCAATGCGGTGCGCCGGGTAGCGGAGGGCGCGGGGGTCCAGTGCGAAGCGTAGTTGACCGCGCGTCGGGTGGAACGAGGAAGGGGCGGGAAGATGTCATACGGTAACAAATTCCTTGCGTTGAGCTTATTTTTGTCCTTGTTTTCCTGTGTCTGCGGGTGGACCCAGGAACGGGAGAATGACCGGCGTCACGCTTCAGGCTATGACCAGGCGGTCACGGGGGAGAGAGTTTCTGATCTCGCCAAGGAAAACCTGGAGCGCGTGGCGGCGTCCTCGGCGCAACTGCAGGCGGTGTTACTAAAAGATCCGGGAATTCTGGTGGAGTTGAAGCGCTGGGTCGCCAAAGAGGCAACCGACAGTGGACAGGTCGTAGATGACAACGGGTTGACTGACCAGGCCATCTTTGACCGACTGGATCACGATGTGGGGTTCCGGTCCATTGCCACACAGCTGGTGCAACGCTATGGTTACCTGCTGCCGACGTTAAACCCGGACTCGGAAGTAGCTAAAGAGCAGGATCTCATTCTCAAGCAGCGTGCTCGGCGCCTGGTGCAGTTGGAAGAACAGGAAGACTCGGGAGCTCCTCCATCCCGACAGGGCGACAGGTATCAGCAAGCGCAGGAACCAACCACAGAACGCACGGCTTGCGACTCGCGAACCAGATCAGATTGTGGCCAACCAACCTCGAATCGCCGACTCTCAGGCAGCCCCCTTCCTGACGAAAGCCCCGCAACTGAACCGTCCGCACCGATCTTGCCCGACCAGAGGTCGCCGTCTGATTCGATGCGAAGTCTTCGCTCCGCCAGCAGCCGGGAAGGGGTGGGGACGGCAGAGTACGGCAGCAGCGATCCAGGTATAAGTCTGGCCTCGGATGTTTCCCGACAGTCGCCCTCGACGTTCGGAAGCCTTTCCCCGGGCATGTCCAGCACCGGCATAGACGATGTCGACAGCCTGTTGCGGCAACGCGGCCAGGACGATCTCTCCTCCCTCGCCACAGGAAGTCGCGCGGATTCGCTGTCCTCGAGCGGAAAGGCGACGAACCGGACAATTCGCCTGCAGGACGAGTCTGCCCCGACGGGCAGCACAAAACTCGCGCCTGTGACGATGGTACACAAGCGCAGTCCCTACGCTGATATTCCGTCGCTCTATGACATGTATGTGCAGGCCGCTCCCCGGGATCGCGAACCGGAACGGTTCGGCATGGAGATCTTCCGCAACGGGACGCGGCAGCCGGACGCCATCCCGATGGACCTGCCAGTCGGACCCGACTACGTGGTCGGTCCGGGTGACGGCCTGGCCATCAATCTCTGGGGAGGTGTTTCACAGAGGCTGGTTCGATCCGTTGACCGTGAAGGCAGAATCAATTTGCCTGAAGCCGGACCACTCCTGGTAAGCGGCCGGACCCTGGGGCAGGTTCAGGAGTCGGTGCAACAGGTGCTGCGCACCCAATTCCGGGATATTTCAGCCGACGTCTCGCTCTCGCGCCTGCGAACGTACGTGTGTACGTAGTGGGAGAAGTGGCGGAGCCCGGAGCTTACGACATCAGTTCGCTGTCCACGCCACTCAATGCACTGTTTGCGGCCGGAGGAATCACCCAGCGCGGGTCGTTGCGCCGCCTGAAACATTACCGTGGCAAGCAGTTGATCGAGGAAGTGGACGCCTACGAACTGCTGCTGCACGGTGTCAGCTCCGAGGTTCAGAGCACCTGGAAAACGGCGACTCCCTGCTGGTTCCGCCGATGGGCCCGCAAGTCACGGTGGGCGGAATGGTGCGGCGGCCTGCGATTTACGAATTGCGTAGCGAAGAGTTCGCTTGGCGACGTTCTCGACCTGGCCGGTGGAATCCTGCCCGCGGCTGCGCTGCGCCATATCGAAGTGCAACGTCTGCAGGCGCACGAGAAGCGCACGATGTTGACGCTCAATCTTTCGCCTGACAGCAATTCCACTACGGTCACCGAGCAGTTGAGCTCCTTTAAGATTCGGGACGGCGACCAGATCCATATCTTCCCGATTGCTTCATACAACGAGCAGGCAATCTATCTGCAAGGTCATGTGCTTCGCCCGGGCCGCTACTCTTACCACGACGGGATGCGGCTGACGGATCTGCTGGCTTCGTACCGTGATCTTCTGCCCGAGCCGGCGGGACACTACGCCGAAATCGTCCGCCTTAATGCGCCGGACTTCCGGCCCAGCGTCGAGAGCTTCGATCTGGCCAGCCGCGCTGGCGAATCCGGCGGCGTCCCCAAAGTTGGAACCTCTCGATACCGTCCGCGATGTTCAGCCGGTTCGATTTTGAACCGGCGCCCACTGTCTGGGTTGGCGGTGAGGTGCGTACACCGGGACAGTTCCGCACTTCCGGGCAAGCGCATCTGCGTGACGCGATCTATCTGGCGGGGGGAATCTCTCCCGACGCCGGTCTGGAGTCGGCCCAACTTTTCCGCACTCAGTCCGACGGAACGATGAAGATCTTCAGTGTGAACCTGGGACAAGCTCTGGCGGGAAATCCCATGGATAACCTGCTGCTGGAGCCTCGTGACCGCGTCCTGGTTCATCGCAACTCCGCGCGAGTCGATCCGCCCACCGTGTACGTGAAAGGGGAAGTGGCCAAGCCCGGCCGCTATCCCCTGACCTCCAACATGCATGTTGAAGACCTGGTTCGTACAGCGGGCGGACTCAAAAGAAGCGCCGACTCGGCGAAAGCGGATTTGACGCACTACGCGCTAGGAAGTTTGCCGGGCACTGCAAACGAGAGCGTACCAATTGAGCTCGCGGCGGCGTTGAGCGGCACTGGAAACGACAACCTGCAGCTACGCGACGGTGACGTGCTGACAATCAGGCAGGCGCCAGGGTGGAATGATATTGGCGCCTCGGCCACGGTTCGTGGTGAAGTCCAGCATGCCGGATCGTACGGTATTCGTCCAGGCGAACGACTCAGTTCGCTCTTGGAGCGAGCCGGCGGATTTTCGCCGGAAGCTTACCCCTACGGCGCTGTCCTGATGCGGCGAGAGGTTCGAGAGCTGCAGATGCAATCCCACCTGGCCTTGGTGCAGCGAATGAAAGCTGAGGAAGTCAACCTCAAAGCGCTACCGGACGCTGATCAGGACCAAAAGAATTCAAAACTCACAGCCGTCGCACAAACCGAAACCGCGCTCAATCAGCTCGAAGCCAATGCACCGATTGGCCGCGTAGTGGTTCACATTCAGCCCGATGTCCAGCGATGGCGGAATACCTCGGCGGATGTCCCCTTGCGTGATGGCGACGTGCTGGTAATCCCCAAGAAAGCCAATTATGTGCTGGTTTCCGGACAGGTGTTCAATCCGACAGCAATCAGCTACCGGCCGGGTCGCAGTGCGCAGTGGTATCTGAGCCAGGCGGGAGGGCTGAGCCAAATGGCAGACAGGAAGGCGGTCTTTGTAGTCCGGGCTGACGGGTCAGTGGTCTCCTCGAAAAACAACTTCGGGTTGGTGGTCAGGTGATCCTCTGAGTGCAGCCTTGAGGCCCGGGGACTCGATCGTGGTGCCAGAAAAGGCCCCCAGAATCGGAACCCGGAATTGGGCAACCACCTTACAGGCCGCACAGATTGCCACTTCAGTGGCGCTGACGGTTGCGTATTTCAAACCTTAGCCACGGAAGTTGGAGATGGGGATCAGGGCGGTGTTGATGGCTTGTGGATGGGCAGCGATGACTGTGGTTGTCCCGCGACCAGGTTTCTGCGCGTCACCGCCACCATCGCCACAGGTTGAGAGCCAGGCCGTCGATTCAAAGATTGCGGTCGAGACGAAGGGTAACGACAAAACGAAGGCGAGCGATCGCTCGACAGATATCGAAAACTGGCCGATGTCGACATCACCGCTACGGTTCCGTGACTTGGGAAGGAATTTTTTGCAGGACCAAAAGCAAATCTGGACCAGTCCCATGCGCCTCCGATTCTCCGACACGGAGTGGCTGGTTCCTTTTGCCGGAATTACCACAGGACTGCTGGTGACCGATCGGGATGTCAATCTCCATTTGTCTCACGAGCCTACGACCCTCAGCCACTACACCAATCTTTCCAATGCCGGGATCGGTGCGTTGGTGGGTGGTGCGGCAGGTATGTGGTTGTTGAGCTATCCCGCCCGCAATGAACACTGGCGTGAGACTGGCTTGCTCGCGGGTCAGGCTGCGCTCAACAGTCTGGTTGCGGTTGAGGCGTTGAAGTACTCACTCGGGCGGGAGCGACCACTGCAGGGAGACGGAGCGGGGCACTTCTTTCAAGGGGGAACGTCCTTTCCATCCGAACACGCCGCGGCGGCATGGGCCGTGGCAGGGGTGATCGGACACGAATATCCGGGCCCGTTGCCGAAGTTGCTGGCTTATGGCCTGGCTTCGTTGGTGAGCTACTCGCGCGTCCGGGCCGAGCAACACTTTCCCGCCGACGTCTTTGTCGGCGGCATTGTGGGCAGCTTGATCGCCCAGCAGGTCTACAGCCGACATCATGACCCGGAACTTGGTGGCGATACGTGGCGCTATGATCGGCGACTTGCTTCGCGGCGATGGACAGTCGTCACCACAGAATCAGGGATCGCCTTATGTTCCACTGGATAGCTGGGTGTATCCGGCGCTGGATCGCCTGGCTGCGTTTGGAATGATCGATAGCGCATTTGCTGGAATGCGTCCCTGGACCCGGCGGGAATGCGCGCGGTTGTTGAGTGAGGCGGAAAATCGCACGGCAGACGAGGCGAATGGGAATGACGTGGCGGAGGAAATTGTCGCCGCGCTCGAACGCGAGTTTCGTCCGGAGATGGAGGGAACCGGGGGCGGCGATGGAGGAGCGTTTCGTGTGGAGTCTGTGTATAGCCGCGCCGGGTACATTTCTGGTATTCCGATCAGGGACGGCTTTCATTTTGGGCAGACCCAGATCAACGATTTTGGACGTCCGTATGGCGAAGGGTTGGAACAACATAACCGGCTTTTCGGCGTATGCCACACGAGGCCGCTGGGTGAGTTACTTTCGCGGCGAATGGCAGAACTCATCCGGTTTGCCGGCCCTGCCCCTGCCGGCGCGGCAAATGATTCAGCAGGTCGACCACCTTCCACAGACGCCGCCTGGCACAGGCCAGCCTGCGGTAAGCCAGTTTCAGTTGCTCGATGCTTATGTGGGCCTGATGTTTTCAAACTGGCAGGTCTCTTTCGGGCGGCAAAGCCTTTGGTGGGGACCGGGTGACGGCGGCCCGATGATGCTCAGCGATAATGCCGCGCCACTCGACATGTTCCGCATTAACCGGACGACGCCGTTCAAGTTGCCCAGCGTTCTGGGCTGGTTGGGACCCATGCGGCTGGAGTTTTTTCTGGGCCAACTGAGCGGACAGCAATTCATGGAGCTTAATAGCGCCGTCGGAAGTTTCACTCAGACACTTCACCCGCAGCCGATGATTCACGGTGAAAGATTCACTTTCAAGCCGACGCAGAATTTTGAATTTGGCTTTTCCCGGACCGTGATATTTGCGGGCGAACAAGTGCCATTCACTTTGCGTTCGTTCAAGAACAGCATGTTCAGTCTTAGTACGTCGAACGGGGGCAACGGAGGACAGGCGGATCCGGGAGACCGGCGATCGGGATTGGACTGGTCATATCGGGTGCCTAAATTCCGCGACTGGATGACGTTCTACGGGGACGCGTTCACCGACGACCAGATTTCTCCGATTGCTTATTTTGATCGTTCGGCAATCCGTGGGGGTCTCTATTTTTCTCAACTGCCCGGCCTGCCCAAGCTCGATCTCCGGGTCGAGGGAGTCTACACGGATCTGCCGGCCGGAGGCCGACTGAGCCATGGCTTTTTCTACTCCAACGACCGATACCTCAACGGCTATACCAGCCAGGGTCAGCTATTGGGCAGCTGGATCGGCCGCGAAGGACAGGGCGCGCAGGCCTGGGCGAACTATTGGTTCACTGCGAGAAACCGGCTGCAGCTCAATTTTCGGCACCAGAAGGTGAGTCACGAGTTTGTCACTGGCGGCGGAACCCTGACTGACGTAGGAGTACGAAATGACTATTGGTTACGTCCGAGCCTGGGTATCTCGACAACATTGCAATACGAGCGCTGGCTGTTTCCTGTGATCCAACCCAACGCTGCGCGGAATGTGAGTGCAACCGTGGAGATACAGTTTCAGCCGCAAAAATTGTTTAGGCGCGGAGACGGCGAAACGCCCGGAAATGTGGGGCGGCCGTGAGCCCGCGCTTCTTTGGACGGTTGCGAGAAGGGTAGTTGCTCGTTTTTGTTGTATCTGGTTGCTGTTGAATGGGTTAGCTCACAAGTGCCCTGTAAGTGAGAAGGCGAAGCTGTGATTAGCAAGCAGCGATGAGGTTGCGGACGAGATGAGTTTGGGAATGACATTACGGGAACTTGCGGCGCCGATGTTCTCGAGCATCGAATCGGGTCTTCCCGCGTCATCGCGATGGTACGCGGCTTACACCTGCGCCCGTCACGAGAAACAGGTGAGGAGACAACTCGAGGAAAGAGATATTCGCTGCTTCCTGCCGGTGTATCGCAGCGTCCGGCGCTGGAAGGACAGGCAAAAGGAGTTGGAACTAGCCTTGTTTCCCGGGTATGTCTTCGTCCATATCGGTCCTGAAGACCGGCTTCGGGTCTTGCAGACTCCCAGCGTGGTGCGTTTTGTATGTTTCAGCGGGCATCCGGCGGCGCTGGAGAACGATGAAATTGAGTCGCTGCGGAACGGAGTTGCGAACGGTGCCCGGGTGGAGCCACATCCTTACCTGACGGTTGGCCGCAGGGTGCGTGTGAAGCACGGACCGTTGGCCGGTACCGAAGGCGTGCTGACGCGAAAAAAGGACAAGTTCCGGATTGTGCTTTCTATCGACCTCATCATGCGCTCGGTGGCGGTTGAAGTAGACGTGGCTGATTTGGAATGAGAATGACCTTACAGCGCAAGCACGATGACTGTCAGTTCATGCGAATGGGCATGGCCAAGAGCAAGAATAAGAGCACAAGAAAGACAATATGCATTCTGTCGGCGTAGGCCAGGCGCAAACAAAGCACACCGAGGAGTTGGCAGTTGACCTCCGTCTGGTGCAGGCGACCCGGCGTAGTGCGGCGGCGCACTTTCGCCGTGTCATCGTGACATCGGAGGTACTTGCTGATTTCTCGACTATCGTGCTCTCGGTGCTGTTGAGCTACGCGGTGTATTCCTATCTATCGCTGGGCAGACGGCTTCACTACCCCACTCATGCCGTCTTGGGCTTGGCAGTCGCGTTCGCTCTGGTAATGGTTCTAATGCTGGATCGGGTTGGAGCCTACCGTCGCGCTAATAGTCTGCTGCGGGTACGGGAAACCGAACAAGTGCTGCAAGTGTCGGCCCAGGCGTTCCTGATTGCTCTTGCGGTCTCGTTTTTCAGCAATGTGCTTTTCTCGCGCTGGGTCCTGGTGTTGTGTCTCACATTGGTGCCGCTGGCATTATTCATTGAAAAGAGCCTGATGTACCTGCTGGTACGTGCTCTGCACTCCCGCGGACTCGGAATTGAAAGGGTGCTCATCTACGGATCGGGAGGCACGGGGCGCCGCGTATTTTCAGTGCTGGAGCGATCCCCAAAACTGGGCCTGGAGCCGGTTGGCTTTGTCGACGACCAACCGCTCAAGGTGGGTGGAACAGTTTTCGAAATGGGGTACGAGCGGAAGCGTTCGGCGCACATATGGGGCGGGCCGGTGAGTGCCGAGTTGATACGGCGGCACGCTGCGGACCTAGTCATCGTTGCGATCCCCTCGATTGGGCGCGATCCCTTTTCTCCACACCGTGGAAGAGGCATTTAAGGCCAACGCCCGTGTTTCCTTTGTGCCCAGTCATTTTGTGCCCGACCGGTGGGTCGACTATCAGGACATCGATGGCGTGCTGTTAGCTTCGTTTGAGAGGTCGACACGATGGGTCGCGTACGAACTGCTCAAGCGAGTGTGTGACATGGCTGGGATCGCTCGCCCTGCTGGTCCTCGGAGCCCCACTGTTTGTGCTGGTGGCAGTTCTCATCAAGATGGATTCGCCAGGCCCGGTCTGGTTCAAACAGGAGCGAGTCGGACAGAACGGACAGATCTTCCGGATGTTCAAGTTCCGCACCATGAGCCTGGAGGCATCGCCCTACGACTATTCACCGCGCGCCTCCGCCGATCCCAGAATCACTCGAATCGGACGAATTCTGCGCCGAACCAGCCTGGACGAACTGCCGCAACTGATAAATGTCCTGCAGGGAAAGATGTCACTGGTGGGCCCTCGCCCGGAAATGCCCTTCATCGTGCAACAATACTCGGAGCGGCACCGGCAGAGACTACAGGTAAAGCCGGGACTCACAGGCCTTGTGGCAGTTGAGCGGAGACCGGGCATTCCTTATTCATGAGAATGTGGAATACGACCTCTATTACATCCAGCATCGCAATTTTTTCATGGACCTGGCGATCCTGCTGCACACGTCGGTATTCGCCATGCGCGGCATTTGAAGTCTGTTGGCATCGGTTGTTGAGAGCTAAATGGTGGAGAGTCTGAGACGCAATACGGTAGTTCCAGAAGTCGAATCGGATCGAGAGCGCACGTTTCTCTCCGGTGCGAGAGAGCCCAACCCTGATCGCCGATCTGCCGGCGTCGGGCGGCCTGGCAACCCTTGAACTGATATGGGACAGGCGCAGCTTGCTTTACCGTGTGGCGCTGCGCGCTCTTCTGATCAGCACCGTGATTGCCTTCCTGATCCCGCGCAAATTCGAGTCGAGCGTAAGCATCATGCCGCCTCGGGACGCCACGGGAGACAACGGCCTCATGCTGGCCGCGCTAGCGGGTAAGGCGTCGCCCGGGCTCGGTGCCATGGCCGGCAACATTCTCGGGACAAAGAGCACAGGCGCGTTGTTCGTGGACCTTTTACACAGCCGGACCGTACAAGACCACGTGGTCGACAGATTCAATCTGCAACACGTGTACTGGGCTCGCTACAAGCAGGACGCACGCAAGATTCTTGGCGCCCGCACTGACGTTGCCGAAGACCGGAAGAGTGGCGTGATATCCATCACCGTGACCGACGGGGACCCGCAACGGGCTCGCGACATCGCCCAGGGCTACGTCGAGGAATTGGACCGGCTGGTCTCTCAGGTGAGCACGTCGTCGGCGCGGCGGGAGCGCATGTTCATTGAGCAGCGCCTGGCAGCGGTCAAGGCTGATCTTGAAGACGCCGAAAAACAGTTCAGCGCGTTCGCCAGCAAAAATACGGCTCTGGACATCAAAGAACAAACCCGGGCGATGGTCGAATCGGCGGCGGTTCTGCAAGGTCAGATGATGGCGGCGCAATCCGAGCTGCAAAGCCTGGCGCAGATCTATACCAGCAACAACGTTCGGGTTCGAGCACTGCAGGCGCGAGTCGACGAACTGAAGCGACAGTTGCAACAACTGGGCGGCACGGACTCCTCCTTGCTCTCCGATGCCACCTCCTCGACTGAACTGTACCCGTCGATTAGAAAGTTGCCGCTATCTGGGCGTGCAGTGGGCCGACCTCTACCGGCGGATGAAGGTGCAGGAAACGGTATACGACTTATTGACCCAGCAGTATGAACTGGCCCGAATTCAGGAAGCCAAGGAAATCCCAACTGTCAACGTCATCGATCCCGCCAATGTTCCGGAGAAGAAATCGTTTCCGCCACGGCTCCTTATTATCCTGACACTCACGACCTTCTCGGTTGCGATCGCCGCGATCTGTGTGATCGCATCTGCACGCTGGCGGGAAGTTGACCCGCGAGATCCCGGGAAGAGATTGTCCATGAGAGTATGGAATCGCAGCATTGAGTCGGTGAGGTTCACGGCCACGAGATTGCATCTTCAACGTATGAGCACTTTCTTGGGGCGTTTCCGCTCGCCTTCTGACGTCTAGGCTTTCAGCTTTGCGCAGCCAAGTAGTTCCGCGACCATTTATTTCATAGTTAGAAACCAACCTGCACCTTCCGCAAGTGAGGAATTATGCTGTCGCTGGCCGGACACCATCGATGACGCTCCCCGCACACTCGGATTACCAGTTAACTCAAACAGACCCCGTGGACGCGCCGACGCTCGTGGAACGCGAAAATTCGTCGCCGAAGTCGGGTACACGAGCGCACAGGATCGCCCGTGACCTGGCTGTTCTGGTTCTTGGTTCGTTCCTGGCGGCCGTGTTTGGAGCCCTCGCCGTTTTTGTTGTACCGAGGCTCACCTCGGTTGAGGAGTTCGGGTACTGGCGTATGTTCGTGCTCTATGCAAGTTATGTCGGTTTTTTTTCCCTTGGATTTGGAGAGGGGGCTCTGCTTTCCTGGGCGGGGAAATCGCTGGAAGATGTGCGAAGGGAAGTTCGTCCATCATTGACTTTTCTCATCGGGCAGCATCTGTTGCTGCTCCTGCCTATCGGTATTGTGGCAGCCATCCTGCTGCCGCCGAGAATTCGATTCGTCGCTATCGCCGTGCTGTTGTTTGCGCCGCTTCTGAATACTGTCTTTGTGTTGCAGTCAGCTTTGCAGGCAGCCCGCCAGTTCGTTCCGGTGGCAATCGCGGTAGCGGCGCCGGCGGGCGTTTTCCTCGCCCTTTCATCTCTTGCAGCTTTGCGGGCAGGGCCAGATCACCGGGTGCTGATCTGCTGCTATTTTGTGGGTTGGGCAATCGTTCTTGGAATTATGTGGGCCAAGGTTGATCCCTTGCGGTTTGCCTCTGCAACTTCGGCCTGGACAATCGGTAAACGGTACGTCGCGATCGGCTGGCCGATCACGCTAGCCAATGCCGCTTTTGGGCTGGTACAGTCGTCCGACCGCCTAGTGCTCAGTTCGGCCGTTTCAATCTACGATTTTGCCCAGTACAATCTCGCGGCCAGCACCATGATGGTTCCGGTTACGCTCATCGCCGCCATCGCGCGTGTCTTCTTTCCGCACCTGGCAGCGACCGATAGAAAGCAGCATCCGGAGGTCTACGGTCAGGTATCGGGGCTGATCGTGATGGCCTGGAGTCTGCTCCTGCCATACTATTTCGGGGTTGATCTGTTTGTCCGTCGCTTCCTGCCAAAATATTCCGGCATTTTGCCGGTGGCTGGAATTCTTCTGCTGGCGGCGTTGTTTTTTGCGGTGATTCAGATTCTCCACGGCAGTGTCTTTAACCTGTACGGCAAGCAGAAGCACTTTCTCTTGTACTCGATTCTTGCGGTGGGGATCAGCCTGGGCTTGGTATCGATGGCCATCCTGGTTTTCCGGTCGCTTCGACTGGTGGCCACCATGCAGGTGGTGGTTGTGGGAGCGTGGTGGCTGTTCAACGGCTGGAGACTTAGCGCGATTACCGGCGAATCGTGGCGCGACTTCGCCGGCGTGCTGTTGATATTCGCCTGGTCGGCGATCTCCTTGTGGTTGGCCTTCTCGTGGAGTTCTCATTGGGCGATCCGGAGTATTCTCTACTGGGCGCTGACGGCCGCCCCTCTGGCACTGGTTTGTCGCGAGCAGTTCCGATTGATTGCCCGTTTCGTTCGAGGTGTGCGTCCCCTGCAATCCTTTGCTACGCCTGGTACCCCGATTGACTGAGCCTGCGCAAGGGAAGCCAACGCCGAAATGACCAGCACAACCCATACTCGCTGGCTGAATGGTGCTCCTGATCACGGGAGAAGCTCTGGTCCTGGGATGGCTGGTGGCGACGGAGGACTTGAGTCACATCGGCCTTTCACTCCTCGCCGTAGTCGGAGCCATCGGCCTGCTGGCGATCGCCTCCAGCAGATTCCCTTCAGGGGCAATGTTGGCACTGGTGTCCGGCGCTGCCATGCCACGATTTGCCGGGACCATATTCGGTGTTCACGTGCGCGCCGAACACCTTGCCATCGCCTTGGTTGTGGGGATGGTCGCGGTCGAAGTCAGCCGCAAGCGTCTCCGGCCTTCGTTCGAGCTGAGGAGCTTCGATTATTTCCTGATTGGCTACATCGTCCTGAATTTTGTGACTTCGGCTGCAACATCTCCCGAACCGCGAATGACCCTGCGCTGGGCGGCTCTGAGCGCGCTCGCCATGACCCCATACTTCCTGATGCGGATCCTGGTAAGAAACAAGGAAACGTTGTTCAAAGCACTTCATATCATGCTGTGGGTGGGTGCTGCGGAGGCCGCATATGGGCTGATCTGCTTCCTCTCAAATCACATCTTCAGCACCACCTTTGGAGTCGAAGCCGAGCAGTATGGATTCATGCCCGGCACCTATGGAACGCAATACGAAGCCAACCTCTTCGGCAGCTACACAGCCTGCTGCGCCATCATGTTTCTGGCTTTTTTCGTGATGGGCGACGAATCCCGGCGCAGTCAGTACAAATGGGGATTTGCGATTACCTCTTTGGGAGCAGTGATCAGTCTGGCGCGTTCGGTGTTTGTGGCGTTCCCGGTTGCAGTGCTGCTGGTGTTGTGGATTGCCAATAAGAAGGGCCTGTTCCGGTTGCGAAGAGTGGTGCCGCTGGTGGTAGGGATCAGCGTATTGTTTCTGGCGTTCAGTCCCGTCGTGGTGGGCTTGCTTCGGGAACGGTTCAGCACAATTAACCTCAGCGATATCTCGTCCGACGACACGACCTGGGAGCGGCTGGTGCAAATGGCCGTAGCCGTAGAGGACGTGCAGGCGCATCCTGTGCTCGGAACCGGGACGGCGAGCTTCCATCTGTTTTTCGATCCCGCCGACTACCCGGCGGGCTTCGCCGGAGAAGATGTAGACGAGCCAGGTTGGATCAGCAACACACCGCTTCGCATTCTGCACGATACCGGAGTGGTCGGCCTGACCATGTTCCTTGTGTTTACCGGGTTTCTGTTGTCCGCCGTCCGCTCCGCACTCAGAATCGCGACCGGAAAGACTGCGGCGGTCTTGACGGCCCTGCTTGCTGGCTGCGTGCTATATGCGATTACGTTTCAGGCTACAGAGGCAACTATGCTGGCGTTTACCTGGATTCACGTTGGACTCTTATCGGCTGGCGTCGCCATTCTTCAGCAAGATCGGCCCAGCCTCGAGGCGAGTGCGTCCGTATGAGTTCAGCGGTCAAAGCCACAGTACGATTTGGCGGTTGCCTACCGCGTCTATCCGGTGGTTTCCAAACCGGCCCGGAGCCTGCCTTTCGGCGATGACAAGTATTTGCTTTCTGAAGTGTGTTTCAGGTCGTTCAAGGAATCTCTCGGTGATCTGCGCGCCAAGGTGTGGCTGCTGCTGGACAGTTGCCCTCCCGAATATGAAAGATTGTTTCGCAGATATCTTGATCCGGAAGATTTGGTGGTGGTGCGGCTCGAAGGCGCAGGCAACGGCGCCACCTTCGCCCGGCAAATCGACATCCTGCTCGAACAGAGTGACTCGGATGTGGTCTATTTCGCGGAGGACGACTATTTCTACCTGCCTGGTCAATTTCAGGAGATGATGGATTTCCTCAACACTCAGGACGACGTGGACTTTGTCTCGGCATACGATCATCCGGACTGCTACAAGCTGGATCTGCATCGAGGACCGAAATGGCTGCGCACGAGCGGTTCACACCACTGGCGGACAGCGGCTTCCACCTGTCTGACATTCCTGACGCGGAAGGAAGCATTGGCGGAGCATGCGTCTGTCTTCCGCAGCTATGCACGAGGCAACTACGATTGCGCGTTGTGGTTGAGCCTCACCAAGCGCAGAGTGTTTAATCCAGTTGCTTTCGTCCGCTATCTCTTACAGGGGTCTTACTGGAAGATTCTCGCCAAAGCGTGGCTTTATGGCTGGTGGCAGATACTCTTTGGCCGAAGGGTCGAGCTTTGGGTTCCGGTTCCGGGCATTGCCACACACCTGGACGCTAACGCCCTGTCCCCGAATGTCGATTGGGTCGCGCTGATGGAGCAAAGACTAGAGGTTAGAGTCTAATGGCTGCTTCGAGCACAGCAGCGCAGACAATAAGCCATCAGAATGACGGCGCAAAGTCTACGATTAGAGCAACGGGACAACGTCAGACGATGATTCAAAGGCTCGCACGATTCGCGAACGATGCGTACTACCTCTTGCGGACCCCACATACTGCCAGGAAGAAAACTGAGCTTTGGCTCAATCGCATTCACCCCTCGGGGAAAATGCTGGGGTTTGACATAGCATTTTTTCGATCGTCCGAGTCTCGTGAATCTCTACCGGGAGATTTTCGTTCGGCAGCATTACTACTTCCGCGCGAACGACCGAGTCCCCCGTGATCCTTGACTGTGGGGGCAACCTGGGCATGGCCACGCTTTATTTCAAATGGTTGTATCCGAAAGCCCGAATTGAGGTCTTTGAACCGGATCCAACCACGTTCGCGGTCTTGCAAAGGAATGTCACCCAAAACCAGCTTACCGATGTCGTCACCCACAACTGTGCTGTTTGGAGTGAGAATGGGGAAATTGAATTCTTCATTGACCCTGCAACTCCCGGTTCGCTATTGATGAGCACGGACAGTTCTCGGCTTGCAGGTAAGGTCATTCGAGTTCCGAGCAGAAGGCTCTCCGATTTCATTCATGGGCCGATTGACTTTCTCAAGTTGGACGTGGAAGGCGCGGAACATCGCGTCCTGTGTGACTTGCTTTCCAGCGGGAAGGCCCAATACATCAGGCAGATGGTTATCGAATACCATCATCACCTGGGAAACGGACGTTCCTGCCTGGCCGATTTTCTAAGACACCTTGAGCAGGCCGGGTTTGAGTACCAGATTCACGCCTCACTCTTCCCGGTTACTTCGAAGGGTATCTTTCAGGACGTGCTGATTGGAGCCTATCGCGATGAACCGCAACTCGTCGCTCCCATGACGCAGGTTTCCAGCGGGACTGAATCTTGAAGACCTTGATCGTTGTACTCAACTGGAACAGTCGCGAGATGACTGAGCAGTGTATCCATAGCCTGCTGGCGATGGAAGGCGACTCGTTCTCGATCATGGTGGTAGACAATGGTTCCCGGGATGGTTCCGTGGAATACCTGCGCAGCCATTTTCCCCAGATCCGGGTGATCGCCAACCCCCGGAACGTTGGATTTGCTGCGGGTTGCAATATTGGGATCCGGCAAGGGTTAGTCGAAGGCGTGGATCATGTCCTGCTGGTAAACAATGACACGATTGTCGATCACGGCCTTCTTCGCGAAATGCTGGCAGAAGCGGAGCGAAATCCCAAAGCTGGCATCGTTTCTCCTAAAATTTTCTACTACGATCCTGCTGACGCGATCTGGTGGGTAGGCGGCACCTATAGCCTGTGGACAGGACTGGCCAGACACATCGATCTCAAACGCAAGGACACGGGAAAGTACGAGGTCCCGCGCGAGTTGGACTGGGCCACGGGTTGCGTCATGATGCTGCGGAGTGAGGCCCTGCGCGCAGCAGGGATGTTCGACGAGCAGTTCTTTGGCAACGGCGAGGATCTGGATCTGTCTCTCCGCATGCGCAAGCTTGGATACGTGGTGCGCTACGCTCCCGCGGCCAAAGTATGGCACCGGGAGGGAATCGACTATCAAAAGAATGTTGGAGAGCACGTCCGCAGTTTCACCCTGGTTCGTAACCTGCTCTGGGTGATGCACAAGCATGCGGAAACCTATCATTGGTTGACGTTTTGGCCGATTTTCGCCGGCTACTATCTCCCCAAGATGACGCTTCGATTTGCCCTGCGCGGGGACATCCGTTCGTGCTGGGCCATGTTGCAGGGGATTGCGGCTTTTTGGGAGATGCTTCTGCATCCAGAGCGTTCGGTCTTGCCCGCTGCCCTGCGAACCGCTCCGGAGCCGGTTTCGAATACGGAGTTCGAGCAGCCCCTGGTATAGCGGGGCTGGTCTGACAGATTGGTGTGACGAGATTGAGCCCGATGAGATTGGATGCGACGAGGATGAAGCAGGATCTGCCCATCACGCGGAAGCACTCCCTCCTGAGGCGCGCGCTTGAGAAGCTGATAAGCAAAATTAAGGGACATGAATACTCGTTTGATCCGGAGATTCCCCTTGGCACGCTGGTGTCGGTAGCGATGCGGCGGCTGGTCTGGTTGCTACGTGGCAACCTTAAGAGTCTGCTGCTGCGCCAAAGATTGTGCAGTGTCTTCGTAGCGCCCGGCGTTACGTTGCGCAATGCAAGAATGATCCGGTTCGGACACGGGATCACGCTCGAACGAGGCGTTATCGTGGATGGTCTGTCGCGTCAAGGCGTCGAAATTGGCGATGACGTGATGATTGGACCGTACTCCGTGATCCGGGCCAGCATGCTGACTAGTCTGGGCGAGGGTGTCCGGATCGGAAAGCGCTCGGCAATGGATGCCTATTCGTATATTGGAGCGGGCGGTGGTGTCTTCATCGGCGACTGCGTGATCATGGGGCAGCACGTGAGCTTTCACGCCGAGAATCACCAATATGACCGGCTCGATGTGCCCATCAGGGACCAGGGAATCACGCGGCAGGGCATTGTTATCGAAGACGACTGTTGGGTCGGTTCCAATGTGACTTTTCTGGATGGGGTCCATGTGGGTCGAGGTTGCGTGATTGCCGCGGGAACGATCGTGAGGGGCGAGATCCCCGCATATTCGGTGGTGGCGGGCGTTCCGGGGCGCGTCATCAAGAGTCGAAAAGACGGAGGCGATCACTCCCATCTCCGTCGCGTCGTCGCTGGCGTCGGGCCGAATAATGGCGACTCAATCGGTCTGGAAGAATGTGTCAGATGCGGACCGCGAGAATCCGCGATTAGTCTCTCAGTCAGCATGCTCCGAAGGATTCGAAGCTGCGTATTGGTATTGATATCCACAGTCTCGGCAGTCAGCAGGGCGGCAATGAGACCTACTTTCAAGAGCTGACCAGAAGGCTGATCGAGTTCCCCTGTGCGCACCAGTGGTTCCTGTACTACACAAACGCAGGGGCGCGGGGGCGTTTCAGCAGCAACGGCCACGTCACGATGGAGCAGCTCCGACCGGGACATCCGCTACTGCGGATTCCGTTGACGATTCCCTGGCGTACTCGGGAAGACCGGCTGGATGTATTTCACGCGCAGCATATCGTCCCCCCGTTTCTCAAATGCAAGACCGTCACCACGATTCCAGATATTGCGTACGAACACTTTCCGGAGGCGTTTCCCCGTCGTCAACGCGCATGGCTGAAAAGACTCGTTCGGGATTCCGCCAACCGGGCCGATCACATCATCACGGTTTCGGAATACTCGAAGCGGGACATCGTTCAAACTTACGGGATTCCCGAGAGCAAGATTACTGTCACCTATGAAGGCGCCGGCCAGGAGTTCCGGCCGGGTGACAAGCAGAAAGCCAGGGAAGAGATTAGTCGTAGGTATGGGATCACTGGGGAATTTGTTCTTTATCTTGGACGATTGCAGGCGCGGAAAAATCTGACAAGAGTTGTCGAGGCCTTCGCACAGGTTCGCCGGATGGGATTGCCTCACAAGCTGGTTCTGGCAGGAAAGCAGGACTCCCTGTTCGAACCTGTACTGGCGCGCATTCGCGACCTGCAAATGGAGAACGACGTTCTGTTGCCCGGGTTTCTTCCCGCTGAAGATGTACCAACTCTTCTACAACGCCGCTGAGGTCTTCATTTATCCTTCTCTTTATGAGGGATTCGGCCTTCCCGTTGTAGAGGCGATGGCCTGTGGGGTTCCAGTAATCACTGCACAGGGATCATCGCTCGAGGAAGTGGCGGGCGACGCGGCCTTGTTAGTGGATCCTCTCAGCGACTCCTCGATCGCCAGCGCGATGCAGAGGGTACTGGAGGATTCGGCCCTGCGGCGCCAGCTACGCGAAGCGGGCCTGAACCGGAGCAAACTGTTTGACTTTCAGAAGACGGCCCGGCAGACCATGGACGTCTACGAGAGACTCTAACTTGCAACTGTATTCGAGCTTGCATTACTCGAAGACTTGATGTTCCCACCGGTTAAGATGGGTGAAGTATTTCTTATCTGAAAACGCGGAGGGATCGGCCATTGCGAATCGCTCTTTTTGGTGCGCGCGGAATACCGCATACTTACAGCGGTACTGAAACATTCTTTGGCGAACTAGCGCCCCGGCTGGCCGCACGAGGTCACGACGTAATCGTGTACTGCCGTAGCGGCCTCTTCCGCGAGAAGCCGGACAGCTACCGGGGGGTCCGCCTCATTTACCTCCCCAGCATCGAAACCAAGAATCTGGGAACATTCACCCACACCCTGGCTTGTGTGTTCGACGTCCTGTTCCGCAGCGTGGACGTGATGCTGGTCGCGAACGTCGCGAATGCGTTGCTTTGCGCCGTGCCCCGGCTGGCTGGGAAGAAAGTCGCTCTCAATGTAGATGGTGTGGAATGGGAGCGATCAAAGTGGGGACCGATCGGCCGTCGTTACTTTCATTGGAACGCTCGCATGGCGGGCAAGATCAGCTCTGACGGGATTATTACCGATGCCATTGAGATGCAGCGCATCTACATGGAACAGTTCGGCACTCGTTCCGTTTGTATCGCCTACGGAGCGAACATCGAGACCTCAACCAACCCGGAAGCGGTCCGGCGATATGGGCTGGAGCCGTTTGGGTATTACTTGATTGCCAGCCGGCTGGTGCCGGAAAACAACGCCGACCTGATCGTGCGGGGTTTCGAACGACTTCATAGCGACCAGGTACTGGCGATCGCGGGAGACGCAAACTATCGCAGCGCTTTCGTAGACGCCTTGAAGAAGACTCGCGATCCGCGGGTCCGTTTTCTCGGTCATGTGAATGACACTGAAGACGTAAAAGAGCTTCACTGTAACTGCTACGGATACATCCACGGACACAGTGTGGGAGGCACAAATCCTGCCCTGCTGAAGGCATTGGGCTACGGCAACCTGGTCCTGGCGCTGGACACGCCTTTCAACCGGCAAGTGATGGAAAAGCACGGCATCCTCTTCAAGCATGATCCCGATGATCTGGCCAGCAAGCTGCAGTTCGTGGAAGACGAGCCCCATGTTGCCGAGAGATATCGCAGACAGGCTACGGAAAGAATTCTGGAAGAATACACATGGGATCACATTACCGATCAATACGAGGACTATTTCTCTCGTCTGGTCGCGGGAGAGAAACCGGCCCTCGACCGTGAACTAGGCATGTACGTTCCGATGCAACATGTGGACGCGGCCGCGGGCGTTCTCACGAGAGCCTCGTAGGCCTTCTCTAACTTCGGTGCAACATTTCGATCCTCACTCTCACAACCAGGACAGGTGAAATCTATGGCATTCGTAGTTGAGTCACGTCATCTGGAAGATATCGTGGTTATCGCGCCAAAGGCGTACCGCGATGAACGGGGTTTCTTCGTGGAAGTGTATCGCGCAGACCAATTTAAGGAACTGGGGCTTCCTACCGAGTTTGTGCAGGACAACCATTCCTTGTCCCGCAAAGGTGTGGTTCGCGGATTGCATTTTCAATGGGAGCCACCGATGGGAAAGCTAATGAGGGTGACTCGCGGAACTGCTTTCCTTGTTGCTGTGGATATTCGCAAGGGGTCGCCTACTCTCGGCAAGTGGTTTGGACTGGAAGCATCTGCCGAAAATATGAAGCAAGTGTGGGCTCCAGCTGGCTTTGCTCGGGGCTTCTGTGCGCTCAGTGATGATGTGGAGGTGCAGTATAAATGTACTGGTGTCTACAATGGAAGGGCGGAAGGGTCGATCCGCTGGGACGATCCCGATGTGGGCATCGAATGGCCTTTGAAGGAAGTCCATCTCTCCGAAAAGGACCACAACGCTCAAACCCTCAAAACCTGGTTGGCTTCTGCCTCCTCTGCACACGTTACTTATGAGCCCCAACCTGTGTTGAGCCGCTAACCAATCTCTCAAACAGTTCCTGCACCGCAATCTGCGGTTAAAGATCACTGGTTAAAGATCACTAAAGAAAGGCAGTAGAAGATGAAACTCCTCATTGCTGGTGGAGCGGGATATCTGGGTTCCGCTCTTATTCCCAAGTTACTTGAGCGCCAATATACGGTGGACGTCGTTGATCTGTTCTGGTTCGGAAACCACCTTCCTCCGGAAACCGGCGTTGTGAATGCAGACATCTTCTCCCTGCAGGTTTCGGACCTCGCCGGCTACGATCAGGTGGTCTTTCTTGCGGGTCTGTCCAACGACCCTATGGCGGAATATTCGCCTAGCAAGAATTTTGTCTTCAACGCTGCGGCTCCGGCGTTTCTGGCATACATGGCAAAAAAGGCCGGCGCGAGGCGCTTCGTGTACGCCAGTTCGTGCTCAGTGTACGGCTACACAGAGAACGAACTTTACGATGAAACCAAGCCGGTATCTTCTGTCTATCCCTACGGAATCTCCAAGCTACAGGGCGAACAGGCGGTAATGAACCTGGCGGATGACAACTTTTCGGTTATCGCGTTGCGGAAGGGAACTGCTTCGGGATACAGCCCACGCATGCGATTAGATCTGATTATCAACACAATGTTTGCCCATGCCATACGTGACGGTGAAATTACCGTGCACAACCCTTCGATTTGGCGGCCCATCATCGGCATCGAAGACGCAACCACCGCCTACATCCGGGCGATCGAGGCGAATGACCGAATCTCCGGCATCTTCAACGTTGCATCGGGAAATTACACGGTGGGAGAGGCGGCCGATCAAGTGAAGACAGAAATCGAAGAGCAACTCGACCGGCGGGTAAGACTCAACATCAATCACTTTAATGACGTGCGGAACTACAAGGTCAACTTCGAAAAGGCGAGAAATGTGCTCAGCTTTCACCCACATCATTGCATCCGGAGCATCGTGCAGAACCTGATTCGGAACATGGATAAGTTCTCCGACTGGGACAACCCTCTCTACTCCAATATTTTGACATTCAAGGCTTTGGAAGCTGGATTAGAGCGAGCCGCCGCAGCCTAAGGAGGACCTAATGAAGATTGTCGTCATCGGAGCGGAGGGGCAGGTGGGGAGGGATGCGTGTGCGGAGTTTGAGCAGCACGGGGACGAAGTCCACGGCTTGAACCACTCGCAGCTTGAGATTGAATCACCCGACTCAGTGCAGCTGGTTCTTTCACAAATCAAGCCGGACGTGGTCGTCAACTGCGCGGCATTTCACCATGTGGAACACTGTGAGCTCGAACCTGCCAAAGCGTTCGCCATCAACGCGTGTGGAGCTCGCAACCTGGCTAAGGCAGCCGCGAGCCTGGACGCACTGCTTATTCACATTAGTACGGATTACGTGTTCGATGGCGCCAAGCGTACCCCTTACGAGGAGAGTGATGTGCCTCGTCCGCTCAACGCATATGGTAATTCGAAGCTTGCCGGCGAGTATTTTGTGCGCAGTCAGGTGCCGCGGCATTTCGTGCTCCGGACGTCCGCCCTCTACGGTAAGCATCCGTGTCGAGCCAAAGGCGGGCTTAATTTCGTGGAACTCATGCGCAAGCTCGCCCGCGAAGGCAAGGAGATCAAGGTGGTGGACAGCGAGTTTGTGACGCCGACTGCCACGATGGACCTGGCGAAAGCAAATCGTCAGGCTGAGCCGCTGCGACTCTTTTGGACTCTACCACGCGACGGCGGAGGGAAGCTGTTCCTGGTATGAGTTTGCTCGCGAGATATTCGCGTTAACCGACTCGGAGGCCAATCTCAAGGTTGCCAATCCAGCGGATTTCCCCAGCAAAGTTCCACGTCCTCACTATTCCGTGCTTGAAAACAAAGGATTGAAGTCGATAGGCATGAATGTCTTCCGTCCGTGGCAGGAGGGCTTGAAAGAGTATCTGACAATAGCGAGTCGCGAGGTTTTTGCGGCGTGAGCGAACTCGTGACTCATCGGGAGGGCTGGCTGTTGCGGAGAAGACGTGCTACTAGGGTTGTCTGCAGGATTCTCTCGGCATTGTGGATATTGCTTTTCTTTCCGCATGGCGCTGGAGCCCAGTGTATGGACGGCGGGAATCCTTGTTCCCCAAAAATACCTCGTTTGATGAAGTTTACCGGGACGCTGCAGGATGCTGGGGGACAACCGCGCACGGGAACGGTGGGGATCACGTTTGCGATTTACGGGGCATCCACGGGCGGCGAGCGGTTGTGGCAGGAAACCCAGAACGTACAACTGGATCAGCAAGGACACTACGAGGCGATGCTTGGAGCAGCGAGCGAGGGAATGCCGATGGACTTGTTCACTTCCGGCGAACCACGCTGGCTGGGAGTACAAGTCCAGTCACCAGGCGAAGAGGAGCAAAGCCGGGTTCTGCTGGTGAGCGTTCCCTACGCACTGAAAGCGGCGGACGCGGAAACGTTGGGCGGCCTGCCGGCATCTGCCTTTGCACGAGCGGCTAGCGGCGTTGCGCAGAACGCGGCAGAATCGAGCCCTGCGCTTTCCGTTCCGATTGTTGCCGGAACCGTAGTTACAGGAGCGAGCCCTGGCGCGTTCAGCAACCAGAGTTCGGTCTCATCGGGCGCAATAGCAAATTCGATCCCGAAGTTTTCCGCCAACGGGTCACTGGTAAACTCCCAGATCACGGATTCCAACGGCATTGTGGAGATGAAGAATCTGGCGAATATTCTCTTCGCCGAACAGTTTTCAGGCGGCGTTCCCGCAGCGATTAACGCGTGTCCCGACGCTGGATGCGTAATCTACGCTCTTTCTGCGAAGGTAAATCTGAATCTCGGGAACATCGATCCAGGAAGCAAGGCGATCACCATCTATCTTGGGCCGTACACCTACAACGTGAATCAGGTGACGTTACGCAAGGCGTTGAAGATTATCGGTATGGGTGCGTCAGGAGGGCTAAGCGGCACCATCGGCTGTACCACAACTCCCTGTAATGGAACCACTTTGCAATCCGTCAATGGCAACGATCCAGTATTTGTGCTCCCCCAAGCCAACAATGCCGCGGCGACCAACGTATTGCTGTTTGGGTTTCGGCTCCGGGGATCAGCCGGCAACAGCAGCGAAGACGGATTCCTCTTGGACACGAGTTCGCTGGTGAATTCCGGATTGTGGCACTCTACCCTCAAAGACCTGAACATTGAGGGCTTCGCGGGTATTGGAATTCACTTGAAGGGACCGAACAACAATTTTGGAGCGATTAGTCAGTGGCTTCACTTTGACGATGTTGTTGTGTTCCGCACTTCCGGGGGAGGAAACGGCTTAAGAATCGAAGGCGCCAATTTCGAAATGGAGTTTTCCAACTGCCAATTCGATGGTCAGGGTGCCGGAGATGGAACGAACATATACATCGGTGGTCTGGCAGGTGGAATAAACGGGTATCCTCTCAATATCAGGTTTACGGCATTGGTAACGCAAGCGGCGGCCTTGGGTGTACAAATCGACGGTGCGGCCGGTATTTCATTTTATAGCTCGCATCACGAAAAGCTCTGGGGGGTCTATTCGATAACCAATAACACTAATATAGGGACAAAAGGGGTAACTATCGCGGATGCTAACTTCTTCGGTGTGGGAGCCAATAACGGCGCGGGTTTCCTCCTGAATGTCGGCACGACGCTGGCTTCCGGAATCGTTTTTGCGAGCAACCAGGTGCTGGGGAGTCCCGATTCCGTGGTCACCGGGACCAATCTTTCGCAAATCATTTATCGAGACAATCTGTATTACGATCACAGTTCCTTCAACGTCCCACCCACGTCCGGCATCACCACCCAGCTGTCTCCAGCCACTACTCTTAATATCGGGAGTGCTCACACGATCGGGTTGAATCCGTCAACCACACCGATCACCACGATTCAAAGCTCGCTCGGACCGGGGGAGATGGTTACATTCTTCATGCTATCGGGGACCGCCACGTTTAATTCAGGTGGGAACATCAATTTGGCCGGTGCAAATACGGTTACGGTCAGCGGCTCCATTACCTTCGTCAGAAATGATCTGACCCTGCCGCTTGTGTGGACACCGGTCGCCCAATGGAGTTCCGGGGCCGGCACGACCCCCTCTGGTTTCACCGTATCGGCATCGCCCACCTCCGCCACCATCCATGCCGGGGACAGTCCCGTATTCAATTTGACGGTGGAGCCCACGGGCGGCTTCTCCGGTACCGTGCGATTCACCTGCACCGGCGCCCCTGCGAAATCCACGTGCTCAGTTGTGCCGAATCCTCTCACGGTGAACGGAACCAGCCCTGTGCCTGCGACGGTGACGGTCGCTACAACTGCCCCGAACGCTGCTCAGCTCAATTCCAGGCGTGGGAATGTTCCTGTCCGCCGCTCTTTACCGGCTTTCGGTTCACTCGCTGTTGGGTTGGTCTTAGCCGTGGTGCCGCTGTCGTCAGGGCAGCTTTCGGGCGGCACCAAGAAGTTAAGCCTGCTTACCGCCTTACTAGCGTTGCTATTGTTGTGCGTAGGGTGCGGAGGAACAGCAATGGGCTCCGGTTCCCCGCCTCCGCCGGTCCAGTCCGGCACACCCCTGGGCGTTTACATGTTGAAGATAACTGGCGCTGCGGGCAGCACCAAGCAGATCTCAACCATCAGTCTTACCGTGCAATGATTTGCATCGTTCAAATCTCGCCCACCCGTTCACTTCAGCATCGTAAAGACTATTTGCAGCCGCGCTGGTTGGAAGAACAGTTCTCCTGACGTTCCAATCCAGAGTCCCAAGTCGTGGGAAGACGTTCATTCGGTAACAAGACGATTTATTTTGCCGCGAGCGAAAGATAAAAGACAGCGGAATCGCCCAGCCGAGCGGCATTGAGTTCCTGGGCGCGCTGGCGAAATCTCCTTAACATTTTGTTCGAGAAGTAATGCCGCGGCCCTTTTTTTAGTGCTTCCATGGCGGGAATATCTCTTCCGTAGAGTTCGCTCAACCAAAATTGATATTCGTTCGAATCGCAGTAAGACGAGGAAACACTGAGGCCTGCTTGTGTGGCTAACTTCTCGATACTGCGAAATGTGTGAATAAAGCAATGCCGGGGAGCATCCAGTTGGCACCAATTCGTGCCATACAGTTTCCATGCTTCGTTCTTGATGGGAACACGAATAAGGCACGTGCCCTGCTCCTCGAGCAAGGACGCGATTTTCATCAACGCTTCCCTGGGCAAGGGCATGTGCTCGAACGAGTGATGAAGCATTATGATGTCCCACCTGCCCTCGATCTCATCGAGCGCCTGCTTGCGAACTGCCGCATTGCCGTTTTGTGAGTAGGGGTCAATTCCCACTGCTCCTCTGAATCCCGCCATTCTCAAGTCTTGCACCAAGAGCCCAGCCCCACATCCAACGTCGAGAATACGAGCGCGTTTATGCAGATGCATCTTTGCCACCGCCTGTAAATCGAGCCGCCGCGAGGACTTCGGGATAAGAGTTCTGATGATAGGGCTGCTCCGAAGACAAGCGCGTTGATATATGCTCCGGAGCATTTGCTGCACTGGAGAAGGGCGTAATTCGCGCCAGCAGAGGTAGTCGGAGGGATAGTAGGTAGACAGATTCTGGGGCATTTCTCTTAAGAAAAGACAGCCACAATCTGCGCACTCTATATATGCAAAAGAGTCCCGAAGGCCGAGCATCATCTCGCGGACTTCATGCAAGCGATTGTTCGATTCATTCCCGCAAATCTTACAATTCATCCCACAATTTCCATTTTGAACGCTCGCCGCCGGTAGTATATCTTGCTTTCGGGCCGATCAGAGCAGCTTTGCAGCCTTTCCAACTTCGGTAGTCCCCGGGTCTCCGCAGGGCTCGCTACTGCCCTCACCCTTAAGCCTAAATCTGGCGGCCTTCGCTCGAAACGATTTCTTCGACATCGTTCGCCCGCCTAGCTTTTGGACCGATTTCTCTTTGGTTGCTGTCGCTTCCGCCGTTCAGGTAATTTCCGGTCTGTCGGCGTCCCACCAGAACACGGGGAACATCTCCGTCGCCAATAACGTCCCGCTGGGAGAAAAGCGTCTCCCTGCAATTTTGTGCTGACATCTCTAACCTATTTCAATCGAAACCGCGGTGCATCACCGAATGGCATTCAGCACACGAAGTGATTAGGTTCTCCTCGGAATCATTTCCGCCCTGACTGCGAAACTCCTTGTGGTGAACCTCCAGATTTGACTTGGCTCCACAACATTGGCATTGCCAGCCATCGCGGCGCAGGATCTGCTTCCTGAGCTGGTCGTATGGCTCAGGATCAAGCCGCAAGCGCGGTTGCTTGGCTCGAATCCGATTCACGAAGCCTTCTCGGTCACTTCGTGGAGGAAAGCCTGCCGCTGTTCCCCAGGCAGGAATTTGAAGAACCGTGACATCGACTGCAGGAGCACGGTTGGGTCCTCATTCTCGAGGTTCGCCCCCGCCAGAAAGTCTGCACAGATCATCTCCAGGCAGTAGCCTCGCGATTTGTCCGTTCCCAGCATCAAGGCTGCCGTCTCAATCGCCTGTTCGACGATCGGAATCTGGGTCTTGTACAGCTTGAAGTAGATAATCTCCCACGGTTCCGATTCCCGCCCAGTTAGTTCCTTCTCCACTTCCTGCTTGAACTGATCCTTCGGAAGTGAGCGTGCCTTGTGCAGCCAGGTTGCACAATCGAACTCCTGCCCATCCCTCCTCGCCACTTTCGCCAACTCCAGTCCCTTCGTCCATCCCACTTCCTTCAGTTCCTTCCTGGCCTGTGGTGGCAGGTGCTCATGGATCGACATGAGGTAATAAGCTTTCCGCCGGGATTCCGGGAACCGCCTCGCCAGAAACTCATCGAAGGACTTCAGTTTCTCTAGCCGCCAGTACTGTCCCGCCCGGACTTCACAGAGGTATCGGCCCAGTTCCACGAACCGGGTATCCCGTTCGGCTTCAGACCGTCGCTCCCAGGCCAGGATCTCGTCGATCTTGGTCAGAACGAACAAGGCCCGTTTCTGGTTGAGCTTGGGCAACATGGGCGCGATCCTAGTACGTAAGCTCGTCAAGCCAACCAAGGTCTTCTGCTCCTGGACGCCGCGCCAGCGCTGCTTCGGTCAGATCTGGCCGTCCCAGACAGAGTCCAATGTAGGGACAGCTGGTGCAGGGGTTCTGGGGAAAGCGGATGCCGCTGTGGGGCAGGAACTCGGCCGCTTCGATCCGGTGAATAGAGTCCTGGACCAAGTGGCCAAACTCTTCGCGCTGTTCGTCAGTGATGACGGTCCGGAAATACTGAATCTCGACCAGCCGCTTGCGGACAAACACCACGTGGGCAACGTCCGGGATACCGGTAACCCAGGAATAACAAACCAGCTGAGGATCGAGAGCCAGCAATCCCGACGGCTCTTCCGGGTAGCGACTCGCGGTGGTCTTCCACTCGAGCAGACAGAGGGCACCGTCGAGCTCTCCGATGGCGTCCACGTAGGCCACGAAGTTGTTCTGCCCAGCCAGGGTCTTGGTGAACTTGATCTGCAGGTTGCGCCGAGGCTGGCGGATGCGAACCCGGTCGTCCTGGGCGAAGCGATCGAGCAGCTGCACCCCCGACTGCAGCATGCGATCCCAGCTGTCACGCTCGGAATAGTGGAGGCCGCTGTCCCGGTGGGTAAACCATTCCCGGTAAAGCACGGCAGGGGCATCCTGCCGCTGGAAGTAGGCCGCAACGGCCTGCTCAAATGCCCGGCCAAACAGCATTGTGGCCCGGGTGTCTTTCTCCTTCCAGCCGTCGAGGTAGCGATGCTTATAGCGGCGTGGGCAGGACAGATAGTGGCTGATCTGCGTAAAGCTGTAGGTCACGAGGCCACCTCAGACCCACGAGGATCAGTGTCGGTAAAGACGGAGAGCTCTTCCCACCGAGCAGCCGGCGCAAAGCCGTCAAAGTTGAGGACCGAGATTCCATGCACGGTCACTTCGCTGACCTTCACCACACCCCACAGGTCGATCAGGGCTTTGTCATCGACTTCATTCCTGCCTATCAGCTCGGCGTCGTAGCCAAAGTCGCGCAGGAACCAGCTCAGCTTCCACATGGCTCGGGGTGTGCAGTACAGACGGCCGGTTATGGAGCACCCGGTCAGATGCCTGGGCTTGAGGACGGCGAAGCGGATCTCGTAGTAAGGTTTCTGCTTGTGCCAGCGATACTGGGACCGATCCACCCGGACCAGGAAAATTCCGTCCGGAACGGAGTGAATGGCCGAAACATCGGCTGGGCGGAGAGACTCGAAATGGCGCCTCATGCGGCACCTTCCTTGGTTCCGGGATAGCTGTTGAGCTGGCAGAGCAGTGCGTTCCGGTCTTTCTCGGCCCAGTCTGCCAAGTGGGCAACGAAGGCTTCGACCTGCTCGCGGGTGGCTTCGCGGAGGGACTTGGTGCCGCAGAAATCGACGGCGTACGACTTGACGAGGTTGGCATCGAGCTGATGCTGGCGGATCAGCTGGCAGAGCCGGTCGCGGACTTTGGGGCCACCGTAGTTTCCGTTCTTCCCATTGACCGGCTGGGGTGGAAGTTTCTTCGACTCCCGCGATGACGGACCTGGTTCGGTGAAGGACCCGATCTCCTCGACCGAGCAGATGCCGATGCCATAGGCCTTGCGCAGGGCGCGGTTGACCGCCCGAGTCTCCGCCACTCGCATCTCGGCGCCGTGGACCAGGGGAGACACGTTGGATGGATCGGCGTCGCCGTAGCCGACGAAGCCTCGACATGCCCTCGTCTTGAAAACCGCGGCTCGGAATACCCACCGAGAGGTCGGGGGATCGCTAGAAGCTAGGACCGGACGGGAATGGATGCCCGCGCAGCGTCGGCGCTCGGCCAGCCGAAGCAGCCCGGAATGGGTAACGTACCAGCCCCCGTTGAGGTATTTGACATCTCCGCTTGTGACGGAAATCTCATGCCTTTGAATCAACTCCCTGAGGGCATGCAGGACAGATTTGGGCAAGTCTCCGTAAAGTGACTTTGCGAACCGCGATTCACGTGCGAAATTGTCTTGAGTAGATTTCATATGCTCCATCCTTGACGACAGGGCTCAGCAGCTCTGAAGTTGCGTTCACGACGCGGGGAATATAAAAAGGCTCAATAAAGTCGGACCTGGGAACAGTCACGAGACTTAGCTCGCATATTGATATTTTATCACTATATAGATACATGTCGTCAAGAGCAAAATCGAGGGGCAAGCACGTCTCGGTCGACTGGGTGGCGGTAGGTCGCCGCATCCGCGAGATGCGCGGCTTTGATATGACGCAGGAGGAGTTCGCTGAAAGCATTGGGATCAGCCAGAACTATCTCTCGACGATGGAACGAGGGAAGGTGGAGATTGGGGCGGAGATCCTGCTTCGAATCAGTCGGGAATTTGCGAAGAGTATTGAATGGCTGCTCACCGGAGAAAAATAGAGTCGATTAGTGTCAGCCCCCTCACGCCTCGCTGATGACCAAGTGCCGGCCACAGGATGGCCTATGACCGGCAAATTTGGAACACCGAAATTCTCTCCCCTATTTTCTTCCCTCAAGCCCACGCGTCCTGAATTCCACGTATACACGGAAAGTATCGACATCAATCCAGTTGAAACGCGGTTAAGAACGCAGAACAAAAAAGCGGCAAATTTAGCGAGAAATTGACTATTTCGCTCACTTTTAGCGTTTGGTGCTCGGTTTTTGAAGTATCATACTCATGCGCAGAGGTGTGAAAGGTCCGACTCCGGTCGGGCCTTTTGCCGTTTGGGGCAAATCGTCAATGCCGTTTCGCTGCGCTGAAAAATTTATCGGGAGGAAAAGTGCGCAACTCAGACCAACGAACTTTCACGGAGTCAAACTCTCGGCGCGGTTCTGCAAGATTTGATGATTGAAGCTGTTGTCGATCAGAGTCACCCGACTCAACTGCGCCTGCATACGTGGGATGGGCACCGAGCCGCGACGACACCGACCGTTAGCTTTCGTGGTTGTACGTATACGCCTGCCCCAATTGCAGCCGGCCTTCCTCGTGCGGTTCGTTTTCCAGGCTCGAGCAAGGCATTCGGAACCGCGACGCAACTCACTTCCTCGATGCTGAAGTTTCTGAGCCGTTATG
Source organism: Terriglobia bacterium (assembly GCA_963809295.1). Lineage (GTDB taxonomy): Bacteria > Acidobacteriota > Terriglobia > Terriglobales > Acidobacteriaceae > JAIQFF01. The sequence goes on along the minus strand of CAWEJA010000001.1, from coordinate 255,604 downwards.
CAAGTCTGCTGCCCGATGCGGCGGCGCTCATCGTTGCGTTCGCTCTTTCCAGCTGGTTCGTGGACTGCTTCTCCGTTGCGCCAACGCTGCATTTGCTGGGCCCGGATAACGAGGTGACCCTCTTGCTGCGTCTGTTGGGTTGTCTCTGCCGTCACCCTATTTTGCTGAGTGAAGTCGACATCGCGGCCCTGAGTACGCTGCCCCGACATCTAGATCCCACCCTGCTGGTCAACCAGCGCGATCTCGGGCGGCGCGTAACTCGAGTGCTGTTGGCTGCCAATGACCGGCATTTCGCGATTGCTCATGGTAAGTGTGAAATTTACGCCTACGGGGCTAAGGCCTTCGCCTCCGTTCCCGAATTTGCGGACGCAACCGGCGTGCGGGTCAGCCTTTCGCCCGCGCAGGAGCCGCTACCGACGCTCACCGATGCAACCGAGAGAGAAATTGCGAATGACTTTCAATCGAAGTTACTACGCTTCCGCATAGTCAACCGCCAGCGTGTATGCGATGCGGAAGTTGATACGCGAGCCTTTGTTCCTGCGATGCGAGGGGAGGTGCACGCTTGGCTTGCGCCCATTTGCGATTGTCCAGATTTGCGAAAATCAGTAACCAGCTTCCTCCTTCAACGGAGTCAAGATGTCCAAGGGGATCGGCTATCCAACGACCAATGCCTGGTTGCCGAAGCGGCACTATTTTTCTGTCACAAGCAACAGACAGATCACTTTTTCATTGGAGACCTGGCGGAGACTGTAAACGATTTGCTCGAGGGGCGCCATGATGACCGCGTCCTCACCGATAAGAAGGTCGGACTACTGCTTCGTGCTCTGGGAATTCACGGGGAGCGGGTGGTGAAGGGTTATAAGGTTTCGCTCACAGACGGCGTCCGCGACCAAATCCACCGCGTCGCGGAGGCCTATCAAGTGGTCGCATTGCAGGATGGTGTCGCCCGGTGCGCTCATTGCAGAATAGGAGAGGTTTACGGAGCGACAAACTAAACAGTGTATGTATGTACGTATGTATGTCTGAAGTGAATCGAATGAGTGAGTGCTAACAATCTTGAGGAGGCAACAATGCGTAAAACTCGAGACAGCGTCAGGCTCGGCGCGCGCCTTCGCGACTTGGCCGCGGCCGGAAGTACGGTGGATTGTTCGCTGGCTATAATCCCGGAAGAAAACGTAGAAGTCGAAATTTGCCTGGTCGGTGGCGTTCATGAGTCGATGGTGTTTGAATTGCCACATCGGCGTACGGGCTACATCATGGATTTGGAGATTACGAATCAGACTTCAAAGATAATTTACTGTTCCGAGCCAGAGCTGCGGATGCAGTGGGAAGATCGCTTCTTTGACTGGCTGCCGGACCCAAAGGAGACCGGGCGGACCTTTTCGTATTTTCGTAGGCAACGTAACAGGCGCAGCGAACGTGTTGAGGCCACGTATGAGTCCTATTGTTTTCCCGGCGGCGCACTTGAGTACCCGCGTGAGCTGGTCCTTAATCATATTCTGGTTAAAGGATGCACGCTACGACCACGTTGTCCTCTGAACGGATTACTCTTGGCGACGGGAGGGCCAATGCCTCACGACCTGCGCCATGGGCAATGGCTCAAACCGACGCTCGCCCTCATTGCGTCCGATCACCGCGAGTACACAGCACAGATTCAGTTGTGGACCGACCGCCTGGAGGTCGACCAAGAAAGGGCCGTACGAACGCCCGATGTCTATCGATACCCACTTGGATTCGAGATCGGCTCTCCGGCTGTTATTTCCAATCAGTACGGCGCGGCTCACGCTGAGAAGCTGCGGAGTCTGGACACGGACGGGGACGGGCGAATCTCGCTCTGAGGGTCTTAAAGTCGAGCATGCCAAAAATAGCGAAAATGCTTCACGATACGTGCTGGGTGCCGGATCTTGCAAAACGACGCCGACATGCAGTTATGTTTTCGAACAGATGATACGCGAGTGGGTCCTCATGAACGCGAGGTCGAAGCACCCACGCGCGTATACCCCGGTAGCCGAAGATGCCGCATGCACGGTGGTGCTAGTACCGGACCACGCACCGCCGAAGGCCTGGCACGGTCGCGGCTTCGCGCAGGAAACATGGGATCTATTCTGCCGAGGCGCGACCAGAGCAAAAGTTGCACCCAGGGAAGGGCAGTACGCATGAATCCGCACGTGGTCCATATTCTTGACCTTTCGACCAAGCGGGAGCAGAATTCGTCCGACTCTTGAACGGCACCGGAATGAACCTCTGGGCCTGATGGAACACTTGATTTCGTCGGCGAGAAGGAGCACGCACTATGGCGGTGAAACAAGGAGACCTGGAGCTACTTAAACATCCCGTATCCCAGGAACTGCTGAAATCGAATATCCCAGCCCGCCTGGCTTATGTTTGGACCGACGGTACACCCAGGGTAGTTCCAATCTGGTTTCATTGGAATGGGCAGGCGTTCGTGCTGGCTACTCCGCCTAAAGCGCCAAAGCTCAAAGCACTCGCGCGGAATCCGAAAGTGGCGCTTACCATTGACGACAACAATTTTCCCCACAAAGTGTTGTTGGTGCGGGGATCGGCTCGTCTGGAGACAGTGGATGGTATCGTGCCTGAGTATGCTGCGGCGGCGGAGCGTTACTTCGGGCGTGAGCAAGGGCAAGCTTGGGTCAGCCAGGTTCGCGCTTCCATGCCGAAGATGGTGCGCATCGTCATCGAGCCAGAATGGGTCGGCCTCCTGGACTTCCAGACTCGCTTTCCTAGCGCTCTTTCGACATGAACTAGTTCGGAGAACTCTGCTCAAAAAATGCTGCGTCTTTGCCTTATTTACTTCTGATACCAGTCAAGCAAGCGGACCTCGATGCCCGTGCCTTCTAATCCTTTTTGAAATACGGTGAGATCCGATCCTCGATAGTGATAGGGGATGACAACCTTTGGATGGAAGGCTTTGACCGCGTCAGCAGCCTCGTCGGGTGGCATGGTGTAGGGCAGATTCATGCACACGAAGGCCACGTCGATGTTCTTGAGCGCACGCATCTCGGGAACACCCTCGGTGTCTCCTGAGAAGTAAAAGCGCTTGCCGCCATAGCTGAGAACGTAGCCATTGCCGCGTCCCTTGTCGTGGAAGAGCTTTCCGGGGGCGGGCCCGCGTTTCAGGTTGTACGCTGGGACAGCTTCAATCGTCCACCCCTGCCAGGTTTTGGTTTCTCCGTTGGCAATAGGCTTGGCGCTCTTGACGGTTGGGACCACTGCAGGCGGAGCCAGAATGTCGGTTTGTGGTTTGCTCACATCCCAGATTGAATCCGGGTCCATGTGGTCGCCGTGAATGTCGGTAATCAGAATGAGGTCGGCTTTTGTGCTGTCCGGAAAACTTCACGGGCTTGGCAGGATCCAGGTAGATAGTCTTTCCTCCCGCCTCGATCAGCGTGCTGGCGTGGTTGAGAGGTGTGATCTTGACCGGCCCGGCTGACGTGGGAAAAATTTGCGGCTCGGCTGCGGAATGCGCAAGCGGCGACAGAGCAAGAAGAGCGCAGACAAGAATCTGGACCGATTTCATTTTGACCTCACCTCAGTGAATCACTTCTTCCGTTGCCCCCAAGTGTCATACCCGTCTAAGATATTTACCGGGCAGAATGACGCAACCCGTTTCGAATGACGTTGCGCCTGCACTTGCAATCTCTCGGTCGCGTGTTTAGTATGACGTGTCCGTTAACGTACACGGTAGCGTGTTCGCTGCAATTCTGAATAGTCATTCGAATCCCATCATGCGGCTTGTAAGCGACGTGCTCATCCCGTGCTTCCTCTTAGCTTCTATTTTCTTCAAGAGCCAAAGACTCCCGGTTCCGCTCACAAACGCAATTAGAGATACGATTCCAGTAGACTCGCCGGGTGTGAACATTCTCCCGAGGCAACAAGGTTGAATCGGATGCAAACCCATGTGCTCGGAGTCGACGTCGGGACGGGCGGCACTCGCGCCGTGGTTGTGGACGCGAGTGGCCGCATACTCGCGTCCGCTACCGAGGAGCACGAGCCCTTTGCCTCACCTCAGATTGGCTGGGCGGAGCAAAACCCGGAAGACTGGTGGCGCGCCTGCGGAGTTGCCGTCCGAAAAGCGTTGGCTGACGCGGCGTTGCGTGGCGATCAGATCGCATGCGTCGGGTTCTCCGGACAAATGCACGGGGCGGTCATGCTGGATGCCTGCGGACAGAGTCGTGCGTCCGGCGCTGATCTGGTGCGATGTGCGCACCGAAAAACAATGTCGCGACCTCACCGAGAAGATCGGGGCCGAAGAGCTTGATCCGGCTCACCTGCAATCCAGCGTTGCCCAATTTCACTTTGACCAAGTTCTTGTGGGTGCGTGAAAACGAACCGGAGAATTGGAAGCGTGTCCGGTCAGTCATGCTGCCCAAGGACTACGTCCGCTTCCGGCTTACCGGTGAGCGAGCCACCGACATGGCAGACGCATCCGGCACATTGCTACTCGATGTCGCGAACCGGCGGTGGTCCACGGAAGTGCTGCAGGCTGCTGGGATTGAAGAATCGCTGCTGCCGAGGCTGTTTGAGTCTCCTGAAGTCTGCGGGAAAGTTTCCGCAGCCGGGGCGGCGGCTACGGGCTCTGCAACCCGGCACGCCGGTTGTGGCCGGTGCCGGAGACCAGGCGGCCGGAGCCGTTGGGATGGGAATCGCAGCGCCGGGAGCAGTGAGCGCAACCATTGGGACATCCGGTGTGGTGTTTGCGGCAACAGATCGTCCAGCGCTTGATCGAAAAGGAAGGCTGCACACTTTTTGTCATGCAGTGCCCGGCCGTTGGCACGTGATGGGAGTTACTCAGGCGGCGGGTCTTTCCTTACGATGGTTTCGTGACCGCTTTGGCGCTGGTGGAAACTCCAGTGCACCCGGAAATGAAGACGGGCGCGATCCCTACGATCGTCTTACCGCCGAGGCCGCCGTCGTCCCACCCGGATCCGACGGACTCTTATGGGCTCCTTACTTGATGGGCGAGCGCACTCCTCATCTTGATCCCAATGCGCGCGCGGCTTTGATTGGCCTGACCGCGTCCCACACCCGCGGGCATGTGGTCCGCGCGATTCTTGAGGGAGTGGCTTTCAGTTTGAGAGATTCCTTCACGCTGTTCGCCGAGATGGGTGTTCCGGTTCGAAATATCCGTCTGGGCGGCGGTGGGGCGAGGTCTCCGTTGTGGCGGCAGATCCAGGCGGATATCTATGGACGCGAAGTCGAAATTCTCGAAGCCGAAGAGGGTGCGGCCTACGGAGCCGCGATTCTTGCTGGGGTTGGGGCCGGCGTGTGGAGTTCAGTCGACGCCGCTTGCAGCGAAGTGGTAAAGGTCGCCCGACGTGTGACTCCGCAACCCGCCGTGGTCGAGCGGATGAATACGCAGCTACGCTGCCTTCCGCCGCATGTATCCGGCGATTGCTTCGGTTTTGGGATAACCTGCCACGCTAGAGTCTTTGCACGAACAACAGGTTGGATTCTCTGCCGATCATGATCCGCCGCCTTCAGCTTGGAATTCTGGGATTGCTCTTGCTCGGGGGCTGGGGCTTCGAAACCTTGCATGCCGACGCGGGGCAGGACGCTTGGTTGCGCTACGCTCCATTGGACAGCGTAGTGCGGGCCGGATACGAATCCCTTCCCGCGAATCTGGTAGTTCTAGGGAATTCGGCTGTGCTCGAGTCGGCGCAGCGTGAAATGATTCGCGGCGTCAAGGGAATGACTGGCAAAGCCTTGCTTGCCGGTAAGAGCATTGAGGAGAGAGCCATTGTTCTGGGAACCCTTGCGGCGATTCGTGCCGTAGCTCCCGGACTGGCGCCGACCGATTCGCTCGAGGCAGATGGTTTTTGGCTAGTCACTGCGCAAGCTCGCGGCTTCGACTGCCTGGTGGTCGCTTCTCCCACAGATCGCGGCGTTCTTTACGGCGTGTTTGCGCTACTGAGAAAGATGGCGCGCGGAGAAAACATTGGTTCCCTCAACGAGTTGCAGCAACCCTACGTCGCGCTGCGTTGGGTGGATCACTGGGACAACTTGAACGGCACCATCGAGCGCGGATACGCCGGTCCTTCCATCTTCTTTGAAAAGGGAGGTGTCCGTGCTGATCTAACCCGCGCCGGGGAGTACGCACGTTTGCTTGCCTCGATCGGCATCAACGGTTGCACCATCAACAATGTGAATGCCGATCCACGAATGGTTGACGACAGCTTCCTTCCACAACTGGCTCGCATAGCAGATGTGTTTCGCCCCTGGGGCGTGCAACTGGCAGTATCCGTCGATCTAAGTAGCCCGAAGGTGTTGGGAAATTTAGAAAGCTTTGATCCGCTCGATCCCCGAGTCATCGAATGGTGGCGCACGAAGGTCGACGAGATTTACCGGCAGATTCCGGACTTCGGTGGATTCGTGGTCAAAGCAGATTCCGAGGGGCGTGCAGGTCCATCTTCCTATGGCCGGACGCCTGCGGATGCCGCCAACGTCATCGCCCGCGCACTGAAACCGCACGGAGGCATTCTTTTCTATCGGGCATTCGTATATGACCATCACCTGGATTGGCGAAACCTGAAGAATGACCGCGCCCGGGCTGCCTACGATATTTTTCATCCACTCGACGGGAAGTTCGACGACAACGTAGTCGTCCAAATCAAGTACGGTCCTATCGACTTCCAGGCCCGCGAGCCGGTGTCGCCGCTTTTTGGCGGGCTGGAAAAGACCAACCAGGGGATCGAGCTGCAAATCACCCAGGAGTACACGGGGCAGCAGCGGCATCTATGCTTTCTTCCTGCGATGTGGAAAGAAGTTCTGGATTTCGATCTGCGGGTGAACGGCGTCAGTCCAGTCAAAGATCTGGTCGCTGGCAAAGTGTTTCATCGACCCGTCGGCGCATTCGTTGGCGTGGCCAACGTTGGTATGGACACGAACTGGCTCGGGCATCCCCTGGCTATGGCCAATTTGTATGGATTCGGGCGCCTTGCATGGGATCCGAATCTGAGCGCCGAAACGATCGCCGAGGAATGGACACGCCTCACGTTCGGCAACGACCCGGTGGTGATGAAGACCGTCACCACCATGCTGCTTGCGTCCTGGCATGCCTATGAGAACTATACCGGTCCGCTAGGCACGCAAACCCTCACCGATATTACTGGCAGCCATTACGGGCCGGGAATTGAATCCTCCGAACGCAACGGCTGGGGACAATGGCATCGCGCGGACCACGAGGGGATCGGGATGGACCGGACTGTCGCAACCGGCACGGGTTTTGCCGGTCAATATCCGCCGGCGATTCGAGATTTGTACGAGTCACTCCAGTCGACACCGGATGAGCTGCTGCTGTTCTTTCATCACGTTCCGTACACCTATCGGCTGCATTCGGGCAAGACCGTGATCCAGTACATTTATGACTCGCACTACGAGGGCGCGGAGCAGGCGGCTGATTTTGTGCGGCAATGGAAATCCCTTGAACACCGCGTACCAGACGATCTGTACAAAGATGTGCTTACCCGCCTCGAATACCAGGCAGGGCATGCAATCGTATGGCGCGATGCGATTTGCAACTGGTTTTTGCGAACGTCTGGGATTCCGGATGCCAAGGGGCGCGTGGGGAATCATCCCGATCGCATAGAGGCGGAAGCCATGCAACTCAAGGGGTACGCAGCGATGGACGTGACTCCTTGGGAAAACGCTTCGGGAGGCAAAGGGATCGAATGCGTAAAGGCTTCGGCCTGCACGGCCTCATTCCGTTTCGACCGCGCCGCAGGAACTTATGAAATGGATGTGCAGTACTTCGACCAGAACAACGGAGAATCGAAGTTCCGGATATTTGTTGGCGACAGGCAGGTGGACGAATGGATTGCCAACGATCGCCTTCCAGCGACCAAGCCGGGTGGCGACTCTTCTACCCGGCGCAGAATTGCCGGGTTGGCTCTTCGCCCTGGGGATGAGATCCGCATTGAGGGTATTCCGGACGGAGAAGAGCACGCCCCTTTGGACTATGTCGAGTTGCATGCGTCAACGACAATGAGATGCTCCAACAGTGGAGAACATCAATGTTAGTCACAGTCAAGACCGCGATGCTCTATTCCTGCTTGTCGCGTTGACTCGTCTGCAGTCCGGCTGGCGGCGCAGACACAATCCACAAACTACGACGAATCGAAAGTCGGCGCCTACACCCTCCCCGACCCGCTGATCTTCAACAATGGCAAGCCTGTGCGCAGCGCGCGTGACTGGCAACGCCGCCGACAGGAGATTCTCGAACTCTTTGCGACGAATGTGTATGGCCACAGCCCGAAGGCGCCCAAGCACATAAGTTTCGACGTATTCGATACCGACAAGACCGCGCTTGGCGGAAAAGCGATCCGCAAGCAGGTGACTATCTATTTTTCGGCAAAGAAGGATGGGCCAAGGGAAGATGTGCTCATTTATATTCCGGCCGGTGCGCGAAAGCCGGTTCCGATGATCCTCACGTTGAATTTTTCGGGCAATCAATCAGTGATCAACGACCCGGCGATCAAACTACCCACCATCTGGGACTGGAAGACGCATGTGAAGCAGCAGGCATCCGAAGAATCGCGTGGGCACGACACGGAGTTTGACGTTGAGAAAATTCTGGCTCGGGGATACGGATTCGCCACCATTTGCTACCAGAACATCGAGCCGGATTTCAAAGGCGCCTATGTCGACGGCATCCGCCCGCTGTTCTTCAAGCCGGGACAGACCGAGCCTGCGCCGGATGAGTGGGGCGCCATCGGGGCCTGGGCCTATGGTTTAAGCCGGGCCATGGATTATCTGGAGAAGGACAAAGAGGTTGACGCGAAGCGAGTGGCGATTATGGGGCACTCGCGTTTGGGCAAGACTGTTTTGTGGGCCGGAGCCATGGATAAGCGCTTTGCCATGGTGCTCTCAAGTTGTTCGGGAGAGGGCGGAGCTTCACTCGCGCGGCGCAACTATGGCGAGACTGTGACCAACCTGGTCGACGCGTTTCCATACTGGTTCAACGGCAACTTTCAGAAATACCGCGACCACGCCGACCAGCTTCCCGTCGATGCTCACGAACTGATTGCCCTGATCGCGCCGCGCCCCGTTTACATTACGGGCGCAGAAGACGATCGTTGGGCTGATCCCAAGGGCGAGTTCCTCGCTTGTGTCGCTGCCGGCCCGGTCTATCGCCTCCTGGGCGCTCAGGATCTCGGAACGAGTGAGATGCCGGCGCTCAACCAGCCGATCATGCGACAGCATCGGCTACCACGTTCGGACCGGCAAGCACGCGGTGACCTCATTCGATTGGGACCAGTTCCTGACCTTCGCGGACATGCACCTTCGCGTCCGCCCGTGAACGCTGGACCGCGTTGTGATCTACTTCGCGACAACATTCAAAGTAGTCTCGATCAAATCCTGCGAGTTTCCGCCCACCATGATTTTGAAAGAGCCGGGCTCCACCACCTTGTGCATATCGCGGTTGAGGAACGACAGTTCGTCGAAGCCTAGAGATAGTTCGACTGTCTTGGTTTCTCCCGGGGCTAGCGCGATGCGCCGAAAGCCGCGCAGTTCTTTCACCGGCCGTGTGACCGAACTGACCTCATCTCGAATATAAAGCTGCACGACTTCTTCGCCGGGAATCTTGCCGGTGTTGGTCACGTCAACCGAGACCTTGGTCTCACCCTCGGGCCCGATTGAGTCCGGAGCAGTCCGTACATTCTGATATTTGAACGTCGAATAACTCAAGCCCCAACCAAATGGAAAAAGCGGCAGCGTCGAGCTACCGAGGTATTCACGCTTCGCCGTTGGCTTCTGATAGTAATAGTCCGGCAACTGTCCGACCGAGCGCGGGACCGTGATCGGCAGCTTGCCGCCCGGATTGTAGTCGCCAAAAATCACATCCGCTGCCGCGGTTCCGCCTTCCTGTCCCAGGTACCAGCCATCGAGGATTGCCGGAACATTTTCCGCAATGTAGTTGATGGAATTTGGACGCCCGTGGATCAGGAACACAACCACCGGCTTTCCCGTAGCCAGAATCGCTTTCACCAGATCGTCCTGGTTTCCCAGAAGATCGAGATTGTCGCGATCGCCGGGATGGTTCACGCGCCCAAGCCTCGCGCGAGGTCTGCTCATTTCCTCCGAGGACCAGAATGGCTATGTCCGCCTTCTTCGCGACCTTAACCGCCTCCTGGATGCGCTGGGCGTTGAGCACCGGATCTCCGAGCACGACTTTGTCGGCATCCCAGTCGGGAAGCGTCTCAGTGATCTTGCAGCCCAGGGAATAGAGGATGTCGGCAGTTGATCCGACCTTGTCCCTGATCCCCTGAAGCACGCTGACACCGCGCCCCGGATTGTTGCTGTAGCCTCCCAGGTGCAGCTCTGCCGCATTCGGGCCAATTACGGCGATGCGCTTATATTTCGTTTTGTCCAGCGGCAGAAGATTGTTTTTGTTCTTCAACAGAATAATCGCTTCATGTGCAGCTTTTAGGGCAAGTTGTTGATGCTCCGGGCTATTGGTGATTTTCTCCGCGTAAGCCGGATCAACATAGGGATCGTCGAATAGTCCCGTCAGAAATTTTTCCCGCAACATGTGCGCGGCGGCCTGGTTGACGGTGGCTTCGGCGATGCGGCCCTGTTTCACCTGCTCGACCAGGTCGCGGAAAGTGTCGGCTCCCGGCAACTCGACATCCACGCCCGCATCAAGCGCCATTTTCGCGGCCTCGTCATCCGTGGCCGCAACATGATGAAGCGTGCGAAGATCGGAGATCGCGAAGTAGTCTGAGACCAGCACTCCATCGAATCCCCATTCATGACGGAGAACATCAGTGAGCAGGTGCCGGTTGCTGTGCGAAGGGATGCCGTCAATCTCGTTGTAGGACGCCATTACGCTCTGCGCGTGTGCCTCTTTCACGCCGGCTTCAAAGGGTTTCAAGAAGTATTCGCGAATCACCCGTTCGGAATAGTTACCCGGGCCGACATTGGTGCCACCTTCCGGCTGGCCATGAACCGCAAAATGCTTGAGAGTTGCCAGCACGTGCGCCTTGTCGATGAATGGCCCGCTGCCTTGAAATCCTTCCACGGCGGCCACGCCAATGCGTGAGACGAGATAGGGATCTTCACCGTAGGTTTCTTCGGTGCGTCCCCACCGGGGGTCGCGAGCCAGGTCTACGACAGGAGTCAGGCACTGTTGCGCTCCACGAGCGCGAACTTCCGCAGCGGTCGCGGAAAAAACATCCTGCACCAGGGCGGGGTCCCAGCTCGACGCCAGCGCGATCGGCTGCGGGTAGGAAGTCCCCTTGGGCGCGGCATGGCCGTGCAGGCATTCGTCATGGAAGAGAATCGGGATGCCCAGTCGCGTATTTTCCTTCATCCACTTCTGCAGCGTGTTGGTGAACTCCGCCATCTCGCTCGGACTGCGCTTTTCGCTGGGTCGCGACATTTCTCCCAGGCCCAGCTTCAAATTGGCCGCGGCGCGGTCGGGAAGAAAAACTCCTTTGTCGTCAACGAACATCGAGCCTGGGTCTTGCCTGGAATTCGGGTTCTGCCAGGTGCCTTGCAGTTGCGCGACTTTCTCCTCCAGGGTCATGCGGGAGAGCAGGTCCGTGAGTCGCTGTTCCAGGGGAAGGTCGGGATTGCGGTAAGCGGGGGGATTCTGGCCCGCAGCGCCGAAGCAGATGATGAAAGCGAGAGCGAAATTGAGAATGATACTTCGCCAATCAACATGGATTGCCGGAGCCTGCTGCATGAAAATCTCCCTTGAGCGAAATTTGCGGATCCTGGAAGCAAGCCAATATACCACTGGCGTTAACGTACACGGTTGCTCTATGTGCGCCCAAGTAGAGGGTGAAGGAAGCGCAGGCTTGTAGCGCCAGCGTCCCACCGGCTGTCTCGAGGGCATCTTTGCCCTCGTCGTACGCTAGGAGAAGCACGCGGGCGAGGGCGCCCGCGCCACACAATCCTGCCGAGCTTCGCTCGGCTTGGACGGGTCAGAGATCCGTCCCCACATTGTCTGTGCTGAAGGCTGAGGCTGACAGCTATTTCACCGGCTTTCCTTCTTCGACAGTCACAATTTGATCTACTCGCTGCACGGCGACTTGCTGTTTCAATCCGCTCGGCCACTGGATATCGATTCTGTCTATTTGTGTTGCCGTGCCCAAGCCAAAGTGGACCCGCTGGTCAGAACTCGAGCTGTAGCTTCCGCCACTGAATACATCAGCCCGTTGACGAACGCCGCCCGCAGTGATGAAGACTTTCGCTCCAATTGCGTCGCGAGGGCTCTTTGCTCCGCCCACCAGTTTCAGCGTCAACCAGTGATTGCCATTCTTGACCGCGTTGCGAAGCAGCGAAGGAGTGGAATCTATGTTGTTGATGACCACATCGATGTGGCCGTCATTGAACAGATCGCCGAAGGCCGCGCCGCGGGCAGTAATCACTTCTGCCAGGCCGCTTCCGGTTGCGGGCGGGACTTCCTGAAACTTGGTGCCGTCAAGATTGCGAAATAGTTGCGGACGCTCCGCCCAGGTGGTGCCCCAATCTTGCTTGTCGACCTCAGGATAAACATGTCCGTTGGCGATGAAAATGTCGAGCAGGCCGTCGTTGTCAAAATCGAGGAAGCCCGCTCCCCAAGCCAGGAACGGCACGGTCGGATCGGCCAATCCCGCCCGATACGTGACGTCGGAAAAATTGCCGCCGCCATCGTTGCGGTAGAGGGTCTTGTAGTCATCCGAAAAAGTTGTGGTAAAGAGATCGACTTTGCCATCACGGTTGTAATCACCCACAGCGATTGCCATGGACGCCTGCTCGCGTCCGTCCTCGCTCAGCGCGAAGCCCGATCCATAGCCCACATCTTCAAACGTGCCGTTATGCAGATTGTGATAGAGATAGTTGGGCGTGGAATCATTGGCCACGGCCAGGTCCACCCAGCCGTCGTCATCCACGTCGACGAACACGGAAGCCAACCCGTAGAAACCCCCGGGATCAGACACTCCGGCTTTCACGCTGACGTCGGTAAAGGTGCCGTCGCCGTTGTTGTGAAACAGATGGTCGCGCTCGCCCGGCAGGCCGCGCGGCCCGCACATCACCGCGATGCCGCGAAATTGGCAAAAATTCGGCGGAATCGTGCCTTGGCCAGCGATGGGCGGATGGTCGGCGTCGAACTTTACATAACCGGGAACGAACAAATCCAGCAAGCCGTCGTCGTCATAGTCACCCCACGTCGGTCCAGTGGACCAGTCGCCGAGAGTTACGCCCGCCTTCTCCGCGACGTCGGTAAACGTGCCGTCGTGATTGTTGTGGTACAGCCGGTTCTTGCCGTAGTTGGCGACATAGATGTCGGGCCAGCCGTCGTTGTCGTAGTCGCCGACAGCCACGCCAAATCCCCAGCGTTCGTTGGCCACGCCCGCCTTGTCGGTGACATCGGTGAAGGTGCCGTCATGATTGTTGTGGAAGAGCATGGCTCGTGGGGGAGGCTCGTTGCCCTTGAATGCCGCAATGGTCGAGCCATTCACGAGATAGATATCGAGCCAGCCGTCGTTGTCGTAGTCGAGCAGGGCAACTCCGGAGCCGGGAGTCTCGATGATTGATTCTTTCTTGGGAGTTCCTGAACGATGGTGAAACTTGTCGAGGCCGGCTTGTTTGGTGACGTCGTCGAATACGACAGGAGCATTGTCCACGAAGCCGCCTGCCGTGATCGGGCGAGACTGGGCATCTTTGACTGCGGCATGCGCGGCGCCGGTGGAAACTCCCCCGCTCGCGGACGGCGTTTCCTTCTGATTGGCTTCCTGGCCTGTGGCCTGCAATTGCAACCAGCAGAATCGAGAGTAGGACCGGGACGTGACGGGCCGCAGGTGACATGACCAATCTCAATGTAGGCGCGAGCGTCACGCTCGTGCAAGGGCCGGCAGCACGAGCGAGGACGTTCGCGCCCACATTAGGGCTACTCTGGAAGTCTTTGCTCGCCGCTGATGGCAAATTCCGCCTCGAGCCTGGGAAGCGCCCGTTCCTGGCTGTCCTCCTCCCACGCTGATGCGGTATGAGCCAGCGGCGACGACACGATCTCCGTTGCTATTCACCGCGCTCAAGTCGCGTGCATCCAGTGTGAAGGTCACATGTTGCGTCGTGCCGCCTGCCAGGTGAATGCGGGTGGCGCCGCGAAGCGCGTGGAGCGGGACGCCAGGGGATTTTGGGAAACTCAAATACAACTCCACCACCTCGTCACCGTTGCGCTCGCTGACGTTCTTCACGTCAGCTTCCACGCTGAGGGGATCACCCGCGTTCAAGGTCGAGGCGGACAGCTTCAGATTGCTGTACTCAAACTTCGAATAGCTCAACCCATAGCCGAAGGGATACAAGGGCTGGCCCTCGAAGTAACGGTAAGTCCTGTTCTTCATGGAATAGTCTTCGAATGGTGGCAACTGCTCCACTCCCTTATAGAAGGTCACCGGTAATCGCCCGGCCGGGTTATTCACTCCAGCCAGAGTCTGCGCAATGGCAGTTCCGCCTTCTTCGCCTGCGTACCAGGCATCGAGAATTGCGTTTGCGTTCTCATTCGCCCAATTTACCGAGAGCGCACTGCCGTTCATGAGCACGACCACCAGCGGTTTACCGCTGGCTTTGACCGCTTCCAGAAGGTCTTCTTCCTCTTTGGGCAAATCGAGGCTAGTGCGATCTCCGCCCTTGAAGCCGGGGACCGCAACTTCCATCTCCTCGCCCTCAAGGTTTGAGGTAATGCCCACCACTGCGATGACGACATCTGCTTCTTTGGCTGCGGCCACCGCCTCCGCAACCGGATCGGAGCTCAAGCGCGTCCAAACCAGCTTCACGCCACGCGCACGGCCCTGGAGGTATTCAATTTTCAGTTCGTAGCGGTGGCCCTTCTCCAAGGCGACTTCCGCGACCGCAGGCCGGGAGTCGTGACTCTTACGATCTTCCACAATCATTTTGCCGTCGAGCCAAAGCCGGTCGAGGCACCCGTCCAAGCCCAACCGATAGTTTCCCGACTCAGGCGGTGTGAGAAAACCAGTCCAGCGCACCGAATAGATTTTCGTCTTTGTCGCTGTGCCTGGGGCGAAATCATAGTTCACATCTTTTTCTACCCGCGCCAGTTCGGGCATGCCGTTGAAGTCCGGGTCCGGGAAGTACTCAGCTTTCAGGCCCGGCTTTCCATCTGGCGTCGACAGCGCCGAAGCTGGCACGGGTTTATCTTCGAGCAGGAAATTCGTGCCCGGCGTGAATGTAACCTGGGCGGCTCGCGAACTGTTTGCGAATTCCGTCCAGCGCGGTCGTGGAGCGGGAAGGCGTGCCGCTGTAGTTGCCCTCCAGTACATGAAGGGATTCAGCGAGAGGTCCAACCACCGCGATCTTTCTGAATCCGGGATTGAGCGGCAGCACGCCATCGTTCTTAAGCAGCACCATCGACTCGCGTGCTGTTTTCAGGGCAAGCTGCCGGTGCGCATCGCTGTCAATCACCGAATCCGGAGTTTGTGCATACTTCACCATCTCTGGCGGATCGAATAACCCGAACCGGAAACGCGCGGTGAACAGGCGCTTCAGGGTAACGTCAATGTCTTTTTCACTCAGGAAACCTTGCTTTACCGCATCCACATACTTTACGTAGTCCGAGCTGTCGATGGCCTTCTGGGTGAAGTCGGCACAGTCGTTGTCGGTGCCCCGCTTTACGGAAATCGCCGCCGCCTCCGCCATCGTCGAGGTGAACTGATGGCCGTGCTGGATGTCGGCGATGGCATCGCAATCGGACACAACATACCCATCGAACTTCCAGGCGCCGCGCAGCATGTCCTCGAGCAGGAAGGCGTTCGCGCAGGCCGGTTCGGCATTGACGCGGTTGTACGCGCACATTACCGAACCCGCTTTGCCTTCGGTAACAGCGGCACGGAAAGCAGGCAAGTAGGTGTCTTCCATGTCATGTTTGGACACGTCTACGTTAACGGAGTGCCGCGATGGCTCCGGGCCGCTATGCACGGCAAAATGCTTCGGCGTAGCGATGACCTGAAAATACTTCGGATCGTCGCCCTGCAGTCCGGTAACAAAAGCAACACCCATTCGACCGGTAAGGAAGGGATCTTCGCCGTACGTTTCCTGCCCGCGCCCCCAGCGGGGATCGCGGAAGATATTGATATTGGGCGACCAGAAATCCAGACCCTCGTAGATGTCGCGTCTTCCTGCTCGAATCGCCTGGTTATGCTTGGCCCGAGCTTCCCGGCCGATAACCGTGGCCATCTCATGAATCAAGGGGGCATCGAAGGTTGCAGCGAGGCCAATCGGTTCCGGGAAGACGGTCGCAGTTCCCGCCCTGGCAACGCCGTGCAGGGCCTCGCTCCACCAGTCGTATTCCGGAACTTGAAGCCGGGGAATGGCACGCGACTGGTTGACCAGTTGCGAACCCTTCTCTTCCAGCGTCATCCGGGAGACCAGGTCATCCACCCGGACATTGATGGGCTGCGAGGGATCCATGTACAGAGCGTCGGAAGCCTTCGGGGTCTGTCCTTCTACTCTCTGTGCCGTCAAACTCAGAAGCGTCAAGAGCAGAACGGTAAGAATCCGGGTTCCTGCGACCTGGTTGACTTGATCACGCATAGGGGAAGCCTCCTTGGCGCTGCTGCCAAAAACAAAGGTCGACGCAAATCGCGTTGGAGTATACCATCGTGAACGTACACGTACGGAGGCGGCGGGTGGTTTTGGTGCCGCCACTGACGTAAGATGAAGGCCGACGCGGTAAACCAAGTCGGCCATCGGGATTGAGGAAGTCGGCGGCGTTTGGCTATTCCTAGGGACCCTAAGGATGACGAAAGAAAGACGTGGCATCCACCTGATCGCGGAACTGGCCAACGTTTCGATCGGAACGGTGGATCGCGCATTGCACGGTCGTGGCGGAATCAAGGAGTCCACGCGGCACCGGATTTTGCAGGTTGCGCAGCAGATTGGTTATACGCCGAACCTGGCAGCACGCGCTTTATCTGTAGCTCGAGCCAGCGCGTCGGTCGGAGTCTGCGTGCCGCGGGAGATCCACTTCTTCTACGACCAACTTTGGAGCGGAATCCTGGACGAGGCTCGTCGCGTCGCCCAGCTTGGAATCAAATTTATCAATCGCCCGGTTCAGGTGCTTGGAGAACACGATACAGAAGCGTTCAAGGAACTCTCGCAAAACGGCGTCAGTGGAATCATTCTCACTGCCGGAAACCCGAAGGGTCTTACGCCTCTGATTGACGAGGCGGAGGAAAAGGGAATTCGCGTGGTCTGCGTATCCACCGACGCTCCCGACAGCCGGCGCTCCAGCATCGTCTGTGTAGAACCCAGGCTGAATGGCTGTCTGGCTGGTGAACTGATGGGCAAGTTTGTTCCGCCGGGCTCGCATGTGGCCGTGGTTGCGGGCATGCTCAATACAGAAGACCATCGCAAGAAAACCGACGGCTTTTCGGAAGCCTTCCCCCAACATTGCGCGGGCGGAAAAATATTCACCGTGATTGAAGGGCACGAGGACGAGGAAGAGAGTTTTCAAAAGACATTTGAGCTGCTTCGCCGGGCCCCAGACCTTGCTGGACTCTACGTGAATACCGTCAACTGTCTTCCAGTGTGCCGGGCCTTGGGAGCGCACGGCCTGGCGGGGAAAGTGAAACTAATTACTACCGATCTGTTCGCGGAAATGGCTCCGTATTTTCACAAAGGCATCATAACGGCTTCGATCTATCAGCAGCCACATCGCCAGGGTCAGATGGCGGTGCGGCTTATGGCGGACCACCTCACTAACAAGATTCCTTTCCCTCCCACCGTTCATTTGAGCCCTGGTGTAGTGATGTCATCCAACTTGAATCTGTTTCGGGAGATGAGAATTCCGGACTTCAGATTCGACGACTCAGCTCTCCTGGAGCGCGCCGCGCTGTAGGCGTACTCGGCCGTGACACCGGCCTGCCTAACTCCATTGTTTGGCTATTTCTGGCTGCCGATGAACCAACCCGTCCACCCCCCTTGGACTGGCGGGAAGCCCCTTGTGGTCAGCCCGGTGCCTGTGCCGATTCAGGAAGTGATGCTCGTCGACTCAAAAATTTTCTTGACAGTCATCTACGAATAACGGTACAAGCCTGTCTGCATCGTTAACGTTACCGGGAAGTTCGTTAACCAGCTCGGGAAACCGTCGCGTAACCGTAAAAGGGGTGAAGACTATGATGTCTTTTTCGTCAACATGTGCTGAGAGTCTTGTTAATGCCGCGAAGCACGGGCGTGTACGTTCCCTGTTGCTTTTCTGCTTACTGGTGGTGGGCTTGTCGCTTTGCGCGTCCGCCCAAACCGCCACTGTGGTTGGCACCATTACCGATCCATCCGGATCTGTTGTTCCCAACGTGAAGGTTACGGCAACCCACGTCGAAACCGCCCTGGTTCGAACCACCAATGCCAGTGATGCTGGCCAGTATTTGTTCGCCGACCTTCCGATCGGTCACTACAGCATTAAGGCCGAGGCCTCCGGATTCGGCGTCGCCCAGAAGAACGACATCGTGCTGAACGTAGGCGATCGCGCCCGCATCGACTTCGATCTGAAGATGGGCGCAGCCACGGAGACCATTACGGTCGAGGCCGATGCCGTAAGGGTCCAATCGGAGAATGGTGAAGTCAGTTCCGTGATTACCGGCCAGCAGGTCACCCAGCTCGCCACCAACGGACGCAGCATGTACTCTCTCGCCAACCTGACGCCGGGAGCTTCCAGCGGTCAGTCCGACTTTCAGATCCCCACCCCGGTGGGCGGCGACGCCGCGATGAGCTTTAACGGCCAGCGCATGAGCCACAACCTTTACATGCTTGACGGCAGCGAGAGCAGTGATCGTGGGGGCGGCGGTGGTTCCGACGTTATGCCATCCCTGGACGCGATTGGCGAGTTCCGCATGCTCACCTCGAACTACAGCGCCGAATATGGCCTGTCTTCGGCCGCGACCATGACTGCGGTCATCCGGTCCGGCGGCAAACAGTTCCATGCTTCGGCTTGGGAGTTCTTGCGCAACGACGCGCTCGATGCGCGCAATTACTTCAACCCCGATCCCGCTAAAGTAGCTGAGCTGCGGTTCAACACTTACGGCTTCAACGTCGGCGGTCAGGTTCCCTTGTGGAAGAGCCATCCCACTTTCTTCTTCTACAACATGGAATGGCGCAGCCTGATTCAAGGGCAGATACTCAACCAGACGGTTCCACTGCCCAGCACCTACGGCGGCAATTTTGGCAGCACCACTATCACGGTTCCAACCGCCGTCTCTCCCGCGATCCTGGCACAATACGCGGCCGATGGGCTCACGCCGGGACAACCCTTCCCCAACAACACAATTCCGGCCAACCTGCTCGATCCCAACGCGCAGGCGCTGCTGGCTGCCGGTATTTTCCCCGCACCAACCAGCGGTGCACAATTCATCGGAGGTAACAACGTCCCCACCCACGTGCGGGAGGAGGTTGCCAGAGTCGACCATCAGTTCAGCGACAAGTTCTCGATTTTCGGACACTGGGTTTCTGAGCAGATCTCTCAGAACTTTGGCACATCCATGTGGAGCGACGACAATGTGCCGACCGCGCAAAACACCTTCGGCAACCCCTCGTACAGTGGCGTGGTCCACACGACCTATGCCATCAGTCCGAGGCTGCTCAACGAGGTGGCATTTAACTACAACGCTAACCGGATCGCGATCATCCCCCAAGGTGTAGTCGCGCGTCCCACCGGCTTCACCACGCCGAGGCTGTTTTCGGGCCCGAATAACCTCAACCGCATCCCGGAAATCAAACTGGATGGCAGTACCGGCGCCAAATACGCCACGGCCAGTTGGCCCTGGAACAACAAGGCGGACGATTACCAGATTCGTGACGACATTTCCTGGACCAAGGGAGCGCACCAGCTCAAGATGGGTGCGAGCTGGGCACTTTACAAGAAGATCCAGGATCTGTTCGGTCAGACCCAGGGCTTCTTCACCTTCAACAATAACTACACCGGGGTTGACTTTGCCGATTTCCTGCTGGGTTACGCTCAATCCTATAACGAGCTTGCGGTTCAGGACCACGGTCTCTGGAACAACGTTTCGTGGGCCGCGTATGTTCAGGACAACTGGCGCGCCACCAAACGTCTTACTCTAAATCTTGGGCTGCGGTGGGACGGTGTTCCGCATACCTATGAAGCCAATAACCGGATGGGGAACTTCTATCCCGGCCTGTATAACCAGGCTGACGCTGCCGTCATTCTTCCGGACGGTTCGATCAGCCCTTTCAGTCCGGGTCTGGGCACGAGTCCCAACCCGATCCTGGCAGGCCAGCAGTTCTATCTGAACGGTATTGGCATCCCTGGCAAGAACGGAATTCCCAAGGGTCTGGTGGACAACCACTGGGCTGCCTTCGGTCCGCGTTTGGGTTTTGCTTATGACGTGACGGGCCAAGGCAAGACCGTCATCCGCGGCGGATTCGGCACCATGTACGAGCGCATTCAGGGCAACGACATGTACAACGCCGGTCCGAATATTCCTTTCAGCACATCAGTCACGTTTAACAACGGTGTGCTGCTGGCGAATCCGAGCACCAGCGTGTCAACCGGTACTACGCTGACCGCGCCGATCACGGTCGCCGACATCACCGGCCTCGACAGAAAACAGTACAAGCTGCCGGTGGTCTACCAGTACAGTGTTGGCGTCCAGCAGGGTTTCGGGGCCAAATCAGTGCTGTCGGTTGCCTACGTCGGAAATCAGAGCCGGCATCAGAACGACTACCGCGAGACCAACCTGCCCGATCAAAGCCTGCTGCCGAGCATCGCAGCCGGTACAGCGGCCAGCTACAACACTCTGGTCCCGTTTCTCGGCTTCCACTCCATCAAGCAGTCGGAGACCGTGCAAAACGGGCATTACAACTCACTACAGGCCGAGTTCCGGTCGCAGATGACACGGGACATCTCGGTTCAGGCCGCATACACCTATTCCAAGGCGTATGACCCAGCTACCGGCGCAAATAACGTTGGGGACCTGAATAACGTTTCCAACCCCTACAGCATCAGCCTACGATAACGGGCCGTCGAATTTGGACCGGAGGAACATTGCCTTCGTCAATTTCATCTACGACATCCCGTTCTTGAAAAACAGCTCCAACACCTTGCTGAAATCGACAGTCGGCGGATGGCAGGTGTCGGGGGTGGTGAGCTTCGCATCTGGTAACCCGATCAATATCACTGAGGGCGGCATTAACAACTGTGCAGCGATACCAACACCAGCCGCATGCACCGGTTCGCTGATAGGAACCGCCAACATCACCAATGTCCTCCCCAATTCGAACAACCGGCCGAATGTAAACGGTAGCGTTGGCACTCCGCACACCGTGAGCAGTTGGTTCGATGCGTCAGCCTTTTCGCCCACGGCCGCCGGAGAATTTGGCAATATGCCACGTAATTCGGTATATGGTCCGGGCCGACAGAACTGGAACATAGCGCTCTTCAAGAGCTTTATATTCAGCGAGTCGCGTGGCAGCCGTCTCGAACTACGTGCGGAAACCTTCAACACCTTTAACCACACGCAGTTTAAAGACGTCAGCAACACCTTCACGAACAGCAACTTCGGGGCAGTTACTTCCGCTCATGACCCGAGGGAAGTTCAGCTGGGAGTGAAGATAATCTTCTAGGAGAAGACTCGAAGTTGGTAGTTGTCCTACTCACACACCCCGCTCGCGTTAAGCGAGCGGGCTTTTTTTTACATCGCGCACCGAAGCGTTGCTTCGTCAAGCCGGAGTGACTATTCTGAATTCCTGACATGGACCGACCTCCTGGCGTCGACTTGTGCTCATGAAGAGTTGGAAATCGTTACTAGTTCTTATCGTGCTGGCGTTGCCGGCGTTTGCGAGTCCGCAGGCGGCCACTCCGGCTGAGGCAATGGCGCTGGAACAGCAGGGAAAGCTCCCAGAGGCGGTGGAGGCGTGGCGGGCAGTAACCGAGCATAATCCTCAGGACGCGGGCGCTTTCGCCAGCCTTGGCGTGGCATTGGCCCGGGAAACGAAGTATAAAGAGGCAGCCGCAGCCTACCGCAAGGCGATTGCCCTGAATCCAAGGCTGCCGGGTATTCAGCTAAACCTGGGGCTGGCGGAGTACAAACAAGGAGAGTTTCAGGCAGCCATCGCTCCCTTAAAGGCAGCACTGCTGCAAGACCCACAGAACCTGCAGGCGCGCACTTTGCTTGGCCTTAGCTGCTATGGAGCCAAACGGTTTGTCGAAGCTGCGAAATACCTCGAACCGGCGGCAGAGGCGGACCCCACTAATCCGGAATTGCATCAGGTCTTAGCCCAAAGCTGCCTTTTGGCGAAGAAATACCCCTGCGCCCAGGAACAGTTCCGCCAGCTCCTGCAGCGGAATCCAGATTCGGCACCCGCGCACATTTTGCTGGGTCAGGCCCTGGACGGTCTGCAGCGGCCCCGTGAAGCGATTGCCGAGTTCGAGGCGGCGGCCAAGGTATCTCCGCAGGAACCCGGCGTGCATTTTGGCCTCGGATACCTGCACTGGAAGTTGCGTCAGTACGATGAGGCGAAGACCGAGCTCGAACGCGAACTGGCCACCGATTCCAACCACGCCCAGGCGTTGGCCTATCTTGGCGACATAGAGATGAAGAGAGACAACCCGGAGGGGGCCCTGGTTCTGCTCAAGAAGGCGGTACAGCTACGAGACGACCTGCGCATAGCCTATATCGATATGGGGGCCATTCTTGCGCAGCAGAACCGTCATCAAGAGGCGATCGCCGCCCTCCAGCACGCCGAGAGGCTGGATCCCTCGCAACCCGACGCTCACCTTCGCCTGGGACGGTTGTACAAGGCGGCGGGAAACACCACTGCCGCGGAGAAGGAGTTCTCCAAACTTCGCGAACTTCATCAAAAGGCGGACGACGACATTGCCTCTAAAATGTCGGTCTCTCCCCCTTCACCGCCACAGTAGGACGCGCTAGAACGGTCGAGCTTTTTCGTACTCGCGAGTAGGCATCGTCCATGTTCTATTCTTTTCAGAAGCTCCCGACCCATTGCTGCCCAAGACCCGTCCTCCTCGACACGCCAAGATAGCCGCTTGATTCAACAGCCACAAAAAGGTCACGGCAGAATCTGGATGGAGTGTAACCAGGTTTCGACGCTCTGTGGCCAGGTCGTAACTGGCGTCGTCGTACGGCGGAGGCCGTAGCCATGTCCACCTTGGGCGTAGATGTGCAGTTCGGCCGGAACCGTGGCATTCTTGAGAGCGAGAAAGTAAACGGTGGCGTTTTCCACGTGCACCGGGTCATCCTCGGCCTGAACAATGAAGGAGGGCGGGGTTTTATCGGTGACGTGGATATCGGGATTAGGCGCAAAGTTCTGGTCCCCCAGGGCGAGGTAGCCGGGATAGATGATCACGGCGAAGTTCGGCCGGCAGCTGAGTTGGTCAGCGGCATCAGTTAGATCGTAGAGACGTTGATCGAAGTGCGTGCTGAGGGCAGCAGCAAGGTGGGCTCCGGCAGAGAACCCGAGGACGCCGATGCGGTTCGGATCAATGTGCCACTCCGTGGCGTGAGCGCGCACGATCCCCAGAGCGCGCTGGGCGTCTTGAAGCGCAGCCGAGGACTTGGGATACGGCCCGGAATCGGGCACGCGGTATTTCAGCAGCACGCAGGTGATGCCTGCGGAGTTGAGCCAGTCGCAGACCTCGGTGCCTTCGAGGTCGATGGCCAGAATGCGGTAACCGCCACCTGGAAACACTACAACGGCGGCGCCTGTGTTTTTGCCCTGAGGCGTGTAGAGGGTGAGAGTCGGTGCTGACACGTTGCCGAGACGAATGATTGGCTTGCCGGCGATGAGGTTTTCCTTGGCCGTCGTGGTGTCAATCTCTGGCGCTGGATTGGGCTGGGCGCCGGGGGCCCCGTGCGGCCAGATGTTCAGCGTTGTGTGGCTGGGCGCGGGCGGCCAGGCTGGTTCTTGGGCGAAAAGACCCGTGGAAACGCAGGCGACAACGAGAAGAAGCGGAATCCTGAGCATGATGAGGGGCCTCTGATCTAAAGTTCGCAGCGAATGATCGCAGCCAGAGGGCGTGCAATGCAAGTTTGTGACTTAGAAATGTGTGACTCAGAAAAAAGACATTGGGCCTGTCGATCCCGCCACCCTTCATTCGACGTCTAATAGAGCCGAGCTTCATGCGGTCCGGACCGTGGCGACCCGGTTCAATACCTAAGACTGGAAGGAGTCATAAATCCATGAGAGTCATAGTGATGGTCAAGGCCAACAAGGACTCGGAGGCAGGCATCATGCCCACCCAGAAGTTACTGACCGAAATGGGGAAGTTCAACGAAGAGCTGGTGAAAGCCGGCGTGATGCTCGCGGGCGAGGGGCTGCATCCCAGCTCGAAGGGTAAGCGCATCAAGTTCTCGGGCGGGAAGCACACCATAACCGACGGCCCTTTCACGGAGACCAAGGAGCTGGTTGCCGGCTTCTGGCTATGGCAGGTAAGGTCGATGGAAGAGGCAGTTGAGTGGCTCAAGCGCAGTCCGTTCGACGGCGGAGCCGAAGTCGAAATTCGTCCGGTGTTCGAGGCCGAAGACTTCGGCGCCGAACTCACTCCAGAACTCAGAGAGCAGGAGGAGCGTCTGCGCAAAGAAGTCGCCGCGAGGAAGCGGGCTTAATTGCGCCTTGTCATCCCGAGCGGAGTGAAAGGATCCGCTCCACGGATCATTTCACGGAGTCGAGGGACCTGCTGTTTCTTTCGTCGTCGTTCCGAGCCCCGACATTCCGGCATCCTCCGCGGCCAGTTGTGAGAAGGCCGACCAGTCCAGCGACTCGCCGCCGCGGGCCAGCAAGGTCAGGAACCGGTTGTAGATCAGGCTGGCCAGGGGCAGGGGAACGCGTAGCTTCTCGGCGGCGGCGAGCACCAGGCGATTGTCTTTAAATCCGAGGGGCGCGGCGAACCCGGCGGGTGTGAACTTCTTGTCAGCGACCAATCCACCATAAGTCTTGTAAACCGGCGCATTGAAAAGCGTGGAGGTCAGGAAATCAACATACTGGTGCCGATCCAGACCAGCCTTGGCCACTAGCGCTATCGCCTCGCCCAGGGCCTCGATTACCGAGGAAATTAGGAAATTACCGCTGAGCTTGACCAGATTCGCGTCGGGCGGATTCTCGCCAAACCGAAAAGTCCTCTGCCCGATGGCCTCGAACAGAGGCATGCAGTCGTCCACCGCATCCGATGCGCCGGCCACGGCGATAAAGAGCTTGGCCGCAGCCGCCGCCTCAAGCCGTCCGAAGACGGGAGCGGAGACAAATCGCTGGCCGCTCGCCGCGTGCGCCGCTGCCATCCTTTCCGAAAGCGCCACACTGATGGTGCTCGAGGAAATGTGGATTGCGCCCTTGCGCAGGTTACTGATCACACCCGCATCGCCGAAGACGACGCTTTCCACCGCGCTGTCATCCGCCAGCATCGTAATTACCGCCTCAGCCTGGCAGGCGTCCGCCACCTGGGCGGCGTAGCGCGCACCTTGCGCCACCAGCGCTTGCGCTTTGCTGGGCGTACGGTTATACACCGTGACCTCATGGCTGCCCTTGAGCAGGTTCGCGGCCATGCCCGAACCCATGTTCCCCAATCCGATCAATCCGACTTTCATTTCTCACCTCGTTCAGTTTGTGCCGGCAGAAGTTGGATGCAATTCAATCATGCCAGATCCGCGGAATCGGATAAGTGCGGGTGCCGACCTTCTCCCCTTACTCCATACCGCGCAAG
This sequence comes from Terriglobia bacterium, assembly GCA_963809295.1. GTDB lineage: Bacteria > Acidobacteriota > Terriglobia > Terriglobales > Acidobacteriaceae > JAIQFF01. The sequence continues at coordinate 229,911 of CAWEJA010000001.1, read as the reverse complement.
GTAGCGATGTTGGCAGGAGTGACTTAGAATTGGGCCGCTGGGGAGGAAACGATGAAAAGAGCAGTTCCGCTGCTGTTGTCAAGCTGGATAGTCGCAGTCATCCTAGTGTCGGCGCCAGCTTTGATCGCGGGGGCATCCAAGGAAATTCCGCCCGCCCCGCTGCCGGGGCAAATCACCACCGCAAAAAAAGTCTTCATCTCTAATGCAGGGGATGACCCGCACTTCAAGTTGCTCGGACTGCATCGCTCCTATGACCAGTTCTATGCCGCCATAAAAGATTGGGGACGCTACGAGGTTGTGACTTCTCCTTCGGAAGCCGATATCGTGTTTGAAATAAGTCTTGCCAGCCAAATCGAGAAGTACGGACACGAGCAGGAGATTGTGCCTTTTCTGAGATTGGCGATCCTCGATCCCAAAACGCGCATAACCCTGTGGGAGTTTACCGAGGAACTCGAAACTGGCGGCATCTATATCGTCGGCCTCCACATGGATGCGAAGTTTGATAAAGCTATGGGCAGGATGGTGGAGGATGTGAAGGGTCTGGTTCAACAACCACCATCCCCGGCCATGCCCGCCAAACCGTAGAAGATGAAATCGTGCGCCGGGATGCCCCCTTTCGTTTCTTTAAGGGTGCGATTCAAGGTCTTCTCTTGGGGGGATCTTTTTCTGACTCGTGAATGTGTCTCTCGGCTCTAACCTGCAGCGATGATCCCCATCACCCACCCTTGCGCAAAGAACGCGCAATGGGGCACCCCCGTGGTCTATGCCGCATTCGACTGCGCGATACCACACCGGCGTTGTTGTTTTTGAGCAACGTTACCGGAGGCAGCTTTCCAAGCCCTTGCCTGGGCGAGACAGATCACATGAAGGATCAGAAACAAAGGCACCAGGAACGTCGGAACCAGGCTTAGTGGCAACACCGTCATGGCGGCCATCGAAGGGCCGTCAGGGCTGATCAGGCGAGCGGTGGTGCCGAGGCTCACTGCCGTGACCAGGTCTGCGATGCCAAGCAATTGCCAAAGAATAAAGCTGTTACGACGAATGGGATTGGCCAGTTTCCAGGCCACGAGCGTCGCGGTCACCCCGATGGTCATGTCGCCGTATCCTGCGGGCAACGCAAATATCGCGGGGAGAACTCCGCGAGCCTCCAGCAGGACGAAGGTGAATCCGACAATTCTCCAGGACTGCGCGAATGTCAGAGCTTGCGGATTCAAAGATAATGCGAACTGCCTGAAATTCTTCGAGGCGGCAAACCACACTACGAACACGAGAATCGGCACCACGGCAGCGACTGCAACCCCGATGCCGATACGATTCGCGTCATTCTTGAACCAGTACAGGGCTGAAGCGGACAGGGCAAAGAGGAACCAGACGGCGATAAGCCCTGCTGTGAGCTTTCCACAGTTAGTCGTTGTTACGCTTTTCATAGCGAGTCTCCTTTACTCGTGATCAGGGAATCGTGACCAAGTCAGTGACTTGATGTGTTATGTCCAGGAGGTTTTTCCAAACCAGCTCTCCTAGTTGGCGGCGCAAACGCGATTGAACTTTCTCCCAGGGCGGCAAAGCACGCTTGAATTGTGTTTCGCCTGCCCTGGCCAGACGCAGGCGTCGCTCTCGCCGGTCTTCGCCGCGGCGTTCTGCGATCCAGCCCTCCCTGCCCATGATCTGGAGGGTTCGGGTGAGAGTCGTGCTGTCCATCGCGAGGATTTCGCCCAGCCGGCTCTGCGTAACTTCTCCGGCCAGGGATAGCGCTTGCAGGATGGTGAATTGGGTGGCCCGTAACCCCAGCGGGCGCAGCGCGTTCTCATATAGCTGGGTCAGTGCCCGCGAAGTCCGGCGGAAGCTGCCGCACATGCAGGGTAGTTTCGGTATTCCGGAGCGTTCCATGTCGTAATAGATGTATATACATATAATCGGATGCACAAAATCTGGGTGGCCCACCCTTCGCTGGTGAAGGGTGGGATTCCACCTGCGCCTTCAGCTTGTTACTTTTCCTCCCTGAATGATCTCTCAGCTCTGGGGTGCACGCACCATTGCGCAGAGAACGGCGCAAGGATGGGAACCCGGCCTTCGAAATACTTTCCAAAAAAATGTCTGCACGTGTCGATCTACCTGCCTCTGATTCGACGTGTAAGTAGAGGCAACGCAAGAGCCGTTCAGGAGGCAGATATGACGCGACGACACAAACCCTCTGAGATTCTTGAATCAATCGCGGGAGGGCCTCTCGTCGGGCTTGGCCTTCATATTCTGTTGGGCAATGTGAATCGAGCTGCAACCCAGCTTGGTCGTTCGCTTGGCACCAACACAGCAGAGTCGCTCGGATTACTGTCCTCTGCTGTACTGGCGGCCTCGCAAGCTGCACGGGCCTACGCCTTTGACCATCTGGAGTTATTGCAGGGCCTCCTGAAGATGTTGGTATCATTCTGGCCGCTGCTTCTCGTTATCATTGGAACGATATTGTTGCGGGATGTTTTCGCCGATAAAGTCGAAGCATTGCCGACGCCTACGAAATATTTTCAAACCAAGGACGCGGGATGTCGATTTCGCTGTCCCTCGTTCGACGCCTAGATAGAGCCCAGATTCAGGCCGTCAGGATCAGCCGCTCGCGACCGTCCTGGAATTAGGCTCCCAACCCAACACTAATAAAGGAGATGTCAAAATGAAATTCATGATGATAGTCAAGCACCCCGAGAAACAGGGCCCTCCGCCGAAGTCGCTGATGGACGCCATTGCAAAGCTGGCGGAAGAAGAGTCCAAAGCCGGGACGATGCTCGGAAGCGGAGGACTGGGGCCAACGGCGCTAGGCGCACGCGTCCGGCTCTCCGGGGGAAAGATCGATGTGATCGACGGGCCTTTCACTGAGGCCAAGGAGGTTGTCGGCGGCTATGCGCAGTTTGAGTTGAAATCGAAGGAAGTAGCGGTGGAATCGGCCGTTCGTTTTATGGAGCTTCACAAGAAGCACTGGCCGGGCTGGGAGGGTGAGACCGAGGTTCGCCAGATGTACGGGCCGGAAGACTTCCCTCCCAAGGGCTAGGAGCCCGGCGCGGGTATTGGCACAGGGTGCCCCACCCTTCGTTCTTTGAAGGGTGGGATTCCACGGACGATTTCCCCCTTAGGATTTGTTTCGACCCCTGAACAGTGTCTCAGTTCTGGGGTACAGCGTGATCCCCGGCACCCGGCACGGCGCGTGGATTCCTCGGCTTCGCTCGGGATTTCGGCAGCGGGCTCCCGCTTCGCTCACGCCCGCTAAACGCCTTAACTTGCGCTGATGGATCAAAGATGGTGTGATCGGTAGGAGTGACGTCCGCCGACACACATCGCGCGATTGACGCAGTCTGGAGAATCGAGTCGCCAAGGCTCATTGCCGGGCTGACGCGAATCGTGCGCGATGTCGGTGTGGCCGAGGACCTGGCGCAGGATGCTCTGGTCGCCGCGCTGGAAAAGTGGCCGGAGTCGGGGGTCCCGGATAATCCGGGCGCCTGGCTGATGGCCGCCGCCAAGCATCGCGCGATTGATCACTTCCGCCGAAATGCGCGGCTCGAGCGGAAGCACGAGGAACTGGGCCGCGAACTCGATGCTCGTCAGATGAGCACGGGCGAGGTCCAGATGAGAGATCTCGAGGCGGCTCTTGACGATGACGTTGGCGACGATCTGCTGCGCCTCGTGTTCATCTCGTGTCACCCGGTGCTCTCCACCGAAGCGCGAGTGGCGCTTACGCTCCGCCTGCTCGGAGGCCTGACGACGGACGAGATCGCGCGTGCGTTTCTCGTGCCGGAGCCGACCATCGCCCAGCGCATCGTACGGGCCAAGCGCACCCTTGCCGAAAAGCGCGTCCCCTTCGAAGTGCCGCGCGGAGCCGAGCTCGCTGCGCGCCTGTCGTCAGTACTCGAAGTCATCTACCTCATCTTCAACGAGGGCTACTCGGCCACCGCCGGGGACGGCTGGATGCGTCCCGCGCTCTGCGAAGACGCGCTGCGCCTCGGCCGCATCCTGGCCGAACTCGCTCCGCAGGAGCCGGAGGTCCACGGCCTAGTCGCGCTGATGGAGATCCAAGCCTCGCGCGTACGCGCGCGCGCGGGTCCATCGGGCGAGCCCATCCTGCTCTTCGATCAAAACCGTGCGCTGTGGGATCAACTGCTTATCCGACGTGGTCTCGGCGCCCTCGATCGTGCTGAGAAACTCGGTAGGACGCGCGGCCCGTACACTCTCCAGGCCGCGATTGCCGCCTGTCACGCGCGAGCGCACGCTCCGGAGGAGACCGACTGGGCGCGCATTGTTGCGCTCTACGAGGAGTTGGCCCAGCGCGTTCCCTCGCCCATAGTGGAACTGAACCGCGCGGTGGCGGTCGGCATGGCGGCGGGTCCAGCAGCGGGGCTTGAGCTCGTCGATGCGCTGACCAGCGAGCCGTCGCTTGCAAACTATCACCTGTTACCCAGCGTGCGCGGAGACCTCCTCAAGAAGCTTAGCCGCTTTGATGAGGCTCGAGCGGAATTCGAGCGCGCGGCAGCGATGACTCGCAATGTTCGTGAACGCGAGTTGTTGCTGGAGCGGGCAAGAGCCTGTGTATCCAGGTGACTGAGTGACCGGGTGTCCCATCTTTTCGCGCCCTTTGCGAAAAGCTGGGTGACGGGAATCATCGCTGGCGCGAATTTGAGCTCCAAGATTTAGGAAGAATCCCAAACTGTAGACTTCCGTGGAATCCCACCCTTGCGCAAAGAGCGCGCAATGATGGGGCGCCCAGCTGAAACGAAGGTTGCACAATGATCACTTTGCTTTGGTCACGGGCCAAACGAGCTGTCGGCATTGCCGCGAGTTTAGCCATCCTGTGCGGCGCTGTTTACGCGCAGCAGTCGCCGGCGGGACGACTCGATAACTTCTCTGGCCACCCGCGGGCCTTTGTGGTGAGCGATATCGGGAATGAGCCCGATGATCAAATGTCGTTTGTCCGCTTGTTGCTTTACTCCAACGAGATCGATCTCGAGGGGCTGGTTGCGACTACATCAACCTGGCAGAAGGCGGCAACCCATCCGGACACGATGCACGAGATCATCGCCAAATATGGGGAGGTGCGGCCAAACCTCTTTAAGCACGCCCCGGGTTGGCCGACGGCTGTCGAACTCGATCAGCTGGTCAGCGCTGGCCAACCCGCTTACGGCATGGCCGCCGTGGGACCGGGAAAGTCCTCGCCGGGGGCGCGGGCGCTGGTCAGGGCCGCCGACCGCAACGACCCCAGGCCGTTGTGGATCACCGTCTGGGGCGGTGCCAATACTTTGGCGCAAGCCTTGATGGACGTGCGCGCGACCCGTTCGCCGGAGGAGTTGGCGAAATTTGTGGCCAGGCTCCGCGTCTACTCGATCTCCGATCAGGATGACGCCGGACCGTGGATCCGAAAGGAATTCCCGGATCTGTTCTATGTCGTGCGTCCGTCGCCCCCGAATAGCGGGGAATACTACTATGCGACCTGGACTGGCATCAGCGGTGACGTCTATTACCGCAATGGCGAGGGCGCGGATTTTTCCACGGTCACGAACGAGTGGCTAGACGCCAACATTCGCAGCAAGGGCCCGCTGGGAAAACAATATCCGAAGTTTGCTTTCATCATGGAGGGCGATACGCCCTCTTTTCTCGGTCTTATCGACAACGGGCTGGCAAGCTGGTGGAATCCGGGCTGGGGAGGATGGGGTGGGCGTTATGTGTTTCGCCAACCCTACGGCGAGACTCACGCAATCTGGACTCAGGGTGGCGATCTTTTCCCTCGCGTCACCTCGCAGGACACGGTGACCGGTGTCGACGGCAAGAGCCATACTTCCGACCAAGCGACGATCTGGCGCTGGCGCGAAGCCTTCCAGCATGACTTTGCCGCGCGCATGGATTGGACGATCAAGCCTTTTGCCGAGGCCAACCACAATCCTGTCGTGGTAGTTAACGATCAGTCAGGAACCGCACCGATATTTGTTGACGCTGTAGTCGGCCAGCCCTTGGTTCTCGATGCCAGCCAATCGCACGATCCTGATGGCCAGGCGCTACGCTATTCCTGGTTCCACTACAGCGAGGCAGGCGTCGGCGACGGACGCGGTCTCGCGGCCGTGAATATTGTGGACGCAGAAAGCTCCAAGGTGACGATCACGCCAACTGCGACTTGCCGTCCAATGTGGATTCAAACGCTTAGCGCGCCGTGTCCCGCGCACGGCGTCGCTCACATCGTTCTGTCGGTGACGGATAACGGCTCACCGAGCCTGACCTCTTATCGCCGCATTGTGCTTGGCGTTCGGGCAGCGCCATAACAGTCGGGTGCCTCATCTTTTCGCGTCCTTTGCGAAAAGGTGGGTGATGGGGACTATCACGAAGCGTAGATTCGATTTTCAACTGAAGAAGAATCCCAAGAGTTGATTTTCGTAGAATCCCACCCTTGCGCACAGAACGCGCAAGGATGGGGCACCCGGCTATCGGGTAGCGTGCGAAAAAGTGCGAAAAACGGCCTCCGACGAGGGTTTCCGGTAGACACTCTGAACTGTCTCATCTCTAATGCCTGCTGTCGCCACTTGAAACTAATTTTTGCACACGAAGGGCCCAACACGGGCGCGGATGAAGGGCGCGAGGGGGACTGGTTGATGGCGTTTCAGGTCAGAAGGGGAAGTATCGCCGTTGCGGCTGTTTTTGCCGTGATTCTCGGAGCCAACGGGGCGTATGGATCCGGATCCGGAGCGAGAAAAGACCTTGACTGGCCAGTATATGGTGGGCAGGCCGCGGGGGATCACTACTCCAGCCTTTCACAAATCAATCGGGAAAATGTGCGGCAACTGCAGATGGTGTGGAAGTTTGACGCGGGGGAAGAGGGCGGGTTGGAAACCAGTCCGATTGTTGTCGGACGTGTTCTGTACGCCTACACGGCGACACAGAAAGTGATTGCCCTTGATGCCGCATCCGGCAAGCTAATCTGGAAGTTCGATTCCGGCATCGTCGGCAAGAATCCGGTGCGAGGTCTTTCCTATTGGACCGATGGCAAGGAAGGCCGAATTTTCGCTTCCGTCACGAATTTTCTGTATGGGCTGGACGCTCAAACCGGCAAGCCGATAGTGAGCTTCGGAGAAGACGGTAGGATCGATCTCCGAAAAGATCTGCGCGGGGATTACCGGTTGCAATCCATCGCTCTCACCAGTCCGGGTATTGTCTATAAAGATCTGATCATCGTCGGCGGCCGCAATCCTGAAACGCATCCTTCGCCGCCTGGGGACATTCGAGCGTTTGACGTTCGTACTGGAGAGCTGCGCTGGAGATTCCACACCATCCCTCATCCGGGTGAGTTCGGCTACGAAACCTGGCCAAAAGAAGCCTGGCAGCGAGCCGGCGCCGCAAACAACTGGGCGGGAATGGCGCTGGATGCAGAGCGCGGCATTGTGTATGTGCCCACGGGGTCGCCCGTATTCGACTTTTACGGTGCGGACCGTGTGGGCGATGATTTGTTTGCCGATACGTTGCTTGCTCTGGATGCGCAGACCGGAAAGCGCATCTGGCACTTCCAGGGCGTACACCATGACATCTGGGACCGCGATTTCCCTTCACCGCCCGCGCTGGTCTCGGTAACGCACAACGGCACACGTGTGGATGCGGTGGCGCAGACAAGCAAGCAAGGGTTTCTCTTCCTCTTCGACCGTACAAACGGAAAGCCACTATTTCCCATCGAGGAGCGCAGCTATCCTGCCAGCAAGATTCCCGGCGAGGTAACGGCGCCGACTCAGCCAGTCCCGATTGCGCCGGAACCCTTTGCTCGACAGCTTCTTACTGAAGACTTACTAACCCAACGAACCCCCGCAGCCCATGCCTGGGCAGTTCAGGAATTCAGCACCTACCTCAGCGAAGGGCAATTTGTTCCAACCGCGCTCGATAAAGAGACTGTCGTCTTCCCCTGTTTTCTCGGAGGAGCGGAATGGGGCGGACCCGCGGTGGACCCCAAGCGCGGCATAATCTTCATCAACTCAAATGAGTGGGCTTGTGTGGTTGCGCTGACTGAGAATAAGCCTGCCCGAAGCACTGGTGAGAGGACATACCACAATCAATGCAGTGTCTGCCACAACGATGACAGGAAGGGCTCGCCGCCTACATATCCTTCGTTGGTCGATGTCGGGAAACGGCTAACGCAGTCTCAGATCGAAGCCACGATTCTCCAGGGAAAGGGCCGGATGCCTGCCTTCCCAAACCTTAAAGGCGACTACCTGCAGTCGTTAGTTCAGTTTGTAAGGAACGGTGCCGAGTCGGGCTCAAAGGGTGACGCCGAGAATGCCCAAAAGGTAGAAAACGATGCAACACGGGTTCCCGCCGGATCGCCGGATACCGCTCCAGAATCCGCAGGGGTCAATCTCTACGCCAGCAAATGTGCGACTTGCCATGGCGACCACCGTGAAGGAAAGCCGCCTGCATTTCCGGCGTTGGCGGGCGTCGTGAGTCGTCTCTCGACTCGACAAATCCAGGACAGGATCCAGCAGGGCAAAGGCCTTATGCCCGGGTTCCCCGGACTCGCGGGCAGGGAACTGGATGGTCTGCTGGCATATCTGGCCACCGCACAGAATGCGATCGATCCCGATCCGGACCATGATGCGATCTACTCCGCCACTGCCGAGGGTGCGCCAATGAAGTACCGGATCACTGGATCGCGCGATTTTCTCGATCCCGATGGCTATCCTGCAATCGAACCACCGTGGGGAACTCTTAACGCGATCGATCTGAACACTGGCAAATATCTCTGGAAAATTCCCCTGGGTGAGTATCCAGACCTGGCGTCGAAGGGGCTCACGAACACCGGCACAGAAAACTACGGCGGACCGATCGTGACGGCTGGCAATGTGCTGTTTATTGGCGCGACCGTATACGACAAGAAGTTTCGAGCCTTTGATAGCCTTACGGGCCAATTGCTCTGGGAGACCGTACTGCCGAACGCTGCTGTGGCGACACCTGCGACGTACATGATCGACGGAAAGCAGTATGTGGTAGTCGCGGCGGGAGGAGGGAAAGACCCGAAGGCATCTTCGGGGAGCGTGTATATCGCGTTTGCGTTGCCATAGGTGAGCATCCGGTCCACCAACTCTGGGTGCCCCATCTTTTTCGCGTCTTTTGCGAAAAGGTGGGAGATGGGATCACCTCAACGTCTCGGTTTCAGAGTCGGGCGGAATCCCAAGATATAGACTTTCGTGGAATCCCACCTTTGCGCACAAAACGCGCAAAGATGGGGCACCCGCGCTCATCAGACTAGTGGGGATCGTAGATCAGCTCGAGAGTAACTCCGCCGTAAGGTTCGGTGTCCAGATAGACGGCGCGGCCCTTGCCGTTCGACGTTTTCCAGGCAGCCGCTTGCGATGGTGGCGCCCCGCGAGCAGTCATCTGCTTGATGGCATCGTCCATATCGCTGACGTTCACACCCAGGTGATGGAACCCTTCGCCATGCTTTTTTCCGTACTCCACATAGACGTCCGGCCCGGTAATCTGCTGCACCCACTCGAAGGGCGCGTCGCCGGTGCGGTCCCATCCCAGCCACATCTCGTAGGTGCCGGGCTGGCCGCGATAGATGCGATCGAGGCTGACGTTGTGGTCGATCCTGGAGAAAGGTTTAAAGCCGAGGCTTGTGTAGTACGTGTCCACTCTTCGCACGTCATTCACGACCCAGGCGAAATGCGTGATTTTGGTGACCGGATACTCGTTGCTGGCGTCAGCGGCAGTGCGGGACTGACTGTCCGCATTGTCAATTAGCGCCAGTGTGTGTCCCCCGCCTTGAGTAGCCGTATCGAGATATGCGATGCGGCCCTGGCCCGTCTTACCCTGCCAGCTGTCCTGCACAACCACGCCCACACCTTTCGAGGCGAAATACTTGATTTGATCGTCAAACTCCTGGGGCGAGCGGACGGTATAGCCGAGGACGCGAATCCCGTCGCCATGCTGGCGCAGGCCATCGCGCCAGAACTTGCCTCCGTGCACAGGTTGAATCCATTTGATCTCGAATTCGTCGAGGTTCGCGGTTACTTGCTTGGCGCGCGCCGGGTCGGGCTTGCCGCGGTAAGTCAGATTCGGAGAGCTCACCGTCCCGTCGCGATGGATATTGTGAACACCCAGGCGCTGCCAGTAATCCACCACGCGGTCGACATCCTTCACCACCCAGATCACCTGGGCCACATGGTGGTAGACGGCAGGGTCCAGAACGGGCGAGGCAGTCTCGTCGGGCGCCGCCAGAGCGCGAAATGGGCTGCCCGCCGCCGCGCTCCGCATGCGCCCGGAGGGTTCGAGTTTCCCGGCGACCAAGATAAGGCCAAGAATGGCCATGCATCCCAAGGCTAGTTTAGAAGAAAGCGCTGTTTTCACACGACCTCCTCCGACGAAGGAGGGAAGATTACCGCTATTGTCGAAACTAGGCAACCGAGCCGTCGGCCTTGGAGAAAGATTCCAGTGACCACCAAGATTTAAGGAAACGCAGATCTGCCACAGGGGCGACCGAGTCGATCGAAACCTCGTAACCGGTTCGCAAAGGCAATTAAAAAGGCTGCCGACTACGGTTTGCCGCCAAGTAGCGGCGCATCATGCGTAGTGAGGTCCAGCACATAAGCAGTTTCTTGTCGCTGCCGACCTTCAAGGTGACTTTGTCGCGATGTTTGTCGCAGTAGGGAATGCCGCTGACTGAACCTCGGACGATTTGTAATCGTCCCATCAATGCTTGTACTCCGCCGATGGTTGTTTTTGAGAGGTCGTCAAACCGAACTGGAACTTCCCCGCATGCCACGCACCCCTTCGGCCAGAGGCTGTTGCGAAAGACCGGACTCTCGAACTTCGGAGTTTCGGACGTAGTAGCCGGATCGAGGGGGCGCAGAATGCCGACATTCGCGACGGAGTATTCGTAGCACTTCTCGCAATGGATGGGCCGGGCTTCGCTGCAATCCTTCGTGGATATGGTTTCGATGCTCGCTCCGCAGTAGGGACAGGCGGCCTTGAGGTTGGTCCCACTGAGCGCAGCGATGATACAGAATAGGCCACAGCCACTCGCGGAAATTCCATAGAACATGTATCCGTTGTGCAACAGCCACCATCCGCCTGCGCATAGTGTCAGGCCAGCGGCAAGGAGAGACAGACCGATTTTCAATTTCTCCGCCACCGACATTTCCCCAATGGGGCTGGTGCGACTCGGAACCGGTGGATCAGCGATCTCCACAAGATGACTTGCAGCGACAGGACTGGCCATTAGTAATCACCAGCGAAATGGGATTCGTGACTGCCGTCATCGTACAACCCCTTGCGCCCATTCTTATCCTTACCGGGGTAATCACGGCCACTTCGCGCAGTGAGTGCCTGAACCTATCCGCCCGCAATTGCCCCAATCACAATAAACGGCTCCTTCCCGGAGGCGACGGCGTCGGGGAGCGGTACGTCGGGTGGGTTGTGGGAGAGGTCTTCTTCGCAGGCAAAGAAGCGCAAGAAGGGGCGTCGTTGTTGCGTTACCTGATCGCGGATCGTCCCGCGCAGCATGGGATAGCGGGCCTCGAGCGCGTCGAGGACCGAGCGCTGCGTGACTGGTGCGTCAACCTCGAGCGTCACCTCGCTGCCGACGTGCGCCAGGTTGCGGAGATGGAAGGGGAGGATGACCCGGATCATTGGACCAATCCCGCAGACGCCAAAGAAACGCGGCGATTTTCAAGTGCAGACTTCACCGTAGCCTCCGTCGGACCAGCTATCCACTCGTGAGCCCAACTAGCCACTACGGCATTGATTTGGGCAGGAGTCACGAGCCATTGATCCGATGTGTGCCTGCCAACAAGTAAAAGAGTCCTACAGATCGGTGCTAACAAATACGCGGATGGATGTCGCAAAGCGCTAGGCGGTGCGTCGATGTACCCGTCTGCAACCCATCCAACTGGACGATCCGCGACTACAAAGAATTCCCCTTCTGGAGCATGCAGCGCAAACCACTTTAACCTCGGAAAAAAGCGCACCTGTGAGTAATACGCTTGGATGTGCACACCCTCGAGGAAATTTGTCCGGTCATGCATGTCCGGAAACCATCCGTCGCGCGCAGCTTGCTCAAAATCACTGCCTGCCAGAAAGAGGCGCGACCCCAGTTTGGGATGTAGCATTTGAATGTCACGCTGTAGTTTGGTCGCCTTGAGTAATCCTTCGGGAGGCGGCTCGACTGGTTCTGCGTTAAGAAAAAAGACGTTTTCTCCCCATAAAGTTTCTAGAGTTTGCATTGGTAGAGACCGTGCGGCCGCCCATGCGAGGTAGCGAGTCAGAGCGGGAGGTAGTTTGTCGATGCACCCCGGTGGCTGACAGCCCACCTCTCTCAATGCTGCTGCGGCGGGGGCCTCGACCTCATTGGCTAGGAAACTTTCAAGCGTTGCATTTCGGTCAGAGAGCCCGCCGGGGCCATCGAACATTCCAGGACACGTTCCAACATTTTTGGGCGAACGGCGTTTCACTATGCCGTCGCGTACAAAACCTTGCCAAAGCCACGGGTCTTTCGTCGAGAGCGAATCAGGATCTAGAAACTGATTCAAATGAAATTTCGAGATGTAGTGTTGTTGCGCAGCCAAAGTCCACCCCTACAACCGCCCTTTCCAATATTCCGGATTCCGGTGGCCGTGAGCAACCGCCAGTATCCGAATCGAAGTCAGTTTCTCCCGATAGACCACCGCAAACGGAAAGCGATTCAGGACAAATTTCCGAGTGCCGTGTTCACCAGACGGCCAGCGTGCAGGCGATTCGACTACCAAGGCCACAGCGCGGTCCACTTCGGCGGCAAATTCAACGGCGGCCGGTTCGCTGCGTTCGAGGCACCAGGCAATGGCTGACTTCAGGTCGGAGAGCGCGGAGGGGTGGATCTCCAGTGCCTTAGCGTCCATGGAGAATAGCGGAGATTTGCCTCCGAGCTTCGGCCCATGGAATCGGCTTCACTTTGCCGGAATCCAGTTCCTCAATCCGGCGCGCGATCTCCTGGCCCCAGGCTTCCTCGGCAGACGCGTCCACGGTCTCGTCTAGACTCTCCAGAAGCGATCCTGCCAGTGCGGCGCGCGCTTCGGGCGGAAGCGCCAGCGCCTTCTTTAAAAGGTCGGAAACCTCTTCGGTCACGGAGTTATTTTACTCCCGATGTCCTATCTCTTCTCTCTTCGTAGTGACTAACCCTCAGAGCTGAAGCTCGCTTATCCGGGCGTCCGACGGCATGGCTTGAAAGCCGTGCCCTTCCCATGTCCTTCCCCCGTTTGGTTACTGTCGTCCCCACGGGACTCGCTCGCTTCCGATCCTACCCAGGGCTTACGCCCTGGGCTGTAATATTCCGCCCCTTCGGGGCTGCGCATTTTCGATTCTCGTTTGGTTCGGTTCAAATTCCTCACCCAATCGTCTGCACCTCCACGCTCAGCACCGCCGGCAAATCCCGCACAATCGGATTCCAGCTATCCCCCGCATCGGCCGAGGCGTATACCTGCCCGCCGGAAGTCCCGAAATAGATGCCGCATTTGTCGAGCGAGTCGACGGCCATGGCATCGCGCAGCACGTTCACGTAGCAGTCTTTTTGCGGCAGGCCTTTGGTGAGGGCCTCCCACTCGTTTCCGCCGGTGCGGCTGCGGTACACGCGCAGCTTGCCTTCGTGCACATAGTGTTCCGAGTCGCTCTTGATGGGGACGACGTAGATCGTCTCTGGCTCGTGCGCGTGGATGTCGATCACGAAGCCGAAGTCGGTGGGCAGGTTGCCGCTGACTTCTTTCCACTGGTCGCCGGCGTCGTCGGAGCGCATCACGTCCCAGTGCTTCTGCATGAACAGCACGCCCGGACGCTTCGGGTTCATGGCGATGTGGTGAACGCAGTGTCCAACCTCGGCATCCTGGTCTGGGATGTATTGCGAGCGCAGCCCGCGGTTGATCGGCTTCCAACTCGCGCCGCCGTCGTCGGTGCGGAAGGCGCCCGCCGCCGAGATAGCGATATACATCCTTTTCGGATTACTGGGATCAAGAATGATGGTGTGCAGGCACATGCCGCCCGCGCCCGGCTGCCACTTGGGGCCAGTGCCGTGGCCGCGCAATCCGGGGAGTTCCTTCCAGTTCTCGCCGCCGTCGGTTGAGCGGAAAATGGCGGCATCTTCCACTCCAGCGTATACCGTGTCGGGATCGGTGAGCGATGGTTCGAGATGCCACACCCGCTTGAATTCCCAGGGATGTTGCGTGCCGTCGTACCACTGATGCGTGGTCAGCGGCTTCGCGGCCGCGTCGTAGGCAAACTTGTTGCTCTCGCTCTTGGGCGGGCCAGGCTCTGCCGGTTGGCCGGCGGGCGTTCCCGGTTGATGCCAGGTTTTGCCGCCGTCGTCGGAGCGCTGGATCAATTGTCCGAACCAGCCGCTGGTCTGAGACGCATAAATTCGATTGGGATCAGCCGGCGATCCCTTAAGGTGATAGAGTTCCCAGCCCGCAAAATGAGGGCCGCTGACATCCCACTTTTCGCGCTTGCCATCCGATGTGAGAATGAATGCGCCCTTGCGTGTGCCAACCAGTACTCTTACTTTGCTCATTCCTATCCTCTCCTCCTCATCCACTAGTCAGGTCGTTGCGGAAGTGTAGCGTAATCTGTGTCTTCAGCGCTTCAGTCGTTGATTCGGTCCACAAACGGAATCCACAAGTCGACCCAGGCGCCGGGCTGCTTAAATAATTGCGAAAATCTGTTTCGCGTGAGATTATCAACATATCACTTGCTAAATGCAAGTGAAAATCGCGTTGGAAAACATGTCGAAGAAACGCAGCACCAGGCGGTCGGGGTGTCCGCTGAATGCGTCGGTGGAGATGTTGGGTGATCGCTGGTCGCTGTTGATCATCCGCGACATGATGCTGCGTGGGTTCAAGACCTACAAGGAATTCCTGGAATGTTATGAAGGAATTGCCACGAATATCCTGGCGGATCGTCTGCGGAAGCTGACCGCCTATGGAATCATCACCACGGAGCGAGACCCATCGGACGGACGAAAGACGATTTACCTGCTGACGCCCAAGGGGATCGATCTTGCGCCGGTCCTTACGGAGATGGTCCTGTGGGCGGCGGCGCACGAAGATACCGGCAACCAGGCGCTGGTCCGGCTAATGCGGAAGGACAAAGCACAATTCCTGGCGGGTGTGCGGGAACGCTTGGAAAAAATTTCCGTTGATGCCGGACTGTGCTCTCGCCGAACTGGGTTGGCTTCTGCGGGAAGAGACGCATTACCCATGAGAAAATGATGATCTTGAGGTCGAACTGAATGTGCAGGAACATCAAAACTCTCTTCAACTTTGATCCGCCGGTTACGGACGAAGAAGTGCGGGCGGCTTCTCTCCAATTTGTTAGAAAGATCACCGGCTTCAACAAACCATCGAAGGCCAACGAAGATTCATTTCTTGCTGCCGTCGATGAAGTAGCTGGTATTTCGATGCGGCTTCTCCGTTCGCTTGAAACGAACGCACCGCCCAAGAATCGAGAGGAAGAAGTGGCCAAGGCGAAAGCTCGGGCTGCCGAGAGGTTCGGCGCTTAAGCCTGCCCAACGTGGGCTGTGCTGGAGAGGCGATTTACTCGAATGCTTTCCTGAAACCCTCGAACTGCTGCTTCAGATCTGCAATCTCTCTGCGAAGCTCTTGAACCTCGCCCTCCAATCGCATAAGCGCTTCGCCGTCGTCGGTGCGGCTGCCGATCACAGACGAGACAGCCTTGGACACGCTGGCTTCCTCTACCTCTCCAGAGAGCAAATGCATGTAGCGAGTTTCTTTGGTTCCCGGTTGGCGGGACAGGGCTTTGGCGATAGGAGGTTCCCGCTGCATTAGGCGTTGTAATGTGGATTGCACTTCGTCCAGAGCTTCGAAGCGGTGCATGCGCTCGGCGCGTCCCCGGAGTTCCCCAGGTGTTTGCGGACCGCGCAGCAGCAGCACGCACACGATGGCGGTTTCAGCTCGGTTGAAGTTGAACACTTCCTGCAAGCGGTGCTCGTACTTGGTCACACGGCTATCGGCACCGCCCGCTGGTCCCGCCAGGTTTTGAGCATGCAGTGTATCGAGCGCATTCCGTACAGCGTCTTCATTCAGACTCATCACAGGTTCGCGGTTGTTCTTCTGATTGCAAGCGTTGACCAGGGCGTTCAATGAAAGGGGATAGTAGTCCGGGGTGGTAATGTCCTTCTCCACCAGCGCGCCTAACACGCGAGTCTCGACTTCGTTCAGAGGGTTCACGGCCAAATTGTACCGAACAAGCCACGTCTACTTCGATTGCACGTCTACTTCGATTGAAAAAGAAGCGGAGCGAAGTTAGTGAGATTGTCGCGCCAGACCATCCACGCGTGCATCCCAGGGGTTTGAATCGCGGTAGGCTGCAGGCCTTTTTCTTTTAACCAGGCGATGAATTTCTGATTTGCAGGAAAGAGACCGTCTTCGGTTCCGCACGCGATCCAGAGCACTCGTAGTCTGGCATTGATCTCCGCGGCAGACTGCGCGGTAATTCCCGGAAAGGACGGACCGTAGTTGCCTTGTCCCAGGCCTCCAGCGCTGAAGGCTCCGACATAGGCAAAGTCGCCGGTGTGATTCAAGCCAACCAGCAGACTCTCCGATCCGCCCATCGACAGGCCGGCCACGGCGTGTTCTTCACGTTTGTCTGAGATTGGATATTGCTTCTTAACCAGGGGCATGACTTCCTGAAAGAGCGTGTCTGAGAACCTGCCAAAGTTGCGGGCCACCAATTCCGGATCCCGCCATGCGCTCCACCCGCGGGTAATCACGTCCATGGTTCCGTAGCCGAGCGGCATAACCACGATCATCGGCTTGGCCTTTCCTTGGGCGATCAGGTTATCGAGGATCACATTGGCTTTTCCCATGCTTGTCCACGCGCTGGGGTCATCGCTGTATCCGTGAAGCAGGTAAAGCACCGGATACTTTTTCTTTGGATCGAAGCTGGGCGGCGTGTACACGTAGTATTCGCTGTTCACGCCGACGATGTTTGAACGGTAGTAGTGATGATGAACTGATCCATGGGGAACGTCGGCCGCCTCCCAGGACATCGCCGGCTGACCGGGGACCAGGAAAACATTCTGAGTGCTGAAGAAGCTGGGCTTGATGGTCACGTTGTGGGGGTCCAGAACAACCGTGCCGTCAACATCAAACGTGTAGCTGTAATATTGAGGGGCAAGCTTGGGCACAGTGACACTCCATGTGCCGTCGGCCCCTTTGGTCATGGGAAAAGGCTGTGCTGCGCCTTCGAGATGTACTTCCACCTTCGTCGCGTTTGGCATGGCGAGGGTGAAGACAACGCTTCCGTCCGCGTCCACTTGCGGGCTCTTCGGAGGCGCGGGCGCGAGAGCGACGGGGGCTTCGGATCGAGCGGGTTTTGCGGCCGCCTGCGCCTTCGCCGACGGAGGCCAAGTCGCGAGGGAGAGAGCCGCCACTAAGGCCAGACATGCAACGGTGAATCGCGAAGATCGGGGGATGGATCGTGACATTAGGGTGCCTCCATGTGCTCGCAATTGCGGCGCTCGATAGTGTATATCCCGGATCAACTGTAATCTTGAGCATCCAGGCGATCGGTGTCACTGAGAAGACGCTTCGATCGTACGTAGTAATTCGACGACCTTCGGCGCGCCGATGTGCTGGTAGTCTGGCGTTAACAGGCCGTAGGTTTCCACCGTGTCATACTTACGGCCTTCCCCGCTGGACTGGGTGCCATTGAGTGGCCAATAGCTCCAGCTCAAGTTTTTCTCCGTTAAATATTGCACAAACCAGCGGAACCACTGGCTGTTCTGGCCGCAGTCGAGCGTCTGGCATGACCCGAATTCGCCGACCCAGAGCGGCACCGCTGGTTCCGCGTGGAGCAGGTATCCAGCGCGCTGATCGTAGACCTGCCGTATCTCGTCATAGCTCTGGAATGTGTGATCAGGAGATGAGTAGGCGTGCGGCGAGTAGACCAGTCGATGGGGAACTTTGAGCACGACCGGCAACTTGGCGAAAGCCGTGAAATCGGTGGAATATTGCGGACTTTCGACCATGACGAGAAGGTTGGGGTTGGCGCCGAGAACGGTATTGCCGCCTCGCTCGGCAGCGGCATGCCAGTCCAGCGCCGGATCGGTGCCACCCCATTGGGCTCCGCTGCGCAACTCGTTACGCAAGTCAGCCCCGACAACCCAGGGCTGCTTCCTGTAGCGGCGAACCATGGTTTCCCAATCAGCCAGCCACTTGCTTTCGGGATATCCGGCGTTGTACCAGAGGCCATTGCCGTCGGTCTCGCTGCAGCACCAGTCGGCGCGGCTCATATGGTTGTCGAGGATAACCATGATATGTGCCCGCGCGAGCGCAGTGATGACTGCGTCCATAACGTCTAAGGCATGTTTGCCGCGGAACAGTGGATTGGCTTTCACCGCATAGTCGGCAACAAGAGGATTATGCTCGACAGTTTCGTTCGCCCAGGGCAGTCGCACGGAGTTGACACCGATGGCTTTAATCTGGCCGATGATTGCCTGCAGCGGCGCGTGATCGAGTCCACCTGCGACATATTCTTTCTGGTCAAAGCCGTACCAGTTGACCGAGGTGAGGCGTACGGAATGCCCGGCAGCGTCGAGAATCTGGTAGCCACTGGTATGCAGCGGCGGGAGAATCTTTTGCTGGGCAGGCGCAGACCGCACGCTGAGCAGAACAGCGGCGACGCAGAGAAGCAGGGCGAAGGCACGAGTCATTCCGATCCTCCACGATCTGAGGCAATGCGGACCGCAGGAAAACTTCTACCACATTTCTCATCAGTGCGAGCGAATGCCGACGATCCGTTAGAATCTCGCTGTGCTAGTGGGAGATCAGACGGGAGGCGCATTGCAATGCCGCAACACAAGTTTACGGTCAAGCTTCACGGTCAGGCAGGTTCCGAAGTGGCCGCACTGAAGCCGCCTTTCGATGTGGTCGCGGTCTTTCATCGCAAAGGCCGAGTGCCGGTCAAAGGAACAATTAATGGATTTCCCTTCCGCAGTTCCCTGATGAATATGGGGGAGGGTCACATGATGGCGGTCAATGCGCAATTGCGCGCCGGCGCCAAATGCAAGGCTGGGGACACCGTCACCGTCCTCATGGAAGTGGATGAGGACGAGCGGACTGTCGAGGTCCCAGGGTACCTGAAGAAAATGGTTGACAGCGATCCCAAGGCCAGGGAGTTTTGGCCCAAGCTCTCCTTCACTCATCAAAAGGAATACGTGCGGGAGATCGAGGCCGCAAAAAGGCCGGAGACCAAGGAAAAACGCATTGCGGCGATGATGGACTCACTTCGCAACAATCGCCGCAAGAAGTAGTCGTCCTCTTGGTCTCAGACCGGAGCAAACTTCGCCTTGTACTTTCAGGGGAGGCAAAGCTTGGGACGCTGATATTAGCTAGTCTTGTTTGTCCCCATTGTCGGACGAACCCTCCATCCGAAACTGGCCTCCCAGAATCTTGGCTACCGAATCCAGATCCTTGGCGAGCGCGACGCGCCACCGGCCCACGGAATCCTTTGCCAGCGCATCCATGGTTTCCCCGAAGGACAAGAGTGTGGCAGCGATCTGAGTCCTCACCAGTTCGGAGACCGAGGTTTCGATGCCCTTCTGGACAGTCTTCAACTTTCCGCAGGCGTCGTCGAGCTGAATGCCCAGCTCTTTTGCATTCCGTGATCCCAGCTCTTTGAGGACCACATCAACCTGAGTTTCGAGCTGAATGCGTGCCCCGGAAATCGCGTCGTTGGCCATTTGGCTCAGGCGTGCGTCCATGCCGGACTCAAGCCGGCACGCGGTATCGTCCAGCTCGGAGATGCGGGCGCCCAGGCTGGTGACCTGAGTTTGCAGCCGGGAGGATTCTGAAGCGGCCGCTGCCTGAACCTGCTGCATCTCTCGCCGGTAGGTTGCATGCTCTTCGCCCAGGCGTTGCTGCAGGGACCGCATGTGTTCCTCGCCCTGCTGTTCAACCCGGGTTCCAGCTTCCGACACCTGCTTTTGAAAGCGTTCTGTTCCCGAACGGAGGTGCTCGCCCACCGTGGCTGAGATTTCTTCGGAGAGATTTTGCGCCTGCTGCCCGACCTGCTGTAATTCCTGTGTGACGTGCTCCCGAAACTCGTTCTGGGCTTCACGTATCTTCTTTCCGATAGCTTCCTTCGTTGCTTCCATCACCTGCTCTGACTGCTGGCGGGTTTGCTGCAGGACCTGTGCGCCAAGGTCTTCGCGCAGTCGGACCCAGAGTTTTTCTTCAACTTCGGGTGGAATGTGAGTCAGCGATATATCAAACTGGCTGCGCTTGGGCGCGCCCTTCGACAGCCTCTCCTTGAGCTCTGCTACTTCAGCGTGCAAGGGCTGAACCATCTCGGCAAACAAGGCTTTCAAATCATGGTCGGTTAGTTGTGAGGAGGCCTTGTCACGTACGAGCTTGAGCGAAGGCGCTTTGTCGTCCCGAGTTCCTGCTGCGGTTTTCCGCGAAACTTCGGCATCGAGCAGTTGCATCCAGTCGTCGGGACAAGCCTCCAATCCCCAGAAGTTTCCAGGGCGATCGAGCCTGGCGCCCAACTGCCAGCCCTGCTGGCCAGATCCCATCGGTTGGCAATCGACGACATAAGCCATGGCCGCGCGGCCTTCCTTCCTCTTGAACTGCAAGGGAAGGCCAGGGTCCACTTTCTTTGGCGAGTACATGACACACCCATGGGCGTTAACCACCAGAGTCTCGCAGATTTCGGAGAAGGGTCTGTCCGGCTCCATGCTGGTAACGACTACGGGGAGGGTGACCGGAACTCGTGAGCTGCGCCGTACGGAGTTGAACGCGTTAGCACTAGACATAGTTTCCCTCTTCGGAAGTGCGCGCGCCGCTCGGCACGCGGACAGGCTCGGCCTTTCACTACCTACGGTAACTCAACCTTGTCCAGAAGGTTTGTTCCCGTGGTACTTACTCGGATGTGCGACAGGACAGTTACATTACTCCCCCCACGGTAACTGAGTAATGAGACCAGGTACTGACCTTAATCCTGAGGCCTATGTCCAAGAAACTCACTCTATTTGGGACGCTTACGGGGTAGTTTGGAGAAGCCTTAGTGAAATCAAAAACCTCATGGCAGATATGACAAGTCCGATCCTCAAGCGCCTTATCGAAATGTGCTGCCGGCACAATTTTTCCTGGCCGCATACCGGGGTGTACGGCAAGTCCTACCAGTCCTACCAGGTATGCCTCATCTGCGGCGTCGTCTACGCCTTTGACTGCTCCACCATGCGCCGGACCGGAAGGTTGGCCGCGCCCATGGATAACTACACTGGCAATGACAATGATAGCGACCAGGCCGCACCGACTGAGGCAGCCGGGTAGAGCGTGCCGCGCAGAAACTGATGCCTCGGAAAGTTACCTTTCCGGGCACTGACCCACTTGTGCCAGCGAATGGCACCCTGGTGCCATTCACCTACTCGGGCGTCCGCTTTACATTGTCATTGAGCAGTTCTGGGGGAGGGCTACTCAGTTAACGTCCCATGACTCTAACCGGAGTCTGGGGCGTTTTCTTTTGGGGGTGAATCTCTTCCGAAGAACTGACAACCGAGAACCAGCAACTAAGAATAGGTTTCCTCGCCAGACCACCAGCGATCCCTTCACCTCCGCGCTCACTGTACAAAGTCAAACGCGAACAGCATAATGTTTCCCGCATATTCCTGCCTTCACCAAGGACCGCTCTGATGAGAAAGCCTGTTCGTGTTCTCCTTGCAATCACGATCGCAACTCTGTCTGCGCTTGCCCAGGCGCAGGTCCTTCCCACGCCGCCGGCGACGCCTAAACGTCCGGTTAGCGACAAGTACCAGGGCGTTACGATCACCGATGACTACCGCTGGTTGGAAAACTGGGACGATCCCGAAGTCAAGCAGTGGAACGTTTCGCAAAACGCCCGGACTCGCGAATATCTTGACCATTTGCCGGCACGGCCTGCCATCAAGGAACGCGTCAGGCGGTTGCTCAACGCCAGTTCAGCTTCGTTTTACTCCTTGCAGTTCAGGGGCGGCATGCTGTTTGCCATGAAGGACCAGCCTCCCCAGCAGCAGCCGATTCTGGTTGCGATGCGTTCGGCTGACGATCCTGCCAGCGCAAAGGTTATCTTCGACCCCAACGCTGCCAACGCCAAGGGCTTACTCTCAGTGGATTTCTATGTCCCTTCGCTTGACGGTAAGTATGTGGCTGCGGCGCTCTCGCAGAACGGCTCGGAGGACAGCTCGGCTCACGTTTTTGAAGTTGCCACAGGGAAGGAACTTCCCGACGTTGTTCCTCGGGTCAACTTTGCCACCGCCGGCGGGAGTCTTGACTGGAAGGCTGACAGCTCCGGCTTCTACTACACGCGCTACCCGCAAGGCAGTGAGCGCCCCCCTGGCGACGCCAACTTCTATCAGCAGGTTTACTTTCACAAGCTCGGCACCGATCCTGGCCAGGATACTTATGTAATCGGCAAGGATTTCCCGCGCATCGCTGAAATTCTGTTGGACATGAGCGATGACGGCCGCTGGCTGGTCGCAACCGTGAAAAACGGAGACGGCGGCCAGGCCGCGCACTACGTGATGGACCAAAGCGGACACTGGACCCAGGTAACGCGCTTTGAAGATGCTATCGTTTCGGCAAAAGTAGGACCAGAATCGTCACTCTACCTGCTCTCCCGCAAGGATGCGCCGCGCGGGACGATCTTGCGACTTCCTCTTTCGGAGTTGAAGCTTTCCCAGGCGAAAGTAATCGTTCCACAAAGCTCAGGGTCGGGCTCCGATGAGAGCGCTCGGGCTTCGATTGAAGACTTCGTACCCGCAGACGACCGTCTGTACGTGGTTGACATCCTTGGCGGTCCATCCCGGGTGCGCGTCTTCGATCCGCTCGGACGTTCTCTGGCAGCTCCCCCTGTGCCTCCGATCTCATCGGTTGATGGCATGGTCTCGATTGGCGGGGGAAGTGTGCTTTTCTACAATGCTTCGTATCTGGAACCGCCCGGTTGGTATCACTACGTCGCTGCCAGTGGAGATACCATTCGCACCGCCTTGTCCAAGACTTCGCCCGTAAAGTTCGACGACGCGGAAATCGTGCGCGAATTTGCCACGTCAAAAGACGGTACCCGCATTCCCTTGAACATTATTCGCCGCAAGGGCACCAAGCTTGATGGCAAAAACCCCACACTAATAGGTGGCTATGGCGGCTATGGTGTCAACGAGAAGCCATTCTTCGCCGGCATCGGGGCACGCCTCTGGCTCGACCAGGGTGGCATTTTCGTGACCACCGTCATCCGCGGCGGTGCCGAATACGGCGAAGAATGGCACAAGGCAGGTAGTCTGACCCACAAGCAGAACGTGTTTGACGACTTCATCGCTTGCGCCCAGCACATGATCGACCGCAAATACACTTCGCCCCCTCACCTGGCAATCATCGGCGGCAGCAACGGCGGCCTGCTGATGGGCGCGGCCTTCACCCAACGGCCGGATCTTTTCCGCGCCGTGGTTTCCTACGTCGGCATCTACGATATGCTGCGAGTCGAACTCGATCCCAACGGCGAGTTCAATGTCACCGAGTTTGGAACGGTAAAGGATCCCGACCAATTCAAGGCGCTATACGCCTACTCTCCCTACCACCGCGTGAAGGACGGAGCTGCATATCCCGCGATTCTGTTTCCCACCGGAGAGAACGATCACCGGGTGAATCCCATGCAGTCGCGCAAAATGACGGCGCGGCTGCAAACGGCTAACAGTTCTGACCATCCTATCCTGCTGCGCACTTCCTCCAGCGCTGGACACGGCTTTGGCACGGCACTCGACGAATACATCGAAGAAGAAGCCGACGTCTTCGGATTTCTCTTCGATCAATTGGGAATTAAATATGCGCCGGGGGAAGAATCAAAGTAGGCGTGCAACGGAATGCGAGTGCCCCATCCTTGCGCGTTCTGTGCGCAAGGGCGGGATTCCACGAACGTCGCACGCTTGGGATTCTCCGTGACTGTTGAAATTTGAATTCGTGCCAGTGATGATCCCCGTCGCCCGCGGTGCTCAAAATGACGACGCTCTACCTGGCCATCAGGAAGGAAAAGCTTTCAAACATGTACTCCTGCTTGCTGTTCTTGGGTGTGCCTTTTACCTTGCCGCTGCGAACCTGTTCCATAGCTTCGACGACGCGGGGCAGATAGCCTGGTTCGGCGACGGGAGTGTTGTGAGCGGGTAAGAGCAATTGAAGCCTCGGCGCCAGAGCTGCCAGCTTTTTTACCGAGGCCACGTACGCATCCAGATCAGTTTCCGGCCGGAAAAGCCAGATGGGGCCCACGTAGAAAGTGTCTCCGGTAAACAGCAGACCGTTCTTCTCGTCCAGCAGTGCGATGGCATCCGGAGTGTGGCCGGGAGTTGAAATAACTTCAAGAATGCGCCCGCCCAGATCAATCTTGTCCTGGTCATGCATCCAGTGAGAAATATGAAATGGCCTGGTGGCGTATTCGGAAGGCTTGAATCCCGGCGGCAGATCGTCGCAAACTTCACCCGGCGCGATCTCCGCTTGGGCATCATCTCTTGAGCCTTTGGCATTCGTACGGGTGAAATCAGTATCCATGCCATAGATGTCGTCGAAGCGCCAGTTGTCGCCCACGTGATCGTCGTGAGTGTGCGAGTTCAGGACGCTTATCGGCAGCCCAGTCAGGCCTTCGACAACCTGACGGATATTGCTGATGCCCATGCCGGTATCGAACAACAGGGCTCGCTTCGTCCCCAGAACCAGGTAGGAAATGACTTCTTCCGATTGATGGGGCTCGTAGATGGCGAACACGCCAGGACGGATCTTGTAGACCTCGAACCAAGGGTCCTTGATGGCTACTCTCTCAAGAGTGCGGTAGGCAGGGCGGGGAAGCTTCCGGCACCACTCCGGCTTCTCCGCCGCAAGAGAAGACAACAGTGCGAGGACCACGATCACTGTTTTCACGTCGCGATTCTAAATCAGTGGCTTGGCGTCGGGAGTTTTCTTCTTTATTTCCCCCAAACCGTATTCAGAAACAGGTAGCGGTCTTGGGCAACATCTTTCCCGGCGTTGGATTGTTGACTCAAATACATCATCTGCCAACCGGTGTCCGAGCGGTAAGCCGGCCACTGCGGCAGGCCCGGACCATTGGGATTTCCGCTGCGAGCGAAGTTTGTCCAGTATTTCTGCATCTGATCGCTGAGCGCCCGGTCTTCTGCGCGCCAGGGAACACCGGCCTTTGAATCAAGCATTCCGAAAACATACTCGATCTCCGCCGAGTGGTAAGCCCCAGGATCGGGTTCTTCCGGGGCGTGTGGGAAACCGAGATCGAATCGATACCGGTAAGCCGGTATGCCGCCTGTTGTCTGGGCTTCGAGCCATCTCCACGTGGACCACGCGATGAAGCGGTCGCCCGCGAAGTCTTGCAGGGAACGTCGCGCTTGCGCGTCATTGCTGGCGGGGTAGAGACGCAGAAATTCGTCCGCCTTTTCGCCGAACTCTTTGGTGGCCGTTGCCTTCAGGGTTTCGAGCGGAGATTGCCCCTGCACCGCCTCGAAACTGCCTTCATCGTGATTCCACCCGGCCAGCAGTGGAACATCGCTCTGTTTTCCCTGGGCAAAAATTGCGGGCACAGACTCAGGCAGAAAGTATCCGTCGATATCAGGAGCAAAGCGCGGCGGGCCCTGGCCATCGTCCTTTTTCAACGAGGCGTCGAGAATCTTTTGCGCAGGCATGGCGCGCAGTTCGTTTAGCGTTTGGGTGCCAAGCGACGAGGTGGCAAATTGGGAATCCCGCTGGCGAACGGTCGGCCAGCGGCTCGAAGGGCAGAGCGTTGCTGGAAAATGCCGCCGCCGCTCTCGCCGATGGCTTTATGGAATAGCCCCTTTGCGACCGGTGATGCCATGAGAGCACTCACCGAGAACGATCCCGCGCTCTCGCCGAAGATCGTAACGTTGGCCGGATCGCCACCGAAGGAAGCAATATTGCGATGCACCCACTCCAGAGCCGCGACTTGATCGAGCAGGCCGTAGTTACCAGCGGCCTTTTTGTCCGACTCGGCTGCAAGTTCCGGGAGCGCGAAAAACCCAAAAATGCCCAGGCGGTAGTTCATGCTGACAACAACCACCCCTTGCCTGGCGAGCATACCGCCATCTTGCCGGGGTTCGGAGGATGCGCCGGCCATGAATCCTCCACCGTAAATCCAGACCATGACCGGGAGTTTGGCCTTGGCATTCTTCGCCGGTGTCCAAACGTTCAGCGACAGACAATCTTCGCTTATGCCAGGGTCGCGAAAAACCATGTCGGAATAAATTGGCCCCTGCATGCAGCGCGAGCCAAATTCGGTAGCGGAACGGACTCCACTCCACTTGGCCGCGGGCGCGGGAGGTTTCCACCGCAGTTCACCGACGGGCGGTGCAGCGTAGGGAATTCCAAGGAATGAGCGCACCGGCCCGCTCGCCTTGCCCTCAACGGTCCCAGTGTCGATCTTCACCTGCAGGAGGAGGAGGCGCCGGAAGACGCCAGTGGAATGAGTATCAGTAAGACCGACAGCAAGCTGGGACGTACTGCCATGTCGTATCCTCCAAACGCATGACGATACCACAAGGGCGCAACGGCGAAGGCTTGGGGGAAAGTGTCAGTGTGTCGGTGGAACGATTTCGAGAACCCGCAGGCCGTAGTTGCCATTCACGACCACGACTTCTCCGCGAGCGATCAGCCTGCCGGCCAAAAGTAAGTCGACCGGTTCCTGCACCTGGCGGTCCAGCTCCACGACCGAACCGGCATCCAGTTCCATGACTTCTCGAAGCAGCATGCTTCGCTGTCCGAAACGGAGGGTCACCTCAAGCTCCGCATCCATCAAGAGATCGATCTTGGCTGCCGGCGGAGCGGGCCCGTGGGCTGGTTCGCTGGACAGCGCCTTCTCCGCGATTGGGCGCAGGGCCGCAGCCAATGCAGAACTCAACTGCCATTCCAGAAGCAGGCGGAAAGGGGCTGACGGCGTGGAGACGAGCCAGCCGCTGGCTGCAGCCGACCAGGTTGGAGAAGGTCCGGGTTCCACCCGCAGCTGCACATCACCCCAGCGAGGATTTAGTGCAGTGGCAACCTGCCCTGCCACCTGGCGCAGCAATTCTTCAAGGGCATCGCGATGATCAGGCTTGAGTTCGGCGGCTTCGTCCCGGGGTTCTTGCAGAAATAGTTGTCCCAGGGCGAGCAGCGCGATTCGCGGTACACGCAGGCTCATTTCGCCACGCAGCGATCCCGCGGCTACGACTATGACTTGCAAGTCGTGCTCTTCGGGACCCGGAACCTCGGGTGGTGGCGTCAGTACGGATTCCAACGCGAACGAAACGCCGGCAACCTGAGTCAGTACCTGACTCATGTTTTCAGACCAAACTGTCAGGAATTCGCCGACGTTGGTTTCTGGTGCGGGCTGGGGCGAGGAGGCTTCGGCCATGGATGTCTCTTGAGCTTCTGGGCCTCTTTACTTTCTGTTTTCCGAACCCGGTTTTGGCATTCGGTTGAGCACCTGAGCCGCGCGCACCGGGCCGCGCCGGGCCAGGCTAGCGCGGAACATTTCTTCGCCGGCTACCGACAAGGTTGCGGGTTGTGCGGTGCTGCGGCCTAATTCCAGTAAGGTTCCGGGTGCCAGTTCCGCCAGAGACCGCAAATGGACGCGCAGGGAAGAAATGGCCAGTTCGGCCTCGAAGGGACAATTCAGCAAGCGGGTACGTAACTTGCGTTCCGATTCTAGGCGGAGGCGCGGTTTGGCCTGGGCAAGCTCTGCAGTCTTGCGTAGCAGAGTGTTCGACACCAGCGCAGGAACCACCAGATTTAGCGCACCTCGGCTGTCGAGCAAGGTGATCTCAAAGCTGAGCAGAAGGATTCTTTCTGGCATTGGCATCAATTGCTCAACCTGCCCCGGAGGTTGCCTGCGCTCGAACTTAAATTCCAGGGCCAGAGCGTGCCACGCGCTTTGCAACTCGCGGCCAATAATGTGCATGACCGTCTCCAGAACCTGCTCCTCGATATCGGTGATGCCGCGCTCCGGGGTTGCTCCCTTGCCCTCTCCTCCCAGGAGCAGGTCGATAAGGGGATAGGCGACTGCGAGATCCAACTGCAACAGGACAGAAAATCCCGCGGGCATGAGTTTGAAGGAGGCCAGGTAAGTGACCTCGGGGATGCTTTGGAGAAACTCCGCATAGGTCAAGTGCTCTCCCGAAACCAGAGCAGCTTCGAACTCAACGCGCAGATACGCCCCAAGGGAATGAGTCAGGTTATGCGCAAACGTCTGGTGCAAGCGATTGATCGCTTGCATATGCTCCTGCCCGATTTGACCCGCCAACCGGCCGTCCCAGAGAGTGACGGCAGGCTGCTCGGCTACTGGAGCCGCAGCTCCAGGCCCAGCGCGGGCTGCGCGGATCAGGCTATCGATTTCCTCCTGGCTCAGGACTTTCTTCATCGCTGTTTTTGTCATCCCTTCCGCTCCCCAGGGGAGAGCAAATCAGTGGCCGGAGTTGTCCCCCGCTTCGTGCCTTTAGGCATGCCGGCAACGAACGGGAACTGCTTCACCAGCTTAGGGATGCACCCCCGGGTACGCTCATTGTTGGAACGCGGCACAGACTCGAAAGGAATTGCGGAAGCCGATGATTAGAAGGAGTTCATTAGGGATGGCTGATAAGAACATAAGAGCTAAGAACAAAGAAACCCCGAGCGTATGGTTGCTAATGTCGTGGGAACCTATCCTGTTACAATCGTGAGTTTTTCCGCACTCAAGATGAGGCATTGACGGGAGGCAGAACCAGACATGCACTACCGCGCCCTCGGCCGTACCGGTTGGAAGGTTTCAGAAATCAGCTTCGGCGCATGGGCTATTGGGGGTGCCTGGGGCCAGGTTTCCGATGAGGATTCGATGGCAGCTCTGCACCAGGCCATCGACTCTGGCGTCAATTTTATCGACACAGCGGATGTCTACGGCAATGGCCGCAGCGAGCGGCTCGTTGCGAAGCTCAAGAAGGATCGCAGCAGTACGGAGATCATCGTGGCCACCAAGGCCGGACGGCGTCTCCCCCGGCAGACGGTGGAAGGCTATAGCCGCGAAAACCTCTCGGGGTGGATTGAAGACAGCTTGAGAAATCTTTCCACCGAAACCCTCGATCTGCTCCAGCTTCACTGCCCACCGACGGCACTTTATGACCGGGCAGAGGTCTTTGGGATACTTGACGACATGGTGAAGGCAGGGAAGATCCGTTACTACGGGGTCAGCGTCAAAAAAATCGAAGAGGCACTCAAGGCCATCGAATTCCCCAATGTGCAGACGGTGCAGATTATCTTCAATTGTTTCCGCCAGCGTCCCGCGGAAGTCTTCTTTGCACGGGCCAAGCAGAAGGAGGTCGGCATTCTGGCACGGGTGCCACTGGCCAGTGGGTTGCTGACCGGCAAGCTCCGGCGTGATTCCACCTTTGCCAGTGACGACCACCGCAATTTCAATCGGCAAGGGAAGTCCTTCGATGTTGGGGAGACATTTTCGGGGGTGGACTTTGAGGTCGGCCTCGCGGCGGTGGAAGAGATTCGTAAGATCCTGCCCGCCGGCGTTTCCATGAGCCAGTTCGCGCTGCGTTGGATCCTCATGTTTGACGCTGTCACTTGCGCCATCCCCGGCGGCAAGCATGCCGGGCAGGTTGCCGACAATTGCCGGGCGTCCGATCTCCCCGTTCTGTCCTCGGACGCCATGGCCGGGGTGCGTCGCATCTACGATGAGAAGATTCGCCCACTGGTACACAATCGGTGGTAAACGCTGCTGCGGGACCCGCTCTGTGAAACGCCTGGAGATTCTGTTACAAAGAGCGCATGAAAGTACTTTTCATCGGCGGTACTGGCATCATCAGCAGTGCCTGCACGCGTTTAGCGTTGCAGCGCGGCATCAGTCTTACTCTCCTTACTCGCGGAGAGCACGCTGCGCATGGTACTGACGGCGGAGAAACCGTTCGGGCGGATATCAATGATCCGCGCGCAGTGGCGCGAGCCCTCGAGGGGCGGAATTTCGACGTGATCGTCAACTGGATCGCGTTCACTCCCGCCGACATCGAGCGCGACCTGGACCTGTTCCGCGGACGAACCCGGCAGTACATCTTCATCAGTTCCGCCAGCGCCTATCAGAAACCAGCAACCAGCTACCTGATTAACGAATCGACGCCCCTAGCCAACCCGCACTGGGACTACTCCAGAAACAAGATCGCCTGCGAAGAGCGCTTGCTCAAAGCCTATCGGGAGGAAGGTTTTCCGGCCACCATCGTCAGGCCTTCGCTCACCTACGGCGAGAATCTGATTCCGCTGGTAATCAATAGCTGGGAACGCTCTTACACGGTGGTTGATCGGATGCTGAAGAGGCAAAAGGTCATCGTTCCCGGGGACGGGTCATCGCTTTGGGTAATCACGCACAACAGTGATTTCGCCAAAGGATTCATCGGACTGCTGGGGCATGAGCAGGCCGTCGGTCATGCGTTTCATATCACGACCGATGAGGTTTTAACCTGGGATCAGCTCTACCGTACTGTGGCCGCCGCTGTGGGCGTGGAAGCTCGCATGGTGCATATTCCATCGGACTATATGGTGGCGTGCTTGCCCGAGATGGAAGGTACTCTAACCGGCGACAAGTCAGTAAGCGTGGTATTCGACAACAGCAAGATCAAACGCTTTGTACCGGACTACGTGGCTACGACCCGTTTTGCACAGGGCATTCGCCAGTCGTTGGCCTGGTTCGATGCCGACCCCAGGCGGAAGCTTATTGACTCCAAGGAAAATGCCGTCTGGGACCAGCTGATCGATAGCTACGAAACCGGGTTAAAGCTGGCTGTAGGGCGCTTTCACGGCGCAGCGGCTGAGCGGTAGGAGGTCGGTAGAGAACTGATACTTTCTGGAATTCCTGATCGATCCGCTCCAAGCCTTAAACGGCCTCGTGCGGGACCCGCTCCCCGAAACCCCGCAATCCACGCCACTTGTGGGGCTTCTCCGTATCCGGAATGTGGGTCATTAAAAAAAATAGAAAAGGGGTTGGCAGCGAGCGCAGGATGATCTATCTTGGCAGGCACAAAAGTTAGGCTTCCGGGGGCGGAAGATCTAAGAGATGGATTTCTAGTCAGAGTCCAACGCGGTGGCGGTACTCGGGCCCAGGTTAGCCAACCTGACGTCACTGGCGGGCAATTATTCCTTCGTTCCCTGGCATCCTGCTACTTTGGCACCAAGTCGTTCCTAGATGTGAAGGAAGGGCCAGCCGTGAAACCTCTTTTCCTGCTCAAGGCTTCTCTCTACGCCGGTGTTTGCCTGTCTGTAA
Organism: Terriglobia bacterium; assembly: GCA_963809295.1. Lineage (GTDB taxonomy): Bacteria > Acidobacteriota > Terriglobia > Terriglobales > Acidobacteriaceae > JAIQFF01. The sequence goes on along the minus strand of CAWEJA010000001.1, from coordinate 198,627 downwards.
GCGTTTGCAGCGCGGCTTCGAATTCTTCGTCAGACACGTCCACTACCACCGCGCAGTCCTCCGAAGTTCCGAAACCGGTGGCGGCGTCGACCGCCAGCGTCACCATTCCCGGACCTCTGCGCTCTTTTCTGCGCATGGCTGGCATCAGCCAGAAGATCTCGGCCGAAGAAGTGCTGCCTCTGCTCGCCCGTAATGTGGCGGTGGAGGGCTATCAGGGGCGCAAGGACAGTAAGGGCAGGCCCACTGAATTCCTGGTTCTGCTGAAGCGCTACGTGGAACAGGCCAGGCAACTGGTTACGCTGGCGGGCCCGGAAGGCGTGATTCGCGTCCCCAGTTGCGACCAGGCAGACCCGTTGTTGTCAGTCCTGGGCTACCGCATGCGACAAGGATGCGGCAAGGATGCTTCGCTCGAAACGGCAGAGGCGGAAAGGGCATTCCTGACCATCGATTCCGGGTTTCCGTTGGCCGAGCTTGAGGCTACACTCCAGGGCGGTAAGCCTTTTGTCTACGCGTTCCCTGGTTCGCAGGTGCCGGTCTTGTTTTCGTCGGCCGACTGGACGGAGGCTGACCCGCGAGAGAAGCATGGCCGGGGAAACGATGCGTTGGACGCGCTTCTGGACGATCCTGTGCTGGCACGTCTCTACTGGGCCATGGCCCGGATGGATGGCGAAACCGCCGAAAGCTTCCGGCAATTTGCTGGAATTCCCAGGCTGCTTCCGTTTGCCCCGGTTCTCGATTTTTACGGCAGTCACATCTTGATTCGGAATGGACGGGTGACAGTGCCTGGAGGCGTCTCCTCTGAAGCCGCATGGAAGAGTCTGGCAGGGGCAGATCCAGGGTCGGCCAAGGATTTTGTGGCTCGGCTGCTGGCAAAAGATGACGGTTGGCTGGCCGCTTACTTCGACACGCTCTCGCGCCTGACTCCGGCCCAACAGGTCTACTTTCACCGATGCTCACCGCCTGTCGCTTTTCTATGATGCGCTGCGCGGCAAGGACATTAACCCAGGTCCAGCCCGGCCCGTGTTCCGTCCCGATCCCGGGTTGTTGCTGCTGGTGACGCGGCTCCGCTTCGATTCGACCGGTCAACCCAGTATTCCCGGGAATCTCGAAGTATGGGGGCAGATCGTCCAGCAGAAGAGCGACTCCAAGGTTGTGCGGCAATGGGCCAAGCATGCGAGCCATTGGAAAAATCCCGACCAGCTGGTAGAAGCGATGTTCGCCTTTTCCCGCCAGAGTTCGGAAGATGGACCGCTGCCCATCTACCTCATGCTGAGTGCAATCGACAGTGGACGCCCCGCGGATCAACGCTTGAGTCCTCAAACGGTTCGCTTGCTTGGTGAAAAGTTTGCCCGCTACGGCCACCAGTATCTGATCTTTTCTGAATTCGAAGGTTTGAATGATGCCTCGATCACCCGTTTCCTGGCAGTGGTTGACGCCATCGATCGAACTTCCAACGTCACTTTGCGAGCCAATGCTCTGGGAATTTTTCAGGCTAACGTAGGGTTGTGGCAAATTCTGGCGCGACAAGGTCAAATCGCTCCCCGCGACCTGAACGATTCCTGGCAGAAGGTCATCAACCCGTTCGCGGCCGGGATATCCTCGCAGGCCCAGCTCTTTGACGCGGCCCAGGCATCCGTTCATGACCTCTGGAAAGCGGCAGCTGGCAGATCGAATCTTTCCCAGGCGGAAGTCATCTCTCTGCTGGCTGGCCCCAAGCAGTCTCACCCGGCCGGCCAACAGGTAAGGCAGGAATTGGCCAACCGGATTCGCTCGGTCATGGATGGTCAACGCCTGGTATCCCTGGACACGCTTTTGGCTTTGGGAAATGGCTTGAATGAATTGGCGCAGGGAAAACCCGTTGCCGACAACTTGATTCCGCTAGCTGGGGAGCTGCGTGAATTTGAAATGCCACGGCCGATGTTTACCAGCAGCGAACGCAGCGAATGGGCTGCCGGGTTCTACAACACCCGCCACAGCTCTTTGCAAACCCGGACTGATTTGGTAAAGATCATCAAGTCCCCCAACTCACACAAAGAGCTGGTAGACGCGCGCGGCATTGTCGCACCTTTCCTTCGGGACACGCTGGTCGGCTTGAACTACGCGTACTACGAGCCGCCGGGAGCACAGATTCTTCTCAACAATCCACTCTATGTGCGTTCGCACGACTTCTCCGGAGAAATGGCGATGGGAGGAGGACAGTCCTGGCATGTTCCGCATGTATTCGGTTCGGGTTTGCCGGCAGGTGGCGGCGCTCACTTGGCCGGCTCCCTGGCGGATCTGCCTTTTGTGCTCGCCGAGGCGGAGCAGGACTTCATCGTTCCGGAGAATGTCCAGGCCCTGATCTGGCACGAGTTGGTGCCTGGCCTGGTGAGCAGCGCTACCCTGCCTCGCTGGTGGGGAGTCAGCCCGAACGAGTTGCACGCCGCCGCCCTTTACCAACGTACTGGTGAGGAGCTTTTGGTCGCCTCCACAAAGGATGAAAAGTTGCGATCCAACGTCCTGACCATCCTTTCCGAGCGCATGGTTCCGCAGCGATCGGCGCAACTGGAGAGGGCTCTTCAGGCGGGCGCTGAAAACGAGGTGCTCTCCCGCGTGATGCCAGGCGAGACCTTCTATCTGGCGGCTGAGTTCCGGCGTAGATTTCCGGGAGAAGGCAATTCCTGGGGAAAAGCTGGCGAGGAACTGGAGAGTCTTTCCACCCGCTACCCAGAGGAAGTGAGCTGGAAACGGTTGTCTGAGGACTTCGGGGTTCCCCATCCAGCATTGGCGCAAAGCTACAGTCGCGAGTTGCTGAACGTGAAGCCGTTCCCCGCGTTCATGGGTTATTCCAGCCGCCTGCTGGCAGAGTCCTGGGACTCCAACAATCTGTACTGGGCTCGCTTGGCGGACGAACTGGGCTATCCGCCGGTGATGTTGAATCGGCTCGTTCCCGAACTGACCTACCGGATGGTGGAGAAGATTTTTGCTACTGACTTCGAAGACTGGCCGGCCATGCTGCGCGCGATGCGAGAAACCGGCGAGGAGTTCCGCCAGGGCAAGATCACTACGCTGCCAAAAGTGGCGTTGAGCACAGCGGTTCAGTAAGAGCTTAGGTTGCTGCAAGTTGCTTTGAGTCGTACGAGTTCTTAAAATTCCCGGCCAAGAAAAGGCGCGGGCGGGGTGATGGCGGGGTCCTATGGCAAAACGATTTCTTCTGATTCTCGTGGTTGTTTCCGCACTCCTTCTTACCTCAACTCAGCTGGACAGCGGCGCAGGAAGGCGAAACCAGCATTCGCGTCGAAGTCGACATGGTGCAGTTGAACGTGGCGGTCATGGACAGCAAGGGAAACTACGTGACCGGTCTAAAGCCTTCCGATTTTGAAGTGACCGAAGACGGTATTCAGCAAAAGGTTGCGACCTTCGGCGAAGGCAACGAAGCCACTCGAAGAGTGACGGCTGCAGCGGGCGAAGACAAACCCGGGCAGTTCTCGTTGAACGGCGCTTCGGATGCACCGGAAACGACGTCCGAACTTGGATCCGAGCTGGGATCGGCGATGGCAGGCGCCAACGTTTTCATCCTGTTCGACACCAGCAACTACATGTATCGAGGTTTTGTTTTTGCCCAGGATGCAATTGCCGAGTTCGTTCGCTCACTGGACAATCCTGATCGCGTGGCGTTTTATTCCTACAGCCGCGACCTTTCCCGCGCTACCACTCTCACTCCCGACCGCAACATGGTCTTGCGCGGAGTACGCACCACGGTCGCCGGTGACGATGCCGCTCTTTATAACGCCCTGTTGATGACCCTCAAGGATGCGGGCCAGAATACAGGCAGAAAAGTAGTGGTGGTGTTTTCGAACGGACCGGACAATGCCAGCATGGTGCCGCCAGAAGATGTCGCCGAGTTGGCGCAGTCAAAGGGAATTCCTATCTACATGATTAGCACCCGCGAGGCTAAGCTGGAACCGGTTTCCAGCACCGTTTTCAAACGGATGAGCGCCGCCACCGGCGGCGAGGCCTACTTTGCCAAGACCTGGAGGGAACAGCAGAAGGCGTTCGCTTCCATCCGGAACGATTTGGCGCACCTCTATTCCGTGAGCTACTATCCTCAACCCAATCCGAACCGGGGATGGCGCACGATCACTGTCAAGCTAAAGGGAGAACGGGCGAGAAGGTGCCGCATCCGGACGCGAAATGGTTACCGGCCGGAGTCGTCGCGAGTGTCCGCAGAGCGATCAGCACCTCCAGCGGTTGTGGAGCCGACGTCGGCTGCGTCGAACTGAGGCCCACGGCTGAGTCCACCGGAATTCTGTCATCCCGACCGGAGGGCAGCGAAGCGAGCGAAGGGGATGGGCTTGCTTTTTTTCCGCTCGCTCAACCGCTCGTGGGTTGGCTAGTTCATGGCGTTGCTCCTCGCTCCCAGCGGTGGCCTGCCCAGAAGCTCTTGGAACGACAAAACTGCTGGACCAGTCTGAGCAATGCTCAAACCGCAGGTCCCTCCACTCCGCTGCGCTCCGGTCGGGATGACAAAGCTACTAGACGAAAGCTCAGAAAAATGTGGCGCGAAAACTGGTAAACGTTTACTATTCGTCGCGTTCGCTTCTCTCACTCTCAAGACTCGCCAGGAGATCAAGAAATGTTCTCAACCAATCGACGTCGTTTCCTGGGTCAAGCTGCGGCAGCGGGTATTGCGTGCTCGACGGATCTGGCGTTTGGCAGATTCTTGCCCGCGCAGGCGCAGAGCCCGAATTCCAGCGAGGCAGTTCGTGTTTACCTGGACTCCCGACGCACGGTGGCGCCGCTTGACCGCAATCTGTTTGGTTCATTTCTGGAACATCTGGGGCGCGCGATTTACGAGGGAATTTACGATCCGGGCTCGAAGCTCTCGGACTCGAACGGCTTTCGCAAAGATGTGATGGACGAAGTGCGGCAGATGGGAGTGCCGATTGTTCGCTATCCGGGAGGGAATTTTGTCTCCGGCTACAACTGGCTTGATGGCGTTGGGCCGAAGCAGGACCGTCCTCGAGTGCTGGACAAGGCGTGGAATGCCATCAACAGCAACCAATTTGGCACCAACGAATTCATGGCGTGGTGCAAAGCAACCGGCACCTTGCCTCTCATGGGTCTAAATCTTGGCACGGGAACGCCTGAAGAAGCGGCTGCCCTGGTGGAATACTGCAACGTCGACAAAGGCACGAAGTGGAGCGACCTGCGCCGCAAACACGGATTCGCCGAGCCGTACAAAGTAAAGCACTGGTGCCTGGGCAATGAGATGGACGGTCCCTGGCAAATTGGGCACATGACGGCCACGGAATACGGGTTGAAAGCTCAGGACGCGGCCCGTCAGATGCACTATGTCGATCCCTCACTGCAACTGATTGCTTGTGGATCGAGTGGGCCCTTCATGCCCACGTACCTTGAGTGGGATCGTGAAGTTCTTGAACAATGCTATGACTACGTGGACGGGCTTTCCCTGCATCGCTATTTTGGCAACACACCCGAGGACACCGGCAACGACAGCGCCAAATTCCTCGCCATGAACCTGAGTATGGACCGGCAGATCGCGGAAAGCCTGGCCGTCTGCGACATGGTACAGGGACACAAGCGCTCAAAGAAAAAGCTTTGGCTTTCTTTTGATGAATGGAACGTCTGGTATCGGGCTCGCAGCGGGGACGCGGTGAATGGCCATGAGCAGGAAGCTCCCCATTTGCTGGAAGAGGTATACAACCTGGAAGATGCACTCCTGGTCGGCGGTCTCGTCAACACTCTGATTCGCAACGCGGACCGGGTGAAGCTGGCTTGCCTGGCTCAACTGATTAACGTAATCGCGCCCATCATGACCAATGCGAACGGCCTGCTCCGGCAGACGATCTACTACCCGTACAGTTGGGCTCTTCAGTTTGCGCGCGGTTCAGTGCTGAATCTTGTGGTCGAGTCCCCCACTTATGAAGTCAAGGAGATGGGCCAGGTTCCGTACCTGGACGTTGCCGGCACGCTGGACCCGGAGAACGGCAAGGTCTCCGTCTTCGTACTCAATCGCGATTTGTCAAAAGCTCATACGGTGGAGTTGAACTGGCAGGACAAGGCGCCGGCGCGGGCTCTGTCCTCTCAGGTGCTGACCGGAGACGATCTCAAAGCCTCGAACACTTTCGATGCCCCCCAACGCGTGACTCCACGGGCGCTGGACAAACCTTCGATCACGGGAGGACGAGCGAAATTTGAAGTGCCCGCCCGCTCCTACAGCGTAATTCAATGGGGAGCATGAGTTTACGGAGCATGAATTGACCGAGCCTGATTTAACGAAACACGACTTGACGAAACCTGATTTGATCGGCCGCCGCGAATTTGTTCGCGGCGGCGTGCTGGGGGCTGGGTGTCTGCTATTCAGCCGAATGGCGCCCTTCGCGGCTGCGAGTCCGGCCGGAGCCGACTCAAGGATCGAGGTTCTGCTGGGAGAGCCACTGGGAACCATCTCATCCAACATCTACGGACATTTTGCTGAGAATCTCGGCGGTGTGATCTACGACGGCATATGGGTAGGCGAGAACTCAAAGGTTCCAAACCAGAACGGTATACGCAAAGAGTTAGTCGAGGAGATGCGGAAGATCAAGGCGCCGGTGGTCCGTTATCCCGGTGGATGTTTTGCCGATAGCTACGACTGGCGCGACGGCATCGGTCCAGCCGATAAGCGTCCACGGCGGACCAACTTCTGGGAGCAGGTAGAAAGCGCCGCAGGTCTCGCCAGTCACAAGTACGATCCCAATCAGTTCGGCACGAATGAGTTCATTCGTTTCTGCAAACTGATCGGAAGCCAGCCTTACCTCGCGGCCAACGTGCGCAGTCTTCCCGCCGAGGCGTTCTATCAATGGGTGGAATACTGCAACTCGCCGGCCGGGAGCACAACTTTGGCCGACACCCGCGCTTCGACCGGATTCACCGAGCCTTTTGGTGTTCGCTTCTGGGGCGTGGGCAACGAGTCATGGGGCTGCGGCGGAAATTTCACGGCACAAGAGTACGCCGTCGAATTCCGCAGGTACACGGCTTGGCTGCCGCGCTATGGTCAGGAATTGTCTTTCATCGCGTCCGGGCCGAATGATGACAACTGGGACTGGACGCGCGGCTTTCTGGAAGAGATCATTCGCAAAGGCCCAAACGAGCTGCGTTCCATTTACGGCCTGGCCCTTCACTACTATGCCTGGAACCTGAGCCGGGGCCGTACTAAGGACTGGAACGAAGGCAAAGGTGAGGCGCTCAAGTTTGACGTCGTGGATTGGTACGAACTCCTGCGCCAGGGCGATGTGATGGAGTCCCTGATCAATGGGCATTGGCTGGTGATGGGAGAGTTCGACAAGAACCATTCGATCAAGCTAGTTGTCGACGAGTGGGGTCCCTGGTACCGGCCGGGCAGCGAGGCTACTCCGGGCGACATACTCGAACAGATGCCAACCCTGCGAGATGCTGTTTTCAGCGGCATGACGTTGGACACGTTCAACCGTCATCCGGAAAAAGTGGCCATGGCCAATTGTGCCCAGTTGATCAATTGTCTGAACAGTTTGTATCTGGCGCACGAGGACAGGTTCTGTGTAACCCCGGTCGGTCATGTATTCGCGATGTATGCGGCACATCAGGGTGGTCAGGCGTTGCGGACGATTTTCTCCTCGCCATCGGTAAACTATGATCGCGACGGCAAGCCCGCCTCATTCTGGGGACTGAAGGGCTCTGCATCACTTCACGACAAGGAGCTAGTGCTGACCGTGGTGAATCCGCATATTGGCGAAGCTCGTGGAACGGAGGTTGGGATTCGGGGCGGGAGCCTGATATCGGGTACTGCGACAACGCTCACTCACTCCGACATGCACGCCCACAATTCCTTCACGGAACGAGACGTCATCAGTCCGAAGACCACCCCTGTGGATATTAAGGGAAAGACTCTCACCTACAATTTTCCGCCCGCGTCAGTGACCAAGCTGGCTCTGACGTTGGGTTAAGACTCTCGAGCTGTTTGTCCGAACTATCAGTGGCGGGTGCCGCGCTTCTCGCGACTTTGCGAAAAGCGGATCCGTTTAACCTTGACCGGGCGGCGTCCTCTGCCGCTTTTCTTCGGTCTTTGCGGCCCCCGAGAGCAGGCTGGTCGATTCGCGCAGCACCAGACTCGTCTCGAGTACGAACTCGGTCCCGTTGGGCGCCGGAGTTTCCCGCTCCACCTCGGCGAGGAGCGCGTTGAAGGCCAATCGAGCCAGTTCGGATTGCGACATCTGCACGGTGGTAAGCGGTGGCAGGACGAACTGGGCGAGGCGAATGTCATCGAATCCCACGACCGAGAGGTCCCCAGGAATTGAGAGGCCCGCGTCATGACTCTCTCGCATCACGCCGATCGCGGTCATGTCATTCGAGCACAGAACCGCAGTAGGGCGGACGGGCCCAGCGAGCAGGCGGATGAAGGCGGCCATACCGCCTTCCATGGTATGGTCGCCTTCCACGATCAGCGCCGGATCCGATTCCAGACCGATCTCCTGCATGGAGCGCAGGAAGGCTTGCTTCCGGGCCACGGCCGATTTCAAGCGCAGGGGGCCGGTGATGAACGCAATTTTTTCATGGCGCAGAGCCGCCAGATGCTGCACCGCCTGACGGATTCCGTGTAGATAATCAATCCGAATATTGCTGACCCGGGGGCGAGGAGGCCCGACATCCACGAAGACCAGCGGAACCTTCCTTGACTTCAGGTCCTCCAGCAACAGTTCTTCCATGCCGAAGGTCATGATGGCCACGCCCTCGACGCGGCGCTCGATCATTCGGCGCACTGAACTTTCCATGCGTTTGGGATCATTTCCCGTGGAGGTCAGCAGAATCTCATACTGGTGCTGGACGGCAATGGTTTCGAAGACCTGCATGATTTCCGGAAAGAACGGGTTCGTCATTTCGGAAACGATAAGGCCGAAAATCCGGCTACGGCCGGAAACCAAGGCTCGCGCCTGCGTATTCGGATAGTAGCCAAGTTCCTCGATTACGCTCCAGACGCGTTTGGCCAGCTGGGCATTGACGGTGGGAACCCGGTTAATGGTGCGGGATACGGTGGCGGTTGAAACCCTTGCCCGTTTTGCGATCTCCCGAATGTCCATAAGTGCTGTCTTAGCTGTATCGCGATTAGCCCGGATTTTAGCACGGCAAACGTTATCTCGGGCATCCGGGAAACACGGGTTGATGGGGAATTCTGCGCGCCAGCAGCCGAATCCAAAAAAGTGATATTGTGTTGCGGTTTGGGAGATTGACTACTCAGCCCTTATGCACAAAACCATCATCATGCACAAAACCATCATCGCATTCCTGATACTCCTGCTCGGAGTTTCTTCAGCAGCCGCCGCGCCTCTGTGGACGGTGAAGCAGGCCAACGAGTGGTACGCGCACCAGCCCTGGCTGGTGGGAAGTAATTTCATCCCAAGCACGGCCATCAACGAGCTGGAGATGTGGCAGGCGGACACGTTTGACTTGCCCACGATCGACCGCGAATTAGGATTGGCGCAGCCTTTGGGCATGAACACTATGCGGGTGTTTCTGCACAACCTCTTGTGGCAGCAGGACTCCGCCGGTTTTCTTCACCGAATGGATCAATTCCTTGAGGTCGCGGATAAGCACCATATTCGTGTCATGTTCGTCCTCCTGGACTCGGTCTGGGACCCTAACCCGAAACTCGGAAAGCAGCGTGATCCCAGGCCGCATGTTCACAACTCGGGCTGGGTGCAAGCTCCCGGAGCGGAGATTCTGAAAGATGAGCCCCGCTGGAACCGGGAACTGAAGCCCTACGTCATAGGTGTGATCGGCCATTTTCGCAACGATCCGCGAGTTCTGATGTGGGACTTGATGAACGAGCCGGACAATGAAAACGGCTCCTACAAGGCCCAGGAGCTTCCCAACAAGGCCGAGGTCGCGCTGCGATTACTGAGGGAGGAATGGAACTGGGCCCGCAGTGCCAAACCATCACAGCCTTTAACCAGTGGAGTGTGGCGGGGTGATTGGTCAAGCGACGACAAACTCAGCGAAATGGCGAGCCTACAGCTGCAAAACTCAGACGTTATTACCTTTCACAGCTATGAGCCGCCCGATGAAATGAAGCGGCGCATTGCATCGCTGCGGCGCTTCGGTCGGCCCGTCGTTTGCACGGAATATATGGCGCGTCCACGAGGGAGTACCTTTGCTGCCATCCTGCCTTTGCTGAAGGACGAGAAGGTCGGCGCCTATAACTGGGGCTTTGTAAACGGGAAGTCGCAGACCATCTATCCCTGGGATTCTTGGGAGAAGACCTATACTGGGGAGCCAGCGGTCTGGTTTCATGACATCTTTCGCCAAAACGGAGACCCGTACGACGCCAAGGAAGTGACTTTGATCCGGCAGTTGACCAGATAGCTAGCATCCTCGGGGAAGCGAATCTAGAAAACGATTACCACAGACGATCCGGACTTCGTTACTTCGCGTACGTGGACGTTAACGGACAAGGAATTGCACGGGATAGTAAATTCCATGATTGACAAACGCCATGGCGTGCTCTACCTTTTCTGATTTGCCATAGGTAAACGATTGCTGTCTCTGGAATTGGTCGGGATTTCGGAAACAACCTGATATGCTTCTGCCGCGGCTAAGGGAAGAGGTGCTGGAAGCGAACCTCGAACTAGTGCGAAGGGGATTGGTGCTCTATACCTTCGGCAACGCCAGCGGCATTTCCCGTGAGCAGAAACTGGTGGTCATCAAGCCCAGTGGCGTTCCCTACGAGAAGATGAAACCGGAGCACCTGGTGGTCACCGATTTGGAGGGTGAGATCGTCGAAGGCGATTTGAGACCATCCTCTGACCTGCCGACTCATCTTGTGCTCTATCAGGCATTTCCGGGAATTGGAGGGGTAGCGCATACCCATTCCGAGTATGCCACCTCGTGGGCGCAGGCACGCAAGCCGATTCCATGCTTTGGCACCACCCACGCTGACTATTTTTATGGCCCCATCCCGGTGACGGCAGTCATGAAAAACAGCGAAATTGCCTCTGAATACGAAAAGAACACGGGACATGCGATTGTCCGGGCGTTCAAGAAAGTAGACTATGCTGCGGTTCCAGCGGTGCTGGTGGCCAACCACGCCCCTTTTGCCTGGGGTCCGGATCCTGCGGCGGCCGCGCACAACGCGGTCATTGTGGAAGCCGTAGCGCGGATGGCCTTTTTCACCACGACCATCAATCGGGCAGCGGCGCCGGTTGGCAAGGGCCTGCACGACAAGCATTACCTGAGGAAGCACGGATCGAGCGCGTACTACGGGCAGCCAAAGGAAAAGAAATGATCCCAGCGATAGCGATGTTTGCGGAAAAGCAGCTTGTGCACTTGTCCGCCGTGGATGTGGTGATCATCGCGTTCTATTTCGTTCTGGTTCTGGCGATCGGATTCTATCTGCGAGGCCGGGCAAATACCGGCGAAGACTTCTTTATGGCGGGCCGCGAGATGACGGCGTGGGTGGCCGGTCTCAGCTTTCTCTCCGCCAACCTGGGTGCACTCGAGTTGATGGGTTGGGCCGGCTCCGCCTATCAATACGGCATTCTGGCGACGCACTGGTATTGGATTGGCGCCATTCCAGCCATGCTGTTCCTGGCGCTGGTCATGATGCCGTTCTACTACATCTCCAAGACGCATTCGGTCCCGGGGTATTTGAAGTTGCGTTTCGGCGAACCCAGCCGCGCCCTGTCCGCGGTTTCCTTCGCATTCATGACCGTGCTTATGAGCGGCGTCAACATGTTTGCCATGGCCAAGGTCATGCAAATCGTGCTGGGATGGGATATTAACTTCAGCATCTGGGTCTCGTCTCTGACGGTTGCCATTTACGTAACCCTGGGCGGACTCCGCTCGGCAATCTTCAATGAAGTACTGCAGTTCTTCCTCATCTGGGCGGGTGCTCTGCTGATTCCAATCCTCGGTTTGTACGAAGCCGGCGGCTGGGGCAACCTTAAGGTGCAAATTGCACAGCGAGCATCGGAGCAATACGTCCATCTCTGGTCTGGTTTGGGCTCATTCACTGCCAACCCGATGGGGATTCACTGGACCGGAATTGTATTTGGACTGGGCTCGGTTATCTCGATGGGCTACTGGACCACGGACTTTCTGGTGGTACAGCGCATCCTGGCCGCAAAAGATATTCGCAGCGCTGAAATGGCGCCGATTATCGGAGCCGGATTCAAGATGCTGGTTCCGATCATCGTGATCCTGCCCGGATTGATTGGCTTGGCAGTACTGCCGGTGAAACTGGTTCCGGAGTCGGTTGCCGCGGTAACCGGAGGCCACAGCTATAACGACGTGCTCCCACTCATGCTGGCCCGCTACTGCGGTCCCGGTCTGCTCGGCCTGGGAATTACGGCGCTGATTGCAGGCTTCATGTCCGGAATGGCCGGTAATGTGAGCGCATTCACGACCGTCTGGACGTATGACATCTACCGGCCGCTGATCAATAGCAAAGGCACCGACCATCATTACGTCAACATGGGACGTTGGACCACGGTGGTGGGCGTGCTGATCAGCGTAGGTACGGCATACCTGGTGATGCAGTTTGCCAGCATCATGGATTATGTGCAGGCGTTGTTCAGCTTCTTCATTGCCCCCCTGTTTGGCACCGTCATACTGGGCATGCTCTGGAAGCGTGCGACCGGCCCTGGCGGCTTTTGGGGATTGCTGTGTGGAACGTTGTCTTCTATCGGCATGTGGGCGTGGGTGAAGGTTGATCCCACTGCACTGCGCTATGTGGCGCTCTCGCCTCACGCCAAGGCTCTCGCCCAGGATATGTATCAGGCGCTATGGTCGTTTCTCGTTTGCGTCACCGTGACCGTGGCGGTCAGTCTGGCCACGAAACCTGTGCCGCACAGTGAACTAGCTGGTTTGGTGTATGGGGAGACTGACATTCCCTCGATTGGGGACGTTCCGCTATATCAGAGGCCACTTTTCTGGGCGGGCGTGGTCGTTGTGGTCTTCTTCATACTGAATATTATTTTCTGGTAAGGGGATCAGTAGCGCCGCCGCAAGATGCCGGCGCTACAGAGGGCTGTGGGTATTCGAATCAACGATCGAGTTTGATACAACGAGGTGCGCAGCATGATTTCTATCTGGTTCTTCATCGGTGTCTCGCTTGCTGTCAACGGCGCGCTGATAATGGCTGCGGGAATTTATCAGGTCATCAATCCTCCGGTTGACCCCAGCGTAGTCTTGTTCAACTTGCACGCCAACGTATGGTGGGGAGCCGTGCTTCTGTTAATAGGGTTAGTGTATTGCGTTAAGTTTTCCCCTAGGCGGCAGGCCTAACGGCGAAAGGTTCTCATAAGGGCTAAGTATGGCAACGAAAAAAATGACGATGGGCCTGATCGTGGGCAACCGTGGCTTCTTTCCGGATCATCTGGCCAAGAGCGGCCGCGAGGAAATGCTGCGGGTATTGACTGCCGCCGGGATGGATGTGGTAGCGCTCACTCCGGAAGAGAGCAAGCACGGAGCCGTGGAAACCCGGGAAGAGTCGCGGCGGTGTGCCGACCTTTTCAAACGAAATCGCGATCGCATCGATGGCGTGATCGTGACCCTGCCCAATTTCGGGGAGGAGCGGGCAATTGCGGATGCCTTGCGCCTAGCAGACCTGCACGTACCGGTATTGATCCAGGCTACGCCTGACGACCCCAAGAAGATGACCATCGCCTTCCGCCGGGACAGTTTCTGCGGCAAGATGTCGGCCTGCAATAATTTGCGGCAGTACGGCATTCCCTACTCAATCACGACTCTGCACACAGAGAGTCCGGATTCACCTGAATTTGCCAAAGATCTGCAGTGGTTTGCCGCCGTCTGCCGCGTGGTCAACGGCTTCCGCAACTTACGCGTGGGTGCGATTGGCGCGCGTCCAACCGCTTTTAACACCGTCCGTTACAGCGAGAAGATTCTCGAATCGCAGGGCATCTCGATCGAGACGCTCGATCTTTCCGAAGTGCTTGGCCGCATCGAGCGTATGAAGGACAACGACGACACCGCCCAGGCCAAACTCGCCTCCATCAAAAAATACGTGGATTCGAGTGGCGTGCCCGCAGCCGCGTTGATGAAGATGGCCAAACTCGGCGCGGTCGTCGACCACTGGATGGCGTCCACCGAAGTGGCCATCAGCGCAGTGCAGTGCTGGACCTCCATCGAGGAAAATCTCGGGGTTGTGCCCTGCACGGTTATGAGCATGATGAGTGACGGTTTACTTTCGAGCGCCTGCGAAGTGGACATTTGCGGCGTGCTGGGAATGCATGCGTTGCGCTTGGCGTCGGAAACCCCTTCGGCGCTACTGGACTGGAACAATAACTACGGTTCCGATCCCAACAAGGCTGTGTGCTTCCATTGCTCCAACCTGCCCAAGCATTTCTTCCGTTCGGTAAAGATGGATTTCCAGGAAATCATCGCGGGAACGGTTGGCAAAGAAAACACTTTCGGCACCTGCGTGGGGCTGATAAAGCCGGAAAAAATGAGCTTTGCCCGCTTCTCCACCGACGATACGGCGGGCAAGATGCGCGGCTACGTGGGCGAAGGAAAGTTTACCGACGATCCGCTGAATACTTTCGGCGGTGCCGGTGTGGTCGAGATTCCTGAGATGCAAAAGCTGCTGCACTACATCTGCGAAAATGGCTTTGAGCACCACGTTGCCGCCAACCTGTCAAGCGTGGCCCCGGCCGTCTACGAAGCAACCACCCGATATCTTGGATGGGACATGTATCGGCATCCGGGGAATAATGGAGCCTGCTGATGGCGATCGTAGCTGGAGTCGATTTTGGGACCCTGAGCGTGCGTGTCTCCGTCGTGGACAGCGAACGCGGCCTGCTTGACTCTGCCGTCGCCGAATATCCCCTGCACCGCAAGCGCGAAGACCCGGAATACGCCACCCAATCACACGAAGACCACATGCGCGCCCTGACTGCCGCGACCCGCGAGGCAGTGAAGAAAGCCGGCGTCAAGGGCGATCAGCTCGAGGCGATTGCTCTCGACACTACCGGCTCGTCAGTCATTCCAGTTGGCAAGGATCTGAAGCCGCTCGGCGAATACTATCTGTGGTGCGATCATCGCGCGAAAGGCGAGGCTGCCGAGATAACGGCGGCCGCTCACCGCGAAGGACTGGAAGCGATCAACTGGTGTGGCGGAGTGTATTCGTCGGAGTGGGGATTTTCCAAGCTCCTGCACTGGCTGCGCCATAATCCATCCAAACGATCTGAATTCGTCTCCGCATTTGAGCACTGTGACATGGTGACGGCGACCCTGTGTGGCATCACCGATCCCAAGAAAGTGAAGCGCAGCGTTTGTGCCATGGGCCACAAATGGCTCTGGAACCGGGCGCTCGGAGGCTTGCCGCCGGAGAATTTTCTGGTCAAGGTGGATCCGCTGCTGGCGGGTGTCCGTGAAAAACTGGATGGCGAATACGCGGCCTCCGACCAGATCGCCGGAACGCTTACAAAGTATTGGGCTGAGCAGCTTGGCCTGAAGCCGGGCATTCCGATTCCAGTTGGAGCGTTCGACGCGCACTGGGATGCGATCGGGGCGGGTTGCGGCACCGATGATATGGTGAATGTGGTCGGAACCTCGACCTGCATCATCGGGATCACACCGTCCGTGAATCTTGTTCCCGGCGTCTGCGGTGTGGTGCAGGGGAGCGTGCATCCGCTCCGGACCGGAATCGAAGCGGGACTCTCAGCGGTCGGGGACATTTTCAATGCGATTGCGACCCGAGCCTGCACCGATGTGAAGACCTTGAGCCAGGGGCTCGAAGACTATCGCGCTGGGCAAACTGGACTGTTGCGAATGACTTGGGACAACGGCGACCGGACAGTGCTGGTAAATCCGAATTTGCGCGGCATCACTTTAGGCTGGAATCTGCAGAGTACTGCGCAAGACGAGCTGTTTGCCGCCATCGAGGGCACCGCATTTCACACCCGCGTGATCCTTGACCGGATGGCCGGGCACGGCGTGCACATCAAGCGAGTGATCAATGCGGGCGGGATTCCGCAGAAGAATGATGTTCTGAACCGGGTCTACGCCAATGTGCTGGGACGTCCCGTGCTCGTTCCAAGCAAAAGCGTTACCAGCCTGGGTTCCGCAATTTTTGCGTTTCTCGCCGCCGGAACGTTCAAGACCATCGAGGAAGCGCAGGCAAAAGTTTGCCCGTCGAATCGTGTCTTTGAGCCTGACAAGTCCGAGCAGAGTGTCTACGAACAGATCTACCCGCTTTACAGCCAGCTTTATTTCGCCTTCGGCGATACGCAGAAGAAGGGTCTGGGTGAAGTGCTGCCGGCTTTGATTCGCGTCGCTGAGTCGGTCCACAAGGGTTCCACGGTTGCTGCGGACTGAAGCATCCCGATCTGAGCGATGTCTTCGCTTGAGACGGCTCATCCTGTCATCCTAAGCGCTCTGACATCCTGAGCGGAGTGGAAAGCACGCAACGCGGGGCTTCCCACGAAGTCGAAGGATCCCTTGAAGCGGCAGAGTGTATGGACTTTCGCGAGCGAAACGCTTTGCTCCGCTCAGGATGACATTTCAAGGCTTTGAGACTTGATGGCTAACACTTTTCTGACCACGCTGCTTTAGAATTAGCATTCTTGCCCCGTCCGCTAAAATCCGACGGCCTGCGCGTGGTGCTGGTAGACGCGCGCAACCCTCTAAATATCGGCGCCGCCGCTCGTGCCATGAGTAACTTTGGCTTTCTCCGCCTGCGGGTGGTGAATCCCTACACGGTGGCGTTTCGGAAGGCGAAATCCGCAGTTGGCGCCGCCGCACTGCTGGAGGAGGCGGAGGAGTACAAGAGCGTAGCCGAGGCGGTGGCCGATTGTACTCTGGTGGTGGGGACGACGGCGGTGCGTCACCGGGAATTGCAACATCCACTTCGGCGGCTTGAGTATGGCGCGCGCCTGATTCGGAAGCGAATGCGATCCAGCCGTGTAGCCCTCCTGTTCGGTTCGGAGAAGTACGGACTCTCAAGGCGAGACCTCAGCCACTGCCATTGGCTGATGCGCATCCCTACCCGGGATGAACACATCTCGATGAACCTGGGGCAAGCCGTGGCAGTGTGCCTGTATGAACTGATTCGCGATGACCGGGTGGCTGGAGTCTCTGAGGGCCAGCCACTCGCTCCGTCAGTGGAAGTCGAGCGCATGACTACGATCCTGCTGGATGTGCTGAGCACCAGCACCCACATGAGCCCGGACAGGGCACCCTCCACGGAGGAACGGGTGCGTCGCATGGTTCGCCGGCTGAAGGTATCTGCCCGTGACGCGGAGGCCTGGCTGGGCATTTTGCGCCAGATTCTCTGGGAAATGCGTCACGGGAAACGGCCATCTGGCTGAATGGACCATCGGTGGGTTTCCTGATTGCAGAATCATTTACACTGAAGAGGCATGACTGATCACATTGTGAGCTCGTGCGTAACTTGTCCCAAGTGTGGAACCTGGGTGGTTGTCGAACGGGAAGTAACCCGCGAAACCAACAAGGAGAAGGTCAGCACTACCTGTCCTGCGCCTGAATGCGGCAAGCAATTCTCCTTTGCCGTCGGCGAGACCAAGGTCTTTGAGCTGCCGATGAGTCTTTTTGAGCGGCGACACTTCTTCCGTTCAGAGCTGCCGTAACTCCCCATCAGCTACTGCGCCGATCCGAAAAGGCTGTAAAGCAAAATCACCAGGACGATAGTCGCAAACCCCACATACATGCGGTCACGCTCTGCAGCGAATCCCACGATGGAAAGCACGACCCGTGCAACCGGAGTCGCGATCAGCAAGAGCAGCCCAAGCTGGATGATACCCTGCCCTTGAAACGAAAAAGCTTCCCGCAAAACGCCGGGGATGGTGCGAAGCTGGTTCGGCTCTCCGTGGAACACTCGATAATCCGCAAGGTCCGCTCCGTGCCTCGCGAGGTAAACGACCGCTCCGATGAAGACGATCAAGGCGGCGAGAAACACACCGGCGCGCAGCAGGTTTCCGACTAGATCTTCGACCTTGCGGTCAGTCCAGACTGGCAGGCTTATCATTTTCATATTTTGCCCGCCGCTCCGTTGTAAAGCATCTGCACCCCCAACAGCAGAATCACGATGCTGAAAATCAGCCGCAGCCACTTGGTTTCCGTCTGAACCAGAATGCGCGTGCCCGCAAGCGACCCGGTCAGCACACCTAACATGACCGGCATGGAAAGCCCTGGATCGATGTAACCCCGGCTGAGATACACGCCGGCGCTGGCCGCCGCCGTCACTCCAATCATAAAATTGCTGGTGGTCGTAGACACTTTGAAGGGAATTCGCATGGCCTGGTCCATGGCCAGAACTTTTACCGCGCCCGAACCAATTCCGAGCAGTCCCGAAAGTGCACCCGCTCCGAACATAAGGCTGAAACCGGCCGGCACGTGGTGAACGAAATAGTGGCGAATGCCTTCCGGGGTAGGGAAGCTCCCGTTCAGCCGAAGCCTCGTGGCCATTGGGTCGGGTGTTTCGTCGAGTTTCGTCCTGACCCGGACTCGAGCCGAGAAATACGCGGAATAAAGCAAGACTGCGCCGAAGGTGATGGCAATGGCGGAGGTTGAAACCTTCGCGGCCAAGAACGCTCCCAGAACCGCCCCCAGCGTGGTCGCAATCTCCAGAAACATTCCTATGCGAATGTTGGAGATCCCCTCTTTGACGTAGGCTGCCGCCGCGCCCGAAGACGTGGCAATGACCGAAACCAGCGAAGCCCCGATGGCGTAGCGTATGTCCACCTTGAAGAAGAGCGTCAGCAGGGGAACCAGGACCACGCCGCCGCCAAGCCCCGTGAGAGAGCCGAGGAGGCCGGCGATGGCAGATCCGATCCAGACCAGGACGGTTAGCTCCCAAATGGTCAACGATCCGATGTGCATTGCCACTTCTCCCGTCAGACAGTGTGCCACACCGACTGAGGTTGCCCGCAAAAATGGCGGTCATCCGAACCTCGCTGGCAAAGGTACATGGGCTGATTTGCGACGGCTCCGGGGGCGAGCGGTGTTAAAATTAACCAAGCACAAGTGTGAAACAAATAGGCTCGAAACCAGGAAAATCAGAGGAGCACCGATGAGATTTGAACTGCTGGCTCTTTATGGTGGCCCCGACCAGGTAATGACGGTGACCTCCGGGCTGGCCAGCGTGCTTGGTCTCCTGCTGCTTTTCTGGAACAAAGTGGTGGGAATTTTCTTCAAGATGGTAAGGATGTTCCGCCGCTCCGACGCGCCTGCCACCCCGGAAGCCTCCAAGGACGCTCCAAAAGGAACTCAGTAGTTTCGGGTCCGTTTCTTGCGCAAAAAAGTTATCGTCATCGGATTGGACGGCCTCGAGCCCAGCATTGTGGAAGCGATGCTGGAACGAGGAGAGCTCCCCAACCTCGCGAAAATTCGCGCGACCGGTAGCTATACTCGCCTAAAGACAACCTATCCGGCCCAGACTCCAGTTGCATGGTCGTCATTCATGACCGGAACCAACCCTGGCGGTCACGGAATTTTTGACTTCATCAGCCGTGATCCAGAGACTTACTTGCCCGATGTTGCTCTGACCCGCTTCGAACGGCCGAAGAACATGTTGGCCCAACCGCGCGTGGTAAACCGGCGTCAGGGTGTGCCGCTGTGGCAGCCGCTGTCGAACGCAGGTGTCCCCAGCACGATTTTGCGTTGCCCCTGTACTTTCCCTCCTGAAGCTTTGCAGGGCCGGATGCTGGCTGGAGTGGGGGTTCCCGACCTGCGCGGCAGTCAGAGCAAAGGAACGTTCTACACCCAGGACAGGACGGTGACCGCCGAGGAAAACGAGCAACTTGTATTTCTGGATTCAGGGCCGGAGTTGACTGCCCGGGTGATCGGCCCACGCAACACAAAGACGTCGCCGGCTTCGGACACCTACTGCGAAACGCGCGTGCAGGTGGACAAAGAGTCGTGCAAACTCGTGATTCACACCGGAGGCTCGCCTTCCAGAATTGAAGTTCCGGAAAAAGCCTGGAGCGAATGGGTGCGGTTCAAATTCAAGTTTTCCCTGCTGCAGTCGGTGACCGGAATCGCTCGGTTTTATGTGCGGCAGCTTGAACCGCACGTCGAATTTTACGTTTCCGCGGTCAACTTCGACCCCGCCGCGCCGATGTTTCCGGTTTCCACTCCCGGGGGCTACGCGAAAGAGTTATCGGAAAAAGTCGGGCTGTTTTCCACCCTCGGCATGGCGGAAGATCACAACGGCCTGAACAACGGCCGACTGGATGAGACGGCTTACCTGCAGCATTGTGAGCTGGTGCTCAGCGAGCGTGAGCGCACCATGCGCTTCGAACTCGACCGTTTTTCCGAGGGACTATTTTTCATGCTGTTCGATACCCCCGACCGGGTGCAGCACATGCTGTGGCGGTTCCGTGATCGTGAACATCCAGGCTTCAAGCCGGACCTTTCGCCCGAGCTCGCCACCCGGATCGAAGATCACTATCGTCGTTGTGACGGGCTGCTCAGTGCTGTGCTAGACAAAGTTGACGAGAACACGCTGCTGATCGTGCTCTCCGATCACGGCTTTGGAACCTTCCGCCGCGCCTTCGACACCAACACCTGGTTATGGCACAACGGATTGCTCACCCTTAAGGACAGTCGCAAGCCGACTGAAAGCCCGGGGGAAGGGTTTGCTGGTGTTGATTGGTCGAAAACCTACGCCTACGCGGTTGGCCTGGGAGGAATTTACCTGAACCTCAAAGGCCGCGAGAGCGGCGGTGTTCTCGAGGAGGGAACCGAAGCGGAACGGGTGCGCCGTGCGATCCAGACCGGCCTGGCTGGCTTGCCTGACGCGCAGACGCAGCGTCCCGCGATCCGCAGCGTGTCGCGCCGGGAAGAGTTATACTCGGGTGCGTTTGTCGGCGATTCGCCCGATCTGCTGGTGAATTTTCATCGCGGTTTTCGCGTTTCCTGGCAGAGCGCGGTAGGCGGTTTTTCGCGCTCACTGGTGGAAGACAATATGCGTCGCTGGAGCGGAGACCACATTGTGGATCCGGAATCGGTTCCCGGCATTCTGTTCATGAATCGTGCGCCGCGACAAAGTCAGGGGCAGGAGGTTCAGACGCAAGCCCAGGCGCGAATTGTTGATCTGGCGCCAACGATCCTGAATTATCTCGGCGTTGCAGTGCCGGAATCCATGGAAGGCGCGTCGTTACTGTGAAATGAAAATCTGCGTGCTCGGACTCGACTGCGCCGCGCCGGAAGTAATTTTTGGCGACGAACGGCTGGTTAACCTGCGCCGCCTGATGGATCTGGGCGTCTACGGGCGGCTGGAAAGCGTGATTCCGCCGATCACCGTTCCAGCCTGGATGTGCATGAGCACCAGCCAGGACCCGGGTTCGCTCGGCGTCTACGGATTCCGCAATCGTTCCGATCATTCCTACGACAAGCTCGCCTTTGCGAACTCGGCTTCCATCAAGGCGTTGGCGATCTGGGACCAACTGGCGCGGGAAGGGAAGAAGTCGATCATCGTTGGTGTACCGCCGAATTACCCTCCACGGCGAGTGAACGGCATCAGCATCGGTTGCTTTCTTACTCCTGACACGGTTAAGAACGACTTCACCTATCCCCCGGCGCTCAAGGCCAAGATCACGGAATTGGTCGGCGAATATCCCGTTGACGTGAAGAACTTCCGCGTTGATAACGACAAGAAGGACTGGCTCAAAGAAGAGATCTTCAACATGAGCCGCAAGCAGTGGCAGGTAGTGCGCTGGTTGCTGACCGAGCAGGAGTGGGACTATTTCCATTTCGTGGATATCGGTCTTGACCGCATGCATCACGGCTTCTGGAACTACTTTGATCCCAAGCACGTCCAGTTTGAGCCGGGCAATCCCTATCAGGACGCGATTCCGGAATACTATCGCTGGCTCGATGAACAGATCGGCAGCGTTCTCGAACTCCTGGACGACGACACCATCGTGCTCATCGTCTCAGACCACGGCGCGCAACGGCTCGATGGAGGTTTCGCCATCAACGAATGGCTGATTCGCGAGGGTCTTCTAGTGCTGAATGAATATCCGAAAACGTTGACGCCTTCGAAAAACTGAATGTGAACTGGAGCAAAACGAAAGTCTGGAGCGAAGGCGGCTACTACGCCCGCGTGTTTTTCAATGTCCAGGGACGCGAGCCACAGGGAATAATTCCCGCCTCCGAGTATGAATCTTTCCAGAAGCGAAATGAAATGGCGCCTGGAGTCGCTACCGGGTAAAGATAGCCAGCCAATGAAGTCCCTGGTATTCAAGCCCAAGGAAATCTATCGCAACGTGCGCAACGTGGCGCCTGACCTGATCGTCCATTTTGGAGAGCTTTACTGGCGTTCGATTGGCACGGTTGGACACTCGAAGCTTCATGTCCAGGAAAACGACACCGGCCCCGACGGCTGCAACCACGCGCAGTACGGAATGTTTATTCTCACCGCTCCCAATTGTCCGCTAAGCGGAGAGTATGAAGGTGCGCGCCTGCTCGACATTGCGCCCACTTTATTGGACCTGGCTGGACACGAAATTCCCGAGTCGATGCAAGGACGGTCGCTGGTGGCCGGGATGGAAAAGAAAAGCCCCGGCGGTGGTTCCGACGGCGAAGCAGAAAGAATCGTGCACGACCGCCTGGCTGGTCTGGGATACGTTTAACAGTTTAGCTGAGAAGTACTGGTCCGATGAAAAGGGGAAGGACACGACTCTATTCGTGCCGCAATTCCTTAATGGAGTGCGGTTCTAGCCGCCGCGGTTCGCTGTTTCGGAGTAGCAATCTTTTCGGAGGAACGATGCTGAGAAAGTCGTTGTTGTCCATATTGATCGCTATATTTCTGGTTTCAGCAGTCGCACATGAGCAATCAGCCGCCATTTGACGGCAAAACCTGGTGGGAACACATCAAGGTGCTTGCGGCCGACAATATGGAGGGCCGTGACACCGGAAGTCCAGGCCTGAAAAAAGCGGAAGCATACGTCGTCAATCAATTGAAAGCCGCGGGCCTTCAGCCGGCCGGCGTAAAGGGCTTCTATCAGCCGGTGAAGTTCGAATCTCGGCAACTCGTGGAATCAGAGTCGTCAGCGCCGCGTTGATTCGCAACGGCAAGGCTGAACCGCTGACCCTGGGAGACGATGCGATCTTCAGCACGCGCTTGGACCTTGCTCCCATGGTCGAAGCTCCACTGGTGTTTGTCGGTTACGGTCTAAGCATTCCGGAGAGTAACTTCGACGATCTCGCCGGACTCGATCTCAGAGGGCAAAGTAGCCGTCCTGATCACCGGATCTCCCGAGCAGATCGGCTCGGCGCTGGCCTCGCATCATCAGACCGCCTTGGAACGCTGGAAAGCCTTTTCGCCAGGCAGGCGCGGTGGGAATCATTTCCATACCGAATCCCGCATCCATGGATGTGCCCTGGTCGCGCACGGCTCTGAACCGGCTGCATCCGAGCATGGAACTGGCCGGCGCGGAATTCGACGAGACGCAAGGCGAGAAGCTGGCGCTCTATTTCAACCCCGCGCATGCCGACAAATTGTTCGACGGCTCCGGCCACACCTTTCAGGAACTTGCCGATCTGGCAAAAGATCGCAAGCCGTTGCCGCATTTTCCATTAACGGCATCGATCAGGGCCAAGAGCCAAACTGCAGAAGAAGACGGTGGAATCGGCAAATCTTGTGGCCATGTTGCCGGGAAACGATCCGCAGTTGAAGAAGTGAATACGTGGTGTTGTCGGCGCACATTGATCACGTGGGAATCGGCGAGCCGATCAACGGCGACCGCATCTACAACGGCGCCATGGACAACGCTTCCGGCGTCGCCGTATTGCTCGACGTTGCGGCTTCGCTCAAGCAGCATCCCGAAAAGCTGAAACGTTCGCTGCTGTTTGTATTCGTCACCGGAGAAGAAAAAGGACTGCTCGGCTCGAAGTATTTTGCGGCTCATCCGACGGTCGACCCGAAATCGATGGTCGCGGACATCAACATCGACATGTTCCGGCCGCTGGTGCCGCTGAAGCTGCTGACGGTTCTGGGGCTAGCCGAATCCGACCTCGGCGACGTGGCACGGCAGGTAGCGGAGTCGGATGGTGTCTCCGTCCAGCCCGATCCGCAGCCGTTGCGAAATGTTTTTGTGCGCAGCGATCAGTACAGCTTTCATTCGTCACGGCATTCCCGCGCTGGCGATGGACATTGCCCCAACCACGCCGGAACAGAAGCAGATTTACAAGGACTGGCTGACGCATCGCTATCACGCGCCTTCGGATGATCTGGACCAGCCGGTTGACCTGGCCTCGGCCGGCAAGTATGAAGAAATCATCCGGCAGTTGCATGATCAAAGTCGCAAACGATCCGCAACGCCCGCAGTGGAA
The DNA here is from genome assembly GCA_963809295.1 of Terriglobia bacterium. Taxonomy (GTDB): domain Bacteria; phylum Acidobacteriota; class Terriglobia; order Terriglobales; family Acidobacteriaceae; genus JAIQFF01. Next base: position 174,297 of record CAWEJA010000001.1, on the reverse strand, counting down.
GCAGGACAGCTTCTTCCGGCGGTTTGCGGAAACCGCCAAGAACTAAGGATGTCGTGTGGTCGCGAGGCGACTCGCCCGCGGGCTTCGGGAAAGCGCGCGCCCCTTCGACTGTCGCCCGCGGCCAACCACGACCCTGAAACAGCATTAACTCGGCCAGAACCCGCTGCAAGCTTCACCAGCGCCAGCAATTCATCGCGCAGGACGGTCCCGCAAGCCAGAAGACCCGAAAGTAACGGCGACTGGTTATTACATCGCAAAGCAGAATTCTGCAGCGTGCTGACAAATCCGCCCGCGCTCATAACCAGTGCTGCGCCGCCGGCAATGTCCCATTCGTGCTTTGGCGTGAGCGTGAAAGTAGCATCCGCCAATCCAGCCGAAACCAGCGCCAGTTTGTAGGCCACAGACCCTATCGGGCGGATCTTCATGGCCGTGTTATGAAATTGCGTCCACTCTCCGCGCCTGGTTTCACTCCGGCTGGCCAGGACCAGAGCGCCTTCGAGACTGGCTCGCTGGCTGGCTCGGGCCGGCTTTCCGTTATAAGTCACGCCTGCATCAAGCGAGCCCAGAAAGATTTCGTTCGTCGCCGGATTGCAGATTCCTCCGGCCAACGGAATTCCTTCCTCCACCATGGCAATGGAAACGCAGAACTCGGGAATGCCGGCAACAAATTCGCGCGTGCCATCGAGAGGATCCACGATCCAGACGCGCTTTCTTGCACCCGCGACAGATCGTCCACGCTTTCTTCCGACAGCCAGCCTTCATCTTCGCGCAGCAATTCCCGGCGCAGCACGGAATCAATCGCTTTATCAGCTTCGGTAACCGGATCATGGCCGGCTTTGTATTCCGCTTCAATGTCGCCCAGAGTGAAGCGGGCAAAGACCTGGCGTGCCGCTTCCAGCGCCGGCTGAATTCGTTGCAGAGTTTCGGCGTGAAATATCGCTCATGAGGGGTTCTGTCGTCCATCGCAACGACTTCCGACTGGAGGACCAAAAACTAGCGGAGCTTCGCTCCGCCGGGCAGGTGGGACACCTGCCCCTACGTGGTTCCTGGTCTACGCTGGTTCGCCGATCGCGCCGACGAAGCCCTCCCGCTCCAGGTGCAGAATGATCTCCTGGGCGGCTTCCTCCGGCGTCAAGTCGGCCGTGTTGATCACGACTTCCGCGTCCTTTGGTTCTTCGTACGGATCCGAAATTCCGGTGAACTCCTTTAGGACTCCGGCCCGCGCCTTGGCGTAGAGACCCTTGCGATCGCGCTGCTCGCACACTTCGACCGAGGTCGCGAGGTGCACCAGGATGAATCCGCCCAAAGGTTCGATCAGCCCGCGCACATGTTTGCGGGTTGCGTCGTAAGGAGCGATCGGCGCGCAAATTGCGATGCCGCCATTCTTGGTGATTTCCGATGCCACGTAGCCGATGCGGCGGATGTTGATGTCGCGATGCTCCTTCGAGAAACCCAGTTCAGACGAGAGATGCTTGCGCACCAGGTCGCCGTCCAGCAGCGTTACCGGCCGCCCTCCCATTTCCAGAAACTTGGTCATCAAGACATTGGCGATGGTCGACTTGCCCGAACCCGAAAGTCCGGTAAAGAAAATCGTCACGCCCTGCCTGTGCCGTGGCGGATAGCTGCGCCGCAACTCCTGCACCACCTCCGGATACGTAAACCAACTCTGGAATGTCGCGGCCTTCGTTCAGCCGCTGGCGCAGCTCCGTACCCGAGATATTCAGCACGCGAGCGCCCTTGGGCACTTCGTCGTCCGGAAAGTACTTATCTTCATCTTCCAGGTAAACCATCATGTTGAACGGCACCATGGTGACGCCGATGTCCGCCTGATGCTTTCTTGAAGACCTCCTGCGCCTCGTAGGGGCCGTAGAAAGGCTTGCCGTCAGTGTCCTTGCCCGGGCCGGCGTGGTCGCGGCCCACGATGAAAGTGCGTGCAACCGTGGTTCTTGCGAATCAAGGCGTGCCAGATGGCCTCGCGCGGCCCGCCCATGCGCATGGCCAGCGGCAGCAAGGAAAGTTTCACCGTTCCCGGAGGATACTTCGACGTCAGCAACTGGTAGCAGCGCACCCGGGTGAAGTAATCCACGTCGCCCGGCTTGGTCATTCCGACCACAGGGTGGATCAGAAGATTCGCTTCCACCTGCTTGGCGGCGCGGAAGGTCAATTCCTGATGAGCGCGGTGCATGGGATTGCGCGTCTGGAAAGCAACGATCCGGCGCCAGCCCAGGCGCGCAAATTCGGCGCGCAGTTCCGCCGGGGTCAGTCGCAACACCCGGAAGTCATAGTGTGCCGGCAACTGGATGCCTTCGATCCGGCCGCCGACATACCAGGGATTGGCCTTGTTCATCGCATAGTCCGCGCCCGGGTGAGCCTTGCTGGTGCTGTTGAAGACTGCCTGGGCTTCAGCCTTGCGATCAGGCTGCCAGACGTCCTCGACGTGCAGCACTGCCAGCATGACGCCTTCAGGGTCGCGCAGACGCGATCTTGCTGCTGCCCGGCTTCAGTGATTTGGCGAACTCCTCGTGACGTCCAGACGTGATCGGCATGGGCCAGAGAAGCCCGCTGACCAGCCGCATGTTGTTACAGACGCCTTCGTAGTCGGCGCGAGTCATAAATCCGCGCAGCGGTCGAGAAGCCGCCACTGATCAGCAACTCGAGATCACAGAGCTGGCGCGGGGTGAGGTCCCACGAGGGCCACTCGCGCGAATGAGTCTTTCAGTTCTTGGCGGCTTCCGGTTGGGCGATAAGATCGACAAGTTCTCCACCGTGTGGTGGGATAAGATGACTGCTCGAAGTGGTCAAACCCTTGGGCCTCCTGAAATTTGTGAGAATCTATGCGTCAGTAATCGCGTGGCGTTGCGGCAGGAGCGGAATCCTACACGAGAAATCCTGCACTAGTTGATGTGGGAAGGCTGGTTCCGGTTGCACTTTTTCTCTGAGCTGGTTCTTCCGCCGTGAGCGTCTGGAGGCGACCGCGGCTCCGTGATGGAGTACTTCAACAGGCACCAGAGAGCGCGAAACCCGTCCTTCCAGCCGATTTTCTTGCCTTCTTCGTAGGTACGACCCCAGTAACTGATGCCGACCTCATAAATTCGCAGGCGACGCTTGGCCACCTTGACCGTGATCTCGGGCTCAAAACCAAATCGGTTCTCCTCGATGGGAATGGCCTGAATAATCTCGCGACGGAATACTTTGTAGCAGGTTTCCATGTCGCTCAGATTGATGTTCGTGAGGCAATTCGAAAGCAAAGTAAGCAGGCGGTTTCCCACTGAATGCCAGAAGTAAAGAACCCGATGCGGGCGGCTGCCCAGAAAGCGGGAGCCGTAAACCACATCTGCCTTTCCCTGTATCAGTGGTTCGAGCAGTCCGGGATAATCTGCCGGGTCGTACTCCAGGTCGGCATCCTGAATCACTACAAAATCTCCCGTGGCCTCCTGGATGCCGCGGCGCAGAGCTGCGCCCTTTCCCATATTTTTCGGTTGCAGGAACACGCGCAGACGTCGAGATGCCGACTCTTTAATTCATCCAGAATTTCCCGTGAACCATCGCGCGAGCCGTCGTCGACGCAAATCAGTTCCATTTCCAGCGGAACGGCGAGCACCCGTCTCGACCACCGTCTCGCAAGGTGCGGCGTTCATTGTAAACCGGCATGACGACGACAATTTCACGTGCATAGCCGGAGTGAATTCCAGTTTAAAGCAACTCGGAGCTGCCATTGTCCGACACATCGCGGAATTCGAACGATATTCAAAAATCTGTCTGGAGCAAATTCGACCAATATTTGTGCCGGATTGTTGGAGCAATCGGGCTTCCGCAGCCCAGGCGTCGGCCCCGTTAACCACGACGTAATTGTCGAATGTGACCGAGGTTAACAGAGGTCATCAGGTAAAAAGTGTAATTAGTTCCAATTTGGCCCTGAGATCGGGGAAAAATTTCTCGCAGGGCACTCCCCTTAGCCTGTAGATAAAGAACTTAGCTGATTCCGCATCGCGGGACGACCATGCCGAAAGGTCGGCAGCCTTCGGCAATTTCCCGCCGATTAATTCGCACCATTCCACAGCGGAAATTGTCTAACAATTGCCAGGGTGCAGCTCCCGGTGGTTGAATTGCGTCTTCCGGATGCGACTGGATCGCTCATGAGCGAATTTTACAAATCACCGCTATCTTTAAGAAAACAAACAGTTTGCTAACAAGAAAACGCGGCATTCCGGAGCCGTTAGAAGCAGCTCTCTGCCGGATTGCTAACCTGCATTTTCCACGAAAAAGGAAATCCACGCCCACCTTGGCAGTATGCATGCTATGAATTTTGGGAGAAACCCAAATATTTGGAGTATTCAGTGCTTCGGCTGCCCGTAGATGCGCCCCGCGCACGAGTTACTTCTATTCAGACAATCGCCCGACTCGGGCCCGAACCACTGAACCAGGGGGAAGTCGGAATGAAGGAGAGCTCTATTCGACTAGGTCCGCGCGAGCAGCAAATTGCGGAACTGCTGCTCCAGGGTTGCGACAACTGCGGAGATTGCCCGGCAGCTCAAGATGGCCAGACGCACGGTCAAGGCGCACTTTAATCGTCTTTTCCTTACGCTTTGCAATTACTGGTGGTATCAAGCGAGTCAAGCTCGCAACTATTCTTTATCGGAGGCAATTATGTTCGGAGAGAAGCGTTACGGAAACCGTGTCCCCAGCAAGCGCGAGCAGCGAGTCATCGAACTCGTCGCCCAAGGACTCAAGAACCGAGAAGTCGCGCACGAAATTGGAACCACAGAACACGTCGTCAAAAACTACTTACGAATCATCTACGACAAACTCGGTCTCTGGAACCGCGTCGAACTGGCCCTCTGGTACGAAGCGCGCCGCCAGGAAATCCCGGCGCACGCCTGAGGTTCTGGAAAGCTGGGAACACAGCATTCTGAATCTCGATCAGAATTCGGCAATCGCCGCAATCTTTTTCAGCGCTAGAAAATCGGTAAACCAGAACGATCCGCCGTAACCCTCGAGCCCAAAAACCAAAGACCCCGCAGTGCAGCGGGGTCTTTAGCTTTTATGAACTCTCGGGCAGGTTTCTCTATTGACAGCCGCGCCGTTCAAGATCGCGCAGCTGCTCAGCCGCCTGCGGACGCGCCTTGCCTGGTTGCTGCCACCAGCAGAAGCCGCGCCTGATCGCAGCTCTTGGGAACACCATCACCACGCAGCGTAAAGTCCGGACAACAAGACCGCCGCCGTCGTGTTCTGCTTGCCAACCGCTTTCCACAGCAGCTTCGCGGCTTCCGAGGAGTCCCGAGCGCCCATGCTGCCCCCCAGATAGCGCTGGGCGAGCCGCAGATCGGCGCTTCCGCTGTACCTCCGCTGTCACCGCCTTTGGCGATGGCGGTGGCGCTGATCAGGGAAGACTTCTGCGCCGCCGGCTGAATTCCGGTCTCCCTGTCCTTTCGATCCTGCACAATCTGCGCTCCGGGAGTTGCAAGGGCAGACTGAATTTCAGACACGTTGTGCAGCGGATGGTTTGGCAGCCGACGGACGGAATCGCCCGCTCGGGAGGTTGCTGAGCTGCGGCTGAGGACGGATTGTCGGCGTCAGCGGCGACGCAGGAGTGCTCATCCGCGGCGCCGCAATCGTCACCGGAGACACCACCCTGGTCGGTGACTGGGGTTCCATTGCAGATACGCAAAGCCGGCTACCGCGACCATCAGCCCACCCAGCACATATTTCCAGCCCCGCCTCGCGGGAGTCTGAGATCCGTACAGGCCGCCCAGCGCGCGGTCTCGCAGCCACTGCACCTCGTTGTCAGGTTGCAGCGAGCCCTTGGGCAGGAGGTCGCGTGGCGGTAAAAACGGAGCTCTCTCGGAACCGGATTGTGCCGGACTCGAGTCGCCGCGCCACACTGGCCACAAAACCTGTGCTCTCGCGAGGATTCTGATGCTGACAGACGGGGCAACGAGCTCCTGGTTTTCCGTAGCATGCTTCGTGGAATCCGATTTCCGTGGACCTGATTTCCTCAGACCTGATTTCGGCAGACCTGGTCTCCGACCTGATTTCCGCCGACCGGCAGAAGATTCACGGCGAGCGCGCTCGGCATAAGGATTTCGGAAGTCTCGTTCTTGATTTCCTGCAAAAGCTTGCTGATGCCTCTTCCCGCTTTCCGGGAGGATTGCCGAAATATACCTCAGCCCAGCGGCTCAGATTGCGCTCCAGAGCGGGATTGGCAAGGGGGTTCAACTCGGGCCGCGGCAGCGTGTCTGCCGTCTTATCCCAGAAGTATGGCAAGTTCAACCTCCGCCAAATATCGTAGCAAACATTGCATCCTCGTTTGCTAATTGTCAAACCCTGAGATGTGGAAAAAAGTTGCTGTAGGGTTGAGGCTACTCCATGGATGCCAAACGTCCGGAAGAACGTCGAGCTGCCGGGACGTCGATGTCCTCGGAAACAAGCCATCGAAAGAAGATCGTTGCCATGAGAGCCCCGAACATTTGTGCCATCACGAACGGCGGCACGTCTTCCCGCCAGCCAGTTGTTCTCCCGTGATTCCTGAGGCTACAACCGCAGCCAGCAGAAAGGCAGTTCCCACGAACTCCGCTATGGTGCGGGCGCGCAGCTCGAATTTCATTGCTGGCCGATCTTGTCGATTTCGCGCTTGAGAGCTAGCCGGTCAAGGCTGGCCAGAGGAAGGCAGAGAAAGAGGCTGATGCGGCGGTCCAGCATGAAGAAAGCATCGCGGAAGGCGCGCTCCACCTGCTCGGTTGTGCCCTGCACGGCTGCAGGGTCGGGGATACCCCAATGAGCGGTCATTGGCTGCCCGGGCCAGAGTGGGCAAACCTCTTTGGCGGCGTTATCACAAACTGTGAAAACAAAATTCAATGGGGGAGCCTCAGGATGGGAGAATTCGTCCCAAGGCTTGCTCCGGAGGCCCTTGGTTGGGATATGTGCAACTTGCAATTGCCGCAGGGCTTCGGGGCGAACGGTACCCGAAGGATGGCTCCCGGCGCTGTATGCGGTGAAGGTAGGTCTACCCTTGGAGTTCAGGATTGCCTCGGCCATGATGGAGCGCGCTGAATTTCCAGTGCATAGGAACAGAACGTTATAGTGATCCCTCACCTGCTGCCTCCGTCTTGGAGTTCAAGATTGCTGTCTTGCGAACTTTATTGACAACAGGTCGGGTTGCAGCATGATGCCTTGGCTGGAGCCAACGGCTTGGTCGCTCGCACAAAAGCGCTCATGAACTTTTCGTCCACCTCGGGCGCAATTGCGTCCACGTCGATGCCCTCAGCCGAAAGAAACTCGCGTGCGTCTTCAACGCGGTAAATGCGGGTTGGTTCGACCTCGATCTGTTCGAAGCCTGCCGCAGCCAGTTTTTCGCGATATTCGGTCTCCTGGAGCGCTCCGGCCACGCACCCTACCCAGAGCAGAATGCTCTGGCGGATCTTCGGCGAGATTTCCCCCCGGGTGACGACGTCAGACACGGCAAATCTTCCACCCGGCTTTAGCACCCGGAAGGCTTCCCGCAGAACTCGGTCCTTGTCGGCAGAGAGGTTGATGACGCAGTTTGAAATGATGACGTCGACCGAATTGTCGGGCAGGGGAATGTGTTCGATCTCTCCTCGCAGGAATTCCACGTTTTCGGCGCCTGCCTTGCGCTTGTTCTCGTTCGCGAGGGCCAGCATCTCTCCAGTCATGTCGAGGCCATAGGCTTTGCCCGTCGGACCTACGCGCCTGGCGGAAAGCAACACATCGATTCCGCCACCTGAACCGAGGTCCAGTACCACCTCTCCCGGGTTGAGCTGCGCCAAAGCGGTGGGATTGCCGCATCCCAGCGAAGCCAGCAGCGCCTCTTCTGGAATCTGCTGCGTCTGAGAATCGTTGTAGAGATTCGCCGTGATCGGATCGCAGCCCAGGCCGCTGGCTGCGGTGGCGCCACAGCAACTGCTGCCGCCGCTGTTCACCCGCAGTGCGGCTTGCCCATACTTCTCCTTGACCACTTCCTTGATATTGGTGCCGTCCATTTGCAGATTCCCCCTACTTGCAGATTCGAACGATATCTTGCGGCTTGACAGCCTGATTGCGGGTACAGCATTCCGCGTACAAAAATTGGAGCAGTTCCTGCAGCGCTTCGGTGTTGGCGGTATAGCGTAGAAACGTGCTTTCCCGCCGCACATGCACCAGGTCTTCGTTCTTTAGTTTGTCGAGATGGTGAGACAGGGTTGAATTCGGAATATCCAACTCCTCCTGAATCTCACCGACCACCAGACCCTGCGGGTGAGCCGAGAGCAACAACTGCATGATGCGGAGGCGCGGCTCCGTTCCCATGGCCGAGAACCGGTCAGCGTACTTGGTGTTCTTGCGGAGTTGCGTCATCTCCATATTTCGATATTTGCAGAAATACTGATCAATGTCAAAGGAGAAATTTCTAGTAGCGCCGGCTTTCTTTGGCCAACTCTGCCAGCGGTCGCGAGGGTGTCTTGCCCTCGGTGCAGCTGCGCTACCTTTTAACACTCAAGGTGAAGAGAGAGTGACCTAGGGGCAGGCTTTGCGGTTGGCTGGTTCAAACTGGTCCTGCTGCGCGTCCCGCTGGGTCGCCAGTCTTCCATCGGGAGTTTTGCCGAACAGGTCACTGCCAGGGCAGTGGTAGAGAGCGGTGTGGACATCGACCCAAACCTGGGTATCGGGATTGCCCATGTAAATAGGCGCGGGTGGAGCTTCGGCCAAGCCAAGACTGACCAATAGCCTCTCAAACAGGGTCAAATTTGGCGCCGGCGGCGCCTGGTGCTGCCCGCTCGTCGCTGGCGACGCATTTCCCGCGCTCGCAGTGGAGGCTGGCCGGATTCCCCAGCCCGAAATTACGATGACAAGGATCAGGCCGGCAAGGCCGATGTAAATGTTCGCCCGCCGTGTCTGCCACTGATGGGCCATCCATTCAGCCGTGGGACTCCGACGCGTTTTTACAGTTTCCAGCCACTGTTGGGTTTTCTTTGCCGAGCCCCAGGGATCGGGTTGAAGCTTGTCGGATAGCGCGTGTGGATCGGCCGGAACAATCTGCAGCGCCTCTTCGCCTTTGGCGGTCGCACTCTCCACAGCCGGGGCGAAGTGATCGGGCGGGGACCACTGATCCGCGATTTGATGATCTGCGACTTGATGATCCGCAATTTGATGATCTGCGATCTGATTCGCCTGGTTCGCAGGCTCCAAGCCGATGCCCGAGGGACGCCCTAAGAGATCTGGTTCCACCCGCGCGGCCGCATCCGATCCTGTGGGGGAAACGGGCGCCGGTTTCGGCCATTCCCGCATTTTGAAATGCTGGTCAACATGGGCGGCCGGGTTCTGCTGAATTGCGCTCAGCTCAATGAGCTCTTGCAATGAAGTCGGCGATGAAGCCGCTATTGCCTCCAGGTGCGAATTTCCATTGGAAGGATTCTCCGCTCCGTAGGGTGTAATCGTGGGAGAACTTGTCTTGCTTGGGCTATCCGATCTGGGCACATCCCTTCCATAGGATTGCGCAACGGCGGGTGGCGGAGGCGGTTCTGGGCGCGCGGTTCCGCAAATGCCGCAGAAGGATTCGTCCTTGTCAAAAAAGTCGCTGCCGCAGACCAAGCACTTTTCGGCCACACGGGCCAGAGACGTTTCACGCTTGGACGCCTCTGGGAGGCCAACCGGGGACTCTGACGGAAAAGCCTCTCTCAACGATTCGGTTCCCAGACGTTCGAGCTGAGGCTTGATTCTTTCCAGAGCTTCCAGCATGCTCTGTCGTTCTGAGGCGAGGGCATCCTTCCACTTCATCCGCGCGGCCGTGGCCATCGCGTCACTCAACAGCCCAGCCATCAGCTCGGCGGTCCTCAGGTCACCTTCGCGAAACGAGTTGATCCGCGCGAACCGCAGTTCGAGGACTCCGGCCACCTGGCCGGCGTGATAAACCGGCACTGCGATGAAAGATTTAACTTCACGCTCGCGAAAAAGCTTGGCGCGAGCTGGCGAGTTCACGTCGGTATCGGGGTAGTTCACCGCACTGCCGTTGCTAAGACAGTCGGCGGAGAGCGAAGCGGAGGGCGTCACGCGGGTCTCTGCATCCATGGCGGCGGTGCCCGTGCCGGCACGATAAACCAGTTCGCCTTTTTCGAGGATTCCGATTGCCGCGCCCGAGGCATCGGTGATTTTCTGCACTCGCTCGGCAACCAGTTTGGCCGCCGCGTCCAGATCCAGCTGCAGGGTTTGAATCAGTTTTTGGGTTTCTACAATGGCAGAAAGATTCTTGGCGAAGTCGCCATGGACTTCCTTCCCTCGCAAGCGATCATTGTGCTCCTGGAGCACGTAGGCAGCGGAGAGCAGCTGCTGGAACGAGGCCTCGTCCAGAAGAGGCTTACGTTGCGGGCTGGTAGCAGTTTGTGTCACAAGAACGAGTACTCCGCCAGCCGGTGGGGGATTCCGGGAATTCTATTGTAATGCAATCCACGATCCAAACCCGGGCACCAAAGCGTAACCAAAAGTTACGTACTGTTAGATGGCACTAGCCGCGTCGAGGCCATAGCAGACCGTAAGTATATGTAAACAGGTGTTGCACGGTCATCTTCTGCATCTTGTCCAAGTCCAAAGTCTTCGGACAATTTCATGCGAATGTGGTCCGCACCTGCCAACTTCGGCAATGATGTGCAAAATTGTGCGCTTTCACAAGCGAAGGAATCCTCAGCTGGCTGGATAGGCGAGCGGCAAAGTGTTGATTTAGGGAGAATTATCGCCCTCTATGCCGGAGTGGCCGTTACCCCCGGTTCGTTCTCATGGTTACTCAGGTAAAAGTGAACTGCCGGAGTGATGATAAGGGACAGAACCATTGAGATCAGGATTCCCCCGATCACTGCAATAGCTAGAGGCTGCAGCATCTGTGAACCAGCGCCCAGGGCGAACGCCAAGGGCAGCATTCCGGCAACCGTAGCCAGGGCCGTCATCACGATCGGACGCAAACGCCGCCGGCTGGCTTGCAGCATGGCGTCTTCAGCTGTGAACCCAAGCAGGCGGAACTTCTGGTCCGCGTCCAGCAGCAGAATTCCGTTCTTGGCCACGATGCCTACTACCATGATCATGCCCATGAAGGAGGCAACGTTGAACGTGGTGCGGGTGAGAATCAAAGCCAGGAACACACCCGAAGTCGAGAGCAGAGCCGAAGCTAGAATCGCCAGCGGCGCAGCGAATGACCGGAATTCGAATAACAGGACAATGAACACCAGAATGATGGCCAGGGCCAGTACAAATACCAAATCACGAAATGATTTCTGTTCTTGCTTGTAGGTTCCGCCGTATTCAACACGAACGTTGGACGGCAGATGTAAAGCTGCGACCGCCTTTTGTACCGCGGCCACGGCACTGCCCAGGTCAGTGCCTTCCAGTCGGGCGGTAACCGACACATCGCGCTGCAAGTTCTCACGACGGATTTCGGTTTGGGGAGGAAGCTCGGTGATTGCCGCCAACGCTCCCAGAGTCGCAGTCTTTCCGGTGCTGCTGGTCAGCAGGGTGTTGCTCATGGTTTCGAGTGAGGCCCTGCTGCTGTCGGGAAAACGCACCCGCACCATGTATGCCCGGTCGTTGCTTATCACCGGCGTTACCGCCGGTTCGCCTTCCAGGATTGCAGCCGCGTCCAGCGCGATCTCCTCTGGCGTGAATCCGGCGCGGGCAGCTACGCTGGGATTAATCTGAAAAGTGACGGCAGGCCCGCTGATCGTATTTTCAATTCCGTCAAGAACATCCACCACTCCTTTTACTTTCCCGATCGCGTCTGCGACCCTCGGCGCCCACGTCTCCAGAAGGGCGGCGTCCTGCGAGAACAGCTTGATCTGGACTGGCTCGGGTTCGCTGGTGAGATCGCCGATCATGTCCTGCAGGACTTGCACAAATTCGAATCGTACTGCGGGTTGCTGTGCGGTCACTTGTGCCCGCACATCTTCTATTACGTCGTCGATGGCGCGGCTTCGACCTTTCTTCAGTTTGACCAGGATGTCGCCGCGGTTTGCTTCCGTGACTGCCGCCAGGCCCAGTTCCAGACCCGTCCGTCGCGATGTACTCTCGACTTCAGGGACGGTGTTGAGGATTTTCTCCATAGCAGCCACCATGCGATTCGTCTCCGCCAGCGATGTACCGGCGGGAGTCCAGTAATCCAGCGTGAATCCGCCTTCATCCATTTCGGGCATCAGATCCGAGCCAGAATAGCGGTAGCACACATAGGAGACGGCCACGAGCGCCACGCTCAAAGCAGCGAGCCATAGAGGCTTGGCCAAAGCGCGGCGCAGCCAGCGCTCGTGGAATCCCACGACCTTCCGGAAAAATTCGCCAAGCGAAGCCTCCTCTGCCGCCAGCAGACGCTGGATGGATTCTTGCTCGGGCACTTCTGGCTCAGGCACTTCTTCTTGAGGTATTTCCTCAAGAGCGCGAGCATTGATGTCTTTTCGCCCGATGAAGTACACGCTCAAATTCGGCGTCCAGGTGAGCGCCAGCACCAGCGATGCCAGCAGAGACACTCCCATGGTCACGGCGAGCGCGCGGAAAAATGTTCCCGTGACTCCAGTAATTGAAATCAGCGGCAGGAATACCACGATCGGCGTGACCGTCGAACCGATCAGGGGAATCGTGATTTCCTGCAAGGCGCTGTGAATTGCCTGCAGACGTCCCTGCCCGGAATCGCGGTGGATGACGATGTTTTCCACTACCACGATGGCATCGTCGATGACCAGACCCACAGCCGCGGCCAAACCGCCCAGCGTCATTAAGTTGAAGCTCTGACCAAGCAGCTTGAGAGCAATAAACGTCAACGCTATTGTGACTGGGATTACCAATCCTGCCACCACGGAAGTGCCCCAGTCGCGCAGGAAAACCACCAGAATAATGGAAGCCAGAATGAGCCCAAGCAGAATCGCGTCACGCACGCTCTTGATGGAATCACTGACGATGATCGACTGATCGTAGAACGGCCGAATCTCGATGCCTGGTGGGAGGGATTTTCGAATCTCTTCAATCTGAGCGTGAACTTCGTCCGCGACCTGAACCGTGTTGCTGTCGGGCTGACGATTGATATTGAGCAGCACCGCGGGCTTGCCGTTTGCGGTCACAATCGTGTAAACCGGTTTGACCCCGGGTGCCACCAGCGCGACGTCCCCGATGCGAACCGGAATGCCGGCGGGCGTGTTCTTGATCACGATGTCAGCGATTTGTTGTGGCGTGTGCACCTGGGCGCTGATGAGACCGAGCACCAGTTGGTGATTGCGCTCGAAAAGCCCCGGCGAATCAATCAAGTTGGTTCTCCTGATCGCATCCAGAATGTCGGTGATAGTGACATTTGCTGTTAGCAGTTTGGCGGAGTCGGGCGTGATGTGAAATTCGGGTTCCTGCCCTCCCTGGATCAATACCGTGGAGACGCCCTCCAGCCGGTTCAGTCGCGGCTTAATGTCGTAGGTTGCCATCTCCCAGAGTTGCGTCTGCGGGACAGTGGCGGATGTAAGGCTGTACCCAATAATGGGGAAACTGGCAAAGGTCAGGCGGTTCGCCACCACGGTCGCCGTCGGCGGCAGTTCGGGTTGGATTCGGGAAATGGCAGCATTCACATACTGCAGAGTCTGGAACATGTCCACGTTCCAGTCGAAGAACAGATCGATTTCCGCCGAGCCCCGGCTGGTGACTGATCGTACTTCCTGCAACCCGGGAACGCTGTTCAACCCTTCTTCCAGGCGCCGCGTAATGGTCACCATCATCTGATCGGTGGGCATCACTCCGTTATCTACCCCAATCAGGATGCGGGGGAAGTTGGTGGTGGGAAAGACCGCGACAGGGATAGTGAAAGCCAGATAGCCGCCCAGCAGCGCCAAAGTCAGAATCAGGAAGATCACTGATTTGGAATGGCGCGCAAACCAATAGGAAGGCTCGGGCGGAGTGATAGTTCGCCCAATCAAGGCTTCTTCTTGGCCGGGACTATTTTTCATTGGAGCTTTCTGCTTTGATCTTGCTGTTCTCCGGCAGACCGTAGGCTCCCCTGGCGACGACTTGATCGCCCGCCTGCAAGCCTTCGGCGACTTGAATCTCGTCACCCAGCCGGAGTCCGACCTTTATGTTCTTCTGCTGCGCGTGGCCGTCGGCGCTGACTTGCATCACCGAGGTACTGCCATCTTGCGCGGTCAGCAGCCCAACGGCTGGGATCACCAGAGCATCAGGGATGGTTTGCGCCACCATGGACAGTTTCACGCTGGTGCCGGGTTTCAGGCGGCCATCCGGGTTCTGGGCCTGCACCCATATTTCGACCGTGGTGCTGTTCGGGTCCAGAGCCGGACTGACCAGGGTGATCTTGCCTTCGATCGGATTTTCCTCACCGGGCACAGTGAGGGTCGCTTTGTCGCCGGCCTTTAGCAGTGCGGCCTCAGGCTGCGGAATGTGAGCGCGGGCGACTACTTGTGAGATGTCCATCACGGTCAGCACTGGCGTACCGGCCGGGGCCATTTCCCCAGGGTAAAGCGGGCGGTCCGCCACCACGCCGTCAATGGGGCTGCGAATTTCGGAATAGCTCAGTTGCGCGGCCGCGCCCAGATATTTGCCTTTGGCGGATTCGAGTTGGCCCGCCGCCGATTTGAGTTGCTGCGTTTTCCCTACCGCCATGAGCGCATCCAGATGCTTCTGCGCGATCTCATACTGATTCCGCGCGTTGGTCAGATCCACTCCTGCCTGGTCGAGTTCCTTCCGGGGCATCGCTCCTTGTTGGTAGAGTTCCTGCCGGCTGTTGTAAATTTTCTGCTGCGCGGCAAAGAGTTCCTGCGCCGCTTGTGCATCAAGCTGAGCCTTCTGCACTTCCTGTGGCAAGTCCGAGACCGTGCTGGTCTCGTAAGCCGCCTGTGCCTGGTCGTACGAGCCTTTGTTCTCCTGAGCCGCTGCCGACAGATCGGTGTTCTCAAGTACGGCCAGCAATTGACCCTTGTGCACGCGGCTGCCGCGCCTGACGTAGAAAGTCTTGACCGGCGCGCTGATCTTCGGCGTAATGGCTGCCTGCTGCAAGGGGAACAGAATCGCTTCTGCTGTGACGGTACGCTGAATGGTCCTTTTTTCGACGGCGACCACTTGCACCGGGACTGCAGGCTCCTTCTCGCCTGAGTCTTTTGCGCAGCCCGCTAGCAAGAGCAAGGGAAGGGCGATCAGGAATATTAGATATCGTCGTGGTACGTTAACAGCGGCGCTTTTCATAGTTTCAGAAATTCCCCGTCAGGGTTTGCAGACTTGCCAGTGCTAAACGATACCGCGATTGTCCGTCGCTGAAAGCATTGCGCGACAGGGTGGCGGTATTTTGCGCGTCTACCACTTCCAGCACCGTGGCTTCTCCCGCCTGATATCGCAAAGTGGTCAGGCGAAGGCTCTCCGCCGCGAGTTCCGTTGACTGGCTTAATGAATCCAGTTCGGCGCGCGCGGTTTGGGCCTCTCCGTACAAAGTACGTAGCTTTGCCAGCAACTCCCGCTGGGTGAAAGTCAGCTCCACGCGCGCCTGTTCTTGCCGCAGATCAGCCTGTTTCAGTTTGCTGCGATTCGCCCCCCAGTTCCACACCGGCAATTGCAGCGTGGCGGTGGCGGCGTAACCAAGATTGTGTATCTGCGCTTGTGAAGCCGGATCGGACTGGTTTACCGCGAAATGACTGGCGTCAATGCCGTAAAAATAATCCAGCTTGAGCGAAGGTAGAAAACCGGACCACGCTGCGGAGACTTCCTGCCTTGCGACCTGCAATGCAGACATGGCAGCCCGCAGTTCGGGATTCTGCCGAGCGGCAGCGGCCTGAACCTCTGGGTACGCAGGCAGTGGCTCCGGACTTTGCAGATCGTCCACCACGCTGAAGTTCTCGTTGAAATCGTGGAACACCAGCACCGCCAGTTCCAGCCGGCTGCGATTCATCTCCAGCTCGGTTTCCTGAAGGTCGCGCTGTTGCTGCTGAGACAGAATCTGGGCCTTGATTACATCCGAGTGGGCCACCTCGCCGCCATCTTCAAGCTTCCGGCTGATATCGAGAAAGCGCTGACCTTCGCTGGCGGCCCGCTGCGCCGTGGCATACTTCCGCGTAGCAACTACAAAGTGATAGTAAGTCTGCACAACGGTCACAGTCAGACCACGGGCGGCGAGCTCTGAGCGGGCCCGTGCTACCGCCTCTGCGGCACGCGTGCGCCGGTAGTCCGCGATCCCCTGCAGCGAGATATCCTGATGAACATCGCCCTGGCTGACGTATTCATGCACTCCGTTCGCGGCCACGAATCGCCCGACCTGAGTACCGTTTCCCTGAGTGTAGAGAAACGCCGCGTTGTAGTTCGCGCTGGGCAGCAAAGCCGCCCGGCCTTGCACGCGGTCCTCTTTTGCCAGGCCGTACTCGGTCAGCGCGGCGCGATATTCAGGACTGTTTTTCCGCGCTCGCGCCAGTGCATCTTGCAATGTCAGCGTCAGCGGAGCGTTGCCCGGGAGCTGGTTGACGACTGTGTCAGCGGTTTGCGCCGACGCAGTCGAGATGATGCACAATGCAGCGAACGCCAACAGAATTCGGGTGCCGAGAGCGCGGCCTTGAGGATGATTTGACATAGGTTTCACCATGCATTCCGGTGGCTGCGAACAGCAGATGGTAACGGAATGTAGCTTAAGAGAAGCTGAATTGGGCGATGTGGGGCGGACACTCATATCCGCCGCCGTCGAAGGTGCTTTTCAATCGGGGACGCTCGACGTCGGTAACTTCACCGTCATTCGTGTGCCTTTACCAGTGGCGCTTTCGGCGGTGATGCTGCCTCCGTAGGCCTCTACCAGTGCTTTTGCGATTGCCAGGCCCAGGCCAGAGCCGCCGGTGGCGCGGGTTCGAGAGGGGTCTCCGCGATAGAAGCGTTCGAAGATATGGGGCAGATCAGTAGCAGAAATGCCGGTCCCGTGGTCCTCGAAAACGACCCTCGCACTTTGGTCATCGTGCGTGACTGCGACCTCGACCGACGCGCCTTCGGGACTGTACCGCACGGCATTTTCCAGAAGATTCGTCCATACCAGTTGCAAGTCTTCCGGGTCGGCGCGGAAGGGAACCGGGCCATCGGTGGCTAGATGGATGGCGTTATTGTGTGATTGCGCCAGAGCGCGGATTCTTTCCACCGCCTCTTCGCAAGTGGAGTTAATGTCAATCATCTCGAGCTCGCGCCACCGCGAATCTTGCGCCCGTTGCTCCGCGCGCGCCAGGCGCAGCATCCACTGCAGGAGCTGCTCCAACCGGTCCAGGTCCTGCAACGACGCCTGCAGGCCGGTGCGGTACTCCTCCGAGCTGCGAGGACGCTGCAACAGAGACTGCAACGTCGATTTCAGCACTGCCACCGGAGTTTTCAACTCATGGGCGGCGTTGCCCAGAAACTCACGCTGCTGCACAAAAGAACGCTCCAGCCTGCCCAGCATCTGCGTCATTGCCTCGGTCAAAGGACGCAATTCCTCGATCTCCTCGGCCTCCTTTGGCGGCTGAAGCTGCCAACTCTGCGCTGAGACACCGGACGCCTGCTCCGCCAAAGCCTGCAGCGGCAAAAGGCCGCGGCGGATTCCCCACAATGCCAGCCAGGCGGTTGCGCCCAGCAGCAGCAGGCTGGCCAGGGCAATAAACGCTCCCGCTGCTTTCACCTGCTGGCGAATCCGGATGGTCGGCGAGGCATAAACAATGGTCAGGGTTTGCGGCCGGAATGCTTTCCCTTCTTCACGATCCAGGATCGGAACGTGGGAAATTCGCAGCGCGTGATAGGGCACGCCCGCCCAGGTGAAATTCCAGTGCTGGTTCGAGCCAGGTTGCAATGGCAGGCCCTCCGGCCAGTCTTCGGAACGAGCCAGCAGCCCCGTGCGGTCAGCCCAGACTTTGAATTGGTCGGGATGATTCGGGTCAATGGACTCGGGCAGCAGGCTATTGTCAAAGTACACATTGCCGGTGGCATCTTCCGTATAGCGCACCAGCACCGCAACACTCATGGCGTGAGCTTGCATTCCCACATCCAGCGTGGCCAGCAAACGCCAGTACGTGACCAGTACACCCGTCACCATCAGGCCGAAGGTGAGGATCGCCTGCGACAGTACGACTGTGGCGATAAGCCGGCGTTGAATCGAGTCGCGCCGCATTCTTAGTCCTGCAACATGTAGCCTTGACCGCGCAGCGTGCGGATGAGTTGCCGTGACGTGCCATCATTAAGCTTCCGCCGTAGCCCGGAAATGTACACTTCAATCACGTTGCTGAATTTCTCCCAGTTGTAATCGTAGAGGTGCTCGAGCAGTTCGGTCTTTGAGACCACCGCGCGGGGGCGGTGGGCCAGGTATTCGAGGACGCGATACTCCATCGCGGTCAGCGTGATCGCCCGTCCGCCGCGCTGCACCGTGCGGTTCACCGTATTCAGTTCCAGATCGCCGATGACCACTACGGGAGAAGCCTGTCCCTTCCCACGACGGATCAGAGCCTTGGTACGTGCCAGCAATTCGCCTAAATCGAACGGCTTGGTCACGTAATCATCGGCGCCAGCATTCAGCAGAGCTACGACCGACTCCTTGTCGTCGCGGGCGGTCATCACCAACACCGGCGTGTGATGGCCAGACTGCCGAATTCGTCGCAGCAGTTCCATACCGTCCAATTTGGGCAGCATCAGGTCTAGCAGCATGACGTCGTAGGCATTCGACTCCGCCAGAAACAATCCTTCTTGGCCGTCGGATGCGATATCCACGGCGTAGCCGGCGCTCTCTCGCAGACTGCGAGCAACGTTCTCGGCCAATCGGGGCTCGTCTTCCACCATCAGTACGCGCATGAGGTACCCCCGCTGCTCATTCTATCCATGACCGTATCGCCCCCGGGAGCCTGCGAAACGATGTCTTACCCCAAGTACTTGGGGCTCAAAATGGGAGCCACGACCCGTTGTGGAACACGGGTCTCCCGCTTCCGTGCCCTGCGGGCTGGGAGTCCAGCATGGGCGAAGGACTAAATGTAGCATTCACAAGGATTTGTCCTTTCGTGCCCAACAGCGAACCTTTGGCGAAGGAGTTGCTCTTAAGTGTTTTCGATCGCAAGCCGCTGCCAAGAGCGGCCGAAACCGGCGATTAACGAGGAACGTCATGTTAAATCTGGACCACATCAAAATCACGCCGCGCGACGAACAGGTTCTGCAGTTGCTGATCCAGGGCTGCAGCAACAAAGAGATCGCCTCGCAGCTGAACATCAGTCCGCGGACCGTAAAACAACACCTCCGAACCCTTTTCCTGCGGGCCGGGATACGGGATGGACGCAAACGTAAAACTGGCCACCGCCATGTTCGCAAAGGAGCAGATGAAATCATGCAACCCCGGGAACGTCTAACCACAAAAGAACTGCAGGTCGCGGCCATGGTCTGGCAAGGACTGACCAACCGTGAGATTGCGCGAGCCATTGGCACAACTGAACAGGTAGTGAAGAACTACCTGCGTAACACCTTTGACAAACTCGGTGTCTGGAGCCGCCTGGAACTGGCTATTTACGTCGCCGCTCACGGCGGGGCCGGGTGGCAGGAGGGAATTGGCTCCCTTACCAGTGACGCACTCTCCGGTTCGGTCGCTCGGCCGGTCTGACGGCTGGAATGAGAACGGCTTAAAGCGTGCAAAATGTTGCGGTGGAGTTCCGTTCCGCGCTCTAGGCTTTTCTGTAAGTTATTGTAGATGAACAGCTTAATGAATTGCCCCCGGCCTCTCAATTGCTATTCCCTGGTGGGGCGTGATCCACGCACCACCCGGCGCTGTCCCCCGAGCCAGCCAAGTGCGTCCCCGCGAGGTGGAGATGGCGTACAAGGAAACGTTTTGGATGGCGTGTGACTCAACCGAACAGATGCGGGCCGAATACGGCCCCTTTCACACCAGAGTCGAGGCTGAACAGGAAGCCCGAAAACTGGGTTTCGCCTACCTGCTGCGCTACGAGCACGTGATCGGCGACAACGAAGACATCCAGGAAGTCCGCTGCGTCTTCATCGAGTTGCCCCTGGGCCCGGTTCCCGTTGCCGCACGCCTGATCCGAAAGCTGCATACCCGCTGTGCCACCTGTGGCGAGTCAGCGATTCACGACGAACCCTGGCAAGCCGAAGTCTGGGCTGATATCCACGAATTTGAGCACTCGCGCCACCGGGTCCGTCTCTTCGAACAAACCCGTGCGGAAGGGCTGAAGGAAATCGCCGATTGGCGCGATACCTGCGCCTGAAACCAGACAGGCTCGCCGTAGAGACGTAGCTTGGCTACGTCTCCAGTCACCAGCCCAGACGTAGAAAGCTGCGCTCTCTACAAGAACGCTCATCCGCGAGTGCGTTTCTAAATTGCCGCCAAGTCCGCGCAAATGACGTGGTTTTACCCGCTCGGTTCGCTGTTTTATCGCAGCCCATCTCTCTAGCGCGTAATGGTACCCTTCCTAATCACGTGAACCGGGAGCGGCTTTTTTGCTAATCTGTTGGCCGTGACATCACTCCTCAAGAGATTCTTCCGGGAAAAACCATGATGCTGGTCCTCTCTGTGCTGTTGGCGCTGATTCCGTTGCTGGGAGTTGCGTGGATCCTGATGCACGGGCTGGTCACCACCGTGGACGGCCTCTTCATGTCGCTGATCCTGCTGGCGATGTCAGGCATCGTGGGCTTGAACGTTCTGCTCGAACTACGCAAGCGCGGCACTGGCGAGACGCGACCAAGCTCTTCCCGCACGGTCTCGACGGTTTCCGGCCAGCTCACGCAACGAGGGAAAATCCAAAGTGTTCAATTCTACGAATCCGGCGTCGGCGAACCCAACAAATCCGTCGTGACCATTGCCGACGGCGGAAGTTCATCCCGTCTGCTGGTGCTTGAAGGCGACATGCGGAACGCTCTTCCGGTCGGACAGAAAGTAGAAGTCACCTTCCGCAAAGAAAGCGGCCACAACGTCCTGGTGAACGTGGACTACCCGTAAGCCCCTATCGCACCGCCAGTACATTATCCGTAGAGACGTAGCTCTGCTACGTCTCTACAACGGGCCCAAATTTTCCTGCCCCCGCTAAACTCCCGCCGATTCTCCGACAGATTACGAACGTAACCGCTGACTGTTTTTTCCCGCTCGCGCCCCGCCTCTACTGCGGTACAAACTCTAAGGAGCAGTGTTCTAGCCGAGGGAATTCTGTGCGCGATACGGGAGGTGCAATGTTGGAGTCCAGCGAAGACCGCGTGACCCAGCCCTCCATGCTCGCCCGCACGGAAGAAATCCAGAAACAGATCCAGCAGCTCTCCGGTCGCGATCTCCAGCTTTGGTCTATCGGAATCCTGGTCATCCTGGTCTTGACATCAGGACTTCTGGCTCTGGTGCTACCCAACCTGGTTTGGACCCAGCGGGTCATGCACGTCGAACACTCCTACCTGCCACAACTCTTTTTCGGATTGATCTCTCTGATTCTGCTGTTCAACATTTACCTGCTGGCCCAAAAGCGCAACCTGAACACCACCCGGCTCGCCCTGATTCGTGAACTGGTTTTGAACGAGCGTCTGGAGAGCCTTTCGCTGGTCGACCCGCTTACCCAGCTCCTGAACCGGCGGGCCCTGAACGAACTGGTTCCCCGTGAGGTGGCACGCTCCAATCGCATCGGCAGCAGCCTGACTTTCATGGCCATCGACTTGAACGGGTTCAGCGGCATCACTTCCCAGTTCGGAGCCCTCGAAGGCGACAGAGTTCTCATGGAATTTGCCAAGATACTAAAGACCGTCTTCCGCGGCGCCGACCTTGCCTTCCGTCAGGGCGGAGACGAGTTTCTGATCATGCTGCCCGACACCACCGAAGAGCAGGCTGACTGTCCCGTCCATCGGCTGCTCAAGGAAGTGGATCACTGGAATCTGGCCAGCAAGCGGGGCTACGAACTCTCCTTCAACTGGGCCCTGGCTCCCTACGTCACCGGCTCCGACGCCGAAGATGTCCTGCGCGCCGTAGATCGCAAGATGTACTCCAAGAAGCACAAGCTCACACCGGTATTCTGACGGCCTCGGAGAAGCGTCGATCCAACAGAGTTTGGGGAGCTGGCATCTCCTTGAGCCCCAAGAAGTTTTGTCGTTATACATGCTTTTATGTAAGTACAATTTTATCAAGACAAAATGTTCCACGTGGAACACTTGGTCGATTTGGCAGGTTTGGAGGGGCGCGGCTTGGAGCCGCGCCCGCGCGGTAGTGCTGGGTCGCTTTAGAAGATCAACTTCAGAGCCAGTTGAATCTGACGCGCTGAAGTCGTTCCGTCCGACCGGGTTAGCGTAGCGGTGGAAAGCCCGATGGTTGACGTGCCGACCCCGCGGTGGGGCTGGGCGAACTCAGGGTGATTGAACACATTGAAGAACTCTGACCGTAGCTGGATCTTGAAGCGCTCAGTCAGGGTCATATTCTTCATCAGCGACAAGTCTGCGTTGGTGTAGTGCGGACCGTAGAAGTGGTTCCGTCCCTCATTGCCAATGTGCCCGAGAAAAGTGCTGCTGAAAGCGTTGTTGTTGGAGGCACCGGTCCGGACGTTGCCGTCGGCATCGATGCGGGGACCGGAGCTGGCAAAGGGATCGCCGATGATGTCAGGATAAGAAAAGGCGGCGACGCCGTTGCGGCCGTTGTCCAGCGGTGTGACGACGGTGTATGGATGGCCAGTCTGTGCGCTGACAATGCCCGCCAGCTGGATACCTTCGAGCACTCGCCCCATGACTCCTCCAGCGAGATAGCTCTTGCCCTTCCCGAACGGTAGTTCGTAGGAGAAGTCGATCACCGCCCGCTGGCGGATGTCGTTGTCGGAGTTTCCCTTGGACGTCAGGTTGGGATTGCGGGAATCCACCGGAAAACTTCCTGCCCCGGCCTCAGGGATCAACGGATCATTGGAATCATCGATGGCATGCGACCAGGTATACGCGCCACTCAGTTGCAGGCCGCGGGAGAACTGCTTGCTGATTTTGGTTTGAAGAGCGTGGTAATTGGAGTCCGCGTTTGTTCTGGTGATGCTGGTGGGCGGGAAAAAGCCCTGCGATTGAATGGCTGTGTTACGAATCGCAGGAGGCGCAATGCCCGGGATTCCAGTGTAGAGAGCGCCATTGCTGATGACCCCGTCGGGATCGCCGGGCGCGCAACCGCCATTGGCCACGCAGTCGGCAATCGCCTGCTGCACCAGGACCGGATCGGGAGGGACCGCGTCGAGGCTGCGAATCACGTGCGTGGCATGCGAACCGACGTAGTTCGCCTCGAAAACAAGGTCGCCTTGCAGCTTCCGCTGAATGCCAAAGTTCCAGTTCTGGCTGGCCGGCATCTGGATGTTCGGGTCCAACAGAGTGAGAATTGCGAAATCGCCGTCGACAAAATGCGTGCCCGGCGGCAGGGAAGTGCCGAATGGAATGGCGCCCGGAGTGGTCGGATTGTTGAAGAGATTCGACACTGCTCCCTGAAATGGCGGATTGGAGCGCGAATTGCCAAAGAGGTTGTCAAAAATCCGGTCGTGAAATATCCCGTAGCCGGCGCGAATCGACGTCTTGCCATCCTTGAACGGATCCCAGGCAAGGCCGAATCGAGGCTCGATGTCCTTGTAGTCGTCGTTGTACATCTGCCTTCCGGTGCCGGGTCCGACGACGGTGATATCAAACGGTCCAGCCGAATCAGGATTCGCGAACAAATTGGAGAAATTTCCTCCTTTTTCAAACGGAACCCCGTCGAACTGGTAACGCACGCCAAGGTTCAAGGTCAGATTGCTGCGGACCTTCCACGTGTCCTGGATAAATCCGTCATACTCGTGCTGGATAAAGGTTTTATCGTCGGTCGCGTGCCGGGTTCCACTCTTGTCAAAGAACTGCGCTTGGAACTCGGTGACCGTGCCTCCCACCAGCATCCATGCGAGATCCTGGATGGTCTGGAAGGTGCCGGCGTCCAGATTGGTGGGATCGAGGTTTACCGCCGAGCCGCCGCCGAAGGCGAAACGGTTGAAGCCCAGAGCGTCGCGCGAGCTGAAATTGTTGTCACCGGTCGAGTGTACGTGGCGGAAATCGCCTCCAAACTTGATGGTGTGGTTTCCCTTCACCCATGTGACCGTGTCGGTGTAGCTGGTGGTGCCGCGAAACCCGGTCTGCGCGGCAGAGTCGAAAAGTCCATTGCAGCCGATCACCGACAGAGGGGCCACGCCGAGCGCGCCATCAGGCGCGGTGAAGTCTCTGCCGTTCCCTAACGCATCTGTTCCGGTGATGGGGTCAAGGAACTTGCCGCAGTTGCTGATAAATCCAGCGGAGAGTTTATTCCATCCGAATTTGAAGTCGTTGACCAACGTGCTTTTCAGGGTCGAGGTCAGGCCGGCAAAGACCCCGTGTGTGTACGAGGGAGAACTGATGGCGTCAATGCCCGGAGCAAGTTCAGAATGAAAGGGATTTGAGTCCACCGCATGGTTGTAGGCGTAGCGCAGCGCCAACTGGTGCTTTTCTGAAATCTTGTGATCGATTTTCCCCGTCCAGGTATAGGAGTTCAGCGCGTCAGGGCTGGCGAAATTCAGATTGCCGGTGAGCCCAGGGATCACGTCCCCGGCATTCGGAGCCGGCAGGAGTTTGAGCACTTTCGCGATGGTGGGATCAAGACCCAGGCCGCTCAAATTTCCCGGCGAAGCAGGAGTCCTGACATCGACTTGCTGGCCGTCCGGGGTGGTAAACAATCCCGAATCGAATGCCGCAGTGGGTACGACCGAGCTGGCGGTAAGGGTTGTTCTATATCGCTGATACTCGTTGTTGATGAAAAAGAAAGTCCGGTTCTTGAGAATCGGTCCTCCCACAGAGTAGCCAAACTGATTGCGAACGTACGGATCTTGGGGATCGGGGGCGCGGTTGAAGAAATTGCGCGCGCCCAGCGCGTTGTAGCGGCCGAACCAGTACGCGTTGCCGTGAAAGTCGTTGGTCCCGCCGCGGGTGACGATGTCAATAATAGCTCCTGTGTTTCGCCCGTATTCAGCGTTGAAATCATTGGTTATGACGCGGAATTCCTGCGTGGAATCAGGATTGATGGAAACGATTCCGCTGGGGTTGCCGGGGACGCCAGTATCGTTATTGTCCACGCCATCGAGCAAAAAGTTATTGTTGCGGCTCCTCGAGCCGTTCACGGAAAAACCGGCCGAGGTGTCGTTGGTCTGAATCGCGCCGGGCGACAGCAGCACCAGTTCGTAGGGATTGCGGGTCAGCAGAGGAAGATTGAGAAGCGTTTTGCTGTCTACCAGTGTGCTGAGCTGGGCCGATTCGGTCTCAATCGGAGCTACCTGCGCGCCGTTGACTTCGATGGTCTGCTCCTGCGCTCCCACCGCCAGGGATGCGTCGAGCGAAAGCGACTGGGCCACGGTCAGTGGAGTGTTGGCAAACTTCACCGGCTTGAAGCCGGCTTTTTCCACGGTGACGGAATACACACCGGGCACCAGATTCGTAACCGAATAAAAGCCTGACGAATTCGTGGTTGCCGTGCGGGCTGCATTGTTGCCCTGGTTGGTGATCGTGACTTGCGCACCTTCAACCACGGCGCCGCTTGCGTCTGTCACCGTACCGGTGATGGAACCAGTATTTTGAGCCCACAGCGAATATGACGAAAACGCAGCCAAAAGAAGAACAAGCTTTAATACTTTCATTTAGACACCTTCGCAACAGTTGTTGAGCGGCTGATATGCCGCAACTGCGAAGTGCAATTGCGCTTCCATGCGGAGAGGTTTTCTTGAATTCCCCCGAGAAGACGCAACTCACGCGCGAGGGCAGTCCTATGCACAATAATGAGATGTTGTGTTCACATCGTTTTGTCTCGGTCGGTGGAAGAATTTGTGAGGCTTCAGACACTAGCGCAAACGTCTCTTGGGGCAAGACGATCCTAGCGTAGTGGATTCGCTCTATCGTCACGCTATAACAGTTGAGACAGTTTGACGGCTCCTGGGGAAAGCGTAGAGAGTGTTGTAGCAGGTCATGGGCATGTCAAGTGATGAAAGACAAATTCGCAACGCGGCTCATGTTCCAAAAAATGTATGTCACGTATGTCTTGTAGAATCTGGGAAAGACATACTATCGGACGACTGTTTAGAAGAGCGGAGTGGGACGCCCGGCCCGGTCACCTGATTGCTTCGTGCTGGCAGAGTCTGGGAAGGCCAAGCGTCTCGACTAGAATGAGTCAGAATGTCGCCTAACGAGATCCCGAATCACGCCTTTCTCACCAACGCGATTTCGCGCCGTAGCTTCGTGCGAGGCGCAGCAGCAATCATAGCGAACACAACCATGGCAAAAGCCTTAGATGTCAGTCGTTCCCGGCGCTTCGCCTATCTGGGTACCTATACGGCAGGCAGTGGCAACGGACAAGGAATCTACCTCTACGAAGCCAACCCACTCTCGGGGGAGCTGGAACTTGTCAAGTTAGCGGCCTCCGTCCCCGTTCCATCTTTTCTGGCCGCCGCACCGTCGGGAAAGTTTCTGTACTCCACTAACGAAGTTTCCAATTTTCAGGGCAATAGTGGCTCTGTGACCGCCTTCGCCGTCGATTCTCAAAGCGGAGACCTCACGCTCCTCAACACCGTCAGCTCCCTCGGCACCGGCCCGGTCTTTCTAAGTCTGGACGCGGCCGGAAAGTTCCTCTTCGTAGCCAACTACGGTGGAGGCAGCATTGCAGTCCTGCCCGTCCACAGCGACGGCTCGCTCGGAACCGCGGTCGATTCGCATGTAGACACCGGAAGCGTCGGACCCACTAAAGCTACCAGCGCCCCCCCAGGAAGCTTTGCCTTCAGCGGACACGACGCGCCCCACCCGCACTGTATCCTGCCTGATCGCAACAGCAAGTTCGTCCTGCACACCGATCTCGGTCAGGACCGGATTTACATCTACAGCTTCGATTCGGCATCGGGTAAGCTCACGCCGGCAGGTACTCCGTTTGTATCCTTCCCGCCAGGCGACGGTCCCCGTCACCTCTACTTCCATCCCAACGGGCGATGGCTGTATTGCCTCACGGAAGAAGCTTCTACCCTGGCGGTGTTCCGATACAACGATTCCAATGGTGGACTTTACCCGATACAAACCATCTCCGCACTCCCACCGGGTTTCAAAGGCTCAAGCTTCGGATCCGATGTGCGAGTCTCTGCCGACGGCAGATTCCTCTATGCAGCAAACCGCTTGCACGACAGCATTGCCGTCTTCGCAGTCAGCTCGAGCGGAGAGTTGAAATATGTAGAAGAAGCTGCAACTCGGGGAGACTACCCTAGACAGTTCACTATCGACCCTACCGGCAACTTCCTTTACGCATGCAACCAGCGCAGCGACAACCTCACGTCCTACCGTATCGACCCTGAATCAGGAGTGCCGAAGTTCATCGGTCAATATGTTGCCGCAGGCAGCCCCAGCTGCATCATTTTTTTACCGTAAAAAGTGAAATCCAGTTATGCGACGGCGAGCTGCCGCCACAGCGCGTTTGACCGGGCGAGACCAATAGCCGCACCGCTGGTTCAGTCAACAGTCCTTACAGACAAAGCCCCAGCCGCTGCGCTATCCACAAGCCAGAGCAATCTTCCGTTAGTCGGCTGCACCTGTTGTGAAGGCAGGTTGGCGCTGCTGTTCTCCAACACCTGGTGAAGAATGGGAGCTTTGTCAGGCCCGCTGGCGAGAAAGATCACGCACGCAGCTTGATTGAGAACCGGAAAAGTGAAAGTGATCCGGTGGGTCTTAAACTTTTCCACCCAGTTGGCGACAACCAGACGGCGACGCTCCATCAGCGCGGGCGTGTCGGGAAAGAGAGAAGCACAATGCCCATCGGGCCCTAGGCCCAGAAGGATCAAATCGAAGCGAGGGAATTCACGTGAAGAGAGATGAAAGAATTGTTGCAGGGCTTGCTCGTATTGCAGGGCTACGGCGTGCGCGTCTTTTTCTTCGGCGCGAATGCGGAAAATATTCTCCGGTCGCGCAGGAATCTTCGATAGCAGCGCTTCGTTGGCCATGCGGTAGTTGCTGTCGGCGTGATCGGGCGGAACGTGACGCTCGTCGCCCCAGAAAAAACAAACCTTGTCCCACGGAATGGAGGGTTTGGTTGCCAGCAGACTATAGAGACGCTTCGGGGTTGAGCCGCCAGAGAGCGCGACGGTGAACCTCCCACGGGCGCGCACAGCCTCGGAGGCTTGAGCCGCGAACTCCACCGCCGCAGCCTCAAACAGTTCTTGCGAACTTTTCAGAATGCGAATTTCAGGCGGCGACGGCATCTTGGTTTGCTCAAGAAGTAGCTTTGACCTGCGCGCAACGCGCAGCCCCCAGTAGCGCAATCTGGTCATTGGTGATTACCATCACCGGCATGGATTCCAGCAGTGCCTGCATCCTGCCTTTGCCGGTGAAGGCTTGCATGAATAATGGTCCAGAAAGCTTGGCGAGCATTTTCGGGGCAATGCCGCCGCCCAAGTACACTCCGCCAGTGGCCATGATCTTTAGCGCTAGATTGCCGGCTTCGGCTCCATAGATGGAGACAAACAGATCAAGGGCCTGCTCGCACAGCCCGCACTTGCTGTCCATTCCGGCGCGGGAAATGGCTGCGGCCGGGTCGGAGTGGGACATTTCGTCGGTCAGCCACTGTGGGGGCGCGCCGCGTCCGGTGTCGCGGAGAAAACTGAAAACATTGACCAGACCAGGGCCGGAAACAATTCGCTCATAGCTGACGTGGCCGAAACGGGTGCGAAGATAATTGAACAATTCCACTTCCAGCGGATTCCGCGGGGCAAAATCTCCGTGGCCGCCTTCGCAAGCGAAAACATGATGGCGCACGCCGTCCCAATACATTCCGGCTTGCCCGAGCCCGGTGCCAGCGGCGATCACGGCCTGATTGCCTACGGGCTGTCCTTTTACATGGTTCAGTGCTACCACGTCTTTGGCGTCGAGCGCGGGAATGCCCCAGGCATTGGCTTCGAGATCATTGATCAAAAAGGCTTTTTTGATCTTGAGTTCGTCCGCCAGGCGCTTGGATTCGATGATCCAGGGAAGATTGGAAGCTTCCACACGACCGTTACGGACCGGGCCGGCAATACCGAAGCAGGCGGTGTCGGGACTGAGATTCGTCGTGTCGACAAACTTGGCTACGATCTCGTCCAGGCCCGAGTACTCGCGGCTGGGGAAGATGGAAGCGGAAACCAGGCTGAAGCGGCCATCCACAACGTCGAAGAATGCCAGTCGTGCATGGGTGCCTCCGATGTCGCCTGCCAGAATCATTTCTCGAAATTCCTCCAGTGTCGGCCGTCGCGCTCCAGCAGATCTTCCGCCTCTTTAGGGCCCCAGGTGCCGGATGCGTAGTTGGGAAAATTCCGCGGCGGCAAAGCCTTCCACACATCCAGGACCGGGCTGACAACGCACCAGCCAGCTTCCACCATGTCCGCTCGTTGAAACAGGGTGGCGTCTCCGATCATGCAGTCGTGCAGCAGGCGCTCGTAGCCAGTGCTGGGCTGAGACCCGAAATAGTCGGAATATTCAAAATTCATGTCGACGGCTCCCAGCCGCATGGCCGGTCCCGGCACCTTGGCGGCAAAGCGGAGAGAGATGCCCTCTTCCGGCTGAATATGCAGTACCAGCTGGTTGGGCATGAGATTCTCCACCGGCGTGTCACGGAACAGGACAAAAGGAGCGCGGCGGAACTGGATGACGATGTGGGTGCTGCGTCCGGGCAGGCGTTTCCCCGTGCGGAGGTAAAAGGGAACATCCGCCCACCGCCAGTTATCGATCAGCAGCTTCATAGCTACAAAGGTTTCAGTCCTGGAATCGGGCGGAACGCCCGGTTCGCTGCGGTAGGCGGGCACTCGCTCTCCGCCGCTGATGCCCTCACCATATTGACCGCGGACCGTACGGGTCAGCACGTCTTCCGAGCTCATGGGCTGGATGGCGTGGAGAATCTTGCCCTGCTCGTCGCGGACCGCATCGGCGCGGAAAGACACCGGCGGCTCCATCGCAGTCAGGCTGATGAGCTGCATGATGTGGTTTGGCACCATGTCGCGCAGCGCGCCGGCCTTGTCGTAGTAGCCGCCGCGCTTTTCCACGCCCACTGTTTCCGCCACCGAAATCTGGATGTGATCGATGTAACGACGGTTCCAGACCGGCTCGAAGATTCCGTTGGCAAAGCGCAGAGCCAGGATGTTCTGAACGGTTTCCTTGCCCAGATAGTGATCAATGCGGTAGATCTGCTTCTCTTCGGCCACCCGAAGCAATTGCTGGTTCAGCAATCGGGCAGATTCGAGATCGTGTCCGAAAGGCTTTTCGATGACCACCCGCCGCCAATGCTGGTTGTCCTGTTGCATCAGGCCGACGTTTGCCAGGTGCTCCACGGCGGGGCCAAAGAAATCCGCCGACGTGGCCATGTAGTACATATGATTGCCGTGAGTGGAGTCGTCCTTGTCGATCCTGTCGAGCAAATCTTTAAGCTGCACATAGAGATTCTTGTCGCCCATATCGCCACTCAGGTAATGCATGCGGCGGATGAACCATTCCCAGATGTCGGCCTCCACCTTTCCCGTGGCAAACTGCTTGATATCTTCCGAAACCTTCTTGCGGTAATCCTCCGTGGACATGGGCGAGCGCGCCACTCCGATCACCGCGAACTCGCGCGAGAGCAATTGGTTTTGCGCCAGGTTATAGAGGGCAGGGATCAGCTTGCGGCGGGTGAGGTCGCCGCTTGCGCCGAAGATCACCATGGCGCAGGGATCGCCTGGCTTTCCAATCCGCTCCATCGCGGGCATTACGTCAGTCTGCTCCATGGAGTCGAGCCCAAGCTCTTTCTCTTTGTTCGGCTGAAATCTCTCTGGGACCTTGACGCAACACGTAGCAAAGCTACGTCTCTACGCTCCGGCTATTTATGCCTGCTGCACCTATGCCTTCTGTTTCGCGGCTGCGGCGGGCTCGACGTGACCGCCGAACTTTTGACGCATTGCCGAAAGCATCTTTTCCGCAAAAGTATGTTCCTGACGTGAACGGAAACGGGTATAAAGCGCCGCCGAAAGAACGTCAGCCGGAACCGCTTCATCAATGGCTGCCTGGATGGTCCAGCGCCCTTCGCCGGAATCCTGAACGAAACCGGTATATCCGGAGAGCGTGGGATTCTCGGCTAACGCCATTGCAGTCAGATCGAGCAGCCACGAACTTACGACACTGCCGCGACGCCACACTTCCGCGATGTCGGCCAGGTTCAGATCGTAGCGATGCTCTTCCGGCACTTCCTGGCTGGTGGCGTTGCGGAAGATGTCAAAGCCCTCGGCGTAGGCCTGCATCAGTCCGTATTCAATTCCGTTGTGAACCATTTTCACGAAGTGTCCCGCGCCGGAAGGGCCGCTGTGGATGTAGCCGTCCTCGGCGGTTCCGGGCAGCTTTTCGCGCCCGGGAGTGTGGGGGATATCGCCGCGGCCTGGAGCCAGTGTCTTGAAGATGGGGTCAAGCTGCTGTACGACTTCTTTCGGTCCGCCGATCATCATGCAGTAGCCGCGCTCCAGACCCCAGACTCCGCCGCTGGTGCCTACGTCAACGTAATGAATGCCTTTCGCCTTGAGCTGCGTGGAGCGGCGAACGTCATCTTTGAAGTAAGAGTTACCGCCGTCGATGAGGATGTCTCCCGGCTGCATGCGCTGGGCCAACGCCTGCACAGTTTGCTCGGTGGGGCCGCCGGCCGGGACCATCAACCAGGCGATCCGAGGCTTGCCCAGTTTGCTGACGAAGTCATCGAGAGAGGACGAGGCGATGGAGCCCTCGCCGACCATTTTCTTTACATTGTCGGCGCTCAAGTCTGTGACTACGACCTCATGTCCGCCACGCATCAGGCGACGCGTCATGTTGGCGCCCATCTTGCCCAGACCGACCATTCCCAATCGCATAATCCGCTCCTTGTCCATATTAAATCGTTTCTCTAAATTGTGCAGGATATTGCCCTAGTTCGAGGTTAAACCAGTGCAGTATACCCGCTGGAAGGTTAGCGTAGAGCTTGTTGGAACGCCGACGATAATTTGGCGAGGCCGGACGCGAGATCTTTGCCCAAATGGACCCGCAGTGCCCGGCGACCGCGTTCGGCGAGTACCTGGAAATCTCCCCGGGCCTGGGCAGCCTTGACGACTCCGAACGTGTACTTCTGTCCGGGCACCGGCAGGTCAGCCGCGTCGTCGCAAGTGATCTGCAGAATGACCCCACTGTTGGGGCCGCCTTTATATGCCTGACCTGTGGAATGAAGGAACCGTGGCCCGAATTCCAGGCATGTGGCCACTCGCTTTTGGTCTCGCAGAGCATGACGCAGTTTCTGCAGAAGGGCTTCGTGCTCGGGGTTCATCTGGATATAGGCAAGCAGGGCAAAATAATCGCCCGCGCCCGCGCGTTTGATGTGAGCGCGGAGATATCCCGCCAACGATTTGTCGCTTCCGGCGGCTTTGGCCAGGGCATCGCCATTCTTGGAATCTGTGAATAGCTTAGTGCCGCCATCTTCGAGTATCGGGCTTTCCGCAGGCAGGGAGCCTGTCTTCTCGTATTCCGTGGTCAAGCTGCGAGTTGCGATCTTGCTGGCTTCGACATCAGGCTGGTTGAACGGATTGATGCCAATGATAGATCCGGCAACTGCGGTGGCAATTTCCCAGCGGAAGAATTCCTGTCCCAAGTCGTAGACGTCATCAACCACGATGCGGACCACGGGATGCCCGGCTAGTTCCAGCGCTGCGACATTGGCTTCCTGGGCTTTATCTGAATCGGAACTCAGGCGCACGTAGGCGAAGACACGGTCGCAGCCATAAACGGCC
Organism: Terriglobia bacterium; assembly: GCA_963809295.1. GTDB lineage: Bacteria > Acidobacteriota > Terriglobia > Terriglobales > Acidobacteriaceae > JAIQFF01. The sequence continues at coordinate 141,565 of CAWEJA010000001.1, read as the reverse complement.
GGCGCACCCGCTTCCTCGCGGTCGACCGGGACTATTCCCTTGCCCTGTTTGCCAGTGGATTCGGCGACCAGCTGTTCCAGCCACGCGCCCAGCGCCGAAAGTCCGGGCGAGGTGAGGATGGTCAGCTTGTCGCGTCCGCTGCGGGCTGCGGTTCCCAGGACGATTCCGAGCAGGACTCCCGGGTTCTGGTCTGCGGAGACGTTTGCTCCGCATGCCTCGACCATTTCCTGGGTGCGGCCGAGAAAGCGATTCATGTCCAGGCCCATCAGCCCACCGGGCACCACACCGAAGTTCGAAAGCGCGGAATAGCGGCCACCGATGCTGGCCAGGCCAAAGAAAACGTGCCGGAAGCGATCGGCCTCGGCGACCTGCTGCATTTTGGAGCCCGGGTCGGTGATGGCGATGAAGCGGCTGCCGGCTTTGTCCGCGCCGACCGTCTGCTTCGCGCGCTCGAAGAAGTATTGTTTGAAAATGTTTGGTTCCAGCGTGGTGCCGGACTTGCTGGAAACTATAAATAAGGTCTGCGCCAGATTTACCTTGTTCTCGAACGCCTTGACCTGCGCGGGGTCGGTGGAATCGAGTACGTGAAGCTCCGGGAAGCCGGCAATTTTTCCGAATGTTTCCTTGAGCACGTCCGGACACAGGCTTGACCCGCCCATGCCCAGGAGTAGGATGTCAGTGAAGTTTTCTTTTTTTACATCGGCTACGGCCGCGCGCAGTTTGTCGCTGTGAGCGATCTGATCGGCGGTGATATCGAGCCAACCCATCCAACTGGCTTCGTCGGTGCCGGTCCATAGCGAGGCATCGTGCTGCCAAAACCGGCGGACTTTGTCGCCGGTGCGCCAATCATCAATATTTGCCTTGACTGGGCCAGCCAAAGCCTCGGGTAGTTTGTAGGTTTGCAGGCTTACTTTGGCGTTCATTTCTATTTTGAACTCTTTTCAACTGCCTCAAGAAGTTTGTCGAAAGCTTCGGAGAAGAGGCGGACACCATCGTCGGTAAGCTTGTCGGTAACTTCTTTCATGGAAATGCCGAGTTTCGCCGTCGTCTCCATGGTCTGTTTGGCCGATGCAACATCTTCGGTCAGGCTGGCGCGCGGTTTCCCGTGTTCGCGGAAGGCGTCCAAGGTGGCAGGTGGAATGGTGTCCACAGTATCTCGCCCGATCAGTTCTTCAACATAGAGCACGTCGCGGTAGGCCGGATTCTTGGTGCTGGTACTGGCCCAGAGCACGCGTTGTGTCTGGCCTCCCTTGGCAGCCAGGGCCTTCCAGCGATCAGTGCCAAAAATGGCTTGATACTTCTGGTAAGTCTGCTTGCCATTTGCGATCGCGACTTTCCCTTGGACGCTCTTCAATTGCTGCTGCTCGGTTGTATCTTTGGAAGCCTTAACCTTGGTGTCGATGATGGCATCCACCATCGAATCAATACGGCTGATGAAGAAGCTGGCCACGCTGGCGATCTTGCTGACGTCGCCGCCGCCAGCTCCGAACTGCTCGAGGCCGGCGATGTAGGCTTCCGCCACCTTCACGTAAACGTCTTGCGCGAAGAGCAAGGTCACATTGATGTTGATGCCTTCGCTGATGGCTTGCTGAATAGCCGGTATGCCTTCAGCGGTGCCGGGAATCTTGATCATCACGTTCTCCCGACCGACGGCCTTCCACAGCCTTCGCGCCTCCTCGATCGAGCCCTTGGTGTCGCGGGCGAGGTAGGGCGATACTTCGAGGCTCACGTATCCGTCGCGCCGTTTTGAGCTCTTGTATACCGGCCGTAGAAAATCGGCCGCGTCCTGAATATCGCGGATGGCGAGAATTTCGTAGCGCCCCTTGGCATCGAGGTCGGTTCGCGAGCGCAGCGAGTTCAGCAGATCGGTGTACAGCGTGCTGCCGGTGATCGCTTTCTCAAAGATGGCAGGGTTGGACGTCATGCCGCGGAGGCCGTCTTCTTCTATCAACCGCTTCAACTCGCCGCTGGTGAGCAGATCGCGGCGGATATAGTCCAGCCAGACAGACTGCCCGAAGTTAAGCAAATCTTTAAGGGGATTAGTTTTCTTGGCGGTTTCGAGAACTCCTACTGGCTGCATGTGACCTCTTTTCTTAGCGTCAGTTGTCAGTCTTCAGTTCTCAGTTCCCAGATGGTTTTCCTGACGACTGAAGACCGACGACTGACGACCGTTATTTCCCAATTGCTTTACGGGCTGCCGCGACTACGTTCTCCGTGGTGAACCCAAATTTCTTCTGCAAGTCTTTGATGGGGGCCGAAGCTCCGAATCTGCGCATTCCTATGACTGTGCCGGTTGGGCCAACATATTGCGACCAGCCGAAGGTGGATGCCTGCTCCACCGCAACCCGTGCTTTCACGTCTGGTGGCAGAACCTTGGCCTTGTACTCGTCGCTTTGATGTTCAAAGAGATTCCATGACGGCATGCTGACTACGCGGGCTTTGATGCCTTCAGTTTTCAGTTGTTCGTAGGCGTTGACGCATAGCGTGACTTCCGTACCGGTTGCCATCAAGATGACATCCGGCTTGCCGTCGGCGGCGTCGGCCAGGATGTACGCTCCCTTTGCGACCCCGGCCGCGGCGCCATATTTCGAACGATCGAAGGTGGGGACGGCTTGCCGGCTCAGCACCAGGGCCGCAGGTTCGTGCTGCAACTGCATGATGACTTTCCAGGCTTCCACCACTTCGTTGGCGTCGGCCGGCCGGAGCAGCATCAGTCCCGGCATGGCACGAAGCGAGGCCAGTTGCTCGATCGGTTGGTGTGTGGGTCCGTCTTCTCCCAATCCAATCGAATCGTGGGTGAAGACGTAGATGGTTGGAAGTTCCATCAATGCTGCCAGGCGGACCGACGGGCGCATGTAATCGCTGAAGTTAAAAAATGTGCCGCCGAAGGCCCGTATCTTGGACACTGCCATGCCGTTCAAGGCGGCGGCCATGCCGTGCTCACGCACTCCAAAGTGCAAATTGCGTCCGCCATAACTCCCGGCCTGGAAATCTCCAGCGCCATCAAACTTGAGGCGAGTCCTGTCGGAGCCGGCCAGATCGGCTGAGCCCCCGACCATCCAGGGCAAATTCTCTGCTACTGCATTCAGGACTTTTCCTGCACTCTCGCGAGTGGCGAGGCCTTTGGGATCGGCGGGGAATGTGGGCAAGCTCTTGTCCCATCCATCGGGAAGCTCGCGGTGCTGCATGCGCTTGATCTGGTCGGCCAGTTGGGGAAACTTCTTTCCGTAATCTGCGAAGAGCGATTCCCACTTCTGATGCACCTCCCCGCCCCGTTTGCCGATTCCGTTGCGGAAGCTTTCCAGCACTCCGTCAGGCACCAGGAATTTTGCGTCTTCGGGCCAGCCATAGAACTTCTTTACCAGCCGGACTTCTTCTTCGCCCAGAGGTTCGCCGTGCGCGGCATTGGTGTCCTGCTTGTGGGGCGAACCATAGCCGATGTGGCTGTTGACCCGGATCAGAGTGGGGCGGTCTTTGGTTTGCAGGAAGCCGTTGAAAGCCTTGGCCAGCATCTGCAAATCGTTCGCGTCGGTGACATGCAGAACGTTCCAGCCGTAGCCCAGGAAGCGTTCGCCCACATCCTCGGTAAAAGACACGTTGGCCGGACCATCCAGCGTGACTTGGTTCTCGTCGTAAATCCAGCAGAGGTTTGGCAGCTTGAGATGGCCGGCAAGGGAGGCAGCCTCGCTGGCAACGCCTTCCATCATGTCGCCATCGCCGCAGACGGCGTATACGTTGTAGTTAAAGATCTCAAAGCCGGGCTGGTTGAAATGCGCCGCCAGCCATTTGCCGGCAATCGCCATTCCCACGCTGTTTGCCACACCCTGGCCGAGCGGGCCGGTGGTGGTTTCTACGCCTGCAGTCCAGCGATATTCGGGATGTCCGGGTGTCTTGCTATCGAGCTGGCGGAATTTCTTGATCTCATCAAGAGTAACGGCGAATTCGCCCAGGCGTTCGTACTCGGGATTTATTCCGCGCACTTCCGCCAGGTAGAGCAGGGCGTAGAGCAGCATGGAGGCGTGGCCGTTTGACAGCACAAATCGATCACGATTGGGCCAAACCGGATCCGCCGGATCGTAGCGCAGGAATTGCTGCCACAAACAATACGTGACCGGCGCGAGAGCCATGGGCGCGCCCGGATGTCCCGAGTTTGCCTGCTGCACCGCATCCATCGCGAGGGTGCGGATGGTGTTTATGCACAGCGTGTCCAGCTGTTTGCCGGTCGCCAACGTTTGTTCGCTCACTGCCATGGAACCCTCCCTTTCGAGGGTACGTCATTCACCGACGCGGGTGGAAGCGCAACCTTGCCTGAGGTATCTCGGGGAGCGGAAAATTCCCGTATCGCCCTTGCCAGTCTATCAATTTCTCCCGAGCTGTGTCGCCGGGATCGCGGAGGCTGGCAATAGCGTTTATTAAACGTTAACTATTGGATGGTGGAGGCGTCTCTAGCGCTTCATTTGCGCCAGATAGCCGTTCTCGGTGTTGTAGCCCTTGGTGGTGCTTTCGACGAACTTGAGGAAGTGGCGCAGGTTTTCGCGTTCTGCGGGTTCAAGCTCCGCGAACTTGATACGAACGCCGAATGAAGGGCTGCTCTTGGTAACGATGCCAGTCAGGATCAGACCCTTGATCCATATCTTTCCATTGGCCAGCCAGAGGCCGATTTCTACGTTCACTCCAGAAGGCACGGGCGTGGCGGTCTCGACGAAGCATCCCCCCAACCCGGTGTTCGCCAAGTTCCCCCAGACTGGGACGGCTGAGTTGCTGAGACGTAGCTCGACCGCGACGAAACACTTCATGCGAGTGTGGCGGCGGCGGTCCTGGCTCGACGCAGGTGTGAAAATGTCCGGCTCGAAAGGTGGGCTGGCGGCTGGACTGGTTGCCACCGGCTTCGCCGGCGCAGCCTGCACAACCGGGGCAGAAGGCCCGGCCGGCTCAGCTGCAGTAGCTTTCGAGGAGACGGGCGCTTTTGCCACATTTCCTCTGATATTTCGCATCGCCTCGAGCAGGGCCTGGTCCCGTTTTTCAGGCGCAGCTTCGCGATAAACCTGGAGCAGCTCTCCAAGGTGACTTACCAGAGATGGATCGGTCAGCAATTGCGTCCAATCCGCACCCGAGCCAGAATACTTGGAGTCGCTCATAAGATAAAAGGTTTTCCCCGAAACTTTGGTTATGCCCTCCACTAGATTGGAACAGGATGAGTTCTTGAACAAGATGACCATAGTCACCTGGGTTAGTGACGCTGGGTCGTTGTCCTGACCTGGACTCTCGATAAAATAGTAGGAAGCAAGACGTTGTAGATCGAGACGCTCGCCAGAGGAACCATGAAAATTCTGGTGGTTGAAGCCGAAGAAACTACCCGGAACGTTGTGGGTGTCATGCTCAACCGGCTGGGCTACAAAGTGGCTCTGACATCGAAGTGCGATGAGGCGTTCCGCACCTATTGCGACGACGGGCCCTACGATGTGGTCCTGATTGCGATGAAATTCATGCGCCGGTCGCGCGCTGGTGGCGCCAAGTTTATCGAAGATCTATTGCAGAAAAATCCCCGCCAGCACTATGCCTTTGTGACAGGATCGCCCGTCCTGCGTAAGCCGTTTACGCTGCAAGATTTGGACGATTTTATGGGTGCTTTCCGGCGGCCCGCGAACAGTCGTTTTGGATAGGTCCCGGCTAACGCCGGGGGAACATAGACATTTGTCGCCCGGCCTCAGACAAGCGGACCACTAAAAACTGTCAGCTGACGGCGTTCCGTTGCCAAAGTCTGCAGGGGAATTTCCTGGTTGCGGACTACGCCCTTCAATGAGACCTTGGCCCGCTCTGGCCCCTGGACTGTTGTTTTTCCTGCAAGTGCTGCTCCTGCTGGACATGTCGTTGTTCCAACTGCTGCGTCTGTTGCTGGTGATGTTGCTCCACCTGCTGCTTCTTTGCCTCGTCGCCGTTTTGTCGCGTTATTCTCTGATGATCCTGCTCCTGCTTCCGCTGGAGTTTCTCGTGATCCTGGTTCTGTCTGGCGATTAGCTTATCCTGTTGTTGCTGATATTTCTGATCCAGCTTCGGGTTGCCAGTGTTGGGAGCACCTGGTCGCTCATGGACTGGAAGTTCTCTTGGGTGAACTACGTTTCCTGGCCTAGGGACATTGTTGAAGGGCGCTCCCGCCTCTCTAGCGCGGACGACCCCGCCGCCACTAAACTCTCCAGGCCTCGGACTCGCTGCGATAGCCGGTCTGCCATGGTTTACCGAGGCTCGCGACTCGCGTTCGGCTTGGGCGGCGCGCATATGTTGAGCCTGGGCGGCTACCGGCGGGATGTGTCGATCACGTAAGGCAGCCTCTTGTTCAGGGGTCGGACGCGCGTTGATCCCTCCGTTGCCGCCGTTGTAGCTGACGCGGTTGACTATTGTGGTGTTGTTAAGAATCGTCGTGTTGTAAACGTTGTGGATGTTGGTGACGTTCACATTGTTCACTGAGCGATTGTAGAAAAACCGGTCGTGGTCCCAACGCCCACCTTCGTAGCCATTTCCGAAGTAGCCGTAACCGTAGTTGATCCCCCCGTAGAAGCCGACACGCGGACCCCAGTAGCCTTCATGGAAAATAAATCGGTCGCCACCCCAACCCCAATAGGCTGGAGTCCAGAAAAAACCAGGTTCCGGGGCCAGCACCCACGTGCCCGGCACCCAGTAATAATCGGCGTAATCATAGTCGTAGGCCCAGTACCCAGGCGTCCAGATATAGCCCTCGGCGGGGCATGGCGGTTGGTCGTAAACCGGGAGCGCAGGCGGGCCGATCCGAATTGAGATGCCTACCTGGGCAAACGAAGTGGCGGACATCGCCAACATTACCAGCACGAACAGCAGAGAACGAACGGCGGAGACAGTTCGCATCGTCTTTCCTCTCCCCGATAGTCCTGCGCTTCCCAGTTGGCGCCTGCTGCTGGTCGCGTGGATAGACGGGTAACCTTCGAACCCAAACGACTGATTTGGTTGCGAAACTCCAGTTCAGGGTTGCTCGCCAACTGAGTTCCCGGTGAACCGAACAGGGAAGAATCTGATGCGCCCGGAGAGATTTGACCTATTGCTCCGGATGACTTGCCCCACCGACGTTCACTACATTTTACACCGAACCTTACCAATTGCGACCAACCGTGATCAGCGGCACGTCCAGCAAGGGCTTTCTGGAGATGTGCAGGAGTCCATCGAGGTTTTGCGATCTCGTGTATCTTGAGGCAGCGAGGTACTACTGATGAGAACAATTTTCGTTGTGCCAGCGTTGGCCCTTTGCCTTGCGCAGCTTTCCTTGGCGCAGGTGGATCCACGCTGGAAGCCAAACGATCCGGACCGTCCCTTGCCACCCGTGATCACGCCTGCAACTGCGAGCACGCAGGATGTGCCGGGGCGTCCGCCTTCGGATGCGATTGTATTGTTCGATGGCAAGGATCTTTCCCAGTGGACGGGCGAAGATGGGCAGCCCGCAAAGTGGAAAGTAGCAGATAGCTACATGGAAGTGGTGCCGCATACCGGCCAGATCCATACGCGCCAGCCGTTCGGCGATTGCCAATTGCATGTTGAGTTCGCGGAGCCTGTGCCTCCGGTTGGCGAAGGTCAGGAACGTGGCAACAGCGGCGTGTTTTTGATGGGCCTCTACGAAATCCAGGTGCTCGACTCGTATCAGAACAAAACCTACGCCGACGGCCAGGCGTCGGCTGTGTATGCGCAATTCCCCCCACAGGCGAATGCTTCACGAGCGCCGGGACAGTGGCAGACGTATGACATCATTTTTCACGGTCCGCGTTTTGACAAGGATGGTAAGGTGCTCCGCCCGGCGCGGGTGATCGTGCTCCACAATGGAGTGCTGGTGCAGGACAATGTGGAACTGTCCGGCCCCACCGGCCACCATGTTCGGCCTCCTTACAAGCCAACGCCGGACAAGCTGCCACTCAGTCTGCAGGATCACGGCAACCCGGTGCGCTTCCGGAATATTTGGATCCGTGAGCTAGGCGACGGACAGTAGAACTCAACTGAGTCGCGGCTGCTCAATTCTTCGGTGGCCATGCCGTCTGGCCACCGCGGCGGAAGGCCAGGTTTCCGAGATGGCCTGCGCGGGCGGCGGCGACCCCGGCTTCCACTGGCGCGTTCGGCTCTTTGCGCGTCTTGATGCACTCGAAGAAATTCTCCATGTGCGCGATGGTGCCGTCCCGTACGCTGTGCTCCGTGAGGACCGGGTTTTCTCCCTTTTCCACGCCTTCGCGGTAAACAGCGAAGCCACCGCGATCGATCTTCAATGTTGCTTCTGTTCCCCGGAACTCGAGGCCACCACCATCAATGGAAGAATTCATCATGCCCTCATACACCACGTCAAACCCGGGATAGCGGAAGGCCGCCTGGATAGTGTCGGGACATTCCCACTGATCGAAAACATATTTGTCCGCCAGCATCTGTGCCTCACGCGCCTGGTCCGATTTCATCGCCCAGTGCACCACATCGATCCAATGGGTGAACAAGTCGGTCATGGCGCCGCCACCGAAATTCCAGAACCAACGCCAATGATTGAATTTTTCCTCGCTGAATGGCTGATCAGGAGCTGATCCGAGCCAAAGCTTCCAATCTAGTGCCTGCAGGTCGATGGTTTTGGGCGCCCAGTCCCGTTGATAGTTCTGCCACCAATAGGTTCGCACTTGCGGAATGCGTCCGAGACTGCCGGCCTGAATCAGGCCGACGGCATCACGAAAGTGAGTCCAACTGCGCTGCTGCATACCGCACTGCAGAATCTGCTTGCTGGAACGAACCGCACGGGTGAGTGCGGTTCCTTCCTCGATGGTGTGAGTGACAGGCTTTTCCAGATAAACGTCTTTGCCGGCCGCCAGGGCATCGACTGCCATGCGAACGTGCCAATGGTCCGGCGACGCGATGAACACCGCATCGACGCCTTGCTCTAGCACCTCACGGTAATCCAGGTGCGTGGTTGCGACACCGTTGGACCGTTCCTTGACGGCATCCCGATGCGGTGCATAGACGTCGCTCACGGCCACGATCTGGTAAGGGCCAAGTTTGTCAGCAGCATCGAGCAGGTTCCGCATTCGGCCGCCAGCTCCGATGACTCCAATGCGAACCGTATCGTTTGCACCAAGCACTCTGGTTGAAGCCAGCGCAGTGAGTCCACTTGCTATGAGGAAGCTTCGGCGATTAAGCATATTGGCAATATTCTCCAGTTCGTTTTTTTCGCGTCGACCGATCACAGGTTTGTCCATTGTCCGAGCTCCATCCTAGAGCACGACAATCACAGCGACAACCAAGCGGCCTGAACCGCTCACTTATGCGCGTCTGGTTTTCATCGGCAACCCGTAATTCAGGCAGGGCCCGCCAGGAAGACAGAGCGTGACATTCGCTGCCGAAATCCCCTGTCCTTTTCCGCACGAAAATCCTCAAACTCACTACTCGAGACCGGCGGGGGTAGTGTGGAACATATTTTCTCTTCTTGTGGAAACGCTCCTTCCTCAGGGTTTGAGTACTCGAGTTACTGCCGTAACCCTCAAAGGTAACGTCGGACCCGAAAGAGAGCTTGGCTGAGATGTGGCTCTGGTGGCTCGCGAGCGAGCTAAGTTCTGTGCTTGGCAAGATTTCAAGCTTGCACTCAACAAAGAACGGAATAGCTCCGGTGTGACGGCACTGCGAGCCTAGGTTGGCACCGTGATTGCCCTATAGGCAGGAGAGTTCCGCATGCATTACGGCTCCCCCTTGCACGGGATTCATTGGAACCCAACGAGGGGGGCAAACCTTGATGAGGAAATTAGCAGCCGTCCTGTTCGTTCTGCTCATTTCGCTTCCACTCATCGAATGCGGTGGAGACGCTACCACGGCACCTATTCCAAAAGCGGACTCTCACCCGTCGTACACTCCGCGTCCGCTGGGCTTGTGGTCAACGTTGCCTCAAACGATGCCCATCAATCCAGTTCACGCCGCACTGCTCCACACTGGAAAGATTCTTATCGTTTCAGGGTCTGGCAACTGCCCTCCATGGCAAGCTGGTTGCGCACAAGGACCACAATATTCGCAGGGTGCGGCGCTCGTGGACCTGTCTGGCAACAACATCACCACGATGCCCACAACCTGGGACATGTTCTGCAACGGAATGTCGATCATGCCGGACGGCAGAGTCCTGATCAATGGCGGCACCAAGAGTTACGGGGAGCCCGCCGTGGTGGGATCCCATGGTTACATTCCGTTCCGTGGCTTCGCAAATACCTCGATTTTCGACCCTTCCACTGAGTCGTTCATTGATGTCGCGCCCACGGCACACGGACGCTGGTATCCAACGCTGACCGAGCTGAATGACGGTCGTATGATGGCCACTTCTGGGTTGAACGATACGGACGGCGCTACCAACAACACCAGTGAAATCTGGGATGGTCAGCACTGGAGTGCTGAGATTCCCGGGAATCCCAACATTGCTAACTTTCCGGGATTCGAATTCCCACTGTATCCCAGAATGCACCTGCTTCCATCCGGCCACGTCTTCTCCTCCGCACCTTCGCCCGTTACGCTCGACTTTGATCCTTCCAGCCAGACTTGGACGCTGGTTGCCTGGACGATTTATCCCGGACCAACCGAACCGAACGGGGAGCGAACTTATGGCACGTCTGTGTTGCTCCCGCTCACGCCGGAGAACCACTACAGCCCCAAGGTCATGATCCTGGGTGGTGATAATCCAGCGACCGACACCACAGAACTCATTGATCTCAGTCCTGCGGGCGCTCAGCTCTCTGCCGACTGCCCGACGTATGCTCCGTGCTGGGTACAGGGGCCAAAGATGGCGCAGAAGCGGGTCGAGATGGAAGCCACGATCCTCCCAAACGGCAAAGTGTTGGTAGACGGCGGCTCCGCACTAGACGAGGACGCGACCACAGCAAGTTTGCAGACAGAGATCTACGATCCAGCCAGCAACTCGTTCTCGCTCGCTGGGTCAAACGCTTTCCCAAGGCTCTATCACAACATCCAGCTACTCCTGCCGGACGCGACAGTCGCCCTCGCTGGCGGTAACCCTGCGCAGGGATTTGAAAACCATATCGAAATTTACCAGCCTTCGTATCTTTTCAACTCGGACGGTGGCCCTGCGGCGAGGCCTCGCCTCGCTGCGGGGGCACCTGGTTCTATCACCTACGGTCAGTCGTTCAGCTTGCCGACTCCGGATGCACACGACATCGCGTCCGTGGTACTGATGAAGCCAGGTTCGGTGACACACTCGTTCGACATGGATCAACGGTATGTTGGTTTGTCGTTCACTGTGGGACAAGGCGCCAGGGCGTCCGCCAACCTTGTGGTGACCGGCCCACCAAACTCGAACATCGCACCTCCGGGCTACTATATGCTCTTCCTGGTGAACAAGGCTGGCACACCTTCAGTCGCGAATTGGGTGCAGGTTTCAGGTGCAGCAGCCGCTGTCGCTAAAGTTGAAATGCACCCCGAGCGTGTAGCCACCCCTGCCTACGTGCTCCAGAGGAAGCATGTCACAGAGTCCCCCCTGCCTCTGCGCAAGGAAATGCACGCCCACTGAGATCACAAAGAAGAGAACGGGCGAACAGAAGCGAAACGAAAGAGGAAAACTGGTGCGCCCGGAGAGATTCGAACTCCGCAAAGGACCGCGCCCTCCCCCGAGGTTAGCGACCCCTAGTCCCGAACACGAGTGACCTTGGGCGTTCCGGCCCGCGTCGGGTTTGCTTTCGACGGTGATATAACACGCAGGATCAGCGTCTTTCAATCTTTCTGACAGATGCGTGCGATAGCGTACAAGGCCGGGATGGACATGTGGAAAGGTGAATAAGGAGCGGTATTATGCAAAGTGGAATAAGGCGCCGCAAGATACCTCCGATGGGGGACCTTGCGAGTGCGTGGGTGACGCGATGACCGATGGGCCGCACGAGACGTTTCGCCCGCAGAGTGGTGAGCCGCCGAACCCGCTAGACTTCCCCGTCAAAGACCCGCTCAAGGAAACATATGAGGGACGATGGCAGCAACTCCCCGTCATTCAGAAGATTGGTGTGATTGTCTTTCTGGGGTTTTGGTGTGTGTTCATCACTGTATTGGTGTGGGACAACGGAAAAGTACAATATCTGAACACCGCCCTGGTGTTTGCCATTGTCACGACGATTCTTGGCGCATTTTTCCTATTACTGAAAAGACACATCCGGTAAGAACGCTGCCGGTTACCTGAGTCACCTCGCCCGCTCTGTCACGGGTGCGTATAGTTCCGGGCCACGGAGGAATCTATGGACCAGGACATTGAGGAAAACGAACGAATAAGGAAACTATTCGGATTCGGACGTGCCGGCGAGCCGGTGCCTACCGTTGACCCCGAAGACGTGAAAGCTATTTGGGGACTCTCCAGTGAGTTTGAAAGAAAGAATCCGGGGCAGGCCGGGCGCAGTAGGCATAGAAATTTTCAAAGGCGTGTGCTCACCGGGAGCGAACATCCAGGCGATTATTTACCGCACACAGATGATGTGGGTGGTGCAACACGCCTCTCCGGAAGCCTTGGCACCCTGGACCAAAGATGAGCGGTTAGACGATGCGGTCTTTCGTGCCATCGCGGAGATCCCAATGGAGTGGATGGGCGTCGGAATGGCGCGGCAAGGCTTACCGTTTGATGCCGATGACTTTTTGCGTCGGGTGCGCGAGGCCGCCTAATCGTTGACGTAAATATCGCAGCCCGTTTGCCTGTGTGATTGAATGGTGCGCCCGGAGAGATTCGAACTCCCGACCTATTGCTCCGGAGGCAATCGCTCTATCCAACTGAGCTACGGGCGCGCCAGTTCAGTTTACATCCCGGAAGCTTTGATCTTCAATCGGCGAGGGAGATTGCGCAAGGGCACATTCGACCCGTAGGTAGACAAGTCCACACCTGACGAGTGCGGATCTTGAGTCAAAGTCATCGAATCCCGCCAAACCGGTGATTTGCCAAACCGGGTGGGCAAGACAGGCTTGCTCCGCTGGACTAGTAGCGCCCTCTGCCGCCGCCACCACCGCCACGGCCACCGCGATCGCCACGGTCTCTGCCTCCGCCTCCGCCGCGCTCGACCTTCGGACGCGCTTCGTTGACGTTGAGCGTACGTCCCCCGAGTTGAGTACCGTTCAGGGCGGCGATGGCTTTGTCTCCATCTTCGGCGTTGGTCATCTCCACAAAACCGAAGCCGCGCGAGCGGCCAGTGTCGCGGTCGGTCATGATGCTGACCCGGTCAACCTGTCCGTGCGCCTCGAACATCTGCCGTAGTTCTTCTTCCGAAGTGTTGAAGTCGAGGTTGCCAACGAAAATATTCTTCAAGCGGATTGCCTCTAAGTGAGCTATCTGAGAGTGACTGACTTCGGCGGAAAAGCGAAGGCTGGTTGGCCGTCTTACAGCCGGAGCAGATGAACAGTCAAATGCGTGGGGAAGTATAGCAGGTCTTTTGCCGATGGGAAGTTATTCCGTGGGAAGCGCTCGGCACCGCGATTTTACTGGGTAGAGAAGGACTGGTTCGAATGCACTGTTACCCAAGGGGCAGGCTGCTGATGGTCGCCTTCAACACCGCAGCGGAGCGCCGCAGTGGCCCGACCGCTAACAATCCACCTTCCAATATCCTTCGCGCTGGTACCCGATCTGCAACAGGCGGTTTTTCGGGTCGTGCCGTTTCTCGCAGCTGGGACACTTCAGATAGCGGCCCCATGCGGTTCCTTGACGATCGTAGTTTTCCGAGACTGCAAAATGTGGTCCCACAGCTGCAGGGGATGACAAACATCTTCAGCCGCTCGTCAACGGACTTGGACATTTCACAGGGATGAATCGGTCCCTAGGAACCCTCTTCTACCGCCACCATCGAACTCTTCTTGCTGCGCCTGTTGGCCTGGAGGACTTTCTTGCGCAGGCGTAGCGACTTGGGAGTGACTTCGACGTATTCATCGTCGGTAATGAACTCGATGGCCTGCTCCAGATTCAGATTGCGAAAGGGGACCAGGCGGATCGCCATGTCGGACGTTGACGAGCGCATGTTGGTCAACTTTTTCTCACGCACCACATTAACGTCAAGGTCGTTGTCTTTGGCATTTTCCCCAACGATCATGCCTTCGTAGACATCGATGGTGGGGCCAACAAAAAGTTCACCGCGCTCCTGCAGGTTGTAAAGAGCATAAGGGGTGGTTACGCCGTTGCGATCAGACACCAGAGCGCCAGTCAGCCGGTGCGGAATTTCTCCCTGCCATTCGATGTAGCCGTCGAACAGAGAATTCATCACGATGGTGCCGCGCGTGTCGGTGAGCAACTGGCTGCGCAGGCCAATCAATCCGCGGCTGGGGACGCGGAACTCGATGCGTACCCGTCCGTACCCGTGATTGTGCATGTTGAGGACTTCGCTCTTGCGCGCACCGAGCTGTTCCATCACCACGCCTACGAACTCTTCCGGCACATCGACCGTCAGCTTCTCGATCGGCTCCATGAGCTTGCCGTCCACCCGCTTGGTGACGATCTCCGGCTTGCCCACCATGAGTTCGAAGCCTTCGCGGCGCATCATTTCAATCAAAATCGAAAGCTGAAGTTCTCCCCGCCCCATGACGGTGAAGGAATCCGTGCTGTCAGTCTCTTCCACCCGCAGGGAAACGTTGGTCAGAAGCTCTTTCTGCAAGCGTTCGCGAAGATTTCTGGAAGTGACGTAAGTGCCCTCGCGACCGGCGAAAGGCGATGTATTCACTGTGAACAGCATGGCGATGGTGGGCTCATCGATCGCGATATGCGGAAGAGGCGAAGGATTCTCCGCGTCGGTGATGGTTTCGCCGATGGTGATGCCCTCCACGCCGGCAACCGCAATGATGTCTCCCAGGGTGGTCTCGGTGATGTCGACGCGCTTAAGCCCGGAGAAGGAAAACAGCTTGGTTATTTTCGTCTTATGCAGCGTGCCATCCAGTTTGGCGATGCCCACATCCTCGCCAGTGTGCATGGTTCCGTTGAACACGCGCGCTATGGCGAGGCGTCCGAGGTAGTCGCTGTAGTCGAGATTGGCCACCAGAATTTGCAGTGGTCCGGCGGGATCGCCCTTGGGTTCAGGGATGGTCTTGACGATGGTTTCGAATAGCGGCTGCAGGTTTTCCCCACCGCCCTTGATGTCCACCGAAGCCGTACCAGTCTTCGCGTTCGTGTACAAGACCGGAAAATCGATCTGCTCTTCCTTGGCGTCGAGGTCGATGAACAGATCGTAGACCTCGTTCAGCACTTCCTGCGGACGCGCGTCGGCACGGTCGATCTTGTTGATTACGAGAATCGGAGGAAGATGCGCTTCCAGCGCCTTGCTCAGTACGTAACGGGTCTGCGGCAACGGACCTTCGCTGGCATCCACCAGCAACATCACGCCATCCACCATTTTGAGGGCGCGTTCTACTTCGCCACCGAAGTCGCTGTGGCCGGGCGTGTCCACAATGTTGATCTTGATGTCGTGGTAGAAGATGGCGGTGTTCTTCGCTAGGATGGTGATGCCGCGCTCGCGCTCCAGGTCGTTGGAGTCCATGACCCGCTCGATGAGATGCTCGTTGGCGCGGAAAGTGCCGCTCTGCCGTAGCATGGCGTCAACCAGGGTGGTCTTGCCGTGGTCTACGTGAGCGATAATGGCGATATTGCGGATGCCGGAATTCAAAAGTCAGGTGCCTTTCTGAAGGGTGCTGAAAACACAGTTCTACTACCACTTTACTATGTATAGGGGCTCTGCAGGTAGGCTAGTTTCCGCTACAACAACAGGTCCGGCTTGCCTTCGGCCCCTTCCCGCAAGCGGTACCAGGTTGCGATCGCAGCCAGCGAAAAAACAAAGATGATGCTGGAAATGGCGTTGATCTCTGGGGTGATGCCGCGGCGCAAACGTCCCCAGATCTCAAGCGGCAGGGTATTGTCGCGTCCGATGAGGAAAAAACTGACCGCGATTTCGTCCATCGAGAGGGTGAAGATCAGCAATGCCGCCCCGATGATTGACAAGCGCAGGTTAGGAAGAGTCACATGCCAGAAGGTCTGCCAATAATTTGCGCCCAGGTCGAGCGACGCTTCTTCCTGTGCGCGATCAAGTTTCTGCAGCCCCGCGAACACTTCGGTGGTGGCAACCGAAATCAGGGCGGTGCCGTGGCCCAGGACGATGGTGAGCAGGCTGAGCTTCATGTCGGCTTCGCGAAATAACATCAAGAGCGAAAGCCCAGTGATAATTCCCGGCAAGATCAGCGGCAGCAGCACCAGTCGGCGGAACAGTGCCTTGCCGGGGAAGTTGGCGCGATCGAGAGCCAGTGCCGCGGGAATGCCGAACGCCAAGGAAATGGCCATGGCCGCAGCCGCGACCAGCAGGCTGTTGAGCACAGAATTCCAGATGGCATCATCGGCAAACAGCAAGCGATACCACTTGAGGGTCAGATCGCGCGGAGGAAATCCGCCTACGCCGGAACCGTTGAACGAGTAGACAATCAAGGTAACGATGGGCAGGTAAAGAAAGCCGAAGACGACAATAGCGTGCCACGGCAGCCATCGCGAAGAGGGTGCGTGCTGCTGGCTCATCGAAAACTCCACTTCTTCTCCAGGCCCTCGGAGAGATAGAGGAGGCCGAGTACTAGCGCCAGCATGCAGAACGAAATAGCCGCTCCCAAAGGCCAGTTATAGGCCGCTCCGAACAGACTGACCACAATATTCGAAATCATGATGCCGCTGGGACCGCCCAGGAGAAGCGGCGCGAGGAAGTCGCCTAGGCTGAGCACGAAAGCGAACGTGGCTCCCGCCAGTACTCCGGGGATCGAAAGCGGAACGATCACTCTCCAGAATGTCTGTAAGGGCGAAGCACCGAGATCGTGCGATGCCTCGACCAAGTTCCGTGGAATGTGTTCGAGCGATGAGTAGATCGGCAGGAACGCGAACGGCGTGTAAATGTGGGTGAGCGTCAATACAACGGCGAATGGACTGTACAACAGAAACTCCAGCGGATGTTTGGTCAGGTGCACGTACTGCAGCAGAGTGTTGAGGACGCCATCACTTCCCAGAATCGTCTTCCATGCGTAAGCCCGAACCAGATAGCTGACCCACAGC
Organism: Terriglobia bacterium; assembly: GCA_963809295.1. GTDB lineage: Bacteria > Acidobacteriota > Terriglobia > Terriglobales > Acidobacteriaceae > JAIQFF01. The sequence continues at coordinate 124,503 of CAWEJA010000001.1, read as the reverse complement.
GGGATGATCACCAGTTGGTATAGGAGTTCTTTTATTTTGCCCGCATAAAACGAGAGGTAATAGGCCAGCGGGTACCCGAGCAGCAAAGAGAAAATCGTGACTCGCGCCGCGATCCACATCGAGCGAAACAAGGTTTGCAGGTAAACCTTTACGTTGAAGAGCTGGTGGTAGTTGTCCAGCGTCCATGAGTGAACAATCGCCTGCGATGGCGAAACTGACCAGAAGCTGTAGCAGAAGAGTAGCGCATAGGGAAGCAGTAGGAACACGGCCACCCACAGCAGAGGGGGCACGGTGATCACGGTTCGATAGGCGCGGGAGAACATCAGGATCTTTCCTGGGCTTGCCGAGCTTCTGGTTGCCGACTCTCGGATTGCCGTACGGGCACGGCGTCGGCGGGTGAGAACTCAAGATCAACTTCTCCGTTCCAGTTCTCACGGCTGGCGGTGCGAATGGAAAGTATGAGCCCGTCCGCGCAGTCGACCTGAATCAATTCCGTGGCTCCGTGAAAGGCCTGGCGCAAAATCCTGCCGCGAAAACGTACGGTTCCACCACCGCCGTCCGTTCCAGCTAAACGGACATTTTCGGGACGCAGCGAGAAAAGTCCGGGGCCATCGCGCAAACCGGTTCGCCAGGAAAGAGACCGGCAGCACGCCACTCCGTCTTTCACCTCCCCGCTTAGCAAATTGGTGTGACCGATGAACTGGGCGGTGTAGGCGGTTGCCGGGCGGTTGTAAATCTCCCGGGGAGATGCCACCTGCTCCAGTTCTCCCATGCGCAACAGTGCGATGCGGTCTGACATCACCATGGCCTCTTCCTGATCGTGGGTGACGAACACAAAAGAGATTCCCACCTCGCGCTGCATCGACTTCAACTCTACTTGCATCTGGCGGCGGAGGTTGGCGTCCAGAGCGGAAAGTGGCTCGTCGAGCAGGAGCAGGCGTGGCCGGTTCACCAGGGCGCGGGCCAGCGCGATGCGTTGCTGCTGTCCGCCACTGATCTTTGATGGCTTGGAAGCAGCGTAAGGAGTCATCTTGACCATTTCCAATGCTTGTTCGACTCTGGTAGCAACTTCGGATTTAGGCAGCCGGGCGATCTTCAATCCGTAGCCCACGTTTTCCGCGACCGTCAGGTGCGGAAACAGAGCATAGTGCTGAAACACGGTGTTGACGCGGCGACGGTACGGTGGCAAGTTGTCGAGTCGCTCGCCGCCCATGAGGATTTCGCCGGAACTGGCGCTCTCGAATCCGGCAATGATGCGTAGCAGCGTGGTCTTGCCCGAACCGCTCTCGCCCAGGATGGTGAGGAATTCACCCTCCGCAACTTGTAGCGAGATGTCACGCAACACGGGCGTCTTCCCGAACGACTTGGCAACGTTGCGGATGGTGAGGAGCGCAGACACTGTGGCTTGCGGCGCGTCCGGTGCAGCGGGTTGGCTCAGAGTAGCCAAATTATCCTGGTGTAGCACTAGCGCTTCAGTAGCGCCGGCTTCCCGCCGGCTGTCCCGAGGGCACCCCTTCGACTTCGCTCAGGGCAAGCTCTGCGCTCGGACTCGCGGGCGAAATCGCCCGCGACCACATGGGCCCGTATGGCTAGCTTACTGCGCTGCTTTTACTTCGTTCCATATCTCGTTATACTTCGCCCGCCGCGGCACGTTCTGCCAGAAGTAAAGCCGCTTCTGATAGTTGTCGACATCGTCGAGATGCAGGCTCTTGATCTCATCCGGCGTCATATATTGCGCCGCCTGCGGGTTCGCCGGAGTATATCCGGTCACATCAGTTACCTTCTTCTGGGTCTGCGCCTGCGACCATGTATTCCAGAAATTTGTGCGCCAGTTCCTTGTTCTCGCTGCCAGCGGTGATCATCAGGTGATCGATCCAGCCCGTGGTGTTTTCTTTGGGGATTGTTTCTCCGACCGGAAAATTGATCTTGCGAAGCTGGTTCGTCATCAGCGGCCAGCCCATGGCGGCAACCACTTCGTGATTCTGGAAGAGATTGGTCAGTTCGCCTCCGGTCGACCACATCTTGCGCACGTTTGGCTTCAATTCCAGCAGCTTCTTCTTGACCGCGTCGAGTTGTTCGTCGGTGAGATTGTAGAGCTGGGAGGGATCGGGTTTGTCGAAGCCGAGAATCTGCGCCGTCATGTACACGGTGGAAAGATCGTCCCACACCGAAATCTTGCCGCGATACTTCGGGTCCCAGAGAACGTTCCAGGTGTCCGGAGTCTTCGGGAAAGCCGTGGTGTCGTAGATCAGCGGATCGGGGCCCCACATGAAGGGCACGCCGTAGACCTGTCCGTTGATGCGCACCAGGGTCAGAGAAGTGAGCTGCGGCGAGAGCTGGCTATAGCTCGGAATCTGAGAGAGATCGAGCGGGAGGGCCAGCCGGCCGCCGCGATGGCAGTTGCGACGTCGCTCGAAGGTGAGATGACATCGTAATTTCCGGCGCTGCCGCCACGGAGCTTGGTGGTCAGTTCGTCGCTCGACCCCATGTAGGTCGCGGAAACCTTGCAGTGGTACGTCTCTTCGAAACCGCGCACGAACGATGGATCGGCGTAACCCTCCCACACCAGCAAGTTCAATGAGGGCGTTCTCTTGCTGCAAGAAACCGAGGAGAAGAATGGCTGCACACAATGAAACCGAAGCTGCAAGACGCCGAATCATCATTTGATCTCCCCTGCTGCTGCCCGCCGTCCAGGTGCCTTCTGAGCTAGTCCTAAGATCAACTTCGCGCTAAAAAGTAGGCGGCGTATTCACCCACAGCACCCAGGTTTCGCCGCGCCCGGGATTAGTCCAGCGATGTGGTGTAGCGCTCTCGAAATAAAAGCTATCGCCGGGCTGCAGCCGGTATTCTTCTTCTTCCAGCGAAATCTGCAATTCTCCCTGCAGGATGTACAGGAACTCCTCACCTTCATGAGTGTAAGATTCTCCGCTGCCCGACTGGGGAGCGATGCGAAACAGATGGGGCTCCATCACTGTGTTGCCCCAGGCCAGCAGTTCCATGCGAACTCCGGGGCCGGCCTCCAGCACCTTGCGTTTCTCCGGGGATACCAGGCGAATACTGGATTCGGCGGGATCGAAAAAGCCCAGGATGTTGGTTTTGTAAAAGCGCGCCAGCTTGCGCAAGGTGGAAACCGACGCGCTCATGTGCGAGCGTTCCAGCGCGCTCAGAAAGCCCACCGAAATCCCCACCGATTTAGCCACCTGAGCAAGAGAAAGCCCACGCCTGATGCGCAGCTGGCGCAAGCGAACGCCGATCGCCCGAGCGCCGCCGTCGGGGACAGAACGCACCTGGCCGTTGCGCTTCAGCAATTGCACGATAGCGGGAGCATTCAATCCGCGCACCCGGCGAAGAAAGCGAGCTCGCTTGAGCAGTTTGACGTCTTCCGGACTGTAAAGGCGGTACTTGCTTGCGGTGCGGCGCGGACGTGTAAGGCCGAGGCTTTCCCAGGAGCGAATCACCGAGGGAGAAACACCCACCAGGCGTGCCACATCCCCGATTTTCAAGTAGGGTTTTCGGTCCTCCGGTTTCATTCCCGAACCATGCTCCCCGCGGATTTGGCGATTAGGAAGAACGCTATTTTTTGCTTGACAGTTTGTGCAGATTGCCTCTAACCTTGCGCGATTATAGCAAGGTTTGCCTTGAACGCAAGCTGGTGTTTTCAAACTAAAAAACTTCCACTCGCAACTCGGAGATCCCCCATGGCGTCGTCGACAGCACGCTGCACGGTTTGCTGGCTGGTCGTCCTGTTTTGTTTTGCGATCCCCACCTTTCTCCTTGGCCAAAGCACGGGCGGCAGAATCCTAGGCCGCGTGGCCGATCCCAGTACCGCCGTTCTGGCCAACGCAAAGGTGGCGCTAATCAACGAAGCGACCGGCGTCAGCCAGGAAACAGAAACCAATGGAAGTGGTGACTACGGGTTTCCGCAGGTCTCGGTCGGTACTTACAGGCTGGAGGTCGATCTCTCTGGTTTCAAGAAATCTGTGCAGAGGGGGATAGTAGTAGATCTCAACCAAGTCATCACTCTGAACGTGATTCTGCAAATAGGCGAGACCAAGGAGACCGTGGAAGTCACGTCCGAAGCGCCGCTCGTGGACACTACCAGCACCCAACTTGGCGCGGTAATGGATCAACGGCAAGTATCGACATTGCCGCTCAACTCTCGCGATACTTATCAGCTGCTGCAATTGCAGCCGGGAGTGCAGGGTGTGGGCGGATCCGACCTTTTCTACGGCAGTAATCAGGCGGGCGCAGTTTCAGTGAATGGTGGACGCGGGCGTTCCAACAACTTCAACGTCAATGGAGGCGACGGTAACGACTTGTTCGTTAACTCCCCTGCGATTCAGCCCACGCCCGACAGTATTGCGGAATTTCGGGTGCTTTCCAATACATTTGACGCAGAGTATGGACGCAACTCTGGCGCAGTCATTAACGTCGTCACCAAGTCCGGCACCAACAATTGGCACGGCAGCGTCTACGAATTCTTGCGCAACCAGTCGCTGAATGCGAAAGGCTATCTCGACCTGCGACGGGCCGATGACAAGCAGAACCAGTTTGGCGGGACCTTTGGCGGGCCGATCAAGAAAGACCGGACGTTCTTCTTTGCGTCGTACGAAGGACGCCGCGTCGTCCACGGTATCTCATCCGACCCGGTCATCGTTCCGACTGCAGCCGAACGGACGGGTGATTTTTCGGCAACACCTTTTGACCCTTCCGCTGTGATTGGAACACAGACCTTCGCGGACATATTGAACGCCCGGTGTGGCGTGGGCGCCACGGTCGGCGCGGCCTACAACTCGCTCTTTCCCACCAATGTGATCCCAACGAACTGCTTTGACCCAGCTGCTTTGGGTATCATGCAGCGTTTCGTGCCTTGTCCAAATGCCGACCCCAGCTGTACTAACCTAACCAATGTCGACAGCCTTTTCCGTGCCATTCCGAACGATGATTCTCATGCCAACCAGTTCACGGTGAAAATCGACCACAGGATCAACGACAAGCAAAACCTGAGTCTCTACTACTACTTCAACGACAGTTTCGATGGACAGCCGTTTACAAGGTTTCAGGCGGCCACGCCGAACCTGCTGCCGGGCTTTGGCAACAACAATGCTACTCGCTCGCAGCAGGTGAACCTCTCGCACACCTGGACCGTCAGTACAACAACAGTCAACGAAGCCAGGTTTACTTATTTCCGTGAGGCACAGGGCACCTTTCTGCATCCCCAGCGGACCAATCTGGTCACAGATTCCTGTGGTTCGGCCGCTGCTGCTGTTTGCTTTACCGGCACCAGCGATACCCCGGGGGTGATCCCAACCGATCCCAAGATAGGCATTACTCCGAATCTGGGGGCGAACCGTGAAGGTGTGCCTTTCATCAGCATCGGAGGCGGCTTCACTATCGGCAACAACTACGAAGGCGAACTGCCACAGAAGGGCAATACCTATCAATTCAGCGACAACTTGACGAAAATCATCGGAAACCACACCACTAAATTTGGCGTCGATTTTAGAAATCAACGCTTCTTGCAGACTTTGTACTTCGATGTGAGCGGAGATTTTACTTATTCAGGTGGTGGTTTGAATGATCCGATTGCCACAGATGCCAACGGAAACCAGAATCTGTTTCCCAACTACCTTCTGGGTCTTCCCGATTCTTATTTGCAAGGGTCGGCGCAAACCGAAGACATACGTGGAAATTCTATCTACCTGTTTGCCCAGGACAGCTGGAAGATCCGGCCCAATCTGACTCTGAACTACGGATTGCGCTGGGAGTTCAACCAGCCGATCTATGATGCCGGCAAGCGCTATCAGACGTTCCGTCCGGGCCAGGCTACGACCACTTTCCCCTGCCAGCTCAGCGCCGCGAGCCAGGCAACGCTCGGATATCCCGACGATAACTGCAACCCTGGAGGGTCCGCCGCCGCCGTATTTCCGCTTGGCCTGGTCGTGCCCGGAGACAAAGGCGTTCCGCGGGGCTTGACCGACAGCTACTACAAATCTTTTGCTCCGCGTATCGGAATCGCGTGGGATCCGTGGAAAAATGGCAAGACCACAATCCGCGGCGGCTTCGGTCTTTTCTACAACCCGATCGAACAGCTTGTGCTCGAGCAGTTTCAGGGCGAGCCTCCCTTCGGTGGGAGTTCCTTGCTTTCCGAATTTCTGTTTAACACGCCATTTGTCAGTCAGGACGGAAATACCGCTCCCAATCCATTCAACGGCATTCTCAACCCGCCCCCGGGCCAGGCGCTGGACTGGTCTTCATTCCGTCCCATTCTTCTGTTCGGAGAACTTGAGCCTCATCTGCGTGCTCAGTACACGTCCCAGTACAACTTTGGAATCCAGCGCGAGATCGGCAAAGATCTGGTGCTCTCCGTGGGCTACGTGGGTTCCCAAGGACACCGCTTGCTGGCCACCAAGGATTTGAACTTTGGTAACGCGCAAACCTGCATTGACCTACAGAATATTTCTGATTACTACACCAACGTGGCTCCCGATCCCACGTTAGCCTCCGATTACTCCTGCGGCCCGTTTTTTGCCGATAGCCCCTTCTTTCTGCCGGCGAACAGTATCCCCGCGGGATTCACGGTTCACCTGCCCTACGGCTCGGTTCCAACGGTCAGCGCTGGCAATCCGGACATCAATTTGGTGGGACTGCGTCGCTACAGTTCACCGATCTGCGAGCCCACTACCGGCGTGGGTTGTCCCTCCGACGGCACAGCGGTCTTCTCCAGCATCTTCGCGCAAGACACGATTGCAAACTCCAACTACAACTCGCTGCAAGCGTCCCTGGAAAAGCGATTTACTCACGGGCTGCAGTTCGAGTTGGCATATACCTACAGCAAGTCAATCGACAACGCTTCGAGCTTTGAGAACATCCTGAAACCGATCTGCGATCGGTGCAATCGTTCACTTTCTCTGTTCGACGCGCGACATCGGTTTGTCATTAGCTACCTTTGGGAACTTCCGGTTCCCCAATATGAAGGAGCCAAGGGCAAGTTCCTTAACGGATGGGCAGTCTCCGGCATCACCAGTTTCCAGGCCGGCTTCCCCATTCGTATTCAGTCGAGCGACGACGCGGAGCTGGAAAATAGCTTCGACTTCGAACTCCCCGGCAAGCCGGATCTCATTGCTCCGTTCCGTACATTCGATCCGAGAAAGAATGGCAACTACTATTTCGACCCGAATTCCTTCGAGCTGCCGGTACAGTCGGATACTTCGACCCCGCTTCAGTTACTGGGTAATTCACCGCGGACAATCTGTTGCGGACCCGGCATCTCCAATTTCGATTTCTCCGTCCAGAAAATGCTGCCCGTTGGGGAAGGCAAGCACTTCGAGTTCCGGGCCGAGTTTTTCAATATCTTTAACCATACGCAATTCTTGAATCCTGACGGTAATATCAGCGACGGAGCGGATTTCGGCCGCATCAAGCGCGCCCGTGACCCGCGAAATGTTCAGTTTGCGTTGAAGTTCGCGTTCTAGTTCGAAGCCCGGGCGGCCGCGGCCGCCCGGGCACTCTAATGGCCGCATCGGCCTGAGCTTCCCTGGAGACCAAGATGTACCCCGAATTGCAGAAAGAGCTCGAAACTTTCGAGCGTCGCACGCCGAAGTCCGCCGCAGCTCACAAGAAAAACCTCAAACGCATTCCGCTGGGCGTTGCCAGCAACTATCGCGCTTACGACCCTTACCCGATTTTCGTGAAAGAGGGGCAAGGCAGCAAGTTTCGCGACCTCGACGGTAACGAGTACATCGATCACAACCTTTGTTTCGGCGCGCTCATGGCCGGACATTGCCATCCCGCGGTAATGAAGGCGGTGGAAAAACGTCTCAGCACCGGCACCATGTTCGGCATGCCGCACGACATGGAATGGGAGTTGGCCGAGGAAATCTGCGACCGCTTCCCGGTCGAAATGTGCCGCTTCGGCAATAGCGGAACGGAAGCCACGATGCACGCCGTCCGACTGGCCCGCGCCGCCACCGGCCGCGACAAGATCGTAAAGTTTGAAGGCGGCTACCACGGCCTGCACGACTCCGCACTGGTAAGCGTCAAGCCGCACGCGCCCGACTACGGTGATATCAACGCTCCGGCTTCGGTTCCCGGCGGGCTGGGAGTGCCAAAGTCAGCGGTCGCCAATGTACTCATTGCCACGTTTAACGATTTGGCCAGCGTCGAGCTCCGCTTCAAGCAAAATCCCGGTGAGATCGCCGCGATCATCCTTGAGCCCATCATGATGAATGTGGGCTTGTGCATGCCGCAGTCCGGTTTTCTCGAGGGCCTGCGCGACATTGCCACGAAAAGCGGCTCGTTGCTGATCTTCGACGAAGTAAAGACCGGCGCGAAACTGGGTTGGGGCGGTGCCTCGGAATACTTTGGCGCGAAACCGGACATGATCTGCCTGGCAAAGTCGATTGGCGGTGGCTTGCCGCTGGCCGCGTTCGGCACCCACAAGTCCGTGATGGACCTGATTTCGCAGCACAAGGTCTTTCACGGTGGCACCTACAACACCAATCCGGTTTCGATGGCGGCAGGCTTGGCGACATTCCGCGAAGTCCTGACCCGGGAGAACTACACTCACGTGGACAAGCTCAGCAAGAAGCTGACCGAGGGCTACCGCAAGATCGTTGCCAAGACTGGTATACAGGGTTACGTCGCCAGCGCCGGCGTGAATGGAGCCTTGATGCTCTATCCCAAAGAGATTCGCAACTACCGCGATTGGGAAGCCATCGATATTGACCTGTGGCGCCACTACTGGTTTGCCATGGTCAACCGTGGGGTGATGGCGCAACCATACTGGTGGGATGAGCAGTGGACGATTTCCGTCCAGCACACCGAGGCCGACATCGACAAGCATCTGGCCGCGTTTGAAGATGTGGCTCCGGCACTGGCCAAGGCGCAGCAAGAGCGTACGGGAGAAGTAGTGGCCGCGGCGCACTAGGTTGTAAAGCACTGGTGTGGGGCGGACACTCCTGTCCGCCCTGCATGCACCGGCAAGAAACATTGTCTACCACCGCCCAACCCGACGCCCAGCCGCACCTGGTCCGCGCTCTTGGACGCCGCGACCTCGTCCTGCTCTTTGTGGTCGCGGTCTTCAATCTCAACGTCGTCCCTTCCATTGCAGCCAACGGCGGCGTTACCATCTGGCTCTGGATCATTTCCCTGGCGCTGTTCTTCTGGCCGCAAGGCATTGCCGTCATCGAACTTGCCCACCGCTATCCTGGCGAAGGCGGAGTCTACCTGTGGGCCAAAGAGATCTTTGGCGATTTTCACGGATTTTTTTCCGGCTGGTGCTACTGGACCAACAACATGCTCTACGTGCCGACGGTGATGCTCTACTTCGTCGGTGTCTCCGTCTTCATTCTCGGACCCAGCCACGCCGCTCTTGCCGATAACAAGTCGTTCGCGCTCTGGACCTCAGTCATTCTCTTACTGGCTCTGGCTGCACTCAACATCGTCGGCCTTGGCGTCGGCAAATGGATCAACAACCTCGGAGCCATCGGTACCGGCATCGCTGCCGCCGTCCTGGTCCTCCTCGGCGTGATGGCGGTCTCCAGGACTGGCTTTACTGTGACTGCAGCCGACTTCCGCATCCCACACGACCCCCGCTTCCTGCTGAACACCTTTGGTGTGATTTGCTTCGCCCTCGTAGGACTCGAGCTTGCATCTATCATGGGCGATGAAATTCAGGACCCGCAGCGTACCCTGCCGGGCGCCGTTCTCTGGGGTGGCGTGATTTCCGGACTGCTCTACATTGCGGCGACTTTGACACTCCTGGTCGCCGTCGGCCGCAGTGGCATAAGCGTCCTGCAAGGAATTGTTCAAGCCGTTGCCAGCATGTCGGCCCGCTTCGGACTTTCGTGGATCATTCCTGCTTTTGCTCTCATGCTCAGCGTCTCTATCGCGGGCATTGCGTCGGCGTGGCTCGGCGGGTCAGCGCGTATCCCTTTCGTTGCCGGCCTCGACCACTACATGCCCGCGTGGCTCGGCCGAATCCACCCCAGGTACGCCACTCCCTACGCGGCGCTTCTGGTGCACGTCGCCATCTCCATTCTGCTGTGCGTGGTGTTCTTTCGCTTCTCCAGTGTGCAGGCAGCGTTCCAGACAATGCTGTCGCTGGCGGTGGTCTTGCAGCTCGTTCCCTATCTATATGTGTTCGCCGGTTTGTTGAAACTGGCCTCTCGTGCATCGGATACCGGTGGCGTGTATAGCAAGCCGGTTCTGGTTTTCGCCGGCATCAGCGGATTGGTTACCACCATCCTTGGCATAGGGCTGCAGTATTTTCCGCCCCAGTTGGTCACCTCGCTCCGCACCTACGAGCTTGAGATGGTCCTGGGGACGTTGTTTTTCGCAGGCCTAGCCGCCTACTTCTTCTTTATTTACGGCCGCCAGAAGGCGCCACAAGTTCGTGTAGAGAGAATCGTCTCCGCTGTACCGGCGAGCGAAGCTCGCCCAAAGATCTGATAGCCAAAGATCTGATTGGCATTGATCAGATTGACCAGGAGGTCCTAAAGCCATGCCGGGTGGAATCAAGACCGAGGTACGAACTTATCAGCTCTACATCAACGGTGAATGGGTCGATAGCAAGTCGAACAAGACTTTCCCTATTTACGATCCCGCCAGCGAAGAAGTCATCGCGCAAGCTCCCGACGCCAACGCCGACGACGTGAACCGTGCCGTGGCCGCCGCCAAGGCGGCGTTTGATGAGGGCCCGTGGGCCACGACAACCGCTCAGGAACGCGGCCGCGTGCTCTTCCGGTTGGCCGATAAGATTCGCCAGAACACGGCCATGCTTGCCGAATTGGAATCCCGCAACACGGGCAAGCCTATCGTCGAAGCGGAATACGACATCAACGACGTCGCCACCTGTTTTGAGTACTACGGCGGTCTGGCCACAAAAATCCTGGGATATGTAAACCCCGTTCCCGACAACGCCATGAGCCTTACACTCAAAGAGCCGATCGGCGTCGCGGGCCAGATCATTCCGTGGAACTATCCGTTGCTGATGGCGGCCTGGAAGCTGGCGCCGGCGCTGGCCGCGGGCTGCACCTGCGTGCTGAAGCCCGCCGAACAGACCCCGATCACGGCTCTTGAAATGGCGAACTGGCTGGCAGACGTCAGCCTTCCGCCCGGCGTGGTGAACATCATCACCGGCTTCGGAGAAACGTGCGGCGCACCGCTGGTGCAGCACCCCGACGTCAATAAGATCGCATTCACCGGCAGCGCTGCAGTGGGAAAGATCATCGTCAAGCAGGCGGCCGATACGGTCAAGCGCGTTACCCTCGAACTCGGCGGCAAGTCGCCAAATATTTTTTTCGCCGACGCAGATTTCGAAGCCGCCATCGACGGTGCGCTCTTCGGGGTGTTCATCAATCAAGGCGAAGTCTGCTCCGCCGGCAGCCGCATCCTGGTACAAAAGTCGATCTACAAGAACTTTGTGGACGCCATGGTCGCGAAAGCCAAAAACATCAAGCTGGGAGCACCTCTCGACCGCGACACCAAGATGGGTCCTTTGGTAAGTAAAGACCAATACGATCGCGTGCGCTCGTACCAGGAAATTGGAAAAAAAGAGGCAAAGCTAGCCACGGGTGGCGGACGCGCCGAGAAGTTTGCCAAGGGCTATTACGTAGAGCCCACCATCTTCTACGACCTGGACAATAGTGCACGTATCGCACGCGAGGAAATCTTCGGGCCGGTGGCGGCCGTCATCCCGTTCGAAGACGAAAAAGACGCGGTGAAAATCGCCAACGATTCTCCTTACGGACTTGCCGCCGCTGTCTGGACGCGTGACATCTTTAAGGCATTCCGTACGGTGAAAGCGATACGCGCCGGCATCGTGTGGGTCAATCACATGCAGCCCACGTACGTCGAAGCGCCGTGGGGCGGATACAAACAATCCGGATTCGGACGCGAACTGGGCCCATGGGGAATCGAAGAATATCTGGAAACCAAGCAGGTCCACATCAACCTGAACGAAGCCCCAATTGCGTGGTACTGAGAACCGAGAACTTAAGACTGAGAACTGCTGTCAACAAAGCCGTTGGTCGTTAGTCATTAGAGTCACTAGTCAGTGGTCGCTAACCTCAAGATCGCGAAACCGGCCAACGACCAAAGACAGAATTTGAGAATCAAGATGGCAACCATTCAACTAAAAACCGAAGTTCCCGGGCCAAAGTCGAAGGCACTTGCCGAGCGCCGCGCCAACGCCGTGCCCCGCGGGTTGTCCATCGGCACCCCTGTCTATGTGGCCAAGGCCGAAGACGCATGGCTCGAAGACGTAGACGGCAACCGCTATCTGGATTTCGCCGGCGGCATCGGCTGTCTCAACGTAGGCCATCGCCGCGAACCGGTCGTCAACGCAGTCAAAGCCCAGCTTGATCGCTTTCTCCATACCTGTGTCCAAGTGACGCCCTACGAGAGTTACGTCCGCCTGGCCGAGCGGATGAACCAGGTCACGCCGGGGAAGTTCCCCAAGAAGACGTTGTTCGTGAACAGCGGTGCCGAAGCGGTGGAGAACGCGGTGAAGATCGCTCGGGCACACACTGGCCGATCGGGCATCATCGCTTTTGAAGACGCATTTCACGGCCGCACCATGATGACGCTGGCGCTGACCAGCAAGACGCATCCTTACAAGGCCGGCTTTGCTCCGTTCCCGGGTGACGTTTACCGGATTCCGTACGCCTATTGCTATCGCTGCTCGTATTCGCTGAAGTATCCCTCCTGCGATCTGTTCTGTGCACGCCATCTGGAAGACACCTTCAAGCGTGTGGTGGCGTCGGAAGATGTCGCGGCTGTTATTGCGGAGCCGGTTCTGGGCGAAGGTGGGTTCGTCGTTCCGCCCAAAGACTTCTTCCGTGTGCTGATGGAAATATGCCACAAGCACGGGGTGTTGTTCATCGCAGACGAAGTGCAGAGTGGATTTGGCCGCACCGGCAGACTCTTTGCCAGTGAGTACTACGGCATCGAGCCGGATATTGTGGTGACCGCCAAGTCGCTCGGGGGAGGGCTTCCCCTCGCGGCAATCACCGGCCGCGCGGAAATCATGGACGCGCCCGGTCCCGGTGGCCTGGGTGGGACGTTCGCCGGCAATCCGCTGTCTTGTGCCGCGGCTCTCGCCGTGCTCGATATCTTCGAGCGCGAAAACTTGCTGGCCCGCGCCAACGAACTGGGCGAACGCTTTCAGAAACGGGCGCGGCAGTGGCAGAAGCAGTGGCCCCTTGTCGGGGACATCCGCGGCTTGGGCGGCATGCAGGCCATCGAACTGGTGCGGTCATCGGACAAACGGGAGCCAGCCGCTGATGAAACCAGACAGATCACGCAATATTGTTATGAGCACGGCTTGATCACGATTACCGCAGGCTCGTATTCCAACGTGGTTCGTGTGCTGGTGCCGCTTGTGATCACCAACGAGCAGATGGACGAAGGCATGGACGTGCTGGAATCGGCTTTGCAGATGGTGTATGAAAAAAAAGGTGCCATTGCCCAACCGGTTTAGACTAAGTGCTTGCGTGGTGCGGGGCGCTACGATAAGCCCAAGCGACGAAACCAGCTACAATATTTGGTGAGATGAATATCATGACTGTTGCTACTCCGACTCTGACAAAGGTTCCCAACTTCATCAACGGCCAATGGATCGACTCCGGTGCCACCGAATGGCTCGACGTCACCAACCCGGCTACCGGAGAAGTAATCGCGCAAACCCCGCTCGGCAGCTCAGCAGAGGTTGGCGTGGCGGTTGAAGCTGCCGCTGCCGCCTTCCCCGAATGGCGTCGCACCCCACCCGAAGACCGCATCCAGCCGCTCTTCAAGCTGAAGCAGCTTCTGGAAGAACACGTCGACGACCTCAGCCGCATCCTTACCCAGGAAAACGGCAAGACCTTTACGGAAGCCAAAGCTGAGTGGCGCCGCGCCATCGAAAATGTCGAAGTCGCTTGCGGCATTCCTATGATGATGCAGGGCTACAACCTGGAAGACGTGGCCCGGGGCATCGATGAAATCATGATCCGGCAACCACTGGGCGTAGTCGCCGCGATCGTTCCTTTTAATTTTCCGGGGATGATTCCTTTCTGGTTCCTGCCCTACGCTATCGCTACTGGAAATACTTTCGTGCTGAAGCCATCAGAGCGCGTGCCGCTCACCATGCGACGGGCATTTGAACTGATGGAGAACATCGGCCTGCCCAAGGGCGTCCTGAACATGATTAACGGCGGCAAAACCGTGGTCAACGCCCTGATTGATCATCCCAAAGTTCGGGCCATCAGTTTTGTCGGGTCCACGCCCGTAGCCAGGCACGTGTATGCGCGGGCTGGTGAGCACGGCAAGCGTGCGCAATGCCAGGGCGGCGCCAAGAATCACGTCATCGTTTTGCCTGACGCCGACATGAAGATGACCACGCAGATCATCGGCGACAGCGCTTTTGGCTGCGCCGGGCAACGCTGCCTCGCGGTTTCCGTGGCGGTGACGATTGGCGAAGCGCAAAAAACATTTCGCGATTCGATTGCCGAGGCGGCCGCGTCATTGCGCGTAGGCAACGGACTGGACGAAGGCGTGCAAATGGGCCCGGTGATCACGCCTCAGAGCAAGGCAAGGGTAGAGTCGCTGATTGCCACGGGCGAGAAACAGGGAGCAAGAATCCTGCTCGACGGTCGCAACTCGCGGATCCCAAGGCACGAGGGTGGTAACTTTGTGAGGCCAACCATTCTCGACGGAGTTCCCGCCACCAGTGAGCTGACTGAAACCGAGATCTTCGGCCCGGTGCTGAGCCTTGTCCACGCCAACGACATGGACGAAGCACTCGCCTTCCTCGAGCGCAGCGCATACGGCAATCAGGCGTCCCTATTCACGTCAAGCGGCGCGGCAGCAAGACGGTTCCGCTACGAAGCACCCGCGGGGAACATTGGTATCAACATCGGCGTGGCCGCGCCCATGGCGTACTTCCCGTTCAGCGGTTGGAAAGATAGCTTCTTCGGCATCATGCACGCCCAAGGCCGCGATGCCATTGAGTTCTATACCGAAAAGAAAATCGTGGTCGAGCGCTGGGCAAAGGAGCACTCGCGGAAATTCTAGGAGCAGCAATAGCCACCTAGGGGCGGGTGCCCTCACCCGCCCGGCCGAGCGAAGCTCGGCAGAAGCCGGCTTTGCTCGCCTGCCCAGACGAGGACGTCCGGGCCTACGTAACCCGAAGAGATTGAGGCGTTCATGTCCAACACCATCCAGAAATACAAAGACTATGTGATGACTGGCTTCATGAAGTCAGTCGTGCCCATCGTGATCGACAAAGCCAGTGGCGCCACCGTTACCGATATCAACGGCCGCGAATATCTGGATTGCTTTGCTGGCATCTCCGTGGTTAACGCCGGCCATTGCAATCCGCAAGTCATTGCGGCGGCCAAAGCGCAGATGGATAAGCTGGTCCACTGTTCTTCCTACATCTATCACGTGCAGGCGGTCGCAGACCTGGCCGAAAAGATTGCTCACATCGCCCCGCGCGGATTGACCAAGACATTCTTCGGCAACGGCGGCGCAGAAGCCATCGAAGGTGCAATGAAGTTGGCCCGGCTTTACACCGGCAAGCACGAATTCATCGCCCTGCACGCCAGCTTTCACGGGCGCAGTTGGGGCGCGCTCAGCGTCACCGGCAATATGGGGCGTAAGAAGCGCGGTGGTCCGTATGCCGCGGGCGTGACCTTTGCGCCCGCTCCCTATACTTACCGCTCACAATGGCCCAACAATCCGGAAGAGTGTGGACGGCAGTGCGCGCAAGCCATCGAAGATGTGATCCGATTCACCACTGCTGATGATGTCGCGGCGTTCATCGCGGAGCCAGTTATGGGTGAAGGTGGAATCATCGTTCCACCGCCGAACTACTTCAAAGAGGTAAAAAAGGCTCTCGATCGCCACGGTATTCTCTTTATCGCCGATGAAGTTCAGTCTGGCTTTGCCCGCACCGGCAAGATGTTTGCCATCGAACACTACGGCGTCGAGCCTGACATTCTCGTGACCGCCAAAGGTATCGCTGACGGCTTCCCCCTGAGCGCATTCACCACACGGCCAGAAATCGCCGCCGCCTACAAGCCGGGCGATCATCTCTCGACATTCGGCGGCAACCCAGTCTCCTGCGCCGCCTCGTTGGCCAACATCGAGTTTATCGAGCAGCAGGATCTTCCGGCACGCGCCACAGAGACTGGCAACTACGCCATGGCCAAGCTGCGCGAATTGCAGGAGCACAATCCACTGATGGGCGAGGTTCGTGGCCTGGGCCTGATGATTGGCGTCGAACTGGTCAAAGATGAAAAACTGATGCCAGCGACCTCCGAAGCTGAAGCCATCCGCGACGGGTTACTGCGCCAAGGCGTCCTGGTTGGCGTGGGCGGTGTGTATGGTAACGTCATCCGCTTCCAGCCGCCCCTGATCATTACTCGACCACAAATCGATCGCGCGATAGACGCGTTTGCAGCAGCGTTGCAGGAAGTCGCTCAACCTGCGCACGTGTAGTTCTGACATTCCGCAGACAGAACCACCCCGTTTGGGGACTGGTTCAGATTACTTCCGTCATCTTTCCCTCGACTCGTCCGTCACGTGACAATGAGGTCAAGAAGTGGGAGTGGTTGTGGACCGCATTGTCAGAAACTTCGATGAGAAGCCATGGCGAACCTGTGCCCGGGCTGTTTGCCTATTCGTTCTTTTTTGTCTGTTTCCAACGCTGCTGACCGCGCAGGCTCCTGACCAGGTACCTGAACCGGAGCGTCCCGTTCCCATCCTCACCGGCAACGCGGGCTTCTTTACCAACGTCAATGGCGGCCAAGCCGAACTCGTTCCTGAGATCAATCCTGTCATCCTGCTGCCACTGGGAGATCGCTGGCTGATCGAATCCAGAGGCGAATTCAAGGGCGAATTCGAACGGCCCGACGGCGGTGGTCCATACGGCGGTAAGGTCGAGCAGGAGGTTGACTACCTCCAGGTCGACTACATCGCCAACAAGTACGTGACGGTCACGGCGGGAAGATTCCTGACTCCGTTCGGCATTTACAACGAACGTCTCTATCCCATCTGGATCCGCAGCCTGCAACCGACGCCGCTGATCTTCCCGCTGGGCACTGGTTCCAGCGATGGAGGTATGCTGCGCGGTGGGTTTTCTCTCAATCCGAAAGTGAATCTGAACTACGCCGCTTACTTTTCGACGTTGAGCACGGTGAACAAGTTCGAATCGGACCGTACCGCGGGTGGCCGCGTCGGATTTTTCCTGCCGGGCCCGCGGATCGAAGCGGGATTCTCGTGGCAGAAGGAATTACAGGAGGAGCGGTCCAACGCCTTTGGATTCCATTTTGCCTGGCAGCCGACCCCACTTCCGCTGAACCTGCGATCCGAGTATGCCCGGTCACACGACGGCAGCGGCTACTGGATCGAGGCTGCTTACCGTCTCAGCCAGGTGCCATTTTGGCAGAAGGCACTGCGTCGTACGGAAGTCGTGGGACGCGCCCAGCAACTGTTCGCCGGAGAGATCGACGAGGATGAAGCCGAAGAGTACGGATTACCCGACGTGAATACGCGCCAGGGAGACTTCGGTCTGAACTACTACCTCAGGGACGGGCTCAAGGCCTCGGCCAGTTACAGCCGTCGCTTCAATTCTGATGGAAATGTGAATCTCTGGACGGTTGGGATCGCCTACCGCTTCGCCTTTCCTCTGGGACGGGTGGGGCCGCAATGAAAATGGCCGCAATGAGGATAAAGACGACAATTCTGGCGGTCCTGTTGGCCATGGCTTCGCTGGTCTATGCTGCCGATCCGCCTCGCAAGAGCGAGAACGCAAGCTTGGCGGTCCCCGTAGCGCGCAGTAGCGCCGAAGCCGATGCCATGCGCGTACATGGAGAGCAACGCTATCGCGCCAACTGTGGACGCTGCCATGCCGCTCCCCAAAAATTTCCGCCCCGGATGATGGCGACGATTGTCCGCCACATGCGGGTCCGGGCCACCATCACTGATGAGGACATGCGACTTGTCCTCTTCTACATGACACAGTAGTCGAGGCCAGCAAGCATGACAGGCGGGTTGAGTGTCCATTTGTGTGGAATCGTGTTGGTAGCCTGCGCCGTCCTGAGCATTCAGACTGCTCAAGCTCAAGTGCACGTCATTGAAGTAGTGGCGGACAAAGACAGCCGCTACAAGTCTCCCGCCGGAGGCAAGCCGGAAATTACCTTGAAGGCAGGCGAGCAAGTGCTGCTTCGGGTTACGGCGCGCAAGGCAAAGACGTGGAACCGCGATGGATCGATTCACGGTTTCACCCTGCTGCGGGCCAGCGATCGTACAAAAGTGCCCGACTGGAACCTCTTGTTGCGGCCCGGGACGCAGGAATTCCAGCTGACCGCCCCCGCCGAACCCGGCGAGTATGTGGTGGTCTGCACGGTAATTTGCAGCGAAGATCACGAGGGCATGAATATGAAATTGGTGGTGGTGCCGTGAGGAGCTCCAGATGATCAGGACCGGAGTTTGGATAGGAAGTTGGGTGCTCGCGACCGCCCTTCTTGCCCATGCGGGCGATGAAACGCCGCGAACCTTTCGCGGGCAGATCGCCGATACCCAGTGTGCTCTTAACATCCACTCCCTAACCCGATCCCACGCTGAGATGCTGAAATCCAAGGCTACGGGCGGCACCGAAGGCTCCTGCGCAACATACTGCGTCCGCTACCTGGGAGGCGATTTTGTGCTGTCGTCGAAAGGTGAGGTCTACCGCCTCGACAAGCAGGAAAAGGTTGGCCAGTTTGCCGGCAAGAAGGTAAAGGTCACGGGTACGCTGGAGCCAAAGAGCAAACTTATCCATCTGATCGAGATCGGGCCCGCAGAGTAGCAGAAATCCTGAGCCAGGTTCAGGGCACTGGCGGCGCAGTCTTTCTCTCCGCTTCCGAAATGACATACACCATCAGGATTCCCAACTCCGGCTCAATGGGATGACGATAGCGCGGGTGCGGAAAGACGACGTAGTACAAGGCCGGATAGCTCAGGATCAGCCAGAAAAAGAGCCATGCCCCAGGCTGCCGTTTTCGCAACGCGCGTCCCAGCCCCCAGAAAGCCAGCACCGAAGACGCGAGGAATATAGAGTTCTTGATCGGAGCCAGGGCCGGAATCTCTGATGATCGCGGAACTCCGCCCCAGTAATAAATGAAACGCTTTAGGTTTAAGCGCATGAAGCGTGCGTAATCCTCGCGAATGAACGCCATTGCCTCCCCCTGGCGTTCGGCTACGTAGGCAATCTCACCCATCTCCCGATAGCGCCGCATTTCTACAACGTTCTGGGTTGGATGAAGATATTCTCGCCAGGTTCCGTCCGCCCAAGGGCCGTTCCCGATGCGAACTTCGGCTCCGAAGTTTGAGCGAAGGAACATTAGTCGTCCAAAAGTGCGGGAATTTCTCGCGATCCACGGTGTAATACAGACGACGAACACCAGCGCCGCCAGGACAACTCCAGCCAGCGAAGATTTGCCGCGTTTCCAACGCCGGTACCACGCCCACAACCCGGAAGCCGGCAGGAACGCCAGCAGGGACGTGTTAGTAAGCCCCGCGATTCCCCACAACAGCCCGAAGTCCAGCCACGGTTTTAGTCCGTCGCGTTCTTCCAGGTCGAGGGTCAGCCAGAAAATGAGCGCCAGTAGCAGCGCCGCCAGGCTCGTTTCCCATACCCAGCGGGTACACCAGTACATGACGGGCGGCATCACTGCCCAGAGCCAGGCCGTCAAAATCGCTAATTTTTCGCCAAAACAGCGTTTGGCGATCAGAAAAATTGGAATGCAGGTGAGCGCCGAAAAAAAACTGTTGAGGCCCAGCAGAGCTACCGCCGAGGCGTGCGTGTAAATCCCGAACAGCTTGAAGACTCCGGCAATCAGAAATGGGTAAAGCGGCGGCTCCCAGGCCGTCGGTCCCGTCGTCGTGTTAAATGGATTGCTGAAACCTTGACCCAGCGCCAGCGAACGCCCGATGCGACCCATTTCCCAGCCAAAGCTGAAGTTGTCGTCGAGCGCTTTGAACTTGTAGGTATGGGCAACAATGATCCAGCCAAAACGTAGTGCGAACCCTACAGCCACCATCCAGAAGAAAGAAGTTCGGGCCTGACTCCACCAGCGGCCGTAAGCAGAAGAGAATGTCGCGGGAGTGCTTGCAACAACATCAGCCATGGGTTAGCCCGGAAGGCTTCCGGGGTAGTTTCATTTGTAGCTGATACGGGGAGGCCCGGCAACTGGAAGAGTAGCGTTCGGGCTGTTTACCGAGCTGCAGTGTCACGCGCCTCTGGAGGCAGCTTCGAATAAATCAACGCTTCCACCTGATTCCAGACCTTAGAATCGCATTCAATTTCCGTGTGAGCTTTCACCAGCACCCGGTCGAACCAGGGATATCCCTCGCAGCGAAGAGGGTTCGCTTTATAGTCAAACTGGAAATTGCCGACAATCTCCGTCCGGTCGGGATCGGCAGCGCGAATCGCAGGACGTCCATGAATAATCCCGTCGGGCTGAAAGAAATTGACCGCCTGCCCAACGTTGGCGGGAATCACTTTGTCGTTCTGCCCAATCTTGTGAACGCTATCGACCTGGATGGTGAGGAGAACCGGGATGCCATCATGTTCAAGTTTTCGCGCCAGTGTAACCGTCTCTGAGGCTCCCCAGCTGTGGCCGAAGATCACGATGCGAGCATTCTGTTTTTCTTCCGTCGAGAGTGCCCCATCGTTGTTGCGGTCCAGCCGCCGCCGAATCTCCTGGTAGGCTTTCTCCCGATGACGATTCTCGAAAGCCTCAACGTAGACGCCGGCGGCGTACTGTTTCCGAAGGTGCCTCACCACCTGGACCGTGCTGTGCACGGCGTTGTCATGCTTGACGAAGCCGCCGACAAAGCCGATCACCATGGCGGGGGCCTCGGCGGAGACTTCGCTCGTGATCAAAGGATCCGCCGAGACCACCTCGGCGCAGGCTATCGCAACCAGCGGGAAGAAACAGAGAATGCGAGCCAGGGCAGGAAGACACCGCATAACAGGGAGCGATAATAGCAAAAAACACAGGTCGGCGGAGGACCAAATGAGCGGACACGAGAGGAGGTGGCTAAACAGAATTATTTTGCGCTAGATGAGAACTATTTTGCGCGGACCGAGGGACCTGAACCGCCTCGGCTCTCGGGTCAATCTATCTGCGGGTCAACAACATATCACTGCCCGATGGCGGGCAAGAGGGGAGTGGCGTCGAGGTCCACCCTGTACTGTGCAGAGTACTTGGCGCTGTAGGAGGGGACAGACTGCAGCAGGTTCCAATCACTTTTGAATTCCACCATGCTCTCACGGCTATGTTTGGGACTTTTCAAAACGCGTCCAATCCGCGCCAGCACCAGTTGATGCGCCAGCTCCGGGTCCGAACTCGAGCTGAGAACGTTACTCAGGCTGAGGCCGACTCGGGATGACTCGCCCCCATCGGAAACTTCCATCCACAGCGCTCCGTTGTGGTCGGCTACGGGAGTTCCGGACTTGTCGAGCTGTTGGAAGAAATGGTTCAGCGACCCAGGCTCTGGAATGTTGTCCTGGCGAGCCACTTCCGCAACCAGGGCGTGGAATTCTTCACGGTATTTTTTCCACTCCTCCCCGGTCCCCACTACGCTGGCGCTTTGCTTGTTCTTCTCGGCCTCAAGCTGTTCGGCGCGGGCCTCGTTTTCCTCGGACTTCGCCAGCCGGATCTGGTGCTCAAGTTCCGCTGCCTCAATCGTCGGATGGGCTTCCAGCTCTCGCTGCGGATTGAATCGGCCGGTCAGCAGATAGGATGCGGCAACAAACGGCAATACGTGGTCCGCAAAAACCAGCATGGGAACCAGCAGCTTCTTCGACCGGAACAGCTGCTCCGTTCCTGCCCTTGCCACGGTGCTCCGTTTGATAGTGCCAGGGACCTGCGCGAAGTGAAGAACCCTGAAATGTGCTTCGGGATGCCGCTTTGCATAGCGCGTAAACGAACGCGCAATTGCTTTCGGGCTGGTCATGCCAAAGTCGTTGATGTAGTCAGGCCCGGTGGCGCCGGGGAAATATGCATTGATCACGCGCCGCGTAAAGTCAGCGCAGTTCCGGGTCATGCCATTAAAATGGTTCTCGTTGGGAAGCGAATTGAACTGTTCGATCAGATGCAGATCCTGCTCCACCGTGGTCTGGACCACGAACATGTACATGCTTCGCTCCAGAGTGGCGCCCACCATTTCCCGCCATTCCGCTTTGTTGCTGGTCTTGCAGGATTCGCTGGCGCAAAGGTCGCCCAGGTACCTTTCCCGGTATCTTTCCTCCAGCACGTGCTTGATGGGCTGGGACCCGATCATCGGACGGTAGGAGGCGTTCTCAACCCCGTACAGGTACACGTTGAGGGGCACAACATTCCATTCAAACGGCTGATCCTCGCCCAGGGTCGTGTAGTTGCTCATTACCGAACCCTGCTCGCCGGCGCGGCAAAGGCGCAGTTTCACCGGCGAAACGGGGCAGATACGCGAAAAATAGACAGCGCTGTGTCCCGAACCCGTAATCCGGGCAACACTGGTGTCCAGCGACTCGTTCAGAACTACTCCTACATCACCGTACGCGCGGGGACAAGCCAGCACCAGCGCCAGCAGAAATGAAAACAGCGATCCGCTACCAAGCCATCTGACCAAGATTCTGACCGCGGAGGCTATCGTCGGCGTTGAGCGCGAAAATGAATTCTTGGTCGTCAAATCGGTTCCTATCGCCTGCCCGCAGGATCGCAAATTGATCCCGAGTGTTAAGAGTGTTCGAGTAAAGCTGAAGGTTGCAATGGCTCCGTGTTGAATCAGAAACACTTAATCTTTGGTTCGACCTGCGAAGCGCTCACCGCATCGCCAGGCGGCGAGTAAGACTCTTGCCATCAGCAAGTTGAGTCGCACAGCGCCTCTCTGCATGCAGCCTTATTGTGGCGGGTGACGGGAACTGAGCGAAAGTAACCTTTGTAATGGGACTTAGGTAATAAGTGGACGCGGGAAGGTAGTTCCCAGGGAGGTTGATTTGCGAACAGGCTGACTTACAAATAGCTAGACAGACACAGGATTCGGAGAGTGCGAAAAATCCACGGTGGTCTCAGTCGCTGGCCCTGACTTGTCCCCGGACGGCTTCTGCGTGCTGTCTCTGGCGGAACGCCTGTGGCGTGGTGCGATGCCAGCGCTTGAACGCACGGTGTAGAGCGCTGGGCTCGGAGTACCCGAGCAGGTAGGCAACTTCTGCAATCGTCAATGAAGAATCCGCAAGATACTTTTCCGCGGCCTCTCTGCGTGTCAACTCCACCAGTTCCTGATACGAAAGGCCGGCATCCGCCAGCCGTCGCTGCAGGGTTCGCGCTGTGGTAGCAAGGTCACGTGCCACGCTGCTGATCCGTGTGTCCCCTCCGGCAACGCGCTTCGCCAGTACTCTCCGCACATCGAAAGCCACCCCATCGTGCGTAGGCAGGCGCGCGATGATTTCATCGGCCTGCCGTTCGAGCAAGGCGCGGAGCACGGGATCCCGGCGTCGGAACGGTAGCTGCCATGCGTCCTTGCTCAGCGCCAGGCCGCTCCATGCAGCCTCAGCATGAACCGGGCAGCCGAACAGTTGCTCGATTTCCGGAACGTCATCCGGTTTGTGAGAGAAAGCAACCCACTCGGGAGTCAGTTGCTGGCCGGTCTCCTTGCGCAAGTTGAAGACCGTAAGGGATACCGTGAATTCAACGGCAAGAGAAGCATTGTCGCCTGCCCAGGCTGTCACCCGTATCGGATCCTCATCGTCGCGGACGTCGAGATGGATAGGCGTGCCCACGAGCCGGAAGTAATGCGCCAGCTGCTTAACGCCTTCGCCAACACTGTTCGATGTAATCACCAAATAATCAAGTAGGGGGAAAGCACCGATTGCCGTTTCAGCCGCCATCCGAACCCCTAGATTCTTCAGGGGCCGTTCTTGCATGACTCGAGCGAACAGCGCACCAAATGCTTCACACGGAATGCGAATGTCAGGATCTTCCAGATCGAAGCGGTTCAGTCCCGCCGCGGCAATCAGCAACGCCGGGTTGTAGCCCAACCGTTTGAGCGCGTCGAGGAAAATTCGAAGGTCGCGGACGGGGTAGGTAAGCAATTGTCCGCTGGCGGCCTCGGTGGCGTGCTTTGTCAATAGATTGGCATCGACGGTCATTGTCGAGCGCACCCTTCTGCCGTAATCATTCTGCCATTCCGTTGAGCGAACTCCAAGCCCTTTGCCACAGCGAAGGGCGGCGAGCCCCGGAGACCCGTGAGGGTCGCAACAGCGGGGGGAACGGAAACAAAACGGAGGAAAACTTATGACGCGAACATACCGCCAAGATGCCCTAGAAGGCACACCCACTCTTAGCGCTCTGCTGCGGCGAACTGCATCGGCGCAACCATCCAAAGCTACTGTCCCGAGCATTGTCTCGGAATCCGCGCGCCGGTTGGGTAGGCTTGCAGCATGGACCGGTGCAATCTTAATGGTCATGTCTCTCGGCGCCAGACTCATGAGCTGGGCATCGGGAGCGTTGATCGGAGTCTTTCTTTCAACGATGGCGATGGGACAAGCGGCATCGCTGCCTGTCGCGCCCGGGGTCAATCCGGATTCCGCAATCCTTAAGGCCTCTGAAGCCTACCGCAAGGCAGTGCTAAAAGGGGATGCCGCGGGAGTGGCTGTGCTCTATCGTGACGACGCCATCGAAATGCCGCCTTTCCAAAGAGCCATCGCAGGCCGAACCGCCATCGAGCAATACTATCGAGGCATGTTCAAGAGTCCCATGAAGGTTACAGGTTTCACATTCACGCACACAGAAACCACAGCTGACGGGGACATCGGATACGACGTTGGTACCTATAGACGAAACATGTCGGAAGGTCCGGCCAGACTGGTTGAAGCGGCGGGTACATATGTAGTGATTCTCAAGCGTACCCGCGGCGATTGGAAAGTTGCCTACATCACGTACACCTGCGACTGCCCGCCGCCTGGCGCTTCTGCTCCAGGAGCGGCTCGCTAGTCGGGCAATCGGTTGTCACCAGAGCATCGGCAGTGGGCTCAAACCCGGTGGAGCAGGAGAGACACGTAGTCTCTCCGCTCTGTCCGCACTGCCGTTCGCATGGTTTCGGGCTTTCAAGAGCTCTTGATTCAAAAGCTATGGTTCAAAAGCTATAGATCAGATCGAATTGCAAGCGTTTGAGCCAGGGCTCGATAGTTCCCGCGGTCGTTCCCGGCGCCACGATTGCATGCTCCAGATTGCTGTTAAGCGTGCGTCCGATCCACATGGTAAAAGCTGCGGTCGTGTTAGGGCGCACCTTCCACAGGCCGTAGACTCGATGCTGCAAGATGTTGGTTGGCGCGCGCTGCTCACTGTCGGAGAAGGAGGAGATGATAGCGTCCTGCTCTTCGCGCTCGAATGAATAGCCGAATTGCACATCGTTTCGATTCTTCAATTGTCCCAGACTTATATCCGCCAGGTAGCCATGCGCTTGCTTGCCCAGGTTGGTCGAATGGCCCTTGGCGTCCAGCGGATGGTCTGCGGCATTCAAGTTGTTTTCGTACTCAAGCAAAAGGGTTAAGGGAAGCCGTTCGATTCCCGTCTTAAACTGGTTATTAAGAATCAAGTCGGCGTAGAGGAACTGCGAGAGGAAATGTCTTCCACTCGCGTCGGTGAACGTGGCGTTCGTGAACCCCTGAGGTCCATAAACGCAGGGTGGAAAGCTGGGCAGATTGAGGCCGGATGCGCATCCGGGACCCTCACCCGGGACATTGCCATTGTTGGTCGTGCCGGTCCCTGTTGTGGTTGACTGCACCGCAAAAGCCGAGGCATTCAGAATCGCGTCCACGTTGCGCCAGTCGAGGATTGTGAACGAAGGAGTGCTGGTCATGAAGCCGAGATCCACCTTGCCCGACACCTGGCCGCCTGCGGCGAATGAATCGTGGCCAGTAAGGAACTTGGCGTTGTTGTTTTCGTTGTACAGTAGTTGAATGCCCTGGATAGTAAAGTTCTTGATTACGGGAGTGCTCAAATCGAAAGAGAATCTCTCGCTGAAACCTTCAGGATTGATGTCGGGGTCGAAGGTGACTGAGGTGCGCTGCCAGTTATAAGCGAATTTCCCACCGGTCAATTGCAGCCATCTGTGAGCCACCGGCTGGTAGGTAATGTAACCGCGATCCAAACCTATGGTCTTGCGTTCAAAGAAGTTTGTAAGCGTCTCATTTGTCGAATTGGAGTCGCCTAGGGAGCCCGTGACCAGGTAAAAGCCGCCCACAAAGTCTTCATTCAGCTTCCCGTCGACCCCGAAACGTACTCTTAACCGCGCACGGTTTCGGTCGATGCAAGCTGCGCAATCCTGAAAGATACTGTCGTCGCGCACCCGCACATCGCCGGCGAACCGGAAGCGCCCGGCGATGCCTTCAAGGGCTGAAACCCGCTTCTGCGCATCCAGCGCTGAGGTTGTACTCTTAGCGAGACTGGTCTTAACGTCGGCGACGTCAGTGGAGACCTTGGCTACCGAGGTCTGCTCGTCGCTGGCGGCGGCCTCCACTGCCGCAGCCTTGCTCTGTGCATCAACTGCTGTCGTCTGTGCCCGCTGGAGCTGCTGCTGAGCCTGTTGCCAGACCTGGTCTCTTTTCTCCAGTTCCTGTTTCAGTTCCTGAATCTGTTGCTGCTGTGCCGCCAGCGCGCTACTCTGCGCGGCCAACGCGTCGCGCAACGCCTTGAGGTCTTCGGCGGTAACGACGGCTGCCTTGGGTTTTGCCTTGGGCTTGGGTGCCGTCTGAGCTACCAGCGATACCGTCAACAACACGGTTGCAACCCATGAAAAGAATGCTTTCATTTCGGGGCTCCTCTGAAGTGACTGAACTCTGTTTGTTGTCGTTATTGCGGCGTTGAACTAGCCGGCACGGCAAAGCCGTAGGTTCGAAAGAGATCGGCGACGGCGGGCGTCTTGATGAAGTTGAGAAACGCTCTTGCCGTCTCCTTCTGCTGGGAGGATCTGAGAATCACACATGCTTGCTCGATTGGCGGATAGTCGGCGGTTGGAATTTCGAAATACCGCCCTTTGTCCTTCATGTTTGGAGAGAGAGCAAGCGAAAGCGCGACAATGCCGACATCGGCAGACCCGGAGACCACGAAGGACGCTGTCTGAGATATGTTCTCGCCCAGTACGAACTTGTCGGCAACCTTGTCATAGACGTTCTCTTTCTTCATCGCTGCCACCGCGGCCTGCCCGTACGGTGCGTGCTGCGGGTTGGCGATGGCGATCTTTTTGATGGACGCGCTCAAAAGGGATTGAAGACCGGAAGACACATCGAGCTTGGAGTCATTCGGTACCCAAACCACGATCTTCCCGACGGCGTATTGATAAAACGTGCCGGGTTCAGTCAATCCCGCAGCCTCCAGCTTCTTGGGATAGTCCAGGTTGGCGGAGAAGAACAGGTCAAAGGGGGCGCCATTCTGAAGCTGCTGGAAGAAGTTCCCCGATGAGCCGTAGATCGGCTTTACAGTTTTTCCTGCCTCTTTTTGAAATCGCGCGGAGATGTCCTGCATAACAGATTGCAGATCAGCGGCCGCCGCAACGGTTATCTCCTGGCCTTTGCAGAACGCGCCACCAAGCCCCAACAAGAAAATAAACACTACAGCCAGTCTTCTGAGATCCATGTTTCACAGCTCCTGTGAATTTATTGCGCACCGATGTGCGGAAGCGCGGGCAGTCTGGTTGAAATCTGTCCGCGGGGACAGTGCACGTCACATTACTCAATTAAAGTAAGCTGGTTTAATGCAGATCGATAAGGCCTGTCAAGTCGAATTGAATCGACTCAGCATGGGGTGAAAAGAGGCGATTTCGCGTGTACTGTCCGGCGACTTTCCGCTTCAAGAGGCTCAAAAACGCGCTGGTTCACAAGCGCTGGTTAAACCCGCAAGATCATCACCTCGGTGGACTTGATCAGGGCCGCGGCAACCTGGCCCTTTTCCAGACGCATTTCGCGAACCGCATCGGAGGTGATCACTGACGTGATTTGTTGACCGCCGATCGATAGCGTGACTTGCGCCATGATTCCTTCCACTTTGATGTCGACGATGCGGCCGATGAGCTGATTGCGCGCGCTGATTCGTCGAAACTGCACGCGTCTCTGAGGAAGAGGCGTTTTCTTGGACGCGACATACAGATGTTTGTCCAGTTCGCTTTCCGGAATCCGGTGATGTCCACCCTGAGTCTGGACGGTTTGAAGCTTACGCGTGTGAATCCAGCGCTTCAGAGTGGAATAGCTGATTCCGAGCACCTTGGCAGCGTCACGAGGTCGCACCAGCTTGGCATGGTCACTCACGCGTAACTCCCTCCACCGGCGAGCCTGCTTGTGGCTTCCATCATAGACGCATGACACTCTCAGCGCTTATAGTATCGGGACGGGGCATCCGGGACGTCCGGTATCCGGATATCGAGGACATTCCATGGGCTGGCTGCAGAACAAGTTTGAAAAGAATTTCATGATTACGACCGTGGACTACGTGTTCAACTGGGCACGCAAGTCTGCGGTTTGGCCTATGACGTTTGGGCTGGCTTGCTGCGCTATCGAGATGATCGCTTCCTCGACGGCACGCTTCGACATTGCCCGCTTTGGCTCTGAAGTCTTCCGTCCCAGCCCGCGGCAAAGCGACTTGATGATCGTGGCCGGAACGGTCACGTTGAAGATGGCGCCGGTGGTGAAGCGCATCTACGATCAGATGCCTGATCCCAAGTGGGTGATCTCGATGGGCGCGTGCTCCTCCGTCGGTGGTCCATTCAATACCTATGCGGTGCTGCAAGGGGTGGACAAGATTGTCCCCACCGATGTGTACGTGATCGGCTGCCCGCCACGCCCGGAAAATCTGTTTTATGCGCTGCTGAAGTTGCAGGACAAGATTGATCAGATGTCGCTGGCCAAGCGTCCTACCGAAGT
Source organism: Terriglobia bacterium (assembly GCA_963809295.1). Lineage (GTDB taxonomy): Bacteria > Acidobacteriota > Terriglobia > Terriglobales > Acidobacteriaceae > JAIQFF01. The sequence goes on along the minus strand of CAWEJA010000001.1, from coordinate 95,576 downwards.
GCGGCTGGATCCGCACATGGTAGAGAATTTCAAGCGGCAGGTGATGATCGCGCAGACGCTGCAGCCGAAATAGTCCTCGGTCGTCAGTCTTCAGTCGTCAGCATTACACAGGCCACGTAGGGCAGAGCCTGTCCTGAGCGAAGTCGAAGGATGCCTCACCTGCCCAGCCGAGCGAAGCTCGGCAGTTCTACGATCTAATTTCTGAAAGGCTTCATGGCGAATTTCATAAAGCTCACCACTCAGTCTGAACTCCCTCCCGAAGGCGAAGCTACGGAATTTCCCCTGGACGACAAAGTCATCTGCGTCGCTAACGTAAACGGGACTGTCTCTGCCATGGACAACGTTTGCCTGCATCGCGGCGGGCCTTTGGGACAGGGCGTGATTGAGGGGGACAAGCTGGTCTGTCCCTGGCACGGATGGCAATGGGATCCGAAGACCGGCCAGGCTGCGCACAATCCGGCCGCGAAGGTTGCGGTGTATCCGCTGAAGGTGGAAGGCGGAGATGTGATGATTGAAGTGTAGGCGCGAGCGTCTCGCTCGTGCGTCCGTGGCACTGGCCTGCACGAGCGAGACGCTCGCGCCCACATTCATCCCAGCAACTTTAAGAACTTTCCCGTCTGGTTATCGAATCCAGGGAATACTTGGTCCAAACTCTTGTTGCCCAGGTGCCGATCAACCGCTTCGCCCAGCACGCGCCGAAAATCCGTTGTGACCGCGAGGTCGCGGCCTTCATACAGCTGTGACTGATCAAGCCCCGGCCAGCTTCCATATACCTTGCCGCCTCTTACCGGGCCGCCCATCACGAACATGACATTGGCGTGGCCGTGGTCGGTGCCGCGGTTGCCGTTTTCGCGCGCGGTGCGGCCGAACTCCGACATTGTGACCACGACGGTATCTTCGGCGAGATCTCCGAGGTCGGTCCAGAACGCGCCCAGAGATTGGGAGAATTCGCGCAGCACGTTTGCGATTTGACCTTGGGTGTTGCCTTCGTTCACGTGATGGTCCCATCCGCCGATGTCGGCAAACGCAACCTGTACGCCCAGGTTGGCCTTGATTAACTGAGCAAGCTGTTTGAGACTGTCGCCAAAACGGCCCTTGGGATAGTTTGCGGCCGCGACAGGCTTGTATTTGGATGGATCGGCCGACTTCAGCATCTTCACTGCCTCAAAAGTTTCCTGGCCAGTGCCATGCATCACGGTGTCCACCGAGTTTGCGTACATAGCTTCGAAAGTGTTGGAGACTGGCGCCGCGTTCGGATTGCGGCCGCCCACACCGAAATCGTTAATGTTGTTTAACGCGACCGCGGGCTCCTGTCCGGAAAGAATTCTGGGCAGAGACGGTCCCAGGCCAATGGCTCGGAAGGCGGACTTGTCCGCGGGTTGGGGCAGGGAATGTAACGCCCGATTCAGCCATCCGTCTTCCGTGACTTTGATACCGGGCGTTCCGGATTCCATAAAGTCTTGTGCGGCGAAGTGAGAGCGGCTCGGGTCGGGAGAGCCGGTGGCATGCACGATTGCCAGATGGCGCTGACTCCAGATCGGCTGCAGGGCCGACATCGCTGGATGCAGGCCGAAAAAACCGTCCAGATCAAGCACCGCGTTGCGCGCGATATTGATTGATGGCCGCATGGCGTAGTAAGCCTGCTCGCCGTGAGGCACCACGATATTAAGGCCATCTGCCGCGCCCCGCTGGAAGATGACCACGAGGCGCTTGTTACTCATCCCAGTCCCGGCTGCGGAAAAGGCAGCACGCGTTAAGAAACTTGGTATCGCGGCTGTACCGACGACCGCGAGGGCACCGTTGCGAAGGAATACGCGGCGTGTGAAGGACACTTAACAGCTCCTGTCTCTTGGCTGACGACTGACGACCGACGACCGACGACTGATTCTTTTACCTCCTCTGAAACTCTGGCGAACCCAGCAACAGTCCGGCAATCACGCTCAAGTTCGGCGGACGAGCCGGATCGTCCAATTGACGCTGGCTGATCTTCGGATCGTTCATTTGCGCTGTGATGGTGTCGTGCGTCTGCCTGGAAACGTCGCCACCGAGCAAGCTGTTCTCCAGTGCCACCAGGGTCGCTTGCGCATCGCCTGGACGAGCCAACTGCACCGGAAATGCGGTCGGAGTCAACCTGCACACCTTTCAGTTTTCCCGCGGTCAGGGCCAGCGCGAAGTTCATACGGCCTAGCAGCGCGGACGAGTTCACCCAGGCGTCGGCTTTCATCGAATATCCTGTCGGGGGCTGCATTCCGTAGACTTGCATGCCCATGCTTTGCAGCTGGCGGGCCAACGGTAAGGCATCGCTGACTTCGGCACCACTGGCCCGAACCGCCGACACCACGAACTCCAACGGAGTTTTCACCTTGGCCCGGTACGAGTCAGGAGCCCAGAACTCTGGCGAATGGAGCATGGTCTTCAATACTTCGCGAATGTCGCCGTTTTTTTTCAGGAAGGTTTGCGCCATGCGGTCAACCAGGGCTGGCGGAGGATTGTCCGAAACGAAGCGCATGGCCAGCTTGGTGGAAACGAACTTCGCGGTGGAGGGATGGCGCGCCAGAATATGGAGCAACTCGCGGCCTTCTTTCTCCCCACCCGATTTGATGCGATGGCCAAGCACGTGCTTGTCCCCAGGCTCGTGCATCCTTTCCTCGAAGGTGAAGCCGCCTTGTTTCGGCTGCTTCAACGTCCATCCAGTAAGGACGCGGGCGACCTCGGTGACATCTTGCTGCGTGTAGCACCCATTCACGCCGAGGGTGTGCAGTTCCATCAGTTCGCGGCCATAGTTTTCATTCAAGCCGCCGCGTTTGCCTTTCGCCTGTTTCACCCGCACCGGGCGCCGCTGTCGCGGAGGTCTGCGCCAGTTGTAATCGTTTTTGCGCTTTGGAATGCCGTTGGCGAAATCCGAGTTTGGCCCAACGCTTAGCCAGTTATCGAGGTAGAAGAGCATGGCGGGACTCTGAGCCGTTGCCACCAACAGGTCTTCAAACTTACCCATGGCATGAGGACGGATGACATCGCGCTCGTAGCTGGTGAGCAGGTAGCGGTCGGCACCCTTTCCAATGAACACGTTGAAGTGATTGAACCAGAAATCGGTCATCACTTCTTCCAGTTGGCGATCGCTGTAGATGGCCCGCAGCAGCTTGCTCTGCACCAGTTCGCTGGTCACGACCTGCTGAGGATTGTTAAGCGCCATGAGCGTTTCACGTTGCTGCGGCTTCATGCCCTCCATGAATTCTTCGCGCTTGTCACCTTTGAGCGACGTCTCGATAGCTCGCTGATCTTCGGGCGACATCTTGAGAATGGCCTTCATGCGCTGGTCGGGCGGCATATCCAACAACTCCTCGGCTTTGAGGTCGGCATAGAGGCGGTCCTCTCGGCGGCGGGCTCGTTCTTCATCGCTCATCTGCGAGGGTTTCCCCGAACTGTCCACGGGATCGGCATTCGCGGTCTCCTGCTTACGTTCCTGTTTCTCCTGATAGCGCCCGAGCTGTGCCTGGTACACGGCGCGCTTGGCGGAATCAAACGGAAGCGACTGCTTACCTTCCGCGATGGCCTTGATTACTTGCGGAGGTGGAAAATTCTCTACCAGCTCACGTGTGTCCATGTGCAAGGTGCGAAAGGGAGCGAGGCGCGCGTCGAGGGCACGATCGTCGATCTTCTCCGGATGCAGTTGCTGATCGATCCACTTGTCGACGCCTGTTGCTGTCACCCGCTCGACGTCGCCGGGCCGCGGGCCGAAGGCCAGACGGTTAAGCGCATGCAGTGCGCGTTTTTGCTCGTCCATCTGATCCGCGGCAGAACCCCGTTTGTTTTTCTTGGCGACGGCGAACTGGACGGAGAGGGCAAGCCCAAGCGTGCATACGGCTAAAAAAAGAACGGCTTGTCGTCGCTGAAAACTCATGTCGAGCGCGTTCAGGCGGAAGAATGGCCTACGCATTATTAACACCGGCGCGCGGAAAAGTTGCTAACAGGCGGGTGGTCCCCAGCATTCTCTTCGCTCGCCCTGGGAATACGCCGTAACGTCAAGCTGGGCAAGGACTTCAGCTGGCCTTGGGCGGGGGCGAGATTACGTGAGGTAGAGGCGGCCGTGAGTGATCTTGTGCTGCAGGGTGGCGGCAAGCTGATCGACGTCTCCGGCGGCAATGTTGACTGCCGCGCGGTCCTCAAAAAATGGCACACGGTTGCTGCCGACCGCGTCACGCCGAATTTGCAAAAGCAGTCCGTGAACCGCATTGGGATCAAATTTTTGCGGAGTCAGACGCACAATCTCGCTGAGCGTGCTGCCGACTGAGAGCGGTTCGCGATAGGGCCTCTCGCTGGTCATGGCATCAAACGTGTCGGCCAACCCAATGATACGCACCGGCATGGCAACATCCTCCATCACCAGCCCATCAGGATAGCCCGAGCCATCTCCGCGTTCGTGATGAGACCGCACGATCTCCGGAATCCGCGGCCATGGGAATTGCACACCAGTGACAATCTGATGTCCGACAACGGTATGGTCAGCCATTTCGCGGAATTCTTCGGCATCCAGCGATGAGGGTTTCCCGAAGAGACGTTTGTCCACCGCAACTTTGCCAATGTCGTGCAGGTAGCCTGCAGAGCGCAGACCGGCGACATCGTTGGGTTCCATTCCCATAGCCTCTCCAATGGCCGAGGCGTAGCGTCCTACCCGCAGCGAATGCCCATGAATGTTGACGTGCTTTACATCGATGGCGGTAGCGAAGGCTTCGAGCGCAGTGTCATAAAAGCCGTGAAGAGACGCGAGCAGACGCAGGTTCTCGGACACTCGTTGCGCCAGGGTCTGCGACAGCACATGATTCTGTATGGCGATAGCCACGTAGTTGCAAAGCAAATCGAGAGCGCCGAGTTCTTCGTCGTCGAACAGGGCGTCTCCCTCGCGGCGGCCGAGGGCCACCAATCCCACAAGTTTGCCGCCAACTTTCAACGGCGCAATGCACTTGAAAAGCTCAGGCGCGACGTTTCCATTCGAACTGAGGTAGACGTCGTAGGAACCAGGAGCGAGAACAACCGGCCCGCGTGCCGAAGTCAGCGCATGAACATGCTTCGGCAACAACGGCATGATTGCGGGCTCGGGCATCAGGGAGAAGCCTTCCGTCGCTATGGAGGAAAGCATGGAGGGCTTGTCGCTAAAGGTGAAGAGCACGCCTTCGCGAGCGCCACCAGCCTGCAGCAACGCCGAGACCATGGCCCGCGCGGTCTGCGAAAACTCCCGTTCGGCCGTTATTTCAGGGCCAAGATCGGACAGAGCTTCCACGGTCCGCAACAGCCGCCGCAAATTGTTTTTCTGCACAGCCACGCACGTATGCGGGCAAAAGACCAGAGCAGAAAAAGAGTAACATGCGGCGAAACAGCGGGATATGGATGTTGTTGGTTAGTTTGGTGCTAGGAAGGGCACTTGGCGATTGGCACTTGGTGCTTAGCTCTCAGCACTCAGCCGTCAGCATTCAGCCCTGCGAAGCCATTTAATGAAATCTCTGTCATCCCGACCGGAGCAGAGTGAATCGAGCGCAGTGGAGGGACCTGCTTTTCACGCGGCCTGTAGCGCCCCCGACATCTCACTCCGGACATTAAAAATGTGTCTGCAGCTCGGAAAACCTTTCCACCACCAGCAACTGCCGGGGAGGTCGTCGCGGAATCAACTTCCTCATGTTCCAGAATCCACGTGCTGCCATGCGGCACAAATACTGCGTTGATCCCCGCTGCCAATGCCGGGTTGATGTCCGATTTCGGACTGTTACCGATCATCCAGGTGGTTTCCCAAAGCAATCCGTATTTTGAAATGACCGTTTGGTAAGTGGGGACGTCTTTTTCCGACACAATCTCTACCGCGGCAAAATATTCCTTCAGCCCCGAGCGCTCGACCTTGCCCGTCTGCTCGGCGATGGCGCCTTTCGTCATCAGAATCAGGTGATGACGTTGCGAAAGATATTGCAAGGTTTCCGGAACGCCCAGCAGGATTTCAACCGGATGGCCGGCAATAGTATGGGCGAATCCGTTGATGGTCTCGTGCAGTGCTGGCGTGATCGGTTCGACCGCCAGGCGCTCGAAGGTCTCGACCAGAGAGTGCGCGAAACTATGCAACCCGTAGCCGTGGGTGACGATGGACTCGCGTTCCACCTGGTTCAAAACCTCGCGCACCTGCTGGGGAGAGTATTCGTGATGATTCAGGAAGGAGATGAAGTTCGCGATGGCGCGCTCAAAATAGATATTGTTTTCCCACAAGGTGTCGTCGGCATCGATTAGCAGGGTCTGGGCACCGTTTGCATTTGTTTCTGCGGGCATTGTGCAACATGATAACGAGGATGCCGCCGATTGGCGAGATGTGACCGCGCTCATCGCAACAGCCGCTCTGGTAAAATTACGAACAATGACCACACCGGGCTTCCTGATCCCTCCGCTGCTTGTCTTATTAACAGTCTTTCCCGCCTCAGCCCAGAAAAGCAAGAAGCCGATGACCAGACCAATGACGGGATCAGCAGCCCGGGGAGCGGCTTCCAGCGGTGCACAAGTCGTGCCTGACCTGGCTCAACGCCTGGAAAAATTTAAGCCCGTGCCCATGTTGTTTCACTCTGCCGGGCTCACCGCGCGAGAGAAGAAGATGGTGGGGAAGCTGGTGGACGCCTCCCGCTATCTGGAAGATATTTACTGGCGGCAGAGCGATCCCGAAGGGCTGACCCTTTACCAGTCGCTGGCTGGCAGCAAGAATGCGAAGGATCAGGAGTTGCGTCACTATCTCTGGATCAACGGCTCCCGTTTCGATCAGATCGACCAGAATCGTCCTTTCGTCGGCGTTGCACCCATGCCGCCGGGCCGGGGCTTTTATCCGGAAGGCCTGACCCGCCAACAGATCGAGCAGTATGTGAAAGACCATCCCGAGAAGAGAGCGGAAATTTACAGCCCTACAACCATAGTGCGCTGGCACGGGGATCAACTTGAGGGTGTGCCGTATCACGATGCCTACCGCCCTTTTTTGGAGCCGGCGGCCCGAGCCCTGCGCGAGGCAGCTAGTCTGAGCGCCGACCCGGCGTTCGCCGATTTCCTGCGTTTACGGGCCGATGCTTTGTTGAACGACGACTATTTCAAGAGCGACTTGGCATGGCTTGACCTAAGAGACCCGAAATTCGATGTGATCTTCGCACCCTACGAGACCTACACCGATGGTCTTCTCGGGGTCAAAGGATCCTACGGCGCGGCGGTTTTGGTGCGTAACGAAGAGGAGAGCCGCAAGCTGGCCATGTTTCAGAGATATGTTGCCGACATACAGGATGCACTGCCCCTGGCTCCGGTAGACCGTCCCTCCAAGCGTGGCCTCGAAACCCCGTTGGAAGTCATGGATGCCCCCTACCGCGCGGGCGATTTGCGCCACGGATACCAGGCGGTGGCTGACAATTTGCCCAACGACCCGCGAGTGCATGAGCAGAAGGGCAGCAAGAAGATCTTTTTCAAGAATTTTATGGATGCGCGAGTGAACTACGTGATTCTGCCCCTGGCGCAGTACATGATGCTGCCGGAGCAGGCCGCCAAAGCCTCGGGCGAAGGATATCTGTTGAGTACGATCATGCACGAGATCGCACACGGACTAGGACCGGCATTCGCGAACGGAATATCAGGCAAGGTAATGATTCGCGAAGCCATAGGCCCCGCCTACGCCGGACTGGAAGAGGCCAAAGCCGACGTGGTTGGCATGTTCGGCCTGAAGTGGCTGGTGGATCACGGCGTCTTGCCAAGGGAAAAGCTGGAAGAATATTACGCCTCTTACGTGGCCGGAATCTTCCGCACGGTCCGCTTTGGCGCCGGGGAAGCTCACGGTCAGGCCGAGATGATGGAGTTTAACTATCTGTCGGAACGCGGGGCGATCAAGCGCCGATCCTCCGGCGAGTACGCGATTGACTATGGCTTCATGCCCGCCGTGCTGGCCGACTTGGCCAAGGAACTTCTGGACATCGAAGCGACAGGTGATCGCCTACGCGCGGAAAACTGGTTCAGGAAGTACGACGTGGTGCCAGCGGAGTTGCAGGTGGCGTTAAAGGCAGCGTCCAAGGTCCCGGTAGATATTGACCCAATATTTTCATTCCCGGAAAAAGTAAAGTAAGAAGTGTTAGCTTCTAGCTTGAACTCGTAGCCAATGTCGCTGGCCTCAAGCTAAGGGCTAAAGGCCAATAGCTAAGAGCTTACTATCCTACGAAATCCACCCGCGCTTCCCGCGGAATAATCCCAGCCTTGTGCCCCATGTCCAGCAGACGTCGCACCGCCTCGCGCCCATCCGGTCCGTAGTCCAGCGTGCGCTCATTCACATACATGCCGACAAATTTGTCCGCAAGCTGGGAATCAACGTCGCGGGCAAATTGCATGGCGTAGGCCAGCGCCTCGTCTCGATGGTCGAGCGCGTACTGAATGCTATCGCGCAGGGCTTTGGACACACTCGCGGTCAGTTCCGGCCCCAGACTGCGCCGGATAGCATTTCCCCCCAGCGGCAACGGCAATCCTGTCACCTTCAACCACCACTTGCCCAGGTCCACAATGCGTTGCAGCCCGGCTTTGGAGTATGTCAGTTGGCCCTCGTGGATGATTAGGCCGGCTTCATACTTGCCTTCGAGCACTCGAGGAATGATCTGGTCGAAGGGCACTACTTCCGTCTCAATCCCTGGCGCGAAGAGTTTCAATGCGAGATACGCGGTTGTCAGAGTGCCGGGGACGGCGATGCGTTTGCGCTTGATTTCGCTTTGGGAAAACCCCTGCGCGGCCACGATCATGGGACCGTAGCCGTCCCCGACGCTGCCTCCGCTCGGCAGCAGAGCGTAATTATCCTGAATATAGGGGTACGCGTGAAACGAGATGGCGGTGACGTCGTAAACGCCGTTGCCATCCCGTGCCTTCTGATTCAACGTCTCGATGTCGCACAGCGTGTGGGTGAAGCGCAATCCGGGCACGCGCACCTTGTTGGTAGCCAGAGCGTAGAACATGAAGGCGTCGTCAGAGTCCGGACTATGCGCGATGCTGATTTCGCGAACCGAGGCATCGCTGCGGGTCGAATCCTCTGGTTTGCGGTACTGGCGTTTCCACCGCCGTATTTTCAGAAGGCGTACCGACGAGACTCATGCCTGCTCCTTGCGAGTATATTGCCAGCCAGTTGAGACCGCGGCTGCTAACATCACCTTGATGATTTCCGCGAACACGAACCAGTACAGCCCGAAGCGCAAAGCCAGGGTGAACGAGTGAGTCAGCACTGCCAGCCAGGAGAGTCCACCCGCAAACAGCACTACTTCAGCCAGCAAGCTCGCCGCACAGGCGCGCGCAAAACCTGGCCTTGCGGCCATGCTCGTCCATGATCCAACCGGCCAAACCGGCCACGAATGGGTATGCCAGGAGGAATCCGCCCGTCGCTCCCAGGAGTTGAGCGACACCGCCCGGCCCGGCGGGATTGAAAACCGGCATCCCACTGGCTCCCTCGATCAGATACAGCGCCAGCGCGGCAAACCCACGACGGCTTCCCAGAGTAAGGCCCACCAGCAGTACTCCGAAAGTTTTGCAGGGTCAGGGGCACAGGCGTAAACGGTAGTGGCAGTGTCACGCGGGCACAAAGCGCGACGAACAGGCTGGCGCTGATCACGATTGCCCCCTGTTCTGCCCAGGAAAGAGCGCGATCACCTCTGCTGAGGACAAGAGAAACGGGCTTTGTCATATTGGATACTCTCCAGCTGTCAGAGCCTGACACGTGTGCCAGACGCAAACCTGCGTTCTGGGTCGATCAATCTTTGCCGTGGGTTTCCCTGGAGGACGCTTCCTTCATATGGCGTCGCACCCGGAGGTAGGTCGCGAGCCCAACCAAAGACACCGAGACGGCGCTCAAGGCCAGGATCAGGAACAACCAGATCATCCGCACGATGTCCTAGGATATCAAAAGGAAATGGAACGTGCGCCGCGATGTGGGCGCGAGCGTCCCGCTCGTGCTGGGTCTATTCAAACTGGGTCTCCTCAAACACGTCGGCCAAGCCTCACTTACCAGCCATGGCGCGTTCCACGTCCTCCGCGGTGTGAGGCAAATTCCCGGTCAGGTTGATCAACTTGCCGTCCTGGTCCACGTAGAGGGTGTCTTCAATCCGAATCCCCAGTTTTTCCTCCGGGATGTAGATGCCGGGCTCGATCGTAAACACTGCTCCCGGACCGAGCGGAACTTCATAGTCATTGGGATCGTGGACATTCAAGCCGACATAGTGACTCAGGCCGTGAATAAAATACTTGCCCAGCGGCTCGCCGTGCAGATCTCTGCCATGAGTATTGATGTAGTTATAGGCCACGTCGTGGAGCGAATCCGCCATGTTCCGCCGCAGGCGCGATTTGCCGGAGACGAACGCGGCCGCCGCAGCCTGTTGCGCTCCGAGCACGATATCGTAAATCTCCCGCTGGCGGGCAGTGAACTTGCCGGAAGCAGGCAGGGTGCGCGTGATGTCGGAGGCATACATGGAATATTCGCCCGCGGCGTCGATCACTATCACATCACCTGCCTGGATCGTGGCTGAATCCGCCGAATAGTGCAACACCGTGGAATTGAAGCCCGAGCCCACGATGGGGGAGTAAGCCGGACGTTCACACCCTCGTTTCCCCCACTCGTATTGCATCAGCGCGGAAATCTCCCGCTCCGTGATGCCGGGCTTGACCGCACGCATGGCGGCGAGGTGTGCAGCAATCGAGGCGTCGGTCGCGTGCCGTATACGCTCGATCTCTCCTGCGTCCTTGTAAGTACGGAGCGAAGCCAGAAGCGGCCGGATATCCTGGAAAGACACACCCACAGGAAACGCGTTGGCGCGCTTCAGCCATTCCAGAGGCGCGGTCGAGTTGGAGATCTCGTCTCCAGCGGGCACGTCGGTGTAAACGCTGACCCGCCCCGCTGGAAGTAGACGAACTAGCTCCAAGCGCAGATTGTCGAGAACGTCGACATGGTCGAATCCCGTAATCTTAACGGCGTCGGGATTGTCCGCTCCGAGCTTTGGCCCGGTCCATTTCTCCTGGGATGGATTATGGTTGGGAAGAAACAGGATTTCCGTGTACGCGTGATCGGGCGTGGCAGTTCCCGCCTTGGCGGTTCCGGGCATGATGAGCAGTGCCGCTCCGGGTTCGCTCCAGCCCGAGAGATAGAAAAAATTATCGTCGGGACGGTAGCCGTACAGATCGTTTGGACCTTCCGCTTCGTCGGAGGCGAACAACAGCACGGCACCGCCATTGGCCTTGCTGGCCAATGCCTGGCGGCGCATTCGGTAGTCGGAATTAGGTTGTCGGTCGAGAGCCCATGTGGCCTGACAGAAAAGAAGAAACAGCAGCAAAGCCTTTTGCATCCGGATTCCCCCGAGTCGTGTTTGCAGCTTATTTCACTCCGCCGGTTACGGACTTACTCGCTGCAATAACAGCATCCACGTTGCTCTTGTCCACCAGGGACGATCCGGTGTCCACAAATGCCGGGATAGGAGCAAAGCTGTCGCGCGCCCAATCCGTGGTCAGGCTGCTCAGCTTGTGATGGTAAAGGTCGTCGAGAATCTTGAGCCCAACAAAGCTCATGGTGTAGGGCTTCTGTGAGATGGTGGCAACGATCACGCCCTTCTGAATCCACGACAGCGTGTCCTCATCGGTGTCCATTGCCAAAACGACCTTGTCTTTGATTGCGTGTTGGCTCAGGACGGTGGCGACTTCCTTGCCGGCCAGCGCTTCAAGGCAGACGAACGCGTCAGTGTGTTCCTTTTTGTCCTGGCCGAGAACCTCCGTCGCGGTGTCGAAGGCAACGCGAGAGTCGCCCTTCATATCCACGACGCGGGTGATCTTGATCTGAGGGAAAGCCTCAAGCGCATCGCGATAGCCGCGCAACCGCTCTTTCAGGTTGGCTTGCTCTGGTATGGTGAATACCACCACATTGCCCTTGCCGTTCATCTCCTTGGCCAACCGCTGGCCCCCAGTCTGCCCGGCATGATAGTTATCGGTGCCAATAAAAAGAAGCCGCTTGCTGGCGGGCGCGTCCGAGTCCACGGTAATTACCGGAATGCCGGCGGCCACCGCCTGGTCGATATCGTCCTTTAACAAACTGGGATCGGCGACGGAGACCAGAATCCCGGTAGGCTTGCTGCGCACCGCCTCCTGAAACGCCTTCTGCTCCGCCTTGGGATCATAGGAGTCCGGACCCGCAAATTCCGAACGCACCTTGAGTTGAGCAGCAGCTTGGAACAGACCAGCGGAGCCGGCCTGCCAGTAGGGAATCTTGACGTTAGTGGAAACCAGAAAATATTTTTCGTCCTGGTCATGCGCGCTTCCGCAGCTGACCAGAAAGGCCAGCAGAACGCAGCAAGCTAATTTGGAGATTACTTTGAAGTGGCTCATCGGACCCTCCTCTAAAGCAGCCGACGCGACAGCACCCGGCAGAGCGCCCAAGCGGTACGAATTCTAAACCCAGGTCGAAGGAAAAGAAAGAAATCGGTAATGTAGGCGCGAGCGCCCTCGCTCGTGCTTCCCGGGCACGGACTCTGCAGTCCGCCCGCTACACCCCAACCGGAAACGGCTTGGTATGAGTCTCCGCGCTCAGTGCCAACCCGGAGAATCGTCCCTGCAACAAAGACATCAGCCCCGTGTACCAGTAACCTAGCACGAACAAAACCAAAAACGGGACGGTAATGTAGTTTTCGTTGGCAACAGCGTAATAGACCGTGAGCGCAAAATAGCTGCCGATCAGAAGCTCGACCCAGGGGACCCATCCCAGCCGGCGCCGGTACTTGGTGGCGTTGATTCTGTCTTTTTTCGTCTCCACACGATACTTCGGAGTGCGGGCGAAGGCCGACTTCTGTCCCACCAGCGCTTCCAGGACGGCGCGCGTGTTGGTGATAGTGAGACCGATACCTAGCGCCATCAGGAACGGAAGATAGAGCAAGGCGCGCGGCCAGCTCTTGGGAAACAACTCGCGCTGCGAAACCAGGTAAAAGCTGGAAATCGAAAAAGTGGACGCCATGAACAGCGGCAAGTCGATGTACAGCATCTGAAACCAGCCCTGGTAAAAACGGATGATCATGGCCGGCAGCAACAGCACGGAAAGCACAACCATCAAGGGATAGCTGAGATTCGCGGTGAGGTGATACCAGGCCTCCACCTTCACCCGGAACGGCTGGTCGCTCTTCATCACACTGGGGAGAATCTTCTTCGAGGTCTGGATCAGACCCTTGGCCCAGCGAGCCTGCTGGGTCTTGAAGGCGGTCATTTCTACGGGCAGCTCGGCAGGGCACTCAACATCCTGCAGATAGACGAATTTCCATCCCTTAAGCTGTGCCCGGTAGGACAAGTCGGTATCTTCGGTGAGCGTGTCGTGCTGCCAGCCTCCGGCTTCCTCGATCGCGCTACGCCGCCACACCCCCGCAGTCCCGTTGAAATTGAAGAAGACGCCACTGCGTGCCCGCCCCGAATGTTCCAGCACGAAATGCCCGTCCAGCAGAATGGCTTCGACCTCGGTGAGGAACGAGTAGTTGCGATTGATGTGCGTCCACCGGGTCTGCACCATGCCGATTTTCGTGTCGGTGAAATGGTGGATGGTCCGCATAAGAAAATCTTCCGGAGGAACGAAGTCGGCGTCAAAGATAACGATAAACTCGCCTTTCGCACTTTCCATGCCCTCTGCCAACGCGCCTGCCTTGAATCCTTCACGATTGGTACGGTGATGGTAGGTGATCGGAAAGCCTTGCGCGGCATAGTGCTCGACCAGGCCCTGAGCCACTGCCTGGGTCTCGTCGGTGGAGTCATCCAGAAGCTGGACATCGAGCTTCTCCATCGGATATTGCAAGCGGCAAATCGCATCCACTAGTCGCTCCACCACAAACTGCTCGTTAAAAATAGGCAGCTGAACCGTCACCCGTGGCAGATCGGCAAAATGCCCGACCGGATCGATCGTCCGATTTTTTCGATGCTTGTAGTACAGATACACCAGCACATAGCGGTGCATGCCGTAGGACGCCAGCAGAATCAGGACAATGAAATAGGGGATCAACAACGCCATATCAAAAGCGTTGGCGTGATACAGGCCCCTGAATGTGGTATCGAGGAAATGCTGCCGAATGTACTGGCCAATGCCTCGCGAGGCCACGAAAGTGGCCATAAAAGAAGGTGAAATGGAGGCAACGCCCAGGGGAAAAGTCCTTATCCGGTCATTCTCATCGCGCTAACCGGAAAGCGTCATTGTACCGGAAAAGCCGTAACCACAGACCACGTAGGCCCAGATGTCCTCATCTGGGCGGGCGAGCTACGCTCGCCTTTCTGGTCACCTTTCGGACGGTGGGCGTCCACCACGACTTGCGGAGCTTCGCTCCGCCGGACAGGTGGGACACCTGCCCCTGCGTGATCAAGGGAGATCCTTAATTCAGGAAGTGCGTCCGGTACAAGGTGTCGCGCTGGACGGGCTTGAATCCCGCGTCCCGTATGATGCGGCGCAATTCTTCTTCAGTGGTGCAATTGGTAACGCCTGCCGCCCGCACCACGTTCTCCTCCAGCATCACCGATCCCACATCATTGCCACCAAAGCGCAGACCCATCTGGCAGACTTTCAATCCCTGGGTTACCCAGCTCGATTGAACATTCAGAAAGTTGGACAGGTACAGCCGGGAAATGGCCAGCACCTTCAAGTATTCAACCGAGGTAGCTTCGTCCCAGCGCCGGCCTCCCAGAGCTGTGTTCTGCGGCTGAAAGCTCCACGGAATAAATGCGGTGAAGCCGCCGGTCTCCTCCTGCAGATCGTAGAGCCGCTGGAAGTGATTGACCCGGTTCTCGATGTTCTCGCCTACGCCAAACATCATAGTGGCGGTGGTTCGCATCCCCAGCTGGTGTGCGGTGCGATGCACGTTGAGCCAGTCATCGGTCAGGCACTTGAGCCGGGCGATCTTGTAGCGAACTTCATCGTCGAGAATTTCCGCGCCGCCGCCGGGAATGGAATCCAGGCCTGCGTCGCGTAGGCGCGAAATTGTGTCGCGGATGCTCAAAGCGCTGTATTCGGCGATGGCAATAATTTCTGAAGCGGAGTAGCAGTGCAGATGAATCTTTGGAAAACGCTGCTTGATGCCGCTCAGCATCTTCTCGTGCCAGTCAATCTTCAAATCTGGATGCAGGCCGCCCTGCATCAGCACGCCGGTGCCACCCAGTTCGACGGTTTCCCGGATCTTGTCGTAGATGGTCTCAAACTCGAGGATGTAACCCTCTTTAGCCGCAGGCCCCTTCAACGGCCGGTAAAAAGCGCAAAAGGTGCAATATTCAGTGCAGAAATTTGTGTAGTTGATGTTGCGGTCAATAATGTAGGTGGCCACGCCTTCGGGGTGAAGTTTGCGGCGTACCGCATCGGCTTCCATACCGATGCCAATGAGGTCGTCGGAACGGAACAAATCGAGGGCCTGTTGTTTGGTCAGGGACATTGGTTACAAACCGCTGTAAAGATTCTAACGGACCCAGCGGCTAGTGCCAAACCGCACCCAGGGTTGCATCGTGGCTCAACGTGAAACCCTAAAATTCAAAGGTGAGCGGGCCAATCAGGTTGTCTTTGAAGTTGCCGCGCTGCTGTTTGAATTTCCACTTCATCGCTGCCTCAACCGCCGCCCTTTGCTTCGCTGGAGAGCCATGCAATGATTGTGCGCAGAAGACAGCCTGGCCCTCTACTTGCACCTGTACGTGGATGATTTCCCGCGCACCCACGCTCTTGGGAACGACTTTCTTTGTCGCCCACCGACGGAGTTCTGCTTCTGTGGCATCCACGTATGCCACATTGCGTCTGATGGCGTCCGCAAAAGGTGGGCAGGTTGAATAATGGGTCTGCGGTGACGCCAAAAGAAGGAAGAGAGCCAGTGTGCTCACGCCGTCCTCCTACGAACCGACTGCTCGCCGCTAACATCGGCGGTCCTATTCTTATACCGATAATATTGGACGAGAGCCACAACTCCGCCGACCACGGCAAGCCCAACTAGCAAGAACAGCGCCGGTTTGTAGTATCGGGAGAAGAACCTGACGATGTGCCTGCCATAAATCGCACCCAAGCCGGCCACGATTATGAATCGAACCGAGCGGCCGAGCGCCAGGGCAGCAACAAACTTCTTGCGGGAATATTGCATGGCTCCCGCCGCCAGCAGAAAAGGCACAATCGGAAACGGTGGAGGCAGCAAGGCCGGAAGAGCCACAGCGCCAAATCCCCAGCGCTCGAATCGATTGAAAATCTTTTCTGCCTTTTCCTTCGACAACTTACGCTCGAACGCCTCCTTACCGCCTTTCCGTGCCAGACCGTAAGTGATGTAGCCACCGATCACGGCCCCGACGGTGGCCATGAATGCGTAGTACCACCACAAGTCGCGGTGCCGAGCGGCGAGATAGATGGTCAGAACATCCATACTGCCGGGCAACGGCACAACCGAACTATCCGCTAGTCCCAGCAGGACCAGGCCCACCCCACCCAGGCGCCGAACCCGTGTCCAAACCGAAATTGCGATCAAGAAATGAAAGTGTGTTGACATTCCAGCCTTTAGAAGCAATCAGTCAGATGCAAGTGGCACGGCTGAACTGGAAAAGAATCAGATGGCTGCAGTTTTGGCCACATCAAGAAATCGCAACAAGGGTGCTGCCGGCAACGCGCCGCATTCTTCCGCGTAGCGATAGAAAAGCTGTAACCCATCGAGGCACGCGGGATCGAGATAATAGTAGATGTTGTCAGTCAGGTAGGTCTTCACATCCGCTTCGCTCAAACCCAGGCGGGGCGCCCACTCCCGGGCAATGTGTTGCAAATTCTCGGTTTGCAATCCGTGGTCGCGCGATTCCTGAAATACTGAGGGCAGATCGAGCCCTGGTGGAACATCCGCCAAAGCGCCCTGCCGTATCGCCCAGAAGGCGAAAACAAAAGGCTTACCCGTGAGACGAATCCACTCCTCCGCCAAGTCGTGAGTCATATACCGAGCTCGGTCCACCTTTAGCGCCGGATCGCCAATCAACAAGCCGGCATCGTGTTCTTTCAACATCTCTTCTACATCTGGAGCCATGGGCGTGAAGATTCGATCTGCGCCCCACCACTTCGCAAACAGGACCTTAGTGAGCGCCACTGAGGTGAGGGAAGAGGTATCGAGCGCAACCGATCTGACTTGGTCCAGTGGAACCTTGCTGACAAGAAGGATGGAGCGAACCGGTCGCCGCGAAGCGATGGCGACCCCGGGCAGGATGACCAGCCCCGGGATGCTGGCATAGGCGGCCGCCGGGATGATGCCAATATCTGCCGAACCTGCAGCCAGATCGGCGGCACATTGCGATGGCAGGGTATAGGAAATATCAAAGGCCGGAACAATAGTTTTGTCGTCTCCGTGCTCGAAATCCCACATCAGCGGCGCAGTATTAAGGTAGGAAATGGCGGAAATGCGAAGGCGTTTCATGCAGCCGATAGGGAATCGATATGCAAATCGATGTTCAATCTTACCAGAGAGGTGTGTCGGCTAACCTTGACAGCATTTTTCACCAGTGTAAGAGTCCGCGAGTCAGCTGACTTGCGGAGGTGACGCGTGCCCGAAGCCCTGGCTGTGACGCCCAGAATCAACGAAGGTCTTGCTTTGCAATGGTTGGCCCTGTCCTTGACCGAAGGTCTAGGTCCCAAACGAGGCCGAAGCCTGGCAGAACACATGGGCGGGGTGCAGAACGTGTTCAAGGCGTCGCTCACCGAATTGGAGGCCGCCGGCATTCGGGCGGTTTCCGCCCAATCCCTGGCAACCGCCCACTCCTCGGAACTGGCCCAGGACGAACTAGGACGCGCGACCGCCACCGGAGTTTCGGTGATCTGTCTCGATGATCCTTCCTATCCCGCGGAACTGAAACAAATCTACGATCCGCCGCTGGTTCTCTATGTGCGCGGAAATGTGGACGCGATCACCCAGCCTGGTATCGCGGTGGTAGGCACTCGCCATCCCACGCCCTACGGCCTGGGAATGGCCGAGCGATTGTCGTGCGATCTGGCCGTCCGAGGCTTGGTGATTTTCAGCGGCTTGGCCCGAGGCGTGGACGCGGCCGCGCATCGCGGCGCAATCAATGCCAAAGGAAAAACCGTGGCGGTTTTCGGCACCGGAGTTGACATCATTTATCCGAAAGAGAACACGCGACTGACGGAACAGATTGTCGCCCTGGGCGGAGCGCTGATCTCCGAATTTCCCATGAACACTTTCGCCGCGCCGCAGAACTTCCCCATTCGCAACCGCATTATTAGCGGGATTTCCGTCGGCGTGCTGGTAATCGAGGCAGCCGAATACAGCGGCACGCGCATCACGTCGCGTTGTGCTTTGGAGCAAAATCGCGAGGTCTTCGCCGTCCCGGGCAATGTGACCAACAAGAACTCCTGGGGCCCAAATACCCTGATCAAGCAAGGCGCCAAGCTCACTGCGACGTGGGAGGACGTTTGGGAAGAACTCCCACCGCAAGTACGACTTGCGCTGACCCCCACTACCAGCGATGAATCGCAAACCGGCCAAACAGCATCTCTATTCGGTGAAAGCGAGCTGCCACCGCACGAACGAAAGATATTGAAGCTGTTGAAGGCAGACGAAGCCACCCACATCGACGAAATTGTCGAAAGCCTGGAGGCCGACCTATCCTCCTCCGAAATCTTCGCCGCGCTGTTCGAACTGGAACTGGCAGGGAAAGTGAAGCAGATGCCGGGGAAGAATTTTGTAAAAAGCTTCTAGCTGTTAGCGCTTGGCTTTTAGCTTGGGGCGCTGATTCGATAGAGGAGGGAAGATGAGAAATTATAAGGACCTCCAGGTTTGGGAGAAGGCTCACAAGTTGACCCCGCGGTTTACAAAGGCACGCAACAGTTTCCGAAAGAGGAGCGATTTGGTTTGACGAGTCAGATCCGTCGCTCGTCCGCTTCCATCGCGGCGAACTTGGCGGAGGGTTGTGGCCGAAGGTCGGATGGTGAAACGGCGCGATTTATTCAGATTTCAATGGGTTCAGGCGCGGAACTCTCGTATCACTTGTTGCTAGCGAGGGACTTGGGTTTCTTGAGGGACGCACAGTATTCAAGTTGGAACTCCGACTTGAGCGAGGTAATGCGAATGCTTTCGTCGCTCTCCAAGAAGGTCAGAAATGCCCTCGTAGCTTAGAGTTTCGGGCTAAAAGCTAAAAGCCAAGAGCTAAGAGCTTGACGCACAAACTTGTTGCCACCACCGCATTCATGCTAGCTTCAAAACCAGTAACCCCTATTAAGAGGACACATTGTCAAAAGGTTTGGTCATTATCGAATCGCCGGGCAAGGCGAAAGCCATTCAGAAGTATCTTGGCAAAGGCTTCGTTGTCGAAGCATCGTTTGGCCACGTCAAAGATCTGCCCAAGAGCACGCTGGGCGTCGATATCGATAACAATTTCGAGACAGAATACGTCGTCATTCCCGGCAAGGAGAAAGTTCTCGCCAAGCTGAAAAAGCTGGCCTTATCCGCTGACAGCATCTACCTTGCACCCGACCCGGACCGCGAAGGCGAAGCCATCGCCTGGCACCTGGCCGAGGAGCTGGGCGACGGAAAGACCAAAAAGAAAAAGAAGAAAAAGGAAGGTGACGAGCCCGACCGCATCCGCCGCGTGACCTTCAACGAAATCACGAAGCGGGCCGTGCAGGAAGCTTTCGAGCATCCCCACGACATCGACCGCAACCTGGTGGATGCCCAGCAGGCACGACGCGTGCTCGATCGTCTGGTGGGCTATCAGGTTTCACCCTTGTTGTGGGACAAGGTCCGCCGTGGGCTCTCTGCAGGCCGGGTTCAGACTGTCGCATTGCGGCTCATCGTCGAACGTGAGCGCGAAATCAAGGCCTTCCAGAAGCAGGAGTACTGGACCATCGACGCTCACTTGGCGGGTCCCAAGCCGCCGGCGTTCGATGCCCGCTTCGTCGGCAAGGGCGAAGAGAAGGTCGAAGTCACCAATGGCGAGGACGCGGAGAAAATCCGCGCCGCCTTGGAGAAAGCCGACTGGCTGGTTCGCACCGTCGATCGCAAAGAGCGACGCCGCAACGCCACTCCGCCGTTCACCACCAGCAAACTCCAGCAGGATTCCTCCCGCAAGCTGCGCTTCAGCGTTAAGCGCACCATGATGATTGCGCAGCGCCTCTACGAAGGCGTGGAACTGGGCGAGGAAGGCTCCGTCGGCCTCATCACCTACATGCGTACCGATTCCACTCGCGTCTCCAACGAGGCTCTGACCGAAGTGCGCGAGTACATCACATCGCAATATGGCAAAGACTATCTGCCTGAGTCGCCGAATACATATAAAGAGAAGAAGGCGGCACAGGCAGCGCACGAGGCGATCCGCCCCACTTCGGCGATGCGCCATCCCGATCAGATCAAGCAATATTTGAAAGAAGACGAGTACAAAGTCTACAAGTTGATCTGGCAGCGCTTCGTGGCTTCGCAGATTACGCCCGCCGTCTTCGACCAGACCACCGTCGACATCGACGCCAAGTCCGGTGCCGAGACATTCTGGTTCCGGGTTACTGGTTCAGTGCTCAAGTTCGACGGCTTCCTCAAGGTCTACGAGGAATCCAAGGAAGGTAAAGACGAGGAAGAAGAGGAACTCAAACACAAGCTTCCGCCACTCGAGCCAGGACAGAAGCTCACACTCAGGGAACTGAAGCCGGAGCAACACTTCACCGAGCCTCCGCCGCGCTACAACGAAGCTTCGCTGGTCAAAGAACTGGAAGAACGAGGCATCGGACGGCCTTCCACGTACTCTGCGATTCTCAGCACCATCCAGGAGCGGCAGTATGTGCAAAAGCTGGGCGGGAAGTTTTCGCCCACGGAAATCGGCCTGGTCGTGACCGATCTGCTGGTGGAAAACTTCCGCGACATTTTCGACGTCGAGTACACTGCGCGCCTCGAAGAAGAACTCGACGAGATCGAAGAAGGCAAGGAAACCTGGACTGACGCGCTCGCCGAATTCTACAAACGCTTCGCCAAGGACCTCCGCTACGCCGAAAAGCACATGGAGAACATCAAGCGGATGGAGAAGCCGACCGACGAGAAATGCGAACGCTGCGGCTCTCCGCTGGTGATCAAGTGGGGCAAGCACGGATCCTTCTACGCCTGCAGTTCGTACGACAAAGAGAATCCCGAAAGCTGCACCTTCACCAAGGAAAATCCCATCAACCTGCCCGACCTGGATTCAGCCGATATTCAGGAGACGACGCAGGAAGAATATTGCGAAAACTGCGGCCGGGTGATGGTCCTGAAGCGGGGCCGCTTTGGCCAGTTCATGGCCTGCACCGGCTATCCCGATTGCAAGACGACGCGGCGCTTGGACCAGGGCAAGAAAGTCCCCGACATCCCGCTCGACGAGCTCTGCCCCAAGTGCGGACGCAACATGATGATCCGCCACGGACGCTTCGGGGAGTTCACCACCTGCAGTGGCTATCCTGACTGCAAGTACGTGAAGCAGAATTTCATCGGCGTGAAGTGCCCGCTCTGCAAAGACGGCGACCTGGTGGAAAAGAAGGCGCGCAAGGGGAACACATTCTACGGGTGCGGAAATTATCCCAAGTGCAAGTTCACCTCCGCCGGCAAACCTCTGGCGGAAAAATGCCCGAGCTGCGGCAGCGAGTACCTGGTGGAGAAATTCCTGAAGGCAGGCCCGGTGATCGCCTGCCCCAACAAAGAGTGCGACTACGAGCGCGCCGCCGAACCCGCGCCCGTAGCCTAACCACACAACACGAACCACGTAGGGTCAGGTGTTTCACCTGCCCAGCCGAGCGAAGCTCGGCAGTTCAACCAACGTAAGGAGATTTGCCAATGTCCAAGAAGCCCACCGCAGCCGACGCCCAATTGATTCTTCAACTCTACGATCTTCGCCGCGAAGCTGAGATCCGCAAGGCCCGCAACTGGTGGACGGTGACCTTCTGGCCCAACACCCCAGATGATCTCATCAAGGTCGCCTCCGCCCTGGGAACCCAGGAAAATGCATGGTTCCGTCAGGTCGCAGGCTATTGGGACATGGCATCCTCGATGGTCCTTCATGGAGTCATCCATCCTGACCTGTTTCTTGAAGGCGGCTTCAGCGGCGAAATGTTTTTTATCTTTGCCAAACTGCAGCCAATTTTGAAAGACGTACGGGAAAAAATGCAGAGTCCAGGGCTCTTCAGGAACGTTGAGAACGTAATCATGAGCTCAAAGGCTGGACGTGAACGGCTGAAGATGGTCAGCGCACGCGTTGAGTCCCGCCGCAAAGCGATGTCGGAGACGGCAAAAGCAAGCTGAGAACCGGGAACTCAGAACTGAGATCTGGGTTCCCTACGAGATATATTCCCGAATATATTCGTCCTTCGACTTTGCCAATTCGTCCAGATCGCCGTCGAAGATGACCTTACCTTCCCGCAGGATCAGAAAGGCCATGGGCACCTCGCTGCGGGTTCCGCTCGCCAGCGGCAACATCTGGTTGGCCTTGCGATCGAAGTAGTGGGTCGCCATGATGAAGGCGTCCTGCAGGCGATGGGTAACCAGCAGCGAACTGGTCTTGTATACGTCGCGCTGCTTCACGATCAGTTCCACGATCGTGGTGGAGGTCACTGGATCAAGCCCGCCGGTGGGCGAATCATACAAAATTACCTCGGGCTGCGTGATGATGGCCCGCGCAATTGCCACCCGGCGCCGCATTCCACCGGAAAGCTCCGCAGGAAACATGTTTACCGTGCGCTCCAGTTCCACGAAACTCAGGGCCTCGCGCACCCGGCGCTCGATTTCATCTTCGGGGACCCTGCCTTCTTCGATCAGTCGAAACGCGACGTTTTCCCGCACTGTAAACGAATCAAAAAGTGCGCTCTCCTGAAACACCATCCCGATGCGGCCGCGCAGTTTGAACAAATCATTTTCGCTCATCTGGGTGACTTCCTCGCCCAGAACGTAAATGTGGCCGGAGTCGGGCTTAATCAACCCGAGCGCCAGCTTGAGGAGCGTGCTCTTGCCCGAGCCCGCCACGCCGAAAAGCGCCTTGGTTTCCCCGTGAGCCAGCCGAAATGAGATACCGTCCAGCACCCGCTTTTCGTCAAATGCAAGGGAAACATCTTCGAACCGGATTGCCTCAGAGGACGGCTGCCGCGTACTGGCGGCAGGCGTTTCGAGCGGCAGAGTAGGAGCAGGCATCGATATGAATATGGCTAAAGATCAATAGATCAGCGGTAGCCCAGCAAAGCGATCAGCAGTTTGGTAACAAAGAAGTCGACCACCAGAATCAGCACCGACGCGACTACCACCGCCTGGGTCGTGGAGCGGCCCACGCCTTGCGTGCCACCGCGTGTCGACATCCCGAAATAACAGCCGACGGTAGAGATCACAAACCCAAACAGCACCGGTTTAATGAGCCCCGTAGTCACATCCCGCCATACTAGGGACTGCCAAGCCGAGGTCCAATACTGCCGCGAGTCCAGGCCCAGCAGCAGACTCGAGACCATGTTTCCTCCCACCAGGCCCAGCAGGTCGGAGATGATGGTCAGAAAAAACAGCATGACTACCGTAGACACCACTCGTGGCGTGACCAGCTTTTTCGTGGGATCGGTACCCAGCGCCCGCATGGCATCAATCTGCTCGGTCACCGTCATCGAACCGAGTTCGCTGGCCATACCGGAAGCGTTGCGCCCTGCCACCATGAGGCCGGTAATGACGGGCCCCAGTTCAGTAACCATTCCAACAGAAACCAGTTGAGCGATCAGCGTGAGCGAACCGAACCGCGAAAGCGTACTGGCGCTATTCAGAGCCAGCACCGCCCCAGTAAATCCACCGGTCAAAATCACGATGGGCAGGGAACCGACGCCGATCAAATCGGCCTGCTGAATCATGTCGGTAACGTACAAGGGGCGCCGAAAAAGATTGGCTAGCGATTGACCCACCAGCAGCGCGTACTCCTGCAGCGCCTGGATCTTTTCCTTGGCAAATTCGGCGGGCGAGATAAGTTGGACTTGGAAGTCCCCAGCTGCCATGCAGTGTGGCCTCTACCTGAAAGGAATATAGCAGAAAGCTGTCAGATTTCTGCCGCCAGCCATCAGCTTAGACACTAGCAGCTGAGAACTGAGAACCGACAACTGACAACTGGTAATTGATCCGAAACGAGGTTGACTGAAAGCTTAGAGCTGAAAGCTCCCTATTCCCGAACTTTCTTCTTGATCTCGATATTCAGTCGTTTGATTTTTTGATTCAGGGTGGAAAGCGGCACGTGGAAGCGATCAGCGGCTTCTGTCTGATTCCAGTTGCACTTCTCCAGCATGTCTAGGATGATGCGGCGCTCGCAGTCTTCGACGATATCAAAGAGTGAGGCATCGCCACGGTGCTCCAGCAAAGGCAGAGGCGTTCCACGGCCCACGATCGGGTCGGGAAGAAGTTCGGGGCCGATGTCCAGTCCAGTGGAGAGCACTACAGCCCGCTCGACCACGTTTTCCAGTTCACGCACGTTGCCCGGCCAGGAGTAGGACAGCATGGGACGCAGCCCCTCCGGGGTCATTCGCCGTTGCGGCCGTTCGTTTTCCTCCGAATACTTTGCCAGGAAGAAATCAACCAGCAGGGGAATGTCTTCCTTTCGCTGGCGCAGAGGAGGCAGGTCAATAGTGATGACGTTCAGGCGATAGAACAGATCGTCGCGGAACTTGCCTTCCCGGACCAACTGCTTCAGATCCACGTTGGTGGCTGCGATGATGCGCACGTCCACCTGAAGTTCGTGCACGCCACCCAGATGCATGAACTTGCGATCCTGCAACACGCGCAGGATCTTGCTCTGCGTGTCCAAGCCCATGGTGCCGATTTCGTCTAGAAACAGCGTTCCCCGGTCGGCGATTTCGAACAGGCCCTTCTTGCTGGCCACTGCGCTGGTGAACGCTCCCTTGACGTGCCCGAACAGCGTGGATTCCAGCAGGTCTGGCGGCATTGAACCGGTATTCACCGGCACGAAGGCCCGGTCGCGGCGCGGCGAGTTCAAGTGAAGAGCCTTGGCGATCAGCTCCTTTCCGGTTCCGCTCTCGCCCTGCAAAAGGATAGTCGAGCGGCTGGGGGCCACCTGGGCCACCAGATCGAAAATCTTCAGCATGGGCTCGCTCTTGCCCACGATATGTTCGAAGTTATAGCGCTGCTTCAGAGCGCGCTTGAGCTGAACATTCTCCGCTTCGGTGCGGTGGCGCCCCACCGCAATGCGCACATCGGCCAGTAACTTTTCGTTGTCCCAGGGCTTCTGGACGAAGTTGGTTGCGCCTACCTGCATCGCTTTCACCGCATTTTCCACCGTCCCGTACGCGGTGATCATGATGACCGAAAGCTGGGGATCGTGAGCATGCAGTTCCGCCAGCAAATCCAGACCGTTGCGGTCAGGCAGCGCCAGGTCGAGCAACACCAGATCGAAAGGCCGCTCCCCAATCCGCGTCAGTCCCTGGTCGGCGGTGGCGGCCGACTCTACCGAGTAGCCTTCCAGTTCCAGCAGAGTTTCGAGCGATTCGCGAATGGCGGCTTCGTCGTCGATGATCAGCACGGCGCCCGCAGACGAAGGCGCTTCGTTCAGGGCGCGGCGGGGAATGGTTGCCAGTTCAGACATTGACGGTCTTCTTTGTCAGCGGGAAATCGAGGTAGAACGTAGTGCCCTGGCCCGGTTCACTTTCCACTCGAATCTTCCCCGCATGTTCCTGGATGATGCCGTAGGTCACGGACAGGCCGAGTCCCGTACCCTTGCCTTGACCCTCTCGCGGGGCGGCCTTAGTGGTAAAGAAGGGGTCGTAGATGCGCTGGATATGCTCCTGCGCGATACCGATTCCAGTGTCAGACACCACTACGCTCACGCCGTCCCCGTTGGAGGTGGCCACTCGAAGCCTTCCGCCTTCGGGCATGGCATCCCGGGCGTTCAGGAACAGATTCAGGAAAACTTGTTGTAGGCGTCCGGGATTACCGCTGATCAGCGGCAGGTGTCCTGCCAGATCGTCCTCCACCTTGATTTTCGTGATCTTAAACTGATGCTCGAGCAGAGCCAGCGTATCTGCGATGATCTTATTGATGTTCACTTCGGTAAATTCCGTGCCGCTGGTGCGCGAGAAGTTCAGCAGGTTGTTCACAATCTCAGAAGCCCGGAACGTCTGCCGGGTAATTTTGTCCAACAGTCCACCCTTTTGCGGATCATCTTGCAGTTGCTTCGAAAGCATCTGGGCGTACGAGGAAATCACGGCCAGGGGCGTATTGACTTCGTGCGCTACCCCGGCGGCGAGCAGCCCGATGGAGGAAAGTTTGTCCGCCTGCGAGAGCTGCGATTCCAGATCGATACGCTCCGTGATGTCGTCGACGATAATCAGCCGCCCGATCACGTTGAACTTCCGCGTGACCAGGGGGGCAATAGCAACGTTTACGATGCGGCTCTCTCCGGTCGGCGTGGCCAGCCGGAACTTGTAAAGATTGTTGACTCCGGGATTCTGCCGCACACGGTAGAACTCTTCCACAAACGCCGCGGGAAACACTTCGCTCAATGGACGGGTCAGAGCCTGCCACCGAGGCAGCGCGTACATAACTTCCATCTGCGAGTTCCAGGATTCGATCCGGTCCGCCAGATCCACCGCCATCACGCCCACGTTGATGGACTCAACGATGTTTTCGTTGAAGTCCTTCAGGCGTTCGTATTCGGTGACCTTCTGTTCCAGCG
This sequence comes from Terriglobia bacterium, assembly GCA_963809295.1. Taxonomy (GTDB): domain Bacteria; phylum Acidobacteriota; class Terriglobia; order Terriglobales; family Acidobacteriaceae; genus JAIQFF01. Next base: position 68,894 of record CAWEJA010000001.1, on the reverse strand, counting down.
ATGCGTAGAGACGCGCGTTCTGGATGGCAATGCCGATATACCCAGCCAGCGTTTCCAGCAACTCAACATCTTCGCTGGTGAGGAAATCGCCTTCCACCGTCTTGCCCAGGCCAAGAAACGCAATCGTCCGCTGCTGTGCCCGGCAGGGAATGTAGTAGTTCAGATCCAGCTTCTCGATGGTCTGCTGCGCGCTGGCGGTCTCCCGTGGCACCTGGTGTACGTTCTCCAGGAACAGGTGTCCTGCTTCGATCTCCGGCCGCGGTGCGCTGAGGAAGGTGAAATCCAGCCCGCTGGTCTGGGTCATGCCGAAAGACTTGGCCAGAAAGAACTGCGGCGGTTCGCCGGCCGAGAGGAAAATTGCCATGCGATCCACCAGCAGCGTCCGCGACAGACGATCCACCACCGAACTCAGCATCCTGGTCAGGTCGGTTTCTGCGCTGAGTTCACGCCCGAATTCGATCAGTGTCTTGCGATAGTCATAGCGGGTCCGGTAGAAGAATTGGTCAATCCCCTCCTGAATCCATTTGCGAACCGGATCGAACAGCAGCGCCGTTACCACCATCGCCAGGATCAAACCGAGCGGCCCCGAACTCGGCACCTGCGTGTGCACCAGTTCGGCGACCCCAGCCACTACGGCGAAGTAGACTCCCACAATCGCGCCCGCCGCCAGGGTGTAGACCATGCCGCGCTTGAAAATCAGGTCCACATCCATCAACCGATAGCGGAAGATGGCATAGCCAAAAGTCAGGGGAAGCAGGCCCAGCGACAGCACCGACACCTTCATCGCTGCCGTGGGCAGCGCGCCGGTCAGGTAAGGAATCACGTAGAAAAGCGTGAACGGCGCTATGGCCAAGATGGTTCCGCGCGTGACCCACTTGAGCTGCTGTCGCAGAATCGGCGTACTGGCTCGGCGGTAACTGAACCACAACACGGCTGCCGCCGCCACGAAGAACAGGGCCAGGTAGCCCATCTGTATCCGGTCGAGGTTCCAGCGCACACGCTCGCTAGCCTTCAGCAGCCGCAGCGTGAAAATATGGATTCCCAACAACAGCATCCCAGGCACATAAATCGCGGGGATGATCCAGCGATGCTTGCGGACAATGTTGCGTTTCTCGGGAAACGTGAGAACGAAATGCAGGAACAACGCCGGTTGCAGCAGCCAGGCCACAACGTTGCCCCAATAGATGGTCCAGTCAAAGTCGTTCAGCTTTCCGCTGAACTTGAAGGCGTAGAAGATGAACGAAACCAGGCAGAAGATGTAGAAATGCGTGGAACTTGGCGCCGTCCAGCGCCGCAGCAGAACATAAAGTCCGATGCCGAGATAGATCAGGGCGATGAAACGGAGCCAGTAATTCAGCGAGCGCTCCGCTGGGACCAGGATCACCGTCATATCCACCGGGACCGATTGCCGAATCACCGAGTAAGTAGCCTTCGACCAAGCCCCAACTCGGTAGGTCTGACGCATACGGGTGGGGGTGTCTTTCACCTCGCGCTCGTTGATCGCGGTCAAGCGGTCGCCAACCCGAATGCCAGCCTTGTCCCCAGGACCGTTTGCCTCAACCCGCTCGGCTACCAGGCCACCATTGCCTCCGGCCGCTTCCATCCAAGACACGCCGTCCGAGGGGACCAGAAAGTCGCGCTCCTTCTGGAAATTGATCCAGGCCAGAACCACCGCTGCCGTGGTCAGCAGAATTAGCAGACCAGCAGTAAAGCGGATTTGGAATTCACGGTTCATGGACCGTAACGGCTCCTGTGTCAGGGTGGAGGGATCACCCGAATGAAGGGTGTGCACGTTCGGGGCCACGGGAGTGTGCAAAGTGCAACCTCTAACCTACTTCAAGGAAAAGACTTCCCCGATTATAGAAGCCCCTGCCAAGGTAAAGCTATGTTTTTTGGAATCCTTATGTGTGGTTTGGTAACTCTATGCATCGCATATGCTTAAGAAGCCATCATCGAGCCAAGCGCAGGTTTGTCGAGTGCCGAGTGGTCGGCACTTGTGGGCAGCCCTTTACGTCCTTGGCGGTGTCTTGGCGACCTTTGCGGTCTAAAGTTCGGGAGCCTCACAGATGTGCTCACCGACGCAAAGCACCTAATCCCCGATTTCTATAGAATCGTCTCTTCCCCCTATGACCATCACCGACGAAATTATTGAGCGCGAGCGCCACTTCCTGTTACCGACCTACAACCGCTATCCCATCGCCCTCGAGCGCGGCAAGGGAGTCTTTCTCTACGACCGGGAAGGGAATCGCTACCTAGATTTCGTTGCCGGGCTGGGAGTGAATGCTCTTGGCCACGCCCATCCCCGCGTGGTGAAAGCGATTCGCGAGCAATCGGCTCGTGCCATCCACTTTTCCAATCTCTATTACCACGAGTTCCAGGGACGCCTTGCCGAGAAGCTTTGCCAGCTCTCCGGCCTGAACCGCGCCTTTTTCTCGAACAGTGGTACCGAGGCCATCGAGGGTTCCATCAAACTGGCTCGGCTGGCAGGACACCGCGTAGGGGGCGAGGCCAAGAGTCAATTGGTGGCTCTCGAAGGTTCTTATCATGGACGAACTTTCGGCGCTATGTCTCTCACCGGGCAGGACAAATACCGCAAGGGATTCGAGCCGCTGCTCGAAGAGGTGAAGTTTGTGCCGCGCGATGACCTCAACGCGCTGCGTGCCGCTGTCGACGACCGCACCTGTGCCATCTTCCTCGAACCCATCTTCGGCGAAGGCGGCATCTACGAATGTTCCAGCAGCTTTCTTCAGGAATGTCGTGCCGTGGCCGATCGCCATCGGGCCGCCCTGATTTTCGACGAGATCCAATGCGGACTTGGCCGCACCGGCACCATTTTCGCTTTCCAGTCATTCGGCGTGACTCCGGACATCGTCGCCATTGCGAAACCCCTTGCCGCCGGCTTGCCGCTGGGAGGATTTCTAGCGAAAGAAGAATTCGCGTCGGCGATTTCCGCGGGGCAGCATGGAACGACCTTCGGGGGTGGACCTTTGGCGTGTCGTGTGGCGCTGGAATATTTCTCCATCATCGAAGACGAGAACCTGCTGGAAAATGTTTCCCGGGTGGGCGCGTACCTGCAGGAGAGGTTGAAGTCGCTGGCCGGCCGGTATGCGGCAGCCCAGGAGGTCCGCGGACGAGGCCTGATCCAAGGTCTGCAACTGGCAATTCCGGCGCGTCCCATCGTCGAGCAGGCCTTGGCCGAAGGCGTTCTGTTCAACAGTACGCAAGACACCGTGCTGCGCTTTCTGCCTCCGTTCCTGCTGCAGGAGAAACACGTCGACAAGGCCATCCGCGTGCTCAAGAAATTATTGGGAAAAAAGCAAAAGTGACGGGAAGGCATTTGTCTACCCGTAGAGACGTAGCTCCGCTACGTCTTGGGATCGCCCGAGACCTTGCGCTCGAAGCGTAGCGAGCGAGACGTATCAGAGCTACGTCTCTACGGCAAAAGATAAAGACAAAGTGAACAATAATTCGGAGACGGAAACCGCGCCGCAAGCTCCATCAGCGATCGAGGAACGGTGGGCCACCGTTGATGGCTACCGCATGCGCTACCTGCGCAGCGGTTCCGGGCCAGCCCTGGTGCTGGTTCACGGGCTGCTCGGCTACTCCTTCTCCTGGCGACACGCCTTGCCAGTCTTGTCGGAGAAGGCCACGGTGTACGCAGTGGATATGCTGGGCGTGGGCTTTTCTGACAGGCCTCTCAATCTCGATTGCCGCTTCCGTGCCCATGCTGAGCGCCTGCTCCGTTTTTTTGACAGCGTCGGTGTTACCTCATGTGATCTGCTGGGAACGTCGCACGGCGGAGCGGTCGTGATGATGGCGGCGGCCCTGGCGCCGGAACGGGTGCGAAGCCTGATTCTGGTCGCCCCGGTAAACCCATGGTCCACACACGGAAAGGGATGGGCTCCTTTTCTGACCAGCACGCCAATGTCGTGGTTGATTCTTCGGTTGGGACCCGGCCTGGAAGTCGCGCACGATTTGATGTTGCGACGTCTCTATGGCGACCGCAGCCGCATCCGCCCGGGTACGCTCGCGGGCTACTCCGCTCCCTTGCGCATCCCCGGTCTTTTCAAGTACTGGCTCAACGTAATGAGTACATGGAACAGCGACCTTGGGGAACTAGAGTCCGTCATCCCGCGCATCGCCCACATTCCGACTTTGCTCCTGTGGGGCGACAAAGATACTGCTGTAGATCCCACTTCGGCCGACGAATTGTCCCGGCAGTTCAAGGACTGCCGGATCGAAATGTTTGACGGCGTGGGCCATTTGCCTTACGAGGAAATCCCCGAGCGGTTCAACTCGTCCATGATGGAATTTCTGTCCCGGAGTAGCCGGCAGGTTTTCTAATGTCGACTTATCTCCTCGATCTTCTCCGTGGCTATCTCACCCACTACGGCTATTGGGCCGTAGGGGCCGCGCTCCTGCTGGAAAACGCGGGATTGCCCATTCCCGGCGAGACCATCCTGCTGCTGGCAAGTTTTCTGGCGTACTCGGAACATAAGCTTGGTTTGCCCTGGATCATTCTCGTAGGAGTTTGCGCGGCGACGCTGGGGGACAACCTCGGCTTTGCCATCGGGTACTACGGCGGGCGCCGCCTTCTGGAACGCTATCAGAAAACCTTGCATATTCGCCCGGCGGTGATCGCCCGCGGAGAAGAACTGTTTGCGCGCTACGGGGCGGCCACCATCTTTGTGGCCCGTTTCATCGCGGGCATGCGGATCATCGCGGGCCCGCTGGCTGGCGTTTTGCGCATGAGCTGGCGCAAGTTTCTCCTTTTTAATTTCCTGGGCGCCGTGCTTTGGATAAGCGTCATCGCCAGCGTGGGATACCTTTTCGGAAAGCACTGGGAAGCGCTGGTCGACCTGATGCAGGACGCGAACCTCGCAATCGCAGTTGTGGTGGTGATCGGGGCTGTCTTCGTCTGGTGGCGGAGGCGAAGAAGGTGATTGGCCCCGGGCCGCGTTATCTGTGGCAACCTCTCTGATGCTGATACCTTGGTCAGAAGGTCTTGCCCGCCATGAAGCCCCGCGCCAAACGAATTTTGGTCCTGATCGCGGGTTGGAGTTTCATCCTGCTGGGCGTCGTCGGTCTGTTTCTACCCTTCCTGCAAGGCGTTCTGTTCCTTCTCCTGGGGTTAATCATCCTCTCGTCGCAATACGCTTGGGCCAGACTTCTGTTGAGAAAACTGCGAGAGCGGTTTCCCAAGATACGACGTGTGGCCGACGCAGTGGCCGCCAAAGCCAGGAACTGGTTGCAGCGCCTTTCTCGACAACGCAATATGGATTGATGCTCCACTCGAGGCGGTGCTAACCTCCAAACAGCGAAATCAATCCATGGCTGACCCCGTAACACCTACTGGGCGGGCTCCAGTCGCTTCTCGTTCCCGCACCCGCTTCCTGCCTTTCGAGATGTCCGAGGTCTGGGTACGCTTCTTGCTGGCTCTTGTGGGTCTGGTCCTGGCGTTCGGAGCTGCGCTGTTTTCCACAGTGGCCCGTGAAGGCGGAAGTCTATGGGGGACGCTCGTTTTTTCGTCGCTCGCCTTGGCGCTGGCAGCGATTGTGGGCCTGACCACGGTTCCATACCTGGCCCGCCGGGTTACCGCTGGCCGTGTTCGTGATGCCTTCGACTACGACGTAACTGGCGTGGGGATCGCCTATGTCGTCGCCGTGTTGCTAATCGGTGTGGCCGCCTTGAACACCGGCAACAACCTGCTCTACGTGATTGTGGCGGCGATGCTGGCGGCTATCCTGGTATCGGGACTGGCCTCGGCGGTCGTCCTGCGGGGACTGGAGTTGGATGTTCGCCTGCCTGATCAGGTTTTCGCAGGCCGTCCGGCTCCGGCAAAGATCCTGGTCCGGAACCGCCGGCGGTGGTTGCCTTCGTTTTCAATCACGGTAATCCCGCTCGGGACGGACAAAGAGAGGCTCTCGGCGCGCTGGCGATGGGAGGCTGCGACCTTCGGCTTCCCGCCGTGGATGCCACCCGCTCGGCAGTGGGTCACATTGCGCGATCTTCGGCTGCGACGCGTGGCCGATAGCGCCAACGGTGGCGCCGCCTCAAAAGGAATTATTACCGAATCTGCGTATTTCCCCTACATTCCCGCCAGGGCTGAACTTACTGCGGAAATGGAACTATGCTTTCCGCGCCGGGGACGCTACCAGCAGAACAGCATTGGTCTGGCCTCGCGTTTTCCTTTTGCCTTTCTGACCAAAACGCGGAGGGTCCCGCTCTCGCGAGAGATACTGGTATACCCGCCGGTGGAACCTACCGACGAATTCTTCGAAGTACTGCCGCTGATCACCGGTGAATTTGAGACGTTCGTTCGCGGACGTGGCGACGATTTGTACCGCATTCGGGAATACATGCCAGAAGATTCGGCGCGCCACGTGGACTGGAAGGCCACGGCCAAGTCGGGATCGCTGAAAGTGCGCGAGTTCAGCCGCGAGGACGAACGCAAGGTGCGCCTGATATTCGATAACCCCAGTCCCGGCACGGTCTCCGAACAGGCGTATGAAAATGCAGTAACGCTGGCAGCGTCCCTGGGCTGGCACTTCGCGGAAGGGAATACCGAGGCCTGCTTCGTGGCGCAGGGGCACAGCACGGGAGGAGAGGTATTCGAATTTCTGACTTACCTCGCGACAGTCGATCCCCAGGCCGCGCCCTCGCTGCTCGACACCCTGGAGGTCACTGACGATTACAACATCATCCTCACCGCCCGGCCGCGCGGCGGCATTCCCGCCAACCTAGCGGCCTGCTCGTACTTCATTTCTATCGGAAGCCGGTAGCCTCTAGGGTATGGTGAAAACCCTGGATCCGTACCAAATCAAATCGGACCCAACCGAAATCCCGCCCAAACGATATCTTGATGCCCCCACAAGACAATACGATATCTTAATGCAGCCGCACAGCAGCCGCCCGCATCCCAACAAGCAGCGCCGCTGTCGCCTGGCCAGCCGAAACTTCGACGAGGTGAACAGGACATGAGTCGCAAAAACTTCCCGGTCGCGCCTGCAATGCTTGCGTTACTGCTGGCTCTGGTGTCTCTGCCTGTGCAGGCGCAGAAGAGCCTGGAGATTCCCTCTGGCACGACGATCAACGTTCGCATGATCGACAAGCTCAGTAGCGAAGAGAACCAGACGGGAGACACTTTCCACGGCACGCTCGACGAGCCTATCGAGGTAAACGGCCGACAGCTCTACCCCAAGGGCGCGGATGTGATCGGCCGCGTCACCGACGTGCACCCCACCGGCAGGCTGAGTGAGCCCGGCGAACTTGATCTGGTACTCAACACGGTAAGTTCGGGAACCGTCGCGGCCTCTATCCATGTGGAGCCGCTAGTCATCAAAGGCGGGTCACATGCGAAGAGCAACGTTACCAAGATCGGTGGCGGCGCGGCGTTGGGGGCCGTGATTGGAGCCATCGCGGGGGGAGGAAAGGGCGCTGCGATCGGTACTCTGGCGGGCGGCGCCGCGGGCACGGGCGCGGCTGCGGCGACGGGAAAAAAGCCCGCAACCGTCGATCCGGAAGCGATCCTGACTTTTGTTACGTCCACAACCTCAAGCCCTACGACTCCGCCGCCCAGCAACCCGGGCGCAAGCGAAGCTTCTCCGGGTCCCGCGCCGCCCACTGGACCTTCCAATTCTGCTGCGAGCCCGGATGCTCCGCCTGCGGATTCTGGGCCGGGAGCTGACGATGGCGCTAACTTGTTTACCCTGCGCGATCGCAGAATTATCCGCGAATGCGTCAGCGAGCACTCCTCAGACCTGCCGGCAGCGGCGACACAGCGTCCAGAACTGCCCTCAGGTTCTGAGCGGCAGATTCGTCGTGGTGGAAGCTTGTCGCAGGAAATTCAGAACGCGGCGCAGGCCCTGCCGCTGGCTTGTGAAGATCAATTGCCCAAACTGCCTGGCGATCTGGAGCGCGTTGTCTACAACGGGCGGGTGCTGCTGATCGATAGTAAGAGCCACGTTCTGGATATGTTTAATCTCGATCAGAATCAGTAATTTACAAACCCCTCACTAGACTATTGCGACAGGGCGCCGCCATTCTCTCGCGCATTTTGCGGAGAAGTAGGACAGGAGACTGGAACAAGCCGGGCGTGCGACAGTCGGAATTACGACCATCCCATTGAAAGTGCCCAGATTAATCTCGTAACTATTACGCTGGATTACCTTGGTACATTGCCCTTTGAGTACAAACTGTTAAGGTTACGGTTAAGGAGACTCTAATCGCAGTAGTCCGTCAACCGTGGCACCCCCCGGCTGGCAGAAAAACTGGTTGATGACCGCTCACACCCAACTCGTTCTCTGGATCGCCCACCCGCTACTGCAACTGTCGGTCTTAGCGGCGATGTTTCGGCGAAAGCTTCACCGGACGTTTCCTGTCTTTTTCGCGTACATCGTGTTTCAGATTCTGAGCTTCTGCGTCTTATTTCCCACTCAACACCTGGGGGAGCTACCAAACCGTCTACAAGACCTACTTCTACCTCTACTGGGCCTGCTCGGCGATCAACCTGGTTCTGGGTTTCATGATCATTCATGAAGTCTTTCTTGATGTGTTCCGTCCGTACCACACGCTGAAAGACCTGGGATCAGTCATGTTCAAGTGGGCGGCGCTGGTGATGCTGCTGGTCGCCTTCGTGGTAGCGGCGTCCAATTCCGGCCAGGATATGGAGCCGATTCTGCAGGCGATAACCACGATACAGCGCTGCGTTCGCGTGGCCCAGTGCGGCCTGGTGCTCTTTCTCATGGTATTTTCCGGCTACCTTGGGGTTTCATGGCGGCAGCAGAGTTTCGGGATCGCGCTCGGACTGGGTGGTGCCGCGGCGGTGGAATTGGGCACGCTCGCGCTGTTTGCCGGCGGTCCGTTATCGCAGGTCTCGGTCCACGTGTTCAACCTGGTGGCGTATAACCTAGCCATTCTGGTCTGGTTCGTCTACGTCTTTCGTGAGAGTCCTGCGCGAACTCCGGAAGCGAGTCTGTTTGCACCGAACCGATGGGAGCGGAGCCTAAGCGATCTGCAGGCGCCCGCACAGGGTGATTCGCTTATTCCGATGTTTGAGAGCATGGTGGATCGCGCGCTATCGCGTACTCAGGTGGACTACGCCAACAAAACCGCTACCGATCCTGCGTCCAAACCAACTATTTCTCCCGTCCGAGGTATTGATCCGGTTGTAGCTCTAAGTCGCCGGGTCCAATGAGGCTTGATCGAGGGAAGTACTAAAGATAGTCAATTTAGAGACAGGCCCGCCACGGCGGGCCTTTTTCTTTTACTTAGTGTACTTAGTGTTTCGATAGGCGCGGCGAAGTAGGCCGTGGGCGGCCCCATCCAAAAAAAAGTGGACACCTAGCTGATGGCCTGTATAATTCCGCCACCGTGAGGTTCCGCTCCCAGGGACTTCGCACCGTAAGGAGAACACCATGAAACGTGCGATCAGGATGTTGATCCTGATGGTAGGTTTGGCTTGCACGTACGTGGCAATCGCGACCCCGATACTCAATGCTGAACTGGGCCCGATGCCGCTTTGTCCACCGAGCAAGCCAAACTGCGCCGGCAGCGGCAGGTAGCCTCTTCAATAAGGGCCGCTGTCTTCTTGAAGTCTCCCAGGGCTGACGATTGCCGAATTAGCAAAAGTCGGCCCTCTTTTCTTTTTCGTCTCTTGTTCGTCCCTGGCTGGTTCTTCGGAAGTATTCCGTCAGCCCTTCAGCGCGCCGGCAAGGCTCTGCCTGAGTTGCTCGGGATCAAAGATCGGTGGCTGGCAGCTGAATCCGGAACAGAGCACCGCGGCTGACCTTCCCTTCGTGAACTCAGTCAGATGAGGAATTGTTTCCGCCAAACTCGGCGGGAGATTCTGCGCGACGGCCTCATTCGTTGGCAACTTGACAACCGATTTCCCGAGCCCAAAGAAACTTGCTGCGGTAGTGTGGAACCGTTCTGCCAAATCATCGTCGCCAATGATGACGACCTGCGTATGCGGTTCTGAGAAATGCACGGCCGCAATGCCGTAGGTGGCGGCGAAGATCCCAAACTTGTCGGCGAGTCCCGCCAGCACTTCGATGGTCTGCTCGGCCTTCTCGCGATAGCTTGCTGGTTGGTGTAAGAGTGAAGCCGCAGCAAGGCGATGGTTGCAACTGAATTTCCCGCCGGCGTAGGAGAATCCTGAAATGGTTTCCGGCGCGTTCCCAGCACGCCCATCGGTTTTCTGCCTCCGTCCGCAGGGCTGGCGGTGTCGAAGAATCCGCCGGAGACGGGATCGAACATTCGGTCCACCATCTTGTCCGTGATGCGCTGCGCGAAGTTGAAGTAGCTGAGGTCGGCGGTGGCCTCGTAGGCATCCAGGCAGGCGATGGCGGTGAAGGCGTAGTCGTCGAGCAGGCCGGGAACCACGCGCCGTTCCGCGGCTGGGTCCGAGTAAGCAAGCACGTGCTGCAGCCCCTGTTCCGGTTGCCAGGCTTCTGCAAGAATGCGGTCCAGGGAGCGCAGGGCAAAGTGCCGGGCTGCATCCACTTTCAGGACTTTCGCGGCTTCCAGATAGGCCGAAACGCAAAGCGCGTTCCAGCCGACGTACACCGTCTTGTCGACGTAAGGCGTGGGCCGCTGCAAGCGCGCGGCGTACATTTTCTTTTTGGCGGATTCCAGTAGTTCGTGTGTGCGCTCGAGGGTCAGACCCATCCGTTTCGCGATTTCCTCGACGGGAGCTCGTACGTACAAAACATTCTTCTCGGGATTGTGGTGCATCTCGCCGACTTCGTTGACGTCGTAGTGCAGACCAGCGACCGCCGCCTCCGCCTCGGTCAGGACGGACTGCATCTCGGCGCGGGTCCAGGTGAAATAGTCGCCGTCATCGTCCATTGAGTAGTCCGCGTCCTGCGAGGCGTAGAACCCGCCGTGCTCGCGATCGCTGAGCCACTCATCCATCCAGCGGACGATGTCGCGAGCCACCCCGGCGAAGAACTCCGAGCCGGTCGCCTGATAGGCGTGGACGTAGTTCTTCAGCAGTTCGGAATTGTCGTAGCACATCTTTTCGAAATGCGGCACGATCCAGCGCTCGTCCACCGAGTAGCGGTGAAAGCCGCCGGCCAATTGGTCATACACGCCGCCACGCGCCATTTTCTCCAGCGTCGGGACGAACACCTCGCGCAGCTTTTCGTCTCCCGAGCGAGCGTACTGATCGATCAGCAGATCGAGCACGGCGGGATGGGGAAACTTGGGCGCGTTCCCGAAGCCGCCATTCTGCGGGTCGAACATCTTTACAGCGGCTTCCACGATGGCGTCAATCACCTTGGGGGAGAACTTGCCGCTGCTTCCGGCAAAAGATTCGGCCCGCGAGATCGCACTTTCCACCATTTGGGCCTGGTCCATCACGTCGACATTCTTCTGGTGATAAGCGTCTGCGATCGAGGAAAGGACGCGCTTGAAACTGGGACGACCGTAACTATCCTCGGGAGGGAAGTAAGTACCGCCGTAGAACGGCTTGCCGTCGGGAGTGAGGAACGCAGTCAGCGGCCAGCCGCCCTGCCCGCTGACGGCGCTGACGGCCACCTGGTAGCGGCTGTCAATGTCAGGGCGCTCATCGCGATCCACCTTCACCGCCACGAAGCGTTCATTCACGATCTTCGCGACTTCGGGATCGTCATACGATTCGCGATCCATCACGTGACACCAGTGGCACCAGACCGCGCCAATATCGAGCAGGATGGGTTTGTTCTCACGCTTGGCGGTGGCAAAGGCCTCCTCGCCCCACTCGTTCCACTGAATGGGCTGGTGCATGGCCGAACGCAGGTAGGCCGAAGATGCCTTGGAGAGTGAGTTGAGGGTCTGGGTGGTCATGTTGTCAGTTTATAGGTTTTCGCGGGCGACAGCGGAGGGCAAAGGCAGATCTCAGAATGCAGATTCTAGATTTCAGATTGAAGGTCCGTAACTGCAAATTGTTGGATTTTTTTCAATCTGGAATCGTGCCAAGTGGGTTCTCCACCTGAACCGGACCGTACTTCTGTCCCGCGGCTAAGTCCTCAGAATAGAGAACCGCAGCGCCTGAGCTCTCGGCCGCTTGCAGAATTAGAGCGTCCCAAAAAGATATTTGGTAGCGTACCTCGATATCCAGCGCGTGCAGGACCGACGCCGGAGTGTTGACGACGACTTCCCAGCTTAGGTAGTCCTGGATGAGATGGCGGACCTCTTCCACTGGGAGCGGGCGGGCAACCTTGCGGCGAAGGTTGATGCAAAGTTCCTGCAGCACTTGCGTGCTCAATACACCTTGCCCGGAAATCCATAGGCGCTCGACCAGTTGGCGGGCGCGTTCGTGCTTCCCACCAGTGGAGCGATCATGCGCATATAGCAGGATGTTGGTATCGACAAAGAACTTGTCGGGCATATTTCATCGTTCGTGAAGGTCGTCACGGGAACGGGGATGCGTCCATCGCAAATCAAGTCCCTCGCGTAATCGAGCCAAGGCGCGCTTTCGTGCGCGCTCATAAGTCTTGCGTTCGCGCACGATTTCCTCGAGGCGAGCAGCAAGCAAGGCGCTGATCGAGGTGCCCTCTTCGGCTGCCAGCACCCGAACCTCGCGCAGGAGCGTGGCGTCCAGTTTGAGAGTGATATTGGCTTTCATATAAGCACATAACTACGTGCAGCACTATTTTACGTGCTGCGAGCTTGGGGTGTCAACGGGGAGTAGTGCTGGCTCAAACCACGAGTCGCTTCGCGATCGAGCAGTAGAGATCCACCGCGTCCTGCAACTGCTTCTTCTCCACGTACTCGCGATCGGTATGGGCTACCTGGATCGATCCCGGCCCGATCAGCAACGGCTGTCCCCAGTTGCTGAGGGCGGGAATGTCGGTAGTGAAGGCGGCGACCATGGTGGCGAGGCCATCCAGGGTGCGCAGACGCATGAAGGGGATCTCCAGCACGAATTCGACTTGCGCCAGGTTGCCGACGGCCTCAACAATTTCCCGCTTTAACTGCTCTGACGATCCGACCAGCCGGTAGAGCAATTGCGCTCGCGCTTTGTCGGGGACCACATTGGGGGCGCGGCCGCCTTCAATCACGCCGATGTTCAGGGTGCAGGGTCCAACGCCGTTTTCGGTGGGCAGTTTCATGGCGCGGAGGCGCTGTAGGGCTGCCAGCAGTTTGTCGATCGCCGACTCGCCCAACTCCGGATAGGCCGAGTGCGCCATGCGTCCGTGGGCGATTACTTCTACGCGCAACGCTCCCTTGGATGCGACCGCGACCCGGTTCTCCGTGGGTTCGCCATTGACGAGAAATTTTGAGCCCGGAGGGCGCTGGTTGGCCACTTTGGCGCCCAGGCTGTCGCGCTCCTCGCCCACCAGAAAAAGCAGCCCTACGTGAATGCCTTCCTGTCGCAATCGTTCTGCCGCGGCAACTTGCACCGCGATAATTCCCTTGGCGTCGCAGGAGCCTCGTCCGTACACGCAGTTGGCGTCTTCGGAGGAAGGAATGAAGGGCGGCACCGTATCCATGTGGGTGGAAAAAACTACCGCGGGCCGCGATTCTTCCGGCGAGGTCGCGAACACATTGCAGCGCGCACCTTCGACAGGAATCTTTTCTGCCTGAAAACCTCGCCGGGCCAGTTCGTCACGGAGAAAATCTCCGACCGGGCCTTCGTTGCCGGTAATCGACTCGATGTCCACAAGCTGGCGGGTAAGGGCGACGACGTCCATGCGCGACAGAATATCCTACTCACGGCAGTTTGGGATTGAGGTAGGGACGTTGCTTGCAACGTCTCGGGCAGCGGCAAAACCCGTGCTGCTATTCTGATTCGAGCGCACCGTCATGAATCAGCAAAGCAGCACAATCCGCTCCCTGCATCTGGACGGTCCAGCCGGCCGCTTGGAAGCTCTGCTCAACGCTGGCGCCCCGGAGGCCGCGTATGCCGCGCTGGTGTGCCATCCCCACCCGCTCTACGGCGGGACGCTTCACAACAAGGTTGTCTTTCATGCCATGAAGGCGCTGAATAGTTTCGGGTTCCCCGTTTTGCGCTTCAATTTTCGCGGTACCGGTTTGAGCCATGGCGAGCACGATCACGGAGAAGGCGAAGTGGACGACGTCCGGGCCGTGCTGGATTGGTTGGATCATGAATTTCGCAAGCCCTTGATCTTCGCCGGATTTTCCTTTGGCGCAGCGGTCGGTTTGCGAGCTGCGTGCCCTGATTACCGGGTGAAGGCGGCAATCGGGCTGGGCCTGCCGGTGTCGCCGATTGACGATCGTACTTACGACTTCAGTTTTCTCAATACCTGCACCAAGCCCAAGTTATTTGTCAGTGGCGACCGCGACCAATTCGGAACTCCTGCGCAGCTGAAGGCGCTTGTTGGTTCGCTTCCCGAGCCGAAAAAGCTGGTGCTGATTCCGGGTGCCGATCATTTCTTTGAAGGAAGACTTCGTGAAATGCGGGAGACCGTTGAGCACTGGGTGGAAGACGCGGTGAATTTGTAACGCTAACGCCTTTTATAATCCTTGCACATGCCTTCTTCCGCCGCCGATCGCAACAAGCTTGCTCTGGACATGCGCGTTACCGCGCGTCACCTGTTTGAGCACGCGCTGGCGGAAGCCAGCATCGATCGCGCATTCCAGCGTCACGTGGATTGCGATAAAGGTGTGCTCCGCATTGGCGAGGATCTATACGACCTTGATTCCTACAACCGCGTGCTTGTGATCTCTATTGGCAAGGCAGCGCATGCCATGGTCAATTCGCTGGAAATGCAGGCGGGCAGCCGGTTTCAAGGGATTGTGGCCAGTTCCGTCGATCCGGTTTCGCAGGTTCGCGGTTTCCGCTATTTTCGGGGTGGCCATCCTATGCCCAACCAGGAGTCGATCCGCGCGGCCAAGGCTATCCTGAGATCGCTCAACGCCCAGGACACCTCATCGCTAGTCCTGTTCCTTCTTAGCGGCGGAGGCTCGTCGATCGCGGAAAAACCAATTGATGACGAAATCTCACTGGAAGATCTGATCGCCACCTATCGCGTGCTGGTGCACTCCGGTGCGCCCATCGCCGAAATCAACACTATCCGGAAGCATCTTTCCGCGATCAAGGGGGGAAGGCTGGCGGCGGCCGCGCCATCAGTGCAGCAGGTGTCGCTGCTGGTGTCTGACGTTCCCGAGAAGACTCCGGACGCCCTGGCTTCGGGTCCGACTATGCCGGATTCCACGACCGTGGCAGACTGTTATGCCGTCGCCGAAAAGTACGGCATGCTCGAGCAATTTCCAGAATCCGTACGCGAGTTGTTTCAGCGCCACGGGCTGGAGGAGACACCCAAGCCCGACGACGTGGTCTTCCATCGCTCGCGCTGGTGGCCATTGCTCTCAAACGCGTCGCTGCTGGAGGCCGCGGAAGTGGAGGCGCAACGTCACGGCTTCAGCGTGGAAGTCGACAACGCCTGTGATGACTGGGATTACATGCGCGCCGCGGACTATCTTCTCGAACGCCTGCGCCGGTTGCGCAAGAAGTCGGAACGCGTCTGCCTGATTTCAGGGGGAGAGGTCACGGTCAAGGTCGCGAATGGCGGCGCCGGTGGCCGCAACCAGCAGCTTGCCCTGGCCTGCGCGCCGCGGATTTCCGGTGAGGCGATTACCGTGCTCAGCGCGGGAACGGACGGCATCGATGGCAACAGCCCTGCCGCGGGAGCGATCGTTGATGGCAGTAGCCTCGAACGCGCAAGAGCACGCGGACTGGATGCGGCCGCAGCCCTGGCGTCCTTTGACGCCTATCCGTTTTTCCATTCACTAGGCGATGCGATCATTACCGGGCCCACGGGAAACAATCTTCGCGACCTGCGAGTTCTGCTGGCTTACTGACAGGCTGCTCTTTGGTGAAGCAGCACTCTTGGGGTGGAGTGGCTTTTGGGTGGAGCAGCGCTTCAGCGCTGCATTACAAACCCTTTCCTGATCGCGGCTTTAGCCGCTGAGGTATTCTCCGGGCATCAAACAGCCAACCGCAGCGGCTGAAGCCGAGCTCTCTCATCCACCAGTGGCACGACTGAAGTTGTGCCCTTCACGGATTCGTCCGGATCAGGGCCTAGTCCGGCCTGCTCAGGTTCGCTAGAAAAACCGAGTCACACCCTCTTCGAGCACAAGCACCCGATCTTCAATCCCCGCCGCCTTAGCCTCTTTCTCCAGCAATTGCAGGGGCTCGTCCATCGGTTCGTGGGAGAGTCGAAAGGTGCCGTAGTGCATAGGCACCATCCAGCGTGAATTCAGATCGAGAAAGGCCCGTGTGGCATCCGCCGGGCTGGTGTGAACGTTGCGGAACGCGGGTGGATTGTAGGCGCCGATCGGCAACAGTGCTAATTCCGGCGCGAGGCGTCGGCCGATTTCGCGGAAGCCGGAGAAATAAGCCGTATCACCGGCGTGATAGAGCGAGTGCTTGTTGTCCCGCAATACATACCCGCCGTATCCGCGGTGTGAGTCCTCGATTACCCGCGCGCCCCAATGTCGCGAGGGTACGTGCGTCACGGTTAGTCCGCGATGACGGTAGCTGTTCCACCAGTCCAGTTCCACTACGTTGTCGAAACCAAGGTCGGAGACCAGATCGAAAACATGATGTGGAACCACGATCGTGGGCGCCACGCCTCGACGGCGCATGGTTTGCCGCACAATCGCGCGTAGCGATGGCCGGTGCAGATGGTCGAAGTGGGCATGAGTGACCAGAACCAGATCAACCGGCGGCAGGTCGCGTACCTGCAATCCTGGTTGCCGCAGGCGCTTCAGCACGAATAGCCAGCGCGCAAAGTTGGGATCGATGAGAACATTCTGCCCGCCAACCTGGAGGAAGAAACTGGAATGGCCGATGAAAGTCACACCCATCTGGCCGTTGGTGACGAGTTTTGGCTTATGAGTGCGGCCCGTTCGCGGAGTGATGGCGGAGTGGCGCACCAGGCTGCCGAACTGCCGGGCACGCTTGCGAAGCGCGGAATTCTTCAGAGTATTCTTTAGCATCTGTGACGAACCAGATCGGTTTCGAACCGATGTTTCATCCACTTTTTCGATGCTGGGGCTGGCAGCGTTATTTTCAATTCTAGAACAAATTAGCGCTGGATTGTTCGCCCGCCCGTGCATTTCCTGGTGAGCACTATTCCATCGAATGTGAGCGGTTGTGAACAGACAGGCAAATCCAGACCAGATAGGGTTTGTGCTGTTCCACTCCGGATGCTCCAGGTTCCCAGGCCGGAACTCAACCGGTGCACAACGCGCAAGCGTTCTGCGTAAGGACCAACAGCAAAATCAAATCCCAAGTGAAACCTCAGACCGCCGCAAGGCGGGAATCTTAGGAGGATTCCATGAAACGAGCATTGCTGCTGATGGTTGTATCGGCCCTGCTGGTGACGTTGGGGTTTGCGCAAACTCCCGCGGCTGGCAGCAACACGGACCCGGCCACAGTTAAAGGTTGCCTGGGTGGATCGGATGGCAACTACACCGTCGTGGAAGATGGCTCTCGCCAGCTTTTTAAGATCACCACCAGCAGTGTTGATCTCAAGGCGCATGTGGGCCATGACGTAAAACTCATCGGGCACAAAGCCAGTGGGGCGGTGAGTTCCGGCGCCGCTGATAACAGCTTTGCCGTCACCGAACTGAGCATGATCTCCGAACAGTGTGCTGCGGCGGCCGCCACCGTTGGGGCCGTTGTTCCCTATTCGCAAACTGTCATCGAACCTACCACGGCTACCCCCGCATCCGGTGCGCCGGCCAGCACACCTGCTGTGGAAGCTGCCGCACCGGCTGCAACGGTGAGTCCGTCCACCGCGGCTGCCAGCACACCCGCTGTGGAAGCTGCGGCACCAGCTACGACGGTGAGTCCGTCTGCGGCGCCTGCCAGCGCACCAGCTGTGGAAGCTGCGGCACCGGCTGCAACGGTAAGCCCAGCTGCGGCGCAAGTCAGCACACCCCCTGCGGAAGCTACAGCGCCGGCCGCAACGGCCAGTCCGTCCGCGGCTGTTAGCGCACCAACTGAGAAAGCTGATCATTCAGCGCGCCGGGCAGCCGCGCCTCGCAAGCTCTCGGCAAAACAGGCCATAGCCGCCGCTGCACCCGCTGCGACTGCTAGCCCGACTGCTGTGGATGCCGTGACGACGGTCAGTCCATCCCCAGAGACTGTCAGCCCGGCCGCCGCAGATGCCGCAACGGCGAGCCCGTCTGCAACGCCGGTGACGCCTGATGCAGCCGCTTCTACTACCCCCGCAGCGACTCATAGGACCGGGTCTCTGTCGCTCTTGATTGCGTTTGTCGTCTTGGTAATCGTCTTAGGCACGCTGGTTCCGCTGCTCGGCAGGTGGAGAAAACGGAAAATGCTGGAACGGACCGGTACGCCAAATCTTTCTTTTACGAATAAAACGAGCACGAATGAAGTAAGCACGAAGCCAGCGAGCTCCGACCAGGAACAGTCTGAACCACGCAAAGTTGCCTAGGCTGTGAATGAGAGCAAGTTGGCGGGAAATGGAAGAACGGCCCGTTCAGGGCCGAGAAAACCGGGAGGGCGGAGTCAACTCCGCCCTCTCATGTGAAACGTTTACAACCCTTACGCTGCTACCCCAGCGCTGATCTTGTGGAAGGTCGAGTTGACAACCTCGCCGTTCTGGACCCTGGGTGTCCCCTCGATAAATCTTGCCATGGTCTTCAACACTTCGGGGTAGGTGCTGGTGTTGTAGTTGTCAGCACTGGCTTTGTTGTCCCACAGGCTGATGGCCGTCACATCGATTCCGCCGGGGCCGGAAAACGTAATTTCGTCCTTGAAGCCGTTCTGCTTGCGGAGCAATGGAAGGATGTCCCTGTCAAAGGTTCGGCTGTAGTCGGATAGCATATTGGATTTCAGATGAAATGAGACGTTGCGTGCAAACATGTCAACCTCCTTAAGGCTGTCATTCGCTAAGTGAGAGAGAACTTCAGATGGGCTGACTTAGTTCAGGGAACCTGAAAGAGGAGCAAGGATGCTCACTCAACGTAACCGTTGCACTTGAGTGGCCCTCTCTGCCTTAACCTCGCAACTCGTTGTTTCGATACGTCACCGAGTAGATCGGGTGCGCAGAGTTTGGGGTTCCGTCGTGTACCTTTGGCGGATAGCAAGCACAAACAGCCCCGTTAACCACTCTGGCAACCCCCATCGCGACGCGGATTTCACCAGGGTTTCGCGGCGGGTTGAATGCTGCCTCAAAACCGAAAGCAAATCGATCCGGGCGGGATTGCCTTGACCCCTGCTGCTCTCGTCGTTTCTAATCGCTGCTGGTCACGATTATTCTGCTTGTCGTGTTTAGGGGAGATTAAGAATGCGTGTTGCGTTTTTGGGCTTGGGAATCATGGGACGTCCAATGGCGTCCAATCTGGTCAAGGCAGGCCACGAAGTTTCCGTCTGGAGCCGTTCCGGCAAAGACGTGGAAGGCGCACGCCGAGCAACTTCCCCTGCCGATGCTGCGCAAGGCGCGGAAGTAGTATGGATGTGCGTCTCCGACACCAAGGCGGTCGAGAGCGTCCTGTTCGGACCCCAAGGTGTGGAGCAATCGCTCGCCGAGGGCATGACCATCGTCGATTCCAGCACAATTTCGCCGTCCGCGACACGCCAGTTTGCCGAGAGAGTGGGAGCCCGAGGCGTGCGATATGTTGACGCACCTATGACTGGATCGAAAGTGGCCGCCGAGGCCGGCACGCTCATATTTATCGTGGGCGGCGAGGAAGCGGTAATTGAATCCCTGAAGCCATTGTTCGCCTCCATGGGCAAAGCATTTTTCCGCATGGGAGAAACCAGCAAGGGACAGGCTGCCAAGCTGGCCATGAACCTGCAAATCGCCTTGATTTATGAAGGCTTCGCGGAGGGCCTGACCCTGGCCACAAAGCTGGGCGTGGATGTCCAGAACCTGATTGGAGTGATTCAGGCGTCCATGGTTCGATCCGGCGTGGTCGACTACAAAGCGCCTTTCGTTCTCAAACGTGACTTCACCCCTAATTTCCCGTTACGGCTCATGCACAAAGACAT
Organism: Terriglobia bacterium; assembly: GCA_963809295.1. Lineage (GTDB taxonomy): Bacteria > Acidobacteriota > Terriglobia > Terriglobales > Acidobacteriaceae > JAIQFF01. The sequence continues at coordinate 48,922 of CAWEJA010000001.1, read as the reverse complement.
TCGCCTGGCCCTCGAAGCCGCCAAGGAAGTTCGAGTAAAGTTGCCGGCTCTGGAAACGGTGGAAGAAGTCTACGAAATGGCCACCGAAGACGGGCACGAAAATCTGGACTACGCCGCGACCCTCACACTGCTGGAAAAGTGGGCCGGGGTAGAAGTAAAAGGCGCCTCGGCGTCCAGTTGATGTGGGCGCGAGCGTCACGCTCGTGCTCCCAGTCCACGGTCCCATTGGGATTGAATTGTCCGTGCTAGTACCTCCGTAACTCCCTGCCTGTCTTCTATTACAGAACTCTTACAGTCAAGGCTGCCCGGCGCTGGTACTTTAAGAATGTAGGGATTTCAATACAGGGCACGGGAAAAGAACATGGCAATCGACCTCGAAGCGCTAGACCGAAAAGCAGCCGCAGACGACGAGATTAACTGGGTAACCGCGATCTTTATGGGCCTGTTTCACGTGGGCGCCATCGCGGCGTTGTTCTTCTTTTCGTGGAAAGCTCTTCTGGTTTCGATGTTCCTGTGGTGGGTTTCGGGAAGCCTGGGCATTGGTATGGGCTACCACCGCCTGCTCACCCATCGCGGCTACAAGACTCCCAAGTGGGTCGAGTATTTCCTGACGACGTGCGCCACGCTAGCCCTCGAAGGCGGACCGATTTTCTGGGTTGCCACTCACCGCATTCACCATCAACATTCCGATCAGGAGGGCGATCCGCACTCGCCCCGCGACGGCAAGTGGTGGGCGCATATGGGATGGATTCTGACTGGCAAGTCGATGCACCATGACACCACCACGCTGGCCCGTTATGTGCCTGACCTGGCCAAAGACAAATTCCACGTTTGGATCACGAAATATCACTACGTCCCCATGATTGGGCTTGGATTGGTGCTGTTTGCGATCGGCGGCCTGCCCTTCCTGCTGTGGGGCGTATTCTTCCGCACTGTCATCGGATTGCACACCACCTGGCTGGTGAACTCTGCCACCCATAGCTGGGGCACGCGGCGTTTTGTGACCAAGGACCTGTCCACCAACAGCTGGTGGGTGGCGTTGCTCACGTTTGGCGAAGGCTGGCACAACAACCACCACGCGCACCCGGTTTCTGCCCGGCATGGTTTGAAGTGGTACGAGGTCGACATGAATTGGTACGGCATCTGGGCGCTTACTAAATTGGGACTGGCGCGCCAGGTCTATCGGGTGAAGCTTTCTGAACTGCAACGCCGCGAAGAGGAAGAAGGAGCACCAGCGCCGGCACGGAGCGAGCTGGTCTCTGCCTAACCTGCTTGCAAAGTTGTCATCCTGAGCGGAATGACGGCTTCGCATCGCGAAGCCGCTATGCAGTCGAAGGACCCCTACCCCGCTTCACAAATCCGCTGACGAAATCGGCAGTTCAACGATCGCCCATGCACCATCAATCATGCTGTCCGGTTAAGCTGCCAGAGATCCTTCGACTTCATCATCCCATTCGCGAGCGAACGGGGTGACTACGCTCAGGATGACACTTCGGTAGAAGGGGTCTCCCATTTCCTCTCTACGCGGTAGAATCCTGCCATGCGCATCAGCAGCCGCCGCCGGGCCATTGCCTTTTTTGTCGTGCTAGGCGTTTGCCTGGTCTTGCTGGCGGTTGGACTGAATGTTGGATGGATCATTCTTAACTGGCGGGAAGGCGTCCTGCTCTTCCTGGGTGTGATCTTCTTCGCGCTGCTGATTGCGGGGCTTATCGTGAACACCAGTTTCCTGGTGCGTGAGATTCGCCGTAACGAGCAGCATGACAGCTTTATCAACGCCGTCACCCACGAACTGAAGACGCCCATCGCCTCCATCCGGCTCTATCTGCAAACCTTGCAGCACCGCGAGGTTGATGAATCCCAGCGCTACGAGTTTTACCGCCTGATGCTGGACGATACCGACCGCTTGCTAGGCACGGTCGAGCAGGTGCTCAAGGCGGGGGAAGCCGGCAACAAAAAACAGGACCGGCGTGGGCCGGTGGATTTCGCCGAACTGGTGCGCGAGTGTGTGGAAGTCGCCCGTACCAGCCACCATCTTCAGCCTGAATCTCTGCGCTATGAGCAATCCGCCAACGGCGCGGGTGCGAACGTCCTGGGTGATTCCGAAGAGTTGCGGACAGCGGTTTCCAACGTCCTCGATAATGCCGTCAAGTATTCCGGAAGCCAGGTTGAAATTTCGGCGAAAGTGGACCTTCCGGATGAGAAGCACGTGACGCTACGCGTCCGCGACCGGGGTGTAGGTATTCCGGCGGGAGAGTTGAAGCGCGTTTTCAAACGCTTTTACCGCGTATCCAACCGTTCGCTGAGCCATGTGAAGGGAACCGGCCTCGGGCTCTTCATCGTGCGCGCAATCGTGCGCAAGCACGGAGGCCGCGTGTTCGCGGAGAGCGAAGGCGAAGGGCGCGGCACCACGGTAGTTCTGGAATTGCCGCGAGCTAGCTCGTAGTCCTACGTTGTGGGAGCCTTTGCATGAGTCGTGTCCTGATTGTCGAAGATGAGGCTCACCTGGCCAAGGGCCTCCAGTTCAACCTGGAGGCGGAAGGTCACTCCGTCGCCGTCGTCGGCGATGGTGAAAGCGCTCTGGCGTTGCTTGTGGGGGATTCCGCAACCGGCAAGCGCTCTGATTTCGATGCAGTCGTACTCGATGTAATGCTGCCCGGCAAGGATGGCTTTACCGTCGCTGCCGAGTTGCGGGCCGCCAAGCAATTCGTCCCCGTCCTCATGCTCACGGCACGTGGCCGGCCCGAGGATGTGCTCAAGGGGTTTGCCTCAGGCGCGGATGATTATCTCCCTAAGCCCTTCGAACTCCCGATTTTGCTGGCGCGCTTGCAGGGCCTTCTGCGCCGCCGCGAATGGATGCGCCAGAGCCCCGCGTCGCAGTCCACCGAGACTGCCCCTTACGATGCATTCTCTTTCCACGGCCGTACTATCGACTTCGGCAAGCTGGAGTTGCGGGTGAATGGGAACACCATCCAACTCACGCTGATGGAAGCGGAACTACTGCGCCATCTCATTCGCAACCAGGGACTGGTAGTTTCCCGCAAGTCGATTCTCGAGGAAGTCTGGGGTTTGCACGAAGACACCGACACTCGTGCCATCGACAACTTCGTAGTGCGCCTGCGCCGCTATATCGAGGACAATCCATCTACTCCACGCCATCTGCTCACCGTCCGTGGCGTGGGATATCGTTTCGTCGCCGAGCCTGAGAGAGAGTGACGCCGCGCCCGCCACAAGCCTTGTCATCCCGACCGGAGCGGAGCGCAGCGAGCGGAGTGGAGGGACCTGCTTTTGCCAACAGCGCTTGCGGCTGGGAACCTGTGCGACTTGCCACGCTGAGCTACAGATGGTTCTCCCACTTCGCTCGCTGCGCTGCGCTGCGGTCGGGATGACAAGGTCTTGCAGGGGCCTGACGGACTAACGGCTCAGCTTGGGAGATGAAGTTATCCCTGTGATTTAGCGCGATTTTGTCCACGCGGTTGAGGGCGACCATGTACGCCGCCCCAGCCAGCACCACTGGGAGCAAGAACACCAGTACGACAGTCCAGGGATTTCCATAGTGACCCGAGAACCACATCATCAGTGCAGCTCCGCCGAACAGCAGTCCACGAATACCAAAACTTGCCGTCACGGTTGTCAACGACGCGCGTTGCCGTCCGAACACCCCTGCTTCAATCTTGGTGGGAGAGTAGATTGAGAACAAGTTTCCAGCGGCGAGATCGATGGGCAGGGCGAACAGAATGCCCGCCACAGTGGCGAGGGTAACCCGGATGGACGGCGGCCGGTAGAGCAGACTTGTGCCCAGCCACACCAGCACCACCTCCAGGGCGAAAATCCCCGCATGCGCCAGATTTTTCCCGGCCATGACTTGGCGAAAGGGGGCGGGAGAGGCGAAAAAGAACTGCACACCCCTGCCATCCGCCCCAAAATTGTTGTACGAAAGATTGGTCAAAAGGAGCAGTGAGTATGCCGCGCCCAGTGGGAATGTCAGCTCGGGGGCGTGTGCAAACAGGTCTTGGCTCTGTCCCGAGCTTCGGAAGACCAGCAACATGAACAAGGGCACCACCAGGGTGAACAGCATGGGCCCACTGCGGCTCAGGTAACGTAGCTCCTTTTCGAAGACGGCGACGACAGGCCCGGGCAGGCCCGGCACATTCCAGCTCGGCTGGAGAGCTGGATGTGCTCCCGGTGACGCCTTGCGCCCGGCCGATTCGCTGAGATTTTCGCCGCGATATTCCTTGCGCAGGCGAAGATTCAGAAGCCAGAGGAAGGCAATTCCATAAGTCCCCAGTAGCAGAAATGAGAGCAGGCTGATCCCGTGCTTTCCCTGTGCCCCTTTTGCGATCGCGGCCGCAGCCAGTCCCGGTGGCAGCGGTCTCTGCACCCCGGACAGCTCCTGTCCCAGAAGGCGTGTTTCGGGATTGGACTTATGTCCGTAGGACGCAATCAGGGGTCCGATCAGCTGCAAACTGAGGATACAAAGAAAAAACAAGACGCCCATGATTTCACGCGTCCGTCGCTGTGCCAGCCAGCGTTCGAGCCACGCGAAGGCTGTTCGCGCAAGCAGGAGGTTCACAATCGCGAAGGTGAAAAGTACGACCGCGGCCCAAGGCAGCAGGCGCGGTTCGGCGGCTCCAATCCCGATGGTGATTCCAAGCAGCCACAGACTGGCCACAGTCGTGGCCGGATCCAACGATCCGTAAACCAGGCGGATCAGAAAGTATGCCCGGTAGCTCAGAGGAAAACGAAGCAGGCTTGCCGACTCAGGGTTCCTGGTAAACGCTGTCGCCAGTAAAGGAAAAAGTTGCCAGAACAGAAACACCGGCCACAGCAAAGCGCCCAACCACTCCGCATTTCCCTCCGACATCAGGAACCAGGCTGTTCCGCCCAGGCCTACAGCGCCACCGATGCCGCCAGCCACAAAGGCACTGCCGACGAAGATGCGGGATGCCATCTCCAGCCGGCCGCGAAACGAGTTCAGCGAGTTGACGAAGTTCCGCCAGCGCAATCCCGCGACTGCGGCCAACTGCTGGCGCCCCGGCCGCGTGAAGTTTTGTCCAACCTGATTCATGCCTACCTGATTCACCCCAGCCTGATTCACCCGAGCCACGACAGTTCCGGGCTGGCGGATCGCGCTCCCCCCACGATGCGAAGAAAAATCTGCTCGAGGGTCAACTTCTCACGCGGGAAGCCGTCCGAAGCCACCGCGTCCGGCATGACCGCCGCCTGAGCCTCCACGCCCGCGCGCAGTTCCTCCAGTGAGCCTTGTGCCACCAGCCGGCCGCGATGAATGATTCCGACATGACTGCACAACCGTTCCACGATCTCCAGTACGTGCGAGGTGAGGAAGATAGTGACGCCGCGCGCGATCATGCGTTGCAGCATGGCTTTCAGGGTGCCGGCGGCGATGGCATCCACACCTTCGAAAGGTTCATCCAGAAAGAGAACTTTCGGCCCATGAATTACGGCCGCGGCCAGCGCGAGCTTTTTCTGCATGCCATGCGAGTAGTCAGTGACCATCGTCTTGGGCTGGTCGACGAGTTGCATGAGCTCCAGCAGTTCCGATGTCCGCTTGACCGCAGTCTCACGATCCAGACCATACATACGCCCAACGAAATTCAGGTATTCCGACCCGGTCAATCTTCCAAACAGCGCCATGCCTTCGGGCACGACTCCAATCTGCCGCTTTACCTCGACCATGTTGGTCACCAGATCGAGGCCCAGAATCTGGATTCGCCCGACTGTGGGGGCCAGCAATCCGGTCAGCATCTTGATGGTGGTGGATTTCCCTGCGCCATTGGGGCCCAGGAAACCAAAAAACTGGCCCCGCGCAACCCGCAGGTTGACGTCCTCCACTGCAACAAGTTCGCCGAAGCGACGAGTCAGATTTTCGGTGGAGACAGTGGGAGAATCCATGAAGTTCCCGACTCTAGCACATGCCGTGTGGGGCGGACACTCTTGTCCGCCGCCTTTGACTTGGGCCCTCGGCCTTCAAGGCAAGTTCAACACTCGGTTACCGCAAAACCAACTTCAAAGTCGGCGGACAAGAGTGTCCGCCCCACACGAGCCTTACTCTCCCCAGATCAGGTGTAGAATGGCGTCCATTTTCCGAGTCAAGGTTTCTGAAGCCAAGCCATGAACAAGAGAGCTTTTCTCAAACTATCATCCGTAATGTTTGCCATTCCTTTTATCGCACCGCTACTTGCCTGGGTGAAAGGGGACAACATGCCAGAGGACAAGATGGCCGGCGATAAATTGAAAAACTGGGCAGGCAATCTGGAATACAGCACGGAGAGCTTGTACTCCGCCAGTTCGTCGGAGCAGGCGCGGGATTTTGTAAAAAAGCAGAGCCATCTGAAAGTGCTGGGCACCCGCCACTGCTTCAACAACATAGCAGACAGCAAGTACAACTTGCTCTCACTGAGGTCGATGGACAAGGTAATCGCGCTCGACTCTCAGGCGCGCACCGTGACCGTCGAGGCCGGTATCAGTTATGGTCAGTTGGCTCCGTATCTCGAAAGCAAGGGCTTTGCGCTCCACAACCTGGCTTCGCTACCACACATTTCCATAGCCGGGGCTTCCAGCACCGCGACGCACGGCTCGGGGCTTAAGAACGGCAACCTAGCCACGGCAGTATCCGCACTGGAAATAGTCACAGCGAGCGGCGATGTGGTTGCGCTGTCCCGGCAGAAGGACGGCGAAACATTTCGGGGAGCTGTGGTGGGGCTGGGCGCGCTGGGGGCGATCACCAAGATCACCCTCGATATTCAACCTACTTTCACGATGCGGCAATACGTGTACGAAAACCTCCCGCTGAGCCAGATGAAAGATCACTTCGAGGCCATCGAATCGAGCGCCTACAGTGTCAGCCTTTTTACCGACTGGCAAAAGCAGCGTCTCAAAGAGGTCTGGATCAAGAGCCGCGTCGGAGAAGGCAAGGCGTTCGACGCGACTCCTGAATTTTTTGGGGCGAAACTGGCGACTAAGAATCTCCACCCTATTGCAGAACTCTCGGCAGAGAACTGTACCGAGCAGATGGGAGTACCCGGCCCCTGGTATGAACGCCTGCCACATTTCCGCATGGGCTTCACACCCAGTGCGGGCAAGGAATTGCAGTCGGAGTACTTCGTGCCTCGGCAGCACGCGATCGAAGCGATCTTAGCCATAGAACGCCTGCGCGACCAGGTGGGCCCGCACCTGATGATTTCGGAAATCCGCGCCATCGCCGCCGATGATTTGTGGATGAGTCCCTGTTACAAGCAGGCTTGCATCACCCTCCACTTCACCTGGCAACAGGACTGGCCCGCAGTCAGCCAACTGTTGCCGGTGATCGAAAGAGAACTGGCGCCATTCAAGGCCCGGCCACACTGGGGAAAACTGTTTACCACGTCTCCGGCGGAGCTCAAATCCATCTATGAAAAGATGCCCGAGTTTATTCAATTGAGCAAGAAGTACGATCCGCAAGGCAAGTTCCGCAATGAGTTTCTGAACAGGAATATTTTTAGTTAGGTGGAGAAGAGTCGGCAGGCGCGGCGGCGATCACGCACAGTTCACGCAAATTCCGATCACCGTAATCCGTGCTTGGACAAACATCTTCACCGTACTAGACTAAGCGGCGAAATTTATCCGGCCTTCGCGCACGTGACTGTATTCCCTCGGCCGCATTGCCGGGATAGTTCCCGGGTTTGTTAGGAGGAGATTTATGGGTTCTCGCTGGCTTCTGCTGCTCTTATTCTCGTTGACTACCAGCGCTCTGCTGGCGCAATCTCCACCGCCGGCAACGCCAACAGAACCAAGCGTCCAGAGCCTTCTCGACCGGATTCAGCAGCTCGAGAATCGGATCAATCAGCTCGAGGACCGCGAGCGCAAGCAAGAAGCGATCCAGGCTGGCACCGCAGCCGCACCGGCTCCGGCCGAGGCAGCGCAACAGGCTGCTGTCACAACCCCCAACCCGCCTCAGGCTGCGCCTGCGTCACATATGGAAGAACACGCCAGCATGGGCGAAATCCGCGATACGGAACGACGTTTCCCATCGCTTCAGATCCGGGGATTCGGCGATGTGGATTTCTCCGCGACCGATCAGAAGGGTTCGATAAGCGGATTCAATCTAGGCCAACTCGTTCTGCATCTGGCTTCGCCCCTATCAGATAAGGTTAGCTATTTTGGCGAAGTCAGTTTCACTGCGCAGCCGACCACGTTCGACCTGAGCGTGGAGCGCAGCATCATTCGCTACGACTATAACGACTATTTCAAGCTCTCCTTCGGCAAGTATCACACCCCGATCGGCTACTGGAATGCTGCGTTCCACCACGGGGCCTGGCTACAGACCACCATCGCCCGCCCGGAAATGGTCAAATTCGGCGGAACGTTCATTCCCACCCACTTCGTTGGTTTAGAAGCGGAAGGGAATATTCCCTCGGGTGGCTTGGGCCTGGGCTACAACGTAGGGTTCGGCAATGGGCGCTCCTCGGTTCTGAGCAAATCCGGGGACAGCGGCGATTCCAACGACAACCGGGCCTGGGTGGCCAACCTGTATGCCCGGCCGGCCCGGTTCTATGGTCTGCAGGTTGGTGCGTCGGTGTATCGGGACAAGCTCACTCCGCAGCCCGGCCAGAATTTCGAGGAATGGATCACCGCCGCTGACGTGGTCTGGACCAAGGAAAAGCCGGAATTCCTGGCCGAATACGCCAACGTTCATCATCGCGATGTGCTGACTACCAATACCTGGGACAGCCAGGCATTCTACGTTCAACTCGCGTATCGCTTGCCCTGGCAGCAAAGCAAATGGAAGCCTTATTATCGATTCGAGTATATTCATAAGCCTGAAGACGATCCGACGCTGGTGAATGTGCTGGATCTTTCAGGCTCGACGCTCGGGGTCAGGTACGACATCACCAACTACGCGGCTTTCAAGGGCGAATATCGCAACAGTCGTCATGGTGTGAACGAGCCCCGGGTGAATGGGGCATTTTTCCAGACTGCGTTTACCTTCTGACATGCACATGACAACACATTGGAAATTCGCCTCCCGAATCTTCGCTCTAGGTTGCCTGTGCCTGGCGCTTGTTCACCCGCTGGCGGCTCAACGTCACGACGTTGACATTGCTGTTGTGGTGCACCCCGATGCGCCTGTCAGCAATCTAAGCTTGTCTGACGTGCGCAAGGTATTTCTCGGCGACCGTCAGTACTGGAGTACCAACATCCCGGTTGTCCTGCTCATTCGAGCCCCGGTGGCGCGGGAGCGGGACGTGGTTCTGAAGATCATCTACCAGATGTCCGAGTCGCAATTCAAACAGTACTGGATTGCGAAAATTTTCCGGGCGGAATCGGCCACGGCTCCGAAAGTCGTGTACTCGAACGACATGGCAAACAGTTTGGTGACCGCCATTCCGGGTGCGATCGCTTTCATTGACAGCAAAGAAGTGAAGCCCGGATCGAAGGTTCTACGGGTCGACGGACGTTTGCCGGGCGAAGCTGGCTACCCGCTACGCTAGGCGGCCAGCTTGCGGAAAAATTTCTGCTCGCTGTAGAGACGTAGGTTGCTACGTCTTGCCGACGCACACAAGACGTTGCAAGCAACGTCTCTACGGCCAAAATGATGTCATACAGCGCTGGCATGGAGGGATTGTTCATTGGAACGGCGTGATTTGTTCAGAGGGGCTCTCGCGGCAGGTCTGTTAGGCGCGCCGCAACTGCCGTCCCACACGAATCCCTCTTCCGATATCGTGATCGAGCGGGCAGTCTCCGGAACTCCGCACCAGGGCAAGATCCTGGCAGTGATCACGCCGCATCTGGATGACGGACCGTTTTTTGCCTGCGGCACCGTCGCCAAACTCCTGCGGGAAGGCTATACCGGATACTTCATCCGGACCAGCAACGACGAAAAAGACTCCTACGACCTCACCCTGGGTGAAACCGTGCTCGCCAACGAGCGTGATGCCAAGGCTTTCCTGCAGGCTTCCGGCCTGAAGCAGACATTTGACCTCAGCTATCGCAACCACCGCATGGACGACCTGGCTCGCACCGAAATACGCGCCCGGCTGATCTTTCTGTTTCGCCTGCTGAAGGTCGACACCGTTTTCAGCTACGATCCCTGGGGGCATTACGAGGAGAATCCGGACCACTACGTGACGGCTCAGGCTGTGGAAGCAGCCTGCTGGATGTCCGGCGGTCATCTGGACATGCCGGAGCACTTCGCCGCAGGGTTGAAACCGCACAGTGTGTCAGAGAAATATTATTTCGCCCGAGGCCCGCAGCTAATGAATCGTGTAGTGGATATTGGCCCGACGATCGAAATCAAGCTCGCTTGCCTGAGATCATGCCGGACGATGATGACCCACATGATCAAGGACCTGAACGCTTCACTCATCGAGAAGAAACTGCGTGTGCCAGCACTATCCGGCGCCGACAGCGCCGCTATCGACGAGTTCACGAAAATGGCGGTTGAAACCAAAGATCGGGCCGCCGGCAAGAAATACGGCCTTGATTATGCCGAAGAGTTTCACTACATCGGTCCCGACCACTCCCTGGACGAGTATATTTCACACCACGCCGTGCCCCTGTAGGCTGGGGCACGCCGTAGTCTAAACTGGGAGCGGCGTCAGGAGAGATTCTGTCATGCAAATCATTCCCATATCGCAACAGGAATGCAGTGAGCTCTTGCAGCGGGTATCGATCGGCAGGCTGGCTTGTTCGTTGAACGATCAACCGTATGTGGTGCCAGTTGCGTTTGCGTACGAGCCTGATTGCATCTACGTCTTTTCGACCTTCGGCAAAAAGATTGAGTGGATGCGGAAAAATCCAAAGGTTTGTCTGCAAGCCGATGAAATCGGCAACCGGTCAAACTGGACTAGTGTAGTCGTGACTGGAACCTACTTGGAACTGAATGTGCCGCAATACCACACCTATCAGCGGGAACATGCACGGGAACGACTGGCGGCGGAGTGCTCTGAATGGTGGCGAATCCCCCTGTCGGGAGCACGCGACAGAGCGCTGGTTTCTTCGATGGAGACTGTGTTCTTTCGCATCGACATAAAGTCGATGAGCGGACTTCGTGCCATCCCGGAAGCCGCGGAGCCCGTTCATCAGGGGACCGGTCATTAAGAGGCTTTTGGGAGTTACGGCTCGCAGTCTGGACAGAACCTCGCCGCTTTTTCGTCTCAAGCGACAGCAATGATCTCGCTGTTTTTCCCCACCAATAATCCCCCGCAGTTTGAATAGCTGTTGTAATCAGGCAATCACTCACAACCAGACTTGTGGAAATTGCCATCTTGTGGCTACGCTCTACGCTCCAGGATTTTCAAATCCCTGCTCGAACATCCTCACTGCGGCAGATTCAACTGCTGCACTACCCGTTTGAATCTTGGGTCCGAGCGAAGGTCATCAAAGGCGGGTTCGACCTTAACGTAGGTGAGATTGCTGTCGCGCTGCTCCAGCGCGGTTTCGAGTGACGCTAGCGCCTGGCCCTTGTCGCCCAGCCGGGCATAAATTTGCGCCATGTTGTAGGAAGAAACGTATCCCCGCTTGGAGACTTCTTTCAAACCCTCCAGCCAGCTCTTCATCACGCCCGGATAACCGGACGCGTTGAAATCCTCACCGATGGCGGCGGCCAAGTCGGGATTGCCCGAAAGCGTCAGTACTTTTTGCCGTTCGCCAATCGCTTCCTTGAACATGCCGTTTTGCGCGTAAGCAGCTTCGATGGCGTGCTGGGCAGGTACGAATTTGGGGTCCATCTCCAGTGTCTTCGTCAGTTGCTGTGCGGCGGCGTCATATTGCCGCGTAAAGTAGAGCTGCCGCCCCAGACTGGTGTTGGTGAGCAGCGAAAGCGGGTCGAGTTCCTGGGCCTTTTTCAGCTCCACCCGAGCTTCATCGAAGCGGCCCATCCGGGTCAGGAAATCGCCATACCATTGGTGAGCGGAGGCGTTGTTGCGGTTCAGTTCAATCGCCCGTTTGAATTCGGATTCCGCTCCCAGCCAATCCCAGTCGTAACTCTCGCGCACCAGCGCCAGCGAAATGTGTGCCTCCGGCAAGGTGTCATCCAGCTTGACCGCGTGCGTGGCTGCCGATTTCGCGTTTTGCCACACTTGCAGCGGAGCAATGTACCCCGATTCGCCCAGAAAATTATAGGTATCGGCCAGCCCGGCGTATGCCTGCGCATAATTCGGGTCCTTCTCGACCGCCTGATTGAAGTAGTCGGTTGCTTTCCTGAATCCCTCCTCCGTCCACTTGTTCCAGTAAAAAAGACCTTGCAGATAGAGCTGATAGGCTTCGGGATTTTCGGTGTCGTGCTTGGCTACCTGCGGAGATTCTTCCGCCCCCACAATTCTCGGCCGTAGGTTGTCGTAGATTTCCTTGGCGATATCTCCCTGCACCGCGATCAGGTCCACAACCTTTCGGTTGAACTGGTCGCCCCAAAGCTCGGAGCCGTCGGCCACGTTGACCAGATCGGTTTGGATCATCAGAGTGTCTCCACGCTGCGTCACCCGGCCCATCAGGACCGCGTCAACGTTGAGCTCTTTGCCAACTTTCTGGGCATTGATGTCGCGGCCCTTGTAACTGAACACCGTGCTGCGGGCCATTACACGAAGTTCCGGAACGCGCGAAAGACTACTGATAATGCCTTCCGTCACTCCGTCGGCGAGATACTCGATGTTAGGGTCCGCGCCTACGTTCACGAAGGGGAGAACCGCGATGGCATGAATGTGGCTCGACCCCCCTCCCAGCAGTCGATCGCGCAAGCTGTGCGGAAGCAAAACCATCGCCAGGAGCAAAACAAAGACAATCGCAGCCGTAATGAACCACGGTTTGCGCCATGGGATCCTGAAACCCTTGGTCGCCGCGAAAGTGGGAACTCCGGCAGATTCGGTGTCCCGCTTCACCCGCTTGAGATCGGCCTGGAGTTCAGCGGCAGACTGGTAGCGCAGCTTGCGGTCTTTCTCCAGCAGCTTGGACGCGATCCAGCCGATGTCGGGAATCAGCTCGGGATTCACCCGCGACGCCGATAACGGGGCACGGTTCAGAATGGCCTCGAACACTACAGCCGTGGTGGCGCCGTTGAAGGCGAGCCGTCCGGTGGCCATCTCGTAGAGCACAGCACCCAGTGAGAACAGATCGCTTCTGCGGTCCAGTTCTTCCCCACGAGCTTGCTCCGGCGACATGTAGGCGACCGTACCGAGCGCCACCCCGGTGCTGGTCAAATGCTCGATCCCGCTAAGTGTCCGTTGGTCCGAAACGTGACCCTGCTCGGCAATCTGGCGCGCGGTCGGCACCAGCTTGGCCAACCCGAAATCCAGCACCTTCGCTTGCGCGCGCTTGGTCAAAAAAATGTTGGCTGGCTTAAGATCGCGATGAATGATTCCAGACTCATGGGCGGCTTCGAGCGCATCGGCGATCTGGATCGTGATCTCCAGGATTTGAAGGCCCGGTAGCGGCTTGCCCGTGATCATATGCTTGAGGGTCGTCCCTTCCAGCAACTCCATCACGATGAAGGGCTGACCCTCGAACTGGTCAATTTCATGAATCGTACAAATGTTCGGGTGATTGAGGCCGGAGGCGGCTCGCGCTTCCCGCTGAAACCGTTCCAGCGCCTGAGAGTCGCGGACCAGGTCAGGCGGGAGGAACTTCAGGGCGATGCTTCTACCTAGTCGCAGGTCCAGGGCGCGGTAGACGACGCCCATGCCGCCGCCGCCCAGCTTCTCTTCGATCCGGTAATGTGAGATTACCTGGCCCAGCATAGAAGATTCCGCCACTGATGGGTCATGGTAGGCCGCGTATTCCGGCAAGTCAACGCGACCTGCGGCAGGTTGCTTGGATGGTTATGAGGCCTATTGGCGCGAGGTCGAAGCCCCCGCCGCCAGCTCGCGGAGTACGCTCAGAAAACCAGCGGCGGCTTGCTCGTCGGAAAGCGCTTCGAGAGGAACCGTGGCGGCAAGATGAGGCGATTCGGAACGGAAACGGACACTGATCAGGCTGTGTCCGCGGGAAGTAATCAGGGTGTTGACCACCGGTGAAAGTTCCTGGGTCCAATGGGTACGGGTGGTAAGCACAACCGGTCCGGGGCGGGAAACCGACCAATCGCGCGAGCTCGCTGTCACATTGCCGTGCTTTTGCGACAACCAGCGATGACGGAACACGTCGAGCTCGAAGCCGGGTGCGCAACCCAGGTCGGCTTCGAAGGTAAGAGTTTCTTTCTGTTTGTGCCAGGCGCTGACGAACCACTTGAAGGGAATCGGACGCGGCCGCAGCCGGATAGTCACCTTAGCATTATCGAACCAATGAGAGGCGAAGCCAAGACGAGCCTGAAGCAGAGTAACGCTCAGCCAATGCGAGTCGAGGACTCGGCCTTTGCTGGAGCACGCGGATTCCACCCAGCGGAGTGCCAGCGCACCCTTGCGGCGGTTGTACCGGGTAAAGTAAAAAAACCATGCCCCGAGGAGAACCGCTGCAGCCATCGCGTCGATGAGCACCAGGCGTCCCACAGAACCTCTGCATGCGAATATTACGACTTGTGGCGCAAGTATCGCAACAGGTTCCTTGCCTTCCAGGGAGGGGGCTCCTAACTCGTGCGGGATCAGTGCCAAAACCGGCCACGGGCCTCCGCAGAAATGCTCCGCGGCTACAATGAAGCCGTGGAATTCAGTCTAAGAGACTTCCGCCAGGCGGATTTCGAGACGGTGTGGCGCATCGACCAGCAATGCTTTGCGCCCGGAATATCGTACAGCCGGTTGGACCTTGCGGAATATCTGCGTCGGCCGCGAGCATTTGCCATCGTGGCGGAATCGTCCCGGGATGGCAAGCCCGTGACTCCGGCCAAGGGCTTGCCTGAAAAATTCCCTGACGCGCCTCCCGAATTGATTCTTGGATTCATTATTGCTGAGACTGGAAGTCGGGGCGGCGGCCACATCATCACCATCGATGTGTTGCCCCAGGCGCGAAAAATCGGGGTCGGATCGCGCTTGCTGCGCACGACCGAAGACCGCCTGCGCACCGCTCAGTGCCACTTTGTGATTCTTGAAACGGCGGTGGACAACCGGGAGGCTCTAGCCTTCTATAAAACGCACGAATACCACGTGGTGAGGACCATCCCGCGGTACTATTCCAACGGCGTGGACGCTCTGGTGCTGAAGAAAGATTTGCTTTCGCCGTCCGGGCCAGCTAACTTGCCGCAATGAAGATTGCCATCCGGATTGCCATTCAAGGAGAAGCGGGATCGTTCAGTCACGAAGCCGCCCGACGTTTGGTGCCCGGCTCCCAGATTGTCGCGTGCGCGCGTTCGGTCGAGGTTTTCGACCGCCTGGAGCGCGGCTTGGTCGCCGCCGCCGTCATTCCCATCGAAAATTCGCTGGCGGGTTCGGTGACCGAGCATTTCGATCTGCTGCTGGCGCGCAAAGTTTTCATCCAGCGCGAGCTTCGGTTGCGAATCGTGCATAACCTGATCGCAGCCCCAGGAGTCAAACGCAACGAGCTGCGCCGGGCTTACTCGCATCCGGTTGCTCTCGAGCAGTGCCGCGATTTTTTCGCCAGGAACCGGAAGATTCAGCCCACGCCCTTTTATGACACCGCCGGCAGCGTGAAGCATGTGATTGAAAGCGGATTGCGCGATGCCGCGGGAATCGCGGGTGCGCAGGCTGCGAAAGCATACAACGGCCACATCCTGGCGGCGGGCATCGAAGATGACAAACGCAACTTTACCCGCTTTTTCCTGATCCGAAGAACCCGGCGTATTCTGCCCGGCGCCAACAAGACTTCGATTGCCTTCAGCGTCAAGAATGTTGCGGGCGCGCTATTCAAGGCCTTGGCTGTATTCGCTCTGCGCGACATCAGCTTGACCAAGATCGAGTCACGTCCCCGGCGCGGTCGGCCCTGGGAGTACGTGTTCTACGCCGACTTTCTCCGCGGCGACGACGAGCCCGCCCGCAACGCCCTGCACCATCTCAGCGAAGTGGCCGATCTGGTAAAGGTGTTGGGAATCTATCCGGCAGCTTGAACGTGTGGACAGTAACTGCGGACGTCGGCCGTCAGACTGCCGGACCTTAGCCATCAGCCCTGAGCTGTCTGCCGCCTTGAATCTGACGTCCGAGGTCCGAAGTCCTAGGTCCGAGGTCAGCGTTTAGTGTCCCTACAACTCCCACTTTGGGCCGGATCGAGTTACCTTCCGCCTCAGCACCTTCGAGTAGGTACAAATACGCTGTCCAGGGTTTAGAATTCAATTACTTTCAAAGAGTTTGCAGGCTTGCATCTTCCGGGGGCTCTAGATCATCAAAGTTGAGTACAAGACACTCAAGGTGAACTATGGCGGAAAAAACGCGCACTGAGCGCACTCCAAAGCCAAAAGAAGTAGAAGAAGAGACTGGGGTATTGCCGATCCTGCCGGTGCGGGACACGGTTTTATTCCCCCATGCCGTGCTTCCCCTGACCGTGGGTCGGGAAAGCTCGGTTCAGCTGATCAACTCCCTGGGCGAGGACAAGACCATCGTGGTGGTGGCGCAGCGCGAAGCTCGCGTTGACGCCCCACAAGCCAGCGATCTCTATACCGTAGGTACCCTGGCGGTGGTTCACAAAGTCGTCAAGATGCCCAACCAGAGCCTGTTCGTCTTCGCGGAAGGCCTGGAGCGGGTACGACTGGCCGAATTCGTCCAGCTGACGCCCTTCATGCGCGGACGGGTGGATTCCGTGCCCGAGGCCATTCCGCCCAAGAGTTCCGAGGTGGAAGCGCTGCAACGCAACGTGCTTACGCTGTTCCAGCAAATCGTCGCTGGTTCGCCCACTTTGTCAGACGAACTTTCGACTGTGGCCATGAATATCGACGAGCCGGGCCGGCTGGTGGACTTTATCGCTTCTTCGCTGCCCTCGCTCTCGACTGCCGATAAACAGGACACACTTGAGACCACCGATGTCCGGGTGCGTCTGGAGAAGATCAACCACCACCTGGCCAAGGAACTGGAAGTCCAGCAGCTACGCAACAAGATTCAGTCGGAAGTGCAGGATCGCGTCCAGCAAACCCAGCGCGAGTACTACCTGCGCGAGCAGATGAAAGCCATCCAGAAAGAACTGGGCGAGCAGGATGAAGGCGCGCGCGACACCGAAGAGCTTCGCGAGAAGATCGAAAAAGCGGGAATGCCGGATGAAGTAAAAAAGGAAGCGTTGAAAGAACTGGGCCGGCTCGCTCGCATGTCACCCATGGCGGCGGACTATTCCGTCACCCGCAACTACGTGGAGTGGCTGGCGGCGCTGCCCTGGGCGAAGACTTCCGGTGGCGAAGTAGACATTCTGAAGGCCAAGGAAATCCTGGATACCGATCACTACGACCTCAAAAAGGTGAAGGATCGAATCCTGGACTATCTTTCCGTACGCCGCCTGAAGCCGGGGATGAAAGGTCCAATTCTCTGCTTCGTGGGGCCTCCGGGCGTGGGCAAGACTTCGCTGGGAAAATCCATCGCGCGGGCGCTGGGACGCAAGTTCGTCCGAATCTCGCTCGGTGGTGTACATGACGAAGCCGAGATTCGCGGCCACCGCCGCACTTACATCGGTGCGTTGCCTGGACAAATCATCCAGGGTATTCGCCGCGCCGAAACCAAAGATCCGGTTTTCATGCTCGACGAAATTGACAAAGTCGGGCGTGATTTCCGCGGCGATCCCGCCTCGGCGTTGCTTGAAGCTTTGGATCCCGAACAGAACTCTACCTTCCGGGATAATTATCTGGATGTGACGTTCGATCTTTCGAAGGTATTGTTCATCACCACCGCGAACATGCTGGATCCGATCGCGGAGCCGCTGCGTGACCGCATGGAGATCATCGAACTTCAGGGTTACACCGAGGAAGAAAAAGTCCACATCGCGTTCCAGTACCTGATTCCCCGGCAGATCGAAGAAAACGGCGTCACCGCAGAGCAAATCGAATTTCCGGAAGAGGGTGTTGCTTACGTTATCCGGCACTACACACGGGAAGCCGGTGTGCGCAATCTGGAGCGCAACATTGGCACCATTTGCCGCAAGCAGGCTCGCCGTCTGGCCGAAGGCAAAACCAACAAGCTAATCGTGACCAAGGAAGTAGTTCAGGAATTTCTGGGCGGGATCAAAGTTCGCAGCGAGGGCGAAATCGCCGAGCGCACCAAGCGTGCCGGTGTGGTCGTAGGTCTGGCGTGGACGCCTTCTGGTGGCGACGTGCTGTTTGTCGAAGCCAATACCATGAAGGGCAAGGGCGGCTTCACCATGACCGGACAGATTGGCCAGGTCATGCAGGAGTCGATGCAGGCAGCTCTCACCTGGGTGCGCTCGAACGCAACTCAGCTGGGAATTCCCGAGACATTCTTCGCCGAGCACGACATTCACATCCACGTGCCTGCGGGCGCCATCCCGAAGGATGGTCCGTCCGCCGGAGTGACTATGGCTACCGCATTGGTGTCATTGCTCACAGGGCGACCGGTCCGCCCGCTGACCGCAATGACCGGAGAAATCACGCTGAGTGGAGATGTTCTGCCCATCGGAGGGGTTAAGGAAAAAGTCCTGGCCGCCAAACGTGCGGGCGTGCATGACGTCATTCTCCCGGCCGAAAACAAGATGAACGTTGAGGAAGACCTGACGCCGGAGCAGCTCGAGAACGTACAGGTTCATTACGTGAAGTCGATTCCCGAGGTGCTGGAGTTGGCGATCCCCGCGACCGCGCGCGAGGAAAAGCTCGACGAGGAAGTGCGGGAAAAGGTGCTCAGCGCCCAGGTTTCCTAGGCTGAAAGTTCGTGGTGAACCAGCTTGCCAGTTTCCCTGAAAACCGCCGGGGAACTGGCATTTTTGTTGCCATGTAAGTTGTTTATTATGAGTACTTAAGTACACACTCCCCTGTATGGAACTTATCCTCTGGCGGGGGGTTTAATGTAAATGAGTGCGGTGCCGTCTCCGGCCGCAGCGAGGAACAATATGCCAAAGACAAAAACATACCGGGCGTGGTTAGTCGGAGTTGTTCTGGCGGGCGTATTGCTGTTGCTGCAAGCTCCTGTAATCTCCGTGGCCCAGGATCAGGATCAGGCGCAAGCCCAAGATCAGGATGACCAGGATCCACCCAGCGTGGTGGCACGCATGAACTACACCCAGGGCTCAGTGAGCTTTCAACCCGGCGGCGAGGGCGATTGGCTGACTGCAGTTCCCAACCGGCCCTTGACCAGTGGAGACAATCTTTGGACCGACCAAGACTCGCGCGCCGAGCTGCATATTGGCTCGACCGCTGTGCGTTTGGCTGCTCAAACCAGCATCACGCTGCTCGATCTTGACGACCGCACAACCCAGATTCGCCTGTCCGAGGGCAGCGTCATCGTTCGGCTTCGTCATCTCGATGACGGCGATCTGGTGGAAGTAGACACCCCCAATCTGGCATTTGATCTGCAACGCAACGGCGAGTACCGGATTGACGTGGACAGCGCGGGCAACGTGACTAACGTGGGCGTCTGGAGCGGGCGCGGCGAGGTCACAGGTGGGGGGTATTCATACACGGTGGTGGCGGGTCAGTCAGCTCGCTTCTCCGGCACCGACCAGCTGAACTACGACATCGCGCAGATGCCGCGCGCCGATGACTTCGACAACTGGGCGTTTCAACGCGATCATCGCGAAGACGGTGCCGAATCCGCTAACTACGTTTCGCCGGAAATGACCGGCTACGAAGATCTCGACGACTACGGCCACTGGCAATATGTCGGCGGCTACGGCACGGTCTGGGTTCCAGCCAATGTCGCCTCGGATTGGGCTCCATATCGCAATGGCCATTGGGCTTACATCGATCCCTGGGGCTGGACCTGGGTAGAAGACGAGCCCTGGGGCTTTGCACCCTTCCACTACGGACGCTGGGCCTATGCCGGAAACCGCTGGTGCTGGGTGCCTGGACCGGTTGCGGTCAGGCCGGTGTACGCGCCTGCCCTGGTAGCTTTTGTGGGAGGAGTGGGAATTACCATCGGTGGCGGCGGTCCGGGCGTGGCCTGGTTTCCGCTGGCTCCTGGCGAAGTTTACATGCCCTACTACCGTGGAAGCCGCGGCTATGTGGAGCGGCTAAACGTGACCAACACCGTGGTCAAAGTCACCCGCGTCACCAACGTGTACAACATCTATAACTCTAACCAACGCAACGTGACCAACATCACTTATGTAAATCAGCGGGTGAACAATGGCGTGACCTTGGTCTCGCGCGAGACCTTTGTGAATGCCCGTCCCGTAGCCAGGAATCTGGGCCGTTTCGATGCGCGTCAACTGGCGGAAGCTCCAGTCGAGCGCGGAGTTTCTGTGCAGCCGATTCGAGCCAGTGTTCTTGGCTCGGGCGCACCTGCCAGATTCAGGCCGCCACAGGCGATCATCAACCGCCAGGTGGTAGCTACCCAAAGGCCGACGCAGCCAAAGCAGCCGTTCGAGCAGCGGCAAGCGGCGATTAACATGCGGACCGAGCGGCCTAGCCAGCCTCAGCCACTCGCCAATCAGGGTCAGACCAACCAAGGGAACCAGGGCATGCCTCGGCCGGTGGCGCGTCCACAAGAGCCGGTGCGGCCGGCGGAGAGCGTGCAAACGGCGCCTTTAGGGATGCCGCGACCGGAAGCTCGGCCGCAGCGCCCGATGGCTACGCCGCGCGAGGCTGAACCAACGCACACTGAGGCGGCCGTACCGACGATCCCGCGTCCACCCCAAGGCCAGGCCCGCGACATCGAGAACAATCGTCCCTCTCAGGGCTGGTCTCATCCACAGGCAAAGCCGGCGCCCCCCGTGCAGCAGAGAAACGAAGCCCAAACGCGGGAGGACGAAAACAAGTTCCGCAACTGGCAGCAACAGCGCCAGCAAACCGCTCCGCAGCAGAACCGAGCAGTGCAGCCGCAGCATCAGGCCCCACGGCAGCAGGAGAACAAGCCGAAATCACCAAACCACAACTAATTGCTTTGTATTCCCAGATTGCCAGCCTCCGGAAGCGGGGACTGGCAATTTCCTTGGAAGCTCGAACCTTTCCTGCCCGCACGATAGACTACTGAGAACTGGCAACTGAAAACCGGGAACTGGTTTTCTATTTTTCTTTGTTCTATGCAAATCCATGTCCTATTCTTCGGGATGCTAAAAGACCTCGTCGGACGAGCCAGCGACTCTCTGACCTTGCCCGAAGATGCCACCCTGGGCAATGTTCTGCAGCATTACGAGCAGGATATTCCTCGGGAGTTGATGGCCTCACTGGCCATGTCAGTGAATCAGGAATATGCCTCACCCGATGCCAGGCTGAGGCAAGGGGATGAGGTTGCATTCTTGCCACCGGTGAGTGGCGGGTCCGCTGAACAGCCAGGGCCGGGGCGCAGCACACATGCGGCAATTGCCAGGGGAGTGATTGACACAGCCTCTCTCCTGAAGGCCATCAAGCAGCCCGAGGATGGAGCTGTTGTCGTCTTCGAGGGCATCGTACGCAACCAAACCCGCGGCCGCCGCACCCTGTACCTCGATTACGAAGCCTATGAGGAGATGGCGCTCAAGCAAATGGAAGAATTGGCGGAGCGAGCCCTGGCGGAATTCAAGATTCGCGATGTTGCGATCGTCCATCGCCTGGGGCGGTTGGAAGTTGGGGAGACCAGCGTGCTGATTGTGGTGGCGTCAGCTCACCGGCCGGCCGCCTTCGACGCCTGTCGCTGGCTCATTGATACCCTGAAGCGCAGCGTGCCTATCTGGAAGAAGGAATATTTTGAAGATGGCGCTGTCTGGGCCGACGGAGAACCCTTCCCCGATGACATTCCCAGGGCTCAGGGCACCCATTCCACCGAGCGTGCATCTAAGTGAAAAGCCGTTTTCGCGCTGGGTGCAGAACGCGGCGAAATACCCGACCTTCCCTGATGAAACGAGCTGCAACTGCTGGCCTCGTGCTGGTCCTGTGCCTTGCCTCCGCTGCTCAGGAGTCCGACACCACATTCAAGGTTGACGTCAAGCTGGTGAATGTCTTCGTCACCGTGACTGACCAGCATGGCGCCCCCATCGCAGGTCTAAAGAAAGAAAATTTCGAACTGGCGGAAGACGACAAGGCGCAGAAAATCGCGCTTTTCGATAAGGAATCGGCTTTGCCGCTCAACATTGTCCTGGCGATCGATACCAGCTTGAGCACGCGCAAGGATCTTCCGCTCGAACTGGCTTCGGCGCGTCGCTTTGTCCACGCCATCCTGCGCCCTGTAGACGTGTTGTCGCTTTACGGGTTCAGCGAGACGGTAAGCGAGATAACTGGGTTTACTCCTGACCTCAGGGTCATCGATCGCGCCCTTGATCATATTCGCCTGGGCTCGGCCACCGCCCTCTATGACGCGTTGTTTCTGGGATCGGAGGCGCTGGAGCCGCGGCAGGGCCGCAAAGTGATGGTGGTCATCACCGATGGCGGAGACACCATGAGCAAAGTGAACTACCAGGAAGCAGTGCGAGCCGCCGAGACGGCCGAAGCCATCTTGTACAGCATCATCGTGGTGCCGATCGAAGCCAGCGCAGGACGGGATACCGGCGGCGAACATGCCCTGATCCAGCTTTCAGCGGATACCGGGGGCAAGTATTTCTACGCATCTTCGCTGGCGCAGCTCGACGGAGCTTTCGCCCAAATTAGCGATGAACTGCGGACCCAGTATTTGCTGGCGTACTATCCTTCGCAGCGGCTAGCCGATTCGGATTTCCGGCGCATCCAGGTGAGCGTCAAAGGCACGCCGCCGGATTCCGATTTCAAGGTACGCCATCGGACGGGATACTACACCTCGAAGGCGCATTGAATGGTTGTGTGGGGCCGACACTCTTGTCCGCCGCATTTGAAGTTGATTTTGATTCTTAATTGCCGTCCGGTGAATGAGTGAGCCCGGCGAGGTTTGCACACTCAAGAGTTCAAGTCAAAAGCGGCGGACAGGAGTGTCCGCCCCACACGGCCGGTTGACGTAACAAATTCGCTTGTGAAAGTCTTATGGGATTGCTAATTCCAGGTTCTCCGTTGCAAGGAAGGTAAGCTAGACGAATGTCGAGCAATACTGGTTGTGCCCGCTCCACCTTGAAGAAGTCAATTCTGTGGACCGGAGCGATCACGGTTCTCCTCGTGATTTCGTCACTGGCTTTCGCCCAGGAGTCCTCCACCGGCAACCTCTCAGGAACCGTAACCGGGCCGCGGGGTGCGTCCGTAAGCGGGGCTGACATCACGCTTACTACCAGAATTACCGGACAAACCGTCAAGACCACGACGAGTCCGGCCGGCACCTACGCCTTGCGCGATCTGGCTCCGGGAGAATATATCCTGCACGTGGAGGCCAAAGGCTTTCAATCTGCCGACATTCTAGTAAGAATCCAGGCTGCAGCGACCACTACCGGTGACGTCAAACTACAGCGCGTGGTGGTTGCTGGACCTGTGCTGGTAAACACCGAGACGCCAGAAGTACGGGGCGCGGTGACCTCCAGCCAGATGGAGCAGGTTCCCACCGATCGAGGTTTCCTGGAGGTGACCCGGGTTGAGCCTGGCGTTCAGTTGCTCGACGGCCAGGTGCTCGCACCGTCGAAGAGCGGGCTCACAGCGACTTCGGTGGTAGGCCGGAATGGCCGCACCACGCGGATGCAAGTGGATGGCGTGGATATCACTGATGAAACCGTGGGCGCAACTACCACCAATCTGCCCGTGGGCGCGGTCCAGGAAGTGCGAGTCAGCCAATCGCTGCTTCCGCTCTCTTCCGGACTGGCCTCGGCCGGTGTGGTGAATGTGATCACAAAGTCCGGCGCGAATGATATTCATGGCCAGGTCTTCGGCAACTTTCGTGACAAGGTGGTTGGAGTCGCGAAGCTTCCCGGCGAACTGAACAATTCCAACAATTCCTATTCACGTGAAGTTTTCGGCGGTGACGTGGGCGGGGCCTGGAAGAAGGACAAACTTTTCTATTTTCTGTCCGGCGAGTATTTCAAGCAGGACCTCGACTCCCCGGTGGTTTTCAACGCCCCTTTTGACGCCATCAAGGGAAGCTACGCCTCCCCGTTTCACGAGACTGAACTTACGGGCCGCCTTGACTACAAACTTTCTCCTCGATCGCAGCTCTTCTACCGTTTTACCTACGACAACAGTAATGTGGTGAACGCTTTCGGAGGCAGCAACTTCCAGCCTCTAAAGAGCCACGACAATACGCCTGGCAATGCCGTCGGTTTTGATCTCACCCGGGGATCGACCATCCACAGCATTCGCTTTGCTTACAATCGCTTTTCCAACAACATCACAGACGCAGTGTTGGGAGCCACCGTTTTCGATCCCGCTCCTGGAATCAGTCTGAATTTCGGCGGCGGTTCCGGATTCGCCAGCGGCCCCAATCCGCAAGCGCCCCAAAAAACAATTCAGGCGAACACGGAAGGGCGATACGACGTGACCAAGACTCGCGGGGCCCACACGCTCCGCGTGGGCGTGGCCGTGAACAGGATTAGCAACCTCATTACTGCCAATCTGTTCGGCCTGGAACCACAAGTGGGATCGGACACCAACCCGGCAACCAGTCTGTTGGCGGGGTTGGGGCCTTTCGCCGGAGGCGCCAGCAACCCGCTGAACTATCCGGTGGACAGCATTACTCTCGGCAACGGCTTTAACTGCTTTAGCGAGAAGTCGGCCTCTGGCTCTTCCTGCGGCGGATTCAGCGATACCCGCATACAGGCCTATGCGGGGGACAGCTGGAAGGTGCGTCCCAACCTGACGGCAACGATTGGAGTGCAATACGTTCGCGACACCGGACGAACTGATTCCGACTTGGCCACGATTCCTTGTTCGGCGGTCGCAGCTTCCTATGGGGCTTTGGCGCCCTGCTCCGGCAGTGACAGCTTGCTGAATCATTTCGGAGGTATTCCCGGCATAGGCGACCGTGTGCGTCAACCTGACCTGAATTTCGCTCCGCAATTCGGTCTGGCTTGGGATCCTGGCAAGAGCGGACGAAGCGTCGTACGGGCCGGTATCGGGATGTACTACGACAACAACGTTTTTCGTAACGTCCTGCAGGATCGCGTGAGCCGTCTGGCGAATGGCGCCTTTAACGCGCAGGCGAATGATCCATGCGCCAGCCATGGCGAGGTCATCTTCCCCGGCAACATCGCACAGAGCGCCGCTGGGCTCTGCGGACAACCGATTGGAAGCGTGGTCAGCCAAATCGCGGATTTGCAAACTGCCTTCCAGGCAGCCAACGCCGTGCTCACTTCCAGTTCCCCAAATCCCGCTTATTTGGGCCAGTCCTTGAGTGGCCAAGGTCTGCTGGCGCCTAACTACCAGACTCCGCGCTCGGTCCAGATGAACATCGGGTTCCAGAAGCAGATGTGGACGGCAACGGTACTCAGTGTGGACTATGTTCGCAATGTAGGCACTCATTACCTGATTGGGTACGACACCAACCACGTCGGCGACGCCAGTCATCTGGATCAAAATGCCGCCATCCATGCCATTAATGACACTCTCGCCGGAAACCCGTTGAGCTCAGGTTGCCTCCCCGCCGCCAGCGCAGGCGCCAGTTCACAAACCGCAGTCAACTGCTACCTGGCGACGGTGCCCGGTGCCAGAATCACTGATTTCGCCGCCCACGGCCTGGATTCAGGCGGCCAATACCTGGGAGGCCTTCCAGCATCAGTGTTTGGCCTGACGCCAAATACAGGTTCGCCCGCGACCGACAACGGCGCTGCCTTCCCTGGTATCAATCCACTGGTGGGACGCAACACCATGTTCTTTCCCGCGGGGCGCTCGCTCTACAGCGGAGTGCAAGTCTCAGCGCGCAGCCAGATCGCCAGCCCGGTACGCGGCGTTCGAGACGGCAGCCTTCAGGTCTCCTACACTCATTCCAGCTTCCGCAGCAATATTGCGGGAGGCATCGGCGACCAGGATCTGCTGCCGCTCGCGGCTGACTTCAATCATCCGATCGCTTTTTTCGGGTCTGCCTCGCAGGACCGCAAAGACCAGATTTCCGTCGCATCCTTTCTGGACATTCGCTACGGCGCCAGGCTGGGCCTGATCGCGCATTTTGCCTCGCCTCTGCCCCAGACGCTTTTTCTGCCCGCGAGTGACGGTGCAGGCGGCGAGATTTTTCGTACTGACGTCACCGGTGATGGCGCCTTCGGTGGCCAAAGCCAGAACGGCGCAAGTGCCTACGGCGATATTTTACCCGGGACGAACATCGGGTCATTCGGGCGCGCCGTCAAGGCCGACGGCCTGAACAAAATCATCCAAACCTACAACTCCAACTTCGGCAACCAGTTGACACCCGCCGGAGGGGCCCTGGTCAGTGCCGGTCTGCTGTCGCGATCGCAGCTGATACAGTTGGGTGCGGATTCGCCGGCGATCGCGCCGGCTCCCGCAGACAATCCAAGCCTGGCGTGGCTGAAAACCTTCGACCTCACGCTGTCCCGGCCGCTCAAGGTCGGAGACCGGTTTGTTCTGGAGCCCAGTGTGTCCGCGTTCAACGTTCTAAACTTTGCCAACTTCGATGGTCCGGGCAACCGGCTTCTCGGAGCACTGAACGGTACGGTGGGAACGCTCAACGGCACCACGAAGACGGAACGCGCCACCAATCGCATCGGCCTCGGGTCAGGTGTGTTCTCGCTCGGCGCGCCGCGCCAGATTCAGTTCGGCTTGAAACTAACTTTCTAGAAGCACGCTCTTGACGGCGAACATAGTCATTTTCTGTAGAGACGTAGCTTGCTACGTCTCAGGTTCGGGTGCCGCGAAGCAGACGTTGTAAGCTACGTCTCTACGCCAAACTAGAGTTTTTCGGCGACGATCCGTACGACGAACAAGCCGACTCACTGCCACGCCCAGCGTGTAAAATAGCTGCTATGCCTTTTCAAGGACAAGGATCACCTGGCGCGCCCCGCAAGGGAAGGCCGGCCCCGCCCGAGCAAACCTCGGAGGAGGCCGCCTATCTGAAGTCTCTCGGAGAAAAACAGAAGCCAGTCAGCATCAAGCTGGCGGACGGAGAAGTGGTCCGTGGCTGGATCGAATACTACGACAAGAATATGGTCCGGCTGACCCGCGAAGACCAGCCCAATCTGTTTATTTTTAAGCACGAGATCATGTACATCTCGGAAGACGGGAAGCGCAAGTAGGTTTTCCCCGCGTCCTTTGCGGATTTTTCTCGGCGACCTTTGCGGTTAAGAGCTTTTGTGTTTGACTCAAAACTTTAACCGCAAAGCACGCAGAGAAGCCGCAAGGAGGCAGAGAAAAACATATCACTCATGATTCAAAGCAATCACAATGATTTCGTCCCCGCCATGGCGGAGATCGCCCGCGAGGCGGGCGCTTTGCTGATGGAGTATTTTCATCAGCGTGTAAAAGTGGAGTACAAAGGCGAGGCGGACCTGGTCACAATCGCGGATCGAAAGTCCGAAATCCTGATCCGGGAGCGTATCAGAAACAACTGGCCCAGCCACGATGTTCTAGGCGAGGAGCAAGGCCTGACCGACACTGGCAGCGACTATCGCTGGTACGTCGATCCGCTCGATGGCACCACAAACTTCGCCCATGGATTCCCGGTATTCTGCGTTTCCATGGCGCTGGAGCACAAGAACCAGAGAATCGCAGGCGTGGTCTACGATCCCACACGCGATGAGTTGTTCGCGGCCGAGAAGGGAAGCGGCGCTTACCTGAACCAGCAGCGAATTCAGGTCTCGAAGACCGCGAACTTGGCCGAGTGCCTGGTAGCCACGGGATTTCCCAGCCACAAGCGGCACAAGAATCCAAATATTTATTTCTATCATCAGATTACTTTGCGCACCCACGGAGTGCGGCGCGCGGGCTCGGCGGCTCTGGACCTGTGCTGCGTGGCCGGCGGACGCTTCGACGGATTCTGGGAGTTCAACCTCAATCCCTGGGACACGGCTGCGGGCGTGCTCATCGTCGAAGAGGCGGGCGGCAAAGTAACGGATTTTCAAGGCGGACCGTTTCAGCTGAACAGTCGTGAAACTCTGGCTTCGAACGGTCAGGTGCACGGCGCACTGCTTAACGAGTTCGCGCAGATTTTCGAAGGACGCGGCCTGGAACCGCTGCCCGAAGTCAACGAGTACCGGAAAGTATGAAACGCAAATCTGGCGTAGTCCTCGTGGTCGCATTCTTGTCTGTGCTGTGGGTAGTCGCTCCCGCGGCGGACAAGGCGACTCCAGTCGCAGCCGACGCTGCCTACCAGCAATCGTTCGACAAGTGGAAAAGCGAGCTGGTCGAGGATCTCAAGCAGGAATGGTTGCCGCTGGCCGGCCTCTTCTGGCTCAAGCCGGGTGAGAACAGCTTCGGAACTGATCCAAAAAATGCCATCGTCTTTCCCAAGGGACCAGCCCAGGCCGGATCGTTCACTTTGCAAGGCAAGACAGTGACCGCCAAATTCGCCTCGGCGACCAACGCAATCATCGCGGGCAAGCCCGTGACAACGGCCGAACTTCAGCCCGACACGTCCGGGAACGCCACGGAGGTCGAAATCGGAAGCCTGCGCCTCCACGTGATCGTACGAGGAGAGCGCATCGGTATTCGTCTGAAGGATGTCAAGAGCGATGCCGTAAGCAAATACCCGGAACCGCTGTTCTTCCCTCTCGACTTGTCCTATCGCGTGACCGCCACCTGGCTGCCCGCTGACGGCAAACAGACCGTGGATGTCCCCAACGTCCTGGGCGATGTAACCCCCACACCGATTGCAGGGACAGCAGTGTTCAAGATTAACGGTCAGGAACTGAAGCTTATCGACCTCGGCGGCGACGCGGCGGGAGAGCTCTTCTTCGTCTTCAGCGATCCCACCAGCAAGACCAACACCTACCCTGGAGGCCGCTTCCTGAAAGCAAGTCCGGTGGCTAACGGAACGGTAGTGCTCGACTTCAATCGTGCCTACAACCCTCCGTGCTCGGTGACACCCTACGCAACCTGTCCGCTCGCGCCTAAGGAAAACCGCCTCGCCGTTCCGATCGAAGCGGGAGAAGAATACGACCACAAAACTGGGCACCATTAAACGAGCAAAACCAATATCGTAGAGACGTAGCTTGCTATGTCTTGCCGCCCCGACCCCGGTCGCAGCCTGCCAAGACCAGACGTAGCTTGCTACGTCTCTGCGCCGTGAAGGCCTCAGGGGCAAGCACAGCTCTTTTTCTGCAGACGGGCCACCCACTCCCAGCAGTAAAATGGAAGCGTGATTACCTCGTTGCTGGAACGAAAGATCGAAAAACGTCCCGACAAAGTGCGCCTGCAAGGTCGCATTCTCTTCCTCACCGAAGATCCTGAACTCATAAAGCGCCAGCTTGCAGGCGAAGACCTGCCCTGGGATACGAAGAACTCAGCCAAAAATCCGAAGCTGCGGGATGACATCTCAACCGACGAGATCACGCCCGCGCACTATTGCTTCTATTTCGACGAAACCCTGGGCGAGATTCCCTACCTTGGCCTCAAATGCGGGGATGTGCTGCCCATCGGGCGCGGCGAGGTCAAAAAAGGCGGGTTTGTCTGCGCGGTCAGCGGCAAGCGTCGGGGCAAAGGTTCGAGCCGCGAGCAGTCGCCTTACGCCGAGATGTGCGCCGGCATACATCTGGTCATTGCCGAAAACATCGAGCGCATCTACAAGCAGAATTGCCAAAATCTCGGCGTGTTAACCTCCACCAACTTTTCCCTGATAGACAAGCTCCGTGCCGGAGAAGAAATCCTGCTCCGTGAATTCACCACCGGCGAAGATGAGATTACTCGCCAGGTAATCGAATACGGTGGCCTGTTTCCCTTCAACGTCGCCCGCCTGCAGAAAAAGGTTTTCCTCCCTCCCATCAAGACAACCAAGCGCCCCATGACGCTGGCCGAGAAGATCTTCGCCCGTCACATGCTTGATTCCAGTGGAAACGCCGTCCAACCCGGCGACACCGGCTTCGCCCGCGCCGACCTCCGCTTCAGCCACGAATACGTCACCCCGATGGCGGCGATTTTCTTCGAACGCTACGTTGGCAAGGACGCCAAGGTCAATGACCCCTCCAGCATCCTGTTTTTCCGCGACCACCTGACCTTCCTCGATGAGGTGATCTCGGAGGAGAAAAAGAAGCTGGGCCTCCTCGACCTGGCTACGCAACTCAAGCTCAAGCAGCAGGATTTCGCGACGAAGCAGGGAATCAAGCTGCACGGCGAATTGAAAGACCGCAAAGGGTCCGAAGGAATCTGCCACTCCATTGTTCTCGAGAGCTACGCCCTTCCCGGACAATTGAACATCGGTTCAGATTCCCACACGCCGCACGTGGGCGCGATCGGCTGCGTGGCCTTTGGCATCGGAACCACTGACGTTTTCAATTCCTGGATCACGAAGGACGTGCGGGTTAAAGTGCCAGAGTCGGTGAAAATCGTCATTCGCGGCAAGAAGCATCCCAACGTAACCGCGAAGGATTTCATCCTGAAGATTCTCAGCCTCGACTACGTCCGCAGCGGCAAAGCCCTGGCCAAAGTAATGGAGTACGCCGGTGAGGCCATCGAAGAGCTGAGTGTGGACGAGCGCGCCACCATGACCAACATGGCCGCCGAGATCGGCGGCTTCACCGGGATCGTCGCGCCAGATCGGAAGGCGGTTGATTTCCTGGTCGAACGCCGTGGCATGGAACGCAGGCAAGCCGAGTCCCTGATCGAGGGCTTATACAGCGACCCTGACGCCCACTACGCGCACGCCATCGAACTCGACGCGGCTGATATCACGCCCATGGTGGCAACGCCCGGGGATCCGGGTAATGGCAAGTACGTCCGCGAACTGAATACTCCCGTTCCGGTCGAATTGGCCTACGGCGGCACCTGCACGGCGGGCAAGAACGAGGATATGGACATGTACGCCCGCGTGCTGGCGGATGCGCTGCTGCAGGGGAAGAGGGTCGCTGATTCGGTCAAGTTTTACATCCAGTTCGGATCGCAGGAGACTCGCGACTACTGCATACGAAAAGGATATCTGGACGTTTTCCAGAAGGCCGGTGCGCACGTGATCGAGCCCAGTTGTGGGGCCTGCATCAACGCCGGGCCAGGCGTGACCACGCGCCCGGAGCAAGTGGTGATCAGCGCCCAGAACCGCAATTTCCCTGGTCGCAGCGGCCCGGGGCAGATGTATCTGGCCAGCCCGCTGACGGTCGCCGCCAGCGCTGTGGCAGGATATATCGTGGAATACGAGCCCGAGCACCGAAAGAGAACTGGCCGAGACCAGACGATGATGAACAGATACGGCAGACCAGAAATTGATAGCCCGATGGCTTCGGTAAACCCCGCAATGGTAGTATTCCTTCTTCATTCGGCCCTGTTGCTGCAATATTGATCCCAATCTGTTCAGAGAGTCAGGAGACGACATGAAACGCCATTCCGTAAATACCATCGCTGCTGCTGTCGTGGCGCTGGTCTTGGTGGTGCCGCAGTTCGCTTTCAGTCAAGATCAACCCCACATGCAGGAAGCTCTCCGTCACTTGCAGGCAGCCGTGGAAGAATTGCAAAAAGCTGAACACGACAAAGGCGGGCACCGCGCGAAAGCTCTGGAGCTTACTCAGCAGGCGATCCAACACGTAAATGAAGGTATTCGCTACGGCGATACTCATCGACCCAAGCATAAATAAACAGCGTTGGCAGCCTCCCGAGCGGTTGGACCGGCCCCTTGCCGCGACAGCTGCTCAGGATGGCCTCAGTCCTGGACCTGTACCGGTACCTGCATTCTTGTTAGAATAAGCAGTTTGGTAGAGTTCGGCGCATTCGCCGGTTTACCAGTCGTCAGATCAGGGAGACAATGAACTTATGACTTACGTGATTGCAGAACCATGCATTGGAACAAAAGACACAGCCTGCGTGGACGCCTGCCCGGTGGATTGCATTCATCCCAAAAAAGATAATCCCGCCTACGCGGAAGAAGAAATGCTCTACATCGATCCGGTGGAGTGCATCGACTGTGGTGCCTGCGTGCCCGTGTGCCCCGTGTCGGCCATCTTTGCGCTAGACGACCTCCCGGAGAAATGGGCATCTTTCACCGAGCGCAACGCAAAGTATTTCGGACGGTAGCAGTCGAAAAACGTTCTTCGAGATGGCGCATGCTTGCGGTGGCGAGCGTGCGCCTTTCTTTTTAGCCGTCAGCTTTCAGCCAGTTAAGGCACGATTGTGACGAGCTGATGGCTGGAGCTGATGTTGAAAGCTGGGCTTCCATGGCACTCAAGGAGTCCGAAGCAATTGTCCTGCGCACGTATCCCTTGCGCGAGGCTGACTTGCTGGTCACCCTGTTCACGAGGACAGAAGGGAAAGTTCGCGGTGTGGCCCGCTCGGCCAAAAAGTCAAAGAGAAGATTTGGCGGGGCGCTGGAACCGCTGACTTACGTTCGCGTCTACTACGAAGATCGAGAGCGGCAGGAACTGGCGCGGCTGGACTCATGCGAGGTGCTGGAATCGCCCCTGGCAACGGAAGTCAGCTATCCGCGGGCGGTGGCCCTGGCGCACGTGGCAGAATTGCTCGACGAGTTGTTGCCCGACCGCGAAGCCAACGACGCTGTTTTCAGGCTGGCCCTTTCCGTGTTGGCGGGGCTACGTGGGACCGAAGTCTGGATGCCAGTCACGTATTTTGAGCTGTGGATGACCCGGCTGATGGGTTACCTGCCCGAGCTTTCCGAGTGCATCGTTTGTGGACGCGCTTTGAACGGCAGCCGGGCTTTCTTCCACGCTCTGACCGATGGCTTGCTGTGCGCCGACGACAAGCGTTTGGCGTCGTCGGAAATAACTCCGACTCGCGTACATTGGCCGCTCAGATGTTTCGCGCGCCGTTGGAGAGCTTTGCCGGAACGCCGTGGCCAAAGAAGCAGGGAAGCGATCTGAGAAGATTTTTGATCCAGACTCTGCAGCGCCATATTGAGAAAAAGCTCGTAACGGCGGGGATGCTGGAGAAGGTTGATGCTTGAGCCGGAGAAGGCTTGACTCGCTGTTCGTGCTATAACTTCACGCCAGCAAGATCGCCCATGAAGGATTGCCAATGCAAGGACCGCCAATAGACGACAAATGGGGAAGGCGCCTATTCAAGACGGGCGCATGGGTGCTCGTACTTCTTGGCCTGGTGCACTCCCTGTCTCTGATCCAAAAACTGGCCCCCACGAACGACACCGAGAGGCAGTTGCTGGAGTTGATGTCCAGCTACAAGTTCAATCTCATGGGGTCGCTTCGCAGCATGGCAGATCTGCTGCAAGGGTTCAGTGCGTCATTCACTCTGGCAGCGCTCTGTGTGGGTGCCCTTAGCCTGCTGCTTGGCCGCGAGCGTGCGGCGCTGTTGAAACGAGTGGCGCTGGTCAATACCATCTGGCTGGCCGCAATGACCGCCCTTTCCCTCCACTATTTCTTTGCCGCACCCACGTCATTTCTTGTAGCCGCATTGTTGATCTTTGCGCTGGCCTGGCTCAAGCTGCCCGCCGAGGGGTGAGCGAAGCGGCTAATGGCTGGCTGTTGAAAGCTGACGTCACCGGTCGCCTTCCGTTACAATCGTTGATTAGCCCGCTTGCTCCCGAACACGGTCTTGAATCCAGCAAACTCCAATCCGCTCACCTTCCAGGAACTCATTCTGCGGCTGCAGACCTTCTGGGCAGAACGTGGATGCGTTTTGCAGCAGCCCTATGACGTCGAAGTCGGCGCCGGCACCATGGCTCCGGAGACATTTCTGCGTGTGCTGGGACCGAAGCCTTACAAGATAGCCTATGTGCAACCCTCGCGCCGCCCGGCAGACGGACGTTACGGAGAGAATCCCAACCGGCTGTTCAAGCACATGCAGTTGCAGGTCATCCTGAAGCCGCCTCCGGAAAATGTACAGGAACTTTATCTCGAATCCCTCGGCGCGATGGGCATTGACCTGCGCCAGCACGACATCAAGTTCGAGGAAGACAACTGGGAATCGCCGACATTGGGGGCGTGGGGTATCGGCTGGCAGGTCATGCTCGACGGCCTAGAAATCACGCAGTTCACTTATTTCCAGCAGTGCGGTGGCGTGGATCTGGATCCGATTTCCGCGGAACTAACCTACGGTTTGGAGCGCATCGCTGCTTTCCTGCAAGACGTAGATTCGATTTATGACATTGTGTGGGCTCGCGATCCGGAGACCGGGCGAGCGACGACCTACGGCGACGTGCGACTAGCAGATGAGCTGCAATTCTCAGTCTACAATTTCGAATTGCGCCGACGTTGAGAAGTGCTGGAAGCATTTCGAACTGTGTGAAGGCGAGTGCAACGCGCTCACTCGAAAGATACTGGTGGTAAAGCTAAAGATGAATGAGAGGCGTACTAGCCAGATCGGACGTGTCGAGCCGCGGCAAAAAGCGGTTTCCTCTGCTTGGTGCCTACGACCTTTGCCTGAAGTGCTCGCACCTATTCAATATCCTCGATGCTCGCGGAGCGATCTCCGTAACCGAGCGCGTAGGGGTTATCGCGCGGGTACGGGCCCTGGCTGTGGGGATCGCGAAGGCGTGGGTGGATCAGCAACGTAGCGATCCGCACTGCAAAAGAAGAGGAAGAACCTGTAGTGGAGAAAAAGCTGAAGAAGAGGGCGGAAGTTGTACCCACGAACGCATAGTGTTTGACAGTGGCGCTTAGATCAGGGTCTTCTTGAAATAGAAATAAATGCCAGACTTTCTGCTGGAAATCGGTTGCGAAGAAATTCCGGCGCGCATGATCGACGCCGCGTCGCTGGAACTGCGCCAGCGTGTGCACAAACTGCTGGACCGGGAACGACTCTTACCAACAGCCGAACTTACATATCTTGACACACCCCGCCGTTTGGCCGTTCTAGCGTCGAACGTTTCTGCAGCGCAACCGGATGCTACCGAACAAGTGTCTGGCCCCTCTGTGAGCATAGCCTTCAAAGACGGCCAGCCCACGCCGGCCGCGCACGCATTCGCCAAAAAAGCTGGCGTCGAGGTGTCGCAGCTCGAGCGAGTCAGCACCGCAAAAGGCGAATACCTTTCTGCGAAGGTCACTAAGAAGGGCCGCTCTGCGGCTGACATTCTGGCCGAGTTCCTTCCCAGGGAGATCGCGTCGATTTACTGGCCCAAGAACATGTACTGGCGCAAATCGAGTGAGCGCTTCGTGCGTCCGGTGCGCTGGCTGGTAGCCATGCTTGACGGCGAGATCATCCCGCTGGAGTTTGATGGTGTTCGCGCCGGCAATCAGTCCCGTGGACATCGGATTCTGGCCGATAGATCGGTTCCGATCCGCCGAGCCGGTGCGCTTTACGTTGAGGCTTTGCACCAGGCGAAGGTCATCAGTCGCGAAGAAAGAGAAAAGCAGATTCGCAAGACGCTCGATGCCGCCGCCCGCACTATTTCCGGTGCACATTGGCGCGAAGACAAGTCCCTGCTCGATACTGTGGTCAACTTAACCGAGTGGCCGACGGCAATTCTTGGCAGCTTCGATCCCGAGTTTTTGGAATTGCCCGAGGAAGTTCTGGTCACCGTAATGCGCGACCATCAAAAATATTTTGCGGTCGATGACTCGAACGGCAAACTTCTTCCTCATTTTCTCGCGGTGCTCAATACTGACGGTGATCCGAGCGGCGTTATCCGGCACGGCCATGAGCGCGTGCTGCGAGCCCGTTTCAACGACGCCCGCTTCTTCTGGCAGACCGACCAGAAGCACCCACTGCGGGAGCGCAGCTTGTGGCTGAAAAACGTCACCTTTCAAAAGGACTTGGGCAGCTACTACGACAAGGTGCTGCGAGTGCAGCGCGTAGCCAGCTGGATGTGCGAAATCATTCGCCAGAACGGAATGGCGGTCCGCCCAGGTGTGGTTCATAAGGCGGCATGTCTGGCGAAAGCTGATTTGACTACGGAACTGGTAAAAGAATTTACCGAGCTGCAGGGTATTGTCGGCGGACTGTACGCCAGGGTTCAGCAACTGGATCCAGACTTGCCCGAAGCTACTCGGCTTGCCGTCGCAGACGCAATTTACGATCACTACAAGCCAGAGTCCATGGAAGACTCGGTTCCGCGAACCACAGAGGGAGCGGTGCTCTCAATCGCGGACAAGGCGGACAGCATTGCCGGCATGTTCACCCTCGGGCTTCAGCCTACAGGATCGAAAGACCCGTTCGCACTGCGCCGGCAGGGCAATGGGATTATCAAGACAATTGCCGAACACAAACTGCCGATAAAGCTGGAGCAATTGTTCAAGGATGCGCGAGAGGCCTACCGTGGCTCGGCTGCAGAAAAGAAGTTTTCGACCGCGATCGATTACGACAGTGCCGTGGAGCATTTCCTGCGTGAGCGACTGGAGTTCTATCTGCGCGATGCGCTCGGCTTTAAATATGATGTTGTGAACGCGGTGCTGGCTGCGGATGCGGATGACGTTGTGGATGCAGTGGCACGGGCAAAGGCGGTCACCAAAGTGCGCCCTTCGCCAGATTTCGAGTCCATCTCAGTCGCATTCAAGCGCATGAAGAACATCCTCCGGCAGGCAAGTGAATCGGGCAGAGAAGTGGCCGGAACCCTGAATGTAGAATCGCTACAGGAGCCGGCGGAGAAGGAACTGGCCTCCCAGGTCCCACAGACCGCGAAAGCCGTAGCTCAACTCAGCAGTCAGCGGAATTACGAACAGGCGTTGGTGGAGGTTTCCCGGCTACGGCCGGCCATCGATAATTTCTTCGACAAAGTTATGGTCATGGTCGAAGATGAGCGCGTCCGCGCCAACCGCTTGGCGCTCCTGCAAACACTACTAAAGGAATTCTCCACCATTGCCGATTTCTCAGAAATAGTGACTGAAGGCAAGGAATCCAAAGAATCTTCGAAACAATAAAGGATCAACACTCAATGGCAACGCAAACTCTCCCGCAATCAGAAGTCCAGGAAAGCAAAAAGGCCGCAACCCAATACGTCTATTTCTTTGGTGGTGGCAAAGCCGATGGCAACGGCAAGATGAAAGACGATTTGGGCGGCAAGGGTGCCGGTCTCGCCGAGATGACCAATGCCGACCTGCCGGTCCCTCCGGGCTTTACCATCCAGACCGAAGCTTGCCGCGAATATATGCGCACGAACGGCGTCTCGGCGGAAGTCGATCGCCAGATGGACGCCGCCCTTAAGCGCCTGGAAGACTTGCAGGGCCAGAAGCTCGGCAAGGGCGAGAATCCTTTGCTGGTGAGCGTGCGCTCGGGCGCAAAGTTTTCCATGCCCGGCATGATGGACACCATCCTCAATCTCGGTCTCAACGATCAAAGCGTCGAAGCCCTGGCGAGACGCAGCAATAACCCGCGTTTTGCTGCCGACTCCTACCGCCGCCTCATCCAGATGTTCGGTAGCGTAGTGCTGGACATCCCAAAGCACGCTTTCGAAGAGGTGTTCGATGCCAAGAAAAAACAGAAGAAGGCCAGGCTCGACACTGACCTGGATGTCAAAGCGTTAAAGGAAGTGATTGAGGAATACAAAAAGGTCGTCAAGAAACACACCAAGAGGGACTTTCCCCAGGACCCGCACCAGCAACTCGTCATGGCGCGCGATGCCGTTTTCCGCTCCTGGCAAAATGATCGCGCCAAGCACTACCGCCGCATCAACAACATTGACGACATGCTGGGCACCGCGGTCAACGTCCAGGCCATGGTCTTTGGCAATCTTGGCGACACCAGCGGCACCGGCGTCGGTTTCACCCGCAACCCTGCGACGGGAGCAAAAGAATTCTACGGCGAGTTTCTGATGAACGCGCAGGGCGAAGACGTGGTCGCCGGCATCCGCACTCCGGTCCCCATCCTCGAATTGCAAAAGGTCATGCCCGCCGTGTATGACCAGCTGCGCGAGATTACCACGCGTCTGGAAAAGCATTACAAAGACATGCAGGATTTCGAATTCACCATCCAGGAAGGCAAGCTCTACATGCTGCAGACCCGCAATGGCAAACGTACCGGGCCGGCAGCCGTACGCGTCGCCATTCAGATGGTGGATGAGGGCCTGATCACCAAGGAAGAAGCAATTTTCCGTATAGATCCCAATCAGGTTTATGAGTTTCTGCTGCCTCGGCTCGATGAGAAAAGCGCCAAGGTCGAAGTGTTGGCTACTGGCCTTCCAGCGTCGCCGGGGGCGGCGGTCGGGCAGATTGTCTTCACCGCCGACGAAGCAGTGGAAAAAGCCGGCCACGGCCCTACCAAGCATCCGGTCATTCTGGTGCGCGCTGAAACCACGCCCGAAGACATTCACGGCATGGAAGTGGCGGCTGGGATTCTGACTTCACGGGGCGGCATGACCAGCCACGCTGCTGTGGTCACGCGCGGTATGGGCAAGTGTTGTGTGGCGGGTGCAGGCGATGTCGAGGTAGACGAGAAGGCCCGGGAGATGAGGGTCAAGGGGCAAGTATTTAAGGCCGGAGACTGGGTTTCGCTCGATGGCACCACCGGCCGCGTGATCAAGGGCAAGCTCGGCACCATGGCGGCGAAGCCAGACGATCCTGAGCTGATGAAGCTCATGAGCTGGGCCGAGCCGTTCCGCAAACTGGGCGTGCGGGCCAACGCCGACATCCCGCGCGATGCCATCCAGGCGCGCGCTTTCGGCGCCGAGGGCATCGGCCTCTGCCGCACCGAGCACATGTTCTTCGGCGAAAAGAAACTTCCCCACATGCGGGCCATGATTCTCGCCAACACCGAAAAAGATCGCCGCGCTGCGCTCAAGAAATTGCTGCCCTTGCAGCGTGCCGATTTCGTCGGCGTTTTCCGTGCGATGGATGGTTTCCCGGTTACGATTCGCACGCTCGATCCACCGTTACATGAGTTCCTGCCGCGCCGCGAAGACCTGATGGTAGAAATTGCAGTCCTTGAAGCCACCAAGCCGAAATCGCCAAAGCTGAAGGGACTCAAAACCCTTCTGCGCCGGGTCGAGGAGTTACACGAGTTCAATCCCATGCTCGGACATCGCGGTTGCCGCCTGGGAATCACCTATCCGGAGATCACCGAAATGCAGGCCCGTGCCATCTTCGAAGCCGCGGTAGCCGTGGCCAAGGACGGCGTAAAGGTCTATCCCGAAGTGATGATTCCGCTCACCGCGACGCTGAAGGAAATGGCGAACCAGGCGGCAATCGTCAACCGCGTGGCCCAGGAAGTCTTCAAAGAAAAGGGAAAAACGGTCGAGTACCTTGTAGGCACCATGATCGAATTGCCCCGAGCTGCGCTGGTAGCGGATGAGATTGCGAAGGAAGCCCAATTCTTCTCATTCGGAACCAATGATCTGACCCAGACCACGTTCGGCTTCTCCCGTGATGATATCAACAAGGTGCTGCCCACCTATCTGGAAGAAGGCATCCTCAAGCAGGATCCGTTTGCTGTGCTCGACCAGGACGGTGTCGGCCAGTTGGTCAAGATCGCAACCGAGCGCGGGCGGAAAACTCGCCC
Source organism: Terriglobia bacterium (assembly GCA_963809295.1). Classification (GTDB taxonomy): domain Bacteria; phylum Acidobacteriota; class Terriglobia; order Terriglobales; family Acidobacteriaceae; genus JAIQFF01. The sequence continues at coordinate 9,624 of CAWEJA010000001.1, read as the reverse complement.
CGGTCTCAAAGTCGGCATCTGCGGTGAGCATGGCGGAGAGCCGTCGTCAGTCGAGTTCTGTCACCGGGTGGGACTGAACTACGTGTCATGCTCGCCTTTCCGTGTTCTGACGGCACGTTTGGCAGCCGCCCAGGCTGCGGCGAGCGACAAGCTGAAAGTTGAAGGCGGAAGAACGAAGTAGATCTTAACCGCGGAGAACACAGAGGCAGAGGCCATGCGGACGAACTCTGTGATCTCTGTGTTCTCCGTGGTTTCGTTTGACCCTCGGTGTCACTGCACTTTCTGCAGACGCGCGATCAACTTCTGTGCAAAGTTCTCATCCGATTCCGACCATAGCAGTCGCGCGCTCGCCCCGGAGTTCTTTTCAATCTTGCCGGTGAACTCCACCAGTTTTTGCACGTTGGCGCGCACTCTCGCGGCGGCCTCGATCGTCAGCTGAACTTCTTCCTGAAGAAAGAACGAGTCCAGGCCCAAGTCCACCTGGATGTGGCCTTCCTGCTCGTACACGCCGTCGTCAAACTCAGTGCCATGCACAAGAAATCTCACCTGCGTGGGCTGCAGCATCCATTCGCCATGCTCGGCAACAATCCAGAGGTCCCAGAAAGCTTCAAACAAGTAAGCGTAATCTTCATGGAGCAGGTCGGACGCGATCAGCACAGCCTCTTCCGGTGGAATGCCGGGCCTGAAGCGCTGTTCGAGGATGGTAGGTTCATTCCATGAGACCGGATGCAGCGCCAGATAAGTGATTCCAGGCCGTTGCACGGAAAATGAGAATTGCCGCATCACGGCCAGCGCATGAGGCAACACGTCGTCGGCCTCAAAGGTGGAAAACCAAAGACTGAGATATAGAGGATCTGGCATTGGGCAGTGAATCACGGCGGTCGCCGCCGCACCAATCTATTCTAATTTGTCGCCAGCATCGAATTGGGGTGAAAACGGGACGGGCCTGACAAGAAAGAACCACCCGGAAAAGGACGCGAACCGTTTATTTAAGTACACCACCGACCAGCCACGGTCTTTTGACACTCGCTCCAATGCACTGTTACCATCAAAGCTTCAACCCTTGGCTCCCGCCTCAGCATCGTGGTCCCCGTCGTCTAGCCTGGCCTAGGACATCGCCCTTTCACGGCGGTAACACGGGTTCAAATCCCGTCGGGGACGCCAACAAAATAAACGGGTTCCGCACAATCACCGTTTTCCTTCATGATCCAATTTGATCCACTTAGGCGGGCTTGATTTCCGAAACGGCGCCCCGCCTTACCAATTTGACCAAATTGCTCTGTGCCTCGCGCTTCTGCGGACCGACTGCCTGCATGTAAACGTCGGTCGTGACTCTCAGACTCGCGTGGCGCAGCAACTCCTGTACGACCTTCGGATTTTCTCCGTTCGCGTTCAGGAGCGTTCCAAACGTGTGCCGGAAGGTGTGATACGAGACTTGCTTCGTCACCCTGGCACGTTCCAAGGCCGGCTTGCCGTAATACCGCCACAGCGTGCCGGGCCAATAGGGCTGTCGGCCTTTCATGTGCGGAGAGGCAAATAACCAATCGCCTGGACTTCCGTATGGAGAAAGGTGCTTCCATGCCCAGAGAGATTCGGCCGTTTGCGCGTCCAGCGGAACGTCTTTTAGAGACGCTTCCGTTTTCGGCGCACCCTCTACCATTGCCACTACAGATCGACGGATATGCAAGACGAGATTCTCGAAATCCACGTCCTGCCACCGAAGCCCTATCAGTTCTCCTCGGCGCAGCCCAGTGAAAGCATCCAACTCGATCATCGTCCGGAGTGGATCTGGCAATTCCTTGAGGAATGCCATGATTTCTTCCGGAGTCAGAACGTCTGGTGCTTTCTGCCGTTTCGCGCTCTGGCGAACACTCGTGATTGGATTCTTCTCGGTCCACTCCCACCTGATCGCATGAGAATAGAGCGCACTCATAATGTTTCTGATCTTCGCCCTGCTGCCCCGCGCTAGCGGAACACCAGTTCTCGGAAAACAGAGACTCTTGAGCCATTTCTCCACGTCGGTCGCCTTGATGTCCTTCAATCGACATACACGCCATCGTGGGAGAATCCATTTCCTTAAATAACCCTCGTAGGTCACCTGCGTCGAGTACGATTTGCGATCCTCGTCCGCCGCGTCGGGCGTCGGCTTGGTCTTGTTGAAAATGTCCGGCAACTCGTGTTGGCGATAGTGATTTACAAGCGTCTCGAAACTGATGCTTTTGATGAGACGTTGAGGGGTTTGTTGGTTGATCTCTAAGCGGATGGCATCTACTGCGGCTTGGGCGGCAGACTCGGTTGGCAAGTCTTCCTGCGTTCCAATGACGATGTGTTTTCGCCGGATTGCTCCGTCCAGCTGAACTTCTCTCCACAAGAACTCCCAAACCTTTCCTTTTTTGCGATCCGCCAGTCTCAGACTGCCTTTTTGATAACTCGTGCGCCTCATTCAAATCCTCCATTTCGGTTGAGGCAACACGGATGGCTGGAACGAGAGTAGCCCAGCTTTGGTCTGCTGTCGAGATCGCCTCAATGCGATTCATTTCTCAACTGGCCATTTTGTGTTCAAGCCAATCGTTCAAGACTGAAGCGCGAAAACGCCAGAGCTTTCCGATCCGAACGCCGAGAATCCGGCCGCTACGGGCCATTTGCTGCAGAGTCTTGGGATGAATTTTTAAGAGAGCGGCCGCCTCATCTGTGTCCAGGAGCTGCTCAAAGTGCGCGTCAGCGTTTTCAATGCGGTGGGCTGGTTTGGAAACAAGGTCGGGCATAGCCGCCTCCGAGAGAGTTTTTCGCAGCTTCTGAGCTGCCAGAGCAGTTCGAGGTTAGTTTTGGTACTGCTGAGTAGTCCAATTCATTTTGAGCTGAACCTTATGAATCCCAGTAATGAATCAGTGTGGACGGATTATCTGGACCCTAGATCCTCACTATAAGCGTAAGGAATAGTGCTCGGCTGAGAAGTCATTGGACTGACGCAACTCTTCCCGACTAATGTTGGCCCAATGCAGCGACTCTGATGGTTGCTGCTGGAGGCCGTCATGCCGCACACAACGCCTGTCAAACATCCCTTTGGGACTCGCTTGATAATGACTTTAGCGTCTGCAAAATCGGCGCCGATCCTCGTCGCATTTCTCATCTTCGCCCCAATTGCGGCCCATGCCCAAGGGAGTCCTTTCGACACCGGCTTTACCGCCCTTCAAACCCTCTTCACCGGAACGGTCGCCAAGGTCGCGAGTCTGATTGCGATCGTGATCGGCGGCTACGGCTTCGCGCACGGCGAACCCGGCGCGAAGAAGGCGCTCGCCGGTGTTGCCGCCGGAACCGGGATTGCCGTTCTCGCTGCGAATGTACTGAGTTGGCTCTGGGGCGTATAGGAGGCCTCACCCGCCAACTTCAACCAGCATGCTGCAGACGAGGGGCCTTATGCCAGACAACACAGCAACAAAACGACGCACAAACCGAGTCTTCAAGAGCCTGCATAAGCCCCTCACCTACCTGGGTGTCGAACGCACGCTGTTCTACTTCGTCTGCGTTGGTGCTGTCGGAGCCTTCAATCTCTTCAACTCCATTCTCGCCGGAATAGCCGTCTTCATTGGCGGATTTGCATTCGGCCAATGGGTAACGAACAGCGATCCGGCATTCCTACGCATTCTCGCCAAGTCCGAACGTTACAAGCGCGCGCTACGACGCCGCGAAGCAACGAGTTCCCCGCGTGGAGGTGCTCTGATGCTGCGTCTCGACAAGGTCATCAAGCCGTGGAAAGAGAGCGCAGCTCTCAACGACCACATCAATCTCTACGGCTTCTGGAACGAGACGACATTTCTCACGAAGAGCGGAGACCTCGGCATGGTCCTCAGTATTTCTGGCGTCGACTACGAAAGCCTCGACCGCGCCGAACAGGAGTATGCGGTGAAGCGGCTGGAAGCCGCGCTCAAAGCCTTTGGCCCAGGCTTCCATGTCTATCAGTATCTCTTCAAGTCGAACCGTCCGGACATTCCGTTCGCGAGCTACGACGATCCGATAGTGGAGGCCGCTGTCGACCAGCGTCGGAAGTTCTTCGAAGCGAAGCGCGACCACCTCTACCAGATCGAAATCTTCTACTGCATCCTTCTCGAAGGCGCGCGGTCGAAGACCGGGGTCGGAACCGCTCTTGCCCGTCTCCTCCACGATCCAGCAGGGCGCGATCGGCGAACTGAAAGCGCAGTTCTCGAACGACAGCATGAAGACGCTGCTGCGTACGCAGATCGAGAGCGATCTTGCAACGGCTCGACCAGCGCGTTCAGGCATTCGTTCGCCAGCTCGCCGATTTCGTGCAGATCGAGGTCTTGAATCAGCAGGGCCAGTTCAGGTTCTTCCGCCGCCTGCTCAATTACGACGACTGGCGCATCGCCGGCAGGCCGCAGAGCACGCAGTTTCTCGACTACCAGGTGGTCAATTCCGACATCGAAGCCGAGCGCGATCACCTGCGCGTTGGCGATCACTTTGTCCGCGTCCTGACGATGAAAGAGGCCATCACAGAGACGCGGCCGCTGGTGCTCGATGCGCTGCTCAAGATTCCGGCCAACTTCTTCGTCGTCACGGAGTGGACGCCGCTACCGGCGGACAAAGCGCGCAAGGAAGTCAACAAACGACGCCGTCACTTCAATATGTCGAAGACGGGCTTCGTCTCGCAGATGGGCAACGACGCCACGCAAGACGAATCCGCGCGATGTGCTGGTCGATGAATCGAAACAGGCGGACATCGAGAATCTTGGCGATTGCCTGCGCGCCCTGGGAGACGGTCAATCGCTTGGCGACTTCTCGCTCACGATTGTGCTCTATGGCCGACTCACAGGACAGAACTCGATCGACTCGTCGGCGAGTTCGCCGGCGTCTTCACCAATGCCGACGGCAATCTGTTCGCCGAGACCTACAACCAGCTCAACGCCTACTTCGCCACCGTGCCGGGCAACTACGCACTGAATCTGCGCCAGCTGTATCTGCTGAACACCAACTACGCCGACCTGTCGTTTCTCTTCACGATCCTGCCCGGCGAAAAGACGAACGCGCATCTCGGAGCGGAGTATCTGGCTGTGCTCGAAACCGACAACAGCACGCCATACTATCTGAACCTGCATAACGGCGAAGTCGCCCACACGCTCATTCTCGGGATGACCGGAGCGGGCAAAATCTACTTTTGCAACTTCCTTCTGCAGAACGCACAGAAGTACGAGCCGCTCACCTTCATCTTCGATATCGGCGGCAGCTTCCAGTCGCTCACGACGATCTTCGGCGGTATCGTACCTGAACGTCGGGCCAGGAATCACGCGACTTCACGATCAATCCGTTCTCGCTTGCGCCGACGAAGGAGAACCTGCAATTCCTCTTCAGCTTCTTCCGCGTGCTGATCGAGGGCAACGAGCAGCGTTACCGGCTCGACTTCAAGGAAGAGCGCAAGCTCTGGGACGCCATCGAGCGCATCTATGTGCTCGAACCCGAACAGCGCACGGTCTCGAACTTCGCCAACATCATCGGCGAACTGAAAGATCGGCTGCATCGCTGGACGCGCGCCGGTCAGTACGGATTTCTCTTCGACAACGCCGAGGACACGCTCTCGTTCAGCCGGTTTCAGACCTTCAACTTCGCACGGCTGGGGCGACGCGCCGGAGGTGCTGGAGCCGCTGCTGTTCTACGTCCTGCACCGGGCGTCGAACGAGATCGCCGATCCCAACGAAGCTCGGCACCTTCAAGATGTTCCTGCTCGACGAGGCGTGGCTGTTCATCAAGAACGAGACGATTCGCAACTACGTCGTCCAGGCGCAGAAGACCTGGCGCAAGCACAACGCCGCGATGATTCTTGCGACGCAATCCATCAAGGAGCTTGAGGAATCGGGGATGCTGCAGATCGTCGCCGAAAGCTGCCCGACGAAGATCTTCCTCGCCAACCCGGAGATGGATCGCGAGCTCTACCGGGAAGCGTTTCATCTGAACGACACGGAGCTTGACCTGATCGCCGGCCTGGTTCCGCCTGGTCAGATGCTCATCCGCAAAGCGCAGACCTCGAAGAAAGTGCAGCTGAACGTCGATTCCGTCTCCCACTGGATGGCGACCAACAACGCCCGCGACAACCTCAAGAAGCGCGAGTACTTCGAGCGCTTCGGCATTCGCCGAAGGACTGCGCCGTCTTGCCGAAGACTATCCATTCCGGCCTCGCACGCTGGCCGGCGTCACCACACACCAACCGCATAAGGAGCTGTCGCATGAACCTCTGACGTCATCGCTCTGCAAGCTTGTCTCGTGGCTCTCTCTCTCCGTCGACGCCGTCGCGCAGGAGCTCGGCGCGCACCGTGCAGTATCACTCGCAGGACATCGTCCCGATCCGCGCCAAGCTGAAGTACACGACGCTGATCGAAGTGCCAGCCGACCGAAAAGATCATGGAGGCCGCGACCGGCGACAAGGAGTTCTGGATCGTCGATGTGGTCGGCAACTTCTGCTTCGTGCATCCGGCGAAGGCAGGCATCAGCTCCAATCTGAATCTGATCACCGACAAGGGCAACATCTACAGCTTCACGCTGCAGGATGTCTCCGGACTCGCGCAGACGCCGGACCTGAAGGTGATTGTCCAGCCCGCCGATCAGTCCTCGATCGTCGCGTCGTCAGCGGCCCGCCGCAGTTTGTTCCTGCAGCGCAATTGGAGCAGTCGAAGCAGCAGCTCGCCGCGGTGCAGTCGCACGTCACGCAGGCCGTCGATGAATACAAGAGCGCCTATCCGCTTGCAGCTGAAGTTCGACTACACGCTTCAAGGCGAATGAAGCGCCCTTCGATATTCAGTCGATCTACCACGACGACAAGTTCACCTACATCAAGACCAATGCGCCGGAGAAGTTCTCGGTCTACGAGATGAAGGACGGCAAGCCGAACCTGATCAACTACGACCTTCGCGAAGGCACCTACATCATTCCGAAGGTGATGGACTCGGGCTACGTGGAACTCGGCAAGAAGCGCATGGAATTCTCGCGCAAGGGATAGTCAGACTCATACGAAATGGGGCGGACAATGACTGAGACGACGATCAATGCGCAGCAGGCGATTCCACCGGAGCCGGAACTCGTCGGAGACGTGCGTGAGCCAAAGGCGTTCTTCGGAAGAACCTGAAGCCGTTCATCTATCTTGGCGCGGCGCTGCTCGTGATCCTGGCTGCCGTCTTCAGCGGCACGGAAAGAAGACGCCCTCGCAACAGGCCGCGGCGCAAGGCATGAACCACCGCAGCCGACTGTTCAGGACAACACAGACAACAATGTCCAGGACCTCAAGAACCAGCTTGCCGCCGAGCAACAAAGGCAGGCTCAGCAGGACCGGAGCTACCGGCGACCCAGCGCTTGCCACTGCAACACCGGCTCAGCAGGCGGCCGCCGCAGCGTACGGTCCGACCGGCCAGACCGATTCCTTGCATTCCCGGTCAGCCGTGCGCCCAGCCAAACATCTACGGCCAGCAGACAGGCCAGCCGCAGATTTCCCCGCAGCAGCAAGCAGGCTCAGCAACTGGCAGCCAAAGAGCGAGAACTGGCGTACAACTCGCGATTTGCATCGAATCTTGTATATACCGCACCGCCGGAGGCCAGCGCGCAATCCGACGACAGCGGTCCAGCAGAGCAGTGGCCGGCTGTGGCAGCATCCGCAAGCCCATACGCGCGGCGCTTCCACGCAGACAGGCAGCAGCCTTGTCGCGCCGCTCGTCTGCCGGTGACCCAACACCAGCGGCTCGGGCAAGCGTCCATCAAACATGGTCCGGAAGTGAACATCGACTCTGCTGTGGGCCAGCCCTATGTGATCTATGAAGGGCTCGACGATGGACACCGTGTCTGATGAACCGGCTTGACGGCGATGCCGTTGGTCCAGTGAAGGTGCTCGTCTCGAATCCCGTCTATTCGCATGACCGCCAGCATGTGCTCGTTCCCGGAGGGAACGATCGTGCTGGGCGAAGCGCGGAAGATCGGCTCCAACGGATTCGGCCAACAGCGCCGCATGGCGGTCGTCTTTCACCGCATGATTATGCCTGACGGCTACTCAGTCGATCTCGACCAGTTTCACGGTCTCGATCAGATCGGCGAAGAGGGTCTGAAGGACAAGGTAAACAACCACTACCTTGAGATCTTCGGAACCTCGATTGCCCTCGGCGTCATCGCGGGCGCAGGCCAGATCACCCAGGGTGGCGGCACGATTACGACGAGCGGTTCACAGGCATTCACGACCGGAGCCGCCGGCGAGCGTCTCGCAGTCGGCAACCACCGTCCTCGACCGGTTCATACAGATTCCGCCAACCATCACGATTCGGGAGGGTCATCGCGTCAAGGTCTATTTCACCCAGGACATGCTTCTCCCGGCGTACGAGAACCACACGATTCCCCAGACGTTTTGAGGAGATGATTCATGCGCCGCAATTTGTCATTTTCGATTTTGATCGCCACAATCGCAATCGCTCTTACCGGATGTCAGGGCCGCCAAGCAAAAGTTGAAGATCTGCAGAAGGAGTATGCCAAGGATGATCGATCCAGTGACCGCCGGATGTCAGACTCTGACAGGAGAGAAGCTGGCTCCAGCAGATCAGCCCTGGAAGCAGAAGAAAGAACGAGACGCGCAATGTAAGCCAAAGCGGACCGCCTTGCACAGATTCAAAAGAGATTATCGCCGCACAGCAGTAGCGCGGTGTTGCTGTGAGGCTCCACCAACCGCAGACGAAAGGACAAGAACATGAAGAAGCTAATCGTTGCTGCTCTCTCTATCGGCCTCGCTGCGGCATTTCAACCCGCTGCCCACGCGCAATTCGGTTCCGGCATCGTCTCGATCCTACGCAATCGGCCCACGCATCGCAGATCGAACACGAAGACGATCCATTCCAACCATCAGCAGATTGAGCACCAGCAAATTGTCAGCCTGTCAAGATCGCCACGACAGCGCTGCAGGCCTACAACGTCGCAAAGCAGCAATACAACCTCGTGCACCAGATGATCCTTGCGCCAGAATGCTCTATTCCCGATTTCTGTCTCCAACTTCCGACTTGCTCCTGCTACAGCAGATCTCGAATACCTACGGCAATTCGATGGGTTGGCTGAATTCGGCGAATACGGAAAAGGAGCGCGGCCTCCTACCAGCAAGTGAGCGTTCCGAATACCGCCAACGTAATCCCTGGCTACAGCACGGCCAGTGTTGCCGGCCAGTTGCAGATTGCCGCTCAGGGCGCGACCGTTGACATCAACGACTCCGTAATGACCACCAACTTGCAGGCTCTCGGGACCATCCGAGCGAATCAGTCCTCAAGACAAACCGACATCGCCAATCTTGAGGCCGCAACTCAAACCCAGGACACTTCCCAGCAGACCGTCATGGCAACATTGCAACGCATCAACCAAGCCTTGCTTTTACAACTCCGCACCCAGCAGGACGCGAACCAGATGAATGCGAATCTTGCCCTGCAGCAGATCGTTGCCCAAAAACAGCAACAAGACGGCTGAAATCTGCATTCCGGAGCTCGGCAGGATACGAAACTATTACAACGCCAACATCACCACCACCAGCAGCGGATCGGGAGTCTCCTTACGCAGGCGTTCTAGTAGGACGCAACAAAGGGGATGAAATATGAGTCTCTTCCA